>JAJEDE010000011.1 GCA_022821645.1 Chloroflexota bacterium
GAAGGCTTCCAGCTGCTTGAGGGTTGGTTGTACGGTGCCGGTTTCCCATTCATCCAGCTTTTGAAACTTGTGGGCCAGGTCGTCTTGGTGCACGCCGGCGCGCTCACGCGCCCAGCGGAGCATTTCGGGTTTGACGTCGACGCGGATCATGCGGCGGCCTCCGACGGCGTCTTGACGTCACGCACCCGTGCCTCAGACAACACGCTCTTCAGTAGCGCAATCACGCGCTCTCCTTTGGTGGAGGCGGTTGCCAGCTGGGGTAGTCCCGACGCGGATCTCGAGTTTCGAGCATAGCGTGTCGATTTGGTTGACCAACTCTCGTGGGGGACGGCCCAGAACGAAGTAGGGAAGGGAGCGGAGTCGGAGGCTTGGGAGGTGTAGCTGGGGGGTGACACGGGTATCAGATGGACTATGGCCCGGCTCACCATGAACGGGATGGGGAAGGAGTGAGCGAGAGAAGTGAGTTGTGAAAACGGACGAAGAAGGGAGTGGAGAAGGGCCTGGGAGGTGTAGCTGAGGGTGTGGTTCGACACGACCCTCCGAAAGACTCCGGGTCGGCTCACTACGAACGGGAAGCCAACGGCCGTGAGTGGTTAGAGGCCGCCGAAGGATTGGGCGCGGGATTTGAGGGTCAGGTAGAGGGTTTGGAGGGTGGGGGTGGGGACTCCCGAGGCTTGGCCGTGGCGGAGGACGGCGCCGGCGGTGTAGTCGAGTTCGACGCGGCGTTGGTGGGCGAAGTCGACCTGGAGGGAGGTGGTGTTGTCGGCTGGGAGGGTCTGGAGAAGGGCGATGAGGTCGTTGGTGGTGGTGTCGGGGAGGTGGATGCGCTGGGAATGGGCGACGGCGATGGCCTCGTTGAACATGGTGCGGAAGAGGTCAAGCATGCCCTCAGTCGCAAGGATGGGGCCGAGGGGGAGCTGGCAGGCGGCGGTGACGGGTCCCAGGACGGCGAGCAGGACGAGTTTGTTCCAGAGGACGTGGTAGATGTCGTCGCTGACCTCGATTTCGAAGCCGGCGGCGCGGAGGGCCTGGGCGATGGTTTGGACGCGGTTGGAGAATCCGCCGGCGGGTTCGCCGATGGCGGCGCGGACTTCAGCGTCCTGATATTCGATGACGCCAGGTTCGAGGATGTGGGCGGTGAGCCAGGTGGCACCGCCGATGATGTGTTCCGCTCCAAGAATGGATGTGAGGGTTGGGACGCTGTCGATGCCGTTCTGGAGGGTGACGACCGCGGTGTCTGGGCCGATGGCGGGGCGGAGGAGTTGGGCGGCGGATTCGGTGTCGTAGCACTTGACGGCGAAGATGATGAGGTCGGGGGATGAGGGGGCGTCGGCGGGGTTTTCGACGGCGTTGACGTTTAGTACGCGGCGGGAGCCGTCTTCGCTGAGCATGCAGAGGCCGTGGTCGCGGATGGCCTGGAGGTGGGGGCCGCGGGCGATGAAGGTGACGTGGTGGCCGGTTTGGAGGAGGCGGGAGCCGATGAAGCCGCCGACGCCGCCGGAGCCCATGATTAGGACGTGCATTTGCGATTTGTCTCTTCTGGTGGGTTTGGTGGGCTAATTGTGGCTTGTGGGTTGGGAGGCGTCTTGTTTTCCGGACTTCGTCGGGAGCAGGCTCGGAGCCTGAGAGGGAAAGGCGGGGGGTGGACGATGCACGTTGCTGCTGACTTCGCGTGGGTGCTGGGGGAAGCAGCCACCCTCACCCTGCCCTCTCCCTCAATGGAGAGGTAAAGAACTGCGTCGGAAGGAGAGAGCGCGCCGAGGCTTAGGTGAATCGGGGACGACGGGTGCGCGGAAGACGGGCGGGTCACAGACCCGCCCCTACGGCAGGGAGATTTGACGGGGGCTTTGGCTTGGATGCTGGGGGCTGTGGTTCCCTTCGACAAGCTCAGGGCAGGCTCTACGGGCATACGAGGGACTGCGGCCCGGCTCACCACGAAAGGTATGGGTTCGTCACGAGTGGGGAGCGGGGGATGAAGAGGATCGAGCGCTAGGGCTGAGGGTTTGACGGGGTGGCGCGTTGAGGCCGGACTATTGGTTGCTGCTGGGTCCCGGCCGGGGACGCCGGGATGTCGGAGGAAGAGGAAGACGGGCGGGGTGACCTGGTTCCTGCGAGGGTGGTTCGACACGGTGCTCCGGGGACTCCGCACCGGCTCACCACGAACGGTGGTTAGGGGGTGGGGGTGGTGACGGTTATGAGGGCTTCGGGGATGGGGCCTTGGGGTTGGCCGTTGATGAGGATTTCGGCGGTGAGGATGCGGCGGGTGTCGGGGTGGGGTGGGGCGGTGGCGGTGAGGGTGAGTTCGCCGCGGTCGCCGGCTTCCAAGTCGAGGGGGTGGAAGGCGTCGGTAGTTTGCCAGCCATTGGGACACAGGAGGCGGGCTTCGAGTTGGACGGGGCGCTCGGCGTTGTTGCGGAGGAGGAGGCGGTAGGTGCATGTTTCGCCGGGTTGGACGGTGCGCAGGTAGGGGACCAGGCGGGCCCACCAGAGGTCGACTCCCATGTCGACCGGATCGTCGAGCAGGTCGCGGACGACGCGCTCTTTGCGGGCGATGAAGTCGCGGTATTCGGCGGCGCGGCGTTGGTCCCAGGGGATGAGTTCGCGGTGACCGGGGCAGACGAGGTCGGGCTGGACGAGGTCCATGACGTCGGCGCAGCGGCGGTGCATCCAGAGCTGGAGGCTGTTGCGCAGGACGGTGGTCTGATAAAGCTGCGTGGTCAAACCGCCGGTGTTGCCGGGGGCGAGTTCGAGGAAGATGTTGTCGCCGGTGAAGGCGACTTTCTGGCCGTCGACGTGGGTGGCGAGGACGGAGTGGAATTCGGTTTGGCCGGGGGCGTGGTGGACCTCGAAGTCGTACTCCTCCCACTGGAAGCGTTCGCCGTCGGTGAGATGGCGTTGGATGGGAATGGGTTTCGGGAGGGTGCAGGGGGTGCTGCACCAGCCGGCGGGGTCTTCGAGAACCTGGGCGACTTCGTCGAGGGCCCAGACGCGGGCGCCTTCGTGGCGGACGAGGTAGGGGATGCCGGCGGTGTGGTCGTCGTGGATGTGGGTGACGAGGACCATGTCGATGTCGTGGACGCCGTAGGTGTCGCGGAGCTCATCGAGGTGGTGGACGACGAAGCGCATGGTGTCGCCGTCTTCGCGCTCCTGGGCGACGGCCATGTGGGCCCAGAAGGCGTGACCGTAGTCGATGAAACAGGCTTTGCCGCTGTCTGACAGCAGGACGTAGAAGTTGGAGCAGGTGTGGGGGCCGCCCCAGAGCAGGTGGCGGGAGACCTGGATGAATTTGGGGTCGGGGAGGATATCGAGGCCGTGGTCCCAACCGCCGCCGAGGAAGCGCATGCCGCCGCCGAGGCGGGCAAGGGCCATGAGGCGGTCTTCGAGGCGGGCGCAGTCGCCGACGGGGTCCTGGATGGTGTCGCCGTGGGAGGGGAGGGCGAGGTCGGGGGCGTGGCGGCGGAGGGCCTGAAGCGATTGGAGGGTGAAGAGGGCGCCGGCCTGGTCGCCGTAGCCGTATTCGAGGGCGTGGTACTGGTAGAGGACGCCGCCGGCGGCTAGGAGGTCGCCGGTGAAGGCGACTTTCTGACCATCGACATGGCCGATGAGCATGCTGCTGCCGTGGGTGTGGCCCTTGGCGGGGATGACTTGGAGTTGGACGTCGCGCCAGGTGAAGGTTTCGTAGTCCTGTAGATCGGCGTCGACGGGGACGTTTTGGGCGAGGGTGAAGAAGGTGTTGCGGTCGTTGTAGTTGTCGTAGACGCGCTTGTGTTGCCAGAAGAGTTCGGCCTGGTCGAAAAGGTGGCGTTCGTGCTCGGGGACGGCGACTTTGGCGCCGTGCTGGCGGAGGCGCGGGGTGCCCCAGGATTGGTCGCGGTGGTGGTGGGTGTGGAGGACCCACTCGATCTGCTTGACGCCGATTTCTGCCAGGTGGTCGACGAGGGCGCCGGAGCCGGCGTCGATGAGGATGGCGCGGTCGCCGGAGGTGATGCAGTAGGCGTTGCAGGTGTCGGTGAAGCGGAAGATGCGGGGGGAGATTCGGGTCCAGGACATGGGGGGTGGGTGAGGAAGGGGAGAGGGGAGAGGGAAGAGGAGTGAGAAAGGAGAAGGTGGGGATTGGGCGGGGTGGTCTTGTTGGCTGAGAGTATCAGGTGCCGCGCGGTCGGGTTCGACACGGGCCTTCGGAGACTCAGGCTCGGCTCACCACGAACGGGCAGGGGTGGTTCGACACGGTGCTGCGGGGACTCCGCACCGGCTCACCACGAACAGGGTGGGGCGGTTAGGGGTCCTCGGAGACTTGGCGTTGTTCGGCGAGGTGTTCGTTGTGGAGCATGCGGGGGTCTTTTTTCTTGTAGAGGCGGGAGGTGGGGCTGAGGGTGCGGCGGCGGTAGGACTCGGTGGGGTGGCGGAGGTCGGGGTCGCGGAAAGAGCCGAAGGGGCTGAGGGGCTGGCGGAGGAAGATGTTGACAGGGTCGCCGAGTTCGTCGTCGATGATTTCGGTGAGGAGGCGTTCGGTGAGCTGGGCGCGGATGTGGGAGTGCGCGGGGTCGTTCCAGAGGTTGGTGAGTTCTTCGGGGTCGGTTTCCAAGTCGTATAGCTCACCGGGCATGGCGGAGCCGTAGTGGGCGAGCTTGTAGCGCGGGGTGACCAGGATTTTCTGGCGGATGATGGGTTCGCTGGTGTGGCGTTCGACGCCGATGCGTTCGACGATGACGGCGTCGCGGTGGGTGTCGGTCTGACCATGCAATAGGGGGGCGAAGGAGCGGCCTTCCATGCCGGGGAGGGGCGGGGCGTTGGCGAGGTCGATGACGGTGGGGACGAGGTCGAGGTGGGTGGTGGGGCCGTGGTGGACGCGGTCGGCGGGGATGTCGGGTCCGGCCCAAAGCATGGGGACGCGGATGACGGATTCGTAGGTCATGGGGGGCTTCCCGCCCTGGCCGTGGTCGTCGATCATCTCGCCGTGGTCGGATGTGAAGATGACGTGGGTGTTGTCGGCGAGTCCGTGGCGCTGGAGGGCCTGGAGGACGCGGCCAATCATGTCGTCGATGAAGGTGATCATGCCGTAGTAGAGGGCGCGGACCTGGCGCTGGTTGTCGGGGTCCTGGGAACCGGAGGGGCTGCCGCCGTACCAGGAGTGTTTGCGGTCGACGGACCAGCGGTAGTGGGGCGGTTTGAGGTCGAAGTCGTCGTTGGCGGGGACGGGGAGCGGCATGTCGGCGGGGTCGTACATGTCGCTGTAGGGGGCGGGCGGGCAGAACGGGCCGTGGGGGTCGGGGAAGGAGAGCCAGGCGAAGAAGGGGTCGGACTCCTCGGACTGAGCGCGGGTATCGAGCCAGTCGATGAGTTGGTCGGCGAGGTAGTGGGTGTGGTGGTGTTCCTTAGGGATGGCGTTGTGCCAGGCGCCGGGGCGGAGCGGGGGGTTGGGTGAGGCTTCGGGTTCCCAGAGGGGGATGCTATCGGGGTGTTCGCGTTCGAGCCAGACGCGCCAGTGGCCGCCGGGTTTGCGGTGGCCAGTGAAGTGGACGACGTGGTCGAAGCCGTAGTAGGGGCCGTGCCAGAGGCCGTCGCGCGGGTCTACGGCGGCGCCGGCGGGTGGGTGTTCGGGGAGGGCGTCCTCGATTTCCCAGACTTTGAAGTGGGGTTTGCCGAAGAGGGCGGTGGTGTAGCCGACTTCGTGGAGGGCGTCGCCGAGGACGGGGATATTCTCGGAGAGGTTGATTTCGTGTTCGAAGACCTGGTGCCCGCGCTGGCTGCGGCCGGTGATCATGGTGGCGCGGGCGGGCATGCAAATGGGGGTGCTGGGGTAGGCGCGGGTAAAGCGGACGCCGCGGGCGGCCAAGGCGTCGAGGTGCGGGGTGCGGATGGCGGGGTTGCCGGCGCAGCGGAGGGTGTCCCAGCGTTGCTGGTCGGTGGTGATGAAGAGGAAGTTGGGGGGCATGGGGGTGGCGTGGATGTGTGGTTGGGGAGGCTAACGCTCAGGACGAGACGAGGCTAGCGAGTGGGTGTGGTTCGACACGGGCTTTCGGGGACGTCGGCCCGGCTCACTAGGAACGGGGGCGACGGGTGGGGCTGTGGTTCGACACGGGCCTCCGACGGACTCCGGCCCGGCTCACCACGAACGGATGGGGCGAACGGATCGAGTCAAGGGGCGAAGCGGTAGGCGTAGAGGGTGGCGTAGGTGAGTTTGAGGTGGAGGCGGACGCGGCGGCCGAGGAGGGGCTGGAGGTTACGGCCGTTCCAGGTGACGGGGACGTCGACGCCATTGGAGATTTGGGCGTCGCAGTCGGCGTGGGCGTAGCCGGGGATGGGGTTGGCGTCGTCGCCGGTGACGGCTACGGAGACGGGGCCGTTGGCGGCACCAATGTTGAGGAGGAGGCGGGGGCCGCCGACCTGGATCCAGTCGGTGGTGAGTTCGCCGCCGTCGGGGCCGGCGCGGAGGCCGGCGAAGCGGTCGCGAGGGGCGCGGGCAATTCCGATGGACCCGATATTGAGGCGTTCGTGACGGTGGGCCATGGGGCGGCCGCTGTACCAGAGGAGCATTTCGTCGTCGCGGACCTGGGGCGGGGACATGCCGAAGGCGACCCAGGTGCTGTCCCAGGCGTCCGAGGGGCCCACATCGAAGTAGGTCTGGCGGGAGACGGCGCGTTCCCAGCGGATGCCGTCGCGGCTGGTGCTGAGCTGGACGTTGAGGATTTCGTTGATTGGGTCGTAGTACTCAAGCAGACCGATGTACTGGTTGCCCCAGTTGAAAAAGGGCATGCCGTAGAACTCGGTGGCAGGCGGGTCGTCGTCGTCGGCATCGACGATGACGGTAGCGGGCGTCCAGTCCAGGAGGTCGTCGGAGCGCGAAAGGGCGATGTCGCGGCGGCGCGCGTGGCCGGCGGTACCGTCGCGGGCGGCGTGGTCGCGCCGACTGGTCATGGCAAAGCCGCCGCGCTGGAAGTCCTGCATGACGCAGGTGCGATCGCCGCGGGGCAGGTGGACGCGGTTCGGGGCCGGGTCCCAATGAATGCCGTCGCCGCTGAAGGCGACGATGAAGCCGCGGTCTTCCGCTTGGTCCGTGAAGAAGGCGACAAGTTTGTAGCGGCGGTTGGGGTCGGGTTCGAGGGGGTCGATGAGAACCGTGGGCGGGCCGAGGCGGCGGACTTCGGGCTGGCGGCGTTCGCCGTAGACGACGCTGTTGGGGACGCCGGCGGGATGGTCGACGTGGGTGTAGACGCCGCGGGTCCAGGTGATGCCGTCGGGTGAGGTGGCGTGGCAGAGGGAGTTTTGAAAGCGGTCGCGACGGGACTTGTCGTCGGCGAGATACCACATGCGGTAACAGTCTTCGCGGTCGTCCCAGTAGACGGAGCCCCAGAGGTTGACGCGGGATTGTTCCCAGGGGTGGTCGGCGGTGAGGACGGGACCGGGCTGGATGCGGTGGGGGCGCTCGATGAAGCGGGTGAGGCCACGGCGATAAGAGATTTCGTGGTCGTCAATGAGGAGGTGGAGGTGGGGGTTGTGCATGGGGGGTGGCTCTTCGGGGTGCGGGGCGTCTGCGTGGTTCGGTGGCTTATAGGGTACGCCGGACGAGGTCAGCGTGGATTCCCAGGCGGAGGCCTACGGCCGGTTGTGGGACCGACGACCGAGCATAGGCTCGCGAGATCTCTGGGTTAGGCTGGCTTATGGCCGTAACGACGAGCGCTGTTCGGGTCGGGCTGATCCAGTTCGGTGACAGCCCGGGTTAGTCCGACCGAGCGACCCGAACTGCACGGGGTGCTTGAAGCGATGACGCGAGCGGAAGTGTTGGAGACGCTGCGTGCGCACCGGCCGACGCTGGCCGAGCGGTTTGGGGTGGTTGAGTTGGCCGTGTTTGGGTCGTTTGCACGCGATGAGGCGAGCGACGAGAGCGATGTTGACATCTTGGTGCGATTCGATGGGCCGGCCACGTCGAAGTCGTACTTCGGGTTGCAGTTCTACATTGAGGACCTGCTTGGTCTCGGAGTGGACCTGGTGACGGACAAGGCGCTGCGTTCGGAATTTCGTGCCTATGTGGAGCGGGAGGCGGTTGGTGTCTGACGGAGGGGGCGGAACGCGATCCTGGCGTCTCTACGTTCAGGACATGATCGAGTTTGGCGAACGGGTCTTGTCATATACGGCTGGGATGGATCAGGCGACGTTCATCGCGGATCAACTCACCTATGACGCCACGCTACGGAATATTGAACTGATCGGCGTAGCCGCAACGCATGTTCCTGGAACCGTGCGAGAGGCGCATCCTGAAATCGAGTGGCGGAGCATCGTAGGGGCCCGGAACCGCCTGGCCCATGCCTACCTCGGCATCGATGACGATGTCATCTGGGACATTGTTCGGACTGATGTTCCGAAGATGCTGCAGAGACTTCGGCGTCTGCTGGATGCGGAGTGACCGACGTGATCCTATCTACTTCGGAGCGTTAGGCCATTGGGCCGGATGCCCGCGTCGTCCGGCATCACGAAGTGTGGACTGCCGGTTTCGGGGTGGGGGTGAAATGGCCTAGGCTGCGGGGTGTGTGGCTGGGGGTAGCTGAGGGAGTCGGGGTCCTATGTTGAACGTGGGGATCATTGGGCTGGGCGGGATTGCGCGCTCGCACTGTGAGGCCATCAAGTCGCTGGACAACGTGCAGGTCTTGGCCGTGGCGGACCTCTTTGAGGCGCCGCGGCAGCACTACATGGAGACCTATGACATCCCGAAGGGCTATACGTCTCACACGGAATTGCTGCAGGACGACGAGATCGACGCGGTGGCGGTGGTGCTGGGGCACCAACTGCATCACAGGCTGACCGTCGACTCTCTAAACGCAGGGAAGCACGTGCTGGTCGAGAAGCCGATGGCGATCAACCTGGAGCAGTGCGACGAGATGATCGAGGCGGCGGACGCGAACGACCGCAAGCTGATGGTGGGCCTGAGCCAACACTTCTACGGGACGAGCCTGGCGGCGAAGGCGATCCTGGACTCGGGCGAGCTGGGACCGTTGATCACGGCGGTCTGCTACATGTCGAAGAACTGGGGGCACGCGGGGCGGCGTCCGCAGTACCGCAGCCGGTATCACGGCGGCGGGATGTGGCTGGCGAACGGCGTGCACGTGGTTGACCGGCTGACGTGGGTGATGAGTTCACAGGCGATGTCGGTATCGGCGGCGATCGGAACACGCGCGCACTACCAAGCGGGCGACGACTCGGCGACGGCGTTCATCCGCTACAAGAATGGGTTGGCGGGTGTTGCGGTGTCGGTTGGGTTTGCCGACGGGGCACCGGACTACTCATGCCAGGTGATCTGCGCGAACGGGACGCTGCGGTTCAGCCAGCACGGCGAAAAGTACGTGCGGGTGGGCAAGGGCGACGAGTGGGAAGACCGGCCGTTTGACGACCCGCCGGCCGAGATGAAGTACGAGTGGAAGGGGTTCGTGGACAGCATCGAACAGAACATCGAGCCCCCGACGCACGGTCCATACGGCCGGCACATCATGGAGATCCTGTTCGCGGCGGAGCAGTCGGCGATCACCAACGAAGAGGTGGTGCTGGAGTCCGGCTATGACTGGACGACGCAGACGACGGGGTCGCCGGTGAATATCGAGCACGGGTGGGTGTGAATCTCGGAAGTCTTTGACGACTGTTGGGGATGGGGGCTTGAGTTTCAGCTTGGGTGCTTGAACCAGGGACTCAACCCTCACCCCAACCCTCTCCCTGCCAGGGAGAGGGAGCAAGCGCTGTTCCGGGGCGTGGTTTTCCGCCGAGTGCGATCGCTCTCCGAGAAGCGAGGGCGCAGGACGTGCTGACAGTTCCTCGTGGCGTAGCGAGCTTCGTCGAGCCAGGCGACTGCAAGGGAGGGTGTTGTGGGTGAGCTGCCGAGGGATGACTGTTACCAGGAGGATTTGACGGTCGGGTTTGGCGGGGATGAGGGGCATGCGATTGAGGTTGAGGCGGGGAGTCTAGGGACCTGGTCGTTCAGGTACCGGTGCGGGGACCAGCCGGTGCGGGACGGCGGGGCGATCAGCTACTGGAACGATCAGACGAATGTGCCCTGTGCGTACCTGCCGCAGACAGACGATCCGAGCGGCTGGGATTACGTGACGGTGGAGACGGACGGGGACGCGGAGTTGGAACTGGTTCACCTGGCGCGAACGTACAAGGACAACCGGTTTTGCGAGTTGCGAGTGGTTCGGGGCGAGTTGCGGCACGGCGACGAGGTGGTATTGCGGGTGGGGGGCGGCGAGCCGACAGCGGCGCCGGCGTACAGCATCGAGCGGATCAATTACTACGTGGCGGTGGACCACGCGGGGGACGGGACCTGGACTTACCTGCCGTATTGCGTGACGGCGTCGATCGTGCCGGGGCCGCCGGCGAAGCTGGGGGTTACGGCGCCCTCGGTGGTGGGTCTGGACGAGCCGTTTGCGCTGCACGTGCGGGCGGAGGATGCGAGCTCGAATCCGGGGGCGGCGTACGTGGGCGAACTGCGGGTGAGCCTGGACGGGGTGGAGTTGGTTTCTGTTTCGGTGACCGAAGACGACGGCGGGATTGTTGAAGTCGAGGGGCTGCGGTTCGAGCGGCTGGGCGTGCATCGGCTGACGGTAACGACTGGGGATGGATCGATATCGGGGACTTCTAATCCGACTCGATGCCGGGTGGAGCCAAGCGAGCGGATCTACTGGGGCGACATGCATTGTCATGCGGACTATGCGGATGCGACGGGGACGGCGGAGTGGAATCACGGTTACGCGCGGAACAAGGCGCGATTGGACTTCTACAGCCTGACGGACCACATCTACTCGACTCCAGGGCGGGCGACCGGGGCGTTCAACCGTCCGCCGGTGCTGGACGTGCGGAAGATGTGGGAAGAGTTGCAACGGACGGCGCGGGCATGGCACGAGCCGGGGCGGTTCGTGACGTTCCTGGGGTACGAGCGAACGCCGTGGGAGCGGCGACGGGCGGCCGGGGACCTGACGGTGTGGTTCATGGAGGACGACGCGGACCTGGTGATCGAGGACACGATTGCCGGGACGATCGAGTCTGTGCGGGCGACCAGCGGGAAAGTGTTTATCGGGTCGCACGCGGCGCAGCGATCGGACTGGCAGCGGTACGGCGACGGTGTGGAAGACGTGATGCCCACGATCGAGATTTCGGCCATGCACCAGCACGCGGAGTGGTACGTGTTCGAGGGACTCCAGCGCGGCTACAAGTTCGCGAGCGTGGGGATGGCGGACGAGCACGCAGGGCATCCGGGGTATGACGTGTGGCCGAGGTTCGGCCAGGGCCAGACGCCGCGGCGTCCGTTCTCGGTGCGGAGTGCACTGACAGCTGTGTTTGCGCCGGAACTGACACGGAAGGGTGTGCGAGACGCGTTTTTCGGGCGTCGGACGTACGCGACGACCGGGGACCGGATTCTGCTGGACGTGCAGGTGAACGGTGAGCCGGCGGGATCCGAGGTGGCGAGCGATGGGTCGGTCGAACTGCGCGTTGTGGTGCATGGGACCGCGCCGATCGAGCGTGTTGACATAATTCGCGGTGACCGGCTGGTGCATACGGTCCTACCCGACAGCCTGGATGCAAGCGTGGACTGGACGGATCCGGCTCCGCTGGCTGGGGAGACCTGGTACTACGTGCGGGTGACGCAGGCGAACGGCGGGTTTGCTTGGTCGACGCCGACGTGGGTGACGACGGCCGAGGGCGAGGCGGACCCAGGCGATCTGCCGCAGTGGTGCGACGTGATCTGGCCGCCGGCACCGAAGGACCGGGGACCGGACGCTCGGGATGCCCTGGATCACGCGGCACGGGTGTTTGGCGAGAATCCGGCGCGGTTTGCCGACTGTGTGCAGATCGGGCGGTTCGAGGATTACCGGGGGAGCTACGTGCTGTTCCGGGGTCGTGACGGTCGGGACGGGGCGCCGCTGCACGTACACCTGTACGACGAGTTTCCGGCACCGCGGCTGTATGTGTCGCGCGGGTGGGCGGATTTTGGCTGGGGGCCGAATGGCGGGGCGCGGGAGGAGTTGCCGTGGCCGGAGCCGACGGGGGAGTGGGCGTAGGCCGGCGACTTAATGCTCGCATTCATCGACGAAAGCGGTCAGCCGCATCCCAACGATCCCAACGCGTATTCGACGCTTGTGGCGCTTTGCATGCACGAGGCCGACCATCGTGAGTTGAGCCGGCAGCTGTTTGGGGCAAAGAGGGCGTTGCTGGATCGAAACACAGCGTACGAGCTAAAGGCGTTGGAAGTTCTAAATGCCCGGACGTTTTTGCGTCAAAGGGAAAGCAAGTGGGCGCTGGCCGAGCGGTGCTTTGCGCTCTTCGAGCGCATCGAGCTCACGGCTTTTGCCGTGGTGATGCAGCGACCAGCGCAGAAGCCGAATATCAGACCTGACTGGCTTCCATACCAACACATATTTCTTCTGCAGCGTGTGAACGCGCTTGCAAAGAAGCGCGGCGAGCAGGCCACCCTGATCTACGACGGACAAGGAATGAATGTTCAAGGACGCAATCTCGCCGTCTGCATCAGCAATTACATCTTTCGGGTCGCGATGCCGCGCGGGCAATTGGGGCACGTCGTCGACACCGCTTTTTTCGTTGACTCGAAGGTGACGCCAGGCATTCAAGTTGCCGACCTAGCTGCCGGCGCGCTGAGGCTGCGCGAGCAGCATCGCCACGACCGGAACGATGACGCGTTTGCAGCCGCCGTTCGCCGGTGCGCAGCCGTAGTCGCCAAGTCGACCAGATCGGATCTGGTAAACGACGACGGACGGTTACTGCGCGGAATCCTCTACCTCCGGGAAGGTTGGCACTACGACAGGCGTAGTGTCATTAGCGCGGTCGGAGCACGCGAACCGGAAGCGACTTATGAGCCGTGGTGGCAGGAGAGTGGGCCGTTTGCCGACGAAGTCGATGCGGGGAATGAAGGGACCGAAGTCTAGTAGGGCTCCAGCCGCTAGCCTTGCGGAACTCCAGCGTGCCCCATTTGAGATCCTGTTCGTCCGGCCGCACCCGCGTTGTCCGACACTGTGTCGAACCTCCCGGCATCGCTAGGCGCGAATGCTTGGGGGGGGTGGGATTAAAGGTTGGAACCCCGCGAGGCTCTAGCACAGAGCCTGTCGGGGTCCTCTAGCAGAAAGAGTACTTGAGGACGGGTGTGACTGCAATTCGAGTTTGTCGGCTCACTCAACAGAGCTTCGGAGGTCGGTGGCGGAGGCTCGGATTTTTTCGATGGCGGTGGCGATATGGGTCATGCCTTCGGGGGTGTCGAGGAAGACGTTTTGGCTGAGCCAGAGAGTTTCGCCGGCGCAGAGACGCTCGGTAACAGGGCAGGGGGCGGACTGGTAGTCGATGTCGGGCTCGCCGCCGTTGCGGTTCCAGAAGCGGGCGAGTTCGCCGTTGCGGTCCTGGAAGAGGCCGGTGCGGTGGAGGGCTCGGCCGTAGCCGGGGGCGGCGGGGATGCCTTCGGCATTAAGAGCCTTGATGAAGGTTTCGCGGGGGAGGCCGTCAAAGGCGTCAGGGTCGTAGCGGCAGATGTAGAGGTGCCGGGAATCGCGGGTGACCCAGTCGTCCTGGCGGCGGGGCTGGATGCCTTCGAGGTCGTCGAGCAGGTCGTCGAGGTAGGCGCCGTTGGCGGCGCGAAGCTCGGTCTGTTCCTCCAAGCGCTCGAGCTGGCGGTGAAGCAGGACGGCCTGGTAAGTGGGCATGCGGTTGCTGGAGGCGGCGACGGGGTAGTCCCAGGTAGCGCCGGAACGCATGCTGCCCTGGCCGAGTTGGCCCTCGCGTTCGAGCATTCCGCCGGCCCAGAGGTCGTGGTACTCGATGGCGCGGGTGTAGATCTGGGCGTCGTTGGTGAGCAGCATGCCGCCTTCGCCGGCGTTGAGGTTCTTGCTGGCCTGGAAGCTGAAGCAGCCGACGTCGCCGATGGTGCCGAGGCCGCGGTTCTTCCAGGTGGCGCCGTGGGCGTGGGCGGAGTCTTCGACTACGCGAAGGTTGTGTTTCCCGGCGACTGAAAGGACGGCGTCCATGTCACAGGACAGGCCGCCGAAGTGGACGACGAGGATCGCGGCGGTCTGGTCGGTGATGGCGGCTTCGAGCCGGGCGGGGTCGATGTTGTAGGTGTCTTCGTGGATGTCGACAAAGACGGGCGTCAGACCGGCGCGGAGGATGCAGGTGGCGGTGGCCATGTAGGTGTAGGCGGGGACGAGGACTTCGGCGCCGCGCGGCAGGTGCAGACAGATGAGGGCGAGTTCGAGAGCGACGCCGCCGCTGTTGACGCTGAGGCCGTAGGCGGCGCCCTGGTAGGCGGCGAAGGCCTTTTCGAATTCGTGGACCTGGTTGGCGCCCAGCCGTCCCCAGGCACCGCTGCGAACGACTTCGGCGACGGCCTGGACGTCGGACTCCTCGACGATGGGCCATTGGGGGAAGGGTTTGGTGCGGACGGGCTGGCCGCCGAGGAGCGCGAGGTCACTCATGGCTCGTTCTGCTTTCAAGCGCCGGCAAAGCGGTAGGCGTAGAGGGTGGCGTAGGTGATCTTGATGTGGAGGCGGACGCTGCGGCCAACGAGGGCGGCCAGGTTGCGGCCGTTCCAGGTGGCTTCGACGTCGACGCCGTTCTCGATGCCCAGGTCGCAGTCCGAATGGTCGAAGCCCTCAAGCGGCTGGGCGTCGTCGCCGGTGACCGCGACCGTGAGCGGGCCGGCGGCGGCACCGATGTTGAGTAGCAGGCGCGGGCCGCCGATTTCGACCCAGTCCGTGGTGAGTTCGCCGCCGTCGGGTCCGGCGCGGAGGCCGGCAAAGCGATCGCGCGGGGCACGTGCAAGGCCGATCGAGGACGCGAAGGTGAGTTCCGCGGGCCGGCGGTGGGCGAGGGGACGGCCGGTGTACCAGAACAGCATCTCGTCGCCGACGACGATGGGCGGCGACGGTGGGAAGACGACCCAGGTGCTTTCCCAGGAGTCGGAGGATCCAACGTCAAAGTAGGTGCGACGGGAACAGGCGCGTTGCCAGTTGTCGCCGTCACGGCTTGTGGTGAGCTGGACGTTGAGGACCTCGTTGGCCGGGTCGTAGTACTCCAGGAATCCGATCCATTGATTGCCCCACATGAAGAGGGGCATGCCGTAGAACTCGGTTCCGGGCGGGTCGTCGTCGTCGCCCTCAAAGACCCGGACGCCGGGCGTCCAGTCCAGGAGGTCGGGTGAGCGTGAAACGGCGATGTCCCGACGGGTCTTGTGGCCGGCCTCCCGATCACGGCCGCGGTTGTCGCCACGGGAAGTCATGACGAAGCCGCCGTTGACGAAGTCCTGGCCGACGGCGGTTCGGTCACCGCGGGGGAGGAGGACGCGGGGGGCGCAGGTCCAGTCGATTCCGTCGGGGCTAAAGCCGACGGAATAGCCGCGGTTGTGGTCGGCATCGTTCATGTAGCCGATGAACTTGTAGCGGCGTTGTTGGTCGGGTTCTCGGGGGTCGCGGATGACGGTGAACGGGTGACTGCGGCGAATCCGAGGCTGCTGCTCATCCCTGTAGACGAGGTTGTTGCGGGGAGCTTCAGGGAGGGGGTACCGATCAAAGTCGCCGCGCGTCCAGTTGACGCCGTCGGACGAGGTGGCGTAGCAGATGCGGTCGTAGCCCCTGCGGCGTCCGGGGGGTATGGCCAAGTACCACATCTGGAAGTCAGAGCCGTCGTGCAATACCGAGCCCCAGAGTGATACGTGGCCGTGTTCCCAGGGCATTTCGGCCTTGAGGACCGGTTCGAGGGAGACGCGCTGGGGCTGTTCGACGAAGCGGGTGAGGCCGGCGCGGTAGAGGACTTCGTGGTCGTCGATCAGGAGATGCAGGTGCGGGTCGTACATGGCGCGTCCTGCGAGGGGACCGGGACCCGCATGATACGCGGGGGCGGACTAACCGGAGGCGCGCAGGATTCCAGACGTACCGCGGCGAGCGAGAATCAGGGCGAGGGGGAGCGAGGCGACGACGATCAGCAGGAGCGACGAGGAGGCGGCCTGGGCGAAGAAGGCTTCGTCGGCGGCGGCCCAGGTGACGGTGGCGAGGGTGCGGAAGCCGATGGGGCCAAGCAGGAGTGCCGCCGGGAGCTCTTTCATGACCAGCAGGAACGCCATGGCGGCGCCGGCGGCGAGGCTGCCGCGGAGGGCGGGGATGGTGACTCGCCATAAGACTTGCCGGGGGGTCTTGCCGAGGGTTCGGGCGGCTTCCTCGGTGCGAGGGTCTACCTGCAAGAGCCCTGAGCGGACCGCACCGAGGGTGGCTGGGAGGAAGAGCACGATGTAAGCGGCCAGGAGCAGTACGAGGGTCTGATAGAGAGGCCGCACCACGTTGATGCCGAAGAAGATGAAGGCAATGGCAACCGTGATGCCGGGGAGGGCAAATCCAACGTAGGACCCGCGCTCGAGCAGGCGGGCCATTGGACTGGGGTAGCGCACGAGCAGGACGCCGAGCGGTATGGCCACAGCCAGCAGGATCCCGGCGGCGAGCAGGGAGACACCGACGGAGTTGACGAGGGGTTCGACCAGCTCGAGAAGCTCTTCGCCGGCGGCGAGGCCGCGAACCAGCCAGTACAGGAGCACGGCGCCGGGGCCGACGGTTGTCGCGAAGGTGACAAGGCTGAGTCCGGCGACGGCAGGCCAGCGCCAGCGGCGGAGGGGGAGCGGTCGAAACTCTCGATTTGCTCCCGGGCCGAGCGAGTGGTGGAGAGAACGGCCGCGGCTGCGGGTCTCGAGGGTGACGATGGCGATGGCGGCGGCCACCAGAACGAGCGAGAGCGCGGCCGCAGCGGAGCGACTATAGGCGGACTCGTACTGCACGAAGATTGCCGCGGTAAATGTTTCGAAGCGGAGGAGCGAGACGGCTCCGAAGTCAGAAAGGGTGTAGAGGGCGGCAAGGAGCGCACCGGCGGCGATTGCCGGACGCAACGCAGGAATGGTCACCGTGGCAAACGTGCGCAGCGCTCCACGGCCGAGACAGCGGCTGACCTCGTCGAGCGCGGGGTCGAGGCGACGTAGCGCCGCCATGGTTGGGAGCAGCACGTAGGGGTAGGTGAGGAGCGCGAGGGCGAGCAGCGCAGCCGGAAAGCCGTACAGATTGGGGATTTCAGACACGCCGAACGGGCCTTCGAGGGCTTTCTGCACGAGGCCGCGCGGTCCGAGGGCGGTGCCGGCCACGAGCGCGTAGATGAAGCTGGGGACGACGAGGGGGAGAGCCATGACGACCGTCCACCAGCCACGGCGGGGGAGGTCGGTGCGGGTGAGGAGCCAGGCAATGGGTACGGCCAGCGCGGTGGCGAGGACCGTAACGGAGACTACGAGTAGTAGGCTACGACCGATTACGGCCGCGATTCGCGGCCGCGCAAGAAGCTGCCAAGCCTCGGTCCCCGAGTCGAAGGACCGAATCCCCAGGTAGATCACCGGCAACACAAGAAGCGCGGTGACCGCCACGGCCAGGAGCGTCAACCCTACCGGCGGGGACCGGCGGGGAATAAACGACCTGGGGAAGGTCTCGACGGTGGGGACCGAGGCCATTAGGCACGGTGTTAAGGAAGGATCTCGAGGCGACGCAAGAGGTCTTGCGTGCCTTGCAGATCAGTGAGCTCGACCGGCTCGATGTCCGGCCGATTGATCGTGTCCAACGGGGTGACGCCCGGATGCGTCTTGACGCCCGGGGCCATTGGGTACTCGAAGGTGTTGGACACGAAGTAGCTCTGTCCCACGTCGGAGAGCAGGAAGCGGATGAGGGCCTGCGCCGGTTCGGGGTTGGCAGCCGAGGCCAGAACCCCCGCGCCGGAGACCATGATAAGGGCACCCGGCCCGCCGCCGCGGACGTGGTAGTTGCGGGCGTTGAAGGACTCGCCCTGCTCGGACATGAAACGGTGCAGGTAGTAGTGGTTGACAAAGCCGACGTCGATTTCGCCGGCGGCGGCGGCCGCGACCTGCGGGGTGTTCTTAGGGAACTCGATGGGCTCGTTGGCCTTGATGCCCTCGAGCCACTCGGCGGTGCGGTCTTCGCCCCAGACGGCGCGCATGCCGGTGACCATGGCCTGGTACGAGCCGTTGGTGGGGGCCCAACCGATGCGGCCCTTCCAGGCAGCGTCGTGGAAGCCGAACATGTCGTCGGGGAGGTCGGCTTCGGTGAACTTCTGGTTGTTGTAGACGACGGTGCGGGCGCGTCCGGTGACGCCGGTCCAGAGGCCGCCGTCATGTCGACCCCACTCAGGGGAACGTTCCAGGATGTCTTGAGGCAGGGGCGCGAAGAGAGGTTCGACCGCACCGAGCCCGCCGGGGTCTTGGGCGTAGAAGAGGTCGGCGGGGGAGTTCGAGCCTTCCTCGAGGAGGGTGGCGGCGAGGGCCGGGGTGCCGGCGTACTTGATCTGGACGTCGACACCGGAGATCTCACCGAACTGGGCGAGGACGGGAGCGACGAGGGATTCGCTGCGGCCGGAGTAGACGGTGACGGTCTGCTGCTTGGGGGCCATCATCTTCTCGACGGTGACGACCTTTTCGACGACGCGATCTACGGGGACTTCCTTTACGACTGTCTGGGGAACGACCTTCTCAACCGCCACTTCCTTGACGACCGTTTGGGTGACGATCTTTTCGACCGGGACTTCCTTGATCTCGGTCTGAGTGACGATCTTCTCGACTGTGACGACCTGGGACTCGCCGCAGGCGGCGAGGGCGGCGGCGGCAGCGGAGCCGACAGCGCCGACGGCGCCGATGCGCAGGAGGCGGCGTCGGCTGAGGCGACCGCCGGATGCGGGGTTGTCGAGAGCGGCCGAATCGTCGTGAAGCATTGGCTAATACTCCGTCTTAGCTATGGCTAACCTTAGCCACTGCGAAGACTAGGCATTAGTATTGGCTAAGTCAAGGGAATTCCTGTGGAAGCCGTGGGTTTTTCCGGCGCGGTGGTCTTGCGGGCGCGGGATGCGCCGTATAGGCAGGGACGCGCAAGACGGATTGGCGGAGAGGGTGGGATTCGAACCCACGTGGGGTTGCCCCCTACACGCTTTCCAGGCGTGCGCCCTAAGCCTCTAGGCGACCTCTCCTGAAGGAGAATGCTAGCAAGCGCGGCTGTCGTCGGGGTTTGGCGGAGAGGGTGGGATTCGAACCCACGTGGCGCTCATCACGCCTACTCGTTTTCGAGACGAGCCCCTTAAACCACTCGGGCACCCCTCCGCAACGAGTTTACCGCCAGATGAGCCGCCCACAGGCGACTCTCGGCGCGTACCATAGCGCTGAGGACAGATACGGTGGCCGATGAGGAGCCAGCATGGATTCGCAGCGGATTGTGATCGGCCAGAAGGTCGAGCAGTTCATCCATACAGACCCCGACACGGCTTGGCAGGCCTGGACCGTCGCTTCGGAGTTGGTGCGCTGGTTCCCCGGCGTCAGCGAAGTTCAGAAGCTCGGGGACGAGCCGTTGGGCGTTGGGACCAAAGTGGCCGTAAAGGGCGCGGCGGAAGCGGAGATTGAGATCCTGGAGTTCGATGCCGAGCACCGGGTGTTCACCTATCGACTGCCGACGCGCTACGCGGAGTTTCAGCCGCATCGGGCCAGCGTGCAGGTCAAGCACTCGTTGACAGGGGCCGAGGTGGACTGGGTGCTGAAGCTGGATGACGAGGGCCGGAGCTTCTTTGGGATTGGCGGCAAGGCCAAACGGGACGCGGACCTGGTGATGACCGTTTCGCTGGAGAAGCTGAAGGAATTGCTGGAGGCGGAGGCCTACAGCACACCGGAGTTCGAGACCGACGATCGGGCCTCGCGCTGGGACGACGGCGCCTAGGGTTTTGAGGACGACTGCGCGGACACCGTTTCGTCGGCGCCGTTGCTTTGCGGGGTCGGTGCGCCCGGGTGGTCAAGAGACTGCGTTGCGGAGCGGCGCTCTTCCGGTCGTGTCAGCGCCTGCCCAGTCGAAACGGCGCGTTTGAAGAATCTGGCCACGCGGTCGGCGTAGTCCTCAGGGTCGATTCCGCTGGCGAGGACGTGGCCGACGTCCGGCTCGAGCCACAGTTCACTAGATTCGCCCGCGCGTTCGTGCATCCGGTGCGCGTCAGCAACATCAACCAGGGGATCCAGATGCCCATGGGCCAGGCACACGGGGCGGGGCGCGATGTTCGAAATTGAGTCTTCGACAGTGAAGTCATCGACGCCTTCGCCAGTGATGCGTTCGGCGGTCCAGACGACGGCTCGTCGAAACGGGAGTGCGGGCAGGCCGGTGTAGGCGCTGAAGCCCTTGTCGATCGCTGAGCGCAGCGAGATAGGCGCGGCATCGCTGAAGACGGCCTTGATTTCCGGTCGTTGCGACGCGGCGGCGAGGGCGACGGTTCCGCCGAGGGAGTCGGCGAGGGCGACGATGGGTGCGTTGCCGAATTCGGGCTGGCGCCGGCAGAGATCGACGGCGGCCGAGAGGTCTTCGACTTCGCGGACACCGCAGGTACTGGTCGACCCTTCGGATTCACCACAGGCTCGGAAGTCGAACAGTATGACGGAGAAGCGCCGCTGCCAGAGGCGATAGGCGCGATTTGCCAGGACGGTGTGATTGACGGCGAGTCCGTGGACGAGAATGACGGTGGCGATGGGGGTGTCGTGCGGCCTAATCCAGCCGGCCAGGCGGGTACCGTCGGCTGACTTGAAGTAGACGCGGGCGGGGTTGAGCGGCAGCGGCTCCCAGTCGGTCGGGCGCCAGGTGCGGTTGGGGTGGACGATGAGCCAGGCGGTGCGGAGGACGATCAGGACATAGGCGGCCACGGTGAGGCCGAGACCAAGAAGGATGACGCGGGTCATGCCGCGGCCGCGAGACGGCGGACGTGCGCCGCCGCGGCCTCGACGCCACGGCCGGGCGGGCTGGCCTGCACGATGTCGATAAGGGCGCTGGCGACGATGGCGCCTTCGGCGCGTCCGTGGAGCGAATGCAGGTGCTCGGGTTTGGAGATGCCGAAGCCGACGACGCGGGGGATGCTGGCGGCCTGTCCGACGCGGGCCAGGTAGGCGGGCAGGCTGTCCGATAGTTCGGCGCGGCTGCCGGTGACACCGGTGACGCTGACGCAGTAGATGAAGCCCCTGGCTCCCTCGCTGATTTGCCGTAGTCGCTCCGGCGGCGTGGTCGGCGCCGCGAATCGGATGAGGTACAGGCCGTGCTGGGCGTTTGCGGCCTCGATGTCGTGGGCGTGCTCCGGAAGGACGTCCGGAACGATCAAGCCATCGGCGCCGGCTGCCGAGGTCGCGCGCGCCAGCGCGCCAAGGCCGAATTGCATGAACGGGTTCGCGTAGCCCATCAGGGCCAATGGGATGTCGGTCTGAGCACGAATCCGCTCAATCAGATGGAATGCGTCCTCAAGCCAGACGCCGCCCTCCAGCGCGATCTGGGAGGCCAATTGCACCGTGGGGCCGTCAGCGATGGGGTCGCTGAACGGCATGCCGATTTCAAGCATGTCGGCGCCGGCTTCGACGTAGGCGAGTGCCAATTCGAGGGCGGTTTCACGCGTTGGGTAGCCAACGGTGACGTAGGGGGCCAGGAGCAAGCGCGATTCGGCTTTTGCCGACTTGAAGGACGAGTCGATGCGGTTCATGGGCGCTCGCTGAGTTGGGCGGCGATGGTCTCCATGTCCTTGTCGCCGCGTCCTGAGAGATTGACCAGGATGACGTGATCGCTGCTCGCTTCGGACGCAAGATGGACTGCGCCGGCGACGGCGTGCGCGCTCTCGAGGGCAGGAATGATGCCCTCGGTTCGGGCCAGCAGGGACAGGGCACGCATGGCCTCGGCGTCGTCGATCGTGGCGTAGCTTGCCCGGCCGATGTGATGAAGATAGGCCAGTTCCGGACCCACGCCCGGATAGTCAAGACCTGCCGCGATGCTGTGCGTTCCAATGATCTGCCCGCCTTCGTCCTGCAAGAGCAGGCTGCGTGACCCGTGCAGGATGCCGAGGGTCCCGCTTTCCACGGTGGCCGCGTGCTCGCCCTGGTCACCGCCGCGGCCGCCGGCTTCGACGCCGATAAGCGCGACGCCAAGGTCTTCGATGAACGCGGAAAAAATGCCGATAGCGTTGCTGCCGCCGTTGACGCAGGCGACGACGGTGTTGGGCAGACCGCCGGAGAGTTCCTGGATCTGGGCGCGGGCTTCGCGGCCGATGACGCGCTGGAACTCACGCACGATCATAGGGTAGGGGTGCGGGCCGGTGGCGGAACCGAAGAGGTAAAAGGTGGTTTCGACGTTGGTGACCCAGTCGCGGAGGGCTTCGTTGATGGCGTCCTTGAGGGTGCGAGTGCCGGAGGTGACGGAAATGACTTCGGCGCCGAGGGTGCGCATGCGGGCGACGTTGAGGGCCTGGCGGTGGACATCTTCCTCGCCCATATAGACGACGCAGTCGAGGCCGAGCATGGCGCAAACGGTGGCCGAGGCGACTCCGTGCTGGCCAGCGCCGGTTTCGGCGATGACGCGCTGCTTGCCACTAACGCGCGCCAGGAGACCCTGGCCGAGCGCGTTGTTGATCTTGTGGGCGCCGGTGTGCGCGAGGTCTTCGCGCTTGAGGTAGATCTGGGCGCCGCCGAGTTTCTGGCTAAGTCGCGCGGCGTGGTAGGTGGGCGTGGGGCGACCGGCGTAGTAGTGGAGGAGGTTCTCAAGTTCGTCCACGAATGCAGGGTCGCGATGGTGGCGCTGGAAGGAGGCTTCGAGATCGTCGAGCGCAGCCACAAGCGTTTCAGGCACATAGCGGCCGCCGTACGGCCCGTAGAAGCCGAACTCGTCGGGGAGCGTTTGGGCGTCAAGCACGCTACGGCGCCGCTTCGGCGAGTTCGCTGGGAATTCGATTGATCAGGCGTTCACCCAAGACCGTGACGACACCCGGATCCTGGGCGCTCAGGTACATAAGCTCGAAGATAGCGGACACCCGACCTTGGCGAAGGATCAAGTAGTAGATGTGCGGGTCTCCCGGGCCAAGTTCGCGCTCTTCGGGAGCGACGTTCGGTTCAATGCGGACTTCAATCAGCCGGTTCTGATCAGCCAGCGTGAACTGATCCGACGTTCGCGTCGCAGGCTCAAGGTCGGGATAAAACTGGCGAAATAAGCCCAGGGCGGCGATGGCAAGGGCGGGGGCGGCGCTGTCGACCAGTTCATCGAACATCCGGGACGCGCCCTGGGTATTGGCGTGGACGAACAGTCGCTGTACCAGCTGCACGGGACGGCCGCCGCCGCTGGGCTGGCGGCTGCTGCCACTGACGTAGAAGCTGGCGAGGGCGGACTGAGCCATGAGTTCCTCGGACAGGAAGCCCGTGGGGTCGGACGATTCGTCGCCGGTTTCCAGTCCTGGATCAACTTCCGTCGCTGGAATTACAAGCGATTTGGCAGTTTCATCGGCTGTTATGGCCGCGACGTCGACGTCGGGGAGCGGGGTGGGTTCGGCAGTTGGTGTCGGACCAGCGGTCGCCTCGGAGGCGGTGGGAGAAGGCTGGACAGGCGTTTCCCGGGCGGTCGTCACGGGCGTGGGCGTCGCGACGGCAGCGGAGGGTGACGAAGTCGATGGGGTGGCCGTGGGAGTGGCGCTGACCGCGGCTGGCGTCGGGGCACTGGCTTCGGCCTGCTGTTCAACGCTGGTGGGCGCATTGAGCACGATGTCGCTCTGGCCCTCCGAGAACAGGAAGCTGATGCGAGTAATCGGCTGGGCCGGGCGTTGGCCGTTTTCGAGTTCGAGCCCGTGGGTGCAGGCGGTAAGGGCGAGCAGCACAAGGCTCAGGCCGGCGAGGCGCAGGCGGGTCATGGCGCGACAGCCAAGGCATATGCCGCTCGGGCGTTGCGGATGAACTCTTCAATCTTGTGGTGGTCCTTGCGCTGGTCGGTCTCCACGCCGCTGCTGACGTCCACGCCGTATGGTCGGACGGCGGCAATGGCGGCGCCGACGTTGTCGGGCGACAAGCCGCCACCGAGAAGTGTTCTGTAGGCGTGGGCCGTTTCGCTGGCAAGCGAGTAGTCCCAGCGCACGCCGGTGCCGCCGGCATGTCCTTCGACATCCGCATCCAAATTGAACAGTGGAACCGAATACCGCGGGAACTCGTTGCGGTCGTTGGGCAGACGCAGGGTCTTGATGGCGCGCTCGCCGAAGGCACGGCAGTAGTCCGGGGATTCCGCGCCGGAAAACTGCACGCGATCGAGGCGGCAGGCTTTGATGACCTCCTCGACTTCGGCGGCCGGCGCATCGACGAACACGCCGACGCGCTCCACGTGGGGCGGCGCGGTGTCGAAGATTGCGCGGGCCTGGGCGAGCGTTCGACGGCGGCGGGCGGGCGCAAAGATCACGCTCAGGAGATCGGCGCCAGCCGCCGCGGCGACATGGCCATCGGCCGGCTCCAGGAGGCCGCAGATCTTGACAAGCATGCGCGGGTTACTCGCCGGCCTTGACCAGCATGCGGAGCTGAGCCAGCGGGTCCTCGGCGGTCATGATGGATTCGCCGACCAAGACGCCGCTGACGCCGGCGGCGGCCAGCCGCTCCACGTCGTGGGCCACGTGGACGCCGCTCTCACTGACGACGGTAATTTCCTCGGGAATCAGCTTGCACAGTTCCTCAGTGACGGCCAGATCGGTGGTGAACTCGCGGAGGTTGCGGTTGTTGATGCCGATGATGCGGGCGCCGGCGAGGAGGGCCTGGTCGACTTCGTCCTCGGTGTGGACTTCAACGAGGGCTTCCATCTGCAAGCGATGGACGAGTTCAATCTGCGCCCGGAGGTCCTGATCGAGCGTGAGCCCGGTGATGAGCAGGACGGCGTCGGCTCCAAAGGCAGCGGCCTCAAAGATCTGGTAGTCGGTGATGACGAAGTCCTTTTGCAGGATCGGCAGTTTGGTTGCGGTGCGCGCCGCTGCCAGGTCGGCGTGGGCGCCACCGAAGAATGGCTCGTCGGTGAGGACAGAGATCGCGATGGCGCCGCCGGCCTGATAGCGAGCCGCCCACGCCGAGGGATCGACGTCCCTGGCGAACAGGCCAGCGGAGGGCGAGCGCCGCTTGATTTCGGCCATGACGCCGACGCCGTCCTGGTCCAGGGCGTGCCACAGCGAGCGCGTGGGAGAGCGCTGAGCCAGGCGCGTCTGAAGTTCGGCCAGATCGGCGCGCTCGACACGGGCCGCCACGTCGAGACGCTTGCGGGCGACAATCTCGTCGAGGATCACGTCTTAGGCTCCGTCACTCCTATTGGAGACTTCAACGAGGCGGTCCAGACAGGTCAAGGCCGTACCGCTGGCGATGGCGTCGGAGGCCCGCGCCACGCCATCGCGCCAGTCGCGGGCGATCCCCGCGGCGACTAGGGCGCCGGAGGCGTTGGCCAGCACGACGTCTCGCCGGGGCCCCATGAGTTCGCCAGCCAGCAGGGCTCGGGTGCGATGGGCCACCACGTCGGCGTCGTGGATTGCAAGCTCCGAAGCGTCCACGACCGACAGGCCAAAGTCGGTCGGCATGAGGTCGTAGCTGGTCAGGTCGCCGCGGTTGACATCGAGGACCCGGGTGGGTCCGGTGAGGGAAATCTCATCGACGCCGCTGTGTCCATGTACGACGAGCGCTCGATCGATCTGCAGGAGGCGGAGGGCCTCGGTGATGGTGGAGGCGAGCCCGGGATCTCCAACGCCAAGCAAGCGCCGTTGGGCGCCTGCGGGATTGGTGAGCGGGCCAAGGATATTGAAGACGGTGCGAATGCCGATTTCTTGACGCAGCGGGCCGGCAAAGCGCATGGCGGGGTGAAACGCCTGCGCAAACATGAAGGCCACATGAGCTTCGCTCAAGGCCTGTTCGACCAATCCGGGTCCGGCCATGAGGTTGACTCCGAGAGCTTCCAGGACGTCGCCGCTGCCGGCCGGCCGGGTTACACCGCGATTGCCGTGCTTGGCGACGACCGCACCGGCCCCGGCGGCCACGATGGCGGCGGCTGTGGACACTCCTACCCAGCGGGTGCGGCCGCCGCCAGTGCCGCAGGTATCGACGAGCGTGCTGCTGTCCACATCCACGTGGCGGGCGTGACGGGTCATGCTGGCAGCAAAGCCGGCGATTTCGGCGGCGGTTTCGCCTTTTAGCCGCAGAGCGGTGACGAGTGCTCCGAACTGGGCCGGGGTCATCTCGTTTTCGAGAATCGCGTCCATGAGGGACGCGGCGGTGGCGCTGTCGAGGTCTTCGCCGTCAACGACAGAGTGAATGGCCTGGGCAATCATGCGGCCACCGGTATTTCGGCCAGGGTGAGGAAGTTGCGCAGGAGGGCGGGGCCGGCGGCGGTCAAGATGGATTCCGGGTGGAACTGCACGCCGTAGATGGGGTGCGTACGATGTTGCATTCCCATGATAAGCCCGTCAGGGCTCTGGGCCGTGACTTCCAGTTCGTCCGGCAGGCCGTCCCGCGCCACGATGAGCGAGTGGTATCGGGTGGCCTCGAAGGGATTTGGAAGGTTGGCGAACAGGCGGCGTTCGTCGTGAGCGATGGGCGACGTCTTGCCGTGCATGAGTACGGGGGCCCGGATGACCCTGCCACCGAAGGCCGCACCGATGGACTGGTGGCCGAGGCAAACGCCGAGCGTGGGCACGGTTGGGCCAACGGCGCGAATCAGGTCGACCGATATCCCGGCCTCGTGGGGCGTGCAGGGACCAGGCGAAATGACGATGGCGTCGGGCGACATGTCCCGGACGTCGCGGACAGTGACCGCGTCGTTGCGATACACGGTCACGTCCGGCTGCAAGACCTGGAGGTACTGAACCAGGTTGTAGGTGAACGAGTCGTAGTTATCCAGCACGAGTAGCACGAGCCGCCTCCTCCGCGAGTTGGATGGCTTGCAGCACGGCGCGAGCCTTGTCGACGCATTCCTGGTATTCGGTGGCCGGAACCGAGTCCGCGACGATGCCGGCGCCGGCCTGGACGTGGGCGCGTCCGTTGTGGGCCAGCAGCGTGCGGATGGTGATGGCGGTATCCATGTCGCCAGAATGGCTGATGTAGCCGACGGCGCCACCGTAGGGTCCGCGTCGCAGGTCTTCGAGCTCGGCGATGATCTCCATGGCGCGGATCTTGGGCGCGCCACTGAGGGTGCCGGCCGGGAAGCAGGCGCGGAGCGCGTCGACGCCCCGGTAGCTCGGACTGAGCCGGCCACTCACATCGCTGACGATGTGCATGACGTGGGAGAAGCGCTCGACGAACATGAGGTCGTCGACGTTGACCGTGCCGGGGTTGGAGACCCGACCGAGATCGTTACGGCCAAGATCGACGAGCATGACGTGCTCGGCAAGCTCCTTGGGGTCGGCCAGGAGGTCGCGCTCGAGTTCGGCTTCTTCCTCCGGTGTGGCGCCGCGGGGCCGAGTCCCAGCAAGTGGACGCGTGCGGACGCGTCCCTCGACGGCCTGCAGCAGCATCTCGGGCGAGGCGCCGGCCAACTGCAGATCGCCGCAGTCCAGGAAGAACATGTATGGCGAGGGGTTCACGCGCCGCAGGTAGCGGTAGACCTGGAATGAATCAACGTTGAGCGGGCGGCTGAAGCGGATGGAGGGCACGACCTGGATGATGTCGCCGGCGGCGACGTATTCCTTGGCCCGGCGTACGCAATTCTCGAATTCGGCTTGGGACATGCTCTGGGAAGCACCTCCGCCGTTCGGGTTGGGAAGCGTCGGCGGCGTGGCATAGGGACCGTCGAGGCGTTGGGCCAAGTGATCGAGGCGGGCCTCGGCGGCGGCCAGTGCGGCGTCAACATCGTCAGACGGATGCGCGAGGGTCACGAGACGCAGCACCTGTGTGACGTGGTCGAACACGACGAGGTCGTCGCAGTACATGAAGACAGCGTCGGGCACGCCCAGTGTGTCCCTGGCGGGAACCGGGAGGCGCTCGAAGTTGGCGGCGACGTCGTAGCCGAGGTAGCCAACGGCGCCGCCCTGGAAGGGCGGCAGATCAGGATGCGTGGCAATGGGGAACGGGTGCTGGAGCCCCGTGATGTATTCCAGCGGATCGCCGTAGGTCGCCGTCATCGAGCGGCCACGACCGTTGGCCAGCGTGGCCCGGCCTTCGCGGAGGTGGGCGACAGCGCGCGGGGATGCGCCTACGAATGAGTAGCGGCCGACAGCCTCGCCACGTTCCACACTTTCGAGGAGGAATGAGGGCCCGTCGCCGCGGAGCTTGAGGTAGGCGGCGACGGGTGTGTCGAGATCCGCCGGCATGTCACGGAAGACGGGGACGCCACGCCCGGCACGCAATTGCTCAAGCGTCCAGGCGCATGTGTCCGTGCGGGACGGTGCAATGGACAGCATGTGGGGCCCTCCTCCGGTGGCTTAAATCGAAAAAACCTCTCGCCATAGGGGGCGAGAGGTCTGTGGCCTTCGCGGTGCCACCCCTACTTCAAGCGCCGAAGGCGCTCCTCACAGGTACGGAGCCACGGCTCGATACCCTGCCCGGCTAACGGTGGGCTTCCGTCGGAGCCTACTGGGCGATGCCGTTCGGTCCGCAGCTTCCGGGGCCATTCGACGCTGTTTCCACGACCGGGCTTTCAGCACTGGACCCGGCTCTCTGGCGTGGAAAGTCGCGCGTACTTGTCCCGATCAACGCCTTTCCAGGGGCAAGCCTAGGCGCGGCATACGGGTGAGTCAACGGAAATATCGGGTGTTGCCGACCAAGGGAAAGCGGACGCGAGGCCGGAAAGTCACCCCGCTCGCGATTGGGCGATCAGTTCACGGATGGACGTCGTATGGACGCGGAGCATGTTGGTTGGATCGTCGGCACCGTGAGGGTCGCGGCCTTCCCACTCAGTGGAGATGTAGCCGTGGTAGTGGTCCCGTGCGAGACGAGTGACCATGTCGGCCAATGGCAGGTCGCCGTCGCCAGGGACTACCGATTCCCAGCCGTCGCGGCCGCCGCCGGTGAGCTTCATGTCTTTGAAGTGGGCGTGGATGACATCGCGGTGGATCAAGTTCCACGTCTGGTCGACCGTCTCGCCATTGCGAACGGGATGAGCGAAGTCCCAAACGACGCCGATGCCGGAGTGATTGGCGAGGTCAAGCACGTGTCGAACGCGCTGGCCGGTCGAGAAGGCGTCGTGAGTTTCAAGGGCAATGCGAATGCCGTAGGCATCGGCCGCCACGGCGACCTCCCGCAGGGCTTCGGCGACCCAGCCGTTGACTTCGTCGTCGGAGGGGCCGGGATCGTAGTTGCCGCCGAAAACGCGGACGATCGGGGCGTCCCACGCGTCGGCAAGTTCGACGAAAGCCACGGCCTGATCCACCGCCTGGCGCCGGTCAGCGGTGGACGGGATGGCGAAACGAGCGCCGCTGCCAACGACGCAGATTTCAAGGCCGGCGTCTGCGACCTTTTCGAAGATTGCCGCGCGGTCCTGCTCGGACATCGATGGATCAATTGGTTGGCCATCGAGGTTGCGAAGCTCCAGACCGTCAAGGCCCAATTCGGTGGCGACGGCGACATGGCGCTCAAGCGACCAGGCGGGTGCCGAGTACGTGGTGTAGGTGACGCGCATTGGCCCGATCCCTTGCGGAGACGACCTGGAATTATGCCGTTTACCAGCGGCAGGCGGTCGTGTGCCATAGTCACCGGCGGACGAATGGCAGTGGGCCATACATTCGCGCCCAGCCCTTTTCTGAGTTGGGGGACCGACTTGCAGCAAACTCCAGACGCACCCAGTCCGTGGGCCTCAATCAGCGTCTTTTTTCCCTGCCACAATGAGGCGGAGAACGTGGAGCAGGTCGTTGGTAACGCACTGGAGCACCTGCCGGGCGTTGCCGATGACTTTGAAGTCATCATCGTCAATGACGGGTCGACTGATGAGACGGCAGCAATTGCAGGCGCGATTGCGGAGGACGACCCGCGGGTGCGGGTAGTTTCGCACCCGACGAATCTGGGGTACGGACGGGCGCTGCGGACGGGGTTTGAGTCGGCGACTGGTGATCTGATTTTTTGCGCCGACGGCGATGGACAGTTCTCGCTGGAGGACCTGCCGGCCGTTGTGAACGCGCTGGACGACCACGGGTTTGTGCTGGGGTATCGGATCAACCGAGCGGATCCGTTTTATCGGCGGCTAAACGCGTGGCTCTGGGGATTGTCGGTGCGGATTCTGCTGGGTTTTCGGGTGCGGGACCTTGACTGCGGGTTCAAGCTGTATCGGCGAGACGCGGTGCCGGTGGAGGAATTCATATCCGGACGCGGCGCGGCGATTTCAGCCGAACTGATCGCACGCGCCCTGCGGGGCGGGCACAGCTTCACGCAGGTTGGCGTGACGCACTATCCGCGGCAGGCCGGCGTGCAGTCCGGGAACAGTCCGCGCGTGATCGTAAACTCATTTCTTGACATAATTCAGCTATGGCGAGGTCTCAGATCAAGCTAAGCGTGGTCGTTCCCGCATTCAACGAAGCGGAGACGATCTCGTTAGTGCTGGAGCGGGTGTCCGCGCTGGATCTGGACACCGAGATTGTGGTGGTGGACGACAGTTCGACCGACCGGACGCTGGACGCGATCACCGAGGCCGATATTCCGGGCGTGCGAGTCGTCCGCCATCCAGTCAATCAAGGAAAAGGCGCCGCCGTCCGAACAGGGCTGGCCGAGGTCAGCGGCGACGTGATTGTGATCCAGGACGCCGACCTGGAATACCACCCGAACGACTTTCTTCCGATGCTGGAGCTGATTGAGTCCGGCGAGGCTCGGGTGGTGTACGGCTACCGCGACTTCAGCAGCCAGCGGTTCCTGTTACGAGCCGGGAACCAGGCGCTCACGCTGTTGACCAACTTGCTCTACGGCGTGGCGATTCGGGACATGGAGACCTGCTACAAGATGTGGCGGCGCGAGGTGCTGGAGGGCGTAACGCTTGAAGCGGACTCGTTCGATTTGGAAGTGGAACTGACGGCGGCATTCGTATCACGCGGTGAGCGGATCGCCCAAGTGCCGATCAGTTACGAGGCTCGGGAAGAGAAGAAGAAGCTGCGGTGGTGGGTGGACGGGCCGGAGGCCGTGCTCAAGTTGATTCGGTATCGGTTTTTTCGCTAGGCGTGTCGGAGGCCGCCGTTGGCGGCAATGCGCTAGTTTCGACTGGAGCTTCGTCGCCCGCGGAACCACCCGCCGCACCGTATGGGAGCGCGTCTTCAGGTAGGTCAATGTTTGGAGCGGCGGGCGCCACGATGGGGGCAGCGGCGGGAATTTCGGGAGGACGTGAGTCCCAGCGTCGGGAATCAGCAGGGGCGTTCTGATGGACGAATTGCCCGCAAAACTGGCAAAAGACGTGGCGGTTGAGGACCAGTCGGAAGCAGCGGGGGCAGTATGGGTCTTCCTGGGGAACCCGGGTTGTGTTCATCGGACTGTCACCGATGCGATGGTTCCTCCGCCCAGGACTTCATCGCCGTCGTAGAACACGGCTGACTGTCCCGGGGCTGGCGCCCAGGTCGGTTCGTGAAAGTCCACGGTTACGCCGTTCGCCGCTATGACGAGGGTGGCGTCGGCCAAGGGCATTCGGTAGCGGGTTCGAACGCCTACGCGGCCGGGCCCTGACGGCGGTGTGCTGGCTATCCAATTCACCTTCTGAACCTCGATTTGTCGCGCCGTGGACTGGGCCCGCGTACCGACGGTTAGGCGGTTGCCGACGGGATCCAGGTCAACGACGTAACGCCGGCCCGGGCCGCCACCGAGGTTGAGACCGCGACGCTGGCCAGGGGTAAAGGCTTCAAGGCCATCGTGGCGGCCGATTACCCGGCCCTCGGAATCGATGATGTCGCCGGGACCGGTGGACCCGTGGGCTCGCACGTAGCCGGCGTGGTTGTTGTCGGGCACGAAACAGATTTCCTGGCTGTCGGCCTTGAGGGCAACGGGCAATCCGAAGTCAGCAGCCAGTTGGCGCACGTGAGACTTGGTGAGGTCGCCGAGCGGAAAGAGGGTGCGTGCCAGTTGGCGCTGGCCGAGGACGTGCAGGACGTAGGACTGGTCCTTGGAATGATCAGTGGCGGTGAGGAGCCGGCGGCGCCCAGTGCCTGGATCGGACTGGATGCGGGCGTAGTGACCAGTGGCGATGTAGTCGGCGCCGAGTTCGTCGGCCTTGGAGAGGAACGAGCCGAAGCGGACGCTGCGATTGCACATGACGCAGGGATTGGGAGTCTGTCCGTTTAGGTAGGCCTTGACCCAGGGGTCGATGACGGCGGCTTCGAATTCGCGCCGGTAGTCGATGACGTAATGGGAGACTCCAAGGATGGCGCAAACGCGGCGCGCGTCGTCGATTGTGTCGGGGGTACAGCAACCATTGCCGGTGGAGCGGGCCATTAGATCGGCCGGCCACTGGTTGAAGGTAACGCCGACGACCTGGTAACCATCACGGGCCAGCAGGGCGGCGGCGACGGAACTGTCGACACCACCACTCATGGCGACCAGTACGCGAGCAGGCATGGCGGGGTAGGGCTGTGGAACGGTTCGCTTGAGGCTAGCACCGAGGGGCGGCCTGACGTGTGGCGATATCGGGCCGCGCTGTTGCTGAAACGACGCTGGCGTGCGTGCCGGGGCACCCGCGCACAACGAAGGCTCGCGATGGGGCCAGGGCGGCCAGATAATGTCGGGAGGATGATCGGGGACGCGCGGACAGATGGTTGACCTTGCACTCTTGCGGTCGCTAGCCCAGCCGGCGCAGTCGAAGCTGGTTTTGCTGGTTCTGGATGGGTTGGGCGGTTTGCCGCGCGAGGCTGGTGGACCCACGGAATTGGAGGCCGCCAGAACGCCGCACCTGGATGACCTGGCCGCGGAAGGGCAGGCCGGACTCAGCCAGCCGATCGGGCTGGGAATTACGCCGGGGAGCGGGCCCGGGCACCTGGCGCTGTTTGGCTACGACCCGGTCTCGTCGAACATCGGGCGAGGCGCTCTGTCGGCGCTGGGATTGGGCCTGCGGCTTGACGCTGGCGATCTTGGCGTGCGGTTGAACTTCTGCACGCTGGATGACCAAGGGATCGTGGTTGACCGACGAGCCGGTCGGATCGAGACGAGTGTTAACCGGAAACTGGTTGCGAAGCTGAATGAGATTGAGGTTGCGGGGATCGAGCTGGAGTTCGCCACCGAGTCACAGCATCGGGCGGTGCTGATCATTCGCGGCGCCTATCTGTCTCCGGCGGTTCGAGAGACGGACCCGCAGGCCGTGGGTGTGCCACCCCTGGAACCGGTTCCACTGACCGCGACGGCTCAACACACAAGTGAAGTGCTGCGGTTGGTTACCGAGGCTGTACGAGATTGCATTGGCAGCGAAGCTCCGGCGAACTTCGTGCTAATGCGCGGGTACGCCGGGCTGCCCGAGTTGGAAGACCTGCATTCGCTCTACGGACTGCAACCGATGTGCCTGGCGACGTACCCGATGTACAAGGGGCTGGCCCGCGTGGCAGGCATGGCGGTTCTTGATGGGTTGGAGTCGGTTGACGAGCAGATAGCGGGGCTGGCGGCAACATGGGACGACTATGACTATTTCTTCGTGCACCACAAGGCGCCTGACGCCCGGGGTGAGGACGGAGACTTTGACGCGAAGGCGGCGGCTATCGAGGAGATGGACCGGCGCTTGCCGGCGCTGCTGGAGCTTGGGCCGGACGTGTTGGTGGTGACGGGTGACCATTCGACGCCGTCCCAGTTGCATCAGCATTCATGGCACCCGGTGCCGTGCCTGTTCTGGGGTGAGAACGTGCTGCCAGACTCGGTGCGTACGTTTGGCGAGCGGTCGTGTGGACAGGGATCTCTGGGTGTGTTTCCGGCCCAGTCGATCATGGCGCTGATGCTGGGGCATGGCGGAAGGCTGCAGAAGTTTGGGGCGTGACATGGGCGGCGGCGGGTCGAGGTTTCGGGCGATTCCGTCGGTCGAAGCGGCGGCGCAGGCGATAGAACGGCTAGCGCCAGACGTCCCGGCACGGATGGCAGTTCGGGCTGCTCGTGATGAAATCGAAGTGGTGCGCGCGGCAGTGACGCGGGGACGTCAGGCGGCGACCATCGACGCGATTGCGGAGGCGGGAGTGTTGCGGGCACGACTTGTGCTCGAGGATGCGCCGCGGCGGGTGATCAATGCCACAGGGGTAATCGTTCACACCAACCTGGGGCGAGCGCCGTTGAGCGATCGGGCCCTGGGGGCGGTCCAGGCAGCGGGGGGCGGCTACAGCGATCTCGAGTACGACCTGACGTCTGGTCGGAGGGGTTCTCGGTCGAAGCACATTGCGGACGTGGTCCGGGAAGTGACAGGGGCCGAAGCGGCGCTGGTCGTGAACAACAACGCGGCCGCAGTATTCCTGGCGCTGGAGGCGCATGCGCGCGGTCGCGAGGTGCTGGTAGCGCGGGGTGAGTCGATCGAGATTGGCGGCGGATTCCGGATTCCGGACATCCTGCGAGCGAGCGGGGCGCAGTTGAGGGACGTGGGAACGACGAATCGAACGCGAGTGGAGGACTACGCGCGGGCAGTCACCGATGAGACGGCGGCGATCATGCGGGTGCACCCAAGCAACTTTGCGCAGGTTGGGTTTACGGAGTCACCGGACCCGACCGAGCTGGCCAGACTGGCAGGCGAGCGGGGTTTGCTGTTGATCAACGATCTGGGATCGGGAGCGTTGCTGGACACGGCGGCGTATGGCCTGGAGCGGGAGCCGTTGATCGGGGACGCACTGCAGGCCGGGGCGGATCTGGTGACGTTCTCGGGCGACAAGCTACTGGGAGGGCCACAGGCCGGGGTCGTCGTGGGTACCGCTGAGGTGGTCGAGCCAGTTGCGCGGCGGCCGCTGGCCCGAGCACTGCGTCCCGACAAGATGACGATTGCCGGGTTACGGGCGACGCTGGGGCATTACCTCCGGGACGAGGCAGTCGCGACGGTGCCGGTGTGGCAAATGATCGCGGCCAGCGTTGATGAGCTACGAGAGCGAGCGAACCGGCTAATCGCGGGCGTGCAGAACGTCCACCTGGTCGAGTCACGCGCGGCGGTGGGCGGCGGGGCACTGCCGGGGCAGACGTTGCCGAGCGTTGCGATTGAGGTGACGAGCCTGCGAGTTGGAGCGGATGCGCTGGCCGCACGCCTGCGGACGGCTAGCCCACCGGTGCTTGGGCGCATACACGCTGGCGGTGTGCGGCTTGATGTGCGGACGGTGTTGCCGCGGGACGAGCGCGTGTTGCGGGAGACGCTCCAGGCGCTCTGACGTTTGCCGATGCGAGAGTCGCCGCGTGGTGAACGATAGAATCGGGGCGCCCGCCCGCGGGGGCCCCGCCGATGGCCGACCTTTCGACTGCTGATGAGGACGTCGCCTTTCGTCGCGCGACGGAACGGGTTCGCGCGCGAATCGGGTTTGCAGCGCACGTTGGGATCTATCTTTCGATCGGGCTCTTGCTGCTGGTCCTGAATCTGGTTACGACGCCTGAGAGCCTGTGGTTCTTCTGGCCGATGCTCTTCTGGCTGATTGCACTTGCCGCGCATGTGGCGGTGTTGTTCGGTCCGGGGATGCGGGCGATCGAGGGCTGGCGGGATCGGGAATACCGGCGCGAGATTGAGCGAATGACGAGGCATCGAGCTAGCGATGGCGACGACGCAGAGACAAGCGCGTGACCGCAGTCCGGCGTTACGGCACGCGCGGCTGGCAGCGGCTGAAGGAAATCTACCCGCCCCGTACACGCCCCAATGAAATGCTGGGCATCTATGCCGAGCACGCGTCGGTGGTGGAAGCCGAGAACGTGTTCAGTGGGATCCCCAAGGCGAAGCGGGTACAAGAGTGGGTCGATCATTCACCCGACGGTTTCAAGTTCGACGTCGTGGCTTTTGGCGGGCTGACGCTGTACCAGCGGCGGCCAGGGGCGGACCCGCGTCGGAAAAAGTCCTGGACGGAAATCGCGGTGGAGCCGCCAGGTGTGCTGTTTGAGGATCTGCGGGAGTCACTGGAGCCACTGCGGGCGGCGGGGCGGCTGGGGACAGTGATCTTGCAGTTTCCGCCGTGGTTCGAGGCGGGCACGGCTGGCCGCGAGTACCTGGGACGTGTGCGTGAAGCATTGCCGGATCTGCCGTTGGCGGCCGAGTTTCGGCATCCGACGTGGCAGGTGCCGGTGAACCAAGAGACGACACTGGAGACGCTGATCGAGCTTGAGATCGGCACGGTCGTTGTGGATCTGCCGTCGGAGACGGACGAGTGGTATCCGCCATTCGACATGACGACGGTGGACGACCTGGCGGTCGTGCGACTACACGGACAGAACGCGGAGGCGTGGGCACGGACGCTGCAGTCGCCGGTGGAGCCGGTGGCGCACTCCTACAGCGATGTCGAGTTGGCGCCGTGGGTAAGTCGTGTGCGCGCGCTGAGCGAAGAAGCGGCCGAGGTTCACGTATTGGTCGGAACGGCGCCGCCGGATGCCGCGCTCGCGAGCGCCAACTCGGTGGCGGGCGCCGTGGATGCCGCGGACGAAGCCGAGGCTCGCTGGGGATATGTGCCCTAGCCGCCGACGACGCAGGCGCGCCTTCGGGTGATGGCAGAGACGTCGATCCGACCGCGCGTGCTGAGCCTGGTTGAGCTGGACGGAGACCAGCGGCGGCGTCTTGAGGCCGTCGCCGAGGTCGAGGTCAGGCCTTGGACCGAGACGCTAGTGCTGATGGATCCCGACGAGCTGGCCGAAGAGCTCGCGGCCAAGCAAGTGCTTGGGCTGTTCGTCGAGGCCGACTTCTTGATTGGCGAGACGTTTGAGGCGGCGCCGGGGCTGGGCTTCGTGGGAATCTGCCGGGGAGACTCGGGACACGTGGATCTTTCAGCAGCGTCGCGAGCTGGCGTCGTCGTGACGCATACGCCGGGACGAAACGCGGAGGCTGTGGCGGAATTGACGATCGCGATGATGCTGACGCTGTTGCGAGATGTTCCGAGCGCGGCCGCATACGTAGCCGAGCATCGCTGGACTGACCCCGTGACGGCTTATGTGGGAATGCGCGGTTCGGAACTGGGTCGACAGGTTGTAGGGATTATTGGCCTGGGGCGGATTGGGCGTCAGACGGCACGACTGGCCAAGTCGTTTGGCGCGCACGTGCTGGCGATTGATCCGGCGCTGGACGACGAGCAGATTCGGGCGGCTGGCTGCGAACCTGCGGCCTGGGCCGACCTGCTGGCGATGTCCACGATGCTGGCTGTGCACTGCCCGTCGCTTGAGTCCACGAGGGGCATGATTGACGCGAAGGCGCTTGCCCTGATGCCAAGAGGCGCCCGCCTGGTTGCGACCACGGGTGAGGGCGTGGTGCGGTCGGATGACGTGGCCGCGGCGCTGCGGGACGGACACCTGGCCGGGGCAGCCTTTGACGTGTTCGATACGCACCCGATACGACCTGACGACCCGCTGCTTGATGCGCCAAATGCCCTGTTGTTGCCACACATCGGAGGCGCAACGGACGGCACGGTGCAACGGTATTCGGCGATGGTCGTTGATGACTTCCTTGCGTTTCTCGATGGCGCGCGTCCGGAGCGGATCGTGAATCCGGACGTCCTGGGCAGTGATGGCTGAGCGGATCTATGTAGGCCTTGACATCGGGTCATCGGGAATCCGAGCAGTGGCCGCCACGCCAGAGGGACGGGAGGCGGCACTGGCGCGACGCATGCGGGCGAAAGCGCCGATGTCCTTGATGGAATTCGAGCGCGACCTGGACGTAGACGGGATCTGGCGCGCTTGCATTGAGGTCCTGAACGAGGTCAGCGCAGGACGACAGGTTTCGGCCGTTGGCGTGGCGGCGTGCCGACACAGTCTTGTTGTGTTGGATTCGCGGAATGAGGTGCTGTTCGCATCGGGAAACGACGACGTGCGGGCCTCCCTGGCCGGAGCCACCGTGGAGTCGGAGAGTGAACGCCCGCTTCTAGCCGTGACCGGGCACACGCCGGCGATGATTCACTGGCCCGGGAAGTTGCGCTGGCTGGCGCAGGAACGACCCGATATCTGTGACGCCGCAGCGCGAGTCACGACCCTGGAGGGATGGGTAGCCGAGCGGCTGGGGGCGGACCAAATATTGACAGACGTCTCAGCCGTTGAGACGGGGGCGTGGGACCTGGCGGCGGACGCCTGGGCGATAGATCTTATTCCCGGTTGGGCTCGGTCGTTACTTCCTTCGGTCGAGCGCGATCCGACTCCGGCACGCGGACGAGCGGAGAGCGGTCTGCAAGCTGATTGCCTGGTCTCGGCCGGATGGCCGGACACCCATGCCGCGGACTTCGCTACGCGCGGTGCTGCGCCGGAGGGGGATTGCGTGGCGGCGGGGTGGAGCACAACGATTTTGCGGCCCGTCGAGATTCCCAAGCCCACGGCGCAGGTATGGCGGGGACGGCGCCTGGCCGCCGGGTTGGCGGCGGAAGCAAATGCCGGGGATGGAGGCACCGGCTACGGGTGGCTGCGGGCGCAGCATTCGCCCGGCGAACTCACAATGGAGGCGATGAGCGACGAGACAGCGGCGGAGGCGGGCGTGTTCGTGCTTTCGGGGCTGCGAGTGATGGATTGGAATGCACCCGGCCTAAGCGTTGCGGGCATGTTGAGCCCGGCGCCGTTCCTAACAGGCGTCCCGACAGTCTCGATGCTGGGGACCGCCGTTCTGGAGGACCTGGCATTCGCGATTCACGGGAATCGGCTGGTGCTGGACGAGGTACAGACCACGGCGGGCCCGATCCGTCTGACGGGCGGGTATGCGCGAGCACCGGCGGCGAGTCAGATTCTGGCGAACGTGACTGGTGGCGAGGTGTGCTCGTTTCCCGGGATGTCCGCGCCGGCGTGGGGGGCGGCGCTGGCCGCGGCGGCGCGGGACTTCGGCGGGCTACTCGCTGCGGCTCACGCGCTTGCGCCGACGGGTATCTGGTCCGAGCCGGAAATGGCGACTGCGTCGGCGTCTGCGGACCATTACGAGCGATGGCTCGAGTTGCGGGAGCGGTTGGAGTCCTTCGTACAGGATGCTCTGTAGATGGCGTGTGGTTTGAAGGCGTCCGTGGCCGAAGTTGCCCGGACCATGCATCGCGAGGGTCTGGTGGTCGGGTCCGCAGGAAACGTCAGCGCGCGGGCCGAGGGCGACAGTGCGATGCACATCACGCCGACCGGCGTTCTGTATGCGGATATGACGGTGGATCACGTCGTTACGGTGACGTTTGAAGGGGACCCGATCGAGGGCGAGGGACTACCGTCGTCGGAATCCCTGCTGCACGGGGCGATCTACGCGGCCCGACCGGATGTGCAGGCAGTGGTTCACGCACATCCGGTGCATGCGAGCGCGATGGCCGTGCGGCAGGAGGCGATTCCGGCATTCGTTGATGAGCAGGTCGTGTACCTCGGGGGCGCCGTTGCGGTCAGCGACTATGCCCCGGCCGCGTCCGAGGAACTGGCCGACAATGCGGTTGAGGGGCTGGGCGAACGGCGGGCCGTGCTGCTGGCAAACCATGGCACTCTAACCGTGGGTCGGGACCCGGAGGATGCCCTGGAGATGACACGACTGACGGAGCGTCTGGCACAGATTTGGCTGCTGGCTTCGGGTCGTCCGGGTGCGCAGCACCTGCCACGCGACATCGTGGAAGCAGAAATCGAACTCTATAGGATGATGCAGAGCGAAGGGGACGTGTGATGCCACTACAGGTTCCCGGGTTTCTGCTGCGACGGCTGTACGTACGGGGCAGCCTGCGGGGGACCGATGACGGGTTTCAACTGGAACTGAAGAATACGCTTGGATCGGGTTACGCGCGGCGGCTGCTGCCGCTGAAGGTCAACGGCGAAGCGCTGCCGCTGGAGTCTTGTTTCTTTGAAGTCGAAGGCGAGCGCCATTCGTTTGCGGACGTGACGCCGGATTCGCCGTTTAGCCTGGCACTTAATCGGACCTCGGTGCTCGGCGGCGAAGGAGTCGGCCTGCCGGAGGGCGTGGTCCAAATCACGATCGGCTTTGACGTGCAGGGCCTGGGGGAATTGTCCTTCAGCGTGAAGGACGCGCCGGCGAGCGACTAGCCAGGTGCGCTGCTTTGTGACGGGCGCGTCGGGGCAGATCGGTTCGGGACTGATCCGGCGCCTGGCGGACGACGAACATGCGGTGACAGCGCTGGTGCTGCCGGGCGACCCCTGGGCGGATGCCGCCTTCGAAGGCGTGGCTGTGCAACGGATCGCAGGCGATGTGACGGATGTCTCCACGTTTCCCGATGCGCGCTTTGATTGGATTTTTCACCTTGCGGCCGATCAATCGTTCTGGCGCGGCGACGAGTCGAAGCAGCGGGCGGTTAACGTGGACGGCACGCGCCACGTGCTGAAGTGGGCGGCGGGCACGGGCGCGACGAGCGTGGTGCACGTGAGTTCACTTGCGGCCGTCGGGTTGGCAGACGAGCCGGACGAGGTGATGGACGAGGACGCGGTGGTTCAGCCGGCGTCTGAACGGCTGATGTATGCGGAGTACAAACGTGCTGGTGAGCGGCTGGCAGTGGCGGCGGCCAAACGCGGAGTGCCCGTGGCGATTGCCTGTCCGGGGACGGTTCTGGGCCCCTGGGACCACGGGCGGCATGCCGAACAGTTGCTGCGGCCGCTAACGCGAGGTCCGATCCGATTTGCGCCGGCAGGCGGCGTGAATGTGGTGGACGTGCGGGATGTGGCTGATGGGTTGGTCAGAATGGCCGAGGATGGTCTGCCTGCGCGGCGCTACCTGCTGACGGGGCACAACCTGACGTATGCGGAGATCTCGGATCTGGGGGCCGAGGCTGTGCGGTCGCGCAGCCCAAAGATTGGGCTACCATCGGGCGGACTACGTGTATTGGCGGCCTTGTTGGAACGACCAGGGCTGTGGCTCGGTTGGCAGCCGCCGTTGACGCCCGACGAAGTGGCCGTGGGATCTCGGTACCTGTACTTCTCGAACGCGCGGGCCATGTCCGAGCTTGGGTTTCAAGTTCGTCCGGTGCAGGAGACCATGGCCGACTCGGTGGCGTGGTACCGGGAGACCGGGGTCTGGCTGTAGACGGGTGGCGCCAGACCTGTCGAATGATCAGGCGGGCAGAGTCTGTCGGTCTTCCGTTGAGTAGGTGACGACAACCACGCAGGGCCGGTCGTCGCGATTGTGGGCCTGGTGGGGCGCACCGATCGGTATGTGGAGGAGGTCACCTGCTTCGAGGCGGACCGTGACGCCGCTGAGTTCGTGATCGATGGCGCCTTCGACCACAAATAGCAGTTCATGACAGTTGGGGTGGAGGTGGCGGGGGTTAGACGCGCCTGGTTCGAGGCGTACGTGGCCGAACGTCATTTCGGATCCGGGGGTGAGGCGGCGGTTGGCGAGCCACTCGATGGTTCCCCAGTCGGAACGCTCGGCGATGCCCTGACCAAGGTGGACGATGCGCGGTTCGGCCGACGAGGCGGCTGCGTCAGTCATTACGATTCACCGTAAACAATCTTCGGCGCAGGGGCACGATACCCGGCCGAACGCCGTCGCCCAGATGACGGCAGCGGCGAAGCGTCCGTAGGCTTGGCGGCGCCGCGCGACTACGTGAGATTGGGCAAATGAAGGAAGCATTCGATCACCTGCACGCAGACGTGGTCGTGGCCGGCGCCGGCATCGGCGGGTTGACGGCAGCTCGGACCGCGTTGGAACAAGGCGCGTCGGTGCTGGTAATCGAGAAGGCGCCTGAAATCGGTGGCTCGGCGGCCGTCTCCGGTGGGGCGGCCTGGACGGCAGCGAACGTGGACGCATGGTTGAGCGTGCAGCCCGGCGGAGATCCAGCCATGGGCCAGGCCCTGGTGGAGAACTACCTGGACGGGGTGGCCTGGTACGAGTCGTTGGGTCTGCAGATCGAAGAACAGTTGGATCCGACGCCGTATAAGTTCGCGCGGTACGTACATGCCTTCCGACCGGACTCGCGGACGTTCATGAACGACCTTGCCGCGAGCGTGGAGGTCGCAGGCGGGACGATTCTGACGGACACCGGGCTGCGGTCGCTTCACATCGGGCGAGACGGCGGTGTGGCCGGCGTGGAAGCGCGCGGCGGTGGGCGGACAGTGGAAATCTCGGCCGGCGCGGTGGTTCTGGCGACGGGTGGGTTCCAGGCGAGCCCCGACCTACGCGCCCGCTACCTTGGCCGCTGGGCCCATCACGTAATCGTCCGCGGCAACGAGTACAGCACAGGCGACGGATTCCTGGCGGCGTTGGAGGCCGGCGCGGGCACGGCGGGACCCTTCGGTCGCTTCTACGGGCACATGATTCCAGCGCCGCCGGCGGAGACCGGCGTGCACAACTTTGCGAGCGTGAAGCCGGACTTCAGCCAATATTCCGTGTTCGTGAATCTGTACGGTCAGCGCTTCGACGACGAATTCCTGGGCGATGAGGTGACCGTGCACGCGGTGGTCCATCAGCCCGAGGCGCTGTGCTTCATCGTTTTCGACGAACGCGTTCGGCGGCTGCGAGCGACGGGTATGGGTGAACGACCCGGGGCCGTGGATCGCCGGATGGAGAATATCCGCAACGCGGGTGGGGAAATCCTGGAGGCGCAGGACCTGGAGACACTCGCGGCCGAGATGGCCAGGCGCTGGGGTGTGACGCCCGGACCACTCATGGCGACGCTGAACGAGCACAACGCCGCGGCCGCGGTGAGCGATCTCTCGATGCTGAGTGTGCCGCGCAGCGGCGGGCTTCAGCCGCTGGACAGCCCGCCGTTTCGGTCGATCCGCTGCCTGCCAGGGGCCACATTTACCTATGGCGGCGCGCATGCCAACGAGCGCGCGCAGGTTATGGACCTGGCAGGTCAGCCGATTCCCGGCCTGTTTGCCGCCGGAGCGGACGTGGGCGGGTTGTACACGCGCGGTTATACAGGCGGGCTCTCCGTGGGCATCGCGTATGGGCGGATCGCCGGACGGGAGGCGGCGGCGCTGGTCGCCGCCTGACAACCGGCTAGGAGGCTCGCTCGACGGCCGTCGGGATGATTGCGTCGCTGCCGGCGTCGCGGTAGCGGATGGCTTCCTCCAACGTGGATCTCCAGTGATATTGCGGCTCGAAGCGAAAATCGCGGCGCGCGGCGGAGAGGTCGAATTCGTAGAAGGTGGGCGGCGTACCGGCCAGGCGGGCCGTGACGACGCGACGGTCGAGGGCCTCCGCGACAAGCGGGACGGCTTCTCGCCAGGTAAACGGCTCGGGCCCACCGAGCTGGTAGACGCCACCAAAGGCTTGTTCGACGCCCAGTACGCGCTCGAATGCATGGACGATGTCGCGGACATCGAGGGTGTGCTTCTTCCAGGTTCGGCCGTTAGCGTCGAGTGCGATCACGAGGGGATCGTCGCCGGCGTCAAGGGCCTCGAGTCTGGCGAGTGTCTGTCGCGCGGACTCATCCTCGCGGCCGCGAAAGGACTCGAGGAAAAACGACAGCCGGAAGTGAGGAAAGTCGAGGAACTCGCCGGCGCCCCACACCCACGGGAACCGAAAAACGGTGATGGGGAGGCCGTCGGCGCGGACGTAGCGGTCGGCCAGGCGCTCGCCGAGGATCTTGGAGAAGCCATACCAGTCGGTTTGGGTTTGGCTGAGCGACTGCTCATTAAGGACTTCGGGGTTGCCCTCCGGCGGATATTTATCGAGGGTGGCATCGGTGCTGGAGAAAACGATGTGCCGGATATCGCCGGCGCGCTCGCGTGCGGCTTCAAATACGTTAAATGTGCCCTGGACGTTGATCTGCATGTACTGCTCGGGTGTGAAAGGACCGCCGGCCTGGAAGGCCGCGCCGAGGTGCAACACGGCGTCAACAGAGGACATTGCGCGACGGATGTCCTCGAGGGATTCAAGATGGCCTTCAACCACGTCGGCACCGATGTCAGCCACCTTGGAGGCCTGGGGATCGTTGGGAATCGTGAAGCCAAGCACGCTGTGACCGCTATCGATCATGCGGCGGCCGACATTGGCGCCGATGCGTCCGGTGGCACCAGTCATCAGGATTCTCATGCGCGGATCACCACCTCGTTGGGAACGCCGATACGGGTGTAGGCGTCGTCGTCGACGTGGACCCCAAGACCGGGACCGGCGGGGGCTTGGTAGTCGCCGTTGACGATAGTCAGTTCGTCGTCGGCGTAGACGTTTGGTCGGATCCGCTCGTCTTCCAGGGACACCCAGTTGTCGAGGCTGGTCGCCAGTGCAAGTCCGGCAATGAGGCCGAAACGGCCGTTTCCGAAATTGTGCGGAATAGGGAGGATCGACTTTTCGGCCAGTCGAGTTTCCAACTGCTTCCAACGAAGATGGCCGATGCGGACGATGTCTGGCTGATAGCCGTCGACCAGCCGCTGATCGATTAGGTCGACGAAAGCGCCCGAGGGCGGGTTGCTGTCCACTTCGCCGGCCACCAACAGGGTTTGAGGGCAGTGCGTGGCCTGCAGGTCGCGGAGGGTTTTGTAGGCCTCAACGGAGCCGGTCACCATCTCCTCAAGCCACGTGAGTTTGGCCGGGCTTGTCTCACGGATGAATTCGGCAAGATTGCCGGGCTGATGGTCGTAGCCGAAGTTCGCGTCGACCATCAGGCGAACGTCGGGGCCCAGCGCGTCACGAATGCCGAGGACGACTTCAATGTCGCGCCGAAGACCGGCCGCCGGCGTCATTGCACGCCCGCCTCGTCCGACCTTGATCTTGAACTGCCGGAAACCGTGTGCGAACCCTCGCCGGGCGTGGTCGATCACCTCGTCGAGGCCACGATGGGGATGGAGCAAGTCCTGAAAGTACGTGGTGGATTCGTAAGCCGGGACTCGGTCGCGGCGGCGTCCGCCCAGGAGGCTGGCGGTCGATTCTCCACGGTTACGTGCCACAAGGTCGACTGCCAGGATGTCCATCCAGCCCCAAGCCATCAACGCTGCGCGCACCTCTGAGCCGGCAGCCACGGCATGGCCGCTCGAGATCTCAAGCAGCGAGTCAACCTCTCGGCCGAGGAAGACTTCGCGGAGGTCGGCTTCAAGGCGAGCAATGCTGCCGCCTTCCGCTGCAACGGAGTGCTTGGCGTTGACATAACTTTCGACACCGCCGGACGTGCGGGCGCGGACGAGCCATTCGGTGCGGGTCTCTCCCAGGCCTTCGGGCGTGTAGGCGTTGCGGCCGAGCTCGGTCCAATGGCGGGCGGGAATGGGCGCCACGGTGATCTGGTCGATGGTGTCAGGCATGGGGTGAGGGTCCTTTCTTGCCTGGCGGCGCCGAATGACCTGGGCAGGATATCCGCTGGCGATGCACTCGATGGGCGGGACTGGCGGCTCGAGACCTAGGTTTTGGGCAAGACTTCGAAGAAGACGCCGGCGCGCTTGACGAGCGTGAAGGCTTGCTCGTACTCCGGCGTCGACCGCTGCAAGTAGAGGCGACGACCGCTGGCGAGAACCTCCTGCGCCTGGTCGATTCCCATCGTCCAGAAGTCAACCGTGTCGATGCGCAGATCGCGATCAAAGCCCAAGACATGACGGGCGTAGCGCGGATACCAGGATGAAGTCCAGTTGGTGAAATAGACGCCGCCAGGCTCCATGGTTGTCACAATTCGCAGGCCAATTTCAGCCTGCTCGGCGGCGTTTTCGCGCAGCCGCACGACGTTAATCCGTGCGGGACCGGTGAGTTGCTGGTGCAGGCGAAGACTAGTGGCAATGACGAAGGCCAGGCCGACAGCAAGAACGAGGTAGCGGCCGTGGGCCGGCGCCCAAGTGTTGCCGAGCCAGACTGCTGCCTGGATCGCTGCGCCGATTCCTGCGGCGAGGCAGATCGCCATCAGCGCGAAGACGATTGAGAAGTACCGATCGCTGTCGAGAAACGGCGGCGTAGCCAGGGCGAACCAAAGGGTGGAAAGGCCGGTCCAGGCAATCCAGCCAGCCAGCCGTGGACGCTGGCGCGCCATGACCAGCCAGCCCACGAGCAACAGGGCAATCCAGAACCAGCCGAACTCGCGGAGTACGTCGTGGGCGAACGATGGCCACTCAATGAGAATCTTTGGGCGGTCGTCGTCGATCGGCGGGGACGTCGCGCCGCTCTCGCTCACCCACTCAAGGGGCTTGCCCACGACCAGATGCCAAACGTCACCGAGCCCGAGGCGTTGAATGCTCTCAGGCCGATTGGCGGGCACCGGAACGAGTAGACCGCGCAGGACATACAGCCAGGGTGTCAGGCCTAGGATTCCCGCGGCCACGGCGGCTAGCCATGTGCGCGGGTATGCAATGCCGGGAAAACGTCGGGTGGCTACCACGAGCGCCGTCGCTGGGAGCATGAATGCACTGAGGCCGTGGTTGGTAAGCGAAAGTCCGGTGGCAAACGCGACCGCCGCGAGCCGGGTCGGGTTGGGACGTTCGTCGTAGGCCGCAAGCGCCAGGACCATGAGAAACAAGAGCAATGTCTGCACGCTGATGTGGCCGGCCTGCGTTGCCTGCGCCCAGATGCTGTAGCCCGTCGCGAATACGACGGTGGCGACTACGGACGCTAGGCGCGAGCGCGTAAGCAGCCAACTGGCGTAGAGGAGCGCAATGCCGGCCGCGGTGGCAAAGGAGGCGTTGACGATGTTGGCGACGTGCGCCGGATCGCCGAAACGGATGACCCGGGTCGCTAGATTGATGCTGCCGATAATGAGCGGGTAGCCGGGGGCATGCGCAATACCACCCATGTAGCCGAACGTCTGGAACTGTCCCCAGTCGCCGCCACCAACCCGTGTGACTGCACTGAGCCAATAGAACGGGCCCAGTGCCAGCGTGACCAGAACACCTGGAAGCCACCAGGATGACAGCACCCCTCGAAACGAAGATGAAGTGCTGGTTAGCAATTCGATTCCTGTGGGCGAATTAGTTCGCAGCCAGCGTCGGGGTTCCTGGTTTGCTTGACGACCAAGGAATCTGGGGCGAGGGTCGGGTCAATCAGGAGCTAGCGGTCCGCTAGCGCTTGGACGATCGCTGGGCGTTGCTCGAAAGGGGGGTCTGGAATGGGGCCCGCGGCGGTCGTGGCGCTGGCTTTGGATGATGCATCTGGCAATACCAGGTCACCGTCTTGCCGTCACCAGCCGTGACGCGAAGCCAGCCAGCTCTGAATGCGTCTTGCACGAGGGGCTGCCTCGTGCCGCAGGTTAGGCACTTCACCGCCACTTGCTCACCAGAATCCGTTTCCGGACCGACGGCATACTTAAGTCTAGTCCACGACAGATCGCGGATTCTGTCAAGCAGGGAAGCGGTCCGCTTGGGCAGATTGTCGTGCCGCGGCCGACACTTGGCTTCGTAGGGGCCCACAAGGGCCTTTGCTAGGCTGGCGAGCCTGATTTCCCGCGTTTCCAAGTGCCATGCGGATTCATCTTCGACTCATGCCAGTGCGGGCGGTAGGAGCAGCGCTCCTGGTTGCCTGGGCCATTCTGGTTGCCGCCGCGTGCGGTGGGGACGACAGCCGATACGGCGGCGAGAAGAGCGGGGCATTCCAGCCGCGCAGCGGGATTAGCTGGGGTAACTGACTCCGTCCGCAGGCTACGACCCGCAAGCTGGGCGGGCGGCCCGGATGGTGTGCCCCACTTGTACTCTGGGACTTGAACCATGCGACTTAGGACTGGAAACGCACTGCTTCGGACGCTTGCCGCATTGCTGATCGCGCTAACACTTGTGGCGGCGGCCGCCTGCGGCGATAGCTCGAAGGGGACTCGCGACGATCCGTTTCCGTACGAGAAGTCGCGCAGCGGATTCGGCTGGGGCTAGCTAGCCGAACGTCGAATCGCAAGGTCGCCAGCCTAGCTTAGTCGTTGGCCAACCTTGGCCTGGCGTCGGTCGGCCAGTCGAGCCGGCCCAGATGGAGGCCGCGCGTTCGATTGGACTCGCGGTATCTGTACTCGGTGGGATCTCCAGAGCAGTGGGTGATCCACCACGTGTCGCGCCAGTTGAGAATTTCGGCGGCGTGCACGAAGCCCAGGCGGGACACGGGTTGGCCTGAGAAGTCCAGCGGCGATGGCGATGAGACGTAGTGGGTCCACCAGCCGTGCTTGAAGAAGAGCCAGTAGAGGCCGTCCTTACGGATGACGCAGGGAGACTCGACTTCCAGGGTTGGCTCCTCGTCGAAAGGCCAGGCCTCGGTGTCGAAGATGGGGCCGACCTCCTGCCAGTGGGTGAGGTCGGGAGAAACCGAGGCGGCCACGCAAACGCGGTTACGACCGTGTTTCTCCTGGAGACGGGAGACCCAGTAGATAACGAAGGTGCCGTCGTTGAGTTGGAGTACATGCGGGTCGCGGCAGCCGCCGTAGGTGCCGCCGAACTGCCGGGCGTAGTGGCGACGGCCGGGCCCGCCCATGTCGGGTTCCGTCAGGCCCAGCTCTTCAGGCGTCGGGAGGCCATAGCCGGGCCATTTGGACCAGGACAGCGAGGGGACGATGATCGGATTGCCGGGATATCGCTCCCAGGAGTAAAGGTCGTGCGAGGTGGCCAGGCAGAGACGCTGGATGGTCCACTCGTCCACGCCGCTGTAGTACATGAAGAAGCGGCCTCGGTGCTCGATGACGTAGGGGGCGATGATGCCCAGGTTCTCGGGCCAGACCCCGGTGGCCTTGAATGGATCCGGCTGAATCTCCCAGCGTTCGAGGTCGGGGCTGGTGGCGTGGGCGAAGGCAGTCTCGCGCTTGGTGGGGTCACTTACTGACCCGGCGATACCGAACATGTGCCAGAGGCCGTTGTGGCGGATGAGGCAGTGGTCGTTGAGGTAGCGACCGGGAAGCGAGAGAACTTCGCGGAAAACGCCGAGTTTCACGTCGCCGTAGGGGCTGGGGACGATACGCGTCGGAGTCATCCGGTCATTCTCGGGCAGGCAAGCAAGGGGGCGGTCGTGGTGCGTATCCTACGCGGATAGCGCTGGTGAGGAGTCCACTCCATGCTTGAGGACTTTCGTTTCGAGGATCTGACCTGGCCCGAGGTCAACGACGCGGTCGAAGCGGGTCGGATCCCTGTACTGCCGGTGGGCACCATTGAGCAGCACGGGCCGCACCTGCCGTTGAAGATCGACCGCTGGACGTCGACGTCGATCGTGGACGAGGCGGCACGGCGTTCGAACGGGCTATTGCTGGCGATGCCGCCGGTGTCGTACGGGTATACCTCGCACGTGATGGACTTCCCGGGGTCCATGACCATCCACCACGAGACATTCATTCGATATCTGGTGGACATAGGGCTCAGTCTGGTCTACCACGGCTTCAAGAAGCTGATCTTCATTAACGGGCACGGTTCAAACCAGCAGCCGACGGAGCTGGCGGCACGGCGGATTATGCTGGAATCGGACGCGTGGGTGGGGATGGCGAGTTGGTGGAACCTGACGCAGGCCAACTCGGGTTTCATGGAAACCTGGCGCGACTCGGAGTTCCCGGGCGGCGCGGCTCATGCCGGCGAGGCCGAGACGGCCATTGCCTTGCACATGGATCCGGACGCCGTGCGGATGGACCTGGCGGTGGACCAGGTGACGGATACGAATCAGCAGGAGTCGAAGTATCACTGGGTGGACCTGTTCGCATCGGGCCCAGTGAAGATGGACGGCTACACGAGCACGTACACGCCGGACGGCACGCAGGGGTCGCCCACGGTGGCGACGGCGGCCAAGGGCAAGCTGCTGTTCGAAGAGGCAGTGAATAACCTGGTGGAGTTCGGGCGCGAGATGTCCGAGCGGGAGTACCTGCCGAGGGTGGATCATCATCGGCGCAAGCCGACGATTGCGCGCCCAGGCTAACGAGAGGACGAGAGCTTTGAGCGTGGAATCCGGTTCGAAGTCGCGCGACTGGCACTCGGAACCGTTTCGGGTGTTGGTGACGCTCGGTGAGAGCACGACGGCGGGCGGATGGAGTTCGTCACGCGAGCGTTGTTGGGCGAACGTTCTGGCCGACTTGATCAGCGACTTCCAGGACGAGCCGGTCAAGCTGGTGAATAGCGGGATTGGGGCAAATGTGATTTCGACCCGGGCGCCGCTGTACGAGTACTCGGGCAAGCCGGCGGCGAGCGAGCGGGTTGGGAAGCACGTGATCGATCACGATCCGGATCTGCTGGTGGTTTCGTATGGGCTGAATGACGCGCGGGGCGGTACACCGGTGGAGATGTTCCGAGAGGAGTTGACAAGCGTGATCAACGCGATTCGTGCGGGGTGCGACCCGCTGATCGTGTTGCCCGGGCCGTACTTCATGACGGACTTCACGTCGTACGACCACTTTGGCTTCGCCAACCATGCGGTTTTCGAGTCGTTCAATTTCGTCACCGCGCAGGTGGCGGAGGCTTCGGGCTGTCTTTTTGTCGACGTCTACAATGCGTACGGCGGAGCCGACTGGCTGGTGCATCACGACGGCGTGCACGCGAACGACCTGGGGCATCGGGTGGTCGCGAACGAGATTTTCAAGGTGTTGGCGCAGCACTGTTCCGGCCTGGCGGCGCGCACGAAGCGGCTGGAATACGCGACGGAGCCCTGGAGGGACGAGTCGGTGCTGATGGCCGACTACGGGTATGAGTCGCGCGGCAGGCCGACAATCGGGTTGCCGCCCGGGCAGACCTAGTCGAAGCGGCTCGACTCTAGGCGGCTTCCAGAAAGTTGACTGCCTGGCGGACGGTGCAGACCAGGACGGGGTCGGGCTTGGCCTGTGCGTGCTCCAGCAGCGCCGAAAGGGCGCGGTTTTCGGGGTCGTGCAGGTAATGGGTATAGGGGTGCCAGACGGGCACCCAGAGAAGACTGTGATCATAGGCGTAGTCGAGAGACGCCAGGTTGTAGGCGATCCAGTCGTCTAGATCCGTGGGTCTCGTCCAGGGGCACGTCCAGCTGTTGGGGACGGGTCGGTGGCCGTCGCGGCGGCGCCAGGCGTCCTGGGCGTCGAGGTCTCGGCAGCGGTGGAAGTCGAAGAAGATCCGGTCCATCCAGCCCTGGATGGGTAGCTCGATCAGACCGTTGGGATAGGCGTAGGCCTGCAGGCGACCAGGCGCCGCGGCGTCGTGCTCGGAGTCGTAGAGGCCCATGGTGCTGTCCATGTGGCTGCTGACCCAGCGGAAGCCGCTCTCCAGGATGGCTTGCTGATTGGCGTACAACATGGTGAGGCCACCGGGAAGGCCGCCGGGGCCGCGGAGTACGGTGGACTCGACGCCGAGGCGCTCGCGCAGGCGTCGGTTGGTGAGTTCGAGTTCCTGTCGCAGCAGGTCGGTGTCCGGCATGGACAGGTGGACGTGGTTGTAGGTGTGGTTATCGATCACGTGGCCGCGACGGAGGATTTCGTGGAGGTAGTCGATGTCCGGATCTTCGAGTCCGTTGCCGACGTAGAAGAACTGCAGGCTGACGTCGAATGCCTCAGCCGTGGTGCAGAGGTCGAGGGTGTAGTCGCGTAGCGGCGGCATGATGCGGCCGTGGTTGACCAGGGTCGGCGAGTAGCCGGCGCACATTTCGAGGTCGTAGCTGAGAGCGACCGCGCAGCGAACGCCTTTGGGCAGCGCGACCCGGACGCTCACTCGAACGCGAATCCGTATAGGCGGGAGCGCTGCATGCTGAAGCGGACGGCGGCATTGTCGACCGGACAGGCGTCGCCGCCGGCCCAGCGGACTGTGTGCGACTTGGAGTCGCCGTGCCAGGGTTGGTAGTCGGTGGCGTCGAAGCCCTCGATTGCCTGGCCGGAGGCGTCAACGAGTTCGGCGGTCAGTTCACCCTCCCGAACAGTGGAGGTTGCCGCGTTGAGCACGAGGCGCTTGCCGCCGACTGGCAGGACGTGGGTGGTAAAGACAGCGGCTTCGGGTCCACCTGTGGCTGAGACGGCGGCCCAGTAGCGGTCCTTCTCCCAGCTGGCACGGCAGATGGCTCCGTAGAAGGTCTTGAGGGATGGCTCAATGCTGTAGACGTCGCCGTGCACGCCTTCAAGGCCGCTGTAGTACATGTAGACGCGGTCGCCATCCTCGATCAACTGGTGCGTTGGCCAGAGCATGCCGCCGCCGTAGTCGCCGAGCGGCGCGTTGGGCAGGGTCGGCCGGCGGGAGGGACGGTTCCAGATTCGGCGGTCCTGGCTGCCGGCCCACTGCCAGTCGATGGTTTGCTCGCGGACGTTGTAGCAGCAGAGCAGGCCGATGTAGCCGCCGCGAACCGTGTGGGGCATCAACTCCATGAATTGCTGATCGTGCGGGTCTTTCCAGTCCGGCTCGACGATGACTTCCGGTGGGGTCCAATTGGAGCCGTCGGGACTGGTGCGCCGGGCCAGCACCCGTCGCCCGTACGGGAAGAAGCAGTCGTACGGGACATAGCCGCCCGGATGCATCTCGGTCCCGACCTTTTGCATAAGTTCGTAGGTGCCGTCCTCCAGCACGTAATAGGAGGCCTGGTCGGCGCCGCCCATGGGGGTGGTGTAGGGCATGATCAGGCGGTCGCCGAGGGCCATGATTCTGAGGAGCGGGCCCTCGACGGCTGTCCAGTTGATGCCGTCCGGCGAGTGGTACCGGTAGGTCGCGTAGGGATGCGAGTCGGCGCCCGGTTCGCGGGGGAGGCCGGGAATCCAGCCCGAGCCCAGGTTCTGAGGGCGGCGCGACGGAGCGCGGATGATGAACATCTCGTAGCGCTGATCAGGCTCGGCGTCTGGGTGAACGATCACCGAGGCGTACTGCGAGGAGCCGCCGGAGTCGAAGTCGAAAATGATGTTGGTTCTTGGGTGCCCTGCATACGAGTTGAGATCGAGTTCTGGGCGGGTCCAGTTGACGCCATCCTCGGACTCCGAATAGCAGAGACGACGATAGGCTTCGAAGTTACGGCCCTCCGACGGAGTGCAGACGTGCCAGCCCTTCCAGAGTCCGTCGATCGGGTCTTTGAGAAACGTGCCGTGAGCGAAGACCGCGCCCTGGTCCCAGGGCATCTCGGGCTCTATGAGGGGATTGGCCGGATCGGGAGTGGCGGGCTCGACGCGCCAGCCGAAGTTGTCGCGCTCGGCGATGTCGTCGTCCAGGATCATGGAAAGACAGTCGATCCGCGCCACGGTGCCGCTCGTTTCTGTGCACGCCTGCGGGTGGGCAAGGCGGTGATTCGCCAGCGGCGAAAGGGTAGCAGTAGGGCGTTGGCGAATTGGACCGCCGATTGGGCCAGGTTGCACGCATCGGGTGCCGCCTGACGTGATGAGTGAGTCGAGAGCACACACAGTCGTGCTGGCCGGTCACTTGTTGGACGGGACGGGTGCCCCACCCCAGCCGGACGTGGCACTACGGATCGCCGGTGAACGTATCGAGTGTTGTGGACCGGTGGCCGAACTGGGGAGCACGCGCGGTATTGACGTGATCGATCTGCGTGGCTTGTGGGTTCTGCCGGGATTGATCGACTCGCACATACACTTCTGGGGGCTCTCGCCGGGAGAGGTGACGCCCGCAGACTTTCAGTCCCGCCTTGAGACTGCCCGGCAGCAGGCGCGGAATCTGCTGCACGCCGGATTCACGACAGTTCGCGATCTTGGGTCGCCAATTGCGCCTTGCCTGCGCGACGCCAACGCGACAGGGGCTCTGGAGACCCCGAGGATTCTGGCGGCTCAGGTAGGGCTGACCGGGGCGCGCGGGCCCTGGTTGATTCCGCAGCCAACCTGGTGGGAGGCGCGGGTGTTGCGCGGTGTGGCATCCGCACGGGAGGAGGTTCAGCGGCTGCATGACGAAGGGGTGGACGTTGTCAAGATCGGTGCATCGACCGGGCCGCGGGCGGAGGGGTTCGGCGACATTCCAACCCTTACGGTCGATGAGATTCGAGCAGTCTGCGATGCGGCGCATGGGTTAGGGCTGCCGGTTGCGGCGCATGCCATCGGCTCGGAGGCCGTGCGCCGGTGTGTGATCGGCGGTGTCGACACGATCGAACACGGGTATCGGCTGAGCGACGAGGTGTGCGAGCTAGTGGCCGCCAGTGATGCCTGGATCGTTCCAACGCTGCGAACGCGCGCCGCGCGTCCGACGCCCGAGGCGCAGGCTACGTCGCGGGAGCAGATGGACACGCTGCGCCGGGGCGCGGCAGCCGGGATTCGGTACGCCGCTGGAACTGACTCGGTCGGGGACGAGCACACGCTGCACGGCTCTGGGAATGCCGTTGAGATTGAACTGATGAGCCGCGTGCTTTCTCCGAGCAACGCATTGGCGGCTGGGACGTGGGATGCGGTGCGAATGCTGGGGCCAGATAGTGAGCTCGGGACGCTGGAGGCGGGTAAGTTCGCCGATCTGATTGGCGTACGTGGGGATCCACGGCGTGACTTGTCGGTGTTGCAGCGGGTGGAGTTCGTGATGCGCAGTGGTCGTTTGGTTCGGCACGACGCGGGCGCGGGGGATCGCTAGGTGAGGCTGTCGAAGGCGGACCAGTCGAGGTCGACCCAGCGGCGTTCGGCAACGCTGGTCTGGATTGCTTCGTGGACGACGAGCTGGCGGTGGCCGTCGGTGAAGGTGGGATAAGGGGCCGAAGCGTCGTTGCCGACGGCAATGTGCGCGTAGGCGTCGCGGAAGAGCAGGCGGAAGGTCTCGTCGAAGCCTTCGCGGTAGGCGCCGGCCTTCTCTACGAATCTACGTGCGTCGGGGTGCATTTGGCGGGCGTCGGCAACCAGGAGTTCGTTCGGTTCGTCGCGGTGGCCGATCCAGAGTTCGTTAGGTCGCTCGGAGTCCCAGCTGACGCCGGCCCTTTCGGCGTCAATTTCGACTTGCACGCGATAGGGGTGACCGGCCGCCACATGCGAGAGCGAAAGGACGGCCTGGGTTCCGTCGGAGAAGCGAACCAAGAGCCCGGCGAGATCGTCCATGGCCGATCCCATGGTGGCTGTCGGCTCCTGGACGTCGGACCCCGGCGGTCGGCGGTCGGCGTGCGCCGTGCCGAATGTTGCGCATAGGGCTGTGGGACGCGCGCCTAGGAGGAACATAACCAGATCCAGCAGGTGACTGCCGGTCGTCGAAGTGACGACCGTGGGGCCGCCGATGGATGGGTCGAGGCGCCAATCCCAGTCGGCGCGGTGCCAGAGGGTGTCGTCGGCAATCGAGGCGCGGACGAGGAAGGTGCGGCCAAGGAGGCCCTCGCGACGGCGCGCGACGACCTCCTGGACGAGAGGATAAAACCGGTTGTTGAAGCAGACAGCGTGTACGACGCCGGATTGCTTGCCGGCGGCGGCGAGCTCGGCGGCTTCAGCCGCATCGATTCCCAGGGGCTTTTCGCAAACCACGTGGACATTGTTCTCCAAGGCCTGGAGCACAAGCTCGTGGTGCAGGGCGTTTGGCGCGCAGATGTGGACGGCGTCGATGCCGCGGTCGATGGCGGCGGCCAGGCTGTCGTCGGCCCGAGGGATTCGGAGATCCGCCGCACTGGATTGGGCTCGCTCGAGAGTTGAGGCGACCACGCTGACGACCTCGACGCTGTTGCGGCGGAGGGCATCGACATGAATGCGTCCGATGGTTCCGGGGCCTACAACGGCGGTGCGGATCGGGGCCTGGATGGCGTCGGTTCCTTGCTGGTTCGTGGCTATACCGTAGTTGATCAGTTCGCCGCGCATGTTAAACGCCCCGTAACTTGCGTCCGAACAGCGGGGCGGTTGACGCTGCCGCGCCCTACTCGATAGGTTGCGCGCGCCGCGCCGTCTCCGTCGGCAGAGCCGATAACGAGGGCGCGGCGCATTGTTGCCGTGGAGTGGCAGGCGTTGTCCGACCGGACCGCTCCCCACTCGAAGCTGTTAGAGGACAGAGGCGCTTGGGCGTACGGATTGGGATCGATACCGGAGGCACGTTCACCGACCTTGTCGTGATGGACGAGGCCAGTGGGCAGATCGACGTCGTCAAGCTACCGTCCACGCCGGACGAGCCGAGCCGGGCGATCTTGAAGGCGCTGGAGCAGGCCGGTATCGACCCCGCGTCAGCGACGTACTTCGTGCTGGGTACGACCGTTGCCGTGAATGCATTGCTGCAGCGGCGCGGGGCGCGAGTCCTTTACATAACGACCGAGGGATTCGAGGACGTTCCATTCCTGCAACGGGTGGATCGCAAGTTTCACTATGACCTGGACTGGGAACGTCCTCTGCCGCTGGTGGCGCGGCGGGACTGCCTGGGGATCCGGGAGCGGATTGACTACAGAGGCGAGACGGTGACGGCGCTGACCGCCGATGGCATCGACAACCTGATTGGCACGATTCGCGAGCGAATGACCGATGCGGACGCTGAGTCGGACGAAATCGCGTTTGCTCTGAACTTCCTGTTTTCTTACGTGCACCCGGACCATGAAGCACGTGTGCGTGAGGCGCTGTCTGAGGCATTTCCGGGAACTCCGATTTCGTCCTCGCACGAGGTGGCGCCGATCTGGCGGGAGTACGAGCGAGCTAGCACCACGATTGCCGACGCGGCGGTCAAGCCGCTGGTGAGCCGCTTTATCGGCTCGCTCGATCAAGGTCTACGCGAGCGCGGATTCGCGCGATCGTGGTCGGTCATGAAGTCAAACGGCGGCCAAATGCTGTCGCAGACGGCGGGTGAGCGACCGGTGCAGACTGTGCTATCCGGGCTCTCCGGCGGGATCATTGCCGGGCAGGCCTTTGGAGCTGAGGCCGGACAAAAGAATGTGATTACGTTCGACATGGGCGGGACCAGCACCGACGTGGGCGTGGTGGCGGACGGTCGGGTTGGCTACACGACGGCGTGGGAGATTGAATTTGGGTTGCCGGTGGCCGCGCCTTTCATCGAGATGACGACGATGGGGGCTGGCGGAGGCTCCATTGCGTGGGTGAACAAGGGAGGCCTCTTGCAAGTCGGGCCGCAGAGCGCCGGCGCGGTTCCAGGCCCGGCCTGTTATGCCCAGGGTGGCCAAGAGGCCACAGTCACGGACGCCAACGTGGTGTTGGGCCGGCTGAATCCTGACAACTTCCTGGGCGGTGACCTGCCGCTGGACGCCGACCTGGCCTTCGCTGCGATCGAGCGCACGGCTCGGCAGGTCGGGCTCTCGCCGGTCGACACCGCGCACGCGGTGGTGGAGATTGCGGTAGAGAACATTGCCGAAGCGATGCGGTTGCTCACGGTGCAACGCGGACTAGACCCACGCCTGTTCAGCCTGGTGGCGTTTGGTGGCGCCGGGCCGCTGCACGCGGCGGCCATCGCGCGCGTGATCGGGACGCGGGCGACTTTGATCCCGCCGCACCCGGGGCTCTGTTCGGCGTTCGGGACACTGCTGGCCGACATTCGGGTGGACAAGACCTGGACGCACCTGGTTCGTTCGGATGCGCCAGACCTTGACGAGCTTGACGCTCGCCTCCGTACGCTCGTACGCGAGGCCGTGGAGGATCTCGGCCGGGAAGGCTTCAGCGGCGAGCCGACGATTCTCCGGTCAGCCAACATGCGGTACCTGGGGCAGAATTATGAAGAGGAGATTTCGATCCCGGACGGCCCGCTGACGCAAGACGGCTGGCAGCGGCTGGTCGACGGATTCGAACAGCACTACGAGGCGGAGTACGGCTATCGCATCGCGAACGAGGTCATCGAAGTCGTGCAACTGAACGTGAGCGCCGTGGGCGAGGCTTCGAAGCCGCAGCTGTCAGCGATTTCCGAGTGGCCGCCGGCCAAGCCGCGCACGCGCCGGCAGGTCTACTTTGACCCGCGTGAGCCTGTCGACTGTCCCATCTACGAGCGCGAGGATCTCTCTCCGACCGACGTGATTGAGGGTCCAGCCGTGATTGAAGAACTGGACTCGACAACGGTCGTACATCCAGGTCAGACGTTGACAATCGGATCACGTGGCTTGGCCAGCCTGGTGTCGGCGTGAGCGCGTCTCAAGTGGCCGTGGGCGCCGACCCGGCGCGTGACTTGGTGACACAAACGGTGCTCTACAACCGGTTGGTGGGCGTGTGCCGGGAAATGGGCACGACCATGATGCGGACGGCCTATTCGCCGATCTTCAGCGAGAGCCGGGACTTCTCGTGCGTGCTGTTCGACCGCGAGGGTCGAATGCTGGCGCAGACGGAGTTTTGCCCAGCACAAGTGGGCGCGATCCGATTCGTGGTGAAGTGGTTGATCGCGGAGTTGGGCGAGGATGCGGTGAAGCCAGGCGACGTAATCGTGCACAACGATCCCTACCGGGGGGGCGTGCACATGCCGGAGCACGTGGTCATCAAGCCGGTGTATTACGACGGCGAGCTATTCGGCTACGTGGCCAACATAGCCCACCTGGTGGAGATTGGCGGCATGGCGGTTGGCGGGTTCGCCGCCACGGCGACCGAGGTCTACCAGGAGGGACTCCGGCTGCCGCCCGTGTGGCTGATGCGCGAGGGCGAATACAACCACGACGTGTGGCGGGTGATCATGTCGAACCACCGCGCGCCACGCTATACGTGGGGCGATCTGCACGCGATGATCGCGTCGCTGACCGTGGCGGAGCGCCGCTGCCACGAGCTATTGAATGCCTTTGGCCTGGAAACGGTGCGGCAGGTGAGCGCCGCGCTAATGGATCACGCCGAGCGCTGGATGCGCAACGAGATTCGTGCGATTCCAAATGGCGAGTACGAATTCGCCGACCACATGGAGGACGCGCGGGATCCGCCGGCGCGCGACTGGATTCGTCTGCGGCTGATCGTGGACGACGGCGAGATTGTGGCCGACTTCACCGAGAGCGATCCGCAGGCGGCGCACGTGCTGAACTGCACATACGGCGTGACGGCGTCCGGGGTATACAACGCTATCTTCCATTTCGCGGACAACGACGTGCCGCACAACGATGGGGCCTATCGTCCGATCACGGTGATTGCGCGGCCGGGTTCGATCGTGAACGTGGTTCATCCGGGCGCGTCGGTTGGCGGCAACACGGAGACGCATCCGCGGATCTGGGGGATCGTGATGGGCGCGTTGGCGCAGGCCGTGCCGGATGGAGTCTCCGCGGCGACCGGCGGCACGTCGTGCAACTTCCTCTTTGGTGGGACTCACCCCGACACCGGGCACTACTACGTGCACTACCACTTCGACGGGGTAGGCTGGGGCGGACGAGCCGGGGCCGACGGCAATAGCCACCAGGTCGTCCCCAACGGGAATTGCCCCGCCACACCGGTGGAGATATTTGAGACACGCTATCCGTTCATGGCGCGCGCCTACCGGCTGCGAACCGACTCCGGCGGGGCGGGCGCACAGCGCGGCGGTCTTGGGTCCGACCGGATCCTCGAGGTACGCGCGCCATCCGTCACCGTCTCGGCGCTATTCGACCGGATGGTTTCACGCCCGTGGGGGCTTTATGGTGGGCGCACGGGCGATACGTCAAGACTCCTGGTGCGGCGGACCGGAACACCGACGTTTCAGACGTTTGGCGAGGCCTTCGGGACGACCAGCAACTCGCGCATCGCGAATATCGAACTTCGGGCGGGCGACGAGGTGTTGATTGGGAGCCCCGGCGGCGGCGGCTACGGAGCGCCTGAGCTTCGGGAGCCCGAGCAGGTGCTGCGGGACGTCCGCGAGCGATTCGTCTCGGTCGAGGCGGCGCGTGAGGTGTATCGGGTGGCGATAGATCAGATTGACGGGCGATACCTGATCAATGACACGGGTACCGAAACCCTGCGTGGAGAAGTGGCTCGAGACTCCGGCCCGGAGCAGATCGCCCGCGACCCGTTACGGCCTACCACGGACGCTCTGCCGCCCACGGGCGGTCATTGGGAGCGTCTGGACGGCGACTGGTGGCAGACCGACGTTACCAACTGCGAGTTTTGCGGACAGGTGATACCCAGCGACATCTGGCGCGCCGGTGACGGCCACCAGTTCTGTTCGCAAGATTGCGACGCGCGCTACCGCACGTACTGGCTGCCACGCTACGGGCAGCGATCAGACGCGAGGATTCAATGACAGAGAACGGCACGCTTCTAGAGGTGGACGACCTGGCGGTTGAATTCGACACCGACGAGGGCGTGGTCCACGCAGTGAACGGAATTTCCTACGAGTTGGCCGAGGGCGACTCGATCGGGATTGTCGGCGAGTCCGGTTGCGGCAAGAGCGTCAGTTCGCTGGCGATCATGGGCCTGGTGGCGCGTCCGGCCGGCAACGTGTCACGCGGATCAATCCGATTTCGTGGCAAAGACCTGTTGCAAGTTCCAGCCGATGAGATGCGTGAGATCCGGGGCGCGCAGATCGCCATGATCTTCCAGGACCCAATGAGTTCCCTGAACCCCGTATACCCGGTTGGACGGCAGATCGAGGAGTCCCTGCAGCTTCATCTGAACATGACCAAGCCGGAAGCGCGTGCGAAGGCCGTTGAGTTGTTGGACACGGTGGGGATTCCGGCGCCGGAAGAACGGGTCAAGGACTATCCGCATCAGCTATCGGGCGGCATGCAGCAGCGAGCCATGATTGCGATGGCCATTTCTTGTCAGCCGGATCTGCTGATTGCCGACGAGCCCACGACGGCACTGGACGTGACGATTCAGGCGCAGGTGATCGAGCTGCTGGCGGAACTTCGGCGCGAACTGGGCATGGCGGTGATTCTAATTACCCACGAACTCGCCCTGGTTGCGGGGTTCTGCGACCGGGTGGCGGTGATGTACGCGGGATTCATTGTGGAATACGCGCCGGTGCACGAGTTGTTCGCGCGACCGCAGCATCCGTACACGCTGGGTCTGATGCAGGCGGTGCCGACGATTACCGGCGACCGGACGGAGAAGCTCTCAAATATTCCGGGGTCGCCGCCAGACCTGATCGGTCTGCCGCAGGGCTGCCCCTATGCGCCACGCTGCCCATACGTTCGCGATACATGCCTCTCAATGGTGCCGGCACTCGAGGATCGAGGCGCCGGACATCCGGTTCGCTGCATTGTCGACCCGACGACAGGAGAGTTGCGGTGAGCACTTCCGCCCCGCCAGTGGCCGACAAGTCCAACGGCGCGCTTCTCGACGTCAAGCACCTGGTCAAGCACTTTCCGGTTACGCGCGGCGCGTTGATCCGGCGGCACGCGGGCTGGGTCCGGGCGGTGGACGACGTGTCCTTCAGCATCGAGGCCGGTGAAACGCTGGGGCTGGTGGGCGAGTCAGGCTGCGGCAAGACGACGACCGGCAACGCGGTAATGCAGCTGGAAGTACCGACGGCGGGCGACGTGGTGTTTGAAGGGCAGGACCTCACAAGCCTGAAGGCGGACGCGCAGCGGCGGGCGCGACGCCGGATGCAGATGATCTTCCAGGACCCGTACGGCTCGCTGAATCCCCGAATGTCGGTGGGCAAGATCATTGAAGAGCCGATGCTGGTCCACAATCTCTACGAGAGCCGCCAGGATCGGCGAAGCCGGGTTCAGGAAATCCTGGAGTTGGTGGGGTTGAGCCGTACGCAGGCGTCGCGCTATCCGCACGAGTTCTCGGGGGGACAGCGCCAACGAATTGCGACCGCGCGGTCGCTGGCGGTCGAGCCTTCATTCATCGTTTGCGACGAGCCGGTTTCGGCGCTGGACGTTTCGATCCAGGCCCAGATCATCAACCTATTGCAGGACCTGCAACAGCGCCTGGGAGTGGCGTACCTGTTTATCGCCCACGACCTGAAGGTTGTGCGGCACATCAGCCACCGGGTGGCGGTGATGTATCTGGGCAAGCTGGTGGAAGTCACGAACAGCGACTCGCTATACAAGCGGCCGCTGCATCCGTATACGCGAGCGCTGCTATCGGCGGTACCGGTGGCCGATCCGGTGATCGAGGCGAAGCGGAAGCGGATCATCCTGCCGGGCGACGTGCCCAGCCCGGTGAACCCACCTTCGGCCTGCCGCTTCCATCCCCGCTGTCCCTGGGCTCAGGAACGCTGCAAGACCGAAGAGCCGTTGCTGACCGAAACGGGCGACGGGCACGCGGTGGCATGTCACTTCTGGCGTGAGATCGAGGATTCCGGCGGCGTGCCGCCCGTGACGGTGGCCGAAGCCCTGCGCGGCGGCGAGGCCCGCAGCGACTGAGGCCGGCGATGGGTGTCGTTGGCCGGTTGCGCCCTGTGTCCGTATGAGTTGGGAGCGTCTGCTCGTCCTCGAAGGCGGCACGGTCGGCTCGATCGCCTGTGCCAACGACCGAGTCGGGACGGCGTTCGCCGCGACGCTGGCCGGCGTGTTTCGGTCTACTGACGGCGGCGAACGTTGGGAGTGGACCGGCAATGGACTGATCAGCCCGTTCGTGCAGGACGTGGCCGTGTCGCCCGATTTTGAGCGAGATGGCGTGGTGGCCGCAGCGACGGCGGTTTCGGGACTGCACATGTCGTTCGACTGCGGCGAAAACTGGTTTCGTCGGGAGTTCTGGGGCATTCGGCCGACGGTTACGCGCGTCGCTATCTCGCCGGACTTCGGGCGAGACCAGATGATCGTGGCGGGGACACAGCGCGAGGGCGTGTTCGTCTCTCGGAATCGAGGGCAGGGGTGGAACGGATTCGTTTCCGGCCTGGAAGACGCCGAGATCTCGGCGCTGGCCATCGCCCCCGGGGCGTCGAACGGCGGAGCCGTCCTGGCCGCGACCGACAGCGGGATACTGCTGCGTTCGACTGACGCTTGTCGAAGCTGGGAGCGCGTGGAAGACCTCGACGCCGACCCAATCGAGAGTCTGGCCTGGATCGAGCGAGAAACCGCCGTGGCCGGAACTGTTTCAGGTCGGCTGCTGCGTTCGACGGATGGCGGCGGGCACTGGGAGACGGTCTGGCGCTCGGAGGGAGACACGGTCAATGGAATCGCCGTGTCCGAGTCGGATGGCGGAAGCCGCCAAGTCGTTGCCGCGACTGGCCGTGGAAGGTTGTTGCAGTCCAGTGACGGCGCCACGACCTGGCAGGAACGGCCAATTACTCCGGACGGCGAGGTCTCGGCTCTATGTGTGGGAGCGTCCAACGGGCGTGCGCTCATCGGGACCGATCGCCGCGGTGTCTATCGGCTGACCGCGGACGGTCCGCCGGCCGCGACAAATGCCGGCTTGGTCAACCGCCCCATCCTTGATCTCGCGGTGTCGCGGTCGATCGACGGCGACAATACGCTGGTCCTGGGGACGTTGCAGGACGGCGTGCTTGTTTCGCGTGACGGCGGGCTGAATTGGTCGACAACCCTGGATGACCCGGGATTGGGTCCGATTACCGCGGTGCGGCTGTCGCCCGGATTCGCGCGGGACGGGATCGCCGGCGGAATAGCCGGCGGCCAGATCATCTGGAGCGCCGCCGGCGCCCGGTCGTGGGTGCGCGTGGGCGGCCTGACGGACGACTCGGCAGCAAACCTGCTGGAGTTTTCGCCGGACTTTGCTGCCGACGGCCACGTAACGGTGGGTGCTCAGGACGGGATGCTCTTACAGTCCCATGACCATGGCGATACTTGGCGATCAGTCTGGACCGGGCTCGACGGCAGCGAAGTTCTGGCCCTGGCCTATTCGCCGCACTTCGGCCAGGACCGCGCGATGGTTGCGGCCGCCGGCGACGCGCAGCGGCTGGTGGTTATTCGATCAAGCGACGCGGGCGAGTCGTGGATGCCCTGGGTCGAGTACGACACGTCCCTGGGCTGGGCCTCGCTGGCGATACCTCCGAACTTCAAACCTGACGTTGGGCCTGTGCTGCTGGCGGCGCGAGACCGCATTGCGGTGCCCCCGAGTTCGGGCCGTGGCCCGTGGTTGGGACTTCGGGTCGCGGAAGGCGGTGAGGCTATTCGGCAGATCACGGTCTCGCCAGATTTCGGGCGTGACGGCCTGGTTGCCGCCGCCACCAGTGACGGCGTGTATCTCTCCAACACCGAGGGTCATGACTGGTCCCGGATGGACGGGCCGCTGGCAGGTCGGGCCGTGGAGCGCGTGAGCATTACCGAGGCCACTTCGAATCGCCGAACGATTCATGCCGCAGTCGGCAGCGGCGAATTGTGGCGATTCAGCGCATGAGCGACGAGCCGCTGCGCAAGCCGCCGTCGCCGACCGCGCACGCGTTCATTCCCGGACCCCCGTTCGATGAGGCGCGCATCCCGCCCACCCGCGTGTCGAATGTCAACACGACCAGCATTCCGGCAGCCGTGGAATCGGCCTGTCGCGCGATGGCGAACGTGTTCAACCCCGCGGACAACGGCTATCCGTACATGTACACACGGATCTGGCCGGACGGGTGGCTGGGATTCAGCCCGTATCACGGGGCCATCCAGTTGGCGGGTCGCCACCTGGACGCGCTGCTGGCGGCCGAGGACGCGCTGGGCGTTGAGCTGGACGAAGAGGTGATTACGCAACACACGGAGGCGAGCTTTTTTTCCCTGAGCGCCGGGCCGCTGCCGTGCAATCACAGCACGCCCGGCGGTCCGCTGACGTCGGTGGATGAGCATTCGATTCGGGAGGCCATCCACGGTCTACATGCGCTGGCGCGATACCGGACATCCGACCGGGCGGCCGAGGCCGCGGAAGCTCTGATCACTGACATTCGGCGCTTCTGGAGTGCCAAGAGTGATTGGGACCAGGATGCGGTGCGCGCGGCGTACGGGTTGCCGATGACGGCGCGGCCGACGTTTGTTGAGGGCGTGGGTCGGGCGATCGGGCCGCTGACGAAGCTACACCAGGCAACCGGGTCCGGCACTGCGCTGGAAATGGCGCAGGACCTGGCGGCGCACGCGACCGAGCGGTTTTTCCTGGCCGACGGGTCATACGACGCGGACCGGTTGGGAGCGCATACGCATTCGACAACGTGCACGCTCTCCGGGATGGCTCTGCTTGCCAGCGTGACGGACGACCTGGGACTACTGGGACGTGTCCGCGCGTTCTATGACAACGGGCTCCGGGTGATTCGCGACGAAGTGGGTTGGGTGCGGGAACGGCACCATCCGAGCTTTCACCCGGAACAGGGCGAGATGAATAACGTGGGAGACGTGATCGAGACGGCGTTAATCCTGGGGCGCTGTTTCGGCGACGCCTATTTTGAGGATGCCGAGAGGTATCTGCGGTCACAGTTGCTTCCGTCACAGGTCAGGGATCTGAGCTTTATGGACGAGGCGCCGGGCGGCGACGAGCGGCGTGATTTACGGACGCGTCTGCTTGGGCTGTTTGGTTTCAATGCCGTGTACGGTCATCTGCCGCTGGGGAAGAACCAGGTCACGCCGAGTATCGACATTGTGGGTGGCGCGACGGCCTCGCTATGCGCAGCGCAGCGCGCGGTTGCGACGACGAGCGGCGGAGTGACGCGGATCAACATGCTCTTCGACTTTGAATGCGATGCGGTGCGGATCGAGTCGCCCTATACGAGCAACGCGCTGCGGATCACGCCGAAGATTGCCGGCGACATCGCCGTGCGCGTGCCATCGTGGGCGGACTTGGACGCGATTCGAGTCGACGACCATCCGGCGGAGCGTTTCGTCGTTGACAGGCGCCTTTGGCTCCGCCAGCCGGAGGTCGGACGAGTAGTGGCGGTGCGGCTGCCGCTGACCGAGCGCTACCTGACGATTCACCACCAGGACTACGACATCGAGGCGCGAATGCGGGGCGACGCGGTGGTCGCAATGGACGATCTTGGAGCGGGGTTGGCCTACTTCCCACCGCTTAGCTGACGGCCGGCGTCAGCGGATTCCGCGCTCGGGATAACGGGCGTTGGGGCCTTCCAGGATGGCTCGCTGGCGTTCGGTGAGGCCTTCCAAGCCTTCGGGTGTTGGGTACTCGCCCCACCATGCCAGCGGATTGGGGCTGTACTTGTAGAAGATTGTGCGTCGCTCGTGGTCGGCGGTCCAGGGCAGCGGACCGTGGGTTAGTGCCTCGGTGAAGATGATGGCCGTGCCGGCCGGCCCGGTCACGCGCTTGACGGTGTCGTGCTCATCGGTGAGGTCCCTCCACTCGTCCGGGAACGGCAGATTGCTCTTGTGACTGCCGGGAACGCAGGCGAAACCGCCGTTGCCGGGGTTCACGTCGGCCAAATTGAAGGCGACGACGGATAGGCCGTTGTGAAACTCGCCGTTGCTGTAGTGAAAGTACTGCACCGGATTGAATGGCATGGCGCCGCCGTGGAGCGTGGCGCCAATGGGGCTTAGTCCACCGCGAATGATGTCCAGGTACGTGTGATCCAATCGGAACCTGGGTCCAAGGATGGCGTCCAGGTAGGGAACGATCTTGGGCGGATCGAGCAGGTCGATGTATGGCTGGCCCCAATTGAGCAGATTGACGAAGCGATGGGTCATCGCGTCGGCCGGCGTTTCCTCCGCGATCTTTCTATCGAGAATCTCGTTGAGCGCGGCCACGGTATCGGCGTCAATTGCGTTAGGAATGGTCACGTAGCCCTGCAAGTCGAACAGGTAGCGGTCATGGTCGTTCATGCATTCCTCCCGAGGGCATACATTACCTCGCGTCGCGGGACGATTTGCGCGAGGCATAGGCCCCAACCATTGCCAGCGAGGCGGTAAGCCACGCTTCGACGTCATGCTCGGGCCGAGTGACGATCTTAAGGCAGTGGATGAGCGCGTCGGGCTCGGCCGACCGGTCGTGAAGGATGTCCAGAATCCGATCCACCGGGACATGGCCCTCGCCGATTGGGGTGTGGAAGAGCGCGCCGGTGGCTACTTCGGTGAGGGCCTGGACGCGCATGTCGCGGAGGTGGGTAGCGACGACATAGGGCGCGACGAGGCGAGCGGCGTCGAGCGGATCTTCCGTGACGGCAAGGGGGCTGGCGACGTCGAGGACGAGGCGGAGATTGGGCGACGCGACGGCCTCGATGACCCGAACGAACTCAGCGCAGCGGTAGTCCATGTGCGGTTCGAGGGCCAGCGTGACGCCCATATCGGCTGCGAGCGGGAGAAGCGTTCGCGCATTGGACTCGATGCGCTTCAGTTGGTCGGCGAGGATTGGCCGGGGCGAATAGCGGTTGGGCCGATCGGGCTGCCCATGGACCAGGCTCAGAACGGACGCGCCGGCGTCCGCGGCCAGACGAATTGCCGTTGCAGCGATAAAGGCTTCGCTATCACCGGTCCAGCCGGACTGCAGACTGCTGGCTTGCTCCTGGTCGAAGTGTGCGGTCGAACCCTTGGATGCGGCGTTTCCCCAGCGATGGGGTCCGGCAACGAGATTGACGGATACGCTGCCAAGGAGTTGCACGCCGGCGTCGGCGCAACGGGTTCCGAAGGCTGATGCGCGATCCCGGTTCTTGAGCAGGCCGAGGTCCATCGTGAGCGCGGATAGCCCATGCGCGCGGACACGATCCAGTAGCCAGTCGGGCAAGTCGGCTTCGGGGTTTGGCGGATCAACCGAGAGAATGTGTGGTGCGTAGTGGCTGGTGGCGCGAAAGGCCGGCCGATCGGCCCGCATCCATGGGTAGGCGATCCAGCGGTAGGTGTCGGCCGAGAGTCCGAATCTCACGCGGCTGCCTGGTTCGGGAAGTGGTCGGCGGCGTGCCGCCGGAGGTGCGCGATGCTGGCGCGGACCCAGCGGTCGGGATCCGTCTGCGGCAAGCCGGCGATCTCGATATGTGCGAGGAGTTCGTCAGGATTCGGCGCTTCAGCCCGAAGCAGGTCCAGGATCTCCGCGATCGGGGAGTCACCGCGACCGACCGGCGCCCAGTGGAGTTCCGGTTCCCAGGTCTCGGTGAGCGGATGGACCGTGAAGTCCTTGAGGTGGGCCGCGACGGTGTAGGGCGCGGCCAGCCGTGCACCTTCAAGAGGGTCCTCCAGCACCAGGAATGGATTGGCTGTGTCCAGGGTGATCCGCGCGAATTCGCAGTCGAGGCCCTGGACGATAGCCACGACCTCGCTCAGCCGGTAGTCCATGTGGTTCTCGAAGGCGAGCGTTACGCCGTGCTCCCGGCAGGCCGGCAGGATGGTGCTGAAGTTTCGGATGGCGCGATCGACTTGCTCGCCGATTGGGGGATCGGTGCTGAAGTGGTTGTGCACGCCCGCCAGGAGGTGGGTGACGGTGGCGATGTTCGCGCCGCTGCGAGCGTTGAGTTCGACGTGTTCGATAGCCCGTTCACGATACTCGGAGTCCCACTGGTTGGCAGTGGCGGCCCAGTTGGCGGTGAGGCCGCCGTTGAAGATAAGTCCGGCGGCTCGCATGCGGGTGCCGAATTCCTCGACGGTTGGGCCGTGGCCAACGTCCGCGGCGTGCATGTAGAAGCCCTCGAGGCCGAGGTCGCGAGTTTTGTGCAGCATCCAGTCGTGGCGCATGACACCGGGCTTGGGGGAAGACTCGGTCTGTAGAAAGGTCGGGGGCCAGCCGAAATTGCGGTGCTCAGGACGGTCGCGACGCCGATGCGGGTCAAGCATCCAGCGGTAGCAGGCCGTGGAGATGCAGAGTTTCACGCGACGCGAGAGGCTACGAGGGACCTGCAGGGTCCGTGATGCTCAGTTCGCTTTTTGATCGGTCAACCGTACGCGTGGGTCAACGTACGTGTACAGGATATCTACCAGGAGATTTACAACGGCGTATACGACGGCGGCAAGTAGGACCAGGGCCTGAATGACGGGGTAGTCGCGGGCTTCGATAGCATCGACGAGACGCAATCCGAGACCCTGGCGAAAAAAGACGGCCTCGATAGCGACTGCGCCGCCCAAGAGTGAACCGAACTCCAAGCCAACAACCGTAAGGACGGGGATCATGGCATTGCGAAGGCCATGCACCCAGATGACATTCCGTTCGCCCACGCCCTTGGCCCGTGCCGTGCGAATGTAGTCACGGGAGAGGACGTCGAGCATCGACGAGCGGGTGAGCCGGGCCAGAATCGCGGCCGCCGCGGTTCCGAGCGTGATGGCCGGCATGATGAGCTGTGGGCCAACGCCATTCGAAATCACGGGCAGCCAATTCAGGTTAATGGCGAAGATCAAGATAAGGATGGTTGCCAGGAAGAAGCTAGGGAACGACACGCCGAGAATGGCGAATATTTGGGCGCCGTAGTCGACCCACGTGTGACGTCGAATGGCTGAAAGGATGCCGGCGCCCAAACCGATGGCAAGAGCCACGGCCATGCCGGATAACGTGAGTTGAATGGTGGCGGGTGCGTGATCCTTGATCAGGTCAGTGACCGGGCGACGATATTGGATTGAGTCGCCAAAGTCGGCGCGGAACACGTCCCTGACGTACAGCACAAACTGGTGTGGCACGGACTTGTCGAGGTTGTAGCTCTCGCGCAGTTTTTCCAGCGCGGCCCGGCTGACTTCACCGCCACTCCCGGCGGTGGCTCCCGAGTCCCCGACCCCGCCAGTCGAATAGAACAGTGCGATGGGATCGCCGGGAACAAGACGCATCAGGACGAATACGGACAACAACACCCCGAATAAGACAGGGATGGTGTAGAGCCCGCGACGCAGGATGTAAGCGCCCATCGCTCAGCCGTTTTCCGGACTATACGGTGCGAGAAGGCGTCCGGCCGGCTGATGCCGGCCGGACGCCTTTCGCATTACGTCCGAATCTACTCCTGGGTGCTGTAGAACTGACCGAAGAACGGCAGGTAGTCGATTCCGAGGAACAACTCGCCGCCGATGCGGTCGGGGTTCGTCAGCCACGGCAGGTAGTCGTGGACCAGCGGGATCGCAACCGCGTTCTCCATCAGGTAGAGCTCGGCCTCTTCCCAGAGCGCCTTGGCCTCTTCCGCGTCGAAGCTCGCGCGCGCCGCCTCGAGCAGCCCGTCGATCTTCGCGTTCGGCGTGGCCGACTCGGGAATACCGTCGAACTCGAAGAACGAGTAGGAGCGGTTGGCTCCGCCGTACGAGGCGGTGTGGAATCGGTCGTACATCACGTCGCCGCTAGGCGCCGCGACACCGATCCATGTGGTGTGGTAGAGACCCTTGGAAGCGCCTTCGCGGTGCGTAGCGCCGTCCATCTTCGGGATATCCACGAAGATGCCGAGGTTCTTCTCCACGTCCAGCTTGAACAGCTCGACCACCGGGTCGCCGCGGTCCGGGTAGCTGATTTCCAGCCGCCGGCCGTCGGAGGCGTAGCGGAAGCCGTCCTCGCCCTTGGCGTAGCCGGCCTCGTCGAGGATCTGGTTGGCAATACCCACATCGTAGGTGTAGAGCTCGCCAGCCTCGGCGCTGCGGCCGATCGTGCCGGGCACCAGCAGGTTGCTGATGTTGAGCGGGGCGGTACCGCCGTTGGCGCGCACCGTTACCGTGCGGCGGTCAACGCCGAACAGCAGGGCCTTACGCACGTTCAGGTCGTCCAGTGGCCAAAGCTGCGTGTGCAGCGGCATGTACTGACCCATACCAGGGGCGGCATAGCCGATGACGTGGTACTTGGCGTTCTCGGACACCCGCTTGTAGTCCGCAAACGACCAGTTGAGACAGATGTCAACCTCGCCAGCCTCGAAGGCAGCGGCGTTGTCGGTCATGTTGTACCCAAGGATTTGGATACGCAACCGGTCCGGATACGGCGCGCCCTGGTGCGCGAGGAATGACGGGCCCCAGTTGTAATCTTCGTTACGGTCGAACACGACCTTGACGTCGTCTTCCCAGACCCCCGACCACTTGAAGGGGCCAGTGCCAACGGGATCGCGACTGAAGGCCTCACCGCGCTCCGTGACCGCCTTGGGCGAGGCCATGCCCGTGTGTTGGTGAGCAATGGAGTGCAGGAAGGACGGAGGCGACTGCGGCTGCGGAGTGCTGATCCGAATCTTGAAGTCGTCCACTTTCTCAACGCTGCCCATGGACGCAACGTCACGAATGACGTGGCCACGGGCCAGATCCGGGTCAAGGAAACGCTGGAAGTTGAAGACGGCCGCATCGGCGTTGAACGGTTCGCCGTCGTGAAACACGACGTCGTTACGCAGCGGGATGACCCACGAGAGCTTGTCGTCCGCGGGTTCCGGCAGATCAGACGCCAGGTGCGGGTAAATCAGGTTGCCCTTGCCGTAGGTGTATAGCAGGTCGTACATGACCGCTGCCGGCTCGGCGCTGCGGCCGCCCCAGGTGGCCGGGTCAAAGCCGGTGGGGTTGCCGAAGGTCATGTAACTGACTTCGCCACCCGGCTTGGGGTCCCACGGCTTGGCGCCGATGGCCACGGACTCGTCGAGGTTGTAGATGTCGATGCCGGGCGCGCGCTCAGCGGCCGCCTCGACGATCTTCTCCACGACCCTCTCGACGATCTTCTCGACTTCAACGACCTTCTCGACTTCGACCTCGACCGGGACTTCGACGACCTGTTTGACTTCGACCGTCCTGGTCACGATCTTCTCGACCTGCTGGGTCACGATCTTTTCGACCGGGACTTCCCTGACTTCGGTCTCACGGACGATCTTCTCGACCGGGACTTCCTTCACCACTGTGGTCTCGATCGGGACTTCCTTGGTGACGACTTGAGTCTCACCGCAAGCTGCTAGTGCAGCCGCCCCGACGCCACCGGCCAAGCCAGCCAAGCCAGTCCGAAGGACGAGCCGCCGGCTCACGCTCGGCGTCTTGATCATGTGCAACCTCCCCTTGAGGCGCGCAACTACAGCGCCTCGACGAATGCGATAGCGTACCGAATGCACGCGCGGAATGCCATGGACTCGAAGCTCAACTAATCAGACCACGAACTGGCCTGGGGATCGAGCGCCTCACGCAGCCCGTCGCCCAACAGGTTGATGGATAGCACGGTGGTTGCGATGGCGAAGCCGTTGAATGTGGCTATCCACCAGTACTCCCGCAACAGATTGCGGCTCTTGGAGAGTTCGTAGCCCCATTCGGGAGCGGGTGACTCGGCACCGAGGCCCAGGAAGCTGAGGGTGGCCGACGCGAGGATAGCGCCGCCTAGTCCGAGCGTCGCCATGATCAGAACGGGACTGATCACATTGGGCAGGATGTGGCGCAGCATGATGCGCACGTCGGACATGCCGACGGCCCGCGCTGCTCGAACATACGTGAGGTCCCGCGCGGCGAGCGTGGTGCCGCGCACCACGCGACCGTAGAACGGGATGCCGGCCACTCCCAACGCGAGCATGGCGTTATTGAGCCCCGGCCCTAGCGATGCGACAACCGTCATCGCCAGCAGGATCCCGGGAAACGCCAGCATCACGTCAAGAATTCGGCTGATAACCATGTCCGGCCAGCGGCGGAAATAACCGGAGACCAGACCAAGGATGCTGCCGACTATCAGCGAGATCGTGACCGCCGAAAACCCAATCCGCAAGGAAATGCGTGCGCCGCGCACGATTCGGCTGAAGACATCTCGTCCAATGTCGTCGGTGCCCAGGAAGTGACGCTGTCCCCAGGGCCGCCAGTCGTCGGTTGGGTCCAGACGTTCGGCGAACGGCGGCAGCCCTGTCGACGCGATGTCGAAGTCATTCTCAGCTTCGGTGGCAATAAAGTCGGCAAAGACCGCGGCGAGCGAAATCACGATCAATACGACCAAACCAGCCATGGCCGCCTTGTTGCGTCGCAGGCGGCGCCAGGCCAGGTTCCACTCGCTGCGGACGGGCGCTTCCGATGCGGACTGACCCACGAATTGCCCGACTGCTGCCACGCTACGTCCCCAATTCAAGAAGTTGTGCCCGAATACCGGCGCGCATCATAGCCGCATCGAACGCGAGTTCGGGCCGAAATTAAGACTTTGCTATCTAGGTCAGGGCGTAAAGGTCGGGACGCCGACTCCGCAGCGTGTTCAGCACGTGGCTGTTGCGGCGTTGGCGTCCGGCCTCGATATCGACGTCGCCGACGACCACGGTTTCTTCCCCGCCGTGAGCGGCGGCGACGGTTTCGCCCTCATGATCGACGATCGCTGAGACTCCGGTGAAGAACCGCTGAGGCTGGCCGGCCGGCTGCCAGCCGGCCTCGCCGACTCGGTTCACGGCGGCGACGGGCACGCGATTGAATTTGGCGATCGCGGAAGCTTCCCAGACCGGTACCGAGGTCCGGTTGTTCAGCCAGATCAGCACATCGGCACCGCCGGCGACGAGAGCAACCGGCAACTCGCCGTGGTGACCGTCATAGCAGATCATCACTCCGACCCTGACCCTAGCGAGGTCTAAAAGCCCCAGCCCCTCGCCGCGGGCGAACGCTGTGGATTCGTCGACGCGCGGGTCGTCGTTGACACACATGTGGGACTTGGCGTACGTGCCAACGACGCCGTTAGGGCCAACGAGCACACTCCCGTTTTGCGGTTGGCCGCTGGCCGTGCGGGTTACAAGACCGACGGCGATATAAGCGCCAGACAAGGCTGCCAGATCAGCGAAGGCACGAACGGTCAGACCTTCAAGATCCTCCGCAAACATCGTGTAGTCGTTGGTGCAATAGCCGGTGGTGACCAATTCCGGCAGGATCACCAGATCCGGGTTGTTGGCCAGCGCCTGTTCCGTGAGGCCTAGGGCACGCGCGCGGTTGGCATTGATCTCACCGTCAACGGTGGCGACCTGCACGCAGGCGATGCGCATGGCGCCGGCGCCTATTCGTCAAACGGACGCCGCTCGTAGCGGTCGAGCGGAAGGTCGACTCGCGATCCCGTCGCGGCGCTCAAGTACGCGGCCTGGAGGATCTCCACGCAGCGCAGTCCGTCCTCGCCAGTAAGGACGGGGTCTTCGTCGCGGAGGACCCAAGCGGCGAAGCTGGACCACTCCTTGTCGTAGGCGCCGTCGGGTGAGTTGTGCTCAAGGCGAACAATGTCTGAAGGCTGGTCTTCAAGCTGGGTTGTGACGGTGAGGTTGTGAGGGTTGTAGCTGATGCCGCCGCGCTCACAGACTATGTCGAATCCGAATGCGGTCTGATAGGTGGCCATCGGATAGAAGGTGGAAACCTGCAGTGAGCCGAGCATTCCGCTCTTGAACGTGAGCGCGACCGAAATGGCGTCTTCCTGGTCGGAGACTTCGGGCCGCCGCTTGGGCGAAAGGACCGCGTACACGGAGGCCACCTCGCCAAAGAGATTGCGGAGCGTGTCGACGTCGTGAACTCCGGCCCAGTAGAGCAGGCCGCCACAGAGTGCCCGCTCACGCCAGAAGCCGGTGATGCGTCGGCCAAAGAAGCCGCGAACATTGACGGCGAGGGGGCGTCCCAGTCCTTCGGTAGCCAAGGCTCGCCGAAGCGCGACGGAAGCTGGCCGAAATCGGCGTTTGTGACCAACCATGAGCTTCACGCCGTACGTGTTCGCGGCTTCCACCATGTCGTGGCAGTCGGCGACGGTAATGGCCATAGTCTTTTCACAAAAGATGTGGCGTCCCGCCGCCGCAGCGTCCACCGCGATGTCGCGATGCGTCGAGTGGGTCGTCACGATGGCCACGGCGTCGCAGCCGCACTCGGCAAGTAGGCCTCGGTGGTCGGCCCAGAACGGCACGCCGCGATCGCGCCCAAGGCGCCGCGCCTTGTCGCCGTCGGTGTCGGCAACGCCGACCAGTTCGATTTCGGGCTGCCGATCGATCAACTCGGTTGTATAGGTGCCGAAGCCGCCGGCGCCTATCAGGGCAATCCTCACGCGAGATGACTCAGAGACGCTGGCGCTCACGATCTGATCTTCGCCATTCCGAAATCTCCGCAACTCAGGCTCGGCAACCGATCGACTCGGTGCCGCGTGTAGTATGCGCGACCCAGCGCCGCCGGCTGTTACGGCGGCTTCCAGAAGGCTAGGTGACTGGTGGCAGCCTCGACACAGCCGGGCCAGACATCCGCCCCGAATGGCGAACTCCTTGAACTCGCCGGCAACGTGCTCAGCGGCGGCGCCCTTGGCTTTCTGATGCTCCCGCGCTCCCAGGATGTTGTGATTCGCGAAGGGCGCGGCAGTCATCTGATCAGCGTTGACGGCCGGGAGTACATCGACTACCTGATGGGTTCCGGGCCCATGCTGGTTGGTCACTGCCACCCGCGGATCCTAGAAGCCGTCGAGCGCCAGATTCGCCAGGGGACGACGTTTTACTTCCTGAACGAACCGGCTATCCGGCTCGCGGAGCAAGTGATCGAGGCCGTTCCGTGCGCCGAGCAGGTTCGGTACGTGACGACCGGATCCGACGCAACATTCTTGTCGCTGCGTGCGGCGAGGGCATTCACCGGCCGGCCGAAGATCTTGAAGTTCGAGGGCGGCTGGCACGGAACCGGCGACTTCGCCATGTTCGGCACCGTTCCAGGTGAAGCCAGCGACTATCCGCACGCGGAACCCGACTCGCTGGGTGTGCCGGGCGTGCTGGCGGACGACGTGCTGGTGGCCCCGTACAACGACACGGAGTTTGCGCTCCATGTGATCGAGGAATACGCGGACGAACTCGCGGGCATCATCATCGAGCCGCTGCAGCGCGTGCTGCGGCCGGTTCCCGGATTCCTGGAGTCGGTGCGAGAAGCTTGCGACCGGCACGGCATCGTGATGATCTACGACGAAATCGTCACGGGATTCCGACTGGCGTGGGGTGGCGCGCAGGAGGCCTACGGCGTGGTGCCGGACATGGCCTGCTACGGCAAGGCAATGGCCGGTGGCTTCCCATTGGCCGTGATTGCAGGGCGCCGCGACATCATGGACCTGTACGGCAACGTGGGCCGCGCGCCAAACACGATTGCCTGGGCCAGCGGGACATTCAACGGTAATCCCGTCGCGGCGACAGCAGCGCTGGCCGCCATGGAAGTCCTCAGCGAGCCCGGAGTCTACGACCAGTTGCATCGCGTCGGCGGTCGTCTGCGGGCCGGTATCGAGGAGGCCGGGCGTCGACACGGAATCGCATTACAAGCGCTGGGCGAGGACATGGTGTTTGGCGTGCGATTTATGAAGAACGCCAACCCGACGCAATGGGTCGACTTGCTGGATAACGACCGCGAGATGGGGACGCAGTTTGCTATTGAGTGCGTGAAGCGAGGAATCCTGATTGTTCCGAACGAGAAGTTCTACATCTCGATCGCGCACAGCGAGGACGACGTGGATCGGACGCTCGAGATCGTGGACGACGCCCTGGAGGCTTGTAAGGCGACGGCGGGCTAACAACGAGGCGTCTCAAGAAAGGGACATCCGATGCGGGTACTAATGTGCAGCCCAGACCTGGCGGCGATCACGGATGTGCTTCGAGAAGCGCTGCCCGAGCACCAAGTCGTCCCAACTGAGCCTGACGCACTGGCCGCGGAGGCGCCGAGCGCCGAGGTGATCATCCCGGCTCGTACGCCCGTCGATGCCGCCACCGTTGAGTCCGCTTCACGCCTTCGACTGATTCAGCAGTTCGGGATCGGAGTCGATCACGTCGATCTAGAGGCTGCACGTGCCCGCGACATTCCAGTGGCCAACGCACCGGCGGGACCCTCGGGGATCGGCAAGGCGGTGGCCGAGTTTGCGCTGATGCACCTGATTGCCGCCGGGCGGCAATTGCCGACGCACTTTCGGACGCTGGCGGCGCGCTCGATTGCCGTACCGTTTGGCGCGTCGCTCTTCGATTCTCGCGTTTGCATCGTGGGCGTCGGCGGTGTCGGCAGCGAAATCGCCCGGCTGCTGAAGCCCTTTGGGGCGACCCTGATTGGTGTGAAGCGAACACCGGACGCCGGCCTGGCTCAGCAATTGGGGCTGACCGAGCTATATACCGCCGACCGCCTGACCGAGGCGGTGCGCAATTGCGGCTTCGTTGTGCTGTCGGTGCCGCTCACGGATGAGACGCACGGCCTGGTCGACCAAGCCGTACTGGATTCCATGCCGGATGGATCCGTCCTGGTCAATGTGTCGCGCGGCCCGGTGGTCGAGCGCCAGCCGCTGATTGACGCGCTTGACAGCGGAAGGCTGCGGGCCGCCGGCCTTGACGTGTTCTGGGAAGAGCCGGTTGATCCCGCCGACCCAGTGTTTGAGCGCGAGGTCTTTGCAACGCCGCATGGGGCGTCGGCTTGCGACATCTTTCTGCGCGGAACCACGGAAGTGGTGCGCGACAACATTGCGCGGATCGAGGCTGGGCAGGCTCTCAAATACCGGGTGGTCTGAAAAAGCCCGAGCCGGACCAGTCGGGATCCGCAGCGGGCTTCCTAACCAGGCGTGTGGTAGGTGAGGTCCCAGTCGCCCAAAGTGCGGAGTTCGTGGCGGGTCGAACTCAGGTCGGTCTCACCGCCGGCTTTCCAGTTTTCGATTTCGTCGATGTGTCCAAGACGGCGAAGAGCACTCCACATGTCGCTGAAGTTGGCGCGGCCGTCGCCGCCGGCGCAGTCCCAGAAGAATAGGTGCTGGACGCCGGCTCGATAAAGACCGGAGGCGCGTCGGCGCAAGAGTTCCGGCTGAACCTGGCGGGGCATCATGTTGGGCGCGATGATCGTGCTGCTGCCGCGCACGAGATTCACGAAGTAGTCGATCACCTTCGGGTCGGACCAAGCATCCACGCTGCTATTGAAATCCGTTGCCGACGAATACGGAATAAGCGTGTCGACCAAGCCTTCGTTAACCCAGGCTACGGGATCCACTCCGAAACGCAGGTTTTCGGCTTCGGTGCCAGCGACCACGGCCGATATCTGTAGGCGGCGGCTGCGGCCCTGTCGCCGCGATTCCTCATCCACAGCGGCGCGCAGTTCGCGGTGAAACTCGGTTAGCACGCCCGATTGGTAGCGCAGCCAGGTCAGGTCGAGCGGCTCGAGGCTGCGCGGATCGACGCCGTGGTCGGCGCGAAAGCCCTCAACGAGTTGCGGCTCGTATTCCACCAGCGGTAGCCGCCTGTTGTAGAGGATGCAGACGCCGTCCACCGGGTACTGAACGACCTCGCGGAGCAGCGAGATGACATAGGCGCGAACTTCGGGATGGGTATAGGCGAATCGCGGCGTGCGGCGGCCTTCCCAGTCGACACCGCGCCACTCGGGCCGCCGCTTGTAGACCGAGTCGCCGTGCGTGAAGTGATCCAACGGGGGCGGGTAATGGAAGCCGGCGACGCGATAGCTCGCGTGGAATTCAAGCCCGACATCCCGAGCATGTTCAGCCGCCACCTTCAAGGGATCAATGCCACGGTCGCGGAGAATCCGCCAGCTTTCGGCATTGAAGCGATCGCTCTGACGCGGAAAGTCCTCAAGCCCATCGTGTGTGGGCATGCGCCCAATCTGGGTGAAGTAATTCATCAGGTCGCCGGAGCCGCACTCCCAATAGAGGCGCGAGAAGTCGGTGTGCCGATAGGGCTCCACCTCCCGCTGGATATCGGCGACACTCGTTAGGCGCCAGGCGGAGTGTGGTCCGTGGGCATCCTGGTGGGCGAAAAGGCGGCGGGTGTCGCCTCGATCCCGATCGGCCGTGAGTGCGCGAACCTCAGCGGACGTCAGCGGAGTCAACTTGACATAAGCAATGCGCGCGGGCTGCCCGAGGAATGATCCTGGACCGTCGCCGGGGGACGCGTGCGCGGTTGGTTGGGCGATCACCAGGTCTCGGCCCGTGAGCTCCGCCACACCCCAGAAGTGCTCGTGGAGATGTTCGGCATGACCGCCGAATGGGACGCGCGGCCAGGAAAGGACGGTGAACGGGCCCGGCCCGCTGAGTTTGAGTTGGATTTCGAGCTGCCGCCCCTCGGGCTCGGACCAGAACGGATGCACGCCAATCGAGATGGCGTGCCAGCCGTCGACGTTCAAGGGATAGGTGACGCGCGGCGCGGCGGTTTCGGGTCCGGCCAACAACATCACGCCGCTGAAGGCGTCCGTGCTGTAAGGCAGCGTGCGCCATGTGTGACGACGGGGTTCAGCTGATAAGGCGCTGGATGGATTACCTCGGTCAAGGTCGGTCAGGTAGATCGGCGGCTGGCTGAAGCCGCGGTCGGCGATGAAGTCCGGCGTCCGCCCCGTCATGAGGTCGGCGCTTCCGCGGTCACGGCCAGATGCCCAGTCGACGCAGCAGGCCGCGTACATCTTCCATCTCGGCGTCGGTGGCGTTGGGCGCGGGGGAGCGGCGCCAGCGGGGCGCTATGCCGTAGGCCTCGATCATGGCTTGGGAGAAGCCGTTGTAGCCGGCCGGGAAGCGGTGGCCCGCCGCACGCACTGGGGTTTCAATCTGCATGATGATGTCCCAGGCCTCGGCGCTGTCGCCGCGCTGCAGCGCCCCCCAGTACCGCATGGCCGGTTCGGGATAGCAGCGGACGAACGGCTCCAGCCAAGCGCGGCAGCCGTGGGGCCAGAGCAGGAAGTGCCGCTTCATGCCGCCGCCGCCGACCATGAGCCAGCGGTCGCCCCAACGCATGAGAACTTCGTGGGCGTAGTCGAGCTGGGTGTCTTCCTTGAAGCCCAGGATTCCGGCCTCGTCCTCAATCAATTCGCAAGTCCTGATCGGTACGTCACCAACCAGCATTACCGGCATGCGACGAGCGACGGCGCGGTAGAAGTCGGCCAGAGACTCCGGCGTACCACGAGCCCACTCGGCGGGGCGGACCATGTAGAGGTCGTAGCCCAAATCGCGAACCAAGTCTGCGAACTCGAGCGTTTGGTTAAGACCCCACATGTTGTCGCAGGCGATCGTGAGGGCGCGGTCACCGACGTGCGCGATGACGGAGCGATGGATCCGCGCCAGTTCGGCATCGCTCAGCAGCGAGACGAGAGTCTCGCCCCAGGTCAGCATGATGACCTGGCAGCCGGCCTCCAGCGAACGATCGATGACGGCGTGCATGCCGTCGAAGTTGATCGACCCGTCCCTGTGGAACTTGGTGGGCAGCGGGTTGACCGGGCCGCTCAGCCGAGCGCTGATATCTTCGGGGTCATGCACGGGCCAACTCCGCTGGGCGCGCTGCAAAAGAGCACGGTAACCGACGAGCCCGGCAATCGCACCGGCCTCGCGGCTCCGAGGCGGCCCGGGGGAGTCCCAAGCTGCTAGTTGGGACTGATGGCCACCGCCCGGATTTCGCCGAACTCGCGATCAAGCTTGCGCCAGGTCTCGCCGCCGTCATCGCTCAGGTAGATGTAGCCGTAAATGCTGGCCGCCGCGACGCAGTCGGGGACGTCCACATGGGCGCTGAAGCAATAGACCACGGAGTTTGGTGTTACGGGCAACTCGGGGGTGTCCCAGGTAGCGCCGCCATCCACGGTGCGGCGGATCGCGCCGGTGACCCCGGGGATGCCGTTGCCGTTGCCCACGAACATGACGTCGGGGTTGTCGGGACGCACCAGGATGTTTCGGCAGTATGACGAGCCGCCGGGATCAAAGCTGGGAAACTTGTGGTGGTCCCAGCTGTCGCCCTCGTCTGTGCTGATGGCCAGACCGAACGGGCTGGTGGAATACACCAGGGTGGGATCGCCGGGGCGGATAGCCAGGCCGTGAATGTCGTCATACATCAGCTCCGGGCCAACGTTCGACAGGGCTGTCCATGAATCTCCGCCGTCTTTGCTTCGGTACAGCCCAGCGACCTCGACTCCGGCCCAGACGGTCTGATGGTCCCGCGGGTCTACAAGCACCGTGGTTGTGCGGGGCGGGACGATCGGGCCGTTCATGTTCACGTTGACCGGCAGTTCTTCCCAGGTCTCGCCATCGTCCTTTGACCGGAATACGCCGGGCCGTGTTCCGGCAAAGAGAGTGCTGGGATCAGCGGGATCGACGGTGATGGACCAGATGTGGATGCCATCCATGGGCGTTTCGAGCCGTTCCCAGGTCTCACCCTGATCATCGCTTCGGAAGACGCCGACGTCGGTCCCCGCAATCACACGGTTGGGGTCGTTGGGATAGACGGTGACGGAGCGGACGTTGCTCTCGGTCGGGACGGGGCTTCGAATCTGTGCCCAGGTTGAGCCGCCGTCAGGACTCACATTCAAGCCGCCGCCGACCGTACCCACGAACATCGTGAAGTCTTGCGCCATTGCCCTCGCATCCCGCGACGGCCCGCACGGCGTGCCCGGCGCAGCCGGGACGACCGCCGAACCAACGCTTGCTAAGCCGTTGTAAGGCGAGTCTAACGGAATGACTTGTTGCGTCGTGGCCGCGGACTATCCAGCGGCGTTTGCCGCCGGCGCCGGCAAGCCGCTCCTGAGTTACTCGCTCTTCCGCCGAATCCGATATCGACCGTTTGGTCCAGTAGCCTGTTCTCCGCCTTCGAGCCAGCCTGCCTGGATGAGAAACCGCAACGGGCCGTCGCGGCGGAATGCGTGTGTTGGAAGCAACTCCGCTTCCCGGATCCACCGCGCCGCGTCCTGCAGGGTGATTTCAGTTATCCCCTCTTGTCGCAGACGGTCTTGCAGGTACGCATTGAGTCGATCGAGTTGGTTCATATCGTTCCCCTGACACTTGCCCTGGCCGAAACGCTGGCCAGAAACACCCGCCCGCCACGGGTCAACCACGGCCCCAAGCTACGCCGACCGAGTTGCGCGAATTGAGAACATAAACGGAACGCGGCCGGTCTGATCGGGTAGGTGCCACCAGCCGTCCTCGCCCTCGACCAGGCTGGGCATGGCCCGGTAGGGAGAGAACGGGTATTCGCGCAGGGAGTCGATTCGGAAGCCGGCGTCGATGAACGCGTTGACGATCTCACCCAGCCCGTGGTTCCACTCGTAGCTCACCGTGTGGTCGATCGATACGTCCGATTCGACATACGTACCCGGCTCGTCATAGCGCATCGCCTGCCCTTCGAAGTATGGGCCGACGAACTCGAGACGGCCATCGGGGCGATCCAGATCAAGGGAATGAGCGACCGGGTGCCCGTCGCGAATGTAAGCCGTTCCTCCGGGCCGTGTGAGCCGGCGCACAACCTGTGCCCAGGCGGCGATATCCGGCAGCCAGCAGAGAACGCCTTCGCTGGCGTAGATGATGTCGAACGTCTTGCCCAGTGTCTCCGGCGCCTCGTACACGTCGGATTTCACAAACGTGGCCGGCGTTTGGGCACGGCGGCTGATTTCACGGGCGGCGTCAATGGCGGGTGCAGAAAAGTCCAGTCCCGTGGCCTCGGCGCCGATCCGCGCCCAGGACAGAGTGTCCAGGCCAATGTGGCACTGCAAGTGCAGCAGAGACAGGCCTCGGACATCACCTAGCTCTTCTCGATCCAGCTTGACGGCCTTGGCTATTCGCTGCGGGTCGGAAACAAACCCTTCGACGTTGTAGCCGGGCGACACGAGGTGGGCGGCCGCGCGATCGTTCCAGTTGGCCAAGTTTGCCGAGCGTTGATGTTCGCGACCACTCCAGACTCGAAGTCGCGACTCAGAGTTATCGGTGGGAGGCATGGGACAGACTGGTCAGTCCTCGGTGCGCCGTGTCAGCAGGATTCCTGGTCGTGGTACCCCCGGTAGGACTCGAACCTACAACCAACTGATTAAGAGTCAGCTGCTCTTCCAATTGAGCTACGGAGGCTCATGCGTTCGCGGAATCCAAGCCCGCGGACGACTCTGAAGATGGTAGCAATACGGCGACGCCCAACCGAGAGTCTCCGAGGCGAAAGGTTAGTCGTTTCACGATCTGGCGTCCGTGGTCGTGAGACGATGGCTATAACGCAGTTGCTTTCGATGGTGTCCACATGCGGTGGAAGTTCTCCGCTCGTCTGACTTCGTTAATCGTTTTGGCGGTCATCTCGCTGGCCGTCGGCGGGACTGCGCTCGGGCTGGCGCTGGCGCGCGATGGATCGTCCGGCGACTCCAGGATGGTTGCCGCACATATGAACAAGGCGGGCTACGCCGGCAAGTCGAAGTCTGACTCGGACGCGCACCCACGAGCCGGTGACCAGCGGCACACGGATCGCCACGAGCACAACTGGCGAGAGCACGATGCTGATCACTACAAGCAGGGCAAGGACCGTCGCGACAGGTTTCACCAATGGTGGGGTTCAAAGCGCGTATTCCTGGTACCGCGAGTTGAAGGGCTCCCGCGCTCGTTCTTCCATCGAGATTCACCATTCGTACGCCGACTCGAGCGTCCTCAGCCCGAGCGGCAGGTTGCTCGGCCCGGCGGCATGGTGATTGCGGTAGGCGAGGTCACCGCGGTGCGCGACGGTGTTTTCGAGATGTTCACCGTGCTGGGTAACGAGGTGACGATCGACATCACTCAACTCGGCGAAGACATCGAACTTGAACGGGGCATGGCGGCCATTGTGATAGCTGAGCGCGAAGGCGAGAGCTACGTTGCACAGTCGATGGACCTGCTTAGCGTTCGCCTGTCGGAGATGCTTGAGGGCATGCGCGCGCGGTCGCGATCTGGGTCTTAGAGCACTTCACCGGGCCTCGCCGCCGGCACCGCGCGGCTAGAGTATCTGCGTTGGAGCCGGAGGGTCCGGCCCGGTGAGGGTGGAATGCGATCGTTCCGACATGACCTCGTTGAGGCGCTGATCATCATCCTGGTCTTTACGGCGGTGGGGACAGGTCCGCTGTACGCGCTGGGCGCGGTAGCCGACGGATTCCTCAGACCTGAGGATCCGAGTAGTTGGGGCGCCAGTCTGCCGGTCATCTACTTGCTGGCCATCGTGCTCATTGGTTACTTCTTCGGCTGGACCATGACTAACCTGGCGGTGGACTACGAAGCCTTTTGGCGGCTGCCGGGACGCTTGCGGGCGTTCGAGGCGCTGGTGGCCGAGGCTGGCCCAGGCAGTGCGCTGCATGCCGCAGCAAATGACCGAGACGGCGTCGTTGGCGCCCTCCGCTATCCCCGGCTGCGGAGCCACGGCGTCAGTGTGCTGGCGGCAGCACCTCTAACGTTCGTTTACGTCGCCGTCCGCGGTGCCTGGCTTGCCTCATCTCTTGCGAGCGTCGCGGCGGCCGTTGAATTCGGTCGCACGGCAGCGACCGGTGAATCTGCCAACGCATCACTTGTGGCGCTGAGCGTCTCGCTGCTCGTATTCGTAACGGCAAGTTTGCTTACACGAGCGCTTGCGATTCCGTCGGCGCGCCAGGCCGTCGGCGTGATCGAAGCGAGTGCCGCCGGTCGCCGGGCCGGCTAAGCGTTGGTGGGAAGATCCACGAACTCGGCGGTGCAATCAAATTCGGCTGAGATCAGTTCCGCCAGCGCCTGAACGCCGAATACCTCGGTGGCGTAGTGCCCGGCGGCAAGGAAGTGCGCGCCCAGTTCGCGGCTCCACATTTCAACAGGCTCGAACATGTCGCCGGTCACGAACGCGTCGCAGCCTTTGGCTACCGCCTCGGGGAATGCGCTGGGACCACCACCGCTACAGACGGCAATCCGCCGAATCTCGGACGGGCCATTGGCGTAGTAGGCGTGCAACGGGCCGATTACGTCTTGTACTCGCTGCGCAAACTCGTCTGATGGCACTGGCTCCGGGGCCGAAGCGAACCATCCGACCGGCCGGTCACCGACGTGAGCAAAGCCCACTTGGTCCTTCTGAAACCCGAGCGCTTCGATAATGCGTGCGTTATTGCCTAGCGTAGGGTGTCCATCGAGCGCCAAGTGGTAGGCCGCGAGGTTAATGTCGTAGTTGAAGAGCAATCGCAAACGTTCGCGCAACATTGGGTCGACCACGCGCGAATCCTTTTCCCAGAACAAGCCGTGATGCACAACTACCAGCCCGGCGTCTCGTTCCGCAGCGACTTCGAATAGAGCGCGACTGGCCGAAACGGCCGTAACCACCGTTTCGACCACTTCACGGCCGTGGACCTGCAGGCCCATTGGGCCGTAGTCAGGAAAGGCCTGAAGCTCTAGGACCCGGTCCAGATAGGAGACGACGTCGTTGCGGGACTCAGGCACCAGCGGCCGGTTCGGGCGACCGGCGGCGTTCGCGCACCTGGTGAACCAACTCGGCGTCCGTTCCGGAATCCACTGCGATTTCCATGAATTCGTCCGCGCTCATGCCAAGCTCGCCGAGAACCCGGCGGTCGATGGGGCACGGGTAGATGTAGTCGTCAATGGTGCCGTCGGCCTTGGCGCGGGCCTTGTCCGACATGCGGGCGATCCATGGAATGCCACCGATCACCAGATCGCGTCCCCGCGGCTGGAAGGGTTGGTTGGTCCCGGAGTCGTTGCTAGCAGCCATGGCTTGCTCGTTTCCGCTATCCGCTTTCGGACGTGACAGTCGATTCTAGACGAAGTCCCGCGCGAATCCGCCTGGCTGCCGTCGAACGGCCTGGAAGGCGTGTCGCCAAAGTCGAGGGCAAGATTCGCGGTTCGCCCCACAGGCCGGCCGCGTGCGCCAAGGAAAGGAGCGCGACCGCGGCGTGATGGCGGTCCAAGGCTTGGTCGTCCCGGTGGGCAGTGACAACGCTGCGAAGGACGCCTCTCTCATCAACTGCCGTTACGTATTTGGCATAGGTCCAGTCGGCGAAGTCCAAACCTATGAGCTCCAGATCAATGAAAGCGACTCTGTCACCGTCGATGATGATGTTGGACGGCGACGAGTCCAGGGGAAGCAAGGTCAGATCGTCCGAGACCACTGTGTCGCCCAGGACGTCGATGGCGTCGGCCGGAATGCTGGCAAAGGCACCGGCGACCGCCTGCGCGACAGTCGCTATCTCAACTTGGCGCTTGTTCAAGGCATCCTGGCGACGAGCATCCGGGATGCGCGCATTCCAACGGGCCAGCGCTTGCAGTAGCCGATGCCAAGCGCGCCGTACGGCCTGCGCTTCAGATGTGCCGAAGGGGCCGGTGGCGAGCAGCCGCTGGTAGAGGGTCCTGCCTGGAATCCAGGCCCGGGCGAGGGCCCTCGCGTCGGCGACTTCGGCGGCGAAAGAGGGTACGGGGGCATCGAAGAGGGCCAGTTCGCGGTAGAGCGCGGCTTCGGTTCGCAGTCGCTCATCGGCGTTCGGGCCGTCGAAGAGCTTGAGTACCAGATCGGAATCGCCGACGGTCCAACGCCAGAGGCCATGACTGACAGGCCGAAGGCGTCCTTGTGCCGGCTGGTTGGCGGCGGTCAGTATCGCCCTGAGCCGGACCTCGGTTTCAGCCGACGGGGACGAGCTCAATGTCGGTTCGGATGGTGGTGGCGGGTTCGATCTCCAGGGCGAGGGCCAAGTCTCGCGAGGTGACGATCTGGTCCTGGGCGATTCGAAGCCGTGCAACGAGCCGACCATTCACAGACTGCAGCGTTCCCACGCCGGGTCGGATGTCGCGCGTCACGCCTTCCGGGTCACGAGCACGCGCAATCTCCACGATCTCCTGCTCAAGCAAGCGCTCCACACGGGCAGCAAGGTCGGGTGGGGACGGGTTGACGGTGATCTCGTAGGTAGCCCAGGTGGTGCGGACTCGGCGGCCGGGAACGGTTGCGACTGCGACAACCGCCATGCCGGGGATGGCGGCGGCGGCCAGACGCTCTTCCACCTCCGCGGAGTCCAGCGGGTCACGCAAGGCCATGGTCATGTACTCGCGGCGGCCTTCGGCCCCGACGGGGAGTGGGGGGCCGAAGCTGAGTCGTGGCTTGGGACTGAAGCCGCGGCTGTAGGCCAGCGGCAGGCCGGCGCGACGGGTGACTCGCTCCCAGGCTCGACGGACGTCGTGCTGGGACAGGAAGCGCGCGGCGCCTTGTTTAGTGAATCGGACCAGGTACCAGTGGTCCGGCGCGTGTAGATCTGTGGCCACGCGCAAGGATAAGTCTCGGCGGCGGGTGAACCTTGGAAGGTCCGGAACCGCCGAGTGCCGACCGGCGGCCGACCTGTACTATTGCCGCGGCTACGCGCGACGCGTCGGGGGCCCGTGGATACGCCGGTTCTGCTGCTGAATCAGAACTACGAACCGCTAAACGTCTGCCGCGTGCGACGTGCAATCGTGCTGCTGGCCAAGGGCAAGGCAGAGCCGTTAGCGCACCACGAGCGACCGCTGCGCACGCCTACCCGCGAGGTTCCGCGACCCAGCGTAATCCGGCTTCGGTACTACGTGCGCCGACCACACCCGACGATAAAGCTGAGCCGCCGTGAGGTGCTGGTGCGCGATGCCCACACCTGTCAGTACTGCGGTGCGCGGGGCCCGGAAATGACAATTGACCACGTAAAACCAAGGCGCCTGGGCGGGCGTCGGCGCTGGGACAACCTGGTAACGGCTTGCCGACCCTGCAATCTACGCAAAGCCGGCCGTACGCCGAGTGGCGCCAACATGCGGCTTCGCCGGCGGCCCACGCATCCGCGCTCGCCGTATTCGCATCTGGTGGGACGTGTGATTACCGGGGCGCATGATCCGGCCTGGGCACCATACTTGCCGGTGCAACTGCGCCAAGTGAGCTAGCTCGCTCCCGAGTGGGACGGACCGAGGAGGGACATAAGAACGAATGACCCAGAACTCTTACGATCCCTGGCAGCCTTTCCTTCCGCCAGGTGCGGTGGCGATGATCGAGGCCACCGTCTGCGCTGGCTTGGATTCCTTTGGAGCGGATCCGATCCCGGTGATCGGCCGACCACCGGACGCCGGTGGCCCTGCGCTGGCCGCGATTCGGCTGGACCGTGGATCGCTCGTGAGCGCACGGAACGACTGGTTGGCCGCGCTGCGACCGGTCGTGACCAACATGCACGCCGAGATGCTCTTCTCCGTTTTCGGCGCTTATGAGCTCGCCGGGGTGACACAACCAGATGGCCAAAGTGCTTGGGGACCTGTGTTTTTCTTTTTTGGCGACGACTCCACCTGGTGCGATCCGCAGGATCCTCGAGTCGTTCGCCTTAGTCAGGACGACCTGTCCGCCGTGGATTACGCACGGTTTTGGCACTGCTTTTTCGGTGAGGCGCACGACGGGTACGGCGTGATAGAGGATGGCGAGTTGGTGGCGCTGGCGGCAGTTTGTCACCACGGCGAGGACATCGAAGAGATTGGAATGGATGTGATGCCCGAGGCCCGAGGCCGTGGGGTCGGCCGGGCCGTTGTGGGAGCGGCCGGTTCCGCGATCATTGAACGAGGGCACCTGGCCCTGGCAACAACGTCACCGTGGAATGTGCCCTCGGCGCGCACGCTGCGCTCGGCAGGCCTTCGATTCTCGTACAGCCAAATGATGTCCTTCGATGGTTTCGACGGCGCCTTCCCGATGCCGGCCCAGCCGCTCGGGAGGCCGTATTCAGGCGCGCGGATGGTTAACTACTACCCTGCCTGGGCGATGAATCTGGACATCGAGCCAAGGCCGGACATGTAGCGTCGCGTCGACCTAACGGCTAGCTTGACCGCACGCTGGCCGACGCGAGCCGCGGGCAGCGCCCTTACCCGTGATTCCGTTCAGTCCGGCGCACGAGGTTTACCTGCGACGGCGTGCGACACTCCCGCGTCTGACGGAGGGCAGGACGGCGAAAATGCAGATTGTCTCGGTTGAACGGATCCCAGTTGACGCCGGGCACACCCAACGCCCCGGGCGACACATGCGCCGGAAGTGCGCGGACTGGTCAATCATCGAGGTGTGCAAGGTCACGGCCGACAACGGGCTGGTTGGTTGGGGCGAGACCGTCCCGCACTACACCTGGGGTCGGGTGTCCGACGAAGCCGCCGAGCGAGCGAGCGGGAGCAAGCCGGCCGAGTTGATGTGGGACGACGGACTCGGGGCCGGCTTGCAGCAGGCGCTGTTCGATCTGGCCGGCAAGGCGCTCGGGGTGCCGACGTATCGCCTGCTTGGTCACAAGGTACGGGACTGGTGCCCGATCGCCTGGTGGTGTTGGGACATGCCACCGGACGAGTGGGTAGGAGAGACCCAGGACGCGGTGCAAGCCGGATACGCCAGCTTCAAGCTGAAGGCGCGGCCGTGGCACGACCTGCGCGCGGCAACGCAGGCGATCAGCGACGCGACGCCGGACCACTGCGTGTTCGACCTGGACTTTAACAGCCTGCTAGTGTCAGCCGGACAAGCGGGACATGTGCTTGAGAATCTGGAAGCGTTCTCGAAGGTGCACTTCTTCGAGACGCCGATTCCGCAGCACGACGTGGAAGGCAACCGCTCGCTGCGGTCGAAGTTGCGGCGACCGGTGGCGATGCACTTCGACAATCCGCCATTCCTTACAGCTGTCAAGGAGGGTGTCTGCGACGGCTGGGTGCTGAATCAGGGGGCGGCGCGCACCATGCACCAGGGGGCGCTAGCGGGCGAGGCGAACATGCCGCTGTGGCTACAGCTTGTGGGTACCGGGATCACGACGTCGTTCACCGCACATCTGGGCGCGGTGCTGCCGGCGGCCCAGTGGCCGGCCATCACGTGCCTAAATACCTACCAGGACGACCTGATTCGAGAGCCGCTGGAGATTCGGCGCGGTCACATGCGGGTTCCGGAAGCGCCGGGCCTGGGAATCGAGGTGGACGAAGACGCACTGGACCGGCTGCGGCGGCCGGACATTTCACCGCACGAGTTGCCGCGGATGATTCACACCGTGCAGTGGGCGGACGGTTCTTCGGTGGCGTACACGGAACACGACGACATGGAAGCGGACTTCCTGGCTGGCAGCCGGCCTGGATTTGAACGGGGCGTATCCCTAACGACCGACGAGGATGACGGGAGTCCGACGTTTGGCGAGCGGTGGCTGGAGGTGCGGAAGGCCGGAATCCTGACGGAGTACCGGTAAATCTCGGCTTTACATAACATTCCGCATTGCGGGCAGGCGAATACGGTGGCGTGCCGGGAGCCAGCGGCAGAAGACGAGGCCGGGAGCGCAACGCAAGCGGTCTCCCCGGAGCACTGACCGCGCACGAACCAGGGCCCTGGCTATGGAATCCAGTCGTGTGCGGACGGTGGACTAGGAAACTCCCCGTTCGGCTTTCGCCCCCCTGTTCTTTACATAACGCACAGAATGTGGGGCGGAAAACCAGCTGGCCGGCGGCGAATGGGCAAGGCGCCGGACTGCCAGCGCGCTGCGGACGGGCATTGATGAAGGGAATAAGACCTGGCGGAACGATGACGGTGGTTGTCGACGCGCCCTCGTCCTAGTTCGGGCCGAGGGAAGTGCTGCCATCCCCGCCGCCCGACGGCGAGACTGCGCGGTATCCATGTGGCGGCGCCCAGGCAGGAGGACAGCACCGCTGGTGCGGGCCGAGGGGTACGGTCGGAACGTGCATCGAATGGCCGGTTTGCGCGCGTTGCGTGCTGGCCCTGCAAGCTCCAAGGCTGGAGAGGACCTGGCGGGTCAGCGGCACTGGCGGCCGGACCGCCCGGGACCTCAGGATCATTAGTAGAACTAATGTATATTATATCTACTTCTTCAATCTCAAGCTGCCGGGACCGCGGGTGGGAATGGTGCAGAGCGCGGGCACTACGGCAAGCCGCAACGAGCGCTGATGCACGCAGGGGCCATAGCGAATCGCGAGCGTTTCAGGCGCGGCGTGCTCCAACTCTGCCGTACGAGCGGAGGACCGGACGTGCGGTTGACACCTTGGTAACGCCGGCGTGACTAGTGATCGGTCTCTTCTCCTTCGATACGCAAGTCCCTTGCGGTAGCCGCGCCGCCGACGTGGACGGTGTACAGCCTGCGGCGGCGGGGAGGCGTAAGCGCAAGGACCGCCGAAGAGACTCAGGCACTGCCGCGAGGCACAGGATTGGTCGTACGGGTTCGAAAAGTCTCGTGACAGAGTTGGCGGGGCGCGCTAGATTCAAAGTTCCCACTGTGTCGTGGGGATACCGATAGTGCATAGGCGATTCTGGATTGGAGTCCATGAGCCCGACCTTGCAGGCCGCCACGGAGGAATTTTTGGGCGCCATGCGGGCCAAGTCCCCGAGCACGAGGGCGACGTATGGGACGGGGTTGCGGCGTTTCCTGGCCTGGCGGGGCACAGACACGCCGCTGGACGAGCTGGACGACGGCGTACTGGAGCGGTTTTACCTGGAGTTGGTGGATGAATTTGGACGCGAGCGACAAGCCACGATTTCGACCTACCTGGCGGCGGTTCGGGCCTTCTTGCGGCATTGCCTGCGTTCCGGCGTACTGGATGGCGTAGAACTCGAACGTGCAGTTGAGCGATTGCGCGCGGTCCGCGACAAGCCTGGCTATCGGACGCCGCGAGTTGAGAACGGGCTGGCGCTGATTGTTGATTATGTCAAGAACGAATTGCCGGGATTGATTGCCGACTCAGCTTCGAAAGATGCCCGGCTACGGGTCCATCGGGACCGAGCCTTGTTGCTCCTGCTGTTTACCACCGGTATGCGCCGGCGTGAGGCGGCTCGGCTGGACCGGAGAGACGTGGACGATGGGTGGGCGCAGCAGGCGCTGATTACGGGGAAGGGCGACCGGGAGCGAGTGGTGTTTTTTGACGATGACACGCGTGAGGCGATTCGCGCCTATGTCGAGGCCCGGCACGACGCGTATGCGCCCTTGTTCATTCGTCATCACGGAAAGCCCAAGAATCCGGGCCGCGCGGGCGAGCGGCTGCGCCTGTCGCCGCAATCAATCTGGAAGATCGTGAAGACCTATGCGGCGGCCGTGGGCGTACCCGCCACGACGCATGACTTCCGGCATCTAAAGGCCACGTCGCTGTTGAACCGAGGGGCGAATCTGTCGGAGGTTCAGGACATCCTGGGGCACGCCTCGCCGGATACGACCAAGCGCATCTACGCGCACTACGAGACTGCCAAGCTGCGCGAGGCGTTCGACCGTTATAGCCCGACCGTGGAAGAGGCAGCGGCGACGGCTCGGAAGGGCCGCTCGCTGGCGGGGTCACGGTAGGGCGCGATGACCACGGATCACCACCGCCACGTAAGCGGTCTGACCACGGCGGCCGAGGTGTCGCCTGGGGCGAGCTGGCTGTGCCGGGTGTGCCACCGGATCAACGGGCGAGGATGGCAGGTATGCAGGGCGTGCGGCGCTGAGCGTCCGGCGCGGCGCGCGTGGATGAAGGCGCGGGCGTTTCGTTCGGTTGCGTTTCTGCTGACGGCTGTCGGCAGCGGGGCGATTGGGGTGGTGGTGCTGAGTGCCTGGGGAGCGGTGATCAGTGGGCCGTGGGTGATTCCGGCCATTGCGATCTGGGTGTTGGGTTGTTTGGCGGCCCTGGTCACCGTGTGGATGAGGCGAGCGTTTAGCGGCGATTAGTTGTCGCCGTACAACTGGCTTATCGAGTCCAGCGCAGCCGCGCGCAGGTTGTCGCCGCTGACGGGGTTCCAGGCGGCGTGGTGGCCGTACCAGCGATGGGCGTCGTCGACTTCGTAGCCGCCGGTGGCCATGGCGCGGCGGGTGGGGGTATAGCCGACCAGGCCGTTGCTCCAGCCGGCGATCATGAGTTCGGGCGACCGAGTTTCGTCGCGAAGCGCGCGGCCGTCGGCTGAGAAAAATTCGGAGGGGATGGCGACCAGCGCGAGGTCGCCTATGCGTAGCGCCTGGATGTCGACGGTGAGGTCAGGGCCGTCAGAAGGTTGCCAGTCGAGGACGCGCTGGGCGAAGTCAACCTGGTGCGACTGGATGCGCAGGCGCTGGGCGGTTCCGGTCGTCGCCTCCAAGGCGCGCTGACCCTCCGCGAGGATACGGCGGGCTTCGACCTGGCTGATTGGATCGGTGTATTGCAGGTCGGCCGGTGTTGAGGCGGAAGCGGCGTGAGCGGTTGTCGAGGGCCGCATCTCCGATCGGAGGTCTAGGACGGTGCGGCCGAGGGTGACGCCGTGGTGGCGGGCGTTGGAGACGCTGCGGTAGCCGGCGCCGTCGAAGCGCTGGTTGACGTCGCCGCCGGCTCCGTTGACGTAGAGACTGGGCGCGCCGGTCGCCGCGCTGACGGTGCGCCGCATGTGGCCGGGGTAGTCGGAGGTGCTGACGCTCTCGCGTGAGCCGGTGGGGTGGCAACTGTAGTTGACGAGCGTGACGATGGGATTGCCGCCTGGGTCTCGGAACTCGGCCACCACGACAGCTGCGTCGATGTCGTCGATACGGCCATCCTCTGGCCCGCCAGGACGGAAAGCGGCGGAGCGCCGGTTGGCGCCCATGTAGGACTCGCCGCTGGCCAGCCACAGATTCGCCGAGGTCATGCCGTCCAGCGCGTCAACGGCCGCGGCAACGGCTGCTACCTCGACGGAGTTCAGATAGTCAGGATCTCTCTCGCCCATGCTGGGTAGCACCCCGGTTTCGGGGCCGCCGTGGGTGTGGGTGCAGGCCCACATCTGGTTGGTGCCAGGAACACCGGTCTCAGCCGCCATGCGGGCACGGAGCACGGCCAGATGCTCGATGGTCAGACCGATCAGGTCGAAGCTCAGAAGCAGCAAGGTCCGGTCGCCGTCGCTGACTGCGAGGCCGCCTACTTCAAGCGGCTCAAGGGAACCGAGGTTGGCGCCGAAGCGGAATCCGAAGCCGCTGAGGTCGATGCCAGGCGGTGGGGTGATGTCCCGGCGTGCGAAGCCGACCTGCAACTGGCACGTCACCGGTAGGTCGCCGGTTCCACGCGGTAGGCGTCAAAACGGCCGGCAAGGGCTGACGGCACAGCGCCGCGTAATCGCGTTCCGGATTGGCCGAAGGATTCTTCTTCGACACGGCCGTGTTCGTGGAAGAGGGCTACCAGACGGCTGTCGTCGTAGGGGATTTCGACTTCGATGTCGACGGTGCTAACCCGGTGAATGTCGGCCAGCCGCTGGAGTAAGTCCTGGATTCCGTCACCAGTCGTTGCGGAGACGGCCACCGCGTTGGGGTACTCGGCAAGGTCAGGCACGGGCGCGATATCGACCTTGTTGAGCGCCGTGACGACCGGGCGCCGGCCGGCGCCGATGTCGCGGAGAGTGTCGTGGACGACCTCGACCTGGCGTTCGAAGGCGGGGTTCGCCAGGTCGACGACGTGAATCAGGACATCGGCCTCGAGCGCCTCTTCGAGCGTTCCGCGGAAGGCCTGGACAAGTCGGGTTGGCAGGCGCTGGATGAACCCGACCGTGTCGGAGACGAGGATTGCGCCGCCATCCGGCAAGTCGACGCTGCGAGTGGTTGGATCCAGCGTGGCGAAGAGCCGGTCTTCGGTGAAGACGCCAGCGCCGGTGAGGGCGTTGAGGAGGCTGCTCTTGCCGGCGTTGGTGTAGCCGACCAGGGCGGCGGTCAGGAAGCCGGACTCGCGGCGGCGGGCGCGACCCCTGGCGCGGCGAGCGCGTACAGCGTCCAGCCGTTTGTCCAGCATGGCCATGCGTCCGCGGTAGAGGCGGCGGTCGGTTTCGATCTGGGTTTCGCCGGGACCGCGGAAGGGGCCGACACCGCCGCGCTGTCGCGAGAACTGCACCCAGAGTTCGGATAGGCGGGGCAGGAGATATTCCAACTGGGCGCGCTCAACCTGGAGGTGGCCCTCCACGGTGCGGGCGCGGGCGGCGAAGATGTCGAGGATGACGCCGGTGCGATCGAGGACCTTGCCCTTGAAGGCGTTCTCGAGGTTGCGCTGCTGGCGGGGCTTGAGGTCGGCGTCGATCATCAGGACGTCGGCGTCATGGGCGCGGGCCAAGGAGATTGCTTCGTCGAGTTGGCCGGTGCCCATGAGGGTGGCGGCAACAGGGCGGCGGATGCGGAGGAAGGTTCGGCCAACCACTTCGGCGCCGGCGGTTTCAACGAGTTGGGCCAGTTCGTCGAGGGAAGCGTCGGCGGGCCAGTCGCCGAGTTCGGGCAGGCCTTCGAGGCCGACCAGGAAGGCTTGCTCGGGACGCGCATCGAGCAACCGCCCGGAGACATCCGTATCGGACGGTCCGGTTTGCGGGCGGCCGTTAGAAGCTGACAGTGGCAATGCGCTCCAGCGCTTCGTCGAGCCGGTCGTCGGGGGTGGTTAGGGAGATACGGAAGTGGCCCTCGCCGTAGGTCCCGAAGCCGACGCCGGGAGTCACGATGACGCCAACCTCGTCAATCAGTCGTGTCGCAAATTCGACGGAGGACATGCCGCCGGGGGTGGGGCTCCAGAGATAGAGGCTGGCCTTTGGAATTTCCGGCGCGACGCCCACATCGCGCAGGGCGCTGACGACGCGGTCGCGGCGATCCTGGAGGTGGGCGTTGCGGGCGTCGATCCAGTCCTGGTCGACATCCAGGGCTGCGATGCCGGCGTGCTGGACGGCCTGGAAGATGCCGGAGTCGACATTGGTCTTGACGCGTCCCAGGGCCTCGACGACCTCGGAGTTGCCGGCCATCCAGCCGATGCGCCAGCCGGTCATGTTGTAGGTCTTGGAGAGCGAGTGAAACTCGACGGCGACGTCACGGGCTTCGGGGATCTCGAGGATGCTGCGGCAGCGGTGGCCGTCGAAGACGACCTCGGAGTAGGCGGCGTCCTGGGCCAGCACGACGTTGTTGTCTCGGGCGAAGTCGACGGCTTCCTCGAAGAACTCGAAGGGAGCGACGGCGGCGGTGGGGTTGCCGGGGTAGCAGAGCCAGAGCAGGCGGGCGTTGGCCAGCGCGTCAGCAGGAATCTCGCTGAGGTCGGGGATCCAGCCACGGTCGGCGGTGAGGGGGACCGAGTGCGAAACGCCACCGGCGAGCATGGTGCCGATGGCGTAGACGGGGTAGCCGGGATCGGTCATCAGGACAGTGTCGCCGGGGTTTACGAGGGCCAGCGGCAGGTGGGCGATGCCTTCCTTGGAGCCGATGAGGGGGACGATTTCGGTGGCGGGATCCAGGTCGACCTGGAAGCGGCGGGCGTACCAGGCGGCGATGGCTTCGCGCAGTTCGTCGAGGCCGTAGTACTCGGGGTAACGGTGGTTGACCGGATCGCGGGCAGCGCGGTCCAGGGCGTCGAGGATCGGGTCGGGGGTGGGAAGGTCCGGGTCGCCGATGCCGAGGCTGATGACGTCGACGCCCTCGGCGCGCTTGCGGTCGCGGAGCTTGTCGAGCTCGGCAAAGAGGTAGGGCGGGAGGTTGGAGATACGGTCGGCGAACTGGATGCTCACGTCAGAGGGCCTCCGCAGCGTTGCTAGTGGGCCACGCGCCTTCGAAGACGGTGGCCGCCGGTCCACGCAGGATCAGTTCGTGGCCCGGACCGTCCCAAACGACCCGCAGCCTACCGCCCGGCATGTCCAAGACGACGGCGCCGGGATCAATTCGGCCCTCGAGCACGGCGGCGGCGACGGCGGCGGACGCGCCGGTGCCGCAGGCGAGGGTGATGCCGGCGCCGCGTTCCCAGACGCGGACCTTGAGATGTCCGGGGGAAAGGACCTGGACGATCTCGAAGTTGACGCGCTCGGGAAAGGTGGGGTCGTGCTCGACCAGGGGGCCGATGTGTTCGAGGGGGAAGTCGTCGACGGAGTCCTGGAATGAGACGGCGTGGGGGTTGCCCATGGAGACGCCGGTGACGGTGAGGGGCTGACCGTTGGGGTGGAGGGTGGCGCGGCTGTTGGGGCGATCGGTGCGCATGGGGATGTTGGGGGGCTCGAAGTCAGGGGCGCCCATGCCGACGGCGGCTTCGAAGGCGCCGTTGACGTAGCCGCCGACCTGGATGGGGCGGGGGCCGCCGGCGGTTTCGACGGTGACGGCGCCGGTGGAGAGCTCGTCGCGGTCGTAGAGCCACTTGGCGAAGCAGCGGATGCCGTTGCCGCACATCTGGGCGAGGGAGCCGTCGGAGTTCCAGATTTCCATGTGGTAGGGGTGCGACTGGCCGTCGCGGACGACGAGGAGTTGGTCGAAACCGACGCCGGTGTGGCGGTCGCCGATGGCACGGGCGACGTGGCCGAGGTCGGAGGGGAGATTGCGGCGGCCGTCGAGGAGGACGAAGTCGTTGCCGGCGCCGTGCATTTTGGTGAAGGAGAGGGCCATGGAGGGGTGGAGCCTGAGTGTCGCGGGGTCAGCGTACTTGGTGGCGGGTTTGCGCGCGTAAGAGTTTTTTCCAAAAAACTCTTGAGGCGCGGCGGGCCGCACTTTGGCCTGCGAAACGCGACGCGAGACGAGGGTTGATGGGGACCGGGCGGGCCACGGCCGAGGGTCGCCGGGCGAGGGAGCGGCGACGCGGTTCGGCGGGTCGGTTGGAGGCATCCAGAATCGTGGTTGCGGAGACATCGGGTCGATTGTACACTGGTCGTAGACAGACCGCAATCACCGTGTCCGCTGGCAGTCGGCGAGGGCTGCCGGTGGAACCGGTCCATTCTGAACGCGGCTGCTGACGGCAGCCGGCATGGAGTCATGCCATGAGCCTGTTTTCGTCGAGGCGGGAGCGGCGGCTGTGGCTGTGGACGCTGGCGGTGGTGGTGGCGATTTACGCGACGCTGGGGCTGACGGGCACGATGGCCGAGTGGCTGCGGGAGCACGGTTTTCTGGACGCCGCCGTGTTCTTTCTGCTCGGCATGTTCCTGGTGGGCGCCACGATCGTGACGCAAGGGGTCAGGGTGCGGATCGGCAAGGCCGAGATCGCCGTGGCGATGGGGATCGTGGCCGCGTACCTGATGGTGTTCACACGAATGGCGATCCTGGAAGAGCGCTCGCACCTGATCGAGTACGGGGTGTTGGGCGTGTTCATTTACGAGGCGCTCTCGGAACGGGCTCGACAGGGCCGACGGGTTCCGCTGCCTCCGTTGATTGCCGCGTTGCTGACGGCGGCGCTGGGCGTGATTGACGAAGGTATCCAGTGGTTTCTGCCCACCCGGGTCTTTGATCCGCAGGACATCGTGTTCAACCTGCTGGCGGGCACGATGGCGATCGGGGCCGTGATGGCGCTCTCGTGGGCCCGCCGGCGGGCGAGTCGCACCAGGGGCGGAACTTAGCCGTGAGCTTGTTTGTGTCAGCTCGGGAGCGGTGGCTGTGGGTGGGGACGCTGGCGGTGGTGGCGGCGACCTACTCGACGCTGGGGCTGGCGGGAAGCCTGGCCGGGGCGCTGCGCGAGTTTCGGCTTTTGGACGTATCGACCTGGGTGCTGTTGGCCATGTTCCTGGTCGGGGCGACGATTCTCACCAGGGGATTGAACGTGAGGCCCGGCGGATTCGAGATCGCGGTGATGCTGGGAGTTGCGGCCGTCTACCTGCTGCTGTTTCTGCGCAGCACCGCGAGTCCGGCGGAGCGTACGCACTTGATGGAGTACGGCGTGCTGGGGGTGTTCGTTCACGCAGCGCTGAGCGAGAGGGTGAGCCAGGGTCGGCGTGTTCCCCTGCCCCCGGTGGCGGCCGTGCTGGCCACGGCGGCCCTGGGCGTGGTGGACGAGGGGATCCAGTGGTTGCTGCCCAATCGCGTATTCGACCCGGTGGACATGCTGTTCAACCTGTTGGCAGGCGCGACGTCGGTAGCGGCAGTTGAGGCGCTGGCGAGGGCGAGACTGAGGACTCTGCGACGGCTGAGGAGGCCAGGGCCTAGGTGACGCCGGACAGGTGGTCAAGCGCGGCCTCGAGCGCAGTCTCGGGTCGGCACCCGCCGACCTGGCGGTAGCTGGTGCCAGGAGCCGACTGCATTAACTCGGCGTGTTCTTAAGGGAATGCATGATTCGGCTCGAGTCGTTTATCGATGTGAAGTTCTGTGGATGCGACAACAAGCATGGTGTCTGGATACGGAGCGCATTTCGTGGATGTACGTGAAGGCAATTGACGTGCTGATGTTCCAATATGCACAGTCGATGCCCTAGAAGGTCAGAAAGGGCACAACCTCGTGTCGAGGGGGTGGTCGGTCGGGTTTGACTTGGCCGGCGGGCGGGACCTGACCGGCTTCGGCATCCTCTGGTGGCCCGACGGCACGGCCAAACCGCCGCACGACCGGGCGGCCACGGTGGGCCAATCCGCCCGCACCTACACGATGACCGGGCTGCAGGCGGCGACGAAATACCGGGGCAAGCTGCGCGCCTGCAACGGCACGAACAGCTGCTCGCGCTGGTCGGCGGATCACCTCTTTGACACGCCGAAGGCCCCGCCGCCGCCGCCCTCGCTGATTCCCGCCACCCAGACCATCGCCATCGGCGAGGACGCCAAGGTGGAAGCGCACGACGTGCCGGCCGACATCGACGCGGTCTTCCGGGTGACGGGCCCCATCCAGCCGCGCGGGCGCTGCCCGCCGGGGGTCGCGGCCGCCTCGGCGTCCACCGGAAGCGGCTACTACAACGCCATCTGGGTCACCAGCTGCGCGCCCGGCGGCACGGGCGAGGTGCGGCTGGTCGAGCGGACCAATGAGGCCAACGTGCTGGCGACGGCGACCGTGGTGGTGGCGCAGACGACCTGGCCCAGCCACATCCGCAACCTGCGGCTGACGGCCCAGGGGGACGGCGCGGTGACGCTGGCCTGGAACCCGCCGGAGCGGACGGGCGGCTCGCCGATCGTGGGCTACGGGGTGCAACACCGGCGGGACGGGGCCGCCTGGGCGAGCGAAGTCCCCGCGGGGCGCGATACCAGCGGAATCGGCACCACCCACACGGTCACGGGCCTGACCAACGGTGTGAAATACCACTTCCGGGTCACCCCCTGTAACCAGGCGAAGGCTGCCTGCCCTGGTCGGATCAGGTCGGCTCCAGCCACGCCTCCGTCAGCGGCACGCCACAGGGGCCGCAACCGGATCCGGGGACCACTCCCGGTCCAACGACGCCGGAGGTCGACATTCCCGACTGCGGCAGCGTAGCGACGCGAGACCACACGGCGCCGACCGGGCTCAACATGATTCCGCTGTCAGGGCATCAGGTTCGCCTGACGTGGACTGGTTCGACGGGTATGACCGGCGGCTACTACGTCGAGTTCAATCCACACGGGTCCAACTGGCCCGCGGAAATCCCCGCAGGTAACAAGAAACAAGTGTTCGTGACAGACCTCTCGACTGACCAATACAAAACGTGCTTAGACTTTGACCTCGACTCAATGATAACGAGAGGTGATGCAGTCGAGGACGAAGACCGAGATGGCCTCGCCGACCACGCCGCCTACGACATTCGAGTGAGGGCAAGTAAGACTGTTTCACAGCAGACCGTGGAGTATGTGAGCGACACGATCACAATCATCGACACGCCGATCACCAAGGCCGACGGCTACGTGACGGCATCGCCAACGAATCCCAGGGTTGGCCAGGCGGACTTCACTTGGAAGGCGGTAACCGGTGTCCTTGGCGACCAATACGCAGGCGGGAAGTACATCCTGCGGCCTCGACGCCTCGCCGACCATCCCGCAAGTGCGACCTGGCGACCAAACGCGTACGCGGCCGCCAATCCTGACGATACTTCGCCGACTGCGGTAACGGACCAGACAATCGTGGGGCTGTCACCCAACGAAATCTACGCTGTGCAACTAATCTACCTGCCAGATGACAAGGCGAACACCAGCGACACTAAGGTCTTTTCCGGTCGAGACGTCTACGTGTGGCCGGGGACCACGCAACTCCTTGTACCTGGCTCGGGTACAAGTAAACTCTTCGCGAGATTTCCCGTTACAAGTAGAATGCCGAACACAACGTATGACTATTTCATCTATATCGACACGTTTACCGAAAACGCTGACACGCCGGCAGCCAGAGCTAGGCGCCAAGCTTGGGTCCGATTCATCATCCATGCGCTGGATCAATGGGAGTTGGCAACGAATGACACGACCGCTATGACCTATCTCGGCGAGTCCTGCACGGACTTTCAGCCACTTGTCGACATGGCCGCGAAGCGAATCGCGGGACCTTATGCCGAACCAAAAAACCAGCATTGAGAGGCATCTGCCCGAGTTCGTACAACACGAATGGTACTCACAGATCCTGCCGGCCAATACGTCTGATCGTAAAAAACGAGATTATGATGTTCGACGACTACGGCGACTACACTGAAAGGAGCACGTTGTACTTCGCGTTTACGGAGGCAATGTCGAATGAACCAGTGAGTGAAACTGGTCCTCCCCAGAGTGTAGAGCGGATAGGCAAGTTTGGCAACGGTTTAGGGTTCGTTGCGAGCACGAATTGCTGGGGAGAGACGTCCACGGTTTCGGCGGTAGCGTGTGTGCATTTCAGTAAGCGATCGTCAGGGCCAGGTTACATGACGGACATCATTCTACGGCGCACGCGAGTGGATCATGATCCACTCCAGATTCCCGGCAAGATAGTCTTCAATAAGTGTCCAAGTATGGGTCGGTATACGGATTGGCTTCCGTATGTTGCCCAAAAGAACTGTGACAACAGCATCTACGGCACATTGGTCCATGAGATAGGGCAGGCACTCGGCATTGACCATCCACTTGGTATTGACGATACGTCGTTGGAAGTAACAGTGTCTTTGGGGCATACGGTCATGACTCCTGGTAAGGTATATAATTGCTTCCCTCATCCGTTAGACGTGCTGTTAGTTTACGCGTTGCACCGCAGTCGGTGAGGGCCACGTGATTCCACGGCGCGCAGTGCGATCGCGGGACATCGGGCCTCGCCTGGGGGCGTCGCTCGCCGTGCTGCTGGTGGCCATGCTATGCGGTGTGGGATGCACGCAGGGGACCGAGTTGCGCGGCACTGACAACTCGCATCTCACTTTGCAGACGCCGCCGGCGCCGGCCGCGGCGGCGTCTGCCGCGGGCACGACCAGAGTTTCGGAGCGGGCTCCCGTGGCCGCGGTGCCGGCAGGGGAGGCGGCGAGGCCGCAGGCCCACGGGGCGTGGCCGCAGCCATGTTTCCTGCCAGACTATTTTTTGTATGCCGGGGTCACGTCCCGCCTGCATGAGCATCGCGGGGCGATATTGCCGGAAACCGAGCGGGGCGTGCAGACCGCGTTGCAGTGGAGTCCGGATGGGTCGGAGGTGCTGTTTGTCAGCCGCGCCCGGGTCTATGCGGTGGCGGCGGATGGGTCCCGGCTGGCGGAGTTGTTCGACGCCTCCGGCCGCGTCTATCTGGACAACGAGTACCCCTACGTCCCGTGGGCACTGACGTCCGCGGCGATGGCGCCTGACGGCGAGCGCATTGCGTATGCGCTGTGCCACGGCTCTGTGCGGGACCTGAAGGATCCGCCGGATCCCGACGTGGCCCGCGACTACGCGGCGGGGCCGGTGCAGCTGACGCCTGGCCACAGGTTCGACGAGGTCCGGCTGTGGGATCGCGCCAGCCAGACGACGCTGCGGCTGGCCGGTGGGTACGCGCCGGCCTGGTCGCCCGACGGCACGCGCCTGGCGTTCCTGTCCCGGTATAGCGACGCGTACGACCCGGAGCGGGAGGTCAGCTTTCGCCGGCGGTTACCAGGGCTCTACGTCATGTCGGCGGACACCTGGCAGCTGCAGTCGCGCGTGCGCGCGAACGTCACCCGCCCGCTGCGCTGGTCGCCGGATGGGCGGCTCCTGGCGATCGTCGAGGAGACGGGCGCCGAGGCCAAGCTCTCCGTGGTGTCGGCCGACGGCAGGGCTCGGCGGCGGCTGTCGGAGACGCGCAGCGATCCCGCCTGGTCGCCGGACGGGTCGCGGATCGCCTTTGTGCGAGCCGAGCGCGGCGAGTTTGTGCTCTACACCATCGCGCCGGACGGGACCGATGAGCGGCGGATCACGGCCTATCGGCACTCGCGTGATTGGTGGGATCAGTCCGTGGCGTGGTCGCCGGACGGCACGAGGCTGCTGTACGGGTGTGGGGGCATCTGCGTGGTCACGCGGGACGGGCTGCGCGTGGGGTGGCGAACGCTCGCGTCCCGGGAGGGCTACAGCGCCGCCTGGTCGCCGGACGGATCCCGGATCGCGATCCTGAGCCTTGGAGCCTTCGGAAGTGTTGATCCCCGCGTACTGGTCACGACCACCCCCGACGGTCACGAGCCCCAGGTCTTAGTGATCCATCATGAGCACCTCGGGCTACTGGGCATCGGCGTTGACGGGGCTTCCGAGCCGGTGGACGCGTCCGGGTGTGCGTCGGGAACGGCGGTACTGGCGCCGGCCGCCAACAGGGGGTTGGTGCGCGACTGCCAAGTGCTGCTCCAGGCCCGCCCGGTGCTTGAGGGTTCGCTCGAGGGCGCGTTGAACTGGCATCCCGAGCGGCCGATCACGGAGTGGGACGGCGTGGTCGTCGGCGGGACGCCCCCGCGGGTGCAGGCCCTGTCACTGGGCTGGCCAGTCATCAACGGGCGGATTCCGTCGGCGCTGGCCGGGCTGACGCACCTGCGCGAACTGGAGTTGGGCGGCTACCTGGGCGGTGAACTTCCGCCAGACCTGGGCGAACTGAAGAACCTCCGAGCCCTGCGCCTGTCTGCCGCCTACATCCACGGGCCTATCCCGCCGGAACTGGGCCAACTCGCGCAGTTGGAGGAACTGATGTTCTTGCACACGTATCTGAGTGGCTCAATTCCGCCCGAACTGGCCGGTCTGCGTCGGCTGCGATCCTTGTGGATTGCCGACAGTCCGTTCCTCGTGGGTTCCATCCCGCCCGAATTGGGCCGGCTGGCGAGCCTGGAGGGCTTGGGTCTGAGTAACAACGGGCTGACGGGGTCCATTCCGGCGGAGCTGGGCCAGTTGACGAAGTTGGGTGGGCTGTCTCTTGAGGGCAACCAGCTGACGGGGCCGATCCCGCTCGAACTGGACGCGCTCACGAAGCTGGAGCACCTGGAACTCGGCGGGAACCAGTTGACGGGCTGCGTGCCGCCAGGCTTGCGCGACCGCCTCGGGCTGCCGGACTGCGAGACGGCGGCGTGAGGCAGGTGTTGAGACCATGGCAAGGACGACTCAATGTCGGCCGCCCACGGCGCCTCGGGGCCCCGGCTGTGCTTGGCCTGCTCGTGGTTGCGGCTGGCATGGGTTGCGTCGGTGACGAGACGCCGGAACGGCCAGCCGCGACGGAGCCTGGAGTAGCTCGGATCAGTTCGCCGATCTCCCGCGAGGTCGTCAGCACGGCCAGTTCCACACCGCAGAGCCTCGGCGCGGTCAAGGCGATCAGTGGACGAGCCGGCGCGGCCGCCGCGTCGACGGGCTCCGAACCGACGGTGGAAGAACTGCTGGCGGAAGGGTTGGGTCGAGCCGGCGCGTCGCCGGTGCACCTGGCGATCCGGGGCACACCGGCGGCCAGTTCGGTGCGCTGTGAGTGGCGGGGGATAGCGCGGACCGCGCAGCAGCGGGAGGCGGCGATTCGGTTCTTGCTGGGGTTGGATTCGGACGACGCGATCCCCAGCGTGGCCTATCTCGAGACGTTCTTTGCCGTCGCGCTCGACACTTGGAAGCCCACGTATCGGGAAACGTCCAAGGCCCATTTCCTCGGGATCGCGCGGGGCGGGATATCGACGGACTACCTGTTCCTGACCTGTTTCGCGGACTACGCGGTGACCGGGTTCCTGCTGGGCACGGGACCACGCCCACGACGATGACAGTCGCGTACGACCGACGGGCGCAAGCACACTCCTACGACTTGTACGTGCGCGAGCACGAGGCGGGGACGTTTGGCGACGCGGCGTTGCCGACGCTGGGGACGTACGAGGCTTCGCTGCAGGAATTGGTGGTGGCGGCCGAAAAGGAATTGAGCGCGGCCATCGGTGGCCGCGAGGCCGTCGTCTTCCTGGCGCCGATGGGCGCGCATCACGCCATCGGCTTCGAGGCCTGGCAGGCGGTGGCCTCATGGGCGGTGGTGACAGACGACCAGAACGTCGTCCAGGCCATCCGCGCCGACACGCCGGCGGACGACCCCGAGCACACCCAGCCGCTGGCGAATCTGACCAGCCGGATCACCCCCGGCGACGGGCAGACGACGACTTTCACCCCGGCCCGGCCACCGGCGGCACCTACCACCCTGCAGGCGGGTACGCCCACGGCCACCAGCGTGGCCCTGACGTGGGACGCGGTGACCAAATGCCGACGAATAGGGTCTACTGCATACTGCTGCATGAGGCCGGCCATGCCCTGGGCATTCGAGGTGGCGGCCATCCCCAGATTCAGCGATTCAGCCATGATCGCCGAGGTTACTGAACGCAATTGCTCGCCTCATCCCATGGACGTGTTGGCCATGTACGCCCTCTATCAGTCGCGGTAGGCGTCGGGCGATGCATGGGCTGAGACTGGATCCACGCGGGTGGCCGCGCACGGCGCTGACAGTGTTGGCGGTCGCGGTCTCGCTAAGCCTGGCCGCATGCGGCGGCCGGTCAGCAGCGGACATGCAGGAGACTGGGCGTCCGTCGGTGCGAGCGACGGACGCGGTCGAGTCGACCGGACCGCCCACGGACGGCCACCTGGCACCCGACGTGTCTTATGCGCCCGCCTCACGGGCGCCAGCATGTCACGGCTTCAGCGTCAAGGGGCCGCTGTTGGCCAGCGTGGCGTGGCTGCCGCGCGGGTCGAAGGTGCTATTCCAGCGGGGCTTCAAGTTATACGCCGTGGGGGCCAATGGGTCCGGGCTGCAATTGAGCCACGATGCCGAGGGCGGCGCCGGCGGAACGGCCGAATACGTCAGGCGGGTTTCGTCGATGGTCGTGAGCCCGGACGGGGAACGCGCGGCCTACGCGACCTGCCACGCGGACGGGCTGATTGGGACCGATACCCCCGAAGACACGCGCAGCTACCCGGTTGGGAAGGTCCGGGTTCCCCGCGGGCTGCGTGACTTCTATGAAATCAAGGTCTGGGACCGCGTCGGCCAGACGGTGAAGCGGCTAGCGGCCGGCCTGGCGCCGGCGTGGTCGCCGGACAGTCAGCGGCTGGCGTTTCTTTCCTCCTACGACTACGAACGCGCCGGCGCCGATGAATTCGTCGGTCGGTCTGTCGGGGATCGCGACTTGTACGTGATGCATGGCGACGGATCCGGGGTGCAGAAACTCGTGGCGTCGGTATCCGGGCCGCCGCGATGGTCGCCCGACGGGCGGCGCCTAGCCGTTGTGCGGTTCGATGAGATGACGAGGACCAGCAACCCAAGCGCAATCTACACCGTGGGCACCGACGGCACGGGACTGCGGCGACTGACGGCCGCGGTGAGCGATCCCGCGTGGTCGCCGGACGGCGCGCGGATCGCGTTTGCGAAGCCCGACGGGGCCGAGGTGGCGCTGTACACCATCGGGGCCGACGGGACGGACGCGCGCCGCGTGACCACGATCGAAGGCTGGAGGCTATCGGACGCGACCGCGCGGTTGGCGGAATACGCCTGGATTCGGGCCATCGCGTGGTCCCCGCTGGGCGACCAGCTCATGTATACGTGCGGCCGCCAGACGTGCATCGTCGCCATTGATGGCAGGCCAGCGGGAAGTTCTCCCAGTCTGTTCGGTGGCGGAGACGTCGCGGCATGGTCGCCGGATGGCACGCGGCTTGCGGTCGGCGGTGGCTTTGATGAAGTCGCGCTCTACACGATGTCCCCCGCTGGCGGCGACCTGCAGATTCTGGCGGTGACGACCAGTGGGGCCCCCGAGCGGCCGTTTGGCATAGGGCAGCGACGAAGCGAAGCGCCGCTTGACGTAGCCGCATGCGGAGCGGGCGTCGCCGTGCCAGACCCAACCAAAAACCCGGGGCTGGTCGAGGACTGCGGGACGCTGCTGCGAGTGCGAGATGAGCTGACCGGGACTTCGACGACGTTGAATTGGAGCGCCGACCGGCCAATGGCCGCGTGGGAGGGCGTGACGCTGGGCGGAGCACCGGCGCGGGTCCACGGATTGACGCTGGCCGAGCGGGACTTGCGCGGGCAAGTTTCGTCCGAGCTAGGCCGGCTGGTTCAACTTCAGCAACTCGACTTGAGTTCGAATCTGCTGGGTGGAGCAATCCCGCCGTCGCTGGGTGAGCTGTCGGAACTGCGGGAGTTGAATCTGAGAAGGAACTATCTGGGCGGGTCGATCCCGGCCACCTTCGGGCAGTTGTCACAACTGCGGGAGTTGGACCTGAGCGAGACATTCCTGAGTGGCCCGATTCCGCCGCAATTGAGCCGACTGACAAGGTTGAGCAGCTTGTCCCTCGGCCGGATCGGGGCTAAGCACGGCCCATTTCTGCAAGGCGAGATTCCTGCTGCGTTGGGCCAGTTGAAGAACCTCCGGACATTACACCTCGCAGAGAATCGGTTGACCGGTGCCTTGCCCCGCGAACTCGGAGCGCTGAGCAACTTGCTCGCGCTGGACCTTAGCGGGAACCAGGTGACGGGCGAGATCCCCGTGGAACTCGGCCAACTCACTCAACTGGTGGTGCTGAAGCTTAATGACAATCAACTGAGGGGCGAAATCCCGTCAGCGCTGGGCGGGTTGCCAAACTTGCAGACGCTGTGGATCGGCGGCAACGAACTGACCGGGTGCCTTCCGGCTGGGATCCCGGAGACCGATGCATACAACGACCATGGGCTGGCGAATTGCGTGTCGATTGGTCGGGACGCATTACGACAGGGCGACAGGCCTTAGGAGGTAGCCCGGGGGTGGTCTTGGCGTTAGTGGTCGTGACGCTGGCGTTAATCGCCAGTTGTGTCAGCCCTCAGCCGTCGCATCAGGGAGTTGAGGCCAAAGTGGGAAACAACTTGAGGCGCGGGCAGGACACAGAGGCGCCTTGCACACCCCAGGGTTAGCGGCGGGTGGCGGTGAGGTGGTGGAGGGCGGTTTTGAGGGCGGCGTTGGGTGGGTGCCAGTGGGTGGGGAGTTGGTGGCGGAACCAGGTGCGTTGGCGGCGGGCGTATTGGCGGGTGCGGATGGTAGTGCGTTCGATGGCTTCCGAGAGGGTCATGATTCCGTCGAGGTGGGCGAGTGCTTCGGCGTAGCCGACGCTGGTGAGGGCTGGGAGGGTGCGGTGGTAGCCCTGAGCGCGGAGCCGGCGGGCTTCGTCCAGGAGGCCGTGCCGGAACATGTGGGCGGTGCGCTGGGCGATGCGCTCGGCCAACGTGGCGGGTTCGACTTCCAGGCCGAGGACATAGGCCGGGATGGGACGTGTGGCCTCGGGCTGACCTTCGGGCGCGGTCTGGTGGCGCCGGGACTCGGCGACTTCCAGGGCGCGGATGAGGCGGCGGGGGTTGTCGAGGTCGATGGCGGATGCGCGGTGGGGGGCGACTTCGCGCAGGCGTTGGATGAGGGGCTCCGGGCCGTCAGCCTCGAGTTGACGGGTTAGACGGCTGCGCAGGTCGGGGTCGGGCGGGGTGGCGCCGAGCGGGGAGCCGGTGAGCAGGGCCTGGATGTAGAAGCCAGTACCGCCGACGATGACCGGGCGCGCTCCGCGCGTCTCGATGTCGACAATTGCGGCGCGGGCCAAGCGTGCGAAGCGGTGGGCGTTGAAGACATCGTCTGGGTCAATTATGTCAATAAGGTGGTGCGGTACGCGCTTTCTTTCGGCGAGCGTGGGTTTGGCTGTGCCTACATCCAGGCCTCGGTAGATCTGGCGGGAGTCGGCGGAGATGACTTCGATGGGCGCGTGCTCGGCCAGGTCAAGGGCAAGGCTGGTCTTGCCGGTGGCGGTGGGTCCGACGATGACGAGGAGGGGCGGTTGTGTGTCTCCGTGATCTGCCGGCTGCAACGACCGTGATCCCAACTCTTGAGGATTCCAAGGACTCTGGAAGATACAAGTCGTCAGTGGGGCTGGATGAGGTGAAGGCCGGGGATGTGGCGGAAGTCGCGGTCGTCGGACGCGAGGGGGCACTGAAGCCGGAGGGCTGTGGCGGCGATCCAGGCGTCGGGGGCGTCGAGCGTTCGACCCGCGCGCTTGAGGTCGGCGCGCAGGCGGGCGGACAGATCCACGAGATCCTCGTCAGGCCAGACTATCTGATATCGGGCGATGTGGCGTCTTAGGCGCATTGTGCGTGTTTTGCCCCAGGCCCCAGCGTTTCGCCAATAGAGCAGTTCTTCCGTGGTCTGGAATGAGATCAAGCCGGGGCGCCCGGCAACCCTCTCCTGGAAGAAGAAGAATCGCTCGTCGGCGGCCTCGTTGAAGAGGATGGAGACGACTGACGTGTCGAGCACGATGAAGTCCGAGCCAGTAGCCATTAGCGACCTCGGCGCTCCTGGATGATGCGATCAAGCTCTGCCCATTCCTCCGGCGTCGCTTCAATCTTGGGCAGGTTGTCGAAATCGATGACCGGGGCTTTGCCGAATTGGGCGACTACGAAGGCGGAGGGGCGGAGGTAGTCGAGTTCAGCGTGGACGGCGGCGACGATGGGAGCTCTTCCGCCCAGGCGCTCAGGTTCGATCCAGACACGCGGGGACTGAAGGCTGAGACGGATGGTGAGGGGCGAGCAGGCACCGGTGACGATGGTTTCGCGGGGGAGCGCCGGCGACCGGATGATGGGCACACCGGTGACAGATTCGCGCTCGCCCGTCCCGGGCAGGTCTCGAATGTCGTCAGGGTTGAGCGCCGCCCAGGCCGGCAAGCAGCCGCCATCATCCCAAGCCTGGGAGACGGCGCCACTGACCGCGAAATCCAGCAGGTTGCCGTACTCGGGGCGCTGCACGCCCTGCAGGTGGAGGAGGCCGCGGAGCTCGCCGCCTGATCCGCGGCCCGCGATGATCTGGCGGCCGAGCGTTTTACGAAGCCGGACAAGGAGGTGCAGCAAAGCGTCCGCCAGCGGTTCCGGCGACCAGTCGAGTCCGACGGTGGACTCAACGGTTATCGGGTCGGGGCCGGGTTGCTCGGACTGGTAGCTGAAGGTGTCGGCCGGCGCCGGCGCTTCGGCGGTGGCCTGGGCGGTCGGTTGGTCGTGGAAGGCGGCGGCCGACAGGTTGTCGGCCGGAACGACAGGGATGGAGTCGAGGATGGCGGCTTCGGAGTGCGGGTCGAATCCAAGCCGAGTGGCGCGCAGGAAGGTGTCCGGGTCAATTTGGACCGCAGGACCGCCGGGCACGAGAAGTGCCAGGCGCCGCTTCAGCTCGGCGGCGGCGCTGGCTGGCGAGCCAGCGTCGTAGGCGTTCATCCAGGCTGCTCACTTCCGACGGCAGGCAACGCGCCCGCCCGCGTGAAGCCCTGGGACGACACGGGGTGATTGTAGTAGAGAGCAGGGGTCTGTGACGGGTGGTTAGTCAAGGCGGCGCTTCAAATGGCCGTGTTGGGAACCTCAGGAATCCTTGGGCAATGGGCTGAGCCTGGCTAATGCTCCCTGTGGCTGACCGCGATAAGTAAGCGACAGGTTCAACTTGACCCACGACCAAACTCGACCAGAATGTTGGCGTTAGCCTCGTTGGTGTGTAAGTGTTTTACACATTTTGCGGCTGAAAGCAAAGCTCATTGGCGTGGCAAGGGTTCAGTTGATCATTCCGGACGAGGATCGCGAACGGTTCGTGCGGCAGGCGCGGAGCGAGGGTCTGACGTTTAGCGCGTGGCTGCGGGCCGCGGCGCGGGACCGGCTGGAGGCGCGGGAGCGCGCCCGACGTTTCCAATCGCGGGAAGACCTGCAACGGTTCTTTGAGAAGTGCGACGCGCGTGAAGGTCCCGGCATGGAGCCAGATTGGGAAGAGCATAAGCGCGCAATTGAAGAATCGCGTCTGCGAGGTCTGCCCGACGTATGACCTTCGTGGATACGAACGTCTTCATGTACGCGGTTGGGAAACCGCATCCGCTCAAGTCACGCGCCCGCGATTTCTTTGAAGAGTCCATTGGCGACTCCAGGTCGCTCTTTACGTCCGCCGAGGTACTGCAGGAGTTGATGCACGCCTACCTCCCCGCCCGGAGGTATGACGTCTTTGAAGACGCCGCGGCCCTGATTGAGCGGACCGGCGTGGAGGTGTGGCCGCTGGAGGCCGCGGATGTGCTGCTGGCTCACCAGCTCCGGGACGGGCATCCCGATTTGAGCGCACGGGACTTGTGCCATCTCGCCAGCTGCCGACGGCGCGGTGTGCGGGAGATCATGACGTTCGACCGGGCCCTTGCCGCCGCGGCGCCGCAGCGAACCTGAGCGGGTGAGGCGAGTCGACCACATCCAGCCGGAGCGAGCGATTCGGGCCAGGGGGATCCATGCACTAGCGGACGAGCGGGAACGGGCTTGGTGAGGCGCCCTCGCGATACCATGGGCGGCGTTCCCGGCTTTCACCCAGATCCCCAGATTCGCATGACTTCGACCGAGTCCGGCGATATGACCGTCGCGGCTGCCGCTCCGTACAGCCACCTGCAGGCGGTGCTGGCGGCGGGGGAGTTTGCGGTGACGTGTGAGTTGGGGCCGCCGCGGGCGCCGGATGCTTCGGACGTGCGGAAGAAGGTGGGGATTATCCGCGGGTACGTGGACGCGGCCAGCTGTACCGACAACCAGGGCGCGGCGTTGAAGATGGCGAACTGGGGCGCGGCGCTGCTGTGCGCGCAGGGCGGGGTGGAACCGATAATGCAGTTGTCGTGCCGCGACCGGAACCGGCTGGCGATCCAGTCGGACGTGATCGCGGCGCAGGCGTTCGGCGTACGCAACTTTATGTCAATTAGCGGGGACTCTCTGGTGCTTGGGGATCATCCGATGGCGAAGCCGGTGTTCGACTTGCAGGGGGTGCAGTTGGTGCGGCTGCTGCGGCGGTTGCGGGACGAAGGGCGAACGGCGGCGGGTGATCCGATCAAAGGCGACTTTGGGTATTTCATCGGGGGCGCGGCCAATCCGTTTGCGCCGCCGTATGGGTGGCGTCCGCTGCGATTGATCAAAAAGGCGGAGGCGGGGCAGGAGTTTGCGCTGACGCAGATGATCTTCAACGTGGAGCGGTTCGCGGACTGGATGTCGTACGTGCGGGACGAGGGGCTGGACGAGCGGGTGCACATCTTTGCGGGGGTGGGTCCGTTGAAGTCGGCGCGGATGGCGGAGTTCATGAAGTTCAAGATTGCCGGCATGGAAGTGCCGGACGAGGTCGTGGAGCGGATGCGGGCGGCCAAGAAGCCGCGGACGGAAGGCGTGAAGATCTGCCTGGAGATCATCGAGCAGGTGCGGGAGATCCCGGGCGTGCACGGCGTTCACATCATGGCGATCGACTGGGAGCGGGCGGTGCCAAGGATCGTGAAGGCGGCCGGGCTGAAGCTGCCGCGGCCGGTGCCTGAGCCGTCGCTGGCGCCCGGCGTGCCCGAAGCCGCGGTTGCCGCCTGACGTGACGGACTCCACGGGCGGTTCGCTTGCGGAGTTTCTGGATACGTTGGGGTCGTCGGCACCCACGCCGGGCGGCGGCGGCGGAGCGGCCGTAGCGCTGGGGATGGGCGCGGCGCTGGTGGCGATGACGGCGCGGCTGACGACCGGGCGGCGTCGGTTTCGGTCGGTGCAGGCAGAGATGGAGCGGGTGATCGAGCGTTGTGACCTGATTCGAGATTCGGCATTGAACCTGGCTGAGGCAGACGCAGAGGCCTATGGGAGCGTGATGGCGGCTTTTGGAATGCCGCGAAGCTCGGATGGCGAGCGGTCGGCCCGGCGGGCGGCGATTGCGAGGGCCTGTGAGCAGGCGAGCCGAGTGCCGCTGCGGGTGGCAGCCGCGGCCAGCGAAGTCATTGAGCTTGCCGCCGAGACGGCGGCCAAGGGCAATCCGAACGTGATCAGCGACGCGGGGGCGGGTGCGGCGTTGGCGCGGACGGCTATCCGGATATGCGAGATGAACGTGCAGGCGAACCTGGGGTCGATAGACCACTCCGCGGTTCGTGCTGAATTGCAGGACGAACTGGCCAGGGCACTTGCAGCGCGTGATGCGGCTGATGGCGTGGTGGACTCGGTGCTTGGGGCAAGCGCCGCATGAGCAAGGCCGAGGTCTGGTCGGGACGTGGGCCGGCTCGGGCGCTGCGGGCGGCGGTGAAGGAGCGCGTGGAGCGACTGAGCGTTGACGGTCCGTTGACGCTGCGGATGATCCGGGTTGGGGACGACCCGTCGGCCCGAGGTTATGCGCGGGCGGTACAGCGGGGCTGCAAGCGCGTGGGCGTGCGGGCGGTGATGGACGAGTTGCCAGGCGATTCATCGACAGGCGACGTCGTGGACCATGTGCAGGCGTTGAACGCCGACGCGAGCGTGCACGGGATCCTGCTGGGGTTTCCGCTGGCGGGGCAGGTGGACGATGCGGCGATCGTGGACGCCATCGATCCGGCCAAGGACGTGGACCGGCTGACGACGGCCGCGATCGGCGAGCTGTTTGCCGGGCATACGACGACGGGGCCGGCGACGGCGGCGGCGGTGATCGAGCTGCTGGACTACTACGAGGAACCCATCGAGGGACGGCGGGTCGTCGTGGTCGGGCGGAGCAATGTGGTGGGGAAGCCCTTGTGGGCCATGCTGCTGGCGCGGAATGCGACCACGACGGTGTGTCATTCGCGAACGGTCGATTTGCCGGCGGTGACGTCGGAGGCGGAGATCCTGGTTGTGGCGACGGGGAGTCCCGGGCTGATCGGAGCGGAGCACGTTGGCCCGGACGCCGTGGTGGTTGACGTGGGAACGACGTACCGGAACGGCATGGTGTTGGGTGACGTGGACTTTGAGGCCGCGGCCGCACGGGCCCGCGCGGTGACCCCGGTGCCGGGCGGGATCGGGCCGATTACGAACTATTGCCTGATGCGGAATCTTGTCGAACTCGTCGAACGGCGCAGTCACTAATCGGAGAACTTATGAGTCCATCGCAACCGCCGGATATTGAAATCGCGCAGAGCGCCGTCTTGAAGCCGATCGAGGAGATTGCGGCAAGCCTGGATCTGGCCGCTGACGAGATCGATCCGTATGGGCGGACGAAGGCCAAGGTCACGCGGGCGGCCATCGACGCGAGGAAGGACGCGCCGGACGGGGACCTGGTGCTGGTGACGGCGATTACGCCGACGCCGGCGGGCGAAGGCAAGACGACGACGACGATTGGGTTGACGCAGGCGTTGCAGGGTCTGGGGCATCGGGCTCTGAGCGCGACGCGGGAGCCGTCGTTGGGTCCGGTGTTTGGGGTGAAAGGCGGGGCGGCCGGCGGCGGGTATGCGCAGGTGCTGCCGATGGAGGACATCAACCTGCATTTCACCGGCGACTTCGCGGCGATCAGCGCGGCGCACAACCTGCTGGCGGCGATGCTGGACAACCACCTGCACCAGAGGAACGCGCTGGGGATCGACGCGCGGCGGGTGCTGTGGCGGCGGGTCATCGACATGAACGACCGGGCGCTGCACGGGATCGTGGCGGGCCTGGGCGGGCGGACGCGCGGGGTGCCGCGGGAGACGGGGTTCGACATCACGCCGGCGTCGGAAGTGATGGCGGTGCTGTGCCTGGCGCGGGACCTGGAGGACCTGAAGGCGCGGTTTGCGCGGATCGCGGTGGCAGAGCGTCGGCCGGGCGACTACGTGACGGCGGCGGATCTGACGGCGCATCCGGCCATGGCGATCCTGATGCGGGAGGCGGTGCTGCCGAACCTGGTGCAGAACCTGGAGGGCGGTCCGGCGCTGATTCACGGCGGGCCGTTCGGGAACATCGCGCACGGGTGCAACTCGCTGGTGGCCACGCGGCTGGCGCTGAAGCTGGCCGACCTGGTGGTCACGGAAGCCGGCTTTGGGGCCGACCTGGGGGCGGAGAAGTTCTTCAACATCAAGTGTCCGGCGGGCGGGCTGCGTCCGCGGGTGGCAGTGCTGGTGGCGACGGTCCGGGCGCTGAAGCTGCACGGGGGCGCCAACAGGCGCGACCTGAGCAGCGAAGACCTGGGCGCGCTACAGGCGGGCATGCCCAACCTGGAGGCGCATGCGGAGAACCTGCGGAAGTTCGGGGTGCCGGTGGTGATTGCGGTCAACCGCTTTCCGACCGACACGGACGCCGAGGTTGACGCGGTGATGGCGGCGGCTGAGGGGTTGGGCGCGCCGGCGGCGGTCTCGACGGTGTTCAGCGACGGCGGGGCCGGGGGCGAAGACCTAGCTCGGAAAGTCGTGGCGACGCTGGCGAGGGGCGAGGACGACTTCAAGCCGCTGTACGAGCCGGAGGCGCCGCTGACGGAGAAGATCGAGACGGTGGCGCGGGAGATCTACGGGGCGGACGGCGTGGATTACGCGGCGGGCGTGGCGCGGCGATTGCGTCGATTGGACCGGGGCGTGGCGCGCGGGTTCCCGGTGTGCATGGCGAAGACGCAGTACTCACTGTCGGACAACCCGTCGTTGCTGGGGCGACCGAGCGGCTTCCGAATGACGGTGCGGGACGTGCGGCTGTCGGCGGGGGCCGGATTCGTGGTGCCGCTGACGGGGGACATCCTGACCATGCCGGGGCTGCCCCGGCGTCCGTTTGCCGAGGATATGGACATTTCGGCCGACGGGGTGATTACGGGGCTGGCTTAGCCAGTACCAGGCACAGGCAGGCTCTTCCCCCGCCTCAAGTCAGCCGACCTGCCTACGCGTCCGCTGGTCGGACCTCGTCGACGGCCCAGTAGAGGGCGGCGAGGATGACCAGGGGGTCGATGATCTGCCAGAGGGTTCCGTTCTGGAGGAAAGTGGCGTTGATGAGGTCGAGCACGCCGAAGGCGAGCGCGAGGACGGCGCCGACGCGGTAGGCGATTCCGCCGCGTTCCCAGAGGGCGAGCGCACCGGCGACGCTGAAGCCGACGACGAGGGCGTTGATGGATTCCCAGACGGCTTGCGTGTTTTCGCCGAAGGGCGAGGCGGAGAAGTCGGCGGAGTGGTCGCCGTAGTAGTTGACGAAGACCACGACGGCAAAGCCGACGAGGATGAGCGCCCAGGCGGATTTGACGTTGCGCGTGTTGCGCCAGACCCACCAGGCGCCGGGCACGGCGATGAGCAGGGCGGCGAACTGCCAGATCTTCCAGCCCCAGCTATCGACGTTGAGCCGGGTTTCGGAGACCACGGAGCCGGCGTCGATCCAGGCGTAGAGCATGGCGGCGACGACGGCCGCGGCAGCCAGGGAACCGGCGAATCCAAGATTGTGTCGTTCAAGCCAGCACTTCATCGACCTACCCTCCCATCTCGCCGCGACGCCGCGCGTCCTCCGCCAGCGCCGCGATAACCCAGGCCAACATGGTCAGAATCCGCAAGGGGTCGAGGGCGTCCCAGATCGTGCCGTTGTTGACGAAGTAGGCGTTGATGAAGAGGACAATGCCCTGGGCGGCGACGAACAGTGCGCCGGCCCGGGTGAACAGGCTGCCGCGCCGCCAGAGCGCCGGCACGGCGATGAGGGTGCAGCCGAGGAAGATGGGATTGGTGGCCTTCCAGACGTCGCCGACGTGGCCGTCGAAGAAGCCGCTGCCGTAGGCGTTGAGGAATACGGCGAAGGCCAGCACGGCCAAAGCCAGGGCGCGGGTCCACTGGATGTGTTGCGTGCCGCGCCACAGCCACCAGACGCCGGGCAGGGCCATGAGCAAGGCACCGACCTGCCAGAGGCGCCAGGCCCAGTTGGAGGTGGAGGGCAGGCCGTCGCGGGCGAGCATGTCGGTTGAAGCGCCCCAGGCGAAGAGGGCGACGAAGAGGATGGCGGCGTAGAGGAGGGCCTCGGCGGCGCCGAGGTTGCGGGGGCGAAGTGGATTACCCATTGCGCTGCTTTCTCTTGCGGTCGTTACTTCGCTGTCAATCGCTCCCCACGGGCCCGCCGATGTCCGGGCTGAGACCGACGACGGCCCAGAGCAGGGCCAACAGCATCATCAGCGGGTCGAGGGCGCTCCAGAGGGTCGCGTTGTCGATGAAGAGGTAGTTGATGAACACCAGTACGCCGGTGATTACCGAAGTGACGGCTATGACCCGGCCGCTGTTGCAACCGCACCTCAGCAGCGAGAGCGCGATGACGGCGGACAGGGTGACGAAGAGGCCGTCGAGGACCGCCCAGACAGCGCCCAGGTGGTCACCGAAGATATCGTCGGTGTAGGTGTTGAGGAAGATGACGAGGGTCAGAAGAACCATCGCCAGGGTTCGGATGCGGGGCTGGCTCTGACCGTTGGACCAGAACCAGGCGGCGCCGGCGGCGGCGATGACCAGGGTTCCGATCTGCCAGAGCTGATAGCGCCAGTTTTCGGGGCCTAGCTGGTCGGGATCGACGACGATGGACTGCTGGTTCCAGGCGAAGAGAGCGACGACGATGAAGACGGCGCCGAGCAGGAGTTCAATGGCGCTCAGGTTGCGGCGCTGCGTCAGGATCTGCATGGGCGAGCCTCCGCGTCGAAGCCCCGGCGCCCACGCCGCCCGCGTGGGCGAGCCGACCAAGCTGGGGAGAGTTTAGCCCGCTGGAGATTGTTATGTCGACGCGGGCAACGCCAGTTAATCGGTCAAGTGGACCCTTGAGTGTCCGGAAGCTACCTCAGTTTCGCCCCCGGGAGGCGGACTTAGAAGCTTGCTTGCCGAGTCTGGTTGCCGGACTCCAGCTTGGGTGGTCGGGGTGGCTGCCACCCTCACCCCAGCCCTCTCCCTCAAGTGTCCAGACCGGACACATGGTGAACAGGTGTTCGGAGACATGGTGAACACTTTTAAGCTGGCTCCCGCAGGTCGAGGGTGCCCAGGTCGTCGGTCAGAAAACGGATCGCCCAGCAGCCGTCGGTGGCGGTGGGGCGAAAGGCGACGGCCTGGCCGCGCAACGCCTTGGGCAACCGCAGGTGGCGGCCCTGGAAGGACACCCAGCCGCCGGCCTGGACCTTGCGGACCTGATCGTCGGGGCCATAGGGCAGCGGCGGCAACTGGGCCGGATAGGGCCGGGGGCTGACGTGATAGCGACTGGCCGGGACGGCCAGGGCCAGCGCCTCGTGGGGCCGCACCTGGTTGTACTCCTGGCGCCAGGCATCGAAGGCGGTCTGCCAGCTGGCCAGATCGGGGCGCGGCGGCTGCCGCCCGAGGTCGCGCTCGAGGGTGCCGTGGAAGCGCTCGTCCTTGCCCAGGGTCTGCGGGTGGTACGGCCGGCTGTGGCTGACGGCGATGTCCAGGCGCCGCAGCCAGACGGTCAGCGGGGTATAGGGATGGGCCGGGTGATTGCCCCAGGGACTGCCGTTGTCGACCAGCAGGCGGTCGGGCAGGCCGTAGCGCTGGAAGGCCGTGATCAGGTGGGCCCGCACGGTGGCGGTGCGCTGATTGGGACAGGCGGCCAGGCCGAGGGCGTAGCGCGAGTGGTCGTCGAGGATGGTCAGGGGATGGCAGCGCCCGGCGCCGCAGGGCCAGCCCGCCTTGAAGTCCATCTGCCACAGCGCGTTGGGATAGGGATGCTCGAAGCGCTGCAACGCCCGCGGCTGGCCGGCCCCCTGCGCGGGATCCAGCCGGTCGTGGCGGCGCAGGATGGCCGTAATCGTCGAGGCGGCCGGCAGCGGCTGGACGCCCTGGCGAGCCAGCAGCACGCGCAGCTTGCGGCCGCCCCAGGTGGGGTGCTGCGCGCGCAGGGCCAGCACCGCCCGCTCGATGGCCGGGACGGTCTGCGCCGGACTGTGGTGGGGCCGCCGCGAGCGGTCCTGCAGCCCCGCCGGGCCCTCGGCTGCGTAGCGCTGCAGCCACTTGTAGCCGGTCGCCGGCGCGATCCTGAAGGCCCGGCACAAGGCCCGCCGATTCGCGCCGGGCTGTTGCGCCAGCGCCACAAACTCCGCCCGCTGCTCCGTCATCGATCGATCCTCAAACGGCACCAGTCCATGTCCTCATGGCTCCCCAATGTGTTCACCATGTCTCCGAACGGGTGTTCATGATGTCTCCGGTCTACACACAAGGGAGAGGGAGCAAGAGGCGGCCCTGGCGAGGACCAGGCAAGTCTTGCAGGGGTCTCCGGTGGGGGAGAAAGACGAAGGCCCGCGCCGGAGTGAAGGGAACGGCCAACGTGACCCACTACGCAACGCGCAGGCCTTCCTCAGGTGCGGGCGGATGGGCGGTTTAGGAGTTCGCGGCTGAGAACGACGGCGGTGGGGGCGGGGGCGCTCAGTCCGCCGCGATTGCCTGGCGCAGCTCGGCGGCGACGCGCAGGGCGCGGGCGGCTTGCTGCGAGGCCTGACGCGCGCTGTCGCCGGTGTAGCGCACGGGATCCAGCATCTGCGTCAGCCGCTCGGCGCCCAGGCGCGCGGCGATCTCCTCGTCCTTTGCGAGCAGCGAGGCGAACGACGCCCCGCTGGTGGCGGCCTGCTGCGCCGCCTCGTAGATGGCATCGTGGGCGCGCTGCCGGCCGATCTCGCGCCCCAACTCCAGCATCAGGCTCTCCGACATGATCAGTCCGCCGGAGAGCTCGAGGTTTTCCCGCATCCGCTCCGGGAAGACGCGCAGCCCCTGGGCCACGTCGAGCAGGCGCACGAGGATGTCGCCGGTCAGCTCGACCGCCTGCCGCAGCGCGCGGTCGATCATCATCGAGCGACTGCCGTCAGCCTCGTGGTCGCCGAGCATCGCCTCGATTGCGAGCGGGACCAGCGATCGCAGGTGCGTCTCGTCGGCGATGATGTCCATGCAAAGCTTCGGATTGCGCTTCTGGGGCATGGTGCTGCTGCCGACGGCGCCGGGCGGCACGGGCTCCTCGACCTCCGCGAACTCCTCGGCCATCAGGGTGCGCACCTCGCGCGCGGCCTTCCCGCAGCTCGTGCCGAGCATGGAGAGGGCGAGGACGTACTCGGTCAGGTGGTCGTAGATCGTGCGGCCGGGGAGGGGCATCGAGCCGAGCCCGAGCAACTGGCCCATCCGCCGCTGCAGGGCGGCGCCGTGGCCCTCGAACGAGGCGGCCGTGCCGGCGCCGCCGCCGAGCATCGCGACGAAGGCGCGCGGCTCCAGCTGCCGCAGCCGCTGCGCGTGGCGGCACAGCTCGTCGATCCACACCGCAACCTTGGCTCCGAACGTGGAGGGCACGGCGTGCTGGCCGTGCGTGCGGCCGGCGATCGCGTCGTCCTTGGTGCGTTCGGCGAGTGACGCGAGCGCCTGGAGCAGGTCGGCAAGCTCGGTGAGGATGATGCGGTGCGCCTTCCGCAGCTGCAGGATGTTGCCCGTCTGGGTGATGTTCTGCGTGGTCGCTCCCCAGTGGACGTGGCCGCCGGCGTCGCCCTCGCAGAGCCGGTCGAGCTCCCAGACAAGCGGCACCAGGCCGTGCCCGGTGACGCGCAGCCCCTCGGTGACGCGCTCGAGGTCGAACAGCTGGAGGTGCGCCTTGCGCTCGATCTCCGCGGCGGCGGCCTCGGGAATCATCCCGATCTCCGCCTGCGCCCGGGCCAGCGCCGCCTCGACGTCAAGCCAGGCCTGCCAGCGCGCCTGCTGCGTGAAAAGCGCCCGGATGCCGGGGTCGCGGACGCTCAGCGCGGACGGTCGTTCTTCGCTCATGGTGTGCTCCTCGGACGCACGGCGATGCTACGCGAACGGCCTCGAACGGCACCGGCCCATACCCTCATGGCTCCCCAAGGTGTCCACCATGTCTCCGAACGGGTGTCCATGATGTCGCCGGTCTACACACAAGAAGGAGTGAGCAGTGAGACGGGAGGAGGGGGAACCGCTGGGACGGTCGGGTGCTGGGGCTTTGTGGTTCGACTCGCCCTTCCGAAAGACTCCAGGGCGGCTCACCACGAACGGGAGGCTGTGGTTGCGGCCTGGGGGGCGAGGGGCATGTGCAGGGGTGGCTCAGGTGCGGCCGAATTCGCGGTCGAGGAGTTCGCGGCTGAGGAGGATGACGGTGGGGCGGCCGTGGGGGCAGGTGATGCCGAGGTCGCAGGCTTCGAGGTCGCGGATGAGGGCGGACATCTCGTCGAATGTCAGGGGGCCTCCGGCCTTGACGGCGGCGCGGCAGGCGAGGGACCAGCGGAGGCGGTCGGCGGCGGCGAGGCGCTGGAAGTCGGGGGTCTGGGCTTCGGCGACGACCTCGCGGAGATAGGTGGCGGCGTCGATGCTGCCGAGGGCTGACGGGACCGCGCGGAGCAGCCAGGCGGAGGGGCCGAAGGGAGTGACGTCGAAGCCGAGGCGCTGGAGATCGTCGGCGTGGGAGGCGACCCAGTCGCTTTCCTCGGCGCTGAGTTCGACACTGGTTGGATCCAGGAGTTGCTGGGTGGGGGCGGCGGCGGTGTGGCCGAGGCGCTCGAAGAGGATGCGTTCGTGGGCGGCGTGCTGGTCGATGAGATAGAGGCCGCGGGGACCGGCGGCGACGACGTAGGTGCTGTCGACTTGGCCGAGCGGGCGCATGACGGGGGAGCGGAGGCCCGGGGCGGGTTCCGATCTGTCGTCGGTCGCGATGTCAGCCGGCGGTCCGCCGCCTGCGCCAAGGTGACGACTCTGGGGCGGGGGGCCGGTTTGCCAGCGGGCGCCGTCGGCAGGGAAGTAGAACTGGTCGACGATTGGGCGATCGAGGCGGGCGGGGGCGATTTCAGTGGAGGCGGCGAGGGCTCGGCGGACGGTGGCGGAGAGGCGGCGGAAGACCTCGCCGGAGCGGCGGAAGCGGACTTCGGCCTTGGAGGGGTGGACGTTGACGTCGACTTCCTCGGGGGGAATGGTCAGATTCAGCACGATCACGGGGAAGCGGCCGGTGGGCATGACGCTGCGGTAGGCCTCGCTGACGGCGGCGGAGAGGAGGCGGTCGCTGACCCAGCGGCCGTTGACGAAGAGGGCGATGTCGGCGCGGGAGGAGCGCTGGAGGTGGGGCTGGGAGATGAAGCCGTCGATGCCGAGGGTCTGGCCGGGAGGGAGTTCGATGAGCTCGTCGACGAGCGTTGCGCCATAGATTGCGAGGAGGGCGGTGCGGAGGTCGCCGTCGCCGGGGGTGCGGACGCGCTCGCGGTGGCCGTCGTGCAGTGTGAAGGCGACGTGGGGATGGCCTAGGGCGGCACGGGTGACGGCGGCGACGATGTGACCGAGTTCGGTGCGTTCGGCCTTGAGGAACTCGAGGCGGGCCGGGATGGTGCGGAAGAGGCCGCGGACGGTGACCCGGGTGCCGCGGGCGCCGCCGACGGGGCGTTCTTCGATGACGCGCTCGTCGCGGGCGAGGACCTCGCGGCCGGGTTGGCCCTCGGCGGTGACGGATCGCAGCGATAGCTCGGCTACGGCGGCGATGCTGGCGAGGGCTTCGCCGCGGAAGCCGAGGGTCTGAATGCGGGCGAGGTCGTCGACCGAGGTCAGCTTGCTGGTGCTGTGGCGCTCGACGGCGAGGGCGACCTGGTCGGGCGGGATGCCATGGCCGTCGTCGGTGATCTCGATGAGCGCCTTGCCGCCCTGTTCGACCGAGACGTCGATGCGGCGAGCGCCGGCGTCGAGGGCGTTGTCGAGGAGTTCGCGGACGACGGAGGCGGGGCGTTCGATGACCTCGCCGGCGGCGATCTTGCCGCTGATTTCCGGCGGGAGGCGCCGGATGCTCACAAGCGCAGGGTGCGCTGCAACTCGTAGAGCGCGGTGAGGGCGTCCAGGGGGGCGAGTTGCTCCAGGTCGAGGGCGCGGAGGTCGTCGAGGACGGGGTGTTCGGGTGGGGGCAGAAGGCTGAGCTGGGTGGGCGACGGGCGGCCGTTGGACTGGGTTTCGAGGTCGCCGAGGATGGCGGAGGCGCGGCGGATGATGGTCGAGGGCAATCCGGCCATTTCGGCGACGTGGACGCCGAAGCTGCGGTCGGCGCCGCCGGGCGTGATGCGGCGGAGGAAGACGACCTGGCCGTCCTGCTCGATAGCCGAGGCGTTGAGGTTGTGGACGCGGGGGAGCAGGTCGGCCACGGCGGTGAGCTCGTGGTAGTGGGTGGCGAAGATGGTTCTGGCGCGGAGGCGGGGGTGGTTGTGCAGGTGCTCGATCACGGCGCGTGCGACGGAGATGCCGTCGTAGGTGCTGGTGCCGCGGCCGATTTCGTCCAGGACGATGAGGCTGCGGGGGGTGGCCTGGGCGAGGATGGCGGCGAGTTCCAGCATCTCGACCATGAAGGTGCTGGCACCGGCGGCGAGGTCGTCGTGCGCGCCGACGCGCGTAAAGATGCGGTCGACGATGCCGATGGAGGCGCGGGCGGCGGGGACGAAGCTGCCGACCTGGGCCATGAGAACGATCAGGGCGACCTGGCGCAGGTAGGTGGACTTGCCGGCCATGTTGGGACCGGTGAGGACGGCGATCTGGCGCTCGGCGGGATCGAGGATCGAGTCGTTGGGGACGAAGCGTTCGTGCCGGGCGAGTTCGACGACGGGGTGGCGGCCGGACTCGATCTCGAGGGCGTCGCCTTCGTCTAGCTCGGGTCGCACGTAGTTCTGGCGTTCGGCAACCTCGGCAAGGCTGGCGGCCACATCCAGCGCGGCGAGGGCGAGGGCGGTGCGGTGGAGGGAGGGGCCGTCGGCGCCGAGGCGTTCGACGATTTCGTCGAAGAGTGCGCGTTCGAGTTCGGCGATGCGTTCTTCGGCGCCGAGGACGCGGGACTCGTACTCCTTGAGTTCGGGAGTGACGTAGCGCTCGGCGTTGGCGAGGGTCTGGCGTCGCTGGTAGGCGTCGGGGACCTGCTCGCTGTGGGCGCGGCCGACTTCGAGGTAGTAGCCGAAGACGCGGTTGTAGCCGACCTTGAGGCCGCGCAGGCCGGTGGATTCGCGTTCGCGGCGTTCGAGGCTGGCGATCCAGCCCTTGGCTTCGGCCGCCGAGTCGAGGACGCGGTCGAGTTCGGCGCTGTAGCCGGGGCGGATGATGCGTTCGCCGCGCTGGGTGACGGCGCGTTCGATTAGGGCGCGGGCCTCGGTGCATGGGTCCAGGGCGTCTCGAAGATCGGTGAGGGCCGGCTGCTGGTTCTCAAGCAATTCGCGCAGGTCGGTGACGGCGTCGAGGGCGGAGGCGAGGTGGCGTACGTCCGAGGCGGAGACGGCGCGGCGGACGACGCGGTTGGCGAGGCGTTCGAGGTCACCGACGCGGGCAAGGGCGGCCTGGACACGGCCGCGCAGGGCGGGGCCGTCCAGCAGCGCTTGGACGCGATCAAGGCGCGCTTCGAGACGGGTGCGGTCGATCAGGGGGCGGTTGAGCTGTTCGCGCAGGCGGCGGGCGCCCATGGGGGTGTGGGTACGGTCGAGGACCGCGAGCAGGCTGCCTTCGCGGCGGGCGTCGCGGCCGGCGGTTTCCAGTTCGAGATTGCGGCGGGTGAAGGCGTCGAGCTCCATGTAGTCGGCGGTGCCGTAGACGTGGACGCCGGTGAGGACGTGGAGGGCGGAGGGATCGGTGTCTTCGACGTAGCGCAGCAGGACGCCGACGGCGTGGGTGGCGAGCGGGCGGCCCTGCAGGCCCAGGCCTTCCAGGTCGCGGACCTGGAAGTGCCGCGTGACCATTTCCCTGGAGGCGGTGGCATCACTCAGCCAGGTCTGGTCGTCCTGGGGGACTCCGGCAGGGACTTCGCCGCCGGGAAGGCCCAGGGTGAGGGTTTCGCGAGCGCCGATGCGGGCGAGTTCGCGGGCGAGGGCATCGCGCGAGGCTTCGCAGGCAGCCAGGTCGCCGGTGGTGATGTCGGCGTAGGCCAGAGCGCGCGCGTCGCCATCGCCAACCGCCACCGCCAGGTAGTTGTTGGCTTCGGGCTTCAGCCAGTCCTCATCGACGACCGTGCCGGGGGTGATGACGCGTGTGACCTTGCGCTCGACGAGGCCGCGGCCGACCTCGCCGACCTGGTCGCAGACGGCGACGCGCAGGCCGGCCTCGATCAGACGACCGATGTAGGTGGGAGCGGCGTGGTAGGGGACGCCGCACATGGACACCCGGTTGCCTTTACCGAACTCGCGGGAGGTGAGGACGATCTGGAGGACGGCGGCGGCGCGTTCGGCGTCTTCATCGAACATCTCGTAGAAGTCGCCGAGACGGAAGAGCAGGATCGCGTCGGGCTGCTGTTGTTTTATGTCAAGAAACTGGCGCCGCAGGGGCGTCAGTTTCGGCTCGGCTGGCGTCGGCCGCCTCCCCTCACGCACTGCCGGACAAAAACCGAACTTCGGCTCAGACTAGCACCACGCGAGCTGTCGCTTTGCCCAGCGGCGCCGAACGGTCAACCAGCGGGGAACAGCAGCGCCTCACACGCTTCCACCGACGGCAGTCCAGTCTCGGTCGTATTTGACTCCGGTCGCTCGCCAATCGACAGCCGCCACGTGCCCGACGTCTGGACCGTGAACTGATAGGCGCCCGCAACCGGCGCGACGATGGTGAACCGACCGCCATAGGACACGGGGCCGTCGTGAACCACCGTCCAAGTCTTCGACGGGTCTTCGTACGTTACGGTGGCGGGGCTCGTTCCCCAATGGCCGAACGAGTATCGCATCGTGTGGATGCCGGGCAGCAACTCGAGAGTATCTGAGCCACTGCCGTAGCCACCGATGTCGCGAAAGCGAAGCAGGGTCGGATCAATCGAAACGACGGGTTCAATCTCGGGCTGCGGCCATGCGAACTCGGCCGGTCCGAACACGGTGTAGCCCAACGCACGGAGGCCAGCCACAGCGGAGTGCCGTTGATTGAGCGCCCACAGTTCGCACACGTCGTGTCCGGTTCTCGCGGCGTGAGCGCGGTACGCCTGAACGAGGAACGGGTGCATCTGGCCCCAGTAGGAGCCGTTCGGCCACGCTTTGGCATTCGCGCAGAACTCTTCGCCGACGTAGCCGAGCGCGCCGGTAATGGTCGCGTCGGTGACGAGCAAGGCGACGACGGCAGGGACGATTCGTCCAAGAAACCGTTCGGGTAACGTGCAGCAGGTGCCCTGCAACTAGGAGAGTCATCAGCGTAGATGGAAATGCCGTGGAGCCGAATGCTGCGGCCGTCTGGCGCTACCCCAATGCGTCTCTCGCTGGCAGTCCTATAAGTTGAGCTAGGGCGCTCGCGCTGGTACCAGGCACTTCGCTGATAAGTCGGCAAGCTCGTCGGCAAAATCTCGCTCACAGCATCGACAGCCTTTGATGTCGGCATGGGCAGGGTTGTCGACGTTATCCCCTTTGCTCTTTGCCTTCGGTGTATGGCATACCTTCAACGTGTGGCTCATCGAAGACACAAGCCCACGAACATCACCAACAGTGAGAATCGCGTACTTCGCTTGCGCACCTGGCGATAGCGTTTCGTTGAGCCTGATCTGCTTCATCGCATCGTCGAAGTCACGACTGTAGTATTCTAACCAATCCACCGATATCTCATCTTTGTCATCATCAAGCATAAAGGCTGTATGCAAGGTTCTTTTCAAATCAGAATGAAGTCTACCTTTGCCACAATATCGAGCCGCACGATCCCCGTCGCCAATCTTCCGTCGCTGCATCAGGCGATCAGTAGTCGCTGAGCATAATCTCGGCGAGGCTTAGAGCGTCGCGAGTACGAACAGTCTCAACATGGCGCTCCTCACCGTATTTCAATTTGTACCATGTCCTTCCATCAGGCAAAAACGCCAAAAGCAAAGACCTCGACTCGCCGCTCCATTTGACGGCCACAGTGCCATCACGCTCAACAGCAATAAGTGGTCGTTGTTTCCATCGCTTCATCACGAGCGCGATGACAGCGTTACCTAATGACGTCGTGTTGATCGAGTCGTAATCGTCGTCTTCTTCAACGGCGTCCCACAGCTCTTCAAGGCGGCCTGCAATGTCTATAAACCCAAGTCGTCCAACCCATCGAATATAAGAATGAATCTTCAATTGATCGACATAAACCTCGCCAATGCTCGTACCCTTGAAGCTTGTCGTTGGAGATATCTTGAATTGGCCTGCTTCAGTTTGTTGAATTGATCCCTCTGCCAGAAGATATCCTGCAATGAAGGAACGAGTGAGACCTAACCGCTTACGCGAGGCGTCGCTGGCGAGGCAACTCCGAATGTAGTCGTCGAAGACGATTCTTCTAACGGCCTCGTTCAACTTCTTCCGCTGGTCACGATTCGATGCTACTGCAGACGCAAGTACTGGAAATTGAGACTCGGGCTCTTCCGCGATTGGAGCAATCCATTCAATCGCGGGCGCATCAATAACCACGGCTAACTATCATCCTCTTCCTGTTGAACATTCGCGTAGTTTGCCAAAGCTCCGGCTACCAAGTCATGCAACTCACTGAGCCGTATAGGGTTGAGCATGACACGCACAATGGGAATGACGTCAACTTGCCCATCTTCCTTAAGCTTGGCAACCACTTCACCATAGGTGTCACGCATTGGCAGATCAGCAACACCGATACACAGAGTAAACTCGTGCGCAGCAGGATTGACCTGAAGAGCAAATGCGCTTGCATACATAATGGGCTGGTTCAAGTTCGTGTCAATCCAGTTTTGCCTTAACTCGAGAGTTTCTGGAGTCTTGCTGGGTTCACTGCTCGCGTTTCCGTTCTCAGCCATATCGACGGACCCCGTTCACGGCGAGGTGCATGACGTGCCGATGCCCCTGAGCGACCACAGTTGGGAAAAGACGCCGACCGACCCTTCACGAATGTAACCAGAACCGGCCGACGCGCGTTCAGGCTGCGGCGGCGGAATCGCTGGCCCTCGCGACGCATCTGCTAGCATCGTCGATTCCCCTTTGGACTGAGGACCGCAACGGCCCTAACTTTGAGGGTGCGCCTTGTCGCCGGGCGTGTCAACCCCGGAAGCGGTGTACTTGGCGTCAAAATCGGCGTTTGAGGCCCCGAAACCAGCCTCGGAGGCAAAGCCGAGGACGTTAGCAGTCGGCACTTCCTTTCGGACGAGAAAGTACTACGTGGGGCCTTGTCCGCCCAAACAAGCGTCAGTTGTCGATCAGGGCGCGCAGGTAGTCGTGGGCCTGGGCGGCGTAGGTGAGCGGGTCGAGGCCGTCGAAGTTGGGGCTGTGCATGACCAGCCAGCCGTCGTAGCCGACGGCCTTGAGGCTTTCGACCACGCTGGGAATGTCGACGCCGCGCGGGTCGTCTACGCGACGGTTCTGGTACTGGACGTAGCCGCCCTGGGCGGTGATGGGAATGCCTTCGTCCGGTCCCACGAGGTGCATGTTCTGGACTTCGGCGTGCTTGATGTGGGGGGCGAGGGCGCGGACCGCGTCGATTCCGTAGTCCTGGCCTTCGATGTAGAGATTGGCGGGTTCGAAGACGAGACCCACGTTGCTGCGGTTGACGCGACGCAGCATGTCGAGGGAGCCGGCGACGGTGTTGAAGGGGGTGCCGTGGTGAGTGAACTGGACGAGGTCGACGCCAAAGGCGGCGGCCTTGTCGGCGGCTTCGCGTACCTGCGGGATCTGCTCGATGGAGCCGATGCTGGGACGGATGCGTTCGGCGCCGATGCGGAGGGCGAGGTCGAGGTATTCGTCGAAGCGGGGTGAGAAGCGGCCTTCGGTCGCGGAGTCGGCGACGAGACAGCAGGCCACGAGTCCATTCTCGTCCAGCGCCTGCCGGATTTCGGTCACGCGGGCGGCGGTTGCACCGACTTCGAGCTGGGAGTTGCGAACTTCGAGCGCGCCGTAGCCGATGCCGGCGGCGGCTTCGGCTAGGTCGGGCAGGTCGATCAGCGCCCGGGTTTTTTCGTGCGGGGCCTCGACGACACGTCCGGATAGGGCCAGCTTCATCTCAAACTCCTGACTGCGTGAGGCTGTGAAGCAGACGGCTTTGGGCCGGCACCGGCTTGCAGCCTACCTATCCATCTCCAGCAGGACTTTGCCGCACTGGCCAGTCTGGATCATGTCCATGGCGTTCTCGAAGTCGGCCAGCGGGAAAGTATGGGTGAGCATATGGTCCAGGGCGTCACCGTGCCGGATGAGGAAGGCTTCGGTGCGGTACCAGGTGTCCCAGATAAGACGGCCCGTTACGCCGTAAACCTCCAGGCCCTTGAACAGCAGGTCGTCGGCCAGATCGATGCTGACGGGAGTTGGGGGAATGCCCAGCAGCACCACCTTGCCGGCGTTGGCCGACAAGCGCAGGGCCTGCTTGAAGGCGTCGGGGTGGCCGGACATTTCCAGGCTGACGGTCGGACGGGTGCCCAACGCGTCGAAGAGATCCGACTCAAACGAGGGCGAAGCGGCATCAAGCGCGGCATGGGCGCCCATGGTCTCGGCCAGCCGACGTCGGTAGGCGGAAATGTCGCTAGCCACGATCGGGTACGCGCCCACCGAGTGGGCGACGGCGATGGCCATGAGCCCCATGGGGCCGCAGCCGTAGACGGCTATGGGCTGGCCTGAGAGGTCGAAGCGCATGGCGGCGTGGACGGCATTGCCCAACGGCTCGAACAGGACGGCGCGTTCAATGGGAATCTCGGGGCGCACTTTCCAGGCAACACGGGCCGGAACGGCCACGTGCTCGGCGAATCCGCCGTCCACGTCGATGCCGAGAATGCGCAGGTTTTCGCAGACGTGGGCGTTGCCGGTGCGGCAGGTGCGGCAGACGCCGCAGAAGATATGGCTTTCGACGGCGACGACCTCCCCTGCCGCAAAGCCCCGCGCGCCGGCGCCCATCGACACGACCTCGCCAACGATTTCGTGGCCGAGGGTGAAGGGCGTGGGGAAGTTGAGCTCGGCCCAGGAGTCCCAGGCGTAGAGGTGGCGGTCGGAACCGCAGATGCCGGCGCGGCGCACGCGGAGCAGGAGCTCGTCGGGCCGGGGCTTTGGTGGCGCGACTTCGGCGACTTCGACGCCCGGTTCGGGGCGCGCTTTGCGAATGGCGAGCATCGTTAGTATCGAGTTCCTCTCGTCGGGTGCCGGTGATCGATCACTCATGGACTCACGATGGGCGGCTCAGGCTGGCCTGGTTCTCGGCCCCTGGTCGCGGCCCTTCGGGTGGTTGGCCATGCGGTTTTCGGCGGCGCGTTCAACGGTGGCGGCGATGCGCCGGGAGCGCGTGGGCGCGGTTTTGGCGGACTTGATCCACCACAGGATGTTCTTCTTGGCGGAGGCCGAGAAACGCGCGAAACAGGTCTCCGCCGTCGGGTTGGATCGCAGAGCCTCGGCCAAGTCGTCGGGAATCACGAGGTCTTCAATCTCATCGGCGACCGTCCAGGCGCCGTTGGCCTTTGCCGCATCGACCAAGGCCTGCCCAGCGGGGGTAAGACGCCCGGCTTCGATTAGCCGAGCGATCTTGGCCCTATTGATGCGGGACCAGGGGCTGGTGGGGTTGCGCGGGCTAAACCAGCGCATGGCGCGTTCGTCGTCCAGCCGATTGGGGCGCGAGTCGATCCAGCCGTAGGCCAGGGCTTCGTCGACGGTATCGGGATACTTCAGCGCCGGTTTGCCCGTGTGCTTTTTCCAGACCACCAGCCAGACGCCGCTGGAGGAGTCGTGGTTGGCCTGCAGCCAGTCATGCCACTGACGCAACGACTCGGCGTGGAACATGGGCTTGCCGTCGTGATGAAGCTCAGCCACGGGCGCTCAGCCGCACTGGACTCGTCGGTTCAGGAAGCCTCGGCCGTTTCCGCCATGGCGACCTCGAGTTTGCCGATTTCGTCGGTCAGCACCGGCAGCATGTCGGCTTCGTCCACCGTCTGCAGGATCTCGCCATGGCGAAAGATCACCGCGCGGCCCTTGCCGCCGGCGATGCCCAGGTCGGCGTCCATGGCTTCGCCGGGCCCGTTAACCACGCAGCCCATGACGGCGACCTTCATGGGCTGCTTGACGCCCTTCATCACGTCCTCGACCGCGTCAGCCAGGCCGTAAAGGTCGATTTCGCAGCGCCCGCAGGACGGGCACGAAACCATGGTGGGTCCGACGGTCTTGAGTCCGAGGACCTTGAGAATCTCGTTGGCGACCCGGACTTCCTCGACCGGATCGGTGGTGAGAGAGACGCGCATGGTGTCGCCGTAGCCATCCCACAGCAGGCTGCCGAGGCCCACCGACGAACGGATGATCCCGGTGCTGGGCGGGCCGGACTCGGTGATGCCGATGTGGAACGGATACATCACCAATTGGGCGAGTTGCTTGTAAGCGTTGATGGTCACGTCGACCTCGAAGGACTTCATGGAGATCTTGATCTGGTCGAAGTTCATGTCTTCGAGGATCTTCACGTGTTCAACGGCGTCTTCGACCATGAGGTCCACGAGTTCGTCGCCTTCCGGGCGACCGTCGAACTTCTTGGACCAGGCTTCCTGAATCGATCCGGAGTTCACGCCGATGCGGATGGGGATGTCGCGGTCCTTGCAGGCGCGGACGACCTTTTCAACGTTTTCGCGTCCGCCGATGTTGCCCGGGTTGATGCGGAGGCAGTCGAACTCGGCTTCGGCCGCCATGAGGGCGAGGCGGTAGTCGAAGTGGATGTCGGCCACCAACGGCGCGTCGGTGCGAGCGCGGATGTCCTTGAGGGCGGCGCCGGCGTACTTGTCGGGCACTGCCAGCCGAACGATGTCGCAGCCGTGTTCCATCAGGCGCTCGATCTGCGCCACGGTGGCATCGACGTCGCGCGTGTCGGTGATGGTCATTGACTGGACGGCGACCGGTGCGCCGCCGCCAATGGGCACGTCTCGCACCTTGATCTGGTAGGACCCGCGTCGCTTGATCATGCGCTCAGGCTCTGCAAAGTGGCATGGGGTCGTTCCTTGAAGCGTACCCCGGATTGCGCGCCCAGACCAGAACGCGCCCGACGCCGGCCGCGACTCGCGCGGCCGGCGTCGGATCCGGACCTGATGTGCCCAGCCTGGGCTACATCATGTCGTCCATCATCATGTCGTCCATGTTCATCTTGTTGATCTCGTCTTCCGAGATCCCGATGCCATAGAGCACGCCGGCGTCGGTACCCGCCAGGAAGGCCTTTTCGGTACCTCGACCGATCACGTCAGCGGCGATGCGGGAGGGCAGATCCATGCTCATACCCATGTCCATGTCATCGCCCATCTTCATGTCGTCGCCCATGCCCATGTCGTCGCCCATGCCCATGTCGTCGCCCATGCTCATGTCGTCGCCCATGCTCATGTCGTCGCCCATGCTCATGTCGTCGCCCATGCCCATGTCGTCGCCCATCTTCATGTCGTCGCCCATGCCCATGCCCATGTCCATGCTCATGGCCTTCGAGGCCTCGATGCGGGCCTTAGCCACGGCGACGATGCGGTGGTAGTACATGTTGCCGGTAATGGCGATTGCGGCGTTGTGATCTTCGATCCACTTCGCGGCGGCGTCATCGCCGTACACCGCGCGGTACGAGGCCTGCACATCGGCCGACTGGTCTTCAAGCCGCTGGCCATCGTCGGCGGCTGGATGCGCATCCGCCAGCGCCGGGGCGAGGGTTGCCAGGACCAGTGCACTTACGAGGGCCAGGAGCATCAGTACTCGCAATGGCGCTGACGCGGTGAATGAACGGAGCACGATAGTGCGCCTTTCTTGGACTGCCCATCAGCATTGACGGGCGATAACGCACGTTAGTTTTTACGGCGCCGAAGCTTTCGTCAAGTCCGCGTGGTGGTTGGTACGCACCTCCCGGGTCGGCGCCGTACGGCCTCTCGACCTTTCGACGGCCTGAGGCACGACAACCGGCCGCGCGCGGCGGCACAAGTGCGCGCCACGGCTCGATCCCGTTGCCGAGGCCCACGAGCGCATGTCTCACGGCCTCATGACCAGAGAGCCACGCGGGACATTTCAGTGCCCGCCATGTGCCGGATTGGCGGGCTCCGCCGACCGTGCGCTCGCTTCTCCGATTTGGCTCGAACCGATCGACGACGCCATAGAATGAGGGGCGGGCGTTGGGAGCCGGTTGGGGCAATTGCACGTGTTTTCGAGGGCTAGTGTCGTGCAGCGACCTGGTGTTGGGATACGGGGACGTGGTTGCTGCCTAGATGATGTGCATTGGCGACAGGCCATTGACCCGGCACCCGGTTCAGCCATAGGCACGCAGGAACGCTATGCACGCTCGGTGCACCCAGGAGGCAGAAATGGCTGAAGAGAGCAACGGGCGGATGCTCCCACCAATGAACGTCATGGTGCGCGGCGGTCTGGCGGGGCTCTTGTCCGGGCTGCTGGCCATCGGCGTGAGTGAGCTCTACGCGGGGATCTTTGGCGGTTTGCCGTCGCTGCTCGTTTCGATGAGCGGCCGGATCGTGGACCTGAGTCCGCGGGCCATGGAAGAGTTCGCGATCAGCGTTTTCGGCACCAGCGACAAGCTGGCGCTGGTCATCTTCCTTGTCGTGCTGAGCGCAATCCTTGGCACCATGTTCGGGGTCGTGGCCCTACGGTCTCGACCGGCGGCGGTGGCGGGCTTTGCGGCCTTTGGCGTCCTGGCAGGTCTGGCGAACGGATTTGACGCCCAATCAACGCCAGTCCATGCGGTGGCCGCGGCAACAGTCTCGGTTGGTGCGGCGCTGGCGACGCTCTTGTGGCTCATTCGCCTGATCGGCGAGCCGGCGGCTGCACCTGAGCCGGCGTCGGCCATGCAGGTGCAGAGGCAGCGACGCTTCTTTCTAGGAACAGCCACGCTGGTGGCGGCGACTTCAGTCGCTACCGGCATCGTGGGACGCAACCTGATCGAACGGGCCAAGGTGTCCGTGGCCAAGCGCGAGGATGTGGTGCTGCCAGCCGTGCAAGACAGCGCGGCGGTGACACCCCCAACCCCAGCGGCCAGCGCGGCCGAGTCGGTCGCTCCGCCGGTACCCCAGGCACTCACGCCGCCGGCACGGCCCACAGTCGAGGCGATTCCGACGCCCCGCGCGGTGGCACCTCCCACGCCCGCACCGACGCCGACGCCGACGGCGACGGCCGAACCCACGCCAGCGACCGTGGTGCGAGCCGAGGAGACGGTGGCACCCACGGAAGCCCCGACGGTTGCGGCGACCCCGTCGCCGACGCCCGTGACCGTAGCCAGCGCTGCAGAGACGGCGCCGACGGCCACGCCCGAGCCCATACCCGAGGCGACACCTGAGGCCACCGCCGAACCGACGGTCGAGGCCACGCCCGAACCGACACCCGAACCGACACCCGAACCGACGCCCGAGCCGACACCGGAACCGACACCCGAGCCCACTCCGGAACCGACGCCCGAGCCCACGCCCGAACCGACGCCCGAGCCCACTCCGGAACCGACACCGGAACCTACGCCCGAGCCGACACCGGAGCCGACGCCGGAGCCAGTCCAACCGCTGACGACGACGGTGGTGGGTGTGGATGGGGTTTCGCCGCTGGTCACGCCCAACAACGAGTTCTACCGAATTGACACGGCGTTCTCGGTTCCGCGGGTCGACGTCAACGACTGGCGGCTCAACATCACGGGCCTGGTGGAGCGCCCGTACAGCATTTCCTTCCCGGAACTCCTGGGGCTCTCGGTCTTCGAGGAGTTCATCACGCTGTGCTGCGTCTCCAACGAAGTAGGCGGTGAACTGATCGGCAATGCCACGTGGCAGGGCGTGCCGATCTGGCACCTGGTGAATCACGCAGGGGTGAAGCCTGAAGGCACCCAGATCGTGGGCCGGTCGGTCGACGGGTTTACGGTCGGATTCCCGACCGCCGTGGCATTTGATGGACGTCCAGCGCTGGTGGCGGTGGGCATGAATGGCGAGCCGCTGCCGTTCGAGCACGGCTTTCCGGCACGCCTGATCGTGTCAGGTCTCTATGGATACGTATCCGCCACCAAGTGGCTGCAGGAGATTGAAGTCACCACGTGGGACGGCTTCAACGGCTACTGGATTCCGCGGGGATGGTCGAAAGAGGGTCCGGTGAAGACGCAATCGCGGATCGACGTTCCGAGGCCCTCCTCGACGATCAATCCCGGGCTGCAGGCGATTGCCGGCGTGGCGTGGGCGCAGAACCGAGGCATCAGCAAGGTGGAGGTGCAGATCGACAACGGCGACTGGCAGGAAGCGAGGCTGGCCTTGCCGATCAGCAAGCACACCTGGGTGCAGTGGGTGCACCAGTGGGAAGCGACACCGGGCCGGCACTTCGCCAGGGTGCGCGCGACCGACGCCAGCGGCACGACACAACCGGTGGGTCCCAGGCCACCAGCGCCGAACGGCGCGGAGGGCTGGCATCAGATCAGCTTTGAAGTGGCTGGTGGATGAGCCTCGTGGCACCGCCGCTTGCGGTCCTGAGATGAACGCCAGCGGCTTGCTCCGCGTGTAGGGACAGGACCGGCGCCCTCGATCCCGAGGGTGTTCCCTGCCCAAGGCGGCCTACGCGTCGAAACGTCGCGAGGGGTTGGCGCTAGTCCTGATGGCGGCTTCGGCGCCAGGCGGCGCCGAGCGCTACACCCACAGCAACTCCAATTGCCACGCCGACGCCGACGTTGCCGAATAGCGCGCCCAGTCCGGCACCTACGCCAGCTCCGAGGGCGATGCCCAGACCAATCCGCTTATCCGCGTCCATGCCGTGCTGCCCGCGTCCTCAACGGTAGAGCCACGCGCCTTCCACGATAGGCGCTCAGGCCCCGGCAATGCGTTGCACGTCGCCCACAGTGATGAAGAGCACCAGCGTGAGGAGCACCATGATGCCAACGAAGTGGAAGGCGGCTTCGCGGCGGGGTGGGACCCGGCGGCCGGTGAGAAGCTCGACGATGACGAAGATCAGGCGGCCACCGTCCAGCCCGGGCCAGGGCACCAGGTTCAGCAGACCGATCTGCGCGCTAAGGAAGGCGGCGAGGATGAAGACAATTTCCAGACCCTGACGTGCGGCGACGCCGACGGTCTGGACGATGCCGACCGGACCGGCCAGCTCCAGCGGTTGTGTGCCCGCTATGGCCTCGCCGATCACCCTGGGGAGAAGGAGCAGGGCGTCCCAGGTGCGCTGAAAGGCGCGAGGAATGGCCACGTGAATTGGAGCGGGACCGACTGTCGCTCGCATGCGGATGCCCAGGGCACCTTGTCCGGTCGGCGGATTGAGGCGGGGGGTCGCGACGAGCGCGAGCTCGGTCTCCTGTCGTTTGACGACTATGGTCACTTCCCGGCCGGCGGCAGCGCTTACGGCGTCTCGAACGTCGGTGAGGGAGACGATGTCGCGCTCGCCGATGCGAATCAGCTGATCGCCTCCCCGGAGACCAGCCTGAGCCGCGGGGGAATCCGGGACGACTTCGGCGACGACGCTGCCGGTCACGTCCGCGATCATGGCCGCGACAAAGAAAAACAGAGGCGTGAGCAGCACGTTCATCAGCGGTCCGGCCAAAAGAATGAGGCCGCGTTGCCAGGCTGGACGTGTCATGAAGCTGCCCGGCGCGTCAAATTCGTCGTTTTCGCCGGTCATGCGCACGTAGCCGCCCAGCGGCAGGAGGTTGAGCGCAAAGCGCGTGGCGCCGATATGCACACGCGTCTCGTCCTCGCCGGCCTTGCTTCGGCTGGTCTCGATGACGGTCTCGCGACCCGCCGCATCGGCCAGCATGGCCGCTGCGGCTTCGCGGGTGACGGCGATCACCGGGATCGACATTTCCGCAAGGTCGATCGCGTCCTGGACGGACTGGAGTCCTGCCACCACGAGGCCGGCCGCCGAACTAGCGGCCGCGTGCGCGGCGTCGGCCCGCAGGTAGGGGGACGATCCATCAAGGACGACGACGGCTCTGGCGAGGTTGGACGCCGGATCGCCGCTCCACAGGCGAACCAAGCGCCCGCTCACGTCGATGGGGTCCGGCGTTATCGGAGCCACGGGATAGGTGTTGCCGCCTCGCACCACCGACTTGACGCGGGGCGGGAATCCAATTGCGAACTCCTTGACATGGACGCCGAATCTGCGAGCGGCGACGAAGTGCCCGAGTTCATGCACAAAGACGATGACGCTGAGGACGAGCAGGGCCAACGGCAGCGTGACCAGCAGGCCCGCCTCGCTGTTGAGGAGGGCCTCAAGGGGGCTCACGCGTCAGCCAGTCGCGCCCGTACGAAGTCGAAGCCGCGTCGATGTGCGGCGAGCGCCGCGCCCAGATCGTCGAGCGGCGCCGGGGGAATGGCATCCATGGCGGCCTGGACGGCGTCGGTCATGGCGCCGAACCGGCCATCGCCCTCGATGAACCAGGCTGTCGCCGCGTCGTCCGCACCGCAGAGCGTGGCGGGAGCGGTTCCACCGGTCTGGCCGGCCGCGCGCGCCAGCGCCAGGAGGGGGAAGCGGCGCTCGTCGGGCTGTTCGAAGGTCAAGTTCGACAGGGTGCGCAGGTCAAGGGGCGCGTGGGCCTGAGGCAAGCGATGGGGAAAGCCGATGGCGTATTGAATGGGCAATCGCATGTCGGGCACGCCGAGTTGGGCCTTGATCGATCCGTCATGGAATTCAACCATGGAGTGCACGATGGATTCGGGATGAACGATTACGTTAATCGCGGAATACGGGATTTGAAATAGCCAGTGGGCCTCAATGATTTCGAGGCCCTTGTTCATCAGGCTGGCCGAGTCGACGGTGATTTTGGCGCCCATGTCCCAATTGGGGTGTTCCAGCGCTTCTTCGGCGGTGGCCGTACGGATTTCAGGCATGGTCCAGGTGCGAAAGGGGCCACCCGATGCCGTCAGAATGAGCCGGCGGATGCTCGCGGGCGCTTCGCCGGCGAGACACTGCCAGATGGCACTGTGTTCGCTGTCGATCGGCAGAATCTCGGCACCGGTCGTGTCGGCCAGCTTGCGGAACAGGCCACCGCCCATGACGAGCATTTCCTTGCTGGCCAGGGCGACGTTGTTGCCGGCGCGGAGCGCGCTTTCCGTGGGGCGGAATCCGGCGTCGCCGACGGTGGCCACGACGACGATGTCGGCCTCGGGCAGGCCGGCCATGTCGGCCATGCCGTCGGGATAGGGAAGTCGCTCGGCCCCGGCAGGCCAGGCGCCGGCGGCCGGGTCGATATCGCGGACGCAGGCGAGCGGCGCGCCGAATTCACGCATTTGCCGGTACAGGAGGTCGCAGTTCGAGCCACAGGCCAGGCCCAGCACTTGGAAACGGTCCGGATGGGCCCGTATGACCTCGAGCGTCTGGACGCCGATGGATCCGGTGCACCCCAGGATGACCACGCGCCTGGGTCGGGTCGGCCAGTCGGTGGCGGATGCCGACATCACGCGGCGATTCTGGCGAAGGCAAACACGACGGGCGCAACGAAGAGCAGGGCGTCGAGCCGGTCCAGCATGCCGCCATGCCCCGGGATCACGCGGCCGGAGTCCTTTTGCCCGGTGTCACGTTTAAGCATCGACGCCACCAAGTCGCCTGCTTGCGCAGCGAGCCCCCAGAGGAGTCCCAATGGAATCGCCAGCCACCAGGCGTACCCGAGAACGGGGGCGAACGCAGCAACGACGACGATTGCCGCCAGCATGCCGCCGGTCACGCCCTCCCAGGTTTTGCGAGGCGAGATATGGGTCATGAATCCGCGGCGGCCGACGCCGCGTCCGACCAGATAGCCGAACGTGTCGTAGGCCCAGGTCACGGCAAAGGCCAGGGCCACCCACCAGAATCCGTTGGGCAACGCGCGAAGCAGGACAAGGAAACCCAGCAGGCCGCCGGCGTAGACCGCCGACGCAACGGCAAGACCCCAACTGGTGAAGCGTCCATACATGCGCGGATGCCAGAGCTGGCGCAGCAACGCGTAGACGGCCACGAGACCGATGGCCAGGTCAACCCAGAGTCGATGCTCGGGGGCGACAGCCCAGCGGGCCACCAGCCCGGCGGCAAGTAGCGCTCCGGCCCCGCGGGACACCCGCAGCCCGCTAGTGGCATACATGGTGCCCATTTCGAAGGCGATCACGGCCGCCGCAAGAGCCATCGGGACTGCCAATGCCACCGGGTGCCACCAAGCCAGCGCCAGGATGGCTGGCGCCAGGACCAGGGCCGTCGTGACTCGAACGGCCAGCGGTGTCAGGCGTCGCTCGCCGCGCCAGGCGCGGTGACGGGAACGCGGCCGAAACGGCGCTGCCGCGAACCGAAGTCGGCCAGCGCCGCTTCGAACGCTTCCTTCGTGAAGTCAGGCCACAGGATGGACGAGAAGTAGAACTCGGTATAGGTGGATTGCCAGACCAGGAAGTTGCTGGAGCGCTGGTCGCCGCCGGTGCGAATGAGCAGATCCGGGTCCGGCTGGCCGGCCGTATACATGGCGCCGCTCACGATGTCTTCGGTCACATCCTCCGCGCGGACACCCTCGCGAATGAGGTTTCGAACGGCCCGAACGATTTCGGCGCGTCCGCCGTAGTTGAAGGCTATGTTGAGATCCAAAGCAGCGTGGCGGTCGGTCTGGCGCACGATGTCTTGCACCGCCACGCGATCGAGGAGGGGAAGCGTCTCGATCTCGCCGAGCACGCGAATCCGCACCTGCTGTTCAAAAATCATGGATCGTTCGGCTTCGAGACGTTCGGGAATGAGATCCATGAGAAAGCTGACCTCGTCGGCCGGGCGGTCCCAGTTTTCGGTTGAGAAGGCGTAGATGGTCAGGACGCGGACGCCGTAGTCGATACAGGCGGAGGCGATGTCCCGAACGCGTCGGGCGCCTTCACGGTGACCGGCCTGGCGTTCGAGTCCGCGGCGCTGGGCCCAGCGGCCGTTGCCGTCCATGATGATGGCGACGTGGGCCGGCACCCGTGCGGGTTGACCGCTCAGACCTGCATCACCTCGGCTTCCTTTTGCCGACTCAGTTCATCAATCGCGGCGACGTGCTTATCCGTTACGTCCTGGAGGCGCGATTCAGCGCGGTGGAGGTCGTCCTGGGAAGCTTCCTTCTCGCGGACAAGCTCGCGCAGATCGTCGTGCACGTCGCGCCGAACGTTGCGAACGGCCACCTTGGAGTCTTCGGCGCGCTGGCGGACGATTCGCACAAGGTCACGGCGGCGGTCCTCGCTCAGTTGCGGGATGGGCAGGTGGATCACGTTGCCGTCATTCGACGGGGTGATGCCCAGGTCCGATGAGATCAGGGCCCGCTCGATGTCCGGCAGCGCGGCTTTGTCCCAGGGCTGCACGACGAGGAGACGAGCCTCAGGTGCAGAAATCCCGGCGATTTGCTTGAGCGGGGTGGGCTGGCCGTAGTAGGGCACGCTGAGGTCCTCAATCAGGGCTGGCGAGGCACGGCCGGTGCGGATACCGGCAAGTTCGTGGCGGAGATGCACCACGGCCTGGCCCATACGACGTTCACCGTCCAGCATGAACTCGTCGATCATGGCCCGCTCAGGCCGCTACCAGCGTGCCGACCTGGTGGCCGGCGAGAACTCGCACGAGGCTGCCCTCGTCCTCCAGCCGGAAGACAATGATGGGCAGATTGTTGTCCATGCAGAGGCTGAAGGCGGTGGCGTCCAGAATCTTCAGGCCGTTGTTGAGGGCCTCAAGGTACGTGGTGCGTTCGATGCGGGTGGCGTCTGGATTCGTCATTGGATCGTCAGTGTACGCGCCGTCGACCTTGGTGGCCTTCAGGAGAGCTTCGGCGCCTATTTCCATGGCGCGCAAGGCGCCGGCCGTGTCGGTGGTGAAGTAGGGATTGCCGCTGCCCGCGGCGAAGATCACGAGCCGACCGGATTCCAGGTGAGCCACGGCCTTGCGGCGGATATAAGGTTCGGCGACTTCGCGCATTTCGATGGCGGTCTGCACGCGGGTGGGAACGTCGAGGCGTTCGACCGCCTCCTGCAGCGCCAACGCGTTCATAACGGTGCCAAGCATGCCGATGTAGTCGGCGGTGGCTCGGTTGATGTTGCGGTGCTCGCCGCCTCGCCAGAAGTTGCCGCCGCCGACGACCACGGCGAGTTCGACGCCCAACTCAAGCGCCTCGACGATCCGCGCGGCCAGCGCCTGCGCAGCAAGCGGGGCAATGCCAAAGCCTCGTTCGCCCGCCAGCGATTCCCCGCCAATCTTCAAGAGGACGCGGCGGTACTTCAGGGCAGGTCTTGCCATCGGCCCTCCAGTGCCCGTCGGCGTGCGGCTGTGGTCAGATTTCGAAGCGGCTGAAGCGTCCGACCTGAATGTTCTCGCCCAGCTTGGCGACGGCGGCCTGAATAACCTGCTCCACCGTCTGCGACCCGTCGCGGAACCACGGCTGGGTCAACAGCGCCGGACCGTCGTCATCCGAGTTCTCGTCCTCGTCATCGCTGATTCGCGTCGGCCCCATAGCGGCAATGTGCATGGCGATGTCGCGAGCGAGCGTGGTGAAGTCGTCAGTCCGCGCCACGAAGTCGGTTTCGCAGTTGAGTTCGAGCAAGGCGCCCAAGGGACGGCCGGGATGTACGTAGGCGGAAACCAAGCCTTCCCTGGTCTCGCGTTCGGCTCGTTTGGCCGAGAACTGGGAACCACGCTGCCCCAGCAGTTCGCGAGCCTTGTCAAGATCGCCTTCGGCGTCCTCAATGGCGCGCTTGATGTCCATTACGCCCGCGCCAGTTTCGGACCGAATCGCGCGAATGTCAGCCACCGATGCCTTGTTCGTCATTGCGGTCAGGCCTCCTGGTTACGCGGGCGGGCGCCGGTTCCGCCACCGCCAGAGCCGGGACCGCGAGATCCGGGCCGAGCCCTACCGCGTGGACGCGCTCCACCCTCACCCGACCGAGGCGGGCGGCCGTCCGGTCTACGTCGACCACCGCGCGCCTGGGGCGGAGGACGACGACGGCCTCGCGGAGCGCCCCGGTCACCGGCGGCCTGGCCGGGAGCCGCGCCAAGCGCGCCTCCATCTTGCGCAGGAGTTCGCTGAACATTGCCGGCTTCGCTAGCCGCGGCCAACATGGCAGCTTCGATGTCGCCGGTCGACTGGCCTGCCGCGTCGGCTTTTGCAGCCGCGGCAAGGGCGGCCTGCGCCTCGCGCGCCAACCGGGCCTCGCGCTCGGCCTGGCGGTTCCGGAACTCCTCCTGGCCTGCGAGCACGGCATCGGCCACGACGGTGGTGACGGCCACGATTGATCGAATCGCGTCGTCGTTTCCAGGAATCACGTAGTCGACGACTTCCGGGTCACAGTTGGTATCGACGATGGCGACGATGGGAATGTCGAGCTTGCGCGCTTCGGTCACCGCGTTGGATTCGCGCTTGGGATCAATAACGAAGATGGCCGCTGGCAGACGCGACATGTGCTTGATGCCGCCCATCTTCTTGGTGAGACGGGCCAGTTCCACTCGCAGGCGCTGGGCTTCTTTCTTTGAGAGCGTCTCGAACTCGCCAGCAGCTTCACGGGCCTCGAGCTCTCGGAGGCGTTGCAGACGCGGGCGCAGGGTTTCGAAGTTGGTGAGCGTGCCGCCGAGCCAGCGGTGCTGAACGAAGTTGGCGCCGCAGCGCGCCGCCTGCTCCTCCACAACCTCCTGGGCCTGGCGCTTCGTGCCGACGAATATGACCTCGCCGCCGCCGGCGGCAGTAGCCCGCAAGAAAGCGGTGGCACGGTCGAGTGCCCGAACGGTGTGCTGTAAGTCGATAATGTGCACGCCGCCCCTGGCACCGAATATGAACGGGGCCATCTTGGGGTTCCAGCGCGGAGTTCGGTGGCCGAAATGCACGCCCGCGGCGAGCAAATCGCGCATGGAGGCTGCCGGCATGTGGGTATCTGCCCCTCTCTGGTCCTTCAAGGTTCCTCCGCTGCCGTCATTCGCTCCGGGGACCGCTTGTCGCGGCAGGATCCCTTTCCGTCAGGCAGCGTGTGTATTCGCCCAGGCGAGCCGGACGTTGGCCAAGCATATCGTACGAGCGACGCGCTACCGGGCTCAGCGGCTTCGTCGACGGGCACCGCCGCGGCGCCGGCGCTTTCCGCCCTGGGCAGCCACCCGCTCGGCCCGGGCGGCCAGCAGGGCCACGGCATCGTCAAGGGTGATGGTTGAGGGGTCACGCCCTCGGGGAATGCTGGCGTTTAGCTCGCCGTCGGTGACGTACGGCCCGTAGCGTCCGTCACGAACGGTGATGGGTGCGCTGGACGCTGGATGCGCCCCCAGTTCGGCCAGGGCGGGTGACTGAGCACGACGTCGGCGGGGCTGCCGAGGCGCCTTCAGGATGTCGAGCGCCTCGGGCAGTTCAATGGACACCAACTTTGCGTATCGCTCGTCGCCCTCGCCCGGCAGGCTGCGGGACTCCTTGCCGCACTTGACGTAGGGGCCGTAGGGGCCGTCCTGGACGGTGACTCGCGTCCCGCTGTCGGGGTGAGTTCCCAGCGACTTGGGGTAGGCCAACATGTCCAGGGCTTGCTTCAAGGTCAGTGATTCCGGCTTGTACATGGGCCAGACGCTGGTTGTCTTTGGTCGCTTGCGGCCGCCGCGCTGACTTTGGCCGAGCTGGAGATAGGGACCCAGACGCCCAGACTTGAGAAAGACGGGCAGACCGGTGTCGGGGTCGGAACCCAGCGGCTCGTCGCCGCTGGCCGCCTTGGCCAGCAAGTCCGCGGCGACTTCGGCGGTCAACTGGTCAGGCGGCAAGTCTTCCGGCGCCTGGGCACGCGCGCCACCTTCCGCAGCCTCTAGGTAGGGGCCGTAGCGGCCGATGCGAACGGCGATAGAGGAGCCGTTGTCGCCGGACAGCGGGATCGTGCAGACCGAGCGGGCGTCGATGGCCTCCTGGCTGGATTCGATTCGCTTCCGCAGGCCCTCGTGCAGCATGCCCGCGCCGCCTGGCGCCGCGGCGTCGTCGGGGCTGCTCGAGCCAAAGTAGAAGTCCGCCAGCCAGGGCAAGGGATCCAGGGAACCGTCAGCCACGCGGTCCAGTCCAATCTCCATGTTGGCGGTGAAGCCTGCATCAACCAACTCGCCAAAGTGCGCTTCCAGCAGCTGAATCACCGCGAAGGCGTTCCAGCGCGGAACCAGCGCGCCCTCCCTGCGCTCCACGTACTTGCCCTGCACCGTTTCCAGGATGGTGGCGTAGGTGGACGGACGGCCGACGCCCAGGCGCTCGAGTTCGCGGATGAGGCTGGCCTCGGTCCAGCGGTCGGGCGGGCTGGTCTCGCGACGGCCGGGATCGATGCCGTGGACGTCGAGCCCATCGCCCTCGGCCAGGTCCGGCAGCAGACGCTCCCGGCTGCGTTCGCCGGCGTAGACGCGCAGAAAACCGTCGAAGACGACGACCTGGCCGTTGGCCCGGAAGCCGGCCGCGCCGTGCTCGCCCGCCTCGGCTGCAACGTGGACGCGAGTCTGTTCAAACCGGGCATCGCGCATCTGCGACGCGAGGGTGCGCTGCCAGATGAGCCGGTACAGGCGGCGGCCGTCGGCGTCGACGTCAGGACCGAGGTCGTCGGGATGCCGAAAGCGCTCGCCGGCGGGTCGGATGGCCTCGTGCGCTTCCTGGGCCCGGGCCGAGCGGGCGCGGTAGCGCCGGGGCTGCTCGGGCAGGTATTCGTGCTCCCGATCCTTCGGCACCTCGGCGCGGACGGCGGCGCGCGCGGCGCTGGTGGCCTGGGCCGACAGCGCCGGCGAGTCGGTGCGCATATAGGTGATGTAGCCGTTCTCGTAGAGCTGCTGCGCCACGCGCATGGTCTGGCGAGGCGAGAAACGCAGACGGGTCGACGCCTCGCGCTGGAGCGTGGAGGTGATGAACGGGGGCTGCGGGCGGCGGGAGCGGGGGCGCTTGACGACTTCGCTGACTCGGAAGGTCGCGTCGGCCAGCGTCCGGATCACCGACTGCGCCTCCGCCTCAGGCAGCAGTCGAGCCTTGCTGTCGGCGTGAAGTTCACCAGTGTCCGGGTCGAAGTCGGCAGCAGTGGCAAGCACACGGCCATCCAGGCTGACCAGGCGCGCGTCGAACGTGGTCTCGGAGTCGCCCGCTGGGGCCAGCGTGGCAATTGGGATGCAATAGGCGGCGGACACGAAGGCCATGCGCTCGCGCTCACGCTGCACGATGAGCCGCAGGGCCGGGGTCTGCACGCGGCCGGCGGACAAGCCGCTGCCAACTTTCTTCCAGAGGACGGGGGAAACGAGGTAGCCGATCAGCCGGTCGAGGACGCGGCGCGATTCCTGCGCCTGGACCAGGCGCTGATCGATCTCACGGGTGTGCGCCAGCGCTTCGGTGATCGCCGAGCGGGTGATCTCGTGAAACACAAGACGGCGCACAGGGGTTTTGGGTTTCAGCACTTCAACGAGATGCCAGGCGATGGCCTCGCCTTCGCGGTCTTCGTCGGTGGCCAGCAGGAGTTGGCCGGCCCCCTTGAGTTCGCGCCGCAGATCGGCAACGACTCGTTTCTTGTCGGTTGGAATTATGTAAACCGGACGGAAGCCTTCCTCCACGTCCACCGCGAGCGTTGCCCATTCCTTGCCCTTGAGTTGCTTCGGGACCTCGGCGGCGCTGGACGGCAGGTCACGGATGTGGCCGATGGAGGACGCCACGGTGTAGCCGTCGCCCAGGTAGCGCTCAATGGTTCGCGCCTTGGCGGGCGATTCGACGATGACCAACGTGTTCTCGTTGGAGTCCTGGCGTGTTGAACGGCGTCGGGTGGCCATGGGTCAGGTCGGTGGGTCGCTGCGACCTATGAGGGAATTTAGACAACGGCGCACAGCATAAGGCCTTGTGTCAAGCACCCCGGCGGCGTCTCGCTGTTTCGCCACGCCGGCGAAGGACACCGGAGCAGCCCGACCTGGCGTGGTTGTCCCGGCAGCTAAACCAGAAGCGGCGAAAGGAATCGCTGGGCCAGCACAAGGCCATTGAGTGCGTGTTGCACGTCGGTTTGGGAGCTCCAGAAGGAGTCCTCATGCTCGACGACCAGCGCACCGTTGAAGCCGACCTCAAGCAGCGCGGTGATGTAGGCGGGCCAGTCGACGACGCCGAAACCGGGAATGCGGAAGCGGTAGGTGCCCTGACCAATGCGTCCGCGCTCCGTGCCGATGACGCCGTACCGGTAGAGGTTGTCCGGTAGGAATTCGGTGTCCTTGGCGTGGGCGTGGTAGACGCGCGAGCCGAACTCGCGTACCGCGCGCAGGTAGTCGATGCCCAGCCAGACCAGGTGCGAGGGATCGGGGCACAGCCCAAGGGCGGGGTGGGGAACGGCGTCGAAGATCGCGGCCCAGTGGGCTGGAGCGTAGGCAAGGTTTCGGCCACCGTTGGCCCAGTTCTCCATGACCAGGCGCACGCCGACGCGGTCGGCATGATCGAGGACCGGGGCGACGCCCTCGGCGAAGAGGCTGACGTTCTCGTCGAAGCCAAGGTCGGGGGCCATTTCGTGACCAAGCCAGACGTTGGGGATGTGCTCGGCGGCGGCGTAGTCGAGGGCGCGACGGGCCTGAGCTACTTCCTCCGCTCGTTGTTCGGGATCGGTCGCGATTGGCTGGCAGGCCATGCCGACGGTGGAAGTCGGCTCCAGGCCGTGGCGATCACAGATGGCGCGAACGTTCGGTTCGAAGAGGGGAACGTCAATGGCCTGGTAGCCGTTGGCCGCGCCCCAGCGGACGAATTCCTCAAATTCGATTGGCGGAAAGTGTCCATTGTGAAAATAGCCGAGCTTCACTGCGCCCTCGCGGTTGCCAGGTGGCCGGCGATTGTCGGGGGCTTTGTGGGACCTGTCTACGCCAACAACCGGATGGGGCGACCTGGACGGAGGGCCGCGACCCGTCGCTATCGAAACACTGAACTGGCGCGACGGCGACGTTCTAGACGGCTGGAAGGCGTCGGAACTGATGGTCGGGTCGGCGGCTTCGTGACTGGGGCCGGGGTCGGAGGCGCGTCTTCGTGGTCGTGCCAGCGGAGGAGGGCGTCAAGGAGGGCCAGGAGCTTCGACTGCCATTCGCGGTCGCGCTGGAAGTTGGGCCAGAGCAGGCCCTGGTGGCTGCGGCGGACGCCGCGTCCGATTTCCTTCAGGAGAACGCCCCGGCTGACGTGGAGTCCGGTCGGGACGCGAATGATGAGCTCGCGTCCGTAGACGGTGATGCCGGGAATCTCAAGCGCGATGGCGCGCGCCTTGATTCGCAGCAGGTAGGCCAGGTTGGCCACGGGTGCCGGCAGGTCGCCGAAGCGGTCGCGGATGTCGGCGATGGCTTCCTCCACCTCGCCGATGGTGCGCAGGCGGGCCAGGCGCTGGTACTCGCGGATCTTGGCCGCGTAGGTGCCCATATAGTCGTCCGGCAGGTAGGCCGCCAGCGGGAGGTCCACCACCGCCCGGATCTCGCGGTCCGGCTCGTCGGACTCCTTGCCGCGCAGCCGGTCCACGGCCGACGCCAGCATGCGGGTGTAGAGGTCGAAACCGACGGTGGTGACGTGGCCGTGCTGCTCGGCGCCCAGCAGGCTGCCGGCGCCGCGGATTTCCAGGTCGCGCAGCGCGATGCGAAAGCCGGCGCCTAGCTCCGAGGCCTCCAGGATGGTCTGCAGGCGCTTCTGGGCCTCCTCGGTCAGGGTGTGGCTTTTCTGGTAGAGGAAATAGGCGTAGGCCTGGGTGGTGCTGCGGCCGACGCGCCCGCGTAGCTGGTAGAGCTGGGCCAGGCCGAAGCGCCAAGCGTCGTTGACGATGATGGTGTTGACGTTGGGGATGTCCAGGCCGTTCTCGATGATCGCGGTGGAGAGCAGCACCTGGGCGTCGCCGCGGGCGAAGCGGTACATGACCTCTTCCAGATCGCGCGGCGGCATCTGGCCGTGGCCGACCACGATGTCCACGTCCGGCAGCAGGTTGCGAAGCCGCTCTTCCCAGGTACCAATGGTCTGGATGCGGTTGTGAAGGAAGTAGACCTGCCCGCCGCGAGCCAGTTCGCGCCGGATAGCGTCGGCGGCGATGGCGTCGCTGTAGCCGGCCACGTAGGTCTTGACGGCCAGCCGGCGCTCGGGCGGCGACTCGATCACGCTGATTTCCCGCAGGCCGCTGAGCGCCATGTGCATGGTGCGCGGAATCGGGGTGGCCGTAAGCGTGAGAACATCGACATCGCGCCGGAGGTCCTTCAGGCGCTCTTTCTGCTTGACGCCGAAGCGCTGTTCTTCGTCGACAACGACCAGGCCCAGGTCCGCGAACTTGACGTCCTTTTGCAGCAGGCGGTGCGTCCCGACCACCACGTTGACGTCGCCGGAGGCCAGCCCGGCAAGCACCTCCGCCTGCTCGGCGCGCGCGCGGAAGCGGCTGAGCAACTCCACCTTCAGCGGGTAGTCGCGCATGCGGAAGGCGAAGGTGTCGAAGTGCTGCTGCGCCAGCACGGTGGTAGGCACCAGCACCGCGACCTGTTTGTTGTTCATGGCCGCCTTGAAAACGGCTCGCAGGGCCACTTCGGTCTTGCCGTAGCCGACGTCGCCGGCGATCAGACGGTCCATGGGACGCGCGCGTTCCATGTCGGCCTTGGCGTCGTTGATGGCTTCCAACTGGTCGGGGGTCTCGATGAACGGGAATTTCTCGTCAAACTCGTGCTGCCAGGGTGAGTCGGCGGGGAAGGCGTAGCCCTTGGCCAATTCGCGGGCGGCGTAGATGTCCAGCAGTTCGGCGGCGATCTCTTCGGCGGACTGCTGCGCTTTCTTCTTGGCGCGCGTCCAGTCGGCGGTGCCCAGGCGGCTGAGCTTGGGCGCGCGCTCGCTCATGCCGACGTACTTCTGCACCCGACCGATCTGATCGACCGGGACATAGAGGCGGTCGTCACCCGCGTAGTTGACGGCCAGGTACTCGCGTTCGCCGGAGCCTTCGCTCATCTGGACGATGCCCTCGAACTGCCCAACGCCGTGTTCCACGTGGACGATGTAGTCGCCTTTTTCGAGGTCAGCCAGGAACGACCGGTCCACCCCGCGCGCGCCGCGCCGGATGCGGCGGATGCGTTTGCGACCGAAGAGCTCGGCGTCGCTGATCAGCACCACGTCCGACGGGGCATGCCGCCAGCCTTCGGCCAGGGTGCCGGCGATGATCGTGACTGAGCCGGCCGTGGGCGGCTGGTCAAGGCGCTCCAGTACCTCGGCGGCCACGCCCTGTTCCGCAAGGAGGTGGCGCAGTCGGCGGCCCTGGTAGCTGACGATCAGCATCCGGGCGCGGGTGTTGCGCAGGGCCAGCAGGTCCTCGGCCATGTGTTGCAGGCGGCCGGCGTAGGGTGGCTGGGCTTGGAAACCCTCGACGACAGCTCGGACCGATCCGTCCTCGCCAGGCAGACCGGGCACGAAGGTCAGGCGCACCTGGGCCTGGTCCAGATTGCGCAGGATCTCAGCGCCCGAAAACAGGGGCGAGTCGAAGTGGACGGGAAGTTCGCCGCTGGCGGTCAGACGCTCGCGGTTGGCGGCGGCGGTCGTCTCCGCGTCGCGCACGGCGGCCGGGATCTGGTTGGGCTCGTCCACAACCACCAGCGCGTTCGGCGCGTAGTCGAACAGCGAGGCGGCGTCGGGCAAGAGGCTCATGGTGTAGAAGGCCGCGTCGTCGAAGTACTCGTTGCCTTCCAGCTGTTCAAGGTGGCGCCGCCAGACCACGCGGTCTTCCGGCCGCAGCGAGTCCAGATCAAGTTCGCGCAGCCGACCGGCCACGGCTTCGCCCAGCCAGATCGGAACCTCGGTGGCCGGCGTCAGCATCACCTCGTCGGCCGGTCCCAGGGAGCGCTGAGTGTCCGGGTCGAAGTGCCGCACGGATTCAATGTCGTCACCGAAGAAGTCGACCCGGATCGGCAGCCGGGCATCCGGCGGATAGATGTCGACGATGCCGCCGCGGTGGGCGAATTCACCGGGCCGCTCGACGAGCGGCGTGTTCTCGTAGCCCAGCGCGGACAGCCGGCGGACCACGTCCGGAAGGTCGGCGGCGGTGCCGGGCGCGAGCGTCAGGAAGTGTGTTCGGAACTCATCCGGCGGAACCAGGCGGCGAAGCAACGCACGTACCGAAGTCACGACAATGGGCGCCGCTGGAGCTCCGGATTCGCGGACGCGCGAGAGGTGACCGAGCACGGCCACCCGTTGCGCCAGCACCTCGCCGCCGATGGCCAGCATCGAGTAGGCGGGCTGATCCGGGTCGGGGAAGTGCAGGACCGGACGGACGTCTGTCCACATGGCCACGTCATGTGCAAGTTCCGCGGCGCGACCGTCCTCAGCCGTGACGATGATCAGGGGCTGGCCGGCCTTGCGCCCCAGCAAGCCAAGGATGGCCGACTTGACACCGTCGCGGACTTCGACCGTGAGCGGATGCGGGCCGTGCAGCGCCCGCGACGCGGCGGCGGCCAGGGTCGGCTCGTCGGCCAACAGGTCAAGCAGGCCGCTGAGCGCCATCGGGTTGATTGAATTGCTGCATGGTCGAGTCCACGTCCGTTGTCAGAAGCTTGCGGACCGCGTCGGTGGCGCGATCCAGTGCGGCGTTCGCGTCCTGCCGTTCCGCGGGAGCGAATCGATTGAGCACGTAGTCGGCGGGATCGACTCCCGCCGGCGGGCGGCCCAGGCCGATCTTGACGCGAATCACGTCGTCGGTGCCAAGGGTACGAATGATCGAGCGCATGCCGTTGTGACCGCCGCTGCCGCCGCCAGGACGCACACGGATGCGGGCGAACGCCAGATCCAGATCATCATGCACCACGATGAGGCCCGAGGACTCCAATCCGAATGTCCGCAGAGCCGCGTGAACGGCAGGTCCGGATTCGTTCACAAAGGTCTGCGGCTTCATGAGAGCGACCGCCAGTCCGTCGAGTTGACCGGTCCAGACTTCAGCACGGTAGCGGGCGGGCCGCCAGCGGCCCTTTCCTTCGGCGGCGAGACGGTCGCAGACCATGAATCCCAGATTGTGCCGAGTGTCCGCATAGGCGCTGCCGGGATTCCCCAGGCCGACGATCAGGCAGGCGGGCCGGAACGCTGGCCCCGAGCGTCGGCTCCAGCGACGCATCCAGCGCTTCACGACCCCGAACTCCCGTCGGACTCCTGGTGTTGGCCCGGGATGAGCGCTGCGACAACCTGGTCCCACTCGCTGAGCGAGAGCGTCTGCGGCCGCCGTCCGGGGTCGATGCCGGCGGATTCCAGCGTCGCGCCGACTTCGGGCTCGCGACGGGCCAGGCCGGCAGCCAGGGAGTTGCGCAGCTTCTTGCGGGTTTGGGCGAAGCCGTGGCGAGCCATGGCGATGCGCGATTCCGCAAACGCGGCATCAGCTTCCGGCGGGCGAATCGGGTCGATCCGCACTAAGGTCGATACCACCTTGGGCCGCGGTCGAAACGCCTCAGGCGGAACGTCAAACAGGCGTCGGGTTTTGGCGTAGGACTGGACGATGACGCTGAGCAGCGCCATGTCGCCGGGTTTGGCCGTGAGACGGCGCGCCACTTCGCGCTGCAGCAGCACCGTCAGGCTGCGCGGCGGGTCGGCGTCGCTCACGAAACTCACCACCAGGCGGGTGCCAACGCTGTAGGGCAGATTCGCCACGACGTGATACGAGCCGCCGGCGAGTTCGCGCAGGTCGAGCCTGCGTGCGTCGCCGGCCACGATCTGCACCTGGTCGCGGTTGCGGAAGCGTTCGCGCAGCCGCGCAACCAGGACGTCCTCAATCTCGACGGCAATCACGCGCAGCCCGCGGGCCAGCAGCGCCTCCGTCAGGTTGCCGGTCCCGGCGCCGATCTCGACGACGGTTGAGCCGGGCGGCAGGGCGGCGGCGGATGCGATGCGCCGTTGCACGGCCCGATCCACGAGGAAGTTCTGGCCGCGCCGGCTGGACGGGCGGAAGGTCGCCCGCGGGGCGGTGCTCACGCCCAAGTATCACACCCGTCGCTGGTCGTCGGGCCAGGGTCCTGCCGATTGCGTCGCGGGGCGGCCGAACGCCGCTACCAGTTCCGCATCTTTCCAAGTGCGGCCAGGTAGCCCCCGTCCGCGTAGAGCGTCGTGCCGGTCACATAGGCGGAACGCGGCGACAGCAGGAACGCGACGCAACTCGCAATCTCGTCCGCCGACGCGTAGCGGCCAAGGGGCACGGTGGCCTTGCGCTGTTCGTAGAGCTCGGACTTCGAGCGTACGTCGGCCGTCATGCGCGTAGCCGTGAGCCCGGGTCCCACGCAGTTGACCCGAATCTGGTGCGGCGCCAGTTCCTGGGCGATGGCTCGCGTGACGGTTCGCAGGGCGCCCTTGGCGGAGCAGTAGTGGGCCTGGCCGGGTTCGGCCGATTCGGAACGGATGGAACTGACCTGGACGATCGATCCGGGTTCGCCGCGTCGAATCATGTCCTCGGCCACCGCTTTGGTTAGAAAGACGGGACCGCGGACGAGGACGTCCAGCATCCCGTTCCAGATGTCCGTATCGATTTCTTCCAGCAACTGACGGCTGGTGTAGCCGGCCACGTTGGCCAGCGCGTCGACGCGGCCGTATGACGCGACGGTGTCGGCCACCAGGGCTTGGCCGGCTGGGACATCGGCCACGTCCAACGTCCGGGCCTCGACGGTGTCCCTCAGGCCGGCTTGTTCGACCCAGGTGTACAGGCCGTCCCCGTCGACATCCGACGCAACGACCTGGTAGCCGTCGGCGGCCAAGCGTTCCACGCAGGCGCGGCCGATGCCGTGGGCGGCTCCGGTGACAATGGCGACGGATTGCATCAGTGCGTCATCTCCCCGCCGTCCACGTAGAGCGTGGCGCCGGTGACGTAAGCCGCGTCGTCGGACGCCAGGAACGCCGCGACCTCCGAGATGTCCTCGGGCTGGCCCAGGCGTCCCATGGGAACGCGTGAGAGTTGATCGTCCAGCGCCTCCTGGTTGGCCAGCAGCGACTCGGTGAGCGGCGTTTCGGCAACGCCGGGGCCGATGGCGCAGACGCGCACGCCGTAGGGACCCAGCTCCACGGCGGCGGCCTTGGTGAGCATGCGCACGCCGCCCTTGGATGCGCAGTACGAGGTGTGGATGAAACCGCCGACGTTGGCGCGGATGGACGACATGTTGATGATGACGCCGCCGCCCTGTGCCTTCATCTGCAGGCCCGCGGCGCGCACGCCGTGGAAGACGCCGGTCAGGTTGGCGGCCATGACCTTGTCGAAGGCGTCGACCGTCAGGTCCAGGAACGCCTCGCGAATCGTGATCCCGGCATTGTTCACCATGATGTCGAGCCGGCCCCACCGGTCCGTCACGGCTTGCACGGCGGCTTGCATGGCGGCGTAGTCGGTCACGTCGGTGGGGATGACGAGCGCGTCGCCGCCGTCGGCTTCAATCAGGTCGCGCGTCTCTTCCGCCGCCTCGGCGCTGAGCTCGGCCAGCCCGACGCGCGCTCCGTCCCGGGCAAATCGCTGGCTGATGGCCCGTCCGAAGCCGGAGCCGGCGCCGGTGACCAGCGCCGTGCGACCGGCAAGTGGCGGAGGGGTGCCTGTGTCGTCCGTCATGGGGGTAGCGAGACTAGCAAAGGCCGGGAAACGGTCCGCATTGGCCGCGTCAGCCTGGTCAGGGCTGCCCGGACGCACAGTAGTGGAACGTGACCACCTTCAGGAGGTTTCGCCAAGCAGGACCCGCTCCAGGAAGCCGCGCGCGGCTCGACCGCCCTGGCCGCGGTGGCTGATGACGTCCTTGGCCACGCCGGGCAACTCCGCCATGGTCGTGTCTCCCGGACCGACGATGAACAGCGGGTCGTAGCCGAAGCCGCCCTCGCCGCGCGGCGCGCGGCCGATGACGCCTTCCACCGTGGCTTCGGACTCGTAGGCGACGACGCCTGTGGGATCGGCAACGGCGACGGCGCAGCGATAGCGGGCGGTTCGCCGTTCGTCGGGGATCTCGGCCAGGAGCTCGAGCACGCGGGCATTGCGGTCGTCGTCGGTGGCGGTGGGGCCGGCAAAGCGGCTGGAACGGACGCCGGGTACGCCGTCCAACGCATCGATTTCAAGGCCGGAGTCGTCCGCCAGGGCCCAGCGCCGACAGGCACGGGCGTAGGCAACGGCCTTAAGGCGAGCGTTCTCGGCGAAGGTGGCTCCAGTCTCGTCCACCTCGCATTGACAGCCCAGGTCCACCGGCGAGAGCAACTCAACCGGCGATTGGTCGAAAATCCGCCGGAGCTCGGCCAGCTTGTGCGCGCTGCCGCTGGCTAGCACCACGCTGGCGCGCGCGGCGGAACTTTCGCCGTCAGACCCTCGCTTAATTGCTAGAGTTACCCCACAGCAGTTGTGCGACGTCGCCCACCAGTATCGCCGCTCGTGAGTCGGTGACACTTCAACACTTTGGGTTGGCGTCCCGCCGTCCGGATTGAAGGAAGGACGTTGATGTCCAGCTTCGACGTCGAGCAAGCGTTCAAGGACCTGGGCAACGCCATCATTCGTGGCGATGCCGCCACCGTGGATTCCACGGTCCGCACGGCGCTCGACGAAGGCGTGGAAGCCTCGTCGATCATCAACGACGGAATGATCCCGGGCATGGACGTGGTGGGTGAGTTGTTCCGCACCAACCAGTACTACGTGCCCGAGGTGCTGATTTCGGCTCGTGCCATGAAGGCCGGCATGGCGATCCTGCGACCGATTCTGGCCGCGTCGGGCATCGAACCGGTTGGCGAAGTCGTGATTGGCACCGTGCGCGGCGACCTGCACGACATCGGCAAGAACCTGGTGGCGATGATGCTGGAAGGCGCCGGCTTCGGCGTTCACGACACCGGCATCGACACCCATCCGGACGAGTACATCCAGAACGCGGTCGAAAAGAACGCCAACATCATCGGCATGTCGGCTCTGCTGACGACCACGATGACGAACATGCGCAACACGATCGAGGCGGTGGAGGCCGCCGGGCTGGACGATCAGGTGCACTGCATCATCGGCGGCGCCCCGGTTACGCAGCGCTACGCCGACGAGATCGGGGCCGACGGCTATGCGGCCGACGCGGCCTCGGCCGTGATCCTGGCCAAGCGCCTGCTCGGCGTCCTGGGCGACGCGGACGAAGCCGAGGACGCGGGCCGCTCGTTCTACCTGCGGGCGCGTGACTCGCTGCAGGTGGCCGTGCGTGAAGAGCCCGGGACCGAATCGCACGCCGACGGTCTGATGGAAGCCGAGGGTCTGACGGAACAGGCGCGAGCCGCTGGCTACAACCCCACGCACATCGAGCGTCTGATGGCCGAGATCGAGCGCGAAAAGGTGCGTACCGTCTAGATCGGCTCCTGGCGGGAGACACCGGTCAGGCCCAGCCGACGGGCGTTGCCGCCGAGAAGCGCCTGCAACTCGTTGGACGACAGGCCGGCCTGACGCGTCAGCCGAATAGCTCGCCTCTGACGAATGAGCGGGTAGTCGCTGCCGAAGAGTATTCGCCCCGGAGCAAGCTGGCTCATCACCCGGTAAATCTCCGGCCGATAGAGCAGGTGGCTGGCGGAGGAGTCGTAGTAGACGTTGTGAGCCTGCTGGTGGACTTCGGGCATCAGCTCGTAGAAGGCCAGGCCGCCGCCCCAGTGCGCGAGGATGATGGGCACTTCGCCTTCCGCGGCTTCGATCACGGACCAGATTGCGTCGGGAGTGGTGCTGTCCTTGCCGGGATAAGTGTGGCCGACCGGCTCGCTGGTGTGGACGGTCAGGATCAGGCCAAGCGAGCGCACCGTGTCCATGAACGACCGGACGGCGGATCGGTCGTTGAGATTCCAGCCCTGGCCCTGGGGAAAGAGTTCGCCGACGCCAACGGCGCCGCGAGCCCGGCAGCGCTCCATTTCCGCGGCGGCAAAGTCCAGGTCGCCGGGCGGGACGACGCAGAACGGAATCACCTGCCCGCCGTCGTCGTTGCTCGCGGCGACCGCATCCAGCACGTAATCGTTGTTGGCCCGGCATAGTCCCGGATCGCGCCAGGCGAACCCGAACGCCACGCTGGCGGCAAGGCCGGCCCGTCGCATGCTGCGGCGCAGATCGTCCGCCGAGGCCAGCACTCGACGCTCGTTGCGATAGAGCCGCCCGAACCAGAGGTCGGCCTGGCTGTAGCGGCGGCGACCGCGGACCACGTCCGGCGGCACGATGTGCGTATGCACGTCGATCCGAACGGGAGCGGGCAGGCTTGATTCTTCGGCCTGGGGAATGAGAGAGCTTCCTGGCGCAGGGCCTCGCGGCATTGTGCCGCCCGGCGCGGCCCGGATCGTCAGGCCGGGTTCGGCGCCTCGGCCGTAAGGAACGTCCAATGCTGGCTGACGTCGGCCGCGCGCAGGGCCTCGGTCCATCCCCCATGGGTGTGCGGACCGATCCAGTCGAAGCCTGCCGCGCGAAGCGCCGCGTGCACGGGAGCGCGGAGCGCCAGGCCGCGGGCTGCGCAAATGATCGACACCGGGCCGTCGCGATGGCGAGGCTCGGCGGTCAGCGCCGCCAGGGCGGATTCCAGGCTGGCGTCGCCCAGAACCACCATCGGTCGGTAGCCCTGTGTGGCCAGGCTGCCCGCAAAGGACACCGCATGCGATCCACCCAGACCAAGGTCGAAATACCGCTCGGGAGCCTTCTCGGCCAGAACGGCGGTATCCAGCGCGCCGTGGGTGTCGGTCGCGATCAACAGGCGTCGCTCGTCACCCGCCATTGCGTCTGCCAGGGCCTGCTCGAGGTCGATCAGGCGGGCGATCGCGTCGGGCGACGCGGATCGGGCTGGCGCGCGCCCTTCAAGCGTCACGTGCAGGACCACCGGACGCCCCACCCTGAGCGCCAGGCGCAGCAGTTCGCCCAGGGCCTCCAGATTGTGCGCGTCGACCGGTCCCAGGTACATGAACCCCAGCAGCTCTTCCCACATCTCGGTGGGAACCAGCAGCTCACGAACCGAATTCTTGAGCCGCCGCGCCACTTCCACCGCCTGTTCGCCCGCGGGCATGCGCCCAAGCGTGGTTTCGATCAGGTTCTTTGCGTCGGCGTAGCGGGCGTGACCGCGAACGCGAGTCAGATAGCGAGCCATGGCTCCGGCGTTGCGGCCGCGCGGCGTCTGCGCGTCAACCAGGACCAGGACAAACGGAACTTGCAGGTGACCGACGTGGTTCACGGCTTCGAACGCCAGACCAGTTCCCAGTCCGGCCTCGTCCAGAACGGCCACGACCGGCCGGCGTTCGCGACGCAACGTGCGGGCAACCGCCACGCCGGCCGCCTCTGAAGCCGCGCGGCCCGGTGACTCCGCGGCCTTTTCTTCAGCCAGGCCCTTCAGCAGCAGATCATGGGCGAGCGCGTGGTCGGCACGATCCCAGAACACGTCCGTGGCTGGATCGTCCACGGTTTCCACGACCATCACGGCCAGTTCGGCGGCGCCGCTGAGTGCCAGGACGTTTGACGGCAAGTGTTGCGCGAGCCGTTCGCGCAGCGCCTCGATCGTGGCGGCACGCTCGGCGGGAGCAGCCGGATCGGCCGGCTGGACCGCAAGGCGCTCTGGAATCGCGGCTGTCATTGGGTATTCCGAAGGTCGGCCGGTGCTTGCAGGTTCGCGAGCAATCCACGGCCCATCGGTCGATGGCTCACCTCACTATACTGGCCGCCTATGCGGGCATTCGTGGCTGTCACGATCCCCAGGCCGTTTCGAGACGCGCTGGCTGCCGAAGCGGCGTCATTGGCTCGCGTATCGCGTCACATTCGAACCGTTTCGCCGGAAAACCTGCACCTCACGCTTGCATTCCTGGGCAACATACCGGCGCAGAGCACCGATAGCGTGCGGTCCGGCATGCAGGCCGCCGCGCGGGGCCGTCACCCGTTCAGCATCGGCTTCAGCGGCGGCGGCACGTTTCCGGAGAATCGCGAGCCTCGGGTCGCCTGGGCCGGGATCAGCGGCGAGACCGAGGCGTTGCGGGACTTGCAGGCGGCGGTGCTGGAGGCCGTGCGCGGGCTGGGCCTGCGCGTGGACCGGCGGCCATTCAGCCCGCACGTCACGCTGGCACGGATCGGCCGCATGGCCGCGCCGACCGCCCGCCGCTCGATCAGTCGCGGGTTCGAGGCGATGGAGCTTGACCGGCTGGGATTGTTCACCGTGTCGCACATCAGCCTGATGGAAAGCGACCTGACCCCAACCGGGGCCATCCATCACGAGGCGTTCTCGGTGGAATTTGCGCCGGACGAGGTCTCAGTGGACGCGCCGTCGCGTCGGCGCTTCGGTTTCTTCTAGGCGGGCGCGTCGCCTGAGCGCGGCTCACCCCAGCCGCCTCCGCCGGGCGTTTCGATTCGGATCACGTCGCCGGCTTGCAGTTCCAGCGCGGCCTTGCCTGGGAGTTTCCGCTCATTTCCATCGATTGTTCCGCGGTTGACGCCTGAGCTTCCCGGCTCGCCCCCGGCGGCGCCCCACGGCTGACGCTTGCGACGTTCCGTCACGATGGTGACGACCGCCGGCACGAGGGTCTCGATCTCCCGGATCACGCCGTCGCCGCCGCGGTGGGTCCCTTCGCCGCCCGACGCGCGGCGGATCTCATAGCGACGCGCAGCCAGCGGATAGGCCAGCTCCATGGCCTCGATGGGTGTGTTCAGCGTGTTCGTCATGGCCACCTGCACCGCGTCCGCACCGGGGCCTGCCGGGCCCGCGCCCGCACCGCCGGCGATGGTTTCGTAGTAGGTGAACGCGCGGTCGTGCCGGGGATCGAATCCCCCGATGATCAGATTGTTCATCGTGCCCTGGCTCGCGGCGGGGACCAGGTCCGGCAGCGCTTCCGCCAGCGCGCCCCACAAGACGTCAACCACGCGCTGCGACGTTTCGACGTTGCCCGCCGCGACGGCGTGCGGACGCGGCGGATTGAGGACGGTATCGGCCGGGACGATGACCTCTAGCGGCGCGGTGGCCCCGTCGTTGGCGGGCACGTCGTCGCCCATCAGGCAGCGCGCCACGTAGATGACGGCCGAGCGCGTGACCGCTTCGGGCGCGTTCAACGCGCCGGCCGCCGCTGGGCCCGTGCCATTGAAGTCGAACCGGAGCCGCCCCCCGCTGGCCTCGATCGTGACCTTAATTGGAATCGCCGGACCGTCCGCGCCGTCGTCGTCCAGGTAGTCGGTAAAGCTGTAGGTGCCGTCGGGAACCACTCGAAGGCGCGCCCGCGCCAGTCGCTCGGAGTAGGACAGCAACGCCGCCGCCCGCTCGCGCAGCGGCTCGGCGCCGTAGCGTCGGGCGAACTCGGCCAGCCGCGCTTCGCCCACGCGGTGCGAGGCCAGTTGCGCTTCCAGGTCGCCACGCCGTTCCTGCGGCGTGCGCACGTTGCGGCAGATGATCTCCACCAGCTGCTCGTCGAGTTTTCCGGCATCCACCAGCTTCAGCGGCGGAATGATGAGACCCTCGTGATAAAGCTCGGTCGAGGGCGGCATGGAGCCGGGCGCCAGGCCGCCAACGTCCGCGTGATGGGCGCGCGTCGCCACCCAGCCCCAGTGCGTCGGCCGGCGCTCCGACCCCACGAAGACCGGCGACACCGTGGTGATGTCCGGCAGATGGGTGCCGCCCAGGTAGGGGTCGTTCACGATCAGCACGTCGCCCGGCGTTGGCGCCTTGCCCTCGTAGACCTCGATCGCCGCCGTTACCGAGGCGGGCATCGACCCAAGATGCACCGGGATGTGCGCCGCCTGCGCGATCATCCGCCCGTCGGCGTCGAACACCGCGCAGGAATGGTCGCGCCGCTCCTTGATGTTGGGCGAATGCGCGCTGCGCTGCACCGTCACCCCCATCTCCTCGGCGACCGAGGCGAAGAGGTGACGGAAGACTTCGATCTCGAATGGATCGGTTGCGGGCGTGGCCATGGGTGCAGGATAGCCAGATTTCCGGCGGTTTCCTGAAGCCGCTTTTCTACCCGGGGGCGCCACGTGAGGCCAGCGCTTCCCGACGAAAGTTGACGCAGCGATATACTCGGGGCGAAGCCCCGAGAAACAGGTTGCTATGCCCAAGAGTTGGCAGGATGAAGTCAAGGAAATCCTTGATCGGGCCGACGCCTCAGCGCCACCGCCGAAGCGACGAGTTTCGCGGGGGCCGCAGCCGAACCAACCTCGTCGAAACTACATTGAGCTTCTCGGCCAATGGATCATGGCCCGCTTTTCGACGACCGGCGAAATGCTGGTCACGGCGGCCGTCCTGGTAGTCGCGGCGCTGTTCCTCTCGATTTTCCTGCGGCAATTTGCGGCGATAGTGGCGGTGGCCGGCGCGGTCGTGTTTGCGCTGGCCCTTGCGCGCGGGATCATGGAGCGACGCTCAGCGCGGACATCGGGCGGTCGTAGCGGGCCGGTCATGTGGCGTGGGCAGGTAATCGAACTGCCTGATCAGCGCCCGTCCTTGCGGCAGCGGCTTCGCGACGCGCTTCGCCGGCGACGCTAGCCGGGACCGCGTTCGCGGCACGCCCCGCCCAGCCTTCGGCCAGTAGGATGACCCACCGCCCCACCGCCACGGTAAGCCCACGCCCTTGAACATCGCCGACATCACTCCCGGCAGCTACGTGCATGCCGTGTTCCTGGTTGCGTCCGTCGAGGTTCGCGAGGCCCGCACTGGCAATCGCTTCCTCCGCATGAGCCTGCGCGACCGCGCCGGCGCCTCGATTGACGCGGTCATGTTTCAGGTCACCGAGGCCCAGATCGCGGCCGTCACCGCGGGCGAGCCGTACGAGGTTGAGGGCCGGGCCGACGAGTTCCGCAACCGCGTCAACATCAAGGTTGACGCCCTGCGGCGCTCGGACGAAACCTGGGACGCGACGGCCTACCTACCCCGATCGACCCGGAGCGCGGAAGAACTCACCGGCTCCATTCGCGACGCCGTCGAAGCCATCGAATCACCCGTGCTCAAGGACGTGCTGCGCGCAGTGATCGCTGACCCGCTGGTGACGGAGCGGCTGCCGACGTGGCCCGCCGCCAAGACCCGGCATCACGCCTGGCTCGGCGGACTGGCCGAGCACACCGTGGAAATGCTGCAGATCGCTGACCGGGTCGCCCGTGTCTATCCGCAACTTGACCGCGACCTGCTACTGGCGGGCGTCGTCCTCCACGATCTGGGCAAGCTGGAGGAACTGGACCTGCGGGCCAGCATCGTCTACACGGACGCCGGAAACCTGGAAGGCCACATGGTGCAGGGGGTGCGAATCCTGGACCGCGCCCTGGCCGCCACCGGCTGCGACGGCGAGATCGCAACCCTGCTCCGCCACCTGGTGCTGAGCCACCAGGGCCAGCTGGAATACTCGGCGGTGACCGAACCGATGCTGCCGGAGGCCATTGCCCTGCACTACATCGACCAGTTGTCGTCGCAGGTTCGACCGGCCATCGAGGACGTGGCCGCCGCCCGTGAACGGGGTGTACGCGGCGAAATGCTGCGCGGGCCGACCGCCATGCGCGAGCTCTACGTGCGAGCCGAGGACTAAGCGCCGAGCTACGCCGATCCGACCAGCGCCGCCTGCCGCTCCTTGACCTGCGCCACGCGCTCCCGCGCCGCCCGCGCGCGTTCGCGCTCCTTGGCCACCACCACCTCCGGTGCGCGCTCGACGAAGCGCGGGTTGGCCAGCAACTGCTCCGCGCGCCCCAGCGTCGCCTCGGCTTCAGACAACTCGCGCGCCAGGCGCTCGCGCTCGGCCGTCAGATCGACCATTCCAGCCAGCGGCAGGAACACTTCCACGCCACCGGCGCGCGCCGTGACCGCCGGTTCGTCGAACGTCGTTCCGGCGGGATGGAACGTCAGCGGGTCCACGCGGGCCAGGCGCTGGATGAACACCGCCTCGGCGCCCAGTCCCGCGCCGCCGCCGATGACGCGTGCCTCCACGTGGCGGCCCGCCTCCACGCCCGACTCGTGCCGGGCATTGCGGATGCCCTGGACGATTTCGATCAGCGCTCGAACCCGAGCGATCGCGTCCTCGTCAATCTCCGGGGAAGCGGCCGGTATCGGCGTATCGATCAGCAACTTGGTCGCGCCCGCCGCCCCACCCGCGGCGCGGAAATGCCGCCAGATTTCCTCGGTCACATACGGCATAAACGGGTGCAGCAGCCGCAAAGAGCCGTCCAGCACCGTTGCCAGCGTGGCTGCCGTGCGCGCGGCGGCGGCCGGGTCGTCGCCGTAGAGCCGAATCTTGGCGGCCTCCACGTACCAGTCGAAGAACTCCGTCCACAGGAAATCGTGCAGCGCCCGCCCGGCCTCGCCGAAGCGGAAGCGTTCCACGTCCCGTATCGCCTCGGCATGCACCTGGTTGAACCGGCTGAGCACCCAGCGATCGACCAGTGACGGCGCCCCGGGTTCGCTGCCGGCCGTGCGTTCCATGGCGCCGATAACGAACTTGGCCCCATTCCAGAGCTTGTTGGCGAAGTGCCCGCCGCGCTCGACCTGCCGCAAATCCAGCCGCATGTCGTTCCCCGGAGCGGCCGCGGTCACAAAGCTGAACCGCATGGCGTCCGCGCCGTACGCCTCGATGGTCTCGAGCGGATCGTCCCCCGGCTGGTAGTTGGTCTTGCTGACCTTGGAACCGTCCAGGTGCCGCACCAGCCCATGAAAGTACACGTCGTGAAACGGCACCTCGCCCACGAGTTCCAGTCCCAGCATCACCATCCGGGCCACCCAGAAAAAGATGATGTCGTAGCCGGTTTCCATCACGTCGGTCGGATAGAACCGCCGCATGTCCGGCGTGTCGTCGGGCCAGCCGAGGGTCGAAAACGGCCACAGGCCCGAGCTGAACCAGGTGTCCAGCACGTCCGGGTCCTGCTGGAGATTGCGCCCGCCGCACACTGGGCAGGACGTCGGATCCTCGCGCGCGACGATCACGGCGCCGCAGTCCTGGCAGTACCAGACGGGGATCCGATGGCCCAGCCAGAGTTGCCGCGAAATGCACCAGGGCTGGATGTCTTCCAGCCAGCGCAGGAATTCGGTCTTGAAGCGCGACGGATGGAATCGGATCCGCCCCTCGTGCACCGCCGCCTCCGAGGCGTCGGCCAGCGGACGAACGTTCACGAACCATTGCTCGGAAACCAGCGGCTCGATCACCGCGCCGTCGCGCGAGCAATGGCCCACGGAGTGCGTATACGCTTCCGTCCGTTCCAGCAGGCCCTCGGTTTCCAGGAACTCCAGGTAGGCCGCCCGGGCATCGAAGCGGTCCTGACCGGCCCAGCGTCCCGCGTTCTCGTTCAGCGTCCCGTCGCCGTTCATGATGTTGATCACGGGCAGGTCATGCCGTTCGCCCATCGCCGCGTCGTTCGGGTCGTGACCGGGCGTGACCTTGACCGCCCCTGACCCGAACTCGGGATCGACGAAGGTGTCGGCGATAATCGGAACCCGCCGACCGATACCCGGGACCACGGCTTCCCGCCCAATCAGCGCCTGGTAACGCTCGTCGTCCGGGTGCACGGCTATCGCCGTGTCGCCCAGCATCGTCTCCGGCCGGGTGGTGGCCACGGTCAGGTGACCGCCGTCGACCAGCGGATAGCGGATGTGCCAGAGCGATCCTTCAACGTCCAGGTAGTCGACTTCCAGGTCGCTGATCGCGGACTGGTCGTCCGGACACCAGTTGACCATGTAGCGGCCGCGATAGATCAGGCCCTTCTCGTACAGCCGCACGAAGGCCTCGCGCACCGCCCGCGAAAGCTGTTCGTCCAGCGTGAAGTGCTCGCGCGTCCAGTCCACCGAGGCGCCCAGCCGCCGCAACTGTTCGTTGATGTTGTCGCCGACTTCGTCCTTCCACTGCCAGAACCGCTTTTCAAAGCCCTCGCGGCCCAGGTCGTGACGGGTGAGTCCTTCCTTTTCCAGTTCGCGCTCGATCACGTTCTGGGTGGCAATGGCCGCGTGATCGGTGCCCGGCACCCACAGCGCGGCCCGGCCGTGCATGCGCTGCCAGCGGATCATCAGGTCCTGGTAGGCGACGAAGAGCACGTGCCCGTTGTGCAGCTGGCCCGTGATGTTGGGCGGAGGGATGGCGATCGTGAACGGCCGGCGCTCCGGATCTTCCGACGGCTGAAAGGCGCCGGATTCATTCCAGGTGTCGTACAGCCGGGCTTCAACGGCGGCCGGGTCGTACGGGCCGGCCATGCCGTCCAGGACGGAAGGTGAGCGTTGCGAATCCATCAGGACTCAGGATGCGGCGGCGCCGCAGGTCGGGGCCGGACGCTCATCGTACCGCCGAGTGTGCCTATACCGGAGCGGGTGTGGCCTCCGCCGGGTCGTCGAATTGGGCGGCGTGGAGGTCGCGGTAGGGGCCGGGTTGGGCGATGAGGTGGGTGTGGGCGCCGCGCTGGACGATGCGGCCTTCATCAAGGACAACGATGAGGTCGGCGTTGCGGATGGTGGAGAGGCGGTGGGCGATGACGAAGCTGGTGCGGTTGCGCATGACCTGGACCAGGGCCTGCTGGATCTCGTATTCGGATTCGGTGTCGATGTCGGAGGTGGCTTCGTCGAGCACGAGCACGGCGGGATCGGCCAGGATCGCGCGGGCCAAGGCGACGCGCTGCTGCTGGCCGCGTGAGAGCCGAAGCCCGCCGTCGCCGACGATGGTTTCGTAGCCGTCGTCCAGTTGCTCGATGAAGTCGTCGGCGCGGGCCAGCGCGGCCGCGGCGGCGACCTGGTCGTCGCCGGCCTCGGGGTCGCCGTAGCGAATGTTCTCGGCGATGGTGCCGCTGAACAGGAAGGTCTCCTGGGGGACGTAGGCGAGGCGCGAGCGGAGGCTCTCCATCCGGACGTCGCGCAGGTCGTTGCCGTCGACCAGGATCCGGCCCGAGGTGGGGTCGTAGAAGCGGGCGATGAGGTTGACCATGGTGGTCTTGCCGGATCCCGTGGCTCCAACGAGCGCGACGGTCTGGCCGGGTTCGGCGGTGACGGACACGTCCTGGAGGACCGGGGTGACGCCGTCGTAGCTGAAGTCGACGTTGCGGAACTCGACGCGTCCGCGCGGCCGGACCAGATCGACAGCCGACGGCCGGTTGACGATGAGGCGCGGGACGTCCATGAACTGGAAGATGCGGTCGGCCGCGGCCAGGCCGGACTGGACGACGTAGTTGACGCGTACCAGTTCGGTCATTGGCTGGTGAAAGATCTGCACGTAGGCCAGGAAGGCGATGAGCGTGCCGGGCTGCATTTCGCCAATCGTGATCTGCCAGCCGCCGTAGGCCAGCAGCGCCGCCACGCTGAGGGTGCTGAGCCCCTCGATCACGGGCGTGGCAATGGACTCCACCATCGTGGTGTTGAGGTTGGCCTGGAGGTTGGCGCGATTCTCGGTCTGGAAGCGGCGGGCGTCGGCCTCCTCGCGGGCGAAGGCGCGGCTGACGCGTACCCCGCTGACGTTTTCCTCGATGGCGGTGTTGATGTTGGCGATGGATTCCTGCACGCGGCGGTAGCGCACGCGGAGCATCCGGGCGGTGATGACGCTGGCGATGAGCATGAGGGGCACCACGGAGAGGATCACCAGGGTCAGGCGCCAGTCGAGCGTCAGCATGACGACCAGGTACAGGAGCATGGTGACGATGCCCGCGCTGGCCGTGAGCACCTGGCCCTGCATGGCCTGCTGGACGGCGGTGACGTCGGCGGTCAGGTGGGAGACCGTCTCACCGGTGCGCTGGCTCTCGAAGAAGCGCATGGAGTGACGCACGAGCCGAACAAACATGTCGCGCGACACCTGGTAGACAATGGTCTGGCTGCTGCGCGCGAACAGGTAGAAGTTCAAATAGTTCAGGGCGCCGCGCGCCACGTAGATCAGCATCATGGCGCCGGCGATGCGCGCCGCCCCCGCCGCGTCGGCTTGCGGGATGAAGTCGTCGACCGCGATCTTCAAGGCCCAGGGCGGCACCATGTTCAAGAGCGAGGCGATGGAGAGCGCCGCGAAGGCGATCCCGATGTGGCGCCGGTGCAGACCGACGTAGTAGAGCAAGCGCCGCAGGGTGCCGGCGACGGTGCGGCCGCTGAGGTTGGAGGTGTCGACGTAGGTCTGACGCATACCCATCAGACTGTGACCTGCCCGCCGGCCTCAATCGCGAGGGATTCTTCCTGCAGACGGAATTGAAGCTCGTAGATGGCGCGGTAGTCGTCGCTGGTTTCCAGCAACTCTTCATGTGTGCCGCGGGCGACGATGCGGCCGCCGTCAACCACGATGATCTGGTCAACGCGGCGAATGGTCGAGAGGCGGTGGGCGATGACGATGGTGGTGCGTTCCTGCATCAGCCGCTCCAGCGCGCGCTGGATGGCTCGGTCGGTGCGGGTGTCGACGCTGGAGGTGGCCTCGTCCAGCACGAGGATGGCGGGACGCACCAGGAGGGCGCGGGCAATGGCGACGCGCTGGCGCTGGCCGCCGGAGAGGCGCACGCCACGGTCGCCGATGAGCGTGTCGTAGCCCTGGGGCAGTTCCGTGATGAATTCGTGCGCGGCGGCCATGCGGGCGGCGGCCTCCAGATCCTCATGGGAGGCGTCTTTGCGGCCGAAGCGCAGGTTGTCGGCGACGGTCATATTGAAGAGGAAGGTCTCCTGCATGACCATGCCGATGCCGGACCTGAGGTCTTGCAGGCGGATGTCGCGCAGGTCGTGACCATCGACCCGGATGGCGCCCTGGGTGGGGTCGTAGAAGCGGGGCAGCAGGTTGGCCAGGGTGCTCTTGCCTGAGCCGCTGCGGCCGACGATGGCGAGCGATCCGCCGGCCGGCACGTGGACCGACACGTCGCGCAGGATCGGGTCGCGGTCGCCGTACTGGAAGGTGACGCGGTCGAACTCGATCTCGCCGCGGACTTCGGGCAGCGGGTGCGCATCGGGCTTTTCCTGCACGTCCAGCGGGGTGTCGATGATCTGGAATACGCGCTCGCCCGACGTGACGGCCTGCTGGGTGATCTGGACGGCGAAACCCAGGAAGCGCGTGGGGGCAAGCATGAGAAGCAGATAGCCCTGAAAGGCCACCAAGCCGCCGAGGGTGAAGTCGCCGTTGACTATCCGCCAGGCGCCGAGGCCGAGAATCAGGGCCGTGGCGGCGCCGGCGATCAGCTCGATGCCCTGGGAGTAGAGAGCAAAGGTGCGCAGCACGCGGGTGCGGAGATCGCGCAGCTTCCAGTTTTCGCGGTCGAACCGCTCTTCCTGGTATTGCTCGCGGCCGAAGGCCTGGATGACCTTGATGCCGGAGATGGCCTCGCGGATTTCGACGTTCACCACGCCCATCTGCTGATTGGAACGCCGGAAGAGCGGAACCACGCGCTTGGCCACGGACTGCATGGCGATGAAGAAGGGGATCAGGGCAATGATCGCGAGCGCCATGACCCAGTCCAGCGCGAACATGAAAATCAGGTTCATGGCCGTGAGAGCGATGGAGGACAGGATGACGGTGCCGGCCATGTTGAAGAAGAACTGAATCATGTTGACGTCGTTGGTGACCCGGGACATCAAGTCGCCGGTCTGGTGCCGGTCGAAGAAGCTCATGGACTTGGCGCTCAAGTGGGTGTAGAGGTCGTTGCGGATGTCGTGGATGACCTTCTGGGCGCTGTAGCGGGCGGCGTAGAGACGCCCCGCCATGGCGACGTTGGATAGCAGCACGGCCCCAACGAACAGGCCGACGGTCACAAACAGCACGTTCAGGTTGTTGGCTCGAACGCCGTCGTCGATGGCGATCTTGCTGAGCGTGGGCGGGAGCGTGCGCAGCAGGGAGCCGAGTGTGAGCGTGACGAGCATGCCCGCGAGCAGCAGTTTCTGACTGCGCAGGTAGAGAATCAGGCGCCAGAGGATTCTGATGAGCGGTGTCCCGTTGCTGACCGTTGGCCGGAGCGCCGCGTCGGCGCCGCCGGGTGGTCGATTGTCCCACGCGCGGCAGCATCCGTTGTCAGAAGGGCCTGGGGAGACGCCGGCAATTCAGACGGCGTGCGGCGCTGCCAGGTCCGGGCCGCACCCGTGCCCGACTTAAAAGTCTTGACCGGCTAAACCAACTTGACAATAATCTGCGCACGCCCGGTCCGCCTTGGGGGGCGTTGGCGGGACCGCTGGCCGCTGTTTGCCACACACGCGGAGTAGCGCTCACGGACGAACTCAGCGCCCTCGACCTGGCTCGGCAGATTTACGAACTGGGCGGAATCCAGTTCGGTAGTTACACGCTGGGCCGGTCCACGGTGAATTCCCCGGTCTACGTTGACCCGAAGCGCCTGGTGGCGGTGCCCTCGGCGCTGCGGACGGCGGCGGCGCTGGTGCGCGACGCCGCGAACCTGGCCGAAGCCCGACGGCACCAGCAGGCCGAGCCGTTCGAACTGGTGGCGGGCGTCCCGATGGGCGGATTGCACCTGGCGACGGCGTACTCGCTGACCTGCGACATGCCGCTGATTTATGTCAAACCGGAATCCGATCCCGCAGGGCTTGAGATCGTGGGGCGGTTCCTGCCGGGCCAACACGTGCTGCTGGTGGATGACCTGATTACGTCGGGCGGCTCGGTCGTTCAGACGGCGCAGGCGCTGCGCGGCGAAGGGCTGCAAGTTCGCGACGTGATTGTGCTGGTGGACCGCGACGTGGGGGCGGCCCGCCGGTTGGAGTACCACGGTTTGCGCCTGATCTCGATCGTGACGCTGCCGGCCATGCTGAATCTCTACATGAGCGAGCGGCTGATCAGCGAGGACGAGTACCGGCGCAGCCTGGATTACCTGGACGCGCAGCGGCCATGAGCCAGCGCGCTCCAGCCCAGCCCGAATTGGACGACGAGGACTGGTCGCAGGACGACTTGTTCGCGCGACCGGTGCGGCGCCGACCGACAGCCGTTCCGCCGCCGATCTACCATGCGCGGCTGCGCGAGCGGTCGGCGGTGGCCAAGGCGAGGCACGCGCGACGGAACCAACTGCGGCAACTGTCCAGCGTCGTATTTATCGGCCTGCTGGTGATTGCGGGCATCTTGCTGCTCGTACGGCTGCTGTCCTCCGTGGAGCCCCCACCGCCAGACGAGGGTCGCGTCGTCAACTTGCTGTCGCCCGAGTCAACCGAACCTCGCGTACAACGGGCACCCACAGCGGCGGCGTTTATCGACAGCCCGTTTACGCGACCGGTGGAAGCGCCACCAATATCGGCCAGCGCTGCTCTATTGGTGGACATGGGCGAGCGAACGGTCGTCTACTCCAAGAACCCGGGTGAGCGTCGCCCACCGGCGAGCCTGTCGAAGCTGGCCACGGCGATCGTGGCGCTGGAACAAGCGCCACCGGACACGCGCATTCAGGTTCCGGAACACGCGGCGACTGAGCCGGCCGTCCTGGCTAATCTGCGGCCGGGCGAAGTGTTGACTATGGAACACCTGCTGTACGCGCTGCTGCTCCCGTCCGCCAACGACGCCGCAGCCACGATTGCCGACGGCATTGGCGGCCACGACTACACCGTCGCGCAAATGAACGACCTGGCCCGCAGGCTGGATCTGACGGATACGAACTTTGCCAATCCCAGCGGCCTGGATGCCGACGGTCAATACAGCACGGCCTTCGATCTCGCAGTGCTGGCGGCCGATGCCGTCGACCGCTTCCCCCTCTTGGCGCAGATCGTGGCCACCCAGATTCATGTCATTCCCGCGGGACCAGCGAACCGGTCGTACAGCGTCCGGAACCTGAACGGGCTTCTCTGGTCGTACGACGGCGCCATCGGTGTAAAGACGGGACAGTCCGAGGAGGCCGGCGGCAACTTGATCGCGGCCGCACAACGGGGCTCTCGACGTCTGATGGTCGTGATACTGGGAAGCAGCAATCGTCAGGCTGACGCCGAAACGCTGCTCGAATTTGGCTACCGGGCGCTGGCCGCGCGCGGATAGATGTCCGGAAAAGGGCGGTACGGGCGCGGCCTGGATGGCACAATCGCGTATCGTTACGGTGACCGGTGCGCCGCTTCGGGGACCGGACCCGCGGGTGAACGGACACTCGACGGTTCCGCAACCCGAATCGTTGTGGTTCGCCAGCCTGCACCGCGCAGGCGGGACCCGCGGGTTGCCCGGCGGCTAATCGCTCACGAGAAAGAGGAGGGACATGCCCTTCAACGTTGGACCGTTCGAATTGATCATCATTCTGCTCATTGTCATCGCCGTGTTCGGCGCTGGCCGGATCGCGGGCATCGGCCGCGCGCTCGGCACCAGCGTGCGCGAATTCCGCGAAGAGGCGCGCAATGAGGAGGAAGAGGGCGAAGGCGAAGGTGAAGGTGACGGCGAGGACGAAACCGCCGTTACCGCCGAAGGCGCCACGGCCTCCGCTGCCGACGCCGAAACGCCTCCAGCGAAGAAGAAGGAAGAAACCACCAACTAAGCGTTGGTTGAACGGCCCGTCCGGCTGGAAGGCCGGGCGGGCCGTTTGCGTTGTGCTGGCACTGGCGGCGGTCCTGGTACTTGGCCCGCATCCGTCCGCCGCCGCCCCGAACTTGCCGGAGACCATCCGGGTGCAGTTGACAGTGGCGCCCGGCACCCTGCGGCTGGTCCCGCCGCCAACGGCGACGGTCCAGGTGGACTCACAACTCCTGCCGTCCGAGGCCTCGGCGATGACGGTTGGGTGGGCCTTGCGCTACCTGCGGCTTCCGGCTCTCGAGGCCATGCCAATGGTGGACGCGCTGGCGGTCCGCACACCTGACGGAGCCTGGCCGGACGGACAGCTGCTGGTGGGCCCGTATGGCTGGGACGGCCGCGAGCGCCGGGACCGCCGGGTGCTGCGCTCGGAAACCGGCGCGGCACCCGCCCTGGCCACGCCGCGGGCAGGCCTGCACGTGGGCCGCCGGACCCTGGCGCCGCTTCCACAACTGATCGACATCCAGCCAGGCGACCTGGCCCATGTCACGACCATCAACGACCGTCCCTATCGCGGGCGGGTTCGCGTCGACCTCAGCGGCGGGGATCCACAGGTCGTCAACGAACTGCGGCTGGCCGACTACCTGGCATCGGTTGTGGGGTCCGAGATTCCGCCGACCTGGGAAGTCGAAGCGCTCAAGGCCCAGGCCGTGGCCGCGCGCAACTACGCCTTGCAGCAGGTGGACCCATCAGCCGACTACGACATCTGCGACTCGCAGTTTTGCCAAGCGTACGGCGGCGTGGCGAACGAGCACCCATCAACGATTCAGGCCGTGCGAGAAACTTCGGGCGTGGTCGCGATGTACGAGGGTGATCTGATCACCGCGTACTACTCCGCAAACATGGGCGATCACACGACCAGCGCGGCCGACGTGTGGGGGCGGGACGTGCCCTATTTGCGCGGGGTGCCATCGCCAAGCGACGCGGAAGCCCTGAGCACCAGTTGGGGCGCGGAGGGCTACCGCTGGACGCGCGCGATCCCCCTGCACCGGCTGGCCGACCTGAAGACGGGCAGCGGCGTGCTTGGGGTACTCAGCGAGGTTCGCGTTCTACGCGCCGCCCAGAGCGGGCAGCCCGCGGAAGTGGAACTGCTCGGCAATCAAGGCACGGTGACCCTGTCGGGCGACGCCATTCGAATCACCCTGGGGCTGCCCAGCGGATTCGCCGAGTTCCGCACCGTGCCCGCCGAGCGCCTGGTGCTGCTGAACCCAACCCCGCGGCGCGTGGCGGCGCTGCAAGCCGACGGCTACGCATTGGAGCAGCGGCGGCGCAGCGTGGCATTCGACCAGGCGCCGGCCGACGTCCGGCTGGTGCGTGGAGCGCTGGACGTCGTCGAGTTTCGCCTGCCGCCCCGCCTCGTGGTTAACGGACGGGGCTTTGGTCACGGCGTGGGCATGAGCCAGTGGGGCGCGCAGGGCCTGGCCAAAGACGGCTACTCGTTTGACCAGATTCTGACCCACTATTACCAGGGAGTCGTCGTGGAGCGCGTGGGCGAGGAATCCTCCGCAGAAGCTCGCTTCCGGACCGAGAGCCAAAACGTCAACCAGCGGATACGTAGCCTCCGGACGGAAACTGGTCCGCAAGGCTAGCGGCGGCGGGAGCGCGCGGTTCCAGCCCCCATTCAGCATGAGGGTTCAGGCGGAGTTCGCTGGTGGACGTGAGAGGCAGCGGAGGTCCGTCCATCTCGGCCGCGCCCGGGGACATCTCCAGCCAGGGGCGCAACTCAGGCGGACTGGAGTGGCCACCGGGTCGTCAGTAGGACGTCGCTCAGCTTGCCGCCGCCAAAGCCTCCGACGCCTTGCGTGCGTTGTCTGAGGTGGGATCGCGGCGCACGATGCGTTCGAGGTGGAGCCGTGCGGCCGGGTCGCCCTGCGCGGCACGTTCGACGGCCTCAGCGAACCCGCGCTCGCCGTAGCTGAGGTCGCGAGGAACGGTGGCCTGATCGCGGCCGGTCCAGTAGAACTTCAGCGCGTCGTCGGTCCAGTCGGCGTAGACGTCGTCCCAGTCGTAGGCGTTGTCCTGCGACAGATGGGGCGTGAGCATGTGCTCGGCGATCGGCTCGTGGATGGACTGATAGCGATTGTCGAGGGAGATGCGCATGCGGTCCTCGGTGACATTCGGCAAGGCCTTGTGGACCGTGAGGCTGTGGAACAAGAGGGCATCGCCCATCTCGTAATTGGTCGAGCGCCAAGTTCCTTGCTGGGCCTCATCGTCGACCACCAGGGAGCCGGCGCCAAGGGAGAAGTGGTGATCGACGACCTTGCCGACCTTGTGGGTACCGGGGACCACAGCGAGGCCGCCGAGTTCTTCCGGGCAGTCGCCCACGGGCGCCCAGCAGGTGTAGGTATCAAAGGTGCCCTGGAAGTGCACGAAGTCCTGGTGGGCCGGCGTGGTGTGGTCGGTGTACTGGGGGAACCAGATGCGTGCGATCTTCATGGGATGTGGAAGCACGGGCGCGTCGATGATCTTGCCCATCGCGTCCATGATCACCGGCCAGTGCCCGGACCGGTGAAACTCCTGCAGCTTGTAGACCTCGTGATAGACGTCGGTGTAGCCAACGTCGCCCTCGGTGCACTGGGCCTCGATAACGGCGATGCCGTCCATCGGATCAGTGCCAGCTTGCAGCCAGCCGTGCTGCTGAAGGACTTCCGTCATAGCGCGCCGCAGGGACCGCATGTCGTGAGGGCTAAAGAGCCCCTTAATAAAAACGTAGCCCTCGGTGTCCATGCGGGCACGCAGTTCAGGCGGATCGTCAAGTGCGTCGTTCGAAACCCGGAGTTCCTGCCACTCGTCCGCCATCTCAGGCTCGCTTTCGGATGCAAGGCGTTTTCGCTTGTTCAATTCCGAAGTTTACTAGGCGACGCCCGGCGCATACGGATGGTCGCCGGGAGACGCAACGTCTCGTCTCCGAAGCGGCGAGTTCGGAGCAACGCGCCCTCCGCACCTCAGGACTGCCCGATGGCGACCGGCAGTGACTGTTCGATCCGCTGGCCGTGCCGTCGAATCGCGCCGACCATGACGTAGACCAATGGGGTGTCGACGACGGCCACGATGAGCTTGGCCACGTACAGGGTCACTATCGTGTTGATAAGCACGTCCGTGGGAATCGTCCCCGCAAACGCGATCGTCACGAACAGGACCGTGTCGAACGCCTGCGACACAACCGTCGAGGCCGTATTCCGCAGCCAGAGATAGCGCCCCTTGGTGACTCTACGCCAGAAGTGGAAGGCGATGACGTCGTGGTTCTGGGCGAGCAGATACGCCACCATCGAGCCCAGCACGATGCGCGGCACGCTGCCGAGTATGCGTTCGTAGCCGGCCTGCGCGTCCCAGGCCTCGGCACCGGGCAGGATTTGCCCGATGAAGAGAATCAGGACCATCGTCAGGCTGAATAGGAATCCGAGCCAGACAATCCGGGTTGCGATCTTGCGTCCGTAGACCTCGGCGATGGTGTCGGACAGCAGGAAGGTAAAGGGGTAGGTGACGATGCTGGCGGTCATCACGAAGCCTCCCACCGAAATCAGCTTCACCGCGATGATGTTGGAGAGAATTAGAAAGGTGATGAAGGCCATGGCCAGGGCCGTGAGAATCACTGGTGAGCGCTCCTGACTTCAACGCGGAGGTTTCCGACCTCGGGACGCGAGAGTTTAGTGCACACGGCCAGACCATCGACCGATGGGGCGCAGTCGGGCTCGGCAGTGTTCGGGTCCGGCCAGTGCGGGCGAAGCGCCGTGGACGAATCCAGCCCGCGGGACTCCGAGAACCGAGTCCAGGGCAGCCTTGCCGTTCGACCCAACCAAGCACCTGGCCAGACCTACGCCGCGAGCAACTCCCCGGCCTGGAATCGGAGGTGACTATCAACCGCGTCGACCGTTACCGGCGCGCCGTCCGGAATGTCGCCTCGCAAGATGCGATCGGAGAGGGCGTCCAGGAGCGTTCGCTGAATTGCGCGACGGAGCGGACGCGCCCCATATGAGGGGTCATACCCCTGCTCGGCCAGCAGGTCCAGCGCCGCCGGTGTGAACTCCAGCTCGATTCCGCGCTCGGCCAGTCGACGGTTCACGTCCGCGACGCGCAAACCGACGATCTCACGGAGTTGATCGCGCGTCAGCGGCTGAAAGACCACGATGTCGTCCAGGCGGTTCAACAACTCGGGGCGAAAGTGTGCCCTGGCCGCGGCCAGCGCCCGCTCGTCCACGTCCGCGGGGCGAACCGCCAGCGCATTCATGATGGCCGCGCCGCCGATGTTGCTGGTGAGGATGACGACGACGTTGCGGAAGTCGACCAGGCGGCCGTGGCCGTCGGTCAGGCGACCGTCGTCCAGGATCTGCAACAAGTTGTTCAGCACATCGGGGTGCGCTTTCTCGACCTCATCGAACAGCACGACGCTATATGGATGGCGGCGCACCGCTTCGGTCAGCTGTCCCGCTTCGTCATAGCCCACGTAGCCCGGCGGCGCGCCGATCATGCGGCTGACGGCGTGACGCTCCATGTATTCGCTCATGTCCAGCCGGGTCAGCGCCTGTTCGTCATCGAACAGCTGCTCCGCGAGCGCGCGGGCCAGTTCGGTCTTGCCGACACCGGTGGGTCCAAGGAAAAGCAGTGAACCCAGCGGCCGGTTCGGGTCCTGCAAGCCGGCGCGGGCGCGGCGTACGGCCGTCGATACGGCGCGAACAGCGTCGTCCTGGCCCACGACACGCGCGTGCAGACGCTCTTCCAGTTGCAGCAACTTGCGCGCGTCGCCTTCCAGCAGCTTGTTGACCGGGATGCCGGTCCGGAGGGCGACGACATCGGCGATGTCTTCTTCGTCGACGTGCTTTCGGACCAGCCGGTAGCCGTCGGCAATAGCGGCCTCGGCCTCCGACAGCGCCTGGCGGGCCTCGAGGAGGTCGCCGTAGCGAATGCGCGCCGCGGTCTCGAGATCCATCTCACGGGTGGCTCGCTCGAGCTCGGTTTGCAACTCGTCCACTCGGCGCTTCAGATCGGCGATACCGTCAGCGGCCGCCAGTTCGCGGTCCCAGCGGGCCTGCAATGACCGCTGGTCTTCCTGCAGGGTGGCCAGCTCGGATTCCAGCGCGGCCAGGCGTTCGCGGGAAGCTTGGTCCTCTTCCTTGCGCAGGCCCTCGCGCTCGATCTCGAGCTGCACGACCTTGCGGTTGAGTTCGTCGAGTTCCGCCGGCGCCGAGGTGAGCTCCATCCGCAGCCGCCTGGCGGCTTCGTCAACGGCGTCGATGGCCTTGTCGGGCAACTGCCGGTCGGAGATGTAGCGATGCGCCAGGGTCGCGGCCGCAATCAGCGCACTGTCGCGGATTTGCACCTGGTGGTGGGTCTCGTAGCGATCGCGGAGCCCGCGCAGGATCGAGATGGTGTCCTCGACCGACGGCTCTTCGACCAGGACCGGCTGGAAGCGCCGCTCGAGGGCGGCGTCGGACTCCACGTGCTTTCGGTATTCGTTGAGCGTGGTTGCGCCGACCGCGTGCAATTCGCCGCGCGCCAGCATGGGCTTGAGCATGTTGGCGGCGTCCATGGCGCCTTCGGCTGCGCCGGCGCCGACGACGGTGTGGAGTTCGTCGATGAAGGGCACGATCTCGCCTTCGGCGGCCGTGATTTCCTGGAGGACCGCTTTCAGACGCTCTTCGAATTCCCCGCGATATTTGGCGCCAGCGAGCATGGTCCCGAAGTCGAGCGCGAGGACACGCTTGTTCTTCAGCCCTTCGGGCACATCACCGCGCACGATCCGCTGGGCGAGGCCTTCGACAATGGCGGTCTTGCCGACGCCGGGTTCGCCCAGGAGCACCGGGTTGTTCTTGGTGTGGCGGCTGAGGATCTGGATGACGCGCCGAATCTCTTCGTCGCGCCCAATCACCGGGTCCAACTTGCCGCGGTCGGCCAGGTCGGTGAGGTCGACGGCGTATTTGGCCAGGGCATCGAACGATGCCTCGGGCGACTGGGAGGTTACGCGCTGCGCGCCGCGCATCTCGCGCAGCGCCGACAAGAGGGACTCGCGAGTGATCCCGGCGTCCAGCAGAAGGCGAGACGCCTCGTCTCCATGTTCAAGCAGCGCCAGCAGCAGGTGCTCGGTGGAGACGTATTCGTCGCCGAACGACGCCAGTTCGTCGTGGCTGTGCACCAGCACATCACGCGCGGCCGGCGACAGCTGCGGCGATGCGGCATCGCCGCGAACGCGCGGCAGCCGTTCGAGCGCGGCCTCGGTCGCCGACCGCAGGTCGGGCGTCGACGCCCCAGCCCGCTCGAGCGTGGCAACCGCGATGCCTTCGCCGTCGGCCAATAGCGCGGCCAGCAGGTGCTGGGGATGGATTTGGGCGTGGCCGAGTTCGGTCGCGAGGCTCGCCGCCGCACCGATGGCCTGCCGGGACCGCTCGGTCAATCGATTTATGTCAAATGCCATATCCGCGAACCTCCTTGTTCGCCGATGTAACGGGACTACGCGCCGTGGGGTTGCCGTGGTGACCGGACTGCGGGTGGTCGCTCGATATCAGGTCGCGAGCCATCAGGCCGCCCGAATCCAATACCTTCGCCCGTTACCTTTATATCATCTGAGTGTCTATCTATCAAGATTTTTCTCATACGGAACGCAGGTGCGGCCTGCATGACTGCGGGCGGCCAAGCGTTTGGGCGACCGCAGAGGAGCGTGGCGCCGCAGTTCATGCAGGGAATCCACTCGCAAGCGCCTAGTCGATTCCCCGCCAACGCGGGCCGCGCCGATGAAGGCTCCGCCGCCGGTTATGCTCGCGCGCGCAACGTGACGCGTTGGGCTTGGCCCAGCGGAGGCGGCGATGACGACTGAGCAGTGGGTTCCCGGCGCGGCGGCTCGCCGCCTGTTTGAATCGGCCGTGGTGATCGACGGCCTGGATACCAGCAACTGGGGCGCCGAGCAGATATTTCGCGAGCTGCGCGATGGGGGCGTGACGGCCTGTAACGCCACCTCGGCGATCTGGCACAACTTTCAGCAGACCCTGGACAACATCACGACGTGGCTGCACTGGTTCGAGGAGTTCGGCGAGTACATCCGGCCGATTCACACGGTGGCCGACATTCACGCCGCGAAGGCGGAAGGACGTACCGGGATCATCCTGGGCTGGCAGAACGCGACGCCGGTGGAGAACGACGTTCGGCGTTTCCGGCTCTTTCACGCCCTGGGCGTGCGGATCGTCCAGCTGACGTACAACGAGCGGAACCTGTTCGGGAATGGCTGCTGGGAGCGCACGGACGAAGGCGTGAGCGTGATCGGCCTGGCGGCGATCCGCGAGATGAACAAGCTGGGCATCCTGATCGACCTTTCGCACGTGGGCGACCGCACGGTGCTGGACACGATTGAGCACTCGGAGCAGCCGGTGGTGTTTACGCACGCCAATGCGCGTTCGCAGACTGACTACCCGCGAAACAAGACGGACGAGGCGATTCGCGCCCTGACCGCCAAGGGTGGAATCGTGGGCGCCAATGCGTTTCCGAATCACCACCGACACGCTTACGAGTCCACGCTGGACGATTACCTGGACGCGGTCGACTACCTGGTGGACATGGTGGGGCCGGACCAAGTGGCCGTTGGCACCGACTTCTGCATGGGGCAGAGCCGCGAGTGGTTTGCGTGGATCGGCTCGTCGCACGGCCACGAGCCGTACCTGAAGTCCGGCGACGTGCCGCAGCCCTACCGCCACCTGCATGGCTTTGCCGGTCCGCTGGAGTTCGTGAACGTGGCCGAGGGGCTGCTACGGCGGGGTTACGGCGAAGACGACGCTCGCAAGATCCTGGGCGGCAACTGGCTGCGGTTGTTCGGCGAAGTGTGGCGCGGCTGATCGCCAGCGTTTAGCCGGCCTCCTACCAGTGCTGGCTCACCGCCGACGGATCGCGGTCAAGGCGGAACCGGCTCAGGTCCCACTGGGTGGCGCCGCGGGTTGCGAGGTCGGCCATGATCTGGCCGATCAGGATGCCGAACTTGAAGCCGTGCCCCGAAAACCCGGCTGCGACCAGCGCGTTATCGAGGTTCGGTACGCGGTCGATGATGAAGTCCGAGTCCGGGGTCATCGAATAGGTGCAGGTCTTGCTGTAGATCACCTCGGCGTCGCGCAGGCCGGGCATGTGACGGCCCAGGAAGTCCCGTAGTTTGGCGAGCGCGACGGGATCCTCGTGCTCGCGGTCGCGGTCAGGGTCGAATGGCTCGCCGATCATGTCGTCGGCGACCTTGACGCAGCCGCGCCAGTGCACGGGGAAGCCGTAGAACTGGGTATCCATGACGGAGAACGGTGTGAGGCGCGGGGACTCGTAGGAAGCCGGATCCGCAGGCCTCAAGTAGTGCAGACGAGCAGCGGTCGGTTGCACGCGGACCGGGAGCTGCGGCAGCAGGCGGGCGGTCCAGGGGCCGGCCGTGAAGACGACTACTTCGCCTTGGAATGTGCGTCCGTCGCTTGTCTCCACGGACGTAAGGCGGCCGCCGGACTCACTCAGCTCGACAACTTCAGCGCCCGTACATAGGTCCGCGCCGTGCTCAGCAGCGGCCTCAGCCAGCGCGCGAGTCGCGGGTCCGGCGGCGATGTATCCGCCAACACCCTCCATGATGTAGCCGGAATCCACGTTGGCGAACTGCGGAAACTCCCGGCGAACGTCCTGGGCATCCAGCCAGCGAGGCTCGTAGCCCAGGTCGCACAGACCCTGGTAGCCGTCGCGCAGCGGTTCGAAGTCCGGCCGGGTTTGCAGGGTGAGGGTCCCAGTCTCCCGGTAGTAGTTCGTGCCTGACCGGCGGTCGAACTGCTTCCAGAGCTCCACGGCCCCGGCGACCATTCGGGTGTAGGCCGCCTGGCCGCGGTACTGGTACCTGATGGTGCGGGACTCGTCGGCGGATGACGCGCGGACGTGGGCGGGGCTGAACTGTTCGAGCAGGGCCACGCGCTTGCCGGCGCGGCTGAGCCAGTAGGCGGTGGCACTGCCCATGACGCCCGCGCCGACGACTACTACTTCATACACGCTTGCCACTTGCTCCCGGCGATTCCGCTGAGCCCCATGCTATGCGGCCTGCACTTCGGATAACCAGCGCGTCAGGGCAGCTTCTCGAATTCGGCCATGAGGTCGGGTTCATAGCGCAGGACGCCGAAGGCTCCAGGGCACTCGCGCTGCATGGCTTCGGCCAGTTCCGCCTGGCGCATGCCGTCGTCGCGAGCGAACTGCAATGCACCGAGAAAAAAGGCCGGTTCGCTGACGAGCAGGGTGTTTTCGAGGGCGTCGCACACCCGCAGCGCCGCGTCCCAGCGACGCGCCTCGAGCGCGTCAAGCGGCGTCGGTTCCGGAGTGACCTCCGGTCGCGGCTCGGCGGTGGGTGTGGGCTGAGGTTGGGGTGTGGGTGTCGGCTGAACGTCGGTCTGGCTCGCACCACACGCGCTCAGCCACAGCACGAGGCTCAGGCCGAGCGCGACAATGACTGGCAAGCGCGGAGCCTGGTCAGCGCGACCAGACACGCTTCCCGGCCCGGCTGCAACTGGCGGGGTGAACCCTATTCGCTTGCTCAGGCGTCGGTGATGGGCAGTTGCACGCGCACGTTTCCGCCGGCCTGGGACTGCAGCGCGGCTAGGAGGACCTCCAGGGCCTGGCGGGCCTGACGTCCGTCGCAACTGGGTTCGCCGCCGTCACGGATCAGGCCGACCAATTCCGTCACCAGCCCGGCGATGTGGCCCTGGGAGTAGTGCGTCGGCGTCAACTCGCGGCCGCGCAGGCCTTCCTCGGGGTCGTCGTAGAGCACGGCGTAGTCGTTCGTGAGGTGGATACGGCCTTCGGTACCCCAGATGTCGAAGGGGCCGATGTAACGCCCAGGCATGGTCTTGCAGGCGTTCCAGAAGGCGCGCACGTCGTTGTCGTACTCGATCATGATGCTGAGGGCGGGATCGGTGTCGGGGTCGTGGCCGCCGTCGCTGGCGTAGCGGGGGCCGTAGTCCTCGAAGCCCTTCTCGGCCACGGCATAGACGGCCGTCGGGTTGCCGGTGGAGAACCAGTTGATCGTGTCGCACACGTGGGTGCCGTTGCGGAAGAGCATGGCGCGGGGGCCGCCCTGGTTGCACATGATGCGGACGACGTCGCCGATGGCGCCGTCGTCGATCAGCTTGCCGACATCGGCCCACGGAAACCACCAGCGGTAGACGTGGTCGATCAGCATGGGAATGCCAGCTTTGTCCACGGCTTCGATCATGCGGTCGGCGTCAGCCAGGGTGGTGGCGATGGGCTTTTCGCAGACGATGCCTCTTACGCCGGCCTCGGCCGCGTCGATCACTATTTGTGTGTGTACGTGGTCGCTGGTGACCACGCTGATGAGGTCGAGGTTTTCCCGATCGATCATCTCGCGGTAGTCGGTGTACGAGTTGACTTCCGAGACGTAGGAGCGCCAGTTGGCGTCGAACTCGTCGATTGCTTCCTGCCGCAAGTCGCAGACGGCGACCAGTTCCGTGTCCTCGACGAAGTGGTAGGCCGAAGCGTGCGAGTGCGGCATGGTGATGCCCCAGCCGCGCTTGGCGGCCGGAATTGGTGGGCGGGCACCGATGCCTGTCAGCCCAACGACGCCGGCTCTCAGTTCGCTACCCATCGGACCCTCCCTGTGCGCTGGCCCCTACATCACAATTCGACGGCGATCCGCTCGGTGCTCGAGCGGATGATGGCGTCGAGGACGCCGATCGTGTCCAGGTTATTGCGTCCGGAGCACGGATTGTCCTGGCCTTCCATTACGTGCGACCAGAAGCCGTTCCAGAGGTCCTGTTCGATGTCGGCCCAACGGCCACCGCGCTCGGCCCTTCCAATGGGAAAGACCTCGGAGCGTGGATAGCGCTCCAGGGGTTGTCGGGGCGTGACGGTCATCTGAAAGTCCGTGGAGTTCAGCGAGAAGCCGTGCAAGGTCACGGCAGCTTCCGAGAATTCCAGGCGCAGGTACATCTCGTAAGCCTGCGCGTCCGACGTGGCGGTGTAGCTCACGATTACCGGACCATCGAAGGTGATGATGGCGCAGACGTGCGGCTCAGCCGTCCAGTTGCTGCTGGCCGGTGTTGCGTTGACGCCCCACACGCAACGCGGCGGCCGCTGCACCAACGACAGCAACGAGTCGACCTGATGCGAGCCCTGGTGCCACAAGTGCATGGGCGGGTAGCCGTTCTCGAAGGGACGCCCGCGCGCGTTGTGATGCACCATCGTGATGGCGCCCAGTTCGCCGTAGCGTCCGTCGGCAATGATCTCCCGCAGCAGCGGATAGGGGTGAAAGAACCGGTCGTTCTGCGTCACAACAACCTTAACGTCGTTGGCCTCTGCGGCGGCAACGACGCGCTCGGCTTCCTCCAAGCTGCACGTGAAGGGCTTTTCCACGATCACGTGCTTGCCGGCGGCGATGGCTTGCTCCATATAGGACGTGTGGAGATGGCCCGGGGTGAAGACGCCGACGGCATCACATGGCGTGGCCGCCATGGCCTCGGTCAGGGAGGTGAAGCAAGCCGATTCAGGAAGGCCGCTGACCTGGAGGGCACTCTCAAACGCCTCGGGCACGATATCGACGAGCCCGACCACCCTGAACTTGTCCGGTAGCGACATTTGAGCGCTCAGGTGCTGCTGCGCCCGGATGCCCAGACCAACCGAAATGACTCGCAACGGCTGAGCGTTCAAGGCTGCCACGCGAGACGGGCGCCGGCGGGAACAGCTGGAGTGGTCTTCAGGAGTGCCTCCGTGCTGGGGCTAAACCTCAGGAATGGTGACCGGCAGCATCTGGCCTGAATCGGACGAGGCGTAGGCAGCGGTGGTGACTTCGTTGACCCACATGCCGGCTTCCGGTTCGATTGGCGGCGGACCTTCGCCCAAACAGGCGCGGAAGAAGTCGCCTGTGAGTACGCGGTAGGGGTTGTTCAGCGCGCCGGCCTTGTCGAACGTCCAGGACTTGAGCGGCGCGCTGGCCTGGGCGCCGCTGTAGGAGGCCCACTGCATCGGTTCGCGGTTGGACTCGCCGTTCGGGTTGAACTTCAGCCAGCCGTCACGACCCCACAAGATGAGGCCGTTGTGCCGCGACGAACCGTATTCGGCGCTGCTGGTGTAGTAGCCGGAGTTGAGGTTGCCGACCATGCCGTTCTCGAATTCCAGATTGACCACGGCGGCGTCCTCAACGGTGATCGCTTCGCCGCCGACGTTGCGGCAGAACGCGCTGACCGACTTGAAGTCGGATCCTGCGATGTGCCGCAGCAGGTCCAGGTAGTGGCAGCCGAGGATGGTCAGGTGTCCGCCGCCGCCCAGCTCCTTCGAGAAGAACCAGCCGCCGGCGGCCACGTCGTATTGGGGGCGGGCCGCGGGGTTCTGAATCGTGCGTTCCTGGTCGGCCACGAACCAGGCCTGGAATGACAGCAGGTCGCCCAGGAATCCCTCAGCGACCAGGCGACGCGCTTCCTGGACGATGGGATAGGCGCGGGAGATGTAGGCGATGCCGAGATGGAGGTTCCGGCTCTTGGCGAGCTGGTAGATGGCGCGGTAGTCGTCAATGTCTACGTATCCCGGCTTTTCGTGGAACACGTGGGCGCCAGCTTCCAGCGCCTGGGTGATGACGGGCGGCATGCGCCACGGCTCCATCGTGATGAGCGCCACGTGGGGCTGGAAGTCGCGGTACAGCTCGTCCAGGTCGGTATACGTGGCGGAGACCTTGCCGGCGCCGCCCTGGCGGACCTCATCGAAGGTTCCGCCGGTAACGTCGCCAACCGCGACCGCGCCGACCTCATCGTTGTGGAGCGCGTCGATCAGCGCGCCCAGGTGCCAGGCGGTCGGTTCGGTAATCACCGCAACTCGCAGTTTGTCGCTCATGCAGCGGCTGCCTATGTCGGTGCGGCTCGATTGCCGCGTGGATGCGGGGATTCTGCCTTGCGCGACTCCTAAAGGCCAGTTTCGGGCCTGGCAGACTGCTCATCGAATTCTCGAAGATGCCGCTCGTCGGTTTCCGTTGGAATCGCAGTCGGCGCTATACTTCCTGAAGCTGTGAATTCGCGACATGAGCAGCGTGGGTTCAGGCGCATGCATGCACGAATAATCGGCGCGCGACGCGCGATGCGGCCGACCCGGGTCTTCGGGCTGGCGCCGAAAGGTAGCGCCGCCCCGCTATGTCTTCGGACCGGCGGTGACCCGGCCGTGAAAGGACCGAGACGATGAACACGCCACAACTCACGCGACGACGAGTCCTAGCAGGCATGGGCGGCATTGGGGTGGCCATGTTGGCTGCGGCCTGTGGCGAAGGCGGGCCAGAGAGTGCGCCCAGGGGCGCGGCAGGCGAAGGCGCCGAGGCGCCGGTGGGCGACGCCGGCGAGATTCTGGTCTTCAGCAACAGTTCGCCGCACGTCACCGCCATTGACATCCTCACCGAGGAAATCGCCCGCACCGGCGACGTCGACGGCCTAGTGACCTGGGCCTGGAACGACGACAACAATTACTTCGACGGCCGCCACCTCTGGCTCGGCACCCTCAACGCCGGCACTGCCGAACTCATCACGCTGGACGTCGACACCTTCACCGTGAGCAACCGGATCCCGCTGGGCAGCGAGGCCGAGGGCGTCTTCCTCGGCAAGGCCCGCCAGGACGGCACCCTGCTGGTCAGCAAGATGGCCGCCGGTGAAGTCCTCACCGTCAACACCGCCACCCATGAGGTCACCAACACTTTCAGTGACGTGCCGCTGCACGGCGGCGTGCTCGCCGACGCCGACCTCAGCATTGATGCCGACGGCGTGGAACGCTTCGTCTATCCCACCGGCGAGGGCGACCGGGTCGTCGCCCTCGATCCGAGCAGCGGGTCGGTCCTGGCCACCGCCGAGTCCAAGAAAGGCGGAAATCCCTCCCGCCTCACCACCTCACCGGACGGATCCATCTGGGTCCAGGAGGCCGGCAAGCACACGGTGGCTGTCTACGAGCCGTCGGCTCTTGAGTTGGTCAAGCGCTTCCAGACCGGCACCGAGCCCATCCTCGGCACATTCACCTACGACGGCAGCTACGCCTACACCGGCCATGCCGACGACAACTTCGTGCAGGTCGTCGACACGGCGGATCTGCGGGCCCTGGCGCATATCCGGGTGGGTTTAAACCCACAAATGGTGGCCGTGCGCCCGGATTTCAGTCGCATCTATGCCATGCTGACCGACGATCAGGCCGTGGCGGTGGTCTATCAGCAGGACTGGGAAGTCAACAGTTCCACCATCACCTCGACCAAGGAGAACACGATCGCGTTGGACGCCCCGCCCGTCGGCATGTTCCTGCGCATGACCTCTGTTGGCGGCCGCCTGCGCGATTCCGCTGAGCGGGCTGAAGCCTGCAAGATTTCGTATGCCTGCGGTACGCAGAACGTGGGTGCCAAGCGCTAAACGACAGCGGGCGGGGTTCAGCCTTCGGCAAACGTTGAGCGACCCGGCCGTGAAAGGACGGAGACGATGACCACCTCACGGTTCCCGCGACGACGACTGCTGGCCGGCATGGGCGGCCTTGGGGTAGCGCTGCTTGCCGCCGGGTGCGGCGAGGGCGGGCCGGAAAGCGCGCCCGGCGGCGCGGCGGGCGAAGGCGCCGAGGCCCCGGTCGGCGACGCGGGCGAGATTCTTGTCTTCAGTAACAACTCGCCGCACGTCACCGCCATTGACATCCTCACCGAGGAAGTCGCCCGCACCGGCGACGTCGACGGCCTCACTACGTGGGCCTGGAACGACGACAACAACTACTTCGACGGCCGCCACCTGTGGCTCGGCACCCTCAACCCCGGCGGCGGTACTGCGGAACTCATCACCCTCGACGTGGACACGTTTACGGTCAGCAACCGCATCCCGCTGGGCAGCGAGGCGGAGGGCGTCTTTCTCGGCAAGGCAAGGCAGGACGGCACGCTACTGGTCAGCAAGATGGCGGCCGGCGAGGTTCTCACCGTCAACACCGCCACCCATGAGGTCACCAACACCTTCAGCGACGTGCCGCTGCACGGCGGCGTGCTGGCCGACGCCGACCTCAGTACCGACGCGGACGGTGTCGAACGCTTCGTCTATCCCACCGGCGAGGGCGACCGGGTCGTCGCCCTCGACCCGAGCAACGGCGCTGTGCTGGCCACGGCGGAGTCCAAGAAGGGCGGAAATCCCTCCCGCCTCACGACGTCGCCCGACGGTTCCATCTGGGTCCAGGAGGCGGGCAAGCACACCGTGGCCGTCTACGAGCCGACCGCCCTGGAACTGGTCAAGCGCTTTCAGACAGGCACCGAGCCGATCCTCGGCACCTTCACGCCTGACGGCAGCTATGCCTACACCGGCCACGCCGACGACAACTTTGTGCAGGTCGTCGATACCGCCGACCTCAGGGCCCTGGCGCATATCAGGGTGGGCTTGAACCCGCAAATGGTGGCCGTGCGCCCCGACTTCACGCGCATCTACGCCATGCTGACGGACGATCAGGCCGTGGCCGTGGTGTATCAGCAGGACTGGGAGGCCAATAGATTCACCATCACCTCGACCAAGGAGAACACGATCGCGCTGGACTCCCCGCCGGTGGGCATGTTCCTGCGCATGACCTCCGTCGGCGGCCGCCTGCGTGACGATCAGGAACGGCCTGAAGCCTGCAGACATACGTCGGCGTATTGCGCCACGCAGAATCTGGGTAGCAAGCGCTAAACCCAAAATAGCCGGGCTGGGTTGTTAGCAGACGGATGGTTCCCCGGCTGCGAAAGGACGAGGACGATGAACACCCCACAACTCCCGCGACGACGAGTCCTGGCCGGCATGGGCGGCCTTGGGGTGGCGCTGCTGGCGGCCGCCTGCGGCGAGGGCGGACCGGAGAGTTCGCCCGGCGGCGCGGCGGGCGATGTTGCCGAAGCCCCTGTCGGCGACGCCGGTGAGATTCTCGTCTTCAGCAACAGCTCGCCGCACGTCACTGCCATTGACATCCTCACCGAGGAGATCGCCCGCACCGGCGACGTCGACGGCCTGGTCACCTGGGCCTGGAACGACGACAACAATTACTTCGACGGCCGCCACCTGTGGCTTGGCACGCTCAATCCCGCCGCCGGCACCGCCGAACTGATCACCCTCGACGTCGACACATTCACCGTCAGTAACCGCATCCCGCTGGGCAGCGAGGCCGAGGGCGTCTTCCTCGGCAAGGCCCGCCAGGACGGCACCCTGCTGGTCAGCAAGATGGCCGCCGGTGAAGTCCTCACCGTCAACACCGCCACCCATGAGATCACCAACACTTTCAGTGACGTGCCTCTGCATGGTGGCGTGCTGGCGGACGCCGACCTCAGCATTGATGCCGACGGCGTGGAACGCTTCGTCTATCCCACCGGCGAGGGCGACCGGGTCGTCGCCCTTGATCCGAGCAGCGGGTCGGTCCTGGCCACCGCCGAGTCCAAGAAAGGCGGGAATCCCACCCGCCTCACCACCTCGCCCGACGGCTCGATCTGGGTGCAGGAGGCTGGCAAGCACACGGTGGCCGTCTATGAGCCGTCGACTCTGGAGCTCGTCAAGCGCTTTCAGACGGGCACCGAGCCAATCCTTGGCACGTTCACCTACGACGGCGCCTATGCCTATACCGGCCATGCCGACGACAACTTCGTGCAGGTCGTGGATACCGCCGACCTCCGCGCCCTGGCCCACATCCGAGTTGGTCTGACTCCGCAAATGGTGGCCGTGCGGCCCGACTTCAGCCGCATCTACGCGATGCTGACCGATGACCAAGCCGTCGCCGTCGTCTATCAGCAGGACTGGGAAGCCAACAGCTTGACCATCACTTCCAGCAAGGAGAACACGATCGCACTGGAGTCGCCGCCCGTCGGCATGTTCCTGCGTATGACCTCCGTGGGAGGCCGCCTGAGGGACGATTCGGAACGGAAGGCCGTCTGCCAGATCCACTACTCGTGCGTGCAGCAGAGGGGTACGAAGCGCTAGCTGGAAACCGGTGTGGGACCGTCGCGCTCGATGGCGAGTGAGCCGCCGGCATGGTTGACCGTCGCAGGACTCGTGGCCCGCGGGCGGCGCCGTCGTGTGCGTCGTCACGCCAGCTCTCGTCGCCATGGCGCGGCGAGCCCGAGCGAGAGCGCGCCGCGGACCTTTTGGCGCCCGACCGTTTGACAGGATTCTGAGCAGGGTGCTAAATAAGGCGCTCTATGGCGGCTTGTCCGGCTGATGCTCAGTCGGCTGGCCGCTGGGTTTTTTGCATTAAGCGGACTAGCGACATGGCGTTGTGCGTCGCGTAAGTCCACCGATGCGGGGAGGTTTCATGAGCGGTCCAGTAACACGACGGAAGGTCATTCGCGCCCTGGGAGTCGGTTCCCTGGGAGCGTCGGCAGCGATTCTCGCGGCCTGTGGGGAGACTCAGGTCGTCGAGGTCGAGAAGATTGTCGAGAAGGAAGTTCCAGTCGAGCGGGTCGTCGAGAAGGAAGTTCCGGTCGAGCGGGTCGTTGAGAAGGTCGTTGAGAAGCAAGTCCCGGTCGAAGTCCAGAAGGTCGTTGAGGTCGAGAAGGTCGTGACCCGGGAGGTCATGGTCGAAGCCCCAGTCCAGATGGAGCCGACCGCGCCGATCCAGTTCATGAACTACTGGGCGGCTGGGACTCGCTGGGAGACGATGAAGGCCGGGTTGGAGGAGTTCGACAAGCAGTTCCCCAACGTCAAGTACGACCTTATTCCGATCCCGCCCGGGTTCTACCGCGACAAGGTGAACATCATGTTCGCGGCCGGTACGGTCGGTGACGTGGTTGTGCTGAACGGCGCCCGGATGCGCGAGTTCGCGCCGGGTCTCGTGCAGCTCCAGGACCACGTTGACAAGGCCGGTATCGACCTTGACGACTTCCTCATCCTGTCGCGCGAAAATCCGGACGACCCGAGCCTCCAGAACCTGGACATCGATGGCGTGCTGTACGGCATGCCGTTCATGTCGGCCGTCAACGGCTACGTCTACAACATCGACAAGTTCGATGCTGACGGCGTGGAAGCGCCGACGGCTGACTGGACCTGGGATTCGCAGTTGGAGGCGGCCCGGCAGCTCACCAACGCCGACACCAATGAGTACGGACTGCACCACGGTACCGGCGGCGAGTTCCGCTGGTTGCCCCTGATCAGCGCCAACGGCGGCTGGCTGTTCACCGAGCGGACCCGCCCGGCACCGGCCTCCGGATTCGCCACCGAAGGTGGACTTGAGGCGTTCGAGTGGTACGTCAACGCGACATACGAAGAGGGCGTAGGCGTCCCCCTCGGCGAGTTGTCGCAGTTGCTGACCGAGGGCATTACGGCCCCGTTCGCGACCGGCAAGATCGGCATGGAGCCCGGCGGCATTCACGGCCCCGGCGGCCGCAAGCTTCGCGTGGGCGGCCGATTCGAGTGGGACAACATGCCGTCGCCGCGGTCGCCGACCGGTGAGGTCGCCTACTCCACCAATGAGCTGGGGCACTTCATCACCGTCAAGGCGCTTGAGCACGGCACGGTCGAGGCCTCGGTCATCCTCACGTCGTTCATTGCGGGTGAGTACTTCCAGGGTCTGGTCGCCGACGGGCGGGGAGCCATTCCCATGCACCGCGCCGCGATCAACAGCGACCGATATCTTGGCTTCCAGCCGGGAATGCCCCGCAGCATGGAGCTCATCCGAGACCACTTCCTGAGCCCGCACGCCTACGGCCTCATGTTCTTCAGCGGCTGGGCGCAGTGGTGGAACATCCTGCACGACGAAACGCAGCCCGCGATCGTCGGCGAGATTCCGGCCCGCGAAGCTCTGTTGAACGCGCAGGCCGCATGCGACAAGCACCTGGCAACGCTGCAATAGGCACGATTCGCACTCATTCAAGCTATTGAATGACGGCGATGTGTCGGGCGGGCGCCACAATCTGGCGCTCGCCCGACCGCCTATGAACTGAGGCAACTTTGCGTACAACACGTTGGCAGCGCTGGAGCGGACTGCTTTTCATTACGCCCTGGCTGATAACGTTTCTTTGGTTCACGTTAGGGCCGTTCATTGCGTCGATTTTTCTGAGCTTTACCAACTATCGATTCATTGGGCTTCCAACGTGGATTGGACTCGACAACTACGTGAGACTTTTTACTGACGATCCCAAGTTTATTCGCAGCATCATAAATACCCTCTACTACACCGCTGTACATGTACCCGGAATCATGTTCATGGCATTCTTTGTGGCTATTCTGCTGAACCAAAAGGTCAAGGGCCAGCCTGTCTACCGCACGGCCTTCTATCTGCCTTCGGTAACGGCAGGCGTAGCCACGGCATACCTATGGATACTTCTGCTCCAGCCAAATGGCCTCGTGAATCAGTTCCTGGGACTCGTAGGAATCGATGGTCCAAACTGGCTGACAAGTTCAACCTGGGCAATGCCGGCCCTGATCCTCATGAGCTTCTGGGGGCTGGGCACGACGATGATCATCTACCTGGCTGCCCTGCAGGGCATTCCGCAACATCTCTATGAGGCAGCAAGTGTGGACGGCGCAGGCGTGATTAGAAAGATGTGGCACGTCACCGTTCCGATGATGACACCGGCAATCTTTCTGACAGCAGTGCTCCAGATCATCGGATCCTGGCAGGTGTTCACCCAGGCACTGATTGTTACGAACGGTGGACCTCGAGATTCGACGCTGTTCATTCTGCTGCACCTCTACCGCACTGGTTTCGAGTACTTCCAGATGGGTTACGCCTCGGCAATCGCGTGGGTGTTGTTTGTGATCATCCTGGTGTTTACGATCATCCAGTTCGGTATTGCCCGGCGCTGGGTCTACTATGAAGGCTCCACGGAGCGATAAGCGATGACCGTCAGGACCGCTGATACTGGACTAGCTCCCGCGCCGGTGCCGACCGCCGGACGTACGATCCGATCCCGGCGCGCGCAGATTCTTCAGTCGCTGCTGAAGGCTCTGTATTACTTCATCCTTATCGGCGCCAGCATCATGTACGCGATCCCATTCCTCTGGATGATCAGGGCGTCATTGATGAGCCTTGACATGTTCTACGAACTTCCGCAGCCGTTGGTGCCCAACCCGCCCGCGTGGAACAACTACACGGATGTCTGGCAGGTTGGTCCCGTGCTTTGGTGGATCACTAACAGCTCTATTGTGTCGTTCGCCGGCGTAACTGTTGGAACGTTCGTTAGTGCGCTGGTCGCCTTTGGATTCGCCAGACTCAAGTTTCCGGGCAATCGCATATTTTTTCTCATTGTGATTTCCACCATGATGTTGCCGCAACATGTGACGATCATCCCGCAGGTAATTCTATTCCGGGAACTCAACTGGCTCGACACGCTGCTGCCACTGATCATTCCGCTATTAGGTGGAGCGCCTTTCTATATATTCCTGTTACGCCAGTTCTTCTTGACTCTGCCTCTGGAGCTTGACGAAGCAGCTGCGATCGACGGCGCGTCGCGAATGCGCGTGTTCTGGACCATTATCGTCCCGCTCTCCAAGCCGGCCATCGCTACCGTCGCCGTGTTTTCCTTCATCAGCCATTGGAATGACTTCTTCTTCCCGTTGATCGTGCTGCAGTCGTCCGAGCGGCTAACGCTTGCCGTGGGGATGCGCTGGCTCCAGGCGGGACAGTACGAGGCGCAGCGGCTCCATCTGCAGATGGCCATTGCCCTGATCGCCGTAGCGCCGGTCGTGATCCTGTTCTTCCTCGCCCAAAAGCACTTCATCCGCGGAATCGCGCTGACAGGCATCAAAGGCTGAGGTTCACGAACTCGCTGCGCGGCACCGAAACACTCCGCGCCGTTGTGCTATGAGGGACAAAAAGCCGGACCACGGATCAGTCCTGCCCACACCCGCAGAACGCTCGCTTGCTGCACGCACTCATCCGGCAGGCTCATCCTCGACTCCGAGCCTTGGTACGACCCTGACAACACCCCTCGGAACACCCGGGCAATCCACCGCCACTACAGCTAAGCCAATCACCGTACGATCAAACTCCGTTCGGGTAGTTCGCGCGCTGACCAGGGTTCTGATCTACCTGCTGCTCTTAGGCGGCAGCGTGATGTATGCAATTCCGTTCATCTATATGATCCGCTGGTCGACCATGACCACCGGCCAGGTCTATGACCCAGACTTGTTTTGGCCATTCCCCCCGTACTTAGAAAACTATTCGTACGTGTGGCAGCAGCATCCCGTTCCATGGTGGTTGTTGAACTCGTTCATTGTGACCTTTATTGGAGTGACGGTCGGGACATTCGTGAGCTGCGTCGTCGCCTATGGGTTCGCTCGCCTGGACTTTCCGGGCAACCGCGTGCTCTTCATCGTCCTGCTTTCGACCATGATGCTGCCTGAGCACGTCACCATCATTCCCGTCGTCATCATTTTCCGAGATCTTGGCTGGCTCAACACACTTTGGCCGCTGATTGTCCCCGGCCTGGGGGGCGGTGCACTCGCCATTTTTATTCTGCGGCAGTTCTTCATGACGATACCTATTGAACTTGACGAAGCCGCTCGAACGGATGGCGCCTCCCGGGTCGGAATCCTATTCCGTGTAATCCTGCCGCTCTCGAAGCCGGCGATTGCGACGGTTGCGGCACTTGCGTTCATTGGCAATTGGAACTCATTCTTCTTACCTCTGATCGTGCTGAATACGCCGGAACGACTCACACTAGCGGTTGGTTTGCGCTATTTCGCCGCTGGACAGTACACGGAACAACTGCACACCCTGCAGATGGCGGTTGCCATGATCGCCGTAGTGCCAGTCATCGTGATTTTCTTCTTCGCACAACGGCACTTCGTGCGTGGCATTACCCTCACCGGCATCAAGGGCTAGCCGTACCGAATACACGCCAGCGAGGCATCTGACCGAAGCGGCATCTTCACGGAGACCGGGGTTTTGCTAATGACCCAATACGAGGCCCAGGCCTGTGCCGTCCCAAACGCCTGCTGCGCCCGCCGCACCCGGCGCCCTCAGCGGGTGGATGCCGTGGTATGTATGACGGACATCCACCGTGCGGCCCCCCGGACGGCCATCCTCCAGCAAACCGTGCCTCACACCTCTGTGCTCAGTGAGACCGGCACCCTCCGACCGCTGCGGTCGGGGGGTCAGTAGTCACCGGAGTGACTCTTGGCGAAGCAACAAGTGCTCTCGACGGCTGACCATCGATAGTTCTGTGCCGGCTTCCCGCGGCCGCAACTATCTCGAGAAGAGCGAGCGACTAGCCTTGGAAGTCCATTCGTATGCGCTGGCAACCAGGAGACTCGGGACAAGTGCAATCAGCGTGAGCGCGACGGCCACGTCCGCCACGAGCAGAAGCCAGCGCCAGTCCGACGTGACAAGGTGCCGAATCCCCAGCAGCTTGCCACTGGTTGGCTCACGTGGGCCGTAAGCGACAAACTCCAGGTTCTGATCAGCCCAGGCGAGTTCACCGTTGATCCACAGACGACCGTCGGGATATTGATTGCCCTTGGTCGCGCCGACACCAATCTCAGCGCCAGGATCTATTTCAGAAGCTACCTGCAAAGCAAGCGGCAGCCCCTCGGTCGCAGTGAGCGGCGGAAGAAGCGCGACATCTCTCCAGCGTGGGCAATCGCCGGCTGGTATCTCGACCGAGCCTTGCGAAAGGACCCGGTCTGGCGCATCAACCGTTGTCACGCGAACCGCAACGGGTGCCGCACGACCACCTGTATTGCAGTTTGAAAGGAGGAGCCGAAGGCTTTGCACCGGGACAGCCGGCATTCGAAATTCTTGAACTAGAGCCTCATGCCGCTGCAGGCTCACTGCGAAGGCTCCTGCGCGCGTGTAGGGAGCCAGTGCCTCGATCAACGGTGGCCGGAAGACGAATACGACGGCGAGAGCGACGAGAATCGTGACTGCGGCAGCGGCTCCCATGAGCATTCGCCGCCAATGGTCGCCGAAGAGTCCGCCGCCGAGTTGGTCGCAGCCTCGCAGTGCAAGTGTCGCGCTCGCTCCAACCAGCAGGGTCCCGCTGTACTCAAGCGTCTCTTCCAATACGAACTCTATTGGCCTCGCTCTTCCCGCGAAAAGCAACGGATCGATCGCCTCGTGAAATAGTGCAAACACCCAGCAGATGATTCCCAGCAACAGCGGCGCTCGGACATTTGTGGAACTCAGCCCTCGGCGGATGAAGATACCGATCACCACCACGTAGGCCACAACCAGCGGACTTACGAGAACCGGCCACGGAATGCCCAGACGTTCTGCGTGCCCCACGACAGAAACCGGGCCCACCTTCTTGAATTCAGCCAGTTCCTCGAAGGTCAGAGCCGCCGTTGTCAATGCAATAACGACCCACCCCCCGATCCCGAGCCAGCCAGTCGCTCGTCGTGCACTGGCGACTGCCGCGCCGACTGCGAGGAGCGATACGCCAGCAAGGGTTGCGGCCGAGAACGCATTGGCGATGGTTCCTTCATTGCTGGCATTGAGTCGACCGAGCGTTGTATTCCAGGGAGGCAGAAGCTCGGGAAAGGTCAGACTGAAGAGATGCGAGAATGCGTACCCTCCCCACCAGAAAACCACCGCGCCCACGAGACACAGCTGTACAGCCATACCGGCCAGCTGCCAGGCCTGCTGCTGTCCGCTGGAGGTTCTAGCGCGACTCACGCGAAGTCTGATCCGAAGGACTGATACGCCTGCTTCGGACGCTGCATACCTTCAGCCACTGGCATCCAAGTTGGCACTCACTCAATGCGCGGGGAAACGGAGGACTCAGACCCTAGCTGCGGCCGCGTGATTGCGCCGCTGTCTCCAAGTCCGCGAGGTGATCTCGGACCTTTTCGGCTCCTTCCACAATCTCCTCCATGGCCCGCGGTCCACTGAGCATCATGTTCTGTGTGATCCAGAGGTCTTCCGATTCGCAGGCGCGCTCGGCGTGCGGGCACGACATCGATGCGTAGTCCACGTCGGGTCCACCATCGCCGCGAGGCCAAACCAGCGAAAGTTCGCCGTTGGGGTCGCTGAACAAGTCGGCCCGGTTCATGGGACGCCTGTAGCCGGTCCGGATTCCGATGCCCTCCGCCTGCATGGCCTCGACAAAGCGTTCTCGATCCAGACCCTCAAAACCTCTGGCGTCGTAGCGAACGATGTGCAGGTGGTTGGCGTTGCGCGTGACGTAGGGATCCTCGCGGCGTGACGACAGCCCGTCGACGTCTTCGAGCAGTTCGGCCAGGTACGTTCCATTCTCGGAGCGACGCTGGGTCTGTCCCTCCAGCCGGTCGAGTTGCGCGCTGGCCAGGGCCGCCAGGACTCCGCCCAGACGGCGATTGCCCGAGCTATAGGGGAACCACTCGTCGGGTTCAGCAGCCTGCGCGTCAATGTCCATCTCGCCGAACCGCATCACCCGACCGCCGATGTCCATTTCGGAATAGGCGATGGCGTGCTTATAGATCTCCAGATCATTCGTCATCACGGCCCCGCCGACGCCTGGGGTGAGGTTCTTGCCGGGTCCCAGGCTGAAGCATCCAACATCGCCGATCGTGCCCAGACCACGATCGTTCCATGTCGATCCATGCGCGTGAGCCGCATCTTCAATCACCTTCAAGTCGTGTCGGCTCGCGATGTCTGATACCGCATCCATATCGCACGCCAGGCCGCCGAAGTGCACCGTCATGATTGCGCCGGTACGCTCAGTGATTGCCGCCTCAATCAGACGTGGATCGATGTTGTACGTCTCTGGATCCATGTCCACGAAGATCGGCACCAACCCCACGTTTAGAGCCGCCGTCGCGCTGGCCATGTACGTATATGGCGAGAGGATCACCTCGGAGCCACGCGGAAGCCGCAGCGACCGTAGAGCAATCTCCAGCGCGCTGGTCCCGCTGCTAACCGCCAGGCAGTAGTCGGCGCCCTGATAGGCAGCAAACGACCGTTCGAAATTGACGAGGCTTCGGTCGCCCTCACCGCTTGCCCAGTTGCCGGTTCGCAGCGCATCAGTCACCGCGTGGATCTCGGCCTCATCGAACTCAGGCCACAGGGCGTACGGCTCGGCCCGGACGGGCGTCCCGCCCTGCAGGGCCAACCTAGACATGCCCGAAGCTCCTTCTACCACCGTTCGATCCGAACGGACGTGTGACCCGTATGCTACGCCCTCACATCCTCACGCGCCCTAGCGCAAGATATGGGAAGTCGTCACGGAGCATAGGAAACACCCGTGAGCCACAAGCGGACTCGCGCTGAGGCCATGAGCCACGTTTACCTGGGAGACAACCTACCTATCCTCAAGCGAATGCCGTCCGCATCGGTCAGCCTCGTCTACACCGACCCGCCATTCAACACTGGCCGAAGCCAGTCCCGCACTCGAATTCGCACGGAGCGCGACCCCGCCGGCGACCGCACCGGCTTCCAAGGTCATCGGTATCGCACAGTCCGGGGGCCTACACGCGCCTTTGCCGACTCCTTCGACGACTTTCTGGCGTTTCTCGAGCCTCGACTGGTCGAACTGCATCGCCTGCTCCGGCCTAACGGCTCCCTATACCTCCATCTGGACTATCGGGAAGTGCACTACGCCAAAATCCTGCTGGACACCATATTCGGTCGCGACTGTTTCCTTAACGAGATCATTTGGGCTTATGACTATGGTGCGCGCCCGAAGCGAAGTTGGCCTGCCAAGCACGACAACATCCTCGTCTACGTTCGCGATCCCGACTGCTACTACTTCAACACCGATGAAGTCGAACGCATTCCCTACATGGCCCCTGGCCTTGTAGGGCCCGAGAAAGCCGCCCGCGGAAAGCTGCCCACCGACACCTGGTGGCACACCATCGTCCCGACCAACAGCAGCGAGCGCACCGGCTATCCAACTCAGAAACCCATGGGCATCGTCCGCCGCATCGTTCAGGCGTCATCACGCCCCGGCGACCTGCTGCTGGACTGCTTTGCCGGCAGCGGAACGCTGGGCCAGGTCGCCCACGAGTTGGGGCGACGCTTTGTCCTGATCGACAACAACCCCGATGCTCTTGACGTTATGGCGAATCGATTCGCGGGGATGGACGGCATCGAGTTCGTCAGGTCCCGCGACTAGACGCAGGGACTCGCAGACCCGATCGATGGCGCCAGCCGCACACGCTTAGCATCCTCGTATACCATCCCGCCAACGAACGGTGGGAGTACACGCACATGAACCGAAAGCTCAAGGTCGGATTCATCGGCTGCGGCGGAATCTCTCGGCTCTATACCGACATCTATGCGGGGATGACGGACCTGGCCCAGGTCGTTGCCACGGCCGACCTCTATCCCAACCTGGCCGAAGACCGGGCGGCAGCCATCCACGAGGCGTACACCGCCGAAGCCGCCCGCCAGCGCGCCCTGGCAATCAACGCCCGCGACGAGGAGTCCCGCGAAGCGGCCAGGCAGATGGCCGTGCACGCTCAGGCCGCGGCTGACAACGACATTCGCACCTACGACGGGCACGAGGCTCTCCTCAACGATCCCGAAATCGACGCCGTGGCCGTTCTCACCACCCCGCCCATTCGCGGCGTGCCCGTGGTGGCCGCGGCGCGGGCCGGCAAGCACATCTTCACCGAAGGCCCCATGGCCAAGAGCGTGCAGGAGGCGGACGAAATCCTGGCCGCGGTCGAAGAGGCTGGGGTGACATACGTCTCACAGTGCGGCGGCCGCTACACCCGTGGCCTGCAGCACGCCCGGCGCGCGATCGACAGCGGCCTGATGGGGCCGCTGGCCGTGGCCAAGATCGAGATCAACTGGTACCACCAGCAGTCCTACTACATGGGCGGCTGGCACGGGAAGTTCGATACGGAGGGCGGTGGCGCGGTCTTCCACCATGGTCGCTATGTGATTGAGCCCTTCCTGTTTGCCCTGGGCTCGCCGATCGTCGAAGTCACGGCCTACTCCGGCGGCTTTCTGCGCGAGATTGAGCACGATAGCTACAGCCTGGCCCTGGTCCGCTACGCCAACGGCGCCGTGGGCATCGTGCAGGGATCCTTGCTGCATCATGCGCATCCCCGGACCGAGCAGACACGCTGGGAATTCGTCGGCCAGAACGCCTCGATGGTCGTGACCCACGAACACCTGGGCTGGGGGCAGCCGACCGTGCTGCTGAACTCCGGTCGCGAGAGTGTGTTCAAGCACACCCTGTCGTTCGGTTCCACCAATACCCCGGGGGTGGTGGCCGAACTGGAAGCGCTTGGCGAAGGCCTGGATGACTTCCCCGAGGCACCCAGCCAACTCCATCAGAGCCGGCTGTGGGCCAGTTGCGTACTCGAAGACCGTCCCGTTCCGTTCCCCCAGACCATTGCCCGACAGCACGTAGAACTGACACGCGCCATCTACAAGTCGGCCGCCACAGGCGCGACTGTCCAACTGCCGCTGGACCGTGACGACCCGTACTACAGCTTTGAGGGCAGGCTCCCCCGTCCGGACTGGATGCCGCGGCTGCCGAAAGACTGACATGCAGCTTCAGGGCGGCGATTCTGGACTTCTGGGGCCGCCGCCCTGACTGGCTAAGACGCAGCGCCCGTCCAGTCCAGCACGACACCAGTCCAACCGGTCGGGCCGCGCGAGATCATCGCGTACATCTCCGATGCCTCGGAATACGGCACGTGGTGTGACACCAGGTGATCGACTGCCAGGCCACCGCGTCCCATCAGTTGGTAGATGTAGGCGCGATTCGCCGGCCGTGTCCAGCGTTGCATGTGGTAGGCCGTCAGCGGATACAGCCGCGTCTGGTAGGTGCCCGTAATCGTCAACTCCTTGCGCAGCAACTCCTCCTGAAGTCGAATGTCCACGGTACCCGGCGGGCTGCCCGTCAGCGTCACCGTCCCGCCCGCCGCCACGGCTCGCATGCAATCCGGCAGGATGGCAGGTGTACGCGTGACCATGAAGACAACCCGAGCGCCTTCGCCGCCAGTCAATTCAGTCACCCGATCCACAGCGTTCTCGCGGCCAGCGTTCACCGTGTGCGTCGCGCCGCTCTGGCGAGCCAGCTCCAACCGCTCGTCCTCCAGGTCAATCCCAATCAGCGGATAGGCGTTCACCATGCGTGCGAACTGCGTCACCAACTGTCCCACCACGCCCTGACCAAACACCGCCACGGAGTCACCGATATAGGGACGACCTCGCCGGACACCGTGCAACGCCACGTCACACAGCGACAGAAACGTTGCCTGCACGTCCGTCACAGAGTCGGGCACTTTGGGCGGCGGGTAATGCTCTTTCCGGTCAACCACCCGAGGCGTATCCACTTCCACCAGATGCGCACCTTGGTGCGGTGAGGTGGCATACACCCGGTCCCCTTCGCGATAGCCTTCAACCTGTCGCCCTACCGCGTCCACAGTCCCCACGCTCGAATAGCCGGGCGAACGCGGCTCAGCGTTTGGCGACTCGAAGCTATTTCGTTCCGACCCAGCACTGACCAACGACTGCGTAGTCCGCACGCGTATCTGGTTCGGTGCCGGATCGGACACCCGCACGCTGTCAATCGAAACTCGGCCTGAACCAACGAACGACACCCGCGGGACATCAACGGTCGGCACGGAGACACCTCCACCCCACGACGCCTCACATCGTCGCACGCGCTTGCTTCCCGTCGCGGCCGAGCCTCACATCGAGCAGCGTCACGCGCCATTGCCCACGGCATGGCGGCTAGCGAAGCCAGGGCGACCAACTAGACTGCGAAGCTCCGCAAGGTCGCCGATTCGCTCGAATCTTCTGCATGAGCGAGGTCACATGCGAGTCACTGAACTCGAAACCATCGTCATCCAGCAGCCGGGACCGCCACGCGTCATCGAAGACTCAATCCACCGCATCGCCTCGGGTCGCGACCTGATCGTGCGGCTCCACACGGAAGACGGAATCTACGGCACCTTCACCCTCAGCATCTCGGGCTACGGCGGCGAACTCACGCGCCAACTCTTCGAAGTTGAAATGCGGAAACTGGTCGTCGGCCAGGACACCTCCATGCCCCGCCGCCTTCGTCGACATCTCTTCGATCAGACCGAGTACTACGGGGTCAGTGGCCTCGGCGTCTTCGGAATCTCAGTCATCGACTATTGCGTCTGGGACATCCTTGGAAAGGCACGAGACACGTCGGTTGCCCAGTTGCTCGGGCAGTATCAAACCGAGATTCCGGCCTACGGCATGGTCGGCTGGCTCAACTTTCCGGTCGACGAGCTTGTCGCCCGCTGCCGGCGGGCCATCGACGCCGGCTACCGCGCCGTCAAGATCAAAGTCGGCGCGCCTGACCTTGCGGACGATTTGCGCCGCCTCGAAGCCGTACGCAACGCCCTCGGCCCGGAAGTCGACGTGATGGTCGATGCCAACCAGATTCACCCGGTCGATGAAGCCATTCGCCGAGGCAACGCCTATGAGCCATACGACATCTTCTGGTACGAGGAGCCGCTGCGTCCTTGGATGAACTCCGAGTACGGCGAACTCCGAGCCGCCGTGTCAGTCCCCATAGCCACCGGCGAGAACATCTACGGCAAGTACGCCGTGCTCGACTTGCTTGAGAAGCGCGGCGTCGACATCCTGCAGCCCGACGCCCGCCGCGCCGGCGGCGTCATGGAAATCATGGAAACGGCTGCGCTGGCTGACGCCTACAACGTCCGAATCGCCACCCACGGCGGCTGGCAGCACAACTGCCAGATTCTCGCCGCCCTGACCAACGGTATCTACTTGGAAGCCGGCGGCCACACTCACGACGCGTGCTGGGTCGAGCCTGTTCGAATTGTGGACGGCATGGTCCAGGTACCCGATCGCCCCGGCTTCGGCCTCGAATACCGCGAAGACTGGCTTGCCGAATGCCGAGTAGGCGGCAGCCGTTCTTAGGCTTTCCGCCCGCTAACCAGCAACCACCGGGTTGCTCAGCAAGCCGATTCCGTCGATTTCCACCTCGATCGTGTCCCCCGGCTCCAGCGATCCACCCCCGGACGGCGTACCCGTGTAGATGCAGTCGCCGGGCTCCAGCCGGATTGCCTGCGCCAGATACGTAACCAGCGAAGCCACGCCAAAAAGCAGGTCCGACGTGCTCGTATCTTGGGTAACCACACCGTTATGCCGACCCCGCAACCGCAGATCCGTCGGATCCAAGTCAGTCGCGATCACCGGGCCCAAAGGCTTGAACGTCTCCAGACCCTTCCCAAGCATCAGCACCCCGGTCGCCATCTCCGCCAGTTGCAGCGGCCGCGCGCTTACGTCATTGCCGCAACTGTAGCCCAGCACGTAGTCCAAGGCGTCGTCCGGGTCAATTCGGTGGCAAGCCTTGCCAATCACCACGACGAGCTCGGCCTCGTAGTCAACCGGCGTAAACGGCTCGTCCTGCAGATTTGGATCGTGTACCGCGTGCGTGAACCCCGCCTTATTCGGAATCACAATTGACTCGCCAGGGCCAATCACCGACGTCGATGGGAGCTGAAACACCATCGGGAACTGAGGCACGAACACATCCTCGCCACCCTCATGGAGGTGCTCCAGATAATTGCCGCCAACACCTATAAGCTTTGGTGGATCAACCGGGGCCAGCAGCTTCAACTCATTGACGTCTGCCACACGGCCGCCGACATCAAAGTCGCCAAAGATGTCGCCGCTGATGGCGAACACCGATCCGTCCTCGCCCAACGAGCCTAGACACGACCCGACATCCGACGCATAACGGACAAACTTCATTGCTCGACTCCCCGCGCTGGAAGAGACTGAAATGAGCCCCAATCTCGCCTGCGGCCGGAATCTCTCCTGGCGGCAAGCGGAGAGGTTCGAATAGTACGTAATGTCCCGACTTGTCCAAAACCGCTTCTACGCGCCACAATCAGCAGGCCACTGGCACGAGGCGTCAACCCGTGGGCACCATCACCTGTACAAATTGCGGTCGCCACACAGCCGCCCGTTCACCCACGTGCAGGCACTGCGGCTTCGACTCCTACCAGGATCGCCGTGAGGGCCAGGTTGAGGACTACGACATTGACCGGGTCATGCGTCGTATCCGCTCAGTTCTCTACGTAATCTTCCTGCCCATCGTGGGCCTGCTCGGGCAGCTGATTATTGGCGCCCTGCTTATGTTGCCATTCTTCTTCCTGGCCGCCCTCTCGAGCGGCGCCACGGGAGACGGACCCGTTGAACTCATGCAAGCCCTTATCGGCTTCGTGTTCAACTGGCCCGGCTACCTCATCATGCTGACATTTACGTACATCGGCCTCTACCGTCGGTTTCTGCGGATTCGGACCCTCACGCACAACCTCGTCGTGCCGCTAACGCGCCTCCTCCGCCGTACGTCCTAGCCGAGTCTCAGGTCTGCTCCGGAAGTCAGGAACGATTGAGTGAGTCAACATCGGCCCAGGCCAGCCAGGCTCCGAACCGCTCGCCTGCTGCTGCGGCCGTTCGAGTTCACCGATGTCGACGACGTGAGGGCGTATGCGTCCGACGCTGAGGTCGCACGGTATCGCCCGTTACCAGACCCCTACACCCGCAACGACGCCGCAGAGTTCGTTGACCGCCAAATGCGCACCGACTGGTCAACGAATCCGGAGTTCGCCGTTGTCTATGGGCGGCGGGTCATTGGCGGCATCAGCCTGCACGTGAACCCGGAGCACGAAACCGCCGAGTTGGGCTACCTGCTGGGCAGGCGCTGGTGGGGGCGAGGACTCGCCACAGATGCCGCTCGCGCGGTTGTCGACTGGGGCTTTCAGAGCTTCGAATTGCACAAGGTGTATGCCCGAGCGCACGTCGACAACAAGCCGTCATGGCGTGTCTTGGAAAGGCTGGGCATGACCCGTGAGGGTGTCCTGCGAGGTCATTGGAAAATGCGAGACGAACACGTGGACCTTGTCTACTACGCCGTGTTTCGCCACGAATGGACGCTGCCAACAAACAGTTGCGCGGACCAGGTCTCGTCAGGGGCGACGTGAAATGAACGTGGAGCGATTCGAAGCTCTTCTTGCCGAGTCTGGAATGGACGCCGTCATCGCCAGTTCTCTCGAGAACGTCTCCTACCTGTCGGGCGCCCGCATGGTCATGCAGCGCCTGATTCCCGACCGGCTGGCGCTGCTTTTGTGGCCGGGCCAGGGAGATCCAGCCATTGTCGTCTGCAAGGGCGAGGACGTCGCCTGTCGGGACGACTGCCAGATCGAAGACATGCGCAGCTATACGGAGTTCGTGGAATCTCCGGCTGATCTCCTTGCTGAAGTCGTTGTCGAAAAGGGGCTTGCCAAGGGCCGACTCGGCATTGAGACACATTCTCTGCCAGACGCTTATGTCAACCATCTGCGGAAGCGCCTCCCGCGCGCCACGCTGGTCGACTGCGGGAATCTCCTGGATCGCACCCGGATGATCAAGACGCGCGAAGAGACTGAGGCCCTGGCCGCGGCCGGGCGGGCGACCGAGCGCGCGATTCGCGACGCCTTCGAGCGGGCATCAGTCGGCGAACCGGAAAAGAAGGTCGCCGACGACATCACGGTCGGGGTTACCGCCGCCGGCGCCGATGTCCTGAACTTCATGTTCCTCGGCACCGGAATGCGCTCGTTCGAATGGCACGCCCGCCCTGGTGCAACGCGCTTGGAAGCTGGCCATGTCGTGCATACGGACGTCGCAGGCAACTTTGTGGGCTACTGGTCGGATCTGGCCCGCACGGCCTTCGTTGGCAACCCAAGTCCGCATCAGCGAGACATCTACGACCGCCTGTATCAGACCCACGTCGAAACGCTTGACGCAGTCCGGCCCGGCCTGCGAGCAGGAGATCTGTTCGCCGCCTGCGAGGCGGCGTACCAGAAGGTCGGTCTGCCCTTCCAGATGGCCCACATCGGCCATGGGCTTGGGCTGGGTCTCCACGAATACCCCATGCTCAAGCCCACCACAGACGAGCCACTCCAGCCCGGCATGGTGCTTTGCATCGAACCCGCGTACCTCGACCCGGGCGTCGCCGGCTATCACATCGAGGACCTCGTTCTGATCACTGACAAGGGACGGGAAGTGCTGACCGACCATGAGCGTGCACGCGAAGCCCAGGTGATCACGTAGTCCGGAGTGGGCCCTAGCGGGATCGCGACGGCGGGCGGGTCGTGCGTGGGACGTCTCGAGCAAATCGTCAGGTTGTTGTGCCGCATCTCTCCATTTCCCCGGTATTTCAAACACCTGCCCAACTGCGCTGCCCGAGGCCTCCGGACCAGCGCCTCAATGCCATCGTGTGTATCCCCACGAAGCTGTGCTGGTCGCCACAACTAGGATGAACTCAGATCAAGGAAGCAGGCTGAAAGCAAGGGCATGATTCTGGTGACCGGTGCGACCGGCTACATCGGCGGACGCTTGGTCCCTCAGCTGCTTCGCCAAGGCCACCGCGTTCGCGTCCTCGTGCGAAGCCGGGCGCGCGCACGTTCGCGTTCGTGGTCGAGTAAGGTCGAGATTTCGGTCGGCGACGCCCTAAACCCTGAGGATCTATCAGAAGCACTCGACGGCGTCGATACCGCCTACTACCTCATTCACAGCATGACCAGAGGAGCCGACTTCGGCGACCTGGATGTCATAGCCGCCCGGGCATTCGGGTTGGCTGCCAAGCAGGCAAGCGTGAAGCGCATTATCTACCTGGGAGGCCTCGGGGAACCTGGCGCCGATCTGTCTCGCCACCTGCGCTCACGCCACGAGACGGGACGAGCACTGCGGGAGGGCGAGGTCCCGGTTACGGAATTCCGAGCCGCCGTGATTGTCGGCGCGGGCAGTATCTCCTTCGAGATGATCCGATATCTCGTGGAACGCCTACCGGTCATGGTTTGCCCAAAGTGGATTTACTCGCGAATTCAACCCATCGCCGTCGATGACGTTCTGAGCTACCTGGTGTCGTCGCTATCTGTTCCTGAGAGCACAGGTAAGATCGTCGAGATTGGCGGGAGGGACGTAACCACCTACAAGGGCCTGATTCTTGGCTACGCCAGGGCCCGAGGTCTTCGGCGGCTGCTAATGCCCGTCCCGGTTCTTACCCCACGACTGTCCTCCTACTGGGTTCACTGGATCACCCCCGTTCCGGCCAACGTCACTGCGGCACTTGTGGAGGGGCTTCGAAACGACGTCGTGGTTACAACGGATCTGGCGCGCACGCTCTTTCCCGATATCGAGCCGCTGGACTACACCTTGGCAGTCGACCGGGTGATAGACGATCTCGACCACGGACACATCCACACGTCCTGGACCGACGCCGCCGGGCCGGAGTCTGAACAAAAGGAATTGGTGCTCTTGGAGTCCAGCCAGGGGATGATCGTCGAGCGTCGCAGCCGCAGGATTTCAGCTCCGGCGAGCAATGTCTACCGAGTGATCGCCGGGATCGGCGCGGCTCGAGGGTGGTACTTCGCCGACTGGACCTGGCGGATTCGAGGGGCCCTGGACCGTCTGCTTGGCGGCGTCGGATTACGCCGCGGGCGACGCCATCCCGACGACCTGCGCATTGGCGATGCGCTTGACTTCTGGCGAGTCGAGGACCTGAGCGTAAACAGGTTGATCCGGCTACGGGCCGAGATGAAACTGCCGGGACGAGCTTGGCTTGAATTCAGGCTACGAACGGTGGCCGACGGCGCCACCGTCTTGGAGCAGACAGCGGCGTTCAGTCCGAAAGGACTGGCCGGTCTGGCCTACTGGTATGCCCTGTATCCGATACACGCCTGGATCTTCGACGGATTGGCGACAGCCATTGCCCGGCGTGCGGAGGGTGACTAGGCGCCCCCGGCAGGATTCGAACCTGCGACCCACGGCTTAGAAGGCCGTCGCTCTGGTCCACTGAGCTACGGGGGCTGCGGCGAGTCTGGCACAGCCGCCAACCCGCCTGGGCAGCGCCTACGGGAACCCGCGGCTACCGAAGAACCGGTGATTCCGACGTGAGTCCTGGGGAACGGCGCGTCAGCGATAGGTGTCTTGAAGTCTCGAGATGTCCTGTCCCGGCGTAGCCAGTTCAAGGAGGCTGCTGGTTCCCAGTTCCGGCAGCCGACCCGCCAACTCATCCTCGTATGTCGGAGCGTCAACCTGGTAGAGCACCCCGATGGGAATCCGGTCGCCCCACTCAAACGACTTCGCGATCGCCGCCTGCTGCTTGGCCACGATCTCGTCCTGGTTGCTCGGGTCGTGCACCCGACCGTCGAACCCTTCATCCGCGAGCCGATAGGTGCGGCTGTGCCCGATGTCTCTTCCGCGGAAGAAGTCGATCGTCATCAGATCGTTGTAGATCGGGCAGGGCTGCAGGATGTCGATGAGCGCGGTTCCGCGATGCTGCACGGCCTGCACGATCAGGTCGACGAGGTCCGGCTGCGCCATCGCGTAGCCGCGGGCAATAAACGTATAGCCGGACGCGATAGCCAGCCCAATGGGATTCACGCTCTCCTGGATCGCCGCTTCGGCCATCCCCTTGGTCTTTTGTCCGCGGCGCATGGTTGGAGCCGCTTGCCCCTTGGTCAGGCCGTAGACGCCGTTGTTGTGGACCAGGTAGGCGATGTTGACGTTTCGCCGACCCGAGTTAACGAAATACCCGGCGCCGATGCCGTAGCCGTCGCCATCACCCCCGGCCACCAGGACCTCGAGGTTTGGGTTGGCCAGTTTGACGCCGGTTGCCACGTTGAGGGCCCGCCCATGCAGGGTGTGGAGGCCGTAGGCGTTGATGTAGTGCGGAATCTTGCCGGAGCAACCGATGCCCGAAATGACCGCGACCTCGTGCGGCGGTCGCCCGAGCTTGGCCAGCGCCTGCTTCACCGCGCTCAGGATCCCAAAGTCGCCGCAGCCGCCGCACCAGTCCGGATGCGAGTCCTCAACCCCAAAGGTCTTGGCCGTCAATCGTTCGGTGTCAGCGACTACCACGGTATTCGTTGCCCTTCCTACGGGTGCGACAGCACCAGCCGGCCGAGGTCGGCTGCCGAGTGCTCGCATACAGCTTCAACAACTTCGTCCTGAGAGAACGGGCGCCCGTCATACTTCAGGGCCATCCGTTCAAGCTTAATCCCGGTTTGCTCCGCGATCAGCATGCCCAACTGCCCCATGTAATTGTCTTCGACTAGGACCACCCGGCGGGCGCGGTTCAGCTTCTCGCGCACAACCGAGGCGGGGAACGGTCGCAGCAGCCGAATCTGCAGGAAGTTGGCGGAGATGCCATGCTCGGATTCCAGCACCGGCAGGGCGTCCGTGATCGGCCCGCGCGTCGAACCCCAGCCGACAATTGTCACGTCGGCGTTCTCCGGTCCAACAAGCTCATACTGCCATTCGTCTGGAATCTCGTCGGACGCCAAATCGAGCTTCTGCATGCGCTTCTCCATTTGCGCCATGCGGTTCTCAACCTGCTCGTCGATTCGTCCGCGCTCCGTATGTTCGTCGCTGGTCGTCACGTACTGTCCACCAGGCGTACCGAAAACCGCGCGCGGGCTGATCCCGGACTCGGTCAGGCGGTGCCGCCGGTACGGTTCCGAGCCGTTCATCTCCAGCGTCCAGTACTCGCCACGATCGATGGGGAGTCCATCCAGTCCCAGGTCCTTGAGCGTGACCAGGGAATTCGCAATGAACTTGTCGGCCAGTACCACCACCGGCATTTGGTAGCGGTCCCCCCAGTTGAATGCCATGTGGGTGATGCGCGCGGCTTCGCGCGCGTCGCCGGGTGCGACGACGATATGGGGAAACTCGCCGTGGGCGGGCTGCAAGGCAAACCGCAGGTCCTGCTGCGACTGGCGCGTGGGGAGTCCCGTACTCGGCCCACCACGCTGCCAGAGAATGACGACGGGGCCTGCGGCCTCGGTGATCGATGCAAAGCCCAGGCCTTCGGCCATCAGGCTGAAGCCCGGGCCGGCTGTTGACGTGGCCGCGCGGACGCCGGCGTGGGCCGCTCCCACCGCCATGTTCATCGAAGCTATCTCGTCTTCTGCCTGGAGAACCACGATCGGGTACTGGGTCTGCTGGCGTTCCAGCATCACGCTCTCGTCAGACGCGGGGGCGATGGGGTAGTAGGTTTGAAACGCGCAGCCGGCGTGAATTTTCGCGATCCCAACGGCATCCACACCCTTGATCAGCATGTGGCCGTTGCGCTCGGAGCGTGGCCGCAGCGTGACGTGAAACTCTTCCTTGGCGTACGCACGCCGCGCCTGCTCGGCCGCGTGCAGTAAGACGTGGCGATTCATCTCCACCATGTCCTGGTGGCGTGCTGGAAGCACCTCCGCCACCAGGGTCACGACGTGACTGATGTCAAAGTCCAGCAGGGCGCAACTGGCGCCAATTGGCACCATGTTGCGCATCACGCTGTGGCGCCGGGCGTTGTACGCAACGCCGAGTTCCTCGACCGACTCCCGTACCAGGTCGTCGTAGGCAAGGGCAACGAGGTGAATGTCGTCCCGTTCAATCGCCGAATGGTCAGTTTTGGCCTTGGCGTCCAGGATGACCGCGCCGTCCGGCGCCACCCGGTGCAGGTGGCCGCCATGCCGCTGGTAGTCCTGATACTCCGGTGTTCCAAACAGCGTCTCGGAGTCAAGCGCCAGCAGCAGATCCACCTGTTCCACGTGTGAATGGACCGGCGTGTCGCTCGTCCGCACCCGGTACGAAATGTGGCGGCCCATGATGTTCGAGTGGTATTCGATGTTCGAGAACACATACAGGCCGGCCCGCGCGCAGGCCTTGGCAAAGACCTCCGCCGAACTATTGACGCCGCCGGTGAGCGCAGGACCGCCAATCATCCACGAGAGAGCGTTTTCCTTCATCGCGTCGTCGCCTGCCAGTGTCCAGTTGGACTGCCCGTGGCGGGCGACCAAATCTCCTCCAAGCGCTTCGTTATTCCGTCCATTATCACCAGCCGGACACTCTCCTACCTATTGCAGTCGGTCTACCAGCAAGCGGGCGGCGTGCTCCGGCGTCTCGCCAACCAGCACACCAGCCGCGCGCAGCGCGGTTTCTTTCGCGGTCGCACTGCCGGACGTGCCTGACACGATGGCGCCCGCGTGCCCCATCCGGCGTTCGGGGGGCGCGGTTTTTCCGGCAATGAATGCTGTAACGGGCTTCGTCATTTGCTCCTGAATATACGTTGCCGCCCGTTCTTCGTCGTCACCGCCGATTTCACCCAACAAGACTACTCCATGAGTCTCGGGATCCGTCTCAAACATCGACAGTACATCGATGAAGCGTGTCCCGATGATGGGATCGCCGCCGATCCCAACTGTAGTGGTCTGCCCGGCGCCCAGATCGGTCAGGTGCTGAACCACCTCGTAGGTGAGCGTTCCGCTGCGACTTACGACGCCTACGTGTCCCGGTGAGTGTACTGCCCAGGGCATTACCCCAACCTTAACGCCGTCCCCTGGCGTGGTGACACCCGGACAGTTCGGCCCGATCAGATGCGAACCGGCCGCACGAACCCTCGGCATGACTCGAAGCATGTCCAGGACGGGAATGCCCTCGGTCAGACAGACAATGACGTCCAGACCCGCAGCCGCGTCTTCAAGAATGGCGTCCGCGGCGAAGGCGGCCGGTACGAAAATGCATGCGACGTTGGCGCCGGTTTCCTGTGTGGCCTCTACGACCGTATTGAAGACGGGCACGTCCTCTAGGCCTTCCACCGCTGCGCCCGCGCGACCCGGTGTGACCCCGGCCACAACCTGCGTGCCTGCTTCTCGCATCAGCCGGGTGTGAAACGATCCCTGGCTCCCGGTCATGCCCTGCACGACGAGCCGCGTGCTTCCGTCAAGCAGAATGCTCATCGCGCCGCCTCAACGACTTGCGCGGCTGCTGAGTCCATCGAGCGTTCCGCGCCGATCCCGGCGCCTTCCAGCAGTTCCAGGGCCTCGGCCTCGCGCGTGCCGGCGACTCGAACCACCAGCGGAACCTCCTGCGTCAGGCGTTCGCGGGCGGCAATAACCCCGGCCGCCACGTCGTCGGCCCGCGTGATGCCGGCAAAAATGTTCACCAGCACCGCGCGCACGTTGGGATCTTCAAGAATGAGCTCGAACGCGGTTGTGATCTTCTCCACGCCGGCGCCGCCGCCCACGTCCAGGAAATTGGCCGGCTCCCCGCCGTAGTGCTTGATCACGTCCATCGTGGCCATGGCAAGCCCGGCGCCATTGACCATGCAGCCGATCGTGCCGTCCAGCTTGATGTAGCTCAGCCCGGCGGCCCGTGCGCGTTGCTCGGCCTCGCTCTCCTCGTGCGGGTCGCGGAGTTGCTCGATCTCCCCCTGACGGCCCAGCGCGTTGTCGTCGATGTTCAGCTTGGCGTCGATGGCTTGCAGATCGCCGGCGTCGTCGACCACCAGCGGATTGACCTCGGCGAGGGAAGCGTCGACGTCGACAAAGGCCTCCACGAGCCCCTGGGCGATGCCCACGAACTGACGAACCTGCGAGCCGCTCAGCCCGAGCGCGAATCCAAGTTGCCGGGCTTCCCAGTCGGCCAGTCCGGCCAGCGGGTCCACGTTCACTCGGAGGATTGCGGACGGGTTCGTCGCCGCCACCTCCTCAATGTCGACGCCGCCCTCGGCACTGGCCATCAGCACCAGCGACTGGGCCGTCCGATCAATCACCACGCCCAGATATAGCTCGCGAGCGATGTCCACGGCTGGCGCAACAAGCACTCGGCGAACAGGCTCACCGCCAATGTTCAAGGCGAGGATGTGTGTCGCTGCCTCGGCGGCTTCCTCGAGTGAGTAGACCAGCTTCACGCCCCCGGCCTTGCCGCGTCCACCGGCAAGCACCTGAGCTTTGATGACAACAGGACATCCAAAGGCACTCGCCGCCTGCGCGACGTCGTCGGCCGTCGCGGCCACACGCCAGTCCGGGACAGGCAGGCCGTGGCGCCGGAAGATCTCGCGGGCGTCGCATTCGTGGACCTTCATGCGTTGCCCGGAGCCAACGACCTTGGAGACGCCGGGATTGCTCGCTCAGTCCGACTCATACACCCAGCGATCAAGCGGCCGCTCGTAGTCCAGCACTTCGTGAGCTTCGAACCAGTGCGCAATCTCTCGGGCCGCGGTTTCCGGTGAGTCGGAGGCGTGAACGAGGTTACGAAGACCCGCCAGCGCTAAATCCCCTCGAATCGTGCCCGCCGCGGCCTCATGCGGCCGGGTCGATCCCACCATCGCCCGCACAACCGAAATAGCCTCCGGTCCTTCCAGCACCACGGCCACGACCGGTCCGCTCTGCAGGTGGGCAACAAGGCCGTCGAAGAAGAACTTTCCCTCGTGCTCGGCGTAGTGTTGGCTCGCCTGCTCAGCGCTCGCAGCCACCAGCTTCAGCCCAATCAACCGCAGCCCGCGCTGTTCGAACCGCTGCAGAATCTGCATCGCGATCGCGCGCTGCAGCGCGTCGGGCTTGAGCAGGACTAGCGTCCGTTCCATTCGGTTTCCCTCCTGTGGACGCCCATCCTCAGGCGTCAGGTTCATCGTTCGCCGCGAGCAGGCTGGTCAAGCCGTCGCGCACGCTGTCCACATCCAGGTCCAGTCCGCCGATTACGACGGTCTGCCATTGTCCCCACCGCATGGCTAGACATTGGGTGTCCTCGGTCAAAAACCAGATCTCCGCGATCTGCCCCAGTCCCATCGTCTCAACCGCTTGCTCCATCGTTCCGATACTGGCAGAGAGCAGTCCGGGGCCAATAGACCCGCCACGTCCCCCAAGATCGCCGGTCGGTATCTCGCCAATCTTCCAGACGGCGGCGCCGGAAACGCCGGGCAGGCGCTGGATTCCCGCGTGCAGGTCGGCGGCGGAGGTCACTCCGTCGATCCGCCTGCGACATTCGCCGCCCGCAGATAGGCGTCCGCGGCTGCCTGGGGACGGCCGGTCTGCATGTAGTGATCGCCCAAGAGCTTCCAGGCCGAACCCCGCAGCTCCCGGTGCGCCACGGCTTCCAGGAGCAGTCCGTCGACACGTGAAACGTCGGGGTCGTTCCCCGTGACGATGTCGGTCAACATGCGCTCGGCTTCCGTCCATTCTGAGTTCTCGATCAAGTGCCGCGCCCAGTCAAATGTGGAGAAGGACGCACCCTCGGTGGGCTCCTCCTGACTCGCAACGGGCCCTGCCGCCGCGTCCGGCGTTCCCGACTCCCCGGCAGATTCGTCAAGCCGCAACTGCTCGGGCGAAACAGCAGCGTCGTGACCCGCGGCAGGCAAGCCACTGTCCGGGTCTCCAGGAGCTTCAGCGTCTGCCGGCCCCTCCGCCGTTCGCGAAGGCTGGGCCATGACGGCGGATTCCCCCGGCGCCTCGGCCTGTTCTTCCCTACCGTCGTCTATCTGAACTTCCGCCGGCCCCGGATCGGAGTCCGGCGAAGCTGCGTGAGCCTCATCGACTGACGACGGACCGGCGTCCGACTCGAGCGTCCCATTCGACGGCTTGATAAGTTCCGGTGGCAAGTCGACATCGACCATCTCAGGCAGCACAAGGCGATGAACTTCTAGCGTGCCCAGCAATTCCCGTGCTTCCCGAAACTCCGGGTCGACGCGACCGATCCGATCCAGGAGTTCCTGACCCTCGGCCGTGCGCCCTCGCTCCGAGAGGATGTGGGCACGCATCACGGCAGCGCGGACGCACTCCTCCGCCTGATCGGCGACGACTCGGCACTCAGCTTCGCAAGCCCGCAGCCGCCCAAGCCGCCACAACGCTTCAGCCAGCGTGAGGCGGACGTCAACGCGCTCTGGACTTTCGCTCACGGCCACGCGCGCGTGGCGCTCCGCCAGGTCTGGCCAACCGCAGTTGAGATGAACGCGTGCCAGAACCGCGGCGCTCGTGTCCAGGGAGTCAGGCTCGACATTCAGGATCTCGAGAGCGGAGTCCAGCACCGCCGGATCGTTCGGAATCAGTTCCACCGCCTGTCGTGCAGCCATGCGAGCTCGGTCGGTATCTCCTCGACGTTGAAACACACGTGCCTGCGCGGCACGGGCTTCCGCGTTTGACGGCTCCGCGGAGGTCACGGCACGCAGGTCATCCAGCGCGGCATCGCTGGCATTTGTCTCTTCGGCGAGCAGTGCGCGCAGTAACCGCGCGGGCGGGTAGCTGGCAAACTCGGCCAGGAGGCGATCGGCAATCGAACCGGCCAGCTCAGAGTCGCCGTCAGCCAGCGCCTGTCGCGCCAGATCCGCCGCTTCGCTTGGCCGCATGTCAACCAACACCCGTCAGCATCAGCGCGGTGGGAATCTCAACGCTGGCATCGACTGGGCCCGCAACCGCGATCACCGGCCAGTCAGGCACCAAGCAAGCGCGGGCGGCGGCGTTCACGTCGTCGTGCGTCAGGCCGCGAAAACGCCGAATCAGTGCATCGGGAGCGAGCGGGGTGGACTCCAGCGCGTGTTCGCGGGCGTACCAGGCGGCCAAGACTGCCGAGTCTTCCAGCGACCGCACCATGCCTCCGATGGCATATGCCTGCGCTCGCTCAAACTCTTCCACTGTTACGCCGCGTTCAATCACCCCGGAAAGCTCGCCGAGAACAATCGTAATGGCCTTCGTCAGCAAGTCCGGGTCCGTGGCCCCGTCAATCGCGAGAACGCCCTGGTCGCCGCAGTACCCAACATCGGCGCCGATGTCATATGCCAGGCCGTGTCGCTCACGGAGTTCCAATACCAGCCTGGCGCCAAAGCCGGCGCCCAGCACGGCGCCCAGCAACTCCAGCGCGTAGCGGTCACGGCTTGACCGACCGGGTGTGAATCCGGCAATGGAAAAGTACGCCTGCTCGGCCTCGCGCCGAATAATCTGAATTCTGTCGGCTGACTGACCGTTCGTATGGACTTCGGGATAGAGTTCGCGCGACCCGGCCGGCGCCGTGCCAAACGCGTCGGCGAGCAGGTCCAACGCCATCGCCGGATCGAGCGCCCCCGCTACGCTCACGATCGTGTTGCGGCCGGCAAACATCGCGGCGGCTCGCTGAAGCAGGGCGTCACGGGTCAGGGAACTCACGGTTGCCGTCGTTCCGGCGACTTCACGCCCAAAGGGATGCTTGGGCCAAAGTGCGGCCAGCACGGCTCGACGAGCAGACTCCTCCGGAAGATCGTCAAGCAACGCCAATTCGTCGAGAATGACCGTGCGCTCCTTTTCAATGTCTTCCGGATCCATCGCCGGCTCATGCACCATCTGCGCCACAATCCGGAGCGCGTCGGGCCAAGCCTCGGCTGGAACCTTGGCGCCGACGACGGTCAGTTCCGGTTCAGTTGCCGCATTGATCTGCCCGCCCAGACGTTCGATCGCGCAGGCAAATGCGCCAGGTTCGTGCGAGCGGTTGCGAAACAGCATGTGCTCAACGAAGTGCGTCACACCACTTAACTCGCCCGGCTCGCTCCCCGAGCCAATGCGCGAGGCTACGTGCAAGCTGACCGCCGCCGTGTGCGGCACAGCAGTTGCAATGAGATGGGCGCCGTTAGGCAGCGCACGCTGTACAGCCATGGACGCGGCAATCATCGAGGCGGTAGCTGGCCGGATGGCCGAGCCGCTATGGCTGCTGACGCGTCCGTCGGCGAGAAGGCGAGTTTTCTGCTTCGCGTTCGGCCTTGCGGCGCACTCGATCGCGTTTCTTTGTGCGACGGTGCTTGCGCCAGGCCACGCGCTTACGCTTATTCAAAGGAGGCGTACGCCCAGTTCTGAGTAACCACAGGTTTCGAGAAATGATAACAGGAACGCCGATTAGCTCTGCTACGCTGCCGCCCCGAAGGAGCAGGGCCCAACCATGAAACTGTCCGCGCAGGTACGACTCGCTCCGGGTAACTCGGTCGCCGAGCAGATCGACTGTCTGGCCGCGGCCGGATTCGAGGCCGTCGAAATCCACAGCGACGCCGTCGATCACGTCGCGGAGTACCGCGGTGCCCTTGCGGCGGCTGGAATCCCCGCCATGAGCATGTGCCCGGCCGGTCGCGGCCTGGACCTGGTGGAGGACGAGTACTCCCAGCGCCGCCGCATCGATCAAACCCGACGAGCCCTCGACGCCTGCCGCGAACTGGGCGTAACGGCACTGATTTCCGTACCCGTACGCGGCTCGCTCCCGGATGGCATCGTCGCGCAGGACCAGGCGGATAGTTACGTGCGGGCCTTGGAGCAGTTAGCGCCGCACGCGGAGTCCGCCGGCGTCACCATCACGGTCGAGCCGCTCAACCGTTACGAAATGCACCTGATCAACACGCTGGCGGACGGCATCGCCATCGCCCAGCGCGTTGGCAGCCCGCGCGTGAAGGTCCTGGCCGACGTATTCCACATGAGCATCGAGGAAGACAACATTGCCGCCAGCATTCGTGCGGCCGGCGACTGGATCGGACACGTGCATTTCGCGGACAACCAGCGATCGCACCCCGGAACCGGCTCGCTCGACTTCGCCGCAGTTTACGCCGCGCTACGCGACATCGGCTACACCGGATCAACAGCCTTGGAGTGCCGCATGCGCGGTGACCCGGCCGAAGCCTTGCACCAGTGCGCCGCATACCTGCGCGCGGCGCGCGGCTCATAGATGGGGGCCTACGGCCCGACGATAAGCTCCGAGCGCGCCGCCCAAATCCTCAACCGTGCGGCCGGCAAGCGCGCCATCGTCCTCGGCGACATGCTCGTGGACGAGCACATCATCGGTGCCGCCAGTCGTCTGTCTCGCGAAGCGCCCCTGCCCGTAATCGAGCAGCAGGAGCGTCTTCTGGTTCCTGGTGGCGCAACGAACGTGGCTACGAATCTGGGCAGTCTGGGTTGCGATACAGCTGTGGCTGGCGTCGTTGGGGCCGACGCCATGGCCGACCAACTGCGAGACCAGCTCCAGGACCGCGGGATCCGGACCGAAGGCCTGGTGACCGATCCGGATCGCGCGACAGCCGTCAAGCTGAGGATTTGGGCTGGCGGCGAACGCCAGCGCCCGCAGAGCATGATCGCGCGCGTGGATACGGTCGATCGGTCGCGGGTCAAGGACGAGACCGCTGGACGGATGATCTCCTACCTGGGATCGGCGCTGATGGAGGCCGACGCCCTGGTGCTCTCCGACTACGAAACCGGTGTAGTCAACGCGTCCATTCTGGACGCCGTATTGCCTGCCGCACACGCCGCGGGACTGGTGATCACGGCCGACGCGCACGGCGGCCTGGACCGGTTCCGTGACGCCACACTCCTCACGCCGAACCAGCCTGAGGCTGAAGCCGAACTCGGCCGCGAAATCAACTCCACCGCCGAAGCGCTGGCTGCGGCCAGCGAACTTCGTACGTCAATTCGCGTCGAAGCGGTGCTGATCACGCTAGGTGCCGCTGGAATGGTCCTGGATGCCGGGGCAGCGGGTCGACATGTCATCCCCGCGGCGGCTGTAGGCAGAGTAGCGGACCCCACCGGCGCTGGTGACACCGTGGCCGCGGCCATGACCGCCGCAATCCTCGGCGGCGCCTCGCCGCAAGAGGCGGCCGTCCTCGCGTCACTGGCCGCCCGGGTCGTCGTCCGCCAGCTTGGAGTTGCGGTCGTGTCGCCTGAGGAAGTCGTGCGTGAGGCCCGTGAGCACTTCGGCTGAAGCTGAGTTCATTCAGCCTGACGATCTGGCGGACTGGGGCGGGCGGGCGCGCGCCGCCGGCCGGCGCCTCGTGCTGACAAACGGATGCTTTGACCTCATTCATCCGGGCCACGTGGCCCTGCTCCGCGGCGCTGCGGCCGCGGGCGACGTGCTGGTCGTGGGCCTCAACAGCGACGCCGGCGTTCGCAAGCTGAAAGGACCCGACCGCCCCCTGATGCCGCTGGAGGATCGTCTGGCGGTTCTCCGCGCCGTGCGTTGGGTAACCGCCGTGACTCCCTTCGACGAGGCGACCGCGGATCGACTCATCGAGCAGCTTCGACCTGATTATTATGTCAAGGGCGCGGACTATGATCCCGCGGCCGGAGGTCAAACGCTGCCCGAAACTGCAACGCTCCAGCGACTTGGAATCCCGGCTGTCTTCGTGCCTCTCGCGTCCGGCCACGCCTCCAGCGAGTTAATCGCCCGGAGCCGCCGCACGACGTGAACACGGCGACCGCCAGGCGGGTGGCCCAGGCCGCCGCGCTGGTCGCGGCCGGCAACATCCTCAGCCGGCTCCTGGGCTTCATCCGCGAGCCTGTGATTGCCCACCTGTTCGGCCTCTCGGGTGCAACCGACGCGTTCGAAGTGGCCACGCGCATCCCGCAACTGGTGCACGAACTCGTGATCGGCGGCGCGATCTCCGGCGTCCTGATCCCGCTGTTCAGCGAAATGGCGTCGGACGATCGACGCCTGGCGCGCACGTTCTCGACGCTCATGTCGTCCGTCGGGCTGGCGTTGGTCGGTGTGATCGTCGTGCTCGTGCTGCTGGCCGAACCCCTCGTCGCCGCCGCCGCGCCCGGCTTACCGGAGGCGACGCGAGAGCTCGCGGTTGTCATGACCCGGATTACCCTGCCGGCGGTTCTCTTCCTGGGGCTATCCGCGGTCACGGCGGCGCGGCTTTACGCCCGCGATCGCTTTGCCGGCCCCTCGTTTGCGCCGGCCACGCTGAACGGAACGCTCATCGTCCTGGCGCTCGCGCTCACGCCGGTTGTCGGACCGGTGGGGGTAGCGATCGGCTACCTGGCGGGCGCGGGCGCCCATCTCGTCGTCCAGGTTCCGGCGCTGATTCGGGACCGGGCGCGGCTTACGAAGCCTGCCTGGCGAGGCAATCCCGACACCGCTCGCGCGCTTCGCCTGTATCTCCCTATTGCGGCCGGCCTGGTCGTGGCACAAGCGTTGGTCATCGTCGATACGAACCTCGCATCGCGTACTGGCGAGGGCAGCCTGGCCATCATGCGGTTCGCGACTCGCCTGCAACAGTTCCCGCTGGGCCTGATCGGGTCGGCCATCGCATTGGCCTTCCTGCCGGTGCTGGCCCGCAGCGCACCCGCGGATCCGCGCGACCTGGTCAACGCCGACGGATTCAAGTCGGCGCTGGTAACCGCCGGGCGCAGTGCCTTCGTCCTGATGGTCCCGGTCACCGTGGTCCTCACCGCATTGAGCGTGCCGGTGATCCGTGTGGTCTACGAACGCGGCGCCTTCGACGCGGCGGCCACGAATCTGACCGGTCTCGCGTTGCTGATCTACGCGGTTCAGCTGCCCGTCACCGTTCTCGATCAGGTCTTTATCGCGGCCTTCTATGCCACCCGCAACACCCTCACACCGGTACTCGTAGGCGTCGGCGGTGGTCTGGCCTACCTGGTGGTGGCGCTCGCGCTGATCGAGCCCTTCGGCGTCTTCGGGCTCGTGGCGGCCAATTCTGTCCAGAACAGCCTGCACGGCGCGGTCCTGGGCTGGCTGCTGTGGCGTCGCCTCGGCGGATTCGGCGACCCCGGACTCTGGTTCTTCGGCGTTCGGGTGATCGCGGCCGGCGGCCTGGCCGCGGCCGTCGGTCTGTTCCTGCGCGAGTGGTCAACCCTGGCGCTGGAGCCCGGGGAAACGGCCGGCTGGCGCGTGCTCTTCGTGAGCGGCCTCGGGATTGCCATCGTTTACGTCGCCGCCCTCGCACTGCTGCGCGTCCCGGAAGTGCCGCGTCTGGCGAGACTGATTCGGGGTCGGCTCGGGACCGGACTGGCGAACTAGCTCGGCTGCGGCGGTCCGTCGGCTACGATCAGCGCTCGCACGTGCCCGTGGGAGTTCTCGTATGGCAGTGATGACCGGCTCCGACGCCGTGGTCCAGAGTTTGATCGCCGAAGGCATTGACCTCGTGTTCGGGATCCCCGGCTATCACAGCGAGCACCTCTACGGTCGCCTGATGCGGCAGGACAAGGTTCGCCACGTGCTGGTGCGGCACGAGCAGGGCGCCGGCTACATGGCCATTGGCGCCGCCCGGGTCACCGGCAAGCCGGCCACCGTGCTTAGCACCGCCGGCCCGGGCGCGTTGAATGTGGCCACGCCCATGGGCGAAGCCTACGGCGACGGCATTCCCCTGCTGAACATCATGGCCGAGGACATGTCCGCGTACCTCTACCAGGACAAGGGCATCGTCCACGAGAGCAAGGACCAGTTCGGCGTATTCAGCCGCCTGAGCCAGTGGAGCCGCCAGGCCATGTCGCCGGGAGAAATTCCAGGCGCCATCCACGAGGGCCTGCGCCGCATGCACATCAACCGCCCGCGCCCAGTCGTCGTCGAAATCCCGGTTGACGTCTTCCAGGGTGACGGCGAGGTGGAGTTGCTCCAGGAGGAGACGCATCAGCCACCGCAGGGAGATGCAACCGACTTGGAGCGCATGGCGTCAATTCTGGCCGCGGCCGAGCGCCCGATCATCTGGGCCGGCGGCGGCGTGATGATGTCGGGCGCGTGGGACGAACTGCGAACCCTTTCGGAGTCGCTGGACATCCCCGTCATGCTCACCACCACCAGCAAGGGCGCGATGCCCGAGGATCATCCGCTGGTGGTCGGCAACCTGAACCAGCACGGTCCGATCCGCCGCTTCATGGAGCAGGCGGACGTGATGCTGGCCGTCGGCGCGCGCTTTTCCTACCTCTCCAGCGGACGCTGGACGCTGCCCGTTCCGAAACGCCTGCTGCACATCGACATTGACCCCACCCAGCCAGGAAAGAACTTTCCCGCCGAAATCGGCGTGCACGCGGATGCCAAGGCCGGGTTGGCGGCACTGGTTGAAGCGACGGCCGACGCGCCCGAGGTCGATCGCGACGAGTGGGTTGACGCCGGGCGGGCAGCGCGCGACGAAGTTCGCGCCGAGCTTGCCCAGCGCGCCCCCTTGGAGTGGGGCCTTATGCAGTCCATTCGCAGCGCGCTGCCACGCAACACCATCGTGGCAAGCGATCCCCATCTGCTCGGGTACTGGAGCCGTGAACACCTGCCCTTCTACGAGCCGCGAACCTGGCTCTACGGCCTGGCGTTCGGCACGCTGGGTTACTCATACCCCGTGGCGCTTGGCGCCAAGATCGTGGCTCCCGACAAGCCCGTCATCTCATTGACCGGCGACGGAGGCTTTCTGTTCACCGCCCAAGAAATGGCAACCGCCGTACAGCAGGGGCTGAATGTCCCCGTGGTGATCATCAATGACGATGCGTACGGCGCGATCAAGGAAGACTTCCTGCGCGACTATGACAACGACTACGAGGTCAACCTCAGGAACCCCGACTTCGTGAAGTTCGCCGAGTCATTCGGCGCCGTCGGCATGCGAGCTACGCCTGAAACGCTGGAGGACACGCTCCGCGACGCGCTCGAACTCGACCGGCCCTCACTCATCGACGTACCGGTGAAATGCCGGAGGCCGCTGCAGGTTCAATAGTCGTTCCGGCGCTGGCCGGGACCGGCCGCGGCCGGACTTCAACTGGTGTGGCTGTCTGGGCTATGCTCGTACCCGATTAGGGCATCAGTGAGCCAGGATCATGCTCAATCATGCTCCTCGAGTCCTTGGCCGACGCGCCGTACTCGGTGCGCTAATAGCCGCCCCAGCCCTGATCGGGCTGAGCGCCTGCGCCGACAGTGATTCCTTTGAGTTCAAGCCCTCGGGACGCTGTGGTCGTGGCTGTGTGGGCGCGACGGACCACGAGAAGGACGCCGAAGCGCGCCGCTCGGGTCTCGATCAAGCCAAGGCGGCAAAGGAAGCCAGCCAGGGCAGCTAAAACCGTTGTTCGGTTGATGCTCCGTCCTCGGCCGGTTGTTGGACCGTGTATCCGCTGACGTTGCCGTGGCAGCCGAAAGGGCGGTTGGTATGAGTCTTGCTGGTCGAATCGCAATGGTCACCGGCGCCAGCCGGGGAATCGGCCGTGAAATCGCGCTTGGCTACGCGCACGCCGGCGCGCACGTCATCCTGGCCGCCCGCGACGAAGCGCGCTTGGCCGCCGTGGCCGACGAGATTGACGACGTGTCCGCAACTTCAGACGTCGTGCCGTTGGACGTCAGCGATGCCGCAGCCGTGCGCGATGCCATCGACGGAGTGGTCGCACGTCACGGCCGGCTCGATGTCCTGTGCAACAACGCCGGCATCAGCACTGCCCGCGGGCATGTTGCCGACGTCTCACCGGAAGCCTTTGCAGGCGTGCAGGCCGTAAACCTCATCGGCCTCTTCGCCTGCTGCCACGCCGCGCTGCCGCACATGGCCGCGGCCGGCTACGGCCGCATCGTCAACGTCTCGTCAGGCGCCGCCATCATGTGCAATCCCGGCGAGTCCGCCTACGCGGCGTCCAAGGCTGCCGTCAACGCCCTGACGATTGCGATGGCCAAAGAGGTCCAGGCGTCAAACGTGCTGGTCAACGCCATGAGCCCCGGCTCGGTCAAGACCGACATGAACCCGACCTCGGACGTGCCACCGTCCGAGGCTGTGCCGACGGCCGTCTGGCTGGCCTCGCTGCCCGATGGCGGCCCGACCGGCCGCTTCTACCGGTTCATGCAGGAACTGCCGATGCTGCCCGACATTGACCTGGACTGGAAGAGCCGCTGACCCGGCGCAATCTCTTGGCCTAGTCCCAGAGCGCCTCCAGCGTCCAGCCTCTCAACGATCGCACCGTGCTGGGCGCGCCCTGCGAACGCAGCGAGACACCCACGCTGTCCTCGCGCTCGGGGTAGACGCGCACGGCCAGGGCCTGCCGCCCGTTCGCGAACACCTCAACCGCGCTTCGATCAACGAACACCCGTAGCCGCAGCGGTTCGTCGGGCGCGATCAGGACCTGCGCGTTCTCCGGCGCGCGCGACAACGCGTCGGGCGCAATAGACGAGTAGGACGTGTCGATCGAGAGCTGGCTCAAGTGGGTCCATAGCGGTCCGACGATCCCCTGCGTGAAGTGGTTCGTGCGATAGCCGCGGTCGCGGTAGAACGCGACGCGCGTGAACTCTTCCCGGTCTGGCGAGCGCAGGACGTTCAGCTCGACCATCGGCGCGGACGACGGCTCGACCTCCAACTCCAACTCAAGCGAGTCGCCGGCCGTTCCGTCCAGCACAACCTCCTGGTTGGCCGGCAATTCCAGTGAACCCAGGTCTTGCTCGGCCTGCCGCAAGGAGGTCAGGGTCTCGACCGGTTCCACGAACACCACGTCGCCGTCGACCGTGAGACGTCGCGGCAGCGTCATGATCTGGTTCCAGCGCGGCGTCGGCTTACCCGGGTTCATATTGAAGATCACGATCAGTCCGCCCTTGCCGTCCGGCGTCGCCGACGGAGCGTGCAGGCCCGATGGCCCTGACGGCCCAAAGTTGTACTTCGCGCCATTCGTCACCACGAATTTGTCGCGCTCGGTGTCGTAATCGCCCAGCAGGTATTGGCCGCCGCTCGTGTGGCTGTAAAAGAGCAGCATGTGGCGGTCGCCAATCGGCCAGAAGTACGGACAGGCGCCGTCGTCGCCGACCATGGAGTAGTGATCGTCTTCAACGAAGGGATGCAGGTACTCCCAGTGCTCCAGGTTTTCGGACCTGAACAGGAAGTTGGCCCGGATCGGCTTGCCGGCGGGGCCCTCCGGCTTGGTTCCTGCGGACAGCGAGTAGTAGACGCCGTCTTTCATCCAGATACATGGGTCGAAGACCCGGTAGGGCGCGGGCGGACCATCTCGATCCGGCATCGGAATCACGGCCCGGTTGCCGACTTTGTCCCAGTTGAGTAGCAGCGGATCGCTGGACGTCGCCACCATGTTCCCGGCTCCGACCCCGTGATAGATGGCAATCACCCGGTCGTCCTCGACCAGGGTCGATCCCGAAAAGCACTTGTCCTCGGGGCTGGGATAAATGGCATAGGGCAGGTCGCGCCAGTGCACCAGGTCGTCGGACACCGCGTGACCCCAGTGCTGCCGGTCGTCCTCCGGCGGATAGGCCTGGTAAAAGAGGTGCCAGCGCCCCTGCCAGAAGCAGAGCCCGTTGGGATCGTTGAGGGTCGATTCAGGGTTGACGTAGTGATAGGCCGGACGGTGTCGCAAGCCGGCATAGGACTCCCGCGACGCCAGCAACCGCTGCATGAGCGGATTCGTGGCCAGCGCGGCTTCCTGCTCGGCCAACGTCGTCGGGTAGGTGTACGCGGGAACGCGCGACTTTGGAGCGATCACGGTGCCTCCGGTCTCGGTGCGACCCGAGCTGACGCTTGTGGATTGGCCAAGAATCTAGACGGCGGCGCATCCCGCGACAAGCGAGCGACCGGAAGGAGGCGCCGGGGATCCCCCTCCGACGCTAACGGGCCGGCGGCGTTACCACCTCGCCGCCACGCACCACGGCCGTGGCGCTCCAGATCCTGCCGGGACGCTCGTTGCCGCTGACATCCCGCAACGGCACTTCTTCCTCTGCTTTGGTCAGCACGGCCAGGTCCGCACAGGCGCCCGGTGCCAGCGTGCCTACCTCGCCCGCCAGACCCAGCAGTTTCGCCGGACGCGACGTAATTCGCGGCCAGGCATCTTCCTCGCGCATACCGGCAGCCAATAGCTTGGACACGGTCAGCGGAAGATCGTGCTGCGGGTTTGAGCCGACGTGACGCCGGTACTGGTCCGTCGAAATCGTGTCTGGCAGAAACCCTTCCTTTATCACCGTCTCGGCGACCTCAAAGTCAAACGACCCCATCCCGTGCCCCGTGTCGAACAGCACGCCGCGTTCCCGCGCTCGCCAGACACAGTCCAGAACCCGTCCGTCCCGCGCGATTCGGTCCACGAGTCCGTGCAGGCAATAGGTCACGACATCGCCTGGCCGCAGTTGTTCCAGCAGCTCGTCCAGCGGAAAGTCCTCGGCGTGCCTCGTGCCGACAAGCAGTGGTCGATCCGTCGCCTCCGCGGCCTGGATCGCACGGCGCAACATCTCGCGCGGATCGCACTCCCCGCAGACGGCTTCAGCCACGTTGATCGCAACGCCCCAGATCAGGTCGCCTCCGTCGCGGATCGCGTTCACGCAGGCGTCCACGTCTGCCTCGGCTAGATCGCCCAGGCTGAAACCGGGGTTGGACTCCCCTGAGGCTGACAAATTGATGGCCATCCGCACGCGAGTGCGGGCGCGTCCGATTACTCGCACGCGATACCGCGCCCAGTTGCGCGCACCGGCATCGCCCTGGGACATAACGGTCGTCGAGCCCCGCGGCAGAAAGTGCTCATCTGGGTCGACTCCGTACTTCGAGCCCTCGATGGCCGGATGCGCGTGCATGTCCACCAGCCCCGGCAACAACACGCCGTCCGGAAAGTCGAACCGCCGCCCCGCCTCTGGAACTTCGTCCGCATCCGCTCCAATGGCTGTGATCGCTATGCGATCGCCGTTCGTCGCCACATGTCCGGGTCCACGGAGACCCCGAGCCGGATCCTCGATGCGGCCGGCAGTGACCAGCAGGTCGTATACCACGAGATTCGCCGTTTCGGGTTAGGATGATTTCGAAGCTGCATGGTACTTTGGCACAAGGCGCCGAGCCGATGCGGCGCACTTAAGGGAGGCTCACGGTATGGGCATCAGTTCACACATGACCCGACGCCGGATGCTACGCATCGCCGGTGGTCTGGGTGTAAGCGCGGCTGGCGTCGCGGCCTTGGCGGCCTGCGGCGAAGCGGAGCCGCAGATCATCACGAAGGAAGTCCCGGTAGAGACGACGGTCATCAAGGAAGTTCCAGTCGAGAAGATCGTCCGCGAGACCGAAGTCAGGGAAGTCCCGGTCGAACGAATCGTCACGCAGGAGAAGATCGTTACCCAGCAAGTCGAGGTACCGGTCGAACGCGTGGTGACCGAGATCGTCGAGCGGGAGAGGGTCGTCGAGAAGGTCGTGACCAAGGAAGTCGAGGTCATGGTCGAGGCGCCGATGCAGAAGGCGCCGGTTCGGCTGGAGTTCTCCACCGACTGGGGTTCCGGGGTTCGCGCGGCCACGCACAAGTTCATGGCCGAGCAGTACAACAAGGTCAACCCCCACGTCACCGTGGACATCCTCATCATCTCGGGTTCCGGCGGCAGCACCGCCGTTGGCTATTCCGGCATCCTGACCAACCTGCTCGTGGCGGGTTCAGGACCGGAGCTAATGTCCGAGCTGTGGTGGAACGCCGACCTGTACAACCTGGACCTCGAGCCGCACATGCAGCGCGAGGGGTTGACGAAGAACGACTTCTGGTGGCACGACGGCTACCTGGTCGACAAGGACGGGGTCACCCGTGGCGTGCCCTACGGCGTCTACGTGGGCGCCATGATGGCCAACCTGAGCCTGGTCGAGCGGTTCGGCGTCACCATTCCCGACAAGGACTACTCGTTCGACGAACTGCGCGACCTGGCGGCCCAGATGCGCGACCCCGAAACCAACGTTTGGGGTTTTGAGCGTCAGACCTACAGTTGGAACCAGGGCTTCGCTGAGCGCTTTGCCAGCGAGGGCGCCAAGTGGTACGACACGGCGACCGAAACGTCCACCGCTTCGATCGCCACGCAGCCGGGCGGCAACTCCGTTGAGGCGTTCGCCGACTGGTGGAAGCTGGCCTGGGAAGACGGCGTGTCGCCAAACACCGACGAGGTACAGGCCACGCTGGAGTCGCCGGCCAATACGTCAGGCTCGAACAACCTGTTCGCCAGTGGCCTGATTGGCATGTCGGGCTTCGGCTACAACTCGGGCGGGGGCATCAAGAACCGCATTGGTGGTCGATTCGACTTCCACGTGTTCTGGCCATATCAGTCGCCCTACTCGGGGCTCCGCGGCTACCACAACGAGACCAACAACATCGTGGTGAACCGGGCGGCCGAAGAGCGCGGCAACGCCGAGGAGGCCGCCGGGCTTGCCTTCTTCTGGCACGGCGACATCATGGCGCCGTACCTGGCCGAGTTCCAGCCCGTGGTTCCGGCCGTCAAGAACATCTGGAACAGCCCGTTCATTACCGAGTTCGCCAGCGGAACGGACAACTTCCCCGACCTGGCCGCTGAGGCCGAGGCCGTGGGCCAGTTCCGCGAGAACTGGGTCCGCGGCACCCACTCGCACCCGAACTGGTTGGAGTGGTTCCGTCTCTCCCGCGCCAAGTTGACCGACCGGGCGCTGGTTGGAGGCGAGAGCCCCTACCAGATGATGGAAGAGTTGGACGCGGAGGGAACCGAAGCTCTCCGACGCGAGGTCTAGCCTCTCAGGATTTGTCCCGGTGGGGACGCCGGACCGGCGTCCCCACCGGCTGTCCAATAGCATCCCAGGCCAGACACTTCGGTTGTCTAGGCGCAGACGGGCAGTTGGCCCGGAGGTGAAGCGTGGCGTCGAGCAGCCTTAGCGCGAAGACGACGGATCTGCGCCGGGCGCCTGAACGCCTGTCGCGCTGGCGGGCTGCTCGCAAGTGGATCGCCGCCCAGGAAGGCTGGATCTTCATCTTCCCCTGGGTGGTGGGGTTCATCCTGCTCGACCTTGGCCCCTACATATTCGCGCTCATCATCTCGTTCCTGAACTGGGACGTTGGTCGTCCGCCGACGTACATCGGACTCCGCAACTACCAGGCGGCGTTCACTGACCCGCTGGTCGGCAAGAGCCTCTGGAATACCGCCTACTACACCCTGTTCCACGTACCCGGGTCCACGATCATTGCGTTCGCCGTGGCCGGCCTGCTCAATCAGCGGGTCCGCGGGATGCCGATTTGGCGCACCATGTACTACATCCCCTCCGTGACATCCGGCGTGGGCATGGCGCTCATCTGGATCTGGCTGTTCGCGCCGCGCGGAGCGCTCAACGGCATGCTCGGCTGGTTCGGCATTGAAGGGCCTCGCTGGCTGACCTCAACCACCTGGGCCATGCCGGCGCTCATCATCATGAGCTTCTGGGGCGTGGGTTCCTCGATGGTGATTTTCCTCGCCGGCCTGCAGGGCGTACCCCAACACCTCTATGAGGCGGCGGAAGTGGACGGCGGCGGCTGGTGGGCCAAGGTCCGTCATGTGACCATTCCCATGATGACTCCCTATATATTCCTTAGCCTGATCCTCGGCGTGATTGGCTCATTCCAGGTCGTCACCCAGGCGCTGCTGATGACCGAGGGCGGCCCGGACAACGCGACCCTGTTCATCCTGCTCTACATCTGGATCATGGGCTGGAACGCCTTCAAGATGGGCTACGCCGCCTCGATCTCCTGGATCCTCTTCGCCATAATCTTTGTGGCCACGATCATCCAGTTCCTGGGCGCACGGCGCTGGGTCTACTACGAATACCAGGAGCCAGGCTAGATGGCGGCAACAACGGCCGAAGCAGGGCGGCGACGGCCGATCGCGTTGCGCGCGTTTCGCTGGGCGCGCCGAATCCTCCTGTACCTCATCGTGGTCGGCGGCTCGTTTGTATATATGTACCCAGTCTTCTTCATGCTGCGAACCTCGCTGACGAAGGAATCCGACCTCTACGTCGTCCCGCCGATCATCGTTCCCTTGCCGCCGGTGTGGGAAAACTACGCCATCATGTGGCAGAACGGACCCACGTGGTCATGGATCAAGAACTCCCTCATCGTGGTCTCGTTCAGCGTGGTCGCCGAAACGGTGACCAGCGTCTCGGTGGCCTACGGCTTCGCTCGCACCCGTTTTGCAGCACGCGACAAGCTCTTCATCGGCGTACTAGCGACGATGATGCTCCCGGGCGCCGTCACGCTCATCCCGCGCTGGCTGATCTTCCACCGCCTCGACATGATCGACACGCTGTGGCCGCTGCTGATTCCACGCCTGTTCGGAACGGCCTTCTATATCTTCATCATGCGGCAGTTCTTCCTCACGCTGCCGCGCGAGCTTGACGACGCGGCCCGCATCGACGGCGCTTCTCACCTCCAGATCTTGCGCAAGGTCGTCATCCCACTCTCGGTGCCCGCCATCGCCACCATTGCGGTCTTCTCGTTCATGAACCGCTGGAACGACTTCCTCGAACCCCTGATCTACCTCCTGCGTACCGAGAACCTCACCCTGGCGGTAGGCCTGAGATTCTTCGTGTCTAGGTTCGGTACCGAATACCACTTGCTCATGGCCGGCGCCATGCTCCTAATCGTCCCCATGATCTTTGCCTTCTTCCTGGCCCAAAAGCAGTTCATCCGCGGCATCGCGTTAACCGGAATTAAGGGCTAACGCACTTCGTCCAAACGCGCCTCGCCTTAGCAGACACCGTGAAGCGCGGGTGCTGGTCGCGCCGAACTTCCGCGCTGTCTATCCTGAGCCTCGGCCAGTCTTCAGCGTCGAAGGTCTCCACATGAGCGCCAACCCAGCCAGCAGCGACGGCTTCCTCCTCATGGACCGAGTGGAGTCCTGCCACAACGTCGTCCGGGCGGTCTGCAAGGCCGAAAAGCACCCGCTGAACCCCGTGCTCCCGCTCGGCGACATCCACGAGTGGGACTCCACCCACTGCGCGCCCTGGTCCTCCCAGAGCGTCATCTACGACGAAGAGGACAAGCTCTTCAAGGCCTGGTACGCCGGATCCGACATGGGCGGCGCCAGTTGGTGGGCAACCGGCTATGCCATTAGCGAAGACGGCGTCAACTGGCACAAGCCGAATCTCGGGATGTTCGAGTACAAGGGCAGCAAACAAAACAACATCGTCATCGAAGGTCGCGGCCCCGTCATCAAGGACGACGCCGAGCCCGACCCCAACAAGCGCTACAAGGGCATCAAGCGCCTCCACAGCTACGTCGGCGAACCTGCCTACAGCGAGCACGGCGCGCGCGCCATCTTCTCTCCGGACGGGATCAACTGGACCACCGGCGAGCGAATCCTGCTTCCGCGCTGGGGTGGACGACCGCCAGACGTCGGCGTTCTGGTCCGTGACGATCAGGACCCCGATCCAAGCCGGCGTTTCAAATTCGTCTACCAGTGGATGGTCGACATTGACGAGCCCCACCAGAAGCAATTCGCCAAGCGAAACCCCTCCCAGGGCCGAGCCAAGTTCCTGGCCTACGGTCCCGACATCGAGAACTTCCGCGAAGCCGACGAAAACCCGCTGATTTCACCCAACGACGGCCTCGAGGAAGAAGACCACCACGTCATGATGGGCCCGTACGGCGGCGCCTGGATCATGGCTTACGAATACGGCTGGTACGTCCCCAGTGACTACGGGCTCTACGGCATGTACGGGGGAGACATCCGCCTGGCGGTCAGCGCTGACGGCGCCAACTTCGAACGCGTCAACCCCCACCAGCCCACCATCCCCCGCGGTGCCCACACCGAGTGGGACGGCGGCCTTCTGGTCATCTCGGACAAGCTGGTCGTCAAGGACGGCACCATCTACCTGTACTACGGCGGCGCGGCCGAGGACTTCACCACCTGGCCGCCCGAGAATTTCATACCCGGCGTCGAATACGGCGGCTCCGGCAGCGGCTCCGGACGCGTCGTGCGCATGGGCCTTGCCACCCTCCGCGAGGACGGCTTCACCTGCCTCGAGACTCCCGACCGCGAAACCCCCGGCCACGCCACGACGACGACTATTGACTCGGCCGGTCTCACGAACCTCACCATCAACGTCGGCGACGTTCGCCAGAACCGCAGTTGGATCGAAGTTGAAGTCCTGGACCCCGACACCAACCAGCCCCTCGAAGGCTTCACCCGCCGGGACTCCGACGACATCTTCATCGATGGCCTTCGCCGGCCCGTTGCATGGAACGGCAGGAACCTGTCCGATCTCGGCGCCGGCCAGGTCAAACTCCGCTTCTGGCTCTACGGCGCCGCCCGCCTCTATGCCTACGGACTGTCCTAGGCCGCGCTGCCGGACATCGGCAATGTCGAGCAGATGAGTCAACGCTACGCGCCGCAACGCCTGGCGGAGACAATCAACCTGCAGGACAGGCAGGTCGATCTAGCCGCGCCGCCTGGCGAACTGGTCGTGCGCGAACACCTCGGCCTGATCACCGCCCCATCCGTCGACGGCCACGTCGTCTACCGTACCGAGCGCGGCACCTTATTCGAGACCCGGGCCATCAAGACGCCCCGCGGCGACTACCTCCTGATGTTCCCCGCCAACACCCTCACCGTCCCCGAAGGCCGCTGCCACTATGGTCGCCAGGAACGCAAGGTCAACGATCTCGTGGCCTTCCGCTCAAGCGACCGGGGAGAGACCTGGCACGGGCCGACGAGGCCCATCGACATCGACTACAACCTCCACGGCTTCATCCCGCTCACCCCCCGCGCCGGCAGCGGTGTCCCCGAAGGCCGCATCTACTGCTTCGGCACCCAGCCAATCTGGGCCCTCCACACGACCAGGTGCGGCCTGCACGAAAACGCGCCAATCGGCTTCCGCTACTCCGACGACGACGGCCACACCTGGTCCGAAGTTCGGCTGATTCACCCCACCAGCGATCCCGGCTTCACCGGCATGTCCGTCATGCGCATGTGCGAAACCGAGGCTGGCACCTGGCTGCTCGGCGCCCACGAAGGCGACTGGTCCTACCGCCCGCTCATGACCCGCCAATACATCCTGCGCTCCGAAGACCAGGGCCAGTCCTGGGAACTGCTGCCCCACGCCCGTCACGGCGGCTGGCACGCCGACGGCTTCAACCGCATGGACGAACTGCGCCCAATCGACTTGGGCGGCGGCGAGGTTTACGCCATGGCGCGGACGCCCGAAGGCCACCTCTGGAACCTCCGCAGCCACGACGACGGCCGGACCTGGTCAGACCCGGAACCAACCCCACTCATCCATCCCGACGCCCCGCCCATGCTCTTCAAGCTCTCCAACGGCGACCTCGCGGCCTTCCACCACAACCGCCACCACGACCTCGACTACACGGGCTTGAGCGGCGACAAGGAATCCCTGATGGGTGACCGCTCGGAAATCTGGGTGGCCCTTTCCCCCGATGGCGGACGCACCTGGGGCCAGCCTCGCTTCGTCTTCGCCAACGCCCTTGCCCCCGTCTACGACATCCCATTCATGAACCACCAGTGTTCCTACATCGACGCCTTCGTCGACGATGGCGTCCTTAACCTCTTCGTCCCCCACCGCTGGCACCAAGCCCTGCACCTGCGCCTTCCCGAAGCCTCGCTGCACGACTTGCAAACGTCTGCGGAACTCTTCTGACCACGCCAAGCGCCTAACATCCGCCCGGACGCCCCGACCTAATACCCCCGCTTCAAATCGCAGATATACGCCAGCGGCCGCCCCTCCACGAACCGCCGCACCTGGTCCTCAAGCGTTTGCTGCCGTTGCCTCCACATGCTCGGTGTCACCCCCGAGCAATGCGGCGAGATCAGCACGTTGTCCATGTCCCACAGCGGACTGTCGGCGGGCAGCGGCTCCGTTTCCGTGGCATCCAGCCCGGCCCCGGACAGCCGACCCGAGCGCAGTCCCTTCGCCAGCGCGTCCTCGTCCACGATCCCGCCGCGCGATATCACGATCACCGCGGCGCCCTGCTTCAGCAGCCCGATCCGTCGCGCATCGATCATGTTTCGGGTACGCGGCGTGATCGGCACGGTCACCACCAGCCAGTCGGTCTCGGCCAGTAGGTCATCCAGCCGCTCAACACCGCCAATCTCGCGAATGCCCGCCGGCACGTCCGTCGGCGTCGGATCGATCGCCGACACCTGCATCCCAAAGCTCTGCGCCCGCTGAAACACGGCGCGCCCGATGCCGCCCAGTCCAATCAGCAGCATGGAAGAGCCGTCAAGGTCGCGCAGCTGGCGCTCGTACGACCCGGTGTCCCAGCGCCGATCCCGCTGATCGTCCATTAGCCGGCGACCCTGGTGCGCCAGCGACAGCACGAAGAACATCACGTGGTCCGCGATCGGACTCGTGTGCGCCCCCGGCGAATTCGTCACCACGATCCCGGACTCGGCAATACCCGGGCTGAGCATCGTGTTGTTGATCCCCATCCCCGGCACGTGAATCCAGCGCAGCCGCTGCGCCGCGGCTATCGCTTCGGGCTCCGGCCAGCCCAGGAACGCATCGGCATCCACGATCTCGCGCACCTCGTCCGGATCGGTTAGGGCCATGCTGAACGTGGCCTCGGGAAAGCGCGCCTCCAGCCGCTCCGCGTAGTCCTCGCCGAACTGACCGGTTCCAATTACGATCTTCATTAGCGCGTCACCCTCGGTGCTTCCCGCCTCTAGGCGCCAGCGTAAGTCTATGCCGACCCGTTGGCTGCTCCGCTGCGGCTAGCCCGCGACCTCGAAGCCGTACAGCGTCGCCTTCCGCAGCTTGAACTGAAGAACCACCGGTCCGTGCCTCGAAAGCGGCAACGCTTTGCTGCCGTTCCAGTCCACCGGCACGCCCAGGTAATCACCCTGGATCGACCGGCTCTCGCCGACCTCGACCCAGGAACCGTGACCCGGCCGCGACGTCCACTCCGGCCCTCGCTCCAGGGCCGTAACCCGGACCTCGCCGTCGGCAGCCGTCTTCACGTTCAGCCGTATCTCTCGCCCCTGCAGCAGCATCTGCGGCGTCGCGAACTCCCCATGCCCCTCCGCAACCAGCCCCGCAATCCTCCCGCGCTCCCATGTGGCATACGCCGTTGCGCTCTGCAGATTCTGTCGCGGGTACTTGTGCGGCAGGTCATTCCCCCCATACGGCGTTCCAATCCGGTCGCCCGCCAGCTCGACCAGGCCCTTGCAGGAAAAAAGGCAGCCCGAGTCGAACGTCCCCTCCGGCCCCGGCTCCAGCACTGGTCCGCCAGGCACCCAATTCCACACCACGTCGTCCGAACTGGTCGCAACTGCCAGCGACGTAGTGTCCAGCGCCCGGTCGTACAGCGTCGGAAACATGATGTGCGTGGACGGATCGCCCGGGTACGTCACCTTGCCGTTGGTGTATATATCCGTGAACGCCACGTCGTCCGGCGGCGTGGTCAACACCTGCTCGGGCAGTGGCCACTCGAAGAAGTCACGCGTCTCGGCCCGCGCAATCGTCCGCCGGTCCCACGACCAGCCTCGCGAATACCAAACGTAGCTCTCCCGCTCGGCATTCCAATCCACCACGTTCATGGTGTCGCTGATGTAGATCACCGCCGGATCCGGCTGCGGCGTCCACTTGATCCCGTCCGGCGACGTAGCCACATAGATGCCTCGATCTGGATGCTCGGCAATCCAGGGGTCGACCTGCGCCGGCCGCTCCCGCGCCCACCGGTTGATGACATCGCGCGAGAGCCGGCCCATGTAGATCGCCTTGAACCGCTCATGCGCCGGCGCCTGAGGATCCAGGAAAACCGACTCTCCATGGATACCCGGCTCGCCCGCCAGTTCTCGGCCGAACACGATGTTCGTGGCCTCCTGCCCCTGCCACGCGTACTGACCGCAATCCGGCTTGCGCCACTCGAACCCGTCGTCGGATTCCGCGTAACACACGAACCCGCCCCAGTCGGGACCCCACGCGAGCGATGGCGCGACCTTAGGATCCCAATGGTCCGGCGCGATTGCGTGGTACCACATGCGGTACAGCCCGCCGTCGCGAATGATCGCCGGACCGCCGTTGTTGTACTCCCACGGCTCGGTACAGGTCAGAATCGGATCCGACCGTTCGGCCCGCTGTGTCCGCAACTCGATTCCGCGCGGAACATTCGCGTGCTCGGCGCGAATCTCATCCGGGTCCGCCGTCTCCCAGTAGTGAATCGGCTTGCCGTCCGCCCCAACCCAGCGCGGTTGCCCGGCGCAGACGAACCGGTAGTCCAAGATCGGGTGATACCCGGCGGCAACGTCGAACGGCGGCACCCGCCCCGGCAGCAACTCAGCCATAACTTTCGCCCCTGTAGCGAACCCCGGCCGCGACGTTGACTATATGCCGAATTCGTCGCACCGGTCAGCCAGGCCGCTCCCAACGGTAATGTCGATCCGGACTCTGAGATGTCCGCACGCGATCTCCAACCACTCGTGCGCCATAATCAAGCCGCGCCTGCTACACACGGTCCCGCGCCTTGGCCGCACGCCGCCCGCACGTCATCTTCATCACCACCGATCAGCAGCGCGGCGACGCCCTCAGCATTAACGGCGCGGACCCGCTGGCCACCCCCAACCTCGACTTCCTGGCCGCCAGCGGGACCAACTTCACCCGCGCCTACGCCGAAGTCCCGTCCTGCATCGGCGCCCGCCGCACCATGCTGTCCGGCATGCGGCCCTTCAATCACGGCATGGTCGGCTTCTACGGCGGCGTCGGCTGGGCGCTCGACCACTCGCTGCCGGGTGAACTCTCCAGGGCCGGCTACCAGACCCAGCTCGTCGGCAAGCTCCACATGTACCCCCGGCGCAAGCGCTACGGCTTCGACAACATGGTCTGGGCCGACAGCCAGCGCGACAACAACGACTACGCCGAATGGCTGGCCGACAACGGCGCCACGTCGCTGGAGATGGGTCTGGCCCATGGCGTCTCCACCAACGGCTGGGTGGGACGCCCGAGCCATCTCGACGAACGCTTCTCCCACACCACCTGGTGCGTCAACGAGGCCCTCCGCTTCATCGGCCAGCGCGACCCCGACGCCCCTTTCTTCCTCTGGGTCTCCTTCGTCGATCCACACCCACCCCTCACTCCACCTCTCGTCTACTGGGAACGCTACGAGTCGATAGACCTTCCCGAGCCCTACGTCGGCGACTGGGCGCCCCGGCTGGATACGCCGCCGCCCGGCCTCAACCCCGACGCCTCCGTCATGCGCCTCCGCGAAGACGACCTCCACCGCTGCCGCGCCGGCTACTACGGCCTCGTCAACCACGTCGACGACCAGGTCTCGCGCCTGCTCAAGGGCTTCCGCGAGAGCGGCCTGCTGGACGACACCTTCGTGCTCTTCACCAGCGACCACGGCGAAATGCTTGGCGATCACAACCTCTTCCGCAAGACCTGGCCCTACGAAGCCTCCATCCGCGTCCCGTTCCTCGCCCGCGCCCCCGAGTGGATGGACTGCACCGCCGAACGCACCGTCGAACGCCCCGTCGGCCTGCAGGACGTCATGCCGACCATCCTCGACGCGGCCGGCGTTCCGATCCCCGAATCTGTAGACGGAGCCAGCGTCCTCCCCTTCATGCGCGGCGATTCGCCGGCCTGGCGCGACTACCTCCACGGCGAGCACACCGCCTGCTACGAGCCCGATCAGGGCAATCAGTGGGTGACTGACGGCCGCGAAAAGCTGATCTGGTACACCCGGACCGGCGAGGAACAGTTCTTCGATCTCGACGCCGATCCACTTGAAATGCACAACGCCCTCAATGACGCCGGCGAACGCGTGGACAAGTGGCGTCGGCGCCTCATCGACGAACTGACCGCTCGCCCCGAGGGCTTCGTCAGCGACGGCCGCCTGGTCGCCGGACAGCACGAACTTCGCCCGGAACAGCTACAACCCGCAACCAACCAGGTGAGCGCCTGATCCCCATGCCCCGCCGCCGCCCGCACATCCTCCTGATCACCTCAGATCAGCAACGCGCTGACGCGCTCGGCATCGACGGCCATCCCGTCCTGCGAACCCCAAACCTCGACTACCTGGCCGGCAATGGCGCCTGGTTCCGCTCCGCCTTCAGCGAATCGCCAACCTGCATCCCTGCGCGACGCGTCATCCTCTCCGGCCAGGCCCCCGTCACCAACGGCATGGTCGGCTTCTACGGCGGCTACCACTGGAACCTCCGCCACTCCGTCGCCTCCACCCTTGCGGACGCCGGCTATCAGACCGAGCTCATCGGCAAGACCCACTGGCACCCGGATCGCAAGCGCTTCGGCTTTCAGCACATGCTCGTCGCCAACAGCCAGCGTGACGGCAACGACTACGCCGACTGGCTCAACGCCCAGGGCCGCCGCGAGGTTTTGGCCGGCAAGTTGCACGGCGTCGAGACCAACTCCTTCAACGCCCGCCCAAGCCACCTCCCCGAGGGCTACGACCTCACCACCTGGTGCGTCAACGAATCTCTCAAGCTCATCCAGAAGCGCGACCCCGAGGCCCCGCTCTTCTTGTGGGTCTCGGTGGTCGATCCGCACCCGCCCTTCACCCCGCCCAAGCTGTACTACGACCGCTACATGGCCCGCGCCGACGACATCCCCGAGCCCTTCATCGGCGACTGGGCCAGGCAGTTCGACCAGCCCAACCTCGGCCTCAACATCCAACCCGTCGACATCAACTTGCCCGACGCCTGGATGCGCCGCATGCGTGCCGCCTACTACGGGCTCGTCAATCACATCGACGACCAGGTCAACCGCGTCTTTCGCGCGCTTTCCGCCGCCGGCATGTGGCGGGACACCGTCGTGCTCTACACCAGCGATCACGGCGAGATGCTGGGTGACCACAACCTCTTCCGCAAAGCCTGGGCGCACCAACCCTCCGCCAACATCCCCTTCATCCTGCGGCTCCCCGAATGGCTCGAACCGCACCACGGCGCGGTGATCGATCAGCCGGTCGGCCTCCAGGACGTCATGCCAACCCTGCTGGACGCGGCTGGCGTCCCGATCCCAGACTCAGTCGACGGCCGCAGCGTCCTCCCGCTCGCTCGCGGCGACCAAACGTCCTGGCGCCCCTTCCTCCACGGCGAGCACCATGGCGGCCGACGCGGCCGCAGCAGCGCACGCTGGTCGGAATACGCGCCGGCCCATCAGTACCTGACCGATGGCCGCGAAAAATACATCTGGTATCCCGCGGATGGCCACGAGCAGTTCTTCGACCTCGCTCGCGACCCGCACGAGCTCCACAACGCTGTAAACGACCCCGCCGCCGCACCCCGTGTGGCCCTCTGGCGTCAATACATGCTGAACCAGCTACGCGACCGCCCGGAGGGATTCGTGGACGGCCAACGCCTTGTCGCGGGACGTCCGCAACTCTTGCCCGACCAGATCCGCCCCGACATCAACCGCCGGGGCAAATCGTGGTCGCTCTCCGTAGCCGTCCCCTGACGCCAGTGCATCGGCGCGATTTCAGCCCCACGCTCACCGCGCGGTATCGTCAGTGCAACCCGGTGCCTTGTGCGCCACGCAGGGAGTCTCCGCCATGCTGAATTCCGGCGATTTCACACTCCTCTTCTGGGACGACAACTACCTGAGTCGCTGGAACAACTGCCGGCGAGGAATCGGACAGCCGCAGCTTGTACCTGAGGCCACCCTTGAAGAGCCCGGGTTCTGGCTCGGCTCCGGCTACCCCACCGCCTTCAAACACGAATCCGGAGTCTGGCGCATCCTCTACAACGGCAAGTCCGTCGTTCCCGAGGAGCAGCCCGACAGCTACGCCCTGGTTGCCGAAAGCGACGACGGCATTCACTGGGAGAAACCCGATCTGACCGATCGTGTGCCCCTACCGGACCGCCGCTATCCCAACCAGGTGCTGTCCAAGTCCGAGGACTTCCACCAGTGGGACTGCTACTTCGACGAGCGCGCTGAAGACCCGAGCGAGCGCGTCAAGGGCTTTGCGGTCGGCAAGGGCAACCACCTCTGGACGTCGCCCGAGGGCCTGAACTGGACGCGCGTCGAGGGCGTCGAATGGCGCAAGCACAGCCCCGACCCGCCCAGCACCGCCTACTGGAACCACGTGCGCGACTGCTACGTCATCAGCGCCCGCCCCGCGCCCCACGCGCACCCACGGCGGGTCGCCCTGTCCGAGACAAAGGACTTCCGCACCTACAGCGAGCCTGAACTGGTGCTCGCCACCGACGCCCTCGACACCCCGCTGGCCGAAATCTACGGCATGGTCGCGTTCCCCTACGCCGACAAGTTTGTCGGCCTGGTCTGGATCTATCACACCGATCCCGTCCCCCTGGTCAAGTACTGGGGAGGCAAGACCGACTGCCAGTTGGCCTACAGCTACAACGGCTGGCACTTCAACCGTTCAATCCGAGAGCCCTTCATCCCCAACGCCGAACAGGGCGAATACGGCGCCGGGACCATGCGCCCGCACAGTCTCGTCGTCGATGACGACAACCAGATCCGCATCTACTCCAGCGCCTCCAAGCTCGAGCACGGCTACCACATCAACCCCCATATCGGACCCAAGCGACTCGAACGCGGACCGGCTGGCGAGGGCAATGACACCGGCGCCCTGCTCATGCACAAGCTGCGGCTGGACGGCTTCTACTACGTCGAGTCCTGCTTCGGCCCGGGCATGATCGGCACCCGCTCCCTCTACTGGCAGGGCGGCGAGGCCAGGTTCAACATCCAGTCCGGTCTCGAGACTCGCGTCCAGGTCACCGACCCGACCGGCGAGGTGATCGAGGGCTACAGCTACGACGACTGCCAGCCGTTTACCGGCGACGCGCTCGACTGGTCGCCCCGCTGGACCGGCGGTCGCGGCCTTGCGTCGTTCATCGGCCAGGCAATTCGCCTCGAGATCGAGATGAACAACGCGCGCATCTACGCCATCCGCGGCGACTTCCTGCCGCTCTCCGGTAGGGAACTGCGTTCCTTCGTGGCCGAGGGCGAAACACCCATCCCGCGCCCCGGCTTCTAGGATGAGGCCGGCTCAGGGCGCCGTGACGAGAGTTCGGTTCTACTGACCCGGTCGACTATTGCGACAATGCCCCGAGCACTTCGAGTCGGGCGATCGGGCGCACCGTTCGGCGCGCCCAAAGAGAGGCGATAGCCGTGGCTGACGCAGCGACACGCATTCGAATCGTGGTCAACGGCGACCTGGCATCGCCCGCGCAATTGGCCCTGGATCGGCTCCGGCAAACGCTCGACGAGAGCGGCTATACCGTCACCGACGACCACGCCGCGATCACGATCCAGGTGGGCACGGCTGCTTCGACCCAACCGGCTGACATTCTGGACGCGGCGAGAGCCGCGCTGAACGAAGCGCCCGAGTCCCTCGCCTTCGCCTTCGCCGGCGGAACCCTTGCAATCGGCGGCTCGGATGACCGAGGCCTCGCCTACGCCTTGCGTGAAGCCGCCCGTCGCATTCAGCTCGCGCCAGCCCCGCTGGACTGGGCAGCCACCTTCCCTCCCACCACCGAGTCCCCATTCCTCCGCAAGCGCAGCGTCTGCATCTTTCCCCACAACGAAGCCGTCGACGGCCCCTGGTACTTCAACCCGGAATTCTGGCAGGCCTACTTCGACAAGCTCTCGCTCTACCGCTTCAACGCCTTCAGCCTCACCTTCGGGCACCAGACCGCCTACCTGGTTCCGCCCTACGCCTTCCTCGTCCCGATGCCTGAGTTTCCCGACGTCACCGTTCCCAGCCTGTCCGACGAGCAACGCGAACGAAACCTCGCCACCCTCCAGATGATCTCCCGTACCGCCGTCGAACGCGGCATCGACTTCACGTTCGGCGTCTGGCAGCAGCACAGCTACGAGTACGGCGAATCGCTGGTCGAGGGCCTTTCGCTCGACATCCTGGCCGACTACTGCGAACTCGGCATGGCCAAAGTCCTCAAGGCCTGCCCGGACATTTCCGGCGTCCAGCTACGCGTGAACTCCGAGTCCGGCATCGAGGCCGAGGACAGCCCCGCCTTCTTCCGCTCGATCTACAGCGGCGTCGTAGCGGCCGGCCGCGAAATCGAAATCGACTGTCGTGCCAAGGCCATTGCCGACGACACCTGGGAAGGTGCGCTGGACACCGGCCTGCCCACCACCGTCTCCACCAAGTTTTGGTGCGAACACCAGGGCATGCCCTACTCCGCCGGCCTGCTGCAGGACTTCGACCGCATGGACCGTCGTCACTCCTACGGCGACCTGCTCAAGTACCCGCGTGAATACGATTTCCTGCTCCGCATGTGGAACCTCGGCACCAACAAGTTCACGCTCTGGGGTGACCCGGCCTGGGTTCGGCGCTACGCCGAGAGCTGTGCCCTGGGCGGCTCCAAGGGCTTCGAAGTCTGCGCCCCCTTGTCCAACAAGGGCTTCCGCAACGTCGGCGGCGCCTGGCCGCTCTTCAAGCCGGATGACTTGAACTGGTACGAATTCGAAGACGACCGCTACTGGTTCTGGTACCTCCTCTTCGGCCGCCTCGGCTACGACCCGTCCTGCGATGCCGACGCATGGCAGCGCGAATTCAACAACCGCTTTGGCGCCGACGCAGGGGCCGACGTGCTGGACGCCGTTTCGGAAAGCTCTCACTATCTCCCGTTCATCACCGCCGTCCACCTGCCCTCCGCCAGCGTCTTCGGCTGGTGGGCCGAGCGCGACACGGGTGGGCTGCTCGACGCCTACCTCGAAGTCGAACCCAGCGACCTCGCCGGCTTCTACGGCGCAAGCGAGTACGTAGAGGACTATCTCGCTGACTCCGTCCGCGCCAAGCTCACCCCCACCCAGATCGCCGAACGCCTCGAGCGGCACGCCAACGCCGCCGAAGCCGCCCTCGATCGGGCGGATGGCTCGGTTCAAACCGAGGCCCGCCCCGAATTTCGCGGCATCGAAGCCGACATCCGCCTCTGCTCCGGCCTCGCGCGCTACCACGCCCACAAGCTGGGCGCGGGCCTGGACCTCGCCTTCTTCTACCTGGCGGGCGCCGCCGATCGCCTGCGGTCCGCCAGAGTCCACATGCAATCGGCCCGCGACCAGTGGCAGGCCATCGTCGACCACACCGATGGCCTCTACGACGACGAGATGATCTTCGGCCCCGTCAAGGACGAAGCCGGCACCTGGAAGCGCCTGATGCCCTACCTCGATCACGACCTCGCACGGCTGGACGAAGTGCAGGAAGTCTTCGAGCGTTTCGGCCTCTTCGCCCACGGCTTTGACTTCGGCGACGAACCCGTCGACCCGCGCCCCTGGATCCCCCGAACCATGCAGTCCGCCTGGGTCGAGCGCCGCTTCCGTGCCGTCTCGCCCGACGTCCAGTACACGCCCACGCGTGGCATCGGCTGGAAAATGACGCGCGACATCCGCGCCTTCAGCCCGCCGCTCCCCGACAACGGCGACCTGCTGGGCCGCAATCGGGAACCCGGCGATCTTCCCCTCCGCCTCCTGGAAGACGACTTCCAGCACCGCGGACCTAACCCCGGCTACGTCGAGCACACCTTCCGTGCTGACGTCGCGCCGGGCGTCTACGACGTGACTGCCGTCATGGGTGACACTTCGCCGGATGCCGTGGACCGCGGCCCCATGTGGCTCACCTTCCAGGGCCGCCACCAGACCGAACGCTTCACCATTCCCGCCGGCCAGGTGGTCCAAAAGACCCACCGCTGCAACATTGCCAACGGACGGCTCGAGCTTGAAATCAACTCCCACCCCGCCTCCGACTGGGTCATCAACGCCCTCGTCGTCCGCGAAGCCGCCCCCCAAATTGGCCATGTCCCCGTCCGCACAGCGGCTCCGGGCTCGCTCGATCTTTCGGCCACCGTCACCGCCCCCAACGGCATCGACAGCGTCGACCTCGTCTGGCGCTCAGGCAACGGCCCCTGGCAGCGCTCGCCCATGTCCGCCGACGGCGCCGTCTACTCAGCCGGCAAAACCGTCTCCGCCGGTTGCGACGCCGCCTACTACATCGAAGCCACCGACACCGACGGCCAAACCCGCTCCTGGGGTTCCGCCGAAGCCCCCCAACCCGTGGCCGTCGGAGACGCCGTATCTGCTCCGGCCATTGACGTTGAACGCGCCGCCCTCGCCGTCCCCGGCCAGGACCTGACCGTCACCGCCCACGTGGACTCCGCTGAGGACCCCGCGCTCGTCACCCTCTACTACCGCGACCTCAACCAGCGCGAACTCTTCACCCCCGTTCCCATGCAGCAAACCAGCGGCCTCTGGTCGGCCACCATCCCCGGCATGGACATCGTTCCGGACTGGGACCTCATGTACTACGTCGAGGCCATCGACCGTCTCGGCAACGGCTCAATCGGTCCCGATCTGGACGTTGAAACGCCCTACGTCGTGGTCCCGGTCGAGCGCTAGCCGCCCAATGTCACCCTTCAGCCTGGGAGCGCGTACGATAGGCGCCGTCGGCCAAGCTAGGGAGTTCCGCATGCCGGCCACCAAGCTGCGGAAAGTCGTTCCTCGACGCCGCGTCGTTGCCCTGCTCGCCTCGGGTCTGCTGCTGGCAGCCTGCGGCGGCGAGGAAAAGAAGAGCGGGTCGTTCAAGATGCACAAGACCATCGGCGACGGGCCGGGTATGTAGCGCAGTAAACGCGGCTGGGCGGGCCGCTCCTGGCACACATGCTTGGCACCGTACACAGTTGCGCGATCACCGGCCTTGACGGCGTCGTCCTCGACGTCGAGGCCGACATCAGCAACGGTCTGCCCAAGCACAACGTCGTCGGACTGCCCGACGCCGCCGTTCAGGAAGCCCGCGAACGCACTCGCAGCGCTATCCGCAACAGCGGCGCGGTCTTCCCCGAGCGCCGCCTCACCGTAAACCTCGCCCCGGCCGACATCCGCAAGGAAGGCCCCGTCTACGACCTCCCGATGGCCGTAGCCATCCTGGCCGCAACCGGCCAGCTAGAGGGCTTCGACGACAACCAGGCCGTCTACCTGGGCGAACTGTCGCTCGACGGCGGCGTTCGCCACACCCACGGCGTCCTCCCCATGGTCGCCGCCGCCCGCGACGCCGGCGTCGACAAGGCCTTCGTCCCCGCCGTTGACGGCGCCGAAGCTGCCGTCGTCGAGGGCATATCCGTCTACCCCGTCGAATCCCTCCAACAGCTCATCGCCCACTACATGGGCCTCATCCGCATCGAACCGCTGCCCGTCACCGAAATGTCGACTGGGTTAGCCAGCTATCCGGTCGACTTCGCCGACGTCCGCGGCCACGAACACGCCAAGCGCGCCCTCGAAGTCGCAGCCGCCGGCGCCCACAACGTCCTCATGGTCGGCCCGCCCGGCTCCGGCAAGACCCTATTGGCCCGCGCCCTGCCCTCAGTCCTCCCCCCCATGACCCTCGACGAAGCCATCGAGGTCACCAAGATCTACAGCATCGCCGGCCAGTTGCGCGACGGCACCGGCCTCGTCGTCGAGCGCCCCTTCCGCGCCCCCCACCACACCGTCACCTACGCCGGCATGGTCGGCGGCGGCGCCTCGCCCCGCCCCGGCGAAATCAGCCTGGCCCACCGCGGCGTGCTCTTCCTCGACGAGTTCCCCGAGTTCGGCCGCCAGACCCTCGAATCCCTCCGCCAGCCGCTCGAAGACGGCCACATCACCATCACCCGCGCCGCCTACAGCGTCGACTTGCCGGCCCGCCTGATGCTGGTCGCCGCCATGAACCCCTCGCCTTCCGGCTTCGCCGCCTCCGACGGACCCGGCAGCGGCATGAGCGCCGAAGCCGCCCGCCGCTACCGCAACCGCATTTCCGGCCCGCTGCTCGACCGCATCGACGTCCACATCGACGTCCCCCGCCTCGAATACGCCAAGATGGCCGACGACACCGAGCGCGAACCCTCGTCCCACGTCCAGGCCCGCATCGCCCGGGCGCGCAAGATCCAGGAAGACCGCCTCGCCCCCCACGGCTTTTTCACCAACGCCGAACTCACCGCCCGCCTCATCTCCCGCATTTGCGCCCTCGAACCCGACGCCGAACGCCTCCTCCGCAGCGCCCACGACCGCCTGTCCCTCAGCGGCCGCGGCCACCACCGCGTCCTCAAGCTGGCCCGAACCATCGCCGATCTCTCGGAGAGCGAATCCATCCGCATTGAACACCTGGCCGAAGCCTTGCAATACCGCCCCACGCTCGACGAAACCTAGACGGGGTCGCTCCGAACTAGCCCTGCGCTTCCGCCAGCCGCGCAATCGGCCGTTCGTTGATCGGCAGGTGAATCAGCGCCGCCGCAATCCCAAGAATGATCCCGGCCACCCACATCCCGTCATAGCTTCCCGTCGCCTCGTAGATTCCACCAGCGAGCCAGATGCCCGAGAACGACCCGAGCTGATGCGACAGGAACACAAACGAAAACAGCGTGGCCAGGTACCGCACCCCGAACACCCGCGCCACGATTGCGTTCGTCAGCGGCACCGTCGCCAGCCACAACAACCCCATCAGCGAGGCAAACATGTACGCCACCGGCTCAGTCTTCGGCAGCAGCAGGAATGCGGCAATCACCGCGGCCCGGCTTGCATAGATGAAGCTCAGGCTCAGCCGCCGACTCAGGTGCGTCCCCGCCATACCTGACAGAAACGACCCGACGATGTTGAAAAATCCGATCAGCGAAAGCGCAATCGCGCCCACGCGCGGCTCAAATCCCAGGTCCAGCATGTACGCCGGCAAGTGCACCGTGATGAACGCCACGTGAAACCCGCACACAAAGAAACCCATCGTCAGCAGTAGATAGCCCCGGTGTCCTACCGCTTCCCGGATCGCCGCGCCCACGCTCTCCTTGGCCGTCTGCTCGGCCGCCACCTCGGGGTTCCCCGGAAGCAGGAACGCCAGTGGCACGATGGCTAGAAACCCCACCGCCAGGATCAGCAGCGCGTCGCTCCATCCAAATGCGCTGATGAACCCCTGCGTAATCGGCGAGAAGATCACCTGGCCCAGCGATCCGGCCGCCATCCCCAGTCCCATCACCAGGGGCCGCCGTTTCGGCTCCACCATCCGCGCCATGGTGGCTATGACCAGCGAAAACGACGTGAAGGCATTAGTGCCGCCAACCAGCAGCCCTGCCACCAGCAAGAAGACCAGTGCCGACTCAACCAGCGTCATGAGCCACAGGCCCAGCGCATAGGCAACGGCGCCGGCCACCATCACCCGCACCGGTCCGAACCTATCCGACGAAGCCGCCGCCAGCGGCAGCACCACCCCGAACGTCAGTTGCTGCGTCGCCATCGCCACGCTGAACGCCTCGCGCGACCAGCCCCGCGCCTCGGTCATCGGCGGCAGGAACAGCCCGAATATCGACCGCGTACCAAACCCGATCACCGCAATCAGCGCGCACGCAGCAATCACCAGCAGCGGCGTCTGCCACCGCGCAAGTCCGTTGGATGCCTGGGTCCGTGCCGCTGCCGAACCCATGCCTAGCGTCGACGTCGCGACATTATGTCAAGCAACGGTTCGACTAATTTCCCGCGGTCCCTACCGCAGAATGCGCTGATCAATCAGATCCCTGCCGCCCACGCTGTGCTCGATGCTCGCCCCTCGAAACTCCTTCACCTCGAGCTCGGCCAGCGCATTCACGACCATGTACTGCGTCGGCAAATCCTCCCAGCGCGCGCGCTGAAACGTCACGCTGCCGTCCCCCTGCCAGCGTTGCGGTTCGCTCACGGGCGGGTTCTGTGGACTCAGCACCGCGTACTCCGCGTCCGCTTCGCCCCAATCGCCCGTCGTCGGAACGTACTTGTAGTGCAGCGTCCCCTTCAGCGAACCGTCGTCTGGGGAACCGGTCGGTCCCGCCGCCGGCTCTTCCACCGCCACCATGTTCGAAAGGCGCATGTCCATGAACCGAAACCCCAACCAGCTCGCCGTGCACTGCGTCTCGCCCCCGTGAACCACCGGCGCGGGCAGCGCACAGTAGATCTTCGAAAACCCCAACTGCTCCCGCCCCGTCAGAATCGGGTCCGTGAGGTTCTCCCACAGCACCAGCAGCAGCGGCCCGGTCGCCTGGTCCTGCGATCCGTTGAACCTGGCCTGAAACGTCACCCCCAGCGTGTTGTACCCGCGCCCCGCCAGCCAGTCGATCTCGGTCATGTAGCTGGCCGAAACCGTTACCACCGGCTCCCCGACCTGCTCGAACCCCGGCGGCAGCAGCGCCTCCAGCTGCGCCCGCTCCGTCAGAAAGCTGACCGAATACCGCCGCGACTTCCGTTCATCGACGTCGAACGCCCCCATCTCGCCGCCCGGCCCCTGCCGCGGGCCGCTCATCGGCCCGAAGTGCGTCGGCATCAGGTACATCGTCTTCGGCTTCAGGTCGTACGGCATTCAGTCATCCTCGGAGAGTGGCCCCAGGTCCGGCTCCTGCAACAAATCATGAGCCAGCAGCGGCTGCGCGGCAAAGAGGCCCCCGTCCACCGGCAGCGTCACGCCCGTCACCCAGCGAGACTCGTCGCTCGCCAGGTACACAGCCGCCCACGCAATGTCCCACGGCGTCCCCTCCGTTCCCAGCGGACTCACCCGCCGTCGCAGTTCACGGTCTACCGGTTTGATCCTCGACTGATACGCCGACTGCAAGTGCCCCGGCACGATGCAATTGGCCCGAATCCCCTCACGACCATGGAATGCCGCCGTATTGCGCGTCAGGATCGGCAGCGCACCCTTTGTGATCGAATACGCCACCCCCCGGTGCCGTGCTCCCGCGATTCCGTCGATCGACGACACGTTGATGATCGAACCGCCGCCCGAGGCAACCATCGCCGGAATCGCGTGCTTGCTCGCCAGCACCGCGCTCTTCAGGTTCAGATCGAACGCCCGCATCAGAACGTCCTCGTCAATTTCGGCCACGCCCTTGCGCAGGTCATGCCCGCCCCAGCGGAACCCCAGGTTGTTCATCAGCACGTGCAGCCCGCCATAGCGTTCGACCGCCGTCGACACCATCGCCCGGCAGTCATCGCCTGACGTCGCGTCCCCAGTGAAGACCGACGCCTCGCCGCCTGCCTCCACGATCGCGTCTACCGTCCGCTGCGCGTTGTCCGCGGCGATATCCGCCACCAGCACGCGCGCGCCCTCCCGCGCCATGCACACGCACGATGCCCGTCCGGTCCCGATCTCCCCGGGCTGGCTCCCGCCGCCCGTGACCACGGCAACCTTGCCCGCCAGCCGGCCTTCACTCATTGGCGACCCGCCGACCGCAAGCGGCCTGGTTTAGAGCGTGCACGTCAATCCTGCTCCAACCGGAGAACGTGGCCTAAGCCTACGCTGCCCGCCATCCGTTTCTCGCGCCCCGCCCTTGACGCGCGGGCCCCACCGGTCCAGATTGCGCGGTGACTGCCAGCGAATAAACACCCCACCGGCCGCACGGCGGGCGGTAAACAGACGGAAGGTACTGATATGCGCGTAGGCGTGGCCGGAGTCGGCCGCATCGGACGTCCGCACGCCGAACGGCTCGTGGCGCATCCCGACGTCTCGGAGGTGCTGCTGCAGGACGCCAGCACGGAGCTTGCGACATCCGTCGCCAGCGACTTGGGCCTTCGCTCCGTAGCCGGCTACGACGAACTGCTCGCCTCCGTCGACGCCGTCCTGATCGCCGCCACCACCACCGCCCACGCCGAACTCCTGCAAGCCGCCGTCGAAGCCGGTGTCCCCACCCTCTGCGAAAAGCCCATCTCCCACGACCTCCAGCGCTCGCGCGACGTCGTCGCCCTCATCCACCAGCGCAACGTGCCCGTCCAGATGGGCTTCCAGCGCCGCTTCGATCCCGGCTTCCAGGCCGCCGCCGACCTCGTCGCCGCCGGAGGGCTGGGAACGCTCTACACCCTTCGCACCGTCGGCCACGATCCCGAACCTGCCACCGAGGCCTACATCGCCGGCTCCGGCGGCATGTTCCGCGACTTCAGCGTCCACGACTTCGACGCCATCCGCTTCGTCACCGGCGAAGAGGTCGTCCAGGTCTTCGCCCAGACCACCGTCCGCAAGTGGGACGTTTATGGCCGCTTCGACGACTGCGACACCGCCATTGCTACCTGCACCCTATCCGGCGGTGCGCTGGGCCTGCTCAGCTACACCCGCCACAACCCGCTCGGCTACGACATCCGCATGGAACTCTTCGGCTCCCGCGACAGCGTCGTAGTCGGCTGGGATCCCCGTTTGCCGCTCCGGTCGCTGGAGCCCACCGGCCCGCCGCTTGGAGCGAAACCCTATCCGGACTTCCACGACCGCTTCGCCCACGCCTACGCCGCCGAAGTCGACGCCTTCCTGGACGTCGCCCGCGGCCGCCAGCCCGTCCGCAGTACCGCCGACGACGCCGTCGAAGCCCTCCGCGCCGCCATCGCCTGCGACATCTCCAGCCGCGAGAACCGGCCCGTTGCGCTAGCGGAAGTCACCTAGCCCGCCCATCCTCGGGACCGTCGCTCAGCTGTCCGTGCGCGTAAGTCCCAGTTCGGCCAGCACAGCCTTCCGCACCTTGCACACCATCGTGTACGCCGGGTCGAACATGTTCCCCACGTCGTACTCCACGAACCGTCCCAGCAGCATGTGCGCCTCGCGAGTCGTAAGCCCGTAGTCCGTCTCCAGCCACGAAACCATCTCCGTCGTCGCGTGCTGTACGGCCTGGTCCAGCGGCCGCACGTTGCCGCACGCCATCAGGTAGGTATCGTCCTCCGCCCGCGGCCAGCCGATCGTCTTGCCCTTGATCAGGTCCAGGCTGAACCGCACGTCCAGGGAAATCTCCACGCCCGTGCCATCCATCTCGCCGTCGCCTTGCAGCGCATGCCCGTCGCCCAGGAAAAACAGCGCCCCGTCGGTGAACACCGGCAGGTACACCGTCACGCCGGGCTTGATCCCGTTGTAGTCCATGTTGCCGCCGTGCGCTGCCGAGGTCATCGTGCTGATCGCCTCCCCGATGTCGGGCGCCACGCCCACCGTCCCAAGCATCGGCCGCAGCGGCAGCGGCTGCCCGGTCAAGCGGTTCTCGGGCTCGACCAGCGTGACCGTGCCCGCCTCCACGTCCACGTCCCACCAGGCCAACTCGACGTCGCCGTCCAGATCTGCCTCGTACCCGAAGTCCAGCACGTTCGGCGCCAGCCGCGCCGTCGTCCAGCCCATCCGCCGGTTCGGCGTCACCTCGTGCACCTGCAGCACCAGCGTGTCGCCCGCTTCCGCGCCGTTTACATGGAACGGACCCGTCTGTGGATTCGGCCGTCCCGCTCGCTCCACTCGCTCATGATCGAATCCGCGGGCGTCGACCGTCGTCGTCGATATCGAATCACCCGCCTCGACATGCAAAGCCGGCGGATGCGTCCCCATCGTGTTGTAGTACGTCGTGGGCGAAAACTCGTGGTGCGCCATGCTCAGCCTTCACTTAACGCGGCAGGGGGAATCTGGCCGCAGTTTGGAGCATCCAACCGCCCGGAGACCAGCCGAAGCCCTCGAGACACGTTCGGCGCTGCAACGAGGCACTGGCAAGGGGCCAGCGCGGACGGCTACCCGCGAAGGGTGCTCCAGGGCGCCTGGTCGGCCACCTCTTCCACTTCGTAACCGATTTCACCGACGCACGGACCCAGGATCGCAAGCACCTTGGCCGGTTCGTCGCCCTCGTTGAACGTGGCATGCACGCAGTCGGCAGGGATATACACGGCGTCGCCCGGATTCAGCATTCGCCGCTCCTGGTCCACCCACTGCTCCACTGTGCCCTTTACGCACACGATCGACTCTTCCTGGTCCGGATGCTTGTGAAAGTCGTGCCCGTTGCCCGGCAGCAGTTCCACGTCGATAACCGTCAGGTACTTGCTCCCGGTCACCGGCGGATTGCTGAGCCAGCCCAGCGATCCCCAGTCCAGTTGATCGCGTTCAGTTTCCGACTGAATCAGGAATCGCTTCATAGTTAGCTCCGCGGAACACGGCCACACACCGACAGTCTGCGATAGTACAGCGCAGGCATCATTGGCCAGCCATCGGGAATCTGGAGGCTGCGGGCTATGCGATCAGTCATCTGTGTCAACGAACGTTTCGACGCCGCGTGGCCCTTCGCGGCCGACTACTGGCACGAGCGCTGGCGGCGCCAGGGCGTATGCGAGTTCTATCGCACCGGGGATCCTGAAGCCCGCGCCCCACAACTCGTCCCGGATCCGGCTTCCGTCCAGCGCCTGGCGCTCCTGGGATTGCCCGCCGCCGCCCAGGACCTCGAGCCGTTCAGCGCACTCGAAGAGTGCTTCCACCCACGCTACTTGCTCACCAACTGGTGGGGTGACTCAACGACCGATGGCATCGAAGCGGCCATCGCCCGCGGCGTCAGCTTCATCCCCCACCGGCTCGACGTCTACTGGGGACAGTCCGTAGCCGAATACGGGTTGGGACTCACCCTGGCCGCGCTCCGCCGCACCCCGCAGACCTACACCGACATGCAGCGCGGGCACGAAACCTGGAAGTACCGCCCGGAGGTCGGCCGCCCGGGCCAGCGCGGCGAGCAGTACGGCGACGACCCTCGCTTCACCAGCGGCACCCTGGCCGGCAAGCGTGTGCGCGTGGTCGGCGCCGGCAACATCGGCGCTCGCTTCGCCTCCTTCTGCGCGGCCGTCGGCGCCGACGTGGCAATCTGGGACCCCTACGCGCCCGACGCCACCTTCGCCGCGGCTCGCGTCCGGCGCTGCTTCCACCTGCCCGAACTCGTCAGGGACTCGGAAATCTTCGTGCCGATGCTCCCGCTCACCGACAACACGCGTGGCCTCATAACGGCCGTATTGATCGATTCCCTACCCCACGGCTCGCTGGTCGTGCAGGTCACCCGAGCCGCCGTCTGCGACACCGACGCCCTCTATCGCCGCGTCCTCAACGATGAGCTCGCACTGGCTGCCGACGTCTTCGCCGAAGAACCCGTCCCCCTGGACTCACCGCTCCTCGGCCGCCACAACGTGGTCCACACTCCCCACAACGCCGGCCGCACCCGCGACGCCAACCACGCCTGGGTCGACGACCAACTCGCCCGCTTCAAGCCACGCGAGTAATTCCGGCTACGTTCGAGGCGCTCCGGTCGGAGCGAGACCTTTCGCTCTTGGCTATCCCTTGATTCCGGTCAGCGTAATCCCGCGGACGAAATGCTGCTGCGCGAAGAAGAAGATAACGACGATCGGGGCGACGGCGATTAACGCAACGGCCATTTGCAGATGCAGTTGCGGCTGTTCCCACATCCCAGCCTGGAAGAACCGCAGGCCGACCGCGAACGTCATGCGCTCGGGAGTATTCAAATAGATGAACGGCTCGAAGAACTCATTCCACTTGCCGATGAACGAGAACACCGCCACCGTGGCAATGGCCGGCTTCGATAGCGGGAAGACGATCGTGAACATGGTGCGCAGCGGCGAGGCGCCGTCAATCGCGGCTGCGTCGTCGAGTTCGCGCGGGATCGTGCGGAAGAACTGGCGAAGAATGAAGATAAAGAATGCCGAGCCGCCAATCATCGGAACGGTCAGCGGCAGCAGCGTGTCCAGCCAGCCCAGGTCTCGGAAAATAATGACCTTTGGAATGATCGTTACGTGCTCTGGAAGCATCATCGTCGAGATGACCAGCAGGAACAGCGCGTCACGAATCGGGTACTCGGTGCGAGCGAATCCGAAGGCCACAACTGCGCTCACGAAAGTCATCAAGACCACGCCAAGGACCGTCACGATTGTCGAATTGGCGATCCACCACACTATCGGGCCGGTTTCCCACACCTCGGTGTAGCTTGACCAATTCGGCGGCAACGGGAAGAACGGCGGCGGATCCTCATAGAACTGGTCGATCGTCATGAACGACGAGCGCACCATCCAGGCGAATGGAAACCCGTAGATCGCGCTGCCGCCGACCAACATCGCGTAAACCAGCACGCGCCATGCCGGACGCAGGACACGTGCGCGCCAGCCGCGAATGGTCACCGACGACTGCATAGGCTGGCCCACGTTCGAACTCGAGGGCGCTTGCCCGGAGAGGAGTGTCATCAGCGGTTAACCTGACTCATCGTATTCGTAATAGACCCATCGTCGAGCTATGACGAACTGTATGAGCGTAAAGATCAGGATGATCACAAACAGCACCCACGCAATTGCCGAGGCATACCCCATCTGGAATATCAGAAACGCCTTGCGGTAGAGGTAAAGCAGGACAAAGAGCGTCGCGTTCGCCGGGCCTCCCCCGGTCAGAATCAACGCCTGCGTGAAAACCTGCCACGAACCGATGATCCCGAGCACGAGCGTGAGAAAAATCGTTGGCGTCATCATCGGAACCGTCACGTGCCACAGCTTCCGCAGGTGACCCGCGCCGTCGATCGACGCCGCCTCATACAGATGTTGCGGAATCCCCTGCAAGCCCGCCAGGTAGAGAATCATGGTCGTGCCGACCGTCCAGAAGCTCATCAGGATCAGGCTCGGCATCGCCCACTGGGTTGACGTCAACCAGCGTGGTCCGGGAAGGCCGAACAGTCCCAGGGCCTGGTTCAGGATTCCGTTGGGCTGCAGAATCACGAGCCACAACATGATCGTTGCGACACCTGCGGTAACCGACGGCAGATAGAAGAGCGTGCGAAACAGCGGCATTCCTTTGACCTTCTGATTGAGCAGAATGGCTATGAAAAACGCGATGATCATCACGCCTGGAACATGGAACACCGTGTAGTACAGCGTGTTGAAAACACTCTTGAGAAAGACGTCGTCGGATGCCAGATCAGCGTAGTTTTCCAACCAGATCATCTTCGGAAAGTCTCTGAATCGGTAATCCGTAAGGCTTAGCCAAAACGACGCCGCGAATGGAATCAAGATAAAGAGTATGAACTGCAGTAACCATGGCACGGCAAAGAGAATGCCGCTCCACTGCTGCCAAAACGTCCGTCGCATCTAGCTGTCCAGTGCTTTGACGGGGCCGCGTGCCGGACTCGGCACGCGGCCCCGTTCGCGTCTACGCAGACACGTTTCGTGTCAGACGGCTCGCCCTGCTCACTATGCCTCGGCCAGGCTGGCCATGTACTCGTTCGTGTTTTCGGCCAGGTCGAGAATCGCGTCGGCCGGCGGCTTCTCGCCGATCCAGGCGGTCTCGGTCTCCGCCGAAATGATGTTCCAGAACCACTCCGACCAACCGTCGAAGCAGTGGTTCCCGTACACGTTCGAGTGGAACAGGTTGTTGTTGATGATCTGCATGTTCTGCGGCATGTCCCGACCAGGGATCGGATCCAGCCACGCGCCGCTGTTGATGATCTCCTTGGTGGTCGGAACCGCGCCGCGCCACTCCGCAACCAGGGCCTGAAATTCGTCGCCCGAGAGGAACGCCGCCAGCGTGATGGTGTTCTCCTCCGAACCGCGGTGCTGCGAGTACCGCGTGATGAAGTGGCCCAGCTGGTTGTTGATGTACCAGTTCTCGCCGCTCGGCGGCTTCGGGGTCGGCATGATCTCCAACTGGAAGCGCCCCTTGATGATCGCGTCGTAGTTGCCCGGCGTGTGAATGCCGCCGTGCAGCATGCCGATCCGTCCGGCCAGGAATGGGTTGCTGACACCCTCGATGCCAAGCGACGCAATCTCGGCCGGAGGCGGAGCGACGCCGTCAACGTGGATGTAGTTCATCCAGCGCTCGAACGACGCAACGCTTTCCGGGCTGTCGAATCCGGCCGTCAGGTACGGACGGTCGACTTCCCTGAAGTGCTTGCCGCCGGCCTCCGCGATTCGCTCGAACAGCTGAACCTCGGTGTTGTTGCGGTTCCACGTGCCGTACTGCGGCTTCTCCGCGTCGGTCATCTGCTTCAGCGCCTCGTCTTGGACTTCCCAGGTCCAGGTCTCGTCTGGATGCTGGAGTCCCGCGCCTTCCAGGATGTCCACGTTGTAATACCAGCCGCCCACGCTCCCGATCATGAACGGGAAGGCGTAGAACTGGCCGTCGATGCCGACAGTCCAGACGCTCGGACGGTCCGGATGGAGCCGCTCCAGCAGCACGTAGTCGTCAAAGTCCACGCCCAGTTTGGGGGCGATGTCGTTCAACGGCAGCAGGTTTCCCTCGAACTGGAACATCTGCCCGCCGTTCATCACCAGCAGGTCGCCCACCGTGCCGGCGGCGAACATGATGGCGCTCTTCTCCTGGTAGAAGCGTGGAGGCAGCGGAATCAGGTCGTACTGAATCTCCGGATGCTTCTTGTCGAAGATCTCCAGCCCGACTTTCATCGTTTCCCAACGGTTGCCCCGAGACCAGTAGTTCATGAATTGAATGGGTGGCGCCGGCCCCCGTTGAGGCGCAACCTCAACAACCTGCGTCACAACTCGCTCCACGACCTTCTCAACCTCAACAGGGACTTGCTTCTCAACCGGGACTTCCTTCACGACTTCCTTGGTAACGATCTGCTGAACCGGAACTTCCTTCTCAACAACCTTCTCGACCGGCACTTCCCGCTCGACGATCTTCTCGACCGTGACCACCTGGGCCTCGCCGCAGGCGGCGAGAACGGCGGCCGCCGAAGCGCTCACGGCGCCGACTCCCAGTGATCGAATCAATGCACGACGTGTTACATGCGTCTTCATCCGGAGTCCTCCCCGCCGACCGCCTGCGTGGGGGCGACGGCTTAACAGATATACGCTTTGCAGGTAAGCACAGCGATCTTTGAAATGTCAAACTCCTAACGATTTGCCCCCATAGGCTCTGGCTTGGAATGCGCAGGTGGCCCGGTCAAGCGGGGTCCGCAGGATTTCCGCTTACACTTTCCGGTAATGAGCCATACAGACGAGTCCGCCGCGGCCCGCCGCCCGATCCTTCTATACGACGGATCCTGTGGCTTCTGCCGCCGCTGTGTGGCGCTGCTGACTCGACTCGACAGCGAGCGTCGAGTGGCGCGGGTCGACATGACCTCGCCCGTTGCAGAGCCCATGATGTCGACCATCTCGCCCTCCCGACGGCAACAGAGCCTGCACGTGATTCGACCTGACGGGCGTGTGCTTCATGCCGGCGTCGCTCTGCGTGCCGTGCTCTGCCAGGTACAGCCGGAGGCCTCGTGGCGGTCCGTCGGCTACTGGCCGCTTGTCGGGCTTCTGATTGACCGAACCTACGACCTCGTTGCATGGTTTCGCAGTCCGCTGGGCAGGCTGACCGGCTGGCTGCCCGAACCGCCTCCGGACGATCTCCGCCCAACCGACTGGCCGTTGCTTGATCCCCCCGCCTCAGGCGACACTGACCGCCCTGATGCCACGACCTAGGTAGCCCATGTCCCGACCCGCCTTGCCTGACAGCTCGGAAGCCGCCAGCCGCTCGAAAGACGTCTACGCGCGCGTCATGGCCGCCAACCGGCAGGAGGCTGTCGACGAGGTCCCGCCCGTCGTCTGGGCCTCCGAACCGTTCCTCTCCGGCTACGCCGGCGTCGGCCGCCAGGAGTACTACGAAACCGTCGAGGCCAAGTACTACGCCCAGGCCAAATTCCAGCTTGATTTCCCCGACATCCTGCACCTCCCCGGCGTTGCCCCCGACTACGGCTACGCGCCCGAAACCTCCGCCTGGGGCTCGCCGATCAAGCAGGAAGAAGACGGCCCCCTGGTGCCCTTCGCCGCCGTCAACGACATCCACGACCTTCCGGCGCTCGAAATGCCCGATCCGTGGAAGTCCGGCCACATGGCCATCGCCCTCAACGACTACGCCTGGTACGCCGACCACATGGACCCCGTGATCGCCAACACTTGGGGCCACTTCGAGGGCTACGGCCGCTGCATGGGCGTCGAGTCGGGCGCCCTGGTCCTCGGCTACGAGCGCTATCTCATTGAGCTCTATGAACACCCAAAGCTCATTCACGACTGGAACAAGCGCGTCGTCGAGGCCAACATTGCCTACCTGCGCGCCCAGGAAAGCATCACCGGAACCATCGACCGCCTCGTCGTCACCGACCACCTGCCCGGTCAGGTCGGCCAGGCCCACTGCGAAGAGTTCATCTACCCCTACCTCAAGGACATCTTCGACGCCTTCTCCTCGGCCGCCTTCCGCCTTTATCACAACGAAAACCTGGTCCCCGACGCCGCCGTCGCCGCGATCGCCGACATGAACTGCACGGTCTTCATGTTCGGCATCGAGATGGACATCGCCGCCGAGCACCTTGGCGGCCGCGTCTGCCTCATGGGCAACGTTCCCCCCATCCACGTCGTCCAGCAGCTTGAGCCCGCCGAGATCACCAGCGACTGCCTGGATCGTCTGGCTGTGGGCGCGCCTTCCGGCGGCATGCTGCTCTGCACCGCCGGCGGTCTCTCCCCGGACACCCCCGCCGACCACATCCGCGCGTTCGCCGACTCAGTCGAAGGAATACCCGGCGCCGCCGGCCAACCAAGCAACTAACCGGCCGAACCGCGACCGCAACGCCCTGGCGAGCCGCATTCAGAGCACGTGCCCGCCTGCCCACAGGCCTCGGCTCGGTATCCTTCGCCAGCGGGCGCCGGCCGGTGCCCGCAAACTCAGCGGGGAGCGCGCTCATGGCTGATCGGCTCAAGGTGATGGTGACCGGCGCGACCGGCAAAATCGGGCAGACCCTCATGGAGGACCTCCCCGACGACTTCGAAGTCACCGGGACCTCGCGCAGCCCCAACGACGACCCTCGCTTCATTCAACTCGACTTCGACGACGTGGACACCATCGTCCAGGCCTTCGCCGGCCAGGACGTCGTCGTCCACATGCACGCCAAGTCCAACCACAACACCGACGAGTTCGAGCCCTACCTCCAACCCAACATCGTCGGCCTCTGGAACGCCTACGAAGCCGCCCGCCTTGCCGGCGTCCGCCGCTTCATCTACGCCAGCTCCAACCACGCCACCGGCTGGTACGAAATCGTCGGCGAGCGCTGCGACGCCGAGTCCCTCCCCAGACCCGATGGCGTCTACGGCGCCGCCAAGGTCTGGGGCGAAGCCCTTGGCCGCTACTTCTCCGACCGCCACGGCATGGAAGTCATCGTTCTTCGGATCGGCAGCTACGAATACCGCCAGAAGCCGCCCGAATTCAGCATGGGCCCCCGCATCCTCTCAACCTGGCTCAGCGACCGCGACCTGCTCAACCTGGTCGAGCGGTCCATCGTCGCTCCCGGCATCAAGTACGGCATCTACTACGGCATCTCCGCCAACGCCCGCGCCTACTGGGACATCACCAACGCCGTCAGCGAACTCGGCTACCGCCCGGTCGACAACGCCGAGGAATACGCCGACGAGGTCCTGCCCAAGGGCGGCGTCTACTCGCTCTGGGACTTCGAAGTGCCGGGCATGACCTGATGCCCCCGCACGAAACCCCGCTCCCCACCCGCCGTCTCGGCCGCCATCCCGACGAGTTCTCGATCATCGGCCTTGGCGGAGGCCACCTCTCCCGCTCCTCCGTCACCGACGCCGAAGCCGCCCGCATCATCCCAGCCGCCATCGACGCCGGCATCACCTTCCTCGACACCGCCTGGGACTACGGCTACGGCGTCAGCGAGGAACGCTACGGCCGTGCCATCCAGGGCCGCCGCGACGACGTCTTCCTCATGACCAAGGTATGCGCCCGCGACGCCAAAACCGCGCGCGAGCAACTGGATGACAGCCTGCGCCGGCTCCAGGTGGACCATCTCGACCTCTGGCAGTTCCACGAAGTCAACTACGACAACGACCCCGAGTGGATCTTCGAACCCGGCGGCGCCGTCGAGGCTGCCCTGGAAGCTCGCGAACGCGGCCTCGTCCGCTACATCGGCTTCACCGGCCACAAGAGCCCCCACATCCTCCGCGCCATGCTCGAGTTCGACTTCGAGTGGGACGCCTGCCAGATGCCCATCAGCCCCTTCGACGGCGCTTTCCGCAGCTTCAAGTCGGAGATCCTGCCCCTGCTCAACCAGCGCGGCATCGCCTGTCTAGGCATGAAATCGCTCGGCGGCAACGGCCAGTTCGTCGGCGTCAACGGCCTCACGGCCCAGGACTGCCGCCGCTACGCCCTCTCCCAATCCATCGCTGTGCTCATCTGCGGCATGGTCGACGAGCGCGACCTCGCGCAAGACCTCGAAATCGCCCGCACCTTCACGCCCATGTCGGACAGCGAACAGGCGGAACTTCTTTCGCGCATCCACCGCGAAGCCACCGACGGCCGCCACGAGTACTACAAGACCACCACCTACTTCGACCACGAATACCACCGCGAGGCCCACGACTTCCCCGCCTTCGCCGAAATCCGCAACCGCTGAGCGTGCGACTGGCTCTCTGCAACAAGACCCTCGACGACCGCCCCATCGAGGCCTTCTTCCAGTTGGCTTCCGAAACGGGCTTCGACGCCGTCGAACTCATCCCCGGCTCTCTCGGAACCCCGGTCTCCGACCCCGATCCCGCCATGCGCGTCCAGGTCCGCCAGGTCGCCCGCGCCCACGGCCTCCAGGTCGTCGCCTTCAACTCGCTCCTCCAGCACGCGCCCCATCTGAACCTGGTCACCCGCGACCCCGACCTCCGGCGCGCATCGGCCGCCGAACTGGTCGCCATCGTCCAAATGGCCGCCCACTTCGGCGCCTCGGTAATCGTCGTCGGCTCACCCCGCCAGCGCCACGCACCTGGGGACGCCACCTTCAACGAAGCCGCCGACCTCTTCATCGACGAACTCCGACCAGCCGCCGACGAGGCCGCCCGCCTCGGCATCACCCTTTGCCTCGAACCCCTGGTCGCCTCCCTCACCAACTTCATGAATGACACCCGCGAAGGCATCGCCGTCGCCCGCGCCATGAATCACCCCGCCGTCAGGCTCGTCCTCGACGTCAAGCAGATCAGCCAGGAAACCCAATCCTTTAACGCCGCCGTCGACCTCGCCCTCCCCTGGCTCGCCCACGTCCACGTCAACGACGCCAACATGCACGCCCCCGGCGAAGGCGACACCGACTTCCGCCCCATCATCGGCAAGCTGAAATCCGTCGGCTACGAAGGTCTGCTCTCCATCGAAGCCTTCGGCTTCACCGACGACCCCGCCGTCGTCCTCCCCAGGTCCCGCGCCTACCTCGAAGGCGTCCTCGCCGCCGCTTGATCGTCGTCCTTCACCGCCCGCACCATGTAAATCAGCCCCGGCGCCCCCGTCATCTTCCGCAACCCGGCTGATTCCCGCCGCCTTCGCTCCTTGTAGCCCGCGTTCTCATAAAACCGAATCGCCGCCGTATTGCCAATCAGCACCTCAAGCCCAACGGTCAGCGCCCCCGCCTCCCGCGCCCCCGTATGCGCGTGCCTGAGCAGCTTGGTTCCAATCCCCCGTCGCCGCTGCTCCTCCGCCACCGCCAGGTTCCACACGCTATAGCTGTTCCGCACGAACGGCGGCTCCGCCGACACCATGTGCCGCATCCGCCACGAAAGCGCCATCGAGCCCAGCACCCCGTAGACCCGCATGGTTGCCAGCGACGCTCGCAGCGACTGCCAGGGATCCGTTCGATCCGCCGTGTGCGCAATCACCCCAACGACCCTCTGGTCCTCGCAGGCCACAAAGTGATCGTCGGAACCGCCCCAGCACGCAAACAGTCCCGCAAAGCGCTCCCGCGTGCGTTCAATGCTCCCGCCGCCCCAGATCGGAGCCGCCAGGGGACCCGCCGCATCCGCCAGCAGATAACCCACCACGTCCGCATCACTGGCCGTGGCCGGCCGAATCGAGATGCCGGGAGCTTTGCCTACGTCCCCGCCAGCGATGCCCACACCGGCAAATGGTCCGAAGCCAGCGACTCCCGCGTCTCGGCTTCCTTCACGCTCAGGTCCGGCGTCACGAAGATATAGTCGATCCGATCCTCCGGCTCATCCGCCGGATACGTCAACGGACCGTCGGGACTCGCGTCCACAAAACCAGCATTCGCCAGCGTGCGAATCGCCACCGAGTCCGGCTCCGCGTTCAAGTCGCCCAGCAGGATCGTCCGCGGCGCCTTCCCCCAGTCCTCCAGCATCCGCACCACCTGCGAAGCCCGCACCGTATCCCCGTCATCCTCGTGGTCCAGGTGCGTGTGCATGATCGTCATGGGAGCCCCGGACGTCTGGATGCCAATGCGCTGAAAACCGCGCGGAACCCGCCCCTCGCTATTGAAATGCGTATTGGCCACCCCAAACACCGGCAGCCGCGTCAGCACCGCGTTCCCCCAAAGGTCGCCCAGGTTGGAGCCGTAATAGGCCGGCATATTTAGCCGCAGCGACAACCACGCCAGCGAATCGACGGCGCCTGAAATCACCCAGCCGCGCCCAACCTCCTGCAAGCCCACGATGTCCGTCGGCCGCTTCTCGATCTCCTGCGCCACCGCCTCCAGGTCAAACTGTCCGGTCGCCCCAAACCCCTGCCGGATGTTGTACGTCATCACGGAGAACGAGGCGTCCGTGGCTATGGGCGTCGAATCGGACGACGGCGCGCCCGAAACCAGTCCCGCGACAAACGGCGGCAGAAACAGCAGCGGCGCCCAGAACGGAATCAACCGCCGTCCTTGCAATTGATGGCGGCTCAGCGATGACCCCAGCGCCAGTACTACCGTCGCCCCAACCGCCCCGGGCAACACCCATGGCGGCGCATAGAAGGAGTAGAAAATGAACAGCATCGCCACCAGCAGCACGCCGCCCACCGTCACGTTCACAACCGACCAGGCTGATGTTCTTGGCTTCCGGTCCTCCGGAAACAGCGCCGTCACCACCACCGGCAGTCCCAGACCCACCAGCGCAAGCCCGGGGAACGTGCTGCTCGGCGCCGAATCGGCCAGCCAGGCCCCCGCGGCCATCACCAGCGATGCCGCAACCACGTGAATGAGACTCATCCCTCGGCCTGACTTCGCCGAGGCCGACGACCACGCCAGCCCCGCCGTCGCGGCGGCTGCCACCCAGATCAACGCCGCCCGCAAGTCCAATCCGCTCGGCGCCGCCGTCTGGCCAAAGTTCCCGCTGAACGCCATGAACGCCATCAGGGCAGATCCAAGACCAAGCAGCGGAATGCTCCGCAGCGGGCCGCCGAACTCGGCCGTCCGTCCCGCCGCCCGCCAGCCGCCGCCCAGCGCCAGCAGCGCCAGCAGTGCCACGATCCCCGCCGCCCACGGCGAGTCGCTGAACGGGGCGTCCACCGTACGGAACACGCCCCGGATCGCCACGTCTGCCGTGAACGCCAGGGCCAGTCCCTGCCCGGCGGCGCGACCCACGCTTGCCACCCAGAGCGCCAGCACCCACCCGAAGACAACGGTCCCCACGCCGCCGATCCACATGTCAGCCGTCGGCGACCCCGAAACCTGGCCCGCCACGGCCATCCCTGCCAACAGCACGATCGAAATGCGCCGCGCATGGCCTATCCCCAGGAACCGCGCCAGCGGCCCCGCCAGGCCCCACAGGATCACTCCGCCAAACACGATCGCGGCCAGAAACACCCGATCCGAGGTCTCGCCCACCACCCAGAACATGTGGCTGGTAAACACCCGGAACGCCTGCAAGCCCAGGACCACCGCGGCCGCAACCGACAGCGTCCCCACATCCGGCCGCCGCACCATCATCATCGACATCTCTAGCGCTCGCCCCTCGTACTCATAGGTGCGCCCGCTCTTGCTCCATCTCCTGGGAGACCTTTGCATAACCCGAGGAACGGGTGTGCGGTGTCAATCCCCTTGAAGGTACGCGCCTCTTTACCCTCTCCAAGGGGAGAGGCAGGTTCGGCCGTCTTCGGTCGAAACCGGTGAGGGGTCTTCCGGGCAGCCAAGCCCGGGTTAAGCGAAGACCTCTCCTTGGGAAGAGAATTAAGGTGAGAGTCGTTGCGAATCACAGTTCAAAGCGCCTCATTACTCCCGGCTCGTCTGCCCACCCGCGTTCGCCGCGCGAGCGCTGACCCCCAGCACACCCAGGAAACCCTCCGAATCCACATGGTCGAAGTCTCCGACGCCTTCCATGCTGGACGCGTCACTATAGAGCGAATGCGGCGCGTCCTCCGCCCCCGCGAACTGCGCGTGGCCCCGGTACACGTCCACGTGCACCGTGCCCGTCACCAGCCGCGTGAACTCGCCGATAGCCCGCCGCAGCGCCGTACTCGCCAGGTCGTACCAGTAGCCCTCGTAAATCTGACGCCCCAGCGCCGCCGACAGCGAGTCGAACACCGGCCGCGCCCGCCGGTCCAGGATTAGCTGCAACAGGTACTCGTACGCGCTCCCGAGCAATTCCATGCCCGGCGCCTCGTACACCCCGCGCGACTTGATCCCAACGAACCGGTTCTCCACCGTATGCAACCCAATTCCAACACCGTTCGCGCCGCCAATCGCATTCGCCCGCTCAAAGACCTCCAGCAGCGGGATCTCATCCCCGTCCATCGCCACCGGCACACCCGCCTCGAAACGAAACGACACACGCGTTTCCTCGTCCGGCGCGTCCTTGGGATAGACCCCCATCTCCGGCTCCACGAACTGCGCGTGCGTGCTCAACTCCTCCAGCAGTCCGGCCTCGTGCGTCAACCCCAGCAGGTTCGCGTCCGTCGAATACGGCTTGTCCAGCGTTGCCCGGATCGGAATCTCCTCGGCCTCGCAATACGCGATCATTTCCCGCCGCCCCGGAAACTGCTCCAGGAAACTTGGGTCGCGCCACGGTGCGTACACGTGCACCCCCGGCGCCAGCATGTTCGTCGCCAGTTGAAACCGAACCTGGTCGTTGCCCCGGCCGGTCGCGCCGTGGCTCAGCACCGTCAGCCCGCGCGACGTCAGTTCCGGCACGATCGCCGCCACGGTCGCGTATCGCGCGATACCCGTGGTATTCCAGTAACCGCCCTCGTACTTCGCCTGCGCCTGGATCACTTCCAGCCCGGCCCGTGCCAGCGACTCCCGCGCGTCCACGATCAACGCTTCCTGCGCCCCGGCCACGCGCATGCGCTCGGCCACGTCATTGATGTCGTCTTCGTCCGGCTGCCCCAGGTCGGCCGTCAGCCCGACAACGCCCACGCCCTCCTCAACCAGCCAGCGCGTGGCCGTGCAGCTATCCAGCCCGCCCGACACCGCCGCCCCAATCGTCGTCCCCGCCAGGTCCTCAATCCGCACAAAGCCCCTCCCGCCAGTTATTCCTGCGCGAGCCTACCCCCTCACCCCCCACCCCCGCCCATCCCGCACCCCGTAGGGGCGCCCCTCGTGGGCGCCCTCCGCTCCGCACCGACCCCGACTGGCACACTGCCCACGGACCCGACATCGCGCCGGACCGCAAAGTGCCAACATTGAGCGACAGTCAACCAGAGGGTGGTTGATCCATGACCTGGCACAAGTACATATCTGTTGATCCAAATATCTGCCATGGTCAGGCTTGCATCGCAGGCACCCGCGTGATGGTCACGGTCATCCTGGACAACCTCGCTGCGGGATTGACCGTAGATGAGATCGTCGAGAGCTATCCCTCCGTCTCGGCCGCTGCGGTGAAGGCCGCCCTGCAGTACGCGGCCGAGCTGGCCAGGGAGCGGGTAGCGCCCTTGGGCGCCTAGCGATTCCTTTTGCGCTTCAAGCTGGACGAGAATCTGCCGCGGCAACTCAGGCGTCTGCTCACGGAATCCGGCCACGACGCGGTCACGGTTCTCGACCAGGGAATGGGCGGCACAGCGGATTCCGACCTCGCCTCAGCCTGCCTTCATGAGAAACGCGTGCTGCTAACCCAGGACACGGACTTCGCCGACATCAGGTTGTATCCACCGAGCGAATACCCCGGAATCGTGGCATTTCGGCTGCCGAGTCAATCTCGGGATGATCTCTTGGAGATTGGGGCAATGCTGATCGAAACGTTGGTCGGGTCATCCCCAAATCGTCAGCTGTGGATTGTGGAAGGCTCACGGATTCGAATCAGGGAGTGACGGATTACCCATCCTTTCTGACTCCAACTCCTTCCGCGCGCCCCCTGCGTTCCCGCCGCAGCGCTCCGGTCGATCTGCCTGGATAGCCGACGGCCCACGCGTCGCACCCCTGGCCGGACAGAATCCGCTGCATTCACCGGGTCGCCACGGCCTCCTGCTCGGGAACAGGCAGACGTTGCCCCGGACTCGAACCGTATCCGAGGGTCGCCCGCGCAACGAACGCTCCAGGGAACAACGTCATCCGGGGCCGCGGTGCTTCACATTCTCCAAGGAGAGGGATGGGGTGAGGGCGGCAGCTACCCCCACCACACATCGCCGGTCGGAACAATCTCAGTCACCGCAAGCCCTCGTCCGAACATCGTTAGAAACACGTTGACTCAACCGCCGTAACTACTAGGTGCCAGGACTTCGGCTACCTCGCCGCCTCAATCCGCGCCAACTCCCCGGGCAACCAGTCCGCATACCGCAGCTTCCCCCGCTCCGGGTCCGGCTCCGGCAGCCCCGCCTTTGCCAGCTCCTTCCGTAGCGGGTGCTCACCCCGCTCCAACGGAAAGTCCACCCGCGACCGGCTGAAGTGCGACACCCACGCCCCGTCCATCATCTCCATCACCGCCCGTCCCTCGATGCCGCTGCACTCATGCTCCCGGTCCTCGTCCAGCACCCGCACCGTTTCTTCCGCCATCCACAGGTCGCCGCCTGCGTGGTCGTAATAGTCGTGCCCGTGCAGATACCGGTCCTCGTCCGCCAGCTCGTACTTCTCCCACGGCGTGTCGTCCACGACCTCGTCGCGTCCGCGCCGGATGAACAGCTCACGCGAGTTGTAGAGGCACACCGCCCCGTCCTCGCCGTAGATCTTGACATGCACCCAGCCGCTGTCCGGCTGGCTGCGCCGGTGCATCTCGGCAAAAGCCGTCAGGCCGCCGTCGAACTCGTAGATCGCTGAAATGTGCTCCCCCGCCAGCAGTCCGAATCCGTAGGAGCCTTCTACGATGTCCGCCGCCGTGGTCGGACGCCCGCCCGTCACGCAGGTCGCCAGCACGCTCCGCGCGTTGCCCGCGTACCGGCGCGTGCCGTTCAGCATGTGCGTGCCGATATTCAGCATGTCGTAGCCGCCGTAGTAGCCCTTGCCCCGGATCTTGATCGTCGTCAGCGGCCCGATCTCGCCCGCGCTGATCAGCCGGTCCGCCACGTTGAACGTCGGCGTCGTCCGCATCTGGTGATGAATCGCCAGCCGCGTCCCATTCGCCTCCGCCAGCTCCTGCATCCGGTCCGCGTCGGTCAGGCTCGTCGCCATGGGTTTCTCGACGATCACCGCCTTCGGCGCCCGGTGCTCCAGCACCCCGATCGTCAGCGGCGCGTGCAAATCCGTCCGGGTCGGAATATTGACGATGTCCAGGTTTTCCGTGTCCAGCATCTCCCGGAAGTCGCTATACGTCCGCTCCACCCCGAACTCCGCGGCCGCCGCCCCCAGCCGTTCCGGATCCACGTCGCACAGCGCCGCAATCTCAATCCGCGGATGCAACATATACGCCCGCGCCTGGCTCAACCCCCGCGGCCCCACACCCAGAAATCCCACTCGGTACGTAGTCATCGCCCCACCCCGTAACACGACCTGCCGCTAGTCCGGCACCGTAGCAGACCGACTCCATTCCGCCGGCGTCACCGCTTTCGAGAGCTTGGGCGTACGGAGTAGATTGCGCGACGTGCGACCCATACGCCTTGTGTTTCCAGGAACCCGGCGGGCCTTGACCTACAGAATCCCTACTTCCGCGACACCGACTGTGACCCCATGACCACCGGCCGCGAAGCCTTCGTTGGCTTCGATTCCGCCTGGGCGGGTAACGCTCCCGGCGGCATCGCGTCGGCCACCTTCTCGCCAGATCGTCTTGTTAAGACCCGCCTGCCGGAACCTGCCGGCTTCGACCACGCCGCCTCGATCGTCGAAGCGCTTGCATCCACCCACGACTACGTTCTCGTTGCCATAGACCAGCCCACCGTCGTGCCCAATCAGACAGGCAGTCGACCGGTCGATAGAGTCGCGGCGTCACTCGTATCTCGCCTCCGCGGCGGCGTGCAACCCGCCAATCAGGGCAAGACCAGGAGTGGACGAACGATCCAAAGCAAGGTCCGGATGTTCGGTGCGGATGCGCCGATCTGGCGGTTCCTCCGACGGATCGATGCGGTACAGAACCCACCACAGTCCCGATCGGCCGCGAGCGGACGTCATGCCATCGAAGTCTTCCCCGCGCTTGCCCTGCCGGCCCTGGAACCGGCAATCCTCCAACGCAAGCGCGCAGCCCGCTACAACCCGGCCAATCGCAGGAGGTTTTCACTCCCTGACTGGAGACCTTTGCACAACCCCCTTGGTCTTGTGATTGCGGCCGCTCTTAATCCCTCTCCTGGGGGAGAGGGTTAGGGTGAGGGGTCTTCCGGGCAACTGCCCGGGGGTTACGCAAAGGTCTCCCCTGGGAGAGGGTTGGGGTGAGGGTCTTCAGGGCACCCTCCCTCGGGTCACGCAAGGGTCTCATTGAGGGAGAGGGCTGGGGTGAGGGTGGCTGTCGCCCGTAGCAACCATGTCTGGATGGAGCAATCTCAGTCCCCGCGCGCGCTCCTCCCGACATCGCTAGAGACGTGTCCGGCTCAGCGGCTGCAACCACCAGGTGCCTGGACTTCGGTTACCTCGCCGCCTCGATCCGCGCCAACTCCCCAGGCAACCAATCCCCATAGCGCAACTTCCCCGGCTCCCGGTCCGGCTCCGGCAGCCCCGCCTTCGCCAGTTCCTTGCGCAGCGGGTGCTCGCCCCGCTCCAGCGGAAAGTCCACCCGCGACCGGCTGAAGTGCGAGATCCACGCCCCGTCCATCATCTCCATCACGGCCCGGCCTTCGAGGCCGCTGCACTCGTGCTCGCGGTCCTCGTCCAGCACTCGCACCGTCTCCTCCGCCATCCACAGGTCGCCGGTTGGGTGGTCGTAGTAGTCGTGCCCGTGCAGGTACCGGTCCTCGTCGGCCAGCTCGTACTTCTCCCACGGCGTGTCGTCCACAACCTCGTCGCGTCCGCGCCGGATGAACAGCTCCCGCGAGTTGTGCAGGCACACCGCACCGTCCTCGCCGTAGATCTTGATATGCATCCAGCCGTTGCCCGGCTCGCTGCGCCGGTGCATTTCCGCAAAGGCCGTCAGGCCGTCGTCGAACTCGTAGATCGCCGAGATGTGCTCGCCCGCCAGCAGCCCGAAGCCATAGGAGCCCTCCACGATGTCCGCCGCCGTGGTTGGGCGTCCGCCGGTCACGCAGGTGGCCACCACGCTGCGCGCATGGCCGGCGTACCGGCGCGTGTCGTTCAGCATGTGCGTGCCGATATTCAGCATGTCGTAGCCGCCGTAGTAGCCCTTGCCCCGGATTTTGATCGTCGTCAGCGGTCCGATCTCGCCGGCGTTGATCAGTCGGTCGGCCACGTTGAACGTCGGCGTCGTCCGCATCTGGTGATGAATCGCCAGCCGCGTCCCGTTCGCCTCGGCCAACTCCTGCATCCGGTCCGCGTCGGTCAGGCTGGTCGCCATCGGCTTTTCGACGATCACCGCCCTCGGCGCCCGTTGCTCCAGCACCCCGATCGTCAGCGGCGCGTGCAGGTCGGTCCGCGTCGGAATGTTGACGATGTCCAGGTTCTCCTGGTCCAACATCGCCCGATAGTCGTCGTACGTGCGCTCCACCCCAAACTCTGCGGCGGCCGCCCCCAGCCGTTCCGGGTCCACGTCGCACAGCGCCGCAACCTCCACCCGCGGATGCAACATGTACGCCCGCGCCTGGCTCAACCCCCGCGGACCAACGCCCAGAAAACCCACTCGGTACGTAGTCATGGCCGCTCCCCGCCGAACCCATCACCGTTGATTCGGCACCGTACCAGACACGCCAGCCCCATCCACGTTCACTCGTACCCGAACGCTGTGCCTCAAACACGGTAGGGGTGCCCCTTGTGAGGGTGTTTCAAGAGCCGCCGTATCTCGTCCTTCGACAAACGCAGGACCAGCGTTACAGGTTCAGGACCGCTCACGGTGGGCCTGTCGAACCACAAATTCGCAGGTTTGATTGACTTACGAAACAGGCTCCAAGTGGGTACCCGCTTCCGCCGCCCCCGGTGGTCGCGATCCAAGGCCGTGGACACATCGCCGGCAAAACTGGACACATTCGGCAATTTCCGGGTGAAAACTGGACACATCCAGCTAAAAACTGGACACATTCAGCAATTTCCGGGTGAAAACTGGACACATCCAGCCAGAAACTGGACACATTGCCCCGATCCGGGTGGACACCTGCCCTGCCTGCGGCTCTCCCCCGCCACCGCGATCCCGCAGGGGCGCCCTCTCGTCCTCAAAGGCGTGGCCGCTCTTGCTCCCTCTCCTCGGGGAGAAGGTTGGGATGAGGGGTCTTCCGCGCAACCACCCCTGGGATACGCAAAGGTCTCTCGTGGGTGCCCGCTTCCCGCGCCCCCCGCTGCGATTCCACCCTCCGCGAACCCAGGCAGTGAACACATCGCCGGAAAAACTGAACACATTCGGCAATTTCCCGGCGAAAACTGAACACATCCGGGTAAAAAGTGAACACATCGCCCGAATCCGGGTGAACACCCGCCGGTCCGCGGCTCATCCTGCCGCGCACCCTCGCTGACCACCGCGCGACCACGCAGCCCTGGCGCCCCTCCTGTTTTTCCGAGCGCAGCGGAGCGGAGCCGAGGAATCTCGTGTGTGTTCTGGCTCCCACCCTCTGGCCAGACTTGCCGCTCGTAATCATATCGTGTACACTTGATCGGCCATTTCCCGTTCCATCCTCGGAGTCCTTCTCTGCCCGCTTCCCTCGCCCGGTTCCGCCCGGTCCTCGACTTTCTCGCGACCCTCCTCGCCCTCCTGCCAGGCTCGCCGCGGATTCGCCGCCCCCTCCCTGGACCCCCGTGCACATCGCCCCGCGTTCTCGAAGGCACTGCCGCTCTTGCTCCCTATCCTCGGAGACCGTTGCAATACGCCCCTCGCCCCCAAGGCGCATCCGCTCTTGCCTCCTGTCCTGGGGGAGAGGGTTGGGGTGAGGGGTCTTCCGAGCAACTAAGCCCGGGTTACGCAAGGGTCGCCCCTGGTAGCAGCAGCACGTTCCGGCGTTCCCCTTCGCACTCCCCGCCTGGCGCTTCCTGCCATCCCACCGCCAGCGCTTCTGGAGCAACGCGCCCGAAAAACCCGGCCCAAGCTGTCTCTGGCCAGCCCGCCCCCATAGGGGGCGGGCTGGCCAGAGACAGCTCCCCCTTTATCCCCCACGCCTCACCTACCCGCCCGACGCCGCCGCACCGCGCCGGCCGGTTGACCTGCGCAGACGACCGCCGCAGCATTGACCGCCAGCCGCCGACCGGAAGCAACTCCATGAACGTCGTGCTCGTCGTCTTCGACACCCTCCGCAAAGACCACCTCGGCGCCTACGGCAACGACTGGATCCGCACCCCGCACTTCGACGCCTTTGCTGCCCAGGCCATCCGCTGCACCCGCGCCTTCCCCGAGGCCCTCCCCACCCTCCCGTTCCGCCGCGCCCTCCACACCGGCCAGCGCACCTTCCCCTACATCGGTCACCGCGACTACAAGGGCGACTTCTCCGGCGCCCCCGGCTGGGGCCCCATCCCCGAGGAACAGCACACCGTCTCCGAACTTCTGACGGACGCCGGCTACCGCACCGCCCTCTTCACCGACTGCTACCACCAGTTCAAGCCCAGCAAGAACTTCCACCGCGGCTTCGCTGAGTGGCAGTGGATCCGCGGCCAGGAGACCGACCGTTTCCGCTCAGGCCCCGCGCTCCCGCCCGACGCCATCCGCCGTCACGTCCCCGAACGCCTGCCCGAGGCCCACCAGCGCCGCGACTTCTTCACCCAGTACCTCACCAACAACCTGTTCCGGCGCGAGGAAGCCGACTTCTACCCCGCCCGCCTCTTCAACGACGCCGCCCGATGGCTCTACGACAACGACGACGCCGACAGCTTCTTCCTCGTCGTCGACTCCTTCGATCCCCACGAACCCTGGGAACCGCCCGCCAGCTACCGCCGCCTCTACGACCCCGACGACGACGTCACCGACATCATCCAGTCCCTCTACGCCCCCAACGGCAACGTGCTCAACGAGCGCGAAGTCAAACGCATCCAGGCCAACTACTCCGGCGAGGTCACCCTCTGCGACCGCTGGTTCGGCCACTTCATGGAACAGCTCGAACTCTCCGGCCGCGCCGACGAAACCATCGTCATCGTCGCCTCCGACCACGGCCACAACCTGCGCTACCCCGACGACAAAGACCTCATCAGCAAACAGGGCCACCCCCTCACCCGCGCCGTGGCCGACCTCGTGCTGCTCGTGCGCTATCCCGACCGGGCCCGTGCCGGCGAAACCTACGACGGCCTCGTCACCAACACCGACATCGCCGCCACCGTCCTCGCCGCCGCCGGCATCCAGGCCCCCACCGAAGGCCGGGACATCGGCCCCGCCCTCCGCGAAAACTATCCGTCCCACCGCACCCACGTCAGCATCGGCTGGGGCCCACTCATGACCGTCATAACCGACGACTGGTGGTGCAACGCCACCATCTGGGGCGAAGCCCCCCTGCTGCACAAGCTCCCCGACGACGACATGCTCCGCACCAACGTCGCCGCCGACCACCCGGACGTCGTCGAGGACCTCATCAACCTCGCCATCGCCGACGCCGGCGGCGAGATTCCCGCCCAATTCGCCGAATTCAAAGACCGCCCCGGCTGCACCCCCTACCTAACCGCCATCCAAAAAGGCGACGACTACGTAGCCCGCCGCCGCTAACCTCCTGTTTCGCAGTCCGGTCTTTCTCCCTCTCCCTCGAGGAGACCTTTGCGTAACGGTGGTATGCAGCGGCTAGAGGGCGCGGTGGGCACCAAATGGCGGGCAGCAGGGGCGCTCGGGGCCGCGGATCGGAGGATCCCTGGGCGTTCCCCAGGGATTCCGTCGCTCGGACGGCGCACGG
>JAJEDE010000005.1 GCA_022821645.1 Chloroflexota bacterium
GTGGTGGTTGACGACGGTATGCGCATGGCGCTTGTACATGGGGCTCTCCTCGCAGCCGGGCCACCCTGGCCTCGGCAATGGCGGGAGACCGCCCCGAGCGGCTGCGGCTGGCATCCGGCCTGCCGTCGCCGACTCTCACTCTGACCACCACAATGACAGTGTAGACAGCGCCATCTATTAGAAGGGTGTTAATGGATTCCATTTTTATATGAATATAAATATCATCTCCGACTAGCAGCCATGCACACGGGGTGACGGCCCGGCCGGCCGGCCACCTGTGATTGCCTGGAACCAGGGGAGAACCATGACCCAGGCTGACCGTCGCGACCGGGACCTCGCGGCGTTGCGCGAACGCCTGTCGCGCCTCAGCGCGGCCAGCCTCCGCATCAACGAAAGCCTCGACTTCGACACCGTGCTCCAGGACGTCCTCGACTCTGCCCGCTCCCTGACCGCCGCCCGCTACGGCGTCATGACCCTGCTGGACGACGCCGGCCGGGTGCGGAACTTCCTGGCGTCGGGCATGACCGCGGAGGAGGCCGAGCGACTGTGGCTCACCCCGGACCGGTGGCGGCTCTTCCAGGCCCTGACCCATGTCTCGCAGCCCCTGCGCATTCCCGACCTCGCGGCGCATGTCCGCGGCCTCGGCTTCACGGACTTCACCATCCCCCTGCCGGTGAAGGTCTTCCGCTTCATGGCCGCGCCCATGCTCCACCGGGGGGACCGCGTGGGCCACGTCTTCGTGGGCGACCGGGAAGACGGGCAGGCGTTCAGCCGGGCTGACGAAGAGATCCTGGTGATGTTCGCTGCCCAGGCCGCGCTGGTCATCGCCAACGCCGGCGCCCACCGGGAGGAGCGGCGGGCCAGGGCCGACCTGGAAACGCTGGTCGACACCTCGCCCGTGGGCGTCGTCGTCCTGGATGCCCGGACGGGACGGCCGGCGTCCTTCAACCGTGAGGCCCGGCGCATCATGGCCGGGCTGCTGGACGACGAGCAGCGGGTCGAGGATCTCCTGGACGTGGTGACCTGCGTGCGCGGCGACGGCCGGGAAGTCTCCCTGCGCGAGTTCCCCCTGGCCGAGTTGCTCGGCTCGGGGGAGACGGTCCGCGCCGAGGAAATCGTCCTGCGCGTGCCCGACGGGCGCAGCGTCGGCGCCCTGCTCAACGCCACCCCCATCCACGCCGAGGACGGGCAGGTGGCCTCCTTCGTCATCACCCTCCCGGACCTCACGCCGCTGGAATAGCAGGAGCGGCTGCGGGCCGAGTGCCTGGCCATGGTCAGCCACGAACTCCGAACGCCCCTGGCGGCCGTCAAGGGCGCCATCACCACCGTGCTGGAGTCGGCCGACGAGCTGGACCCGGCCGAAATGACCCAGTTCTTCCACATCATCCGCGACCAGTCCGACCAGATGCGCTACCTCATCGGCGACCTGCTGGACGTGGCCCGCATCGAGACCGGCGCCCTCCCGGTGGATCCGGAGCCTTCGGCGCTGCAAACGCTGGTGGATGAAGCCACCGGCCGATTCCTTACCGGCGGCGCCGGGCACGTCGTGAACGTGGACCTGGCGGCGGACCTGCCCCCCGTCATGGCCGACCGGCGGCGCATCGTCCAGGTCCTCAGCAACCTGCTCTCCAACGCCGCCGGATACTCGCCCGACGGGTCGCCCATCCTGGTAAACGCCGAGCGGGAGGGCGTCTACGTCGCGGTTGCCGTGTCCGACCAGGGCCGCGGCATCCAGGCCGACCTGCTGCCGCAGCTGTTCCGCAAGTTCTCGCGGGCGCCCGGAGGCGACGGATCCGGTCTGGGCCTCGCCATCTGCAAAGGCATCGTCGAGGCCCACGGCGGCCGCATCCGGGCCGAGAGTGACGGCCCGGGCCTGGGCGCGCGCGTCACCTTCACCCTGCCGGCGGCGCTGGAGGCCGCGCCCCCCGCGCCCGCGCCGGCCGACCCGGCGTCGCAGCCGGCCGCCCGCCGCCAGGTCCGCGTGCTGGCCGTGGACGACGACCCGCAGGCGCTTCGATACGTCAGAGACTCCCTTGCCAGGGCCGGCTACGCGCCCATCGTGACCGGCGACCCCGCCGAGGTGCCCCGCCTCATGAAAGAAGGGAAGCCCCATCTGGCCCTGCTGGACCTGGTGCTGCCGGGGGCCGACGGCATCGAACTGATGAACGACATCCGCAAGCAGGCCGACGTGCCGGTCATCTTCCTGTCCGTATATGGCCACGATGACACCGTCGCCAGGGCCCTGGACATGGGAGCGGCTGACTACGTGGTCAAGCCCTTCTCGCCGACGGAACTGGCGGCCAGGCTCCGGGCGGCGCTCAGGAAGCGGCTGGAGCCCTTCCACGACGAGCCCTCCGAACCCTACGGCGCCGGAGGCCTGGGCATCGACTACGCCCGGCGCCGGGTGACGCTGGCCGGCGAGCCGGTGAACCTCACGGCCACCGAGTACGCGGTGCTCTACGAACTGGCGGTCCACGCTCCCCGCGTGCTGACCCACACCGTGCTGCTCCAGCGGGTCTGGGGTCCGGAACGGGTCGGCGAATCCTGGCTGCTCCGCGACGTGGTCAAGCGGCTGCGCCGCAAGCTGGGCGATGCCGCCGACAATCCCACCTACATCTTCACCGAACCCCGCGTCGGCTACCGAATGGCTAGGCCGGGGCAGGCGTCGAAAACAACGCGGCCCTGACGTCCGGGCCTGCCGTCACCCACGGCCGCGCGCCGCCTCCCACCAGGCCCGGAACGATCCGCAAGCTGAACGCGCTCGCCTAGTCCCGGCTTGGTGGACCGGACGGGACGCATTCGGGGTCCCAGGCCGATACCCGGGCCGGGCCGTCCTCCGGCATGGATGCCGTATACGCCGGCACGGCCTCGTCGCTCACCACCATGCCGACATTGCGCACAAGGGCCGTGCGCTCGGTGATCGGCCCTTCCTGCGCGACCTCCCCCCGGAGTTCTTTACATAATCCGAGCAGCCAACCCGGGGGTACGCAAAGATCGCATGACGGCGAACCAGGGCCCCTCCCTCACCACGCGGCGATGATCTGCTTCTCGTCGCCGCGCGGCGGGGATATGCCCGTCCAATGCCCCTGAAACGCCTACTTGAAGGAATCGCAGTAGGCGGTGGAGAAGAATTGCTCGCAGCGGATCACCTCAACCGGCCGCTCAATGGAATTCGGCAGGGCGTCGGTCTGGGGAAGGGTGATGACGGCGTGGACCCGCTCGCCCTTCCCGCCCGCGTTCCTCGCTCGCACCCACACCTTGTAGGTGGCGCCCGGTTCCAGGTTGTTGAAGGTCACTGACGTCTTCTTCGCCTTCGGCGTCTTGGTCCGGCCGCTGCCGCCCTCGCCGCCCTCCGGCCGCAGGTGCGCGATGTACCGCGTTGGCTCGTCCCCGCTCGCCGGGGCCTGCCACCGCACCGTCACGCTGGTCGCCGTCGACGACAGCGTCAGGCCGGTCACGGGGCCGGGAACCTGCACCGCTGGCCGCACCTCCTGGCCAACGGCCTGCGCGGAGACGGAGCGGGCGTCATACATGAAGACGACCGCCAGCGCTGCGAGCGCGGCGGCCAGCAGAAAGAGCGGCGAGAGGCGCAGGGCGAAACCGGACCCTGGATTCGCGGGCGGGAGACCGGGCATGGCTGCCCGCGGCGGGCGGGGCGCCCTACGGTTGGTATTTCCGGTGTTAAACATGGCTATCGTGCCTCCTGTCGGCAAGCGTTCCGCTCCATCCGTCGGGGCAAACTCGCCGAACGCCGGCGGCGGAGCGTTTGCTTACCCCTGGCCGGGTTCGGTGGTGGCCCGCGCCTCTCGTCGGAGCGGAGACGCACAGTCCCTTATAACTTGTACTCCACAACCTCTATCATGCGCGTATGTCAAAGGCTCTTTCTTGTATATCTTTCTGAATTATCTCGTGGAATTCGTGATGTATCCGGGCCGGGCGACGCCGCCCGCGGATCACCCGGGGGCAAGTCTCCAGTGCGTTCAGCCCGGTGCCGCCGCCGTCTCCAGGCCCTCCTGCATCGCCCGCGCTCCCTCGTCGCTCACCTCGCGCACCTCATCCGCTCACTCCCTCCCCACCCTTCCTCCCTCCGCCAGCCGCCGCAGCGAATCCCCAACCGCCCGGAACGTACGCCACTCCGGCAGCATCTCCGCCCCCAGGTCCTCGTAGAAGCGGTGCGCGTCCGTGTTCCAGTCCAGCGCCACCCACTCAAATCGACCGCAGCCCCGTTCCACCGCGATCGCCGCCACCCGTCGCAGCAGTTGTGTGCCCAGCCCGCGGCGTCGATACCCCGGCGACACGTACAGGTCGTGCAGGTACATCCCCCTCTGCGCCAGGAACGTTGAATACGTGTGGAAGTACACGGCAAACCCTGCCGGCTCGTCCCCCGCGAACGCCAGCAAAGCCTCCGCCGCCGGCGATTCCCCGAACAGCGACCCCCGCAACGACTCCTCCGTCGCCACCACCTCATGCGTCAGCTTCTCGTACACCGCCAGGTCCCAAATCAACCCCATCAACCGCGGCACGTCCTCCTCCGTAGCCGCCCGTATCGTGAACCCGGAGTCTTCCGGCACAGTCGTCACCGTCCTTGTAGGTCTTTGAACCTCGGCTTCCTCGCCACTCTACGCTTGGCGGGCTAAGGCGTACGGGTCTGCAAACATTCCGGTGCGAGGTCCGCGTCTGAGGAGGCGGGCAGGCGACTCCGGAAAGCGCCTCACGAGCCTCCGATCCGCCACGGATGGAAGCTCAACCGCCCGGTGACTCTCGTTTTCCAAGACCTGACGATTCTGGCAGGCGCGCCTTTCAGCGTCGCCTGGCTCAGCTCCCTAAGCCCCGTATGGCAGACGGCAACTCGCTGAACGTCGCGACCTTCGCAGTGGCTCTGGACAAGTCGTGAGATGCCGTGAATTCGTTGGCAACCACGATGCAGTCAATCCCCGCCGCTACCGCCGACTCCAACCCTCGCGCCGAATCTTCAACAACCACCGTTTCAGCGGCGGTAGCGCCAAAGCGTTCGAGCCCTGTCAGATAGGGTTCGGGATGCGGTTTAGCTTGCTCGTAGTCCTCCCTGTCCAAATAGAACTCCATATAGTCCAGGATCGAACGCTCTTCGTGTATGAGGTCGAAGTCAGCTCGTTTGGATGTAGTCACGATAGCCATTCGGTACGTATCCGAGAGCTCGGCCAGCGTTTGCAAGACGCCCTCAATCTCGATGTCCTCTGTTCGAAGATATTCCTGGTAGTAAGCATTGCGGACCTCACGCTGCCTGCTGATGGTCTGTTCATCAACACCTGCCGCTATGGCCTGCGCCCAGGTGGCAAATCCGTGGGTCATGTCTCGCAGGTATTGGTCTCTATCCAGCGTAAATCCAATATCAGCCAGGGCGCGCGCTCCGGCCTTGTAATACCAGAACTCGGTATCCACCAGGACCCCATCATGGTCAAAGAGGATGTACTTCTTCACCGTTGGTCCCTATGGCCCTACGTACACGGTCATGCGATTCCCTGAAGGTTGCTTGCCAAGCGTGACTCAATGGGTTGATCCGCCCCTGGAAACTCGAAAGAGCGCCCGGTGATCTTCTCGTAAAGGTAGATGTAGCGTCGTGAGAGCTCGGTTACAAGGTCATCCGGCGCTGCTGGCAGGACCTCATCCTCGTACGGGTCGCAGTTCTCCACGAACCAGAGCCGGAGGAATTCCTTATCGACGTTGTCGGGTTCCCGACCCTCCCGCATGCGCTGTTGATACGTGTCGGCGATCCAGTAGCGACTGGAGTCAGGGGTGTGGATCTCGTCGACCAGGAGGATCTCACCGTTCTTGTCACGGCCCATCTCATATTTGGTGTCGACGAGAATCAAGCCATGCTCGGCTGCCTTGGCTTGACCGAATTCGAAGAGCTCCAGCGCGATGCGGCTGCATTGTTCCCATTCATCGGCCGTCATCCAGTTCTCGGACACGATCTCGTCAGGGCTGATCGGGCGGTCGTGATCCCCCTTGGTGGTCGGAGTGAGGACATTCGTCGCGAGCTTCTGGTTTTTCACCAGGCCGTCGGGCAAATCGATGCCGCAATATTGACGCCGACCACTCTGGTAGACCGTCCAGAGGGCGGTGCTCGTGGTTCCGGTGATATATCCACGCACCACGAACTCAATCGGGAAGACGGTGCATTTTTTAGCAACGGTGACGTTTGGGTCGGGGATGGATAGAACCTGGTTCGGAACAATGTGGCGGGTCTGTTCAAACCACCATGCGCTCGTCAGGTTGAGGGCCTGCCCCTTGAAAGGGACAGCGGCCAGCACCCGGTCGAAGGCACTCTGTCGGTCGGTGGTGATAAGTGCCAGGCGATCCCCAAGATCGTATCGATCTCGTACTTTGCCTGTGGACTTCGCACCCTGAGAAATGGTCGTCTCAATGAGGCAATTGCCAAGCTCTCTTCGAATTCGATCCGCGTAGCTCGCTGAGGTGCAAATAGCGTTCTCCATTGTCTCGACCTCCACAAGGTCACTCTGGGACAGCTCGGTAACGCGCTTCTTGAGATCGGCCCACTTCTCGAAGCCGTACTCGTCAGCGATCGCGGCTTGAGCGTCGCGCAGCGATAGCTTGGCCGTGGCGATTTCGGCGTCGGATGCCTTGGCCAGCGCGGGGCGTGATGTTCGGAATTGCGCTGCGGCGTCTCGATCGCCGGCATTCACAGCCCTAAGTAAAGCCTTGGCCTGTTTCTGAAGGTGTTCCAGGCTCGGACGCAGAGGAAGACTGCGGGGACGCATACGCACTCCTTTCAAGTGGCCTGCTGTCCGCGTGATCAGGCCGAAAAGAGTGGTGCCGAGAAGCCGGGCGGTTGCGGGGGTGGGTTAAACCCTTGTCGCGGACTCGGGGGCTCCCACGAGAGCGCCTACGCAAGATATACGCAACCAGCCCCGGTGCTGTCAAGACTGGGCTCGGAATTGCCGAACTGCCAGAGCCAGGCCGTCTGCACCTATGCGAGTGCGCTGCCCGGCCGACTGCGTTCCGTGCCACCGGCAGCCGCTGATTCTATAGACGTGTGGCCACCACAGCTCGGCTCGTCAGACTCCCAGGACCTCGATCAGCTCGTACGCCTGCGGAGCCGGACCCGCCTACCCGGCCCCCTCAAGAGAGACCTCTGCGAAACGTCCCGCGCCCCCCAAGCCGCGGCTGCTCTTGCTCCCTCTCCCCGTGGGTGTGGGTTGGGGTGTGGGTCTTCCGGGCAACCCCACCGGGTTATGCAAAGGTCTCTCAAGAGCTTCAACGTAGACGTCAGTAGCTTCCCGAATCAGCCCACACACCTCCGCCCGCGACTCCCCAACCGCCACACACCCCGCCAAATCCGGCACCTGCGCCCAAAAGCCCTTCGGCCCCCGCTCAATGACGAAGGCGTACGTCATCGCCCACGCATTTCGGGCCAGCCTGTCTCAGGACACTGTTCCAGGTTCCTTCGCATCTCGAAAGCAGTTTGAAATGCGTTCGTGCCATAATCCAGCCGTGCCCTGGGAACTGACGGCCCAACCCACGGTGGCGGCGCCGGATTCGTTTGATTGACGGCGAAATCCCGAAGGTCAACTGGGCGGCCGCCGCTCATCCTGTGTGGGCGGAATGCTCGCACGTCTTAGTTGTGCATTCATGTTAGAAACAGGAAGCGCGGCCCCAGACTTCACCATCACCCTGATCTCCGGCGAAGAGTTCACCCTTTCCGACCTCCGGGGATCCAGGATTGTCCTCTTTTTCTTCCCGGGGGCCCTAACCCCGGGGTGAATGGCCGAGAACTTGGGATTTGGAAAATCCCAACAGAGGATGGCGGACCGTAACGCCGTTGTGGTGGCCATCGGCTCTGCTGAGGAGAGGCAGATAAGGCGCCTGGCCAGGTACTTCAGGTTCCTGAGGATTGACCTGCCCATGGCCCATGATTCTGATAGTCGTGTGGGCGACCTCTACGACGTCAGGCCCGATACCGGGGTGGGAAACTTGCGGGTCACCTACGTCATTGACGAAGAGGGGTTGGTCACGGGGTTCCACCACAACGAACTGTCCATTGCCAGCCACTGGCGTTGGGCGTTGCGGACGGTGGCCGCCGCCCGCTAGGCAACCGGCGCCCGCGCCGGCAGTCAATCAGAGTGCCTATCCAGAGAGCGTTGCAACACGCCCTTCGCCCTCGTGTGCAGACCGGGGACATCATGAACACCCGTTCGGAGACATGGTGAACACATTGGAGAGCCATGAGGGTATGGGCCGGCGCCGTTTGAGGATCGATCGATGACGGAGCAGCGGGCGGAGTTTGTGGCGCTGGCGCAACAGCCCGGCGCCATCCGGCGGGCCGACCGCATCTACGTGATCCGGGAAGGGCGGGTAGCCCGGCAGGGAACCTTCGCCGAGTTGCTGGACGAAGCGGGGATGTTCCGCGACCTGGCCCGTCGCCAAATGTCTTGACAAGCACCCCTTTCCGCGCGACGGTGTGGGCGGGTACTCATATCCGCGCGGTAGTGTGGACAGGTACTCATGTCCTCGGATGATTTGGTCCTACATTAGCCTGTCAGGAGGAACCCTGATGCAAACCGTTGATGAAATGAAGGCCCACGTGATCACCAAGGCTGCGGAAGACGACGAGTTCCGCTCTCGCGTCATGGAGAACCCCAACGCTGCCATATCGTCTGAAATAGGGGTCGACATCCCCGACGAGTACAACATCGTGGTGCACGAGGACAGCGGAAACACGACCCACCTGGTGCTGCCGCCATCCGCGAATCTGACGGATGAGGACTTGGCGAAGGCTTCCGGCGGAATGATTATTGTGTGGTAAACGCAGCCTCTCAACGGTGAGGGCAAGGCGGATGTGAGGGTGCAGACTTCTCAGCCGATACGCTGAGAAGTCTGCTTTTAATGCCGGGCGAGGCGACCGGCATTCAGTCGGGGCGCTTGCCCCAGGCAACGAGTTGGCGTACTGACCGAACGACTGTCGAGTGGTTTATTCGGGTGAAGTGTGGCGCGATAATGTCGGTAAAAAACTCCAAACGAGGACTCATCATCAGGTGTACTCCGCCGATGTCTTGGTATTGCCAGAGCACCCCGTCGGCGGAGCGCAGGGCGACCTTGGCGCCCGTCTCCGCCGAGAACTCGTTGTCGTTGAAACCATCCAACCCGTCCGGTTCCGTCAGTTCCAGATAGAGAGCGCCGCGCGGAGCAGTCCACCGCACCAGCTTCTGCACCAGCGTCCGTATAGCGTCCTCATCGTTCAGGTAGGAATAGGAGCTCCAGAAGTTGCTCACCAGGTCAAAGCGCTGCCCGTCCGGAAACTCGTAATCGACAACGTCGGCCTGAATGAAGGGGACGCCGGGATTCTGCTGCCTGGCCCGCTCCAATTGGGCCGCGCTGATGTCAATGCCCATACGCCGCTGGCGCGGAAACTGCGCAAGGTGCCAGCCCTGCCCACAACAGGTATCCAGCCAATTGCCCAATGGATGCAACAGCGTTCTGAGCAACGCCGCGTTGTGCCGCAGCTTCGGCTCCCAGTGTGGGTGACTGATGTAGAGCGACGCATATTGCGGGGCATATCCATCGTTGAAAATATCGCTGGATGCCATGTCACCTTTCCTGGGGAGGTTCGTCGAATTGAGTTGCCAAGCAAACAACGGCCATATGCCCCTCATTCCGGCGAAAGCCGGAATAACTAATAGAGCAAGTGGAGGAGGCCCGTGGACGCCGAATCCATCGCTGACACGACTTGACCGGCAATAGGCAGAGCAGGGCGGTTTCACACGCGCCGATGCTGTTCGCAGCGTCACTCACGGTCACAGGACTACCCGTGGCGTGTCAATGCCGGCGTAGGCTTTGGCGGTGATCTCGCCGCGGTCCATGATCAGCTTGACGTGGTTGATGGTCTGCCGTATCCGGTACACGCCGTCCTCGGCGAACACTTGGCCCATGTGCGGCCACGCCGCCATCCCTCGGCCCTTTGCCGGCAGACACCAGCCCTTCTCCACCAGCAGGTCGAACAGGCTCTTCCACCCTGGGCGGTCCAGCTCATGCCATTCCACCGGACGAAAGAACTCCAGGCCCAGGCGGGGTGACATGCCCTGCGCGGTCACGTCCATGCTAAGCCCCGTGTACGGCCTGGTCAGATGCATCACGTCTTCCAGGATCGCCGCAGCAGCAGGGGGCGAACCGGGCCATTGGAGCCGCTCCAGCATCTCAATGGCTTCTTCCACAGAGTAAATCCGCACAATGAGACGGATAGCCCGTTGCGCCCTTCCCGGGATGACCCCGGTCTGGGAGATGAACCCGGTCGGCGGCAGCGCCTCGTAGATTCGCTGCACCTGCCGCTGTTCCGCTGCGTCCGGGCCCCACCCGGCAACGGCCCACAAAGCCGTCACCGCAGAGTCCGGGTCGCCAAGCAGTTCCCGCGCGTCTGTTTCGCTGGCAGTCCCTGGCACAAGGAAGATTCCGGGCGGCGCATCCGGATCCGGCGTGGCTCCGGCCAGGTCATACTCAAGGATGACGTCTCCGCCCGAGCGCGGGAGAAAGGCCTGGGGGTTCTGCGCCTGCTCGGCGAGGAACGCTCCCATCGCAGCCGGCGCCGAACCGGGCGGGGCAGTCTTCCCCTGGCTGACGAAGAACTCGGCAAGGCGGCACCGGGGGGAGAATCCTGCGAAGAAGTCCGCCGCCGGTTCCGGATCGCAAAGCGCGAACTCGAAACCAAAACGGTTGTCGATCACGTGAATAGGCAGGCGATGCGCCAACGCCAGCAACCGCTCCCACCCGGAGGGACCAACCAGGGCGGAGGGGAACAGGCTGCCCAACCCCGCCAGAAACTTGCCGAAGGAACCTTGCGCCGCGTTCACTGCAATGCTCCGTCTTTTGGTAGAGCCTCTAGCCTCGCCCGAAAATGAAGTATAAAGGAGGGACCTTAATTGTAGGGTCGGTGCCCACGGCAGATTCCCCCTATGAGCAAGAGACAGAACTCGTGAACCCTACGACCAACCGGAACCTCAAAGTAAGAGTTCTTGGTTTTATCCAGGTTGGTAGACGAAATCGGACTCGAACCCACCATCTCCGCAATGCCAGCGATCCGCTCGTCCAACCGACCTTCTTGCCGCCGGCAGCCGCTGATTCTGTAGACCTGCGTCCACCGTAGCTCGGCTCGTCAGACTCCCTGGACCTCGATCAATTCGTACACCCCCGGAGCTGGAACCGGCTGCCCATCCTCCTCAAGAGCCTCAATGTAGACCTCAATCGCCTCCCGAATCAGTGCACAGACCTCCGCCTTGGTCTCGCCGACCGCCACGCAACCCGGCAAGTCCGGCACATGTGCCCCATAGCTCAAGGGGCCTCGTTCGATCACGACGGCGTATTTCATCGCGCCCCTCACGTTAGCCCAGCCTGCTTGAGGATACTGTTCCAGGTTCCCTTCGGAATAAAGAAGCTCGGTTTCCCGGCCTCCACCACAATCCCAAGCTCGTCCGGGTGTTTGAAGATTCGGTGGCTTCCTCGTGTTCGTGCCTGTCGTCACCCGTCGTGCTCCAGGACCCGAATGGCCTCTCGAACCGTTGGCACGCTTCTGAGCTACTGCGGAGCGCCCGGGAAGCATGGCCGCGGATCGAATTTTCCTTATGGTAAACGAGCTCCGATCATGAAAATTCGCGCGTTATCAATTCAGGCAATTCCTTGACACTGGGTATGACGTGCGTGTGTCGATACTTGCCCCAGGCATCGACCGGTCTGGGCCCGCTCAGGACGCCAACAACACCGCGACATCCCGCATTGTAGCCTTCCAGCATATCGGCTGGCGTGTCGCCGATCTTGACAACCTCGTGCACGCTCTGAATATTCAACTGTGTCATAGCGTAGAAAATCATGAATGGCGCAGGGCGTCCGATCTGTCTGGGGATATGCTCCACGTCCACGGCGATGTCCACCAGCCCGTCGCTCACCCAGCCGAGGCTGTCCATGATGGCCTCGGTTATGGCACGATGAAAGCCGGTATTTGTGGCGACCTTGATGGCATGTTCGTGGCACCAGCGAAATGTGTCGGTGGCACCAGGAACTTCTCTGACCTCCCTGCGATAGTGCTCGATCATGAGCTCTTCGTAACGGTCAAAGACCGTCTTCGCCTCTTCGTAAGTATCAAATGCTCGTGTTTTCTCGAAATCTTCAATGTCGATTCTGTCTCCTCTCGACCGCGCAATGAGAAACTGGTAAAGATGAATCTTGTTCGTTCCCATGTGCAGCAGGATCTCATCTGGTGTCGTGTCGAGATTATGTTCCTGCGCAGCCTCGTACAGGCAGTCTCTCACACCAGTGTCATCATGCACCGTCGTCCCGGAAAGGTCGAACATTACCATGCTGATCTTGCTCATTGGCTCACACCTTCCTGCATGTATGAGTTGCTCACGGTTTCACTATGGGTCGCATACCCTCGTGCGTCTCCAGTGATTCGAGTGCGGCGGTCACGCCTTGTGCGGTGAGTGGGAATGCTGGGCCGGCAAGTCTCTTGTACGGATATCGGTGGCGGCTTCGGTAGACGAGGTCCAGAGCTCGGCCCAGGTACCGGGAGTCGTAGTTGTGGAGACCCGTGATTGTGAGGCATTTGGTAATCACATCGTGTGAGGCAAGCATGAAGTTGTCGTCGGGGTACAAGGCTCCCTGCATGAGATAGCGCCCGCCGATGCGCAGCATCTTGACTCCCAACGGTATGACGCTGGCGAAACCAGTCACTTCAACGACGACGTCCGCGCCGCGCCCGCCGGTCAGGTTGTTCACCTTTAGGACAACCTCTTCATCATCGTACTGGCCGGCGTTAATCACGTGGTCGGAACCGAATTCACTGGCGATCTCTAATCGCTTGTCAAGTACGTCGACCATGACAACTTGTCCGGCGCCTTGCTCCTTGGCGATGGCCGCGGCATAGATCCCCAACATACCCGCACCCTGGATCACAACGTTCTCACCCGGCTGTAACCCGATCCTGGCAAGACCTGCGGTCACGGTGGCCGCGGCGCACATCAACGGTGACGCCTCCTCGTCGCACATATCATCTGGAATTCTGAACACGCTTGTGCCGGGTCTAACGTAAACATATTCGCCGAACGTGCCCGCGAAGTGCGGCGGTACGTCGCTATGTGCATGTCCGTACTTGAAAAGGCTAAGACACTTCTGTGGCAGATCATATATCCGGCAAAAGCTGCAGCAGCCGCAGTTGGCCATGATGCTCCAGGTTATTCGGTCACCCTCGGACAGGCTATGACCGGCAGTATCCGTCCTGACGCTCGGCCCGAGTTGCACGATTGTTCCCAGCCCTTCGTGCCCCAACACGGTTGGCGCTGGGAAGGGCCGCCGGCCTCGCCAGCTATGCACATCAGAGCCGCATACCGTTGCCATCGTCGTCTTGACCAGAATCGCGCCCGGCTCCAGTTCTTGCGGCAACGGGAAACAGCGTTCTTCCAGTGATTCTCCAACACCCATGAAAAGCACGACGTTGCCCATCTGCTGTCCCACGTCAACGCCTCCGTTCATCCTGTAAGGCTTTGTGGATAGAGCATAGGTGTTTCCAGCTGGCACTCATAGTGAGGCTAGACTCGGTTATTTGGACAGCTACCACGTACCGGCTGTGCCAGTCCATGATCGCCACCAGGAAGAGGAACCCCCGGGCCATGGGCAGGTAGGTGCGCTGCCCACACCTGGTTGGGCCGGGTGATCCTGGGTCCGGTGATCGGCCGCACGAGCGGCCAGGAAACGGTTCACCACGTGCATGGTGGTCCGTGTAAGACTGAATTGCGAACTTTCCAATGGGAAGTTCCTATCTGAGGAGTCAATCAGGCGACAAGACAAGCCCATGCCGCGTCTGGGGTCGACTTCGGGGGATTTTGGGCGCTCATTCAGTCATTGCCTCCTTGATGGCGGCGAGCTGGTCGTCGGTGATGCCGGTGTCTCGCAGGTAGCCCTCGACGCCTCCGTACATCCTGTCGAGGTGGTCGAGGGTTATTTGCATGCTGTGAGGATGGCAGGCATCGTTCTGATAATCCCGCCAAGTGTATTCGTCAGGATTCACGTCAGGACTGTCTTTGTAGTAGCGCCGCACCAGATACTGCGCGGTGAGGCCATAGTCCTCGATGATGGTCTCGCGAGAAACGCCACAGATATCCAGCACGAATGCGGCAGAGATTCCGGCCCTGTCCTTGCCCGCGTAACAGTGGACGAGGACGGGGAGACCGCCCGGGCTGGCAAGAATCGAGAATATCTGGTGGAGGATGTGCTTTCTCTGTTCGAGTATGTAGCAGTACGCTCTGCCCCGCCGCTCGGCAGGGTCCTCAACTCCGTCGATCACCTCCCTACCCTCGAGGTCCACGTCGCCTGCCATGTTCTGATGGTAGTAGGTGACGGCCTCATTGCCAATGAAGGGGCTCGGCCTGAATTGCAGGTCGCTGCTGCGGCGCAGGTCGATGATGTTTTGGATGCCGAATTCGAGGAGAGTGTTTACGCCCGCGGGGCTGAGATCCGCCAAGGTGTCCGACCGTAGGTACTTACCCCAGCGGGTCATCCTGCCGTCGCGGGTCTCGTATCCTCCGAGGTCGCGGACGTTGTATGCGCCCTCGACATCGAGGGCGCGCACGTGTTCAGTGTGCTTGGTCATGGATGGGTCACTCCCCGTGATCAGCGCAGTCTTCTCCGGCATACCTTCGACCCAGCGTTTGTTTGAAGTGGTCACCATTTGGTCTCCCCGGTTGGTGGTGCTCAAAGATAGAGCATATTGTGAGCCAGCGTCCTATCGGAACACACCACAACTAGCGCAATAGGCGCCAACAGGGGGAGGCAACATCTGAGGGAGCGCAAACGCATCAGCGTTTCCCGAAAGGGCGGGGGCAGTCGCACACCATTGCTGAGGAAGTTCGAGCCTCGGCAGGTCTTAGCTATGAACATGTGGGCCGTGTAAGACTGAATTGCGAACGTTTCGGTGGCAGGTTTCTATGTGACGACTGCGCGTTCCGGCAGTGTGCAGAGCTACCGAAATTCCTCCCTGAGCATCTCAGCCGCCAGGGACTCATTCCTGAGCTTCAAGTACGCCTCGTCCAGCGGGATATCGGCAGCGCTTCCCGGCGCGAAACCGCAGTCGGGGTGCAGCAGCAACCGCTCAGGCGCGACGTATTGGGCGGCCAGCCTGACGCGGTCGGCAATCTCGTCTGGCGTGTCGATGTGGCTGCTGCGGCAGTCGACGCATCCCAGACCGATATCGAAGCGTTCTGGTAGGTCGCGCAATACGGCAAAGTCGCCCGCCGCCGGTATCGCAAACTCCAACATGAGAATATCGACCTTGAGACCGGCCAGGGCTGGAAGAATCGGTTCGTATCCACCCTCGCCGACCCATCCTGCGCGACCCTTATTGCGCCGACACAGGTGGATTGCCAACCGGACTCCGTCTACTCCCGTGACGACGCGATTCAGTAAGTCGACGCAGTACGCCAACTCGGCCTGCGGATCGTCGTAGTCCGCCCGCACCTTCGGGTCCACGAACAGGCACAGGTGAGGGTCGTCAAATTGCGCTATCGCTACCCCTTCGTCGCGTAGGGCTTCCAGCTCTTGCCGAAGCACGGGCACCAGCGCCTCTGTAAAGTCACGTCGAGTGGGATACGCGGCTTGTGACAGTTCGGGGTCCCACATCCGCTCACCTAACAGGTATGGCGATGGTATGGCGACCTTGACATCGCGTCCCGTATGCAGTTTGAGGAACCGTGCCTCCCTCGCCAGCAGGCCGGGGTTTGCGACTTCGATTTTCGAAGTGACGACGTGCCACGTCTGGCGCTGTCCGAGGACTTCCTTGATGGACAGATCGAACCCGCGGCAGATATCCGCAATCACCCCGACGTATGACTTTCTACGCCATTCCCCGTCGGAAATAATGTCAATGCCGGCAAGCTCCTGCATCTGCGCAACGTATGGTATGGCGGAGTCCATCATCCGCCGAAAATCGCCCGAAGTGCCGCCCCCTTCGACCTGTGATTCAATCAGATCTCGCACGTATTGAGGTCGCGGCATCGAGCCGACGACGGTGGTTGGGAACAGGCCTCGTTCCATTTGGCTTTCAGGCAAGATGTCGTGCGTTTTCTCTGCTCGTGGTCAGGCGCGGCTCAGGTACAGGTTTGTTCGCGAACCGCATCCAGTCGGCGGTGGCTAGGTGGTAGTCCTGGATGGTGTCGACTTCATGGTAGTCACCGGGTACGGCGACGCAGTGTACCGGGATTCCATCGCTGATCATCCGGTCAAGTAGAAGAATGACATACGCCATGCGGAAGGGCCTGCCATCGGCGATGACTTGCTCATCGCCAAGTTCGGCGTGGAGTTCGTCGTAAAATTGCAGGAACTGAGAAGCGCCCTCCGCCGTCATCTTGAGAACGCCCGAATACTCTCCGGATGCCTCGTGCGGCTTGATCGTCCGTGAGACCTCGACCACGCGGTCGCCGTCCACGAGGATTTTCTCGGCGTCCGACTCCGGGTGCATACTCCGAAACACATACCGTTCACGCCAACGAGTGTCCATCACGAGCGTGATGTCGTGTGGCGAATCCTTAAGCGCCTTCACGGCGCCGCCGAGGTACAGCGTATCGGTGTACGTCGCATAGAAGCCGCGGGCCATGTGTTCACGAGCACAGACGAGAGAAGCGAGGATGTTGGTCGTGGACCAGGCGGGGTTTTCCACATAGGAGAAATTTGGGTAGGCGTCCCGAACCACGTCCATCAGGTACCCGCCTACGAAGACAAACCGGTCCAGACCATTCTGTCGAAACGCACGTAGCGTCCAATCGAGAATTCTGGCGCCCGCGACTTCAGTAAAGCACTTTGGTTGCGACGCGGTGTAGGGCATAAGGCGTGCGCCCCGTCCGGCCCCGAGGAGGATGACGTTCATGCCTTGGCGTTGCTACGTAGGGCGAGTTCCCGCTCAGACTACCGCGCCGAACCTGCGACCGCCGTGGAGGGTGGTGGTGGACCGAATGAGATTCGAACCCACCACCTCCGCAATGCAAGCGCGACGCTTTTCCGACTGAGCCATCGGCCCTCAGGCTCGTTCCGCGCATCTCCCCCTGTACCACCGCGCTCACCCGTCCAACATGGGGGGTGACATGAGGGGTCACATGAGGGGTCACATGGGGGGCAATGGCCGCTGCCTGTCGATGCAACGTCACCATCAGCCAGCCGGGCGAAGCCTGAAGAGTCGGATCAGGGCCCCTTCACAAGGTGTACGGTATATCGTACAGTGAGGCCATGTTCACAATCCTGCGGAGCGCGGCGTTTGACCGATGGCTGAGAAGTATCGAAAGTTCGATGCATCGGACTACATAAAGAGCGAAGAGGACGCGCAAGGGCTTCTCAGAGCCGCGACGGAGGAAGATGTCGGGGACGGCGTCGTGATTCGCGCTGCCCTCAGGCATGTCGCTCGAACCCACAACATGAGCGCCCTCGCTCGGGAAACCGGCCTAAACCGGGGCAATCTCTACGAGGCGCTCTCCGAAGACGGCAACCCCACCCTCGCAACCCTCCTCAAGGTCACCCGCGCCCTGGGACTGAGGCTGCGTCTCGAGCCAGTCGAGAACCCCGCCAAGCCCAGCCAACCGTCCAAGCCCTCCAATCTCCCGGCTGAGTCCACGTAAACCTAACCTCGCCCACCCCCACCGCAGGCCAAGACGCCAATCTCCAATGGTCTCGGCGAATCGAGCAATACCAAGACGGCGTCGCCTCGATTGCAGACTGAGGGATAGACAATCAGGAGAAGGCGTTCAAGCTCTCCGTCTTATCGACCGCAACCGAATAAGATTCAAACCCACCACCTCCGCAATGCACACGCGACGCCTGCCGAGCCCATGTCAGTCGGCCGAGCCGCCGCAGTATCTGAGGAGAAGGGCATGAAGCTCAGCGATCCCAGACCTGAACAGACCCTGAGCCTCGACTTGGACGACGGCACCGGTCTCCGGGTGGCCCGCGCCCAGTTCCAGTCGGAAACCAGGTTCTCCTGGGATATCTTCGACGGCTACGACCGAATCCGTATCCTCACCTACTCGGCAGGGGTGAGCGCCATCGTTCGTCTCTTGGACGAGCACGGCTTCAGCGACTTCGAGTGTGTCTTCGGGTGCGAAACCACCTTGCGCGCCCTGACGGACGTCATGGCCTTCCAGCAGGTGGCCATCGGCGACGCCAGAGCGGCCATCAAGAACCTGTCGGATGAGCGCCATGCCTTCATCCTGGGGCGGGTCCGGGAGGGACAGGCCCGGTTCCGGGTGCTGCGCAAGCAGATAGCCCACGCCAAGCTGTACCTCCTGGACAACGCCGAGTCCGGCCGCACCCGCGTCCTCATCGGCTCGGCCAACCTGTCGGAAACCGCCTTCGGCGGACTCCAGTCCGAGACTCTGGTCTGTTTCGATAATGACGATGCAGCCTGGGACCACTATCTGGGCATGTACCAGTCCATCAGGGACCAGGCCTCCCAAGAGATGCCCCTGCCGCCGGAGCGGATCGAGCACGCCGAGATTGGCCTCGTTGAAGTCCCCGTTCTAGCCCCCGACGACCACGCCACCCTGATTATTGACTCAGCGGACGAGCAGGGATCGGACGGCAACGTCGTTCACATTAGCGTCCCCCACCAGATAGAGCGGATAGAGAGAATGAAGGCTGCCGTACCGCCGGTCGTGGCCAGCCTTATCCCAGCGCCCCGCAACGGACGGCAGCAGATTCCCCGCGATATCAGGCGCCGGATCGTCAAGGAATCCAGCCGCATCCACTCCGTCCAGACCGAGGAGGAGGCCGACCACCGCGAGCTGTCCATCGACAGAGACGCAAAGACCGTCACCTTCTTCCGCGAGCCCTTCTCACTCGAAGCTGATCTCGATGCCGCAAAGAACGACGCGAAGCTGCTGGTGGGGTTCTTCGGCAACTACGAAGGCACGTTCGAGGGCGGCATGGGGGTGGAGAGGCTCCAGCGAGACTATTTCATCCTCTGGTCCTGGCTTTACTTCTCGCCTTTCATGTGCGACATGCGGACCCTGGCCGGCCACCAGGGCGACATCTTTAGGTACCCGTCCTTCGCCATCGTCTACGGCAAGCCCTCCTGCGGGAAAACCAGCCTCATTGACACGCTAGTGACCTCCATGTTCGGACGGGCCTACAACGTGGACAAGCGGGAGTTCACCAAAAGCAGGCTCCGGGACATCCAGCACGGCTACCGGCGGTTCCCCGCAGTCTTCGACGACATCGGCAGGCCCGCCATACGCAACCACGGCGAGGACGTAATCAAGGACGAAGTGCCCCCGCTGGTGTCCGAATACCCCTGCTTCGTTCTCTCCATGAACCAGGAACTCAAGGCCTTCACCGACCAGATCGTGAAGCGCAGCCTGATGATCTACACCACCACCGCCCTACCCTCCTATAAGGAGAGCCTGCGGCACGAACTGCACCTGAAGATTCAGGAGGTACGCCGGGGCCTGTCCACCAACCTGTACCGGGAGTACCTCAGGAGGACTCTGGACCGGCTCGACGACACGCCCGTGCCCGATGATTGGCTGGAATTCTCCTCCACCACCCTCTCAGAGCTCATCGCCGACCTGCTGGGCGAGAGCCCACCCAAGTGGTGCAAACCCATCAGCTGGAACGACTACGCCGAAAAGCGCCATGAGCGCGTTAAGGCCCAGGTAGACCACCTGCTCAGGCCGGCCACCAGGATGAAGAAGGAGGGGAATAATCCCACCGGCTGGATCCTCGAGGACGACAAAGTCATCGTGATCGAGCAGACCGACACCTTCGGCCGTCGCGAATTCGAATGGGAGAACGTCCCGTCCACCCTCATCGACGACAACGCCAGCGTAGGAGGACGAACCGTCCTAAACCGTCCCGAATTGCAAGAGTTCCTTGGCAGAAACCTCAACAGGCGGCAGATCGGATTGCTGGGCAGGCTACTCGGGCGGCGATGACACTAAGTGCCAGATCTGTCGATGATTCTTTTGCCGCCCAGCAACGCGCGCACTGAGACTACGCAGCGAAGATTTGCGTTCATATTGCGGTCAGGTAGCCAACATTAGGGCCACATGAGGCCGCGCTCACGACTCGGGACGAAGGAACGCACCCAGCACCCAGTCGGACAAGACCCCGAGAGTTGGATCAGGTCTCCGACGCCTCCACAACAAGCATCCACTCTCGCTTGAGGGGTAACTCCGCCTGGACTTCCGCGGGTAGGCGTTCGTACGTGCGGTAGACAGCTTGAACGAGGTCGCTGCTGTTCCACAATCGGACGCTGAAGTGGCCAATCCTCGCTTCCGTGAGGACCACCCTGTTGAAGCCTCCCCAGCAGACCAGCAGTCCCTGCTGCGCCTTGAACGTCTGCATCGTTCCCTGGAGGGTCCGGTACACCGTCACGTCCGCCGGACTGTTCTGCGACTTTACTTGCACGCACAGACGCGGATTATCGAGCCCCAGCGGGCCCCGTCCGGCCAGGATGTCAACTCCCCCGTCAGCACCAGGCGGCGAGGACTTCGTTACCCAGCCATCGGCGCGCAGAACCGCATCCACCAGATCGGCCAGAGCATGACCTGCGAATCTGGCTTGAATGTGGGCCACGATTTGGTCGTGGGCGAGTTGGGAGAGGTCTGGAAGACCCTCAGTCGGCTCGCCCGAACCTGGTTCCTCAGCGCCCGGCGTGTCGATCGACACCGAAGGTCCAGGGTCTGATTTGCCATCCGCAACCGCGGCCACACGACGTTCGGCGTCATTTCGCGAGATCCTGCAGACCGTCATGAACGCGCCGAACGAATAGAGGAGGTCCTGCTCAAAGATCGTGCGGGGAAGTTCCGTCTGTAGCCACTTCACCGGGCGGGTGTGACGAAACCTGCCATCCACTTCCCGGTACGCGTACGGTCCGCTCACTCGACCGATAGCGATCTGCGAAGTTCGCTTTCGTGGCAAGATGACTAGGTCACCCTTCTCCATCGTCACCGCGAACGCGCAGAGTTGTCCGGCAAAGTTGCCCACGGCGCCGGGCTTTGCGTCGGGGAAAGTACGTTCAACGATCTCTCGGATGCCCTTGTAGTCCGTCGCACTCGCGAGTGAGGGAACTTCCAGGTAACCGAGGATCGCGATGTTGTCTTCGATCACCCGATCCTCGTCCTCGCCGCTTTGCCCAGCGCGAACTAGGTACACCCTCGGGTTCTGACTCATACGAAACTTCCCCACTCTCGATTCAGTCTGATCTGGTGGACCGACCCGGATTCGAACCCAAGACCTCCGCAATGCGAGTGCGGCGCCATTCCGACTGAGTTGCTCGCCGCCGGCAGCCGCTGATTATGTGGACGTACGGCCACCACCTCTGGGTTCGCCAGACTCCCTAGACCTCGATCAGCTCGTACGCCTGCGGAGCCGGCACCGGCTGCCCTTCGCCCTCAAGCTCCTCGATGTAAAGCTCAATAGCCTCTCGAATCAGGCCACACACTTCCGCCTTCGTCTCGCCGACTGCCACGCAGCCCGGCAAGTCAGGCACGTGCGCTCCATAGCTCATCGGGCCACGCTCGATTACGACGGCGTACTTCATTGCGCCACTCATTTCAGACCACTCTGCTTCAGGATACTGTTCCAGGTCCCCTTCGGGATAAAGAAGCTTGGCTTCCCGGCCACCACCACAATCCCTGGCTTGTCCGGGTGCTTGTAGATGCGGTGACTCCCTCGAGTTCGTGACTGTCGCCACCCGTCTCGTTCCAGGAGCCGGATAGCCTCTCGAACCGTTGGCACATTACCCCTCCGGTCCGCCCATTGCTTTGACTAGTCCTGCGCGATGTGAGCCTCGGCACTGCCTGTGAGACCCCGACTAGCAGTCGCATCAGAGTCCGAATGCCTGACCTCACCCGCGGGTTGCTCCGCGCATCGCGGTCGCCAAACCTGGTGGACCGAATGGGATTCGAACCCACGACCTCCGCAATGCGAGTGCGGCGCTCTTCCGACTGAGCTATCGGCCCTCAGCAGCACCCGTTGGGGCTGCTCATCTTTCCCTCTCCTGGGGAGAGGCAGACTCCGGCGTACCCGCCGAAAATCGGTGAGGGGTCTTCCTGTCGTGATCTCGCCCGCCCTACCAACCTCCTGTGTCGGCTTGCCGGCAATCCGGCGCGTTTTTCCTGTTCCTGAGTCTTATCCCTCTCCTGGGGGAGAGGGTCAGGGTGAGGGATCTTCCGGTCGTGGTCGCTTACCGACTACCGGACGCTGTGCCAGCAATCCTAATCGGCGGGCGCGTCTTCTCCCTCTCCCTTGAGGGAGAGGGCTGGGGTGAGGGTGGCTGCCCGGTTCAGCAACCAACGGGGGGTGAACTACTCAAGCACCCCCGTTCGACTGAACAGATCCAGTCCGAAGAGTTTAGGCCGCCGTAGCTACCCGAACGCGCTTCCGCCCGCGAACCTGCTCAAACACCAGCGTCCCATCCGCCAGCGCAAACAGCGTGTGATCCCGGCCCACGCCCACGTGAGCCCCTGGGAGCAACTTCGTCCCGCGCTGCCGCGCGATGATCTGCCCCGTTCGAATCGCCTCGCCCGCGAACTTCTTCACGCCCAGCATCTTCGGATTGCTGTCGCGACCGTTCCGGCTGCTGCCCAGACCCTTTTTGTGTGCCATCGCTCGTTGTCCTTCCGTGTCCCTTGCTGAACCTACGCCGCCTGCGCGCTGATCGACTCGATCCGCACGCGCGTCAGTTCCTGGCGGTGACCCATCCGGCGTCGCCGGCGCTTACTCGCCTGGTACGTGAAGATCCGGATCTTCGGACCCCGCACGTGCGCCAGCACGCTCGCCTCCACCGAGGCCCCGTCCACCGTCGGCTGACCGACCCGAACCCCGTCCTCGTCGCTCACCAGCAACACATCGTCAAACGTCAGCGACCCTGACGCCTCGGCATCCAGCCGATCCATCTCCACCACATCGCCCGGCGACACGCGGTACTGCTTGCCCCCGGACGCAAAAATCGCGTAACCCATAACGATCCCGCCGCTGGTTCTAGCTCAAGAAAATCCGGCGTCCCAACCGCGCGCCCATGCTTCGGCGCGCCACGCCGTCAACCCACCCATCCTAGCAAAACCCCGGTCAGTTCCCCCGTTCGTGGTGAGCCGGGCCGCCGTCTTCGGCGGGCCGTGTCGAACCACATCCATCGGTCACCCAAACCGTTCGTGGTGAGCCGACCCGTAGTCTTTCGGAGGGTCGTGTCGAACCACCCTCCGCCCTCCTCATCCGATCCACCGTAGGGGCGGGTCTGTGACCCGCCCGTCTTCCGGTCGACGCCACCCGTGAAACCGTTCGTGGTGAGCCGGTGCGAAGTCCTCGAAGCACCGTGTCGAACCACCCCGCCCGGAAGCGGCAACCACCCTCCAGCGTGCCGTTCTTCTCCTTCTCCCTTGAGGGAGAAGGCTGGGATGAGGGTGGCTGCCATCCCCAGCTCCCACGCCAAGCCAGCAGCAACCCACCTTTCCTCGCCGCCCTGGCATCAGCATCCCCAGGCTACCCCTGCTGGTGGTGAGCCTGTCCTGAGCCTGTCGAAGCGGCCGCCCTGTAATCCGTCCAAGAGCCCGCCCCGAGCCTGCCGAAGGAGGGAAGGCCCGAATCGAACCACAGCCCTACCAGCCTTGCTTGCAATGCCGGCAACGCATGCACTGCTTGCATTGCCGGCATTGCCATCATTGCCAGCACCCGCCATCCCCGGCCCCGGCCAGGCTCTCCCCGAGCGCAATCCACACGACCGGAACGCCCCACGACCATGGCCCCACTTTGACCAAACCTTCCCCCGCACCTAGCATCGAGAGCCGGGGGGCGGACGGCACCAGCAACCCACGCATGGAGCCTATGCCGCGCGGAATAACAGCCTGCGCCCGGAGGATCCGATGGACACCACCGCGTCGCTCGATGTTGGAACCTTCTTGACCGTTGCGGTGACTGGCGGGGCGGCCTTGGGTGGGCTGATCCTGGCGCTGTTTGCCTGGCTCCGTTCCGATATTCGCGACCTCCGCCAACGTCTCGATAGCTTCATCGACAGTCACGGACCAGCCAGGCTGGAGGCGAGCGAGACGACGGCGCTTCGAGGCATCGTGCGCGAGGTTCTGCGAGAAGAACGGGCCAACCCGGCGCACACGACCGATCCCACCTGACGATCCCCGCCTCCTCTTCCCCCTCCCTTCTCACTTCTCTTCCCTCTCCCCTTCGACCAGGAATCCCGCTCCGCTTCGCCTACGCAACCATCGCCATCGACGGCGACCCCTCCATTCCCGCCGCACGGCCGCAAGCGGTGAACGCTCGCCTAGATCTGCAGCCCGTCCATTGCGATCGGGAAGGCGTCGGCGTTGCGGAGCGTGGCGCTTCGCGCTTCGACCTCAGGTAACAGTCGGCGATTCGACGCAAACGGCACGGTCACTTCGTGCAGGCCGCCGTGGGAGCGCAGGCGGGAGGCGCTCAGGACCGATAGATCATGCGCGCCGGGCGCTCGGCCAAAGACTGAGCCGCGATCGCTGAGCAGAACGATGTCGCCGATGCGGTCGCCCGGCAACTCGTACGTTCTTGCGGCTTCGGCGCGGGGCAGGGCCTCGTCGATGCGCGGGTCGTCGCGCAGACGCTGGATGGCCGCTTCCACCTGGTCGGGCGGCAGGTGGACGGTCGCAAACGACCCGAGGCCGGCGTGGTGCGTCACGTGCGGATCGGTTATCGGCAGCACCACCCGGAACGGCCCGGGCACCGCCCCGTCCAGCAGCGTTTCCAGGTAGACAATGTTGGGCGCGCCGTCGGGATGGCACTTGTCGTTCATGCCGTGGTCGGCGGTCAGCACAATCACGGCCCCGAGCGCGTCGAGCTCGGCCAGGCGGTGGTCAAGCGACGTGTAGAAGGCGTCGGCCTCGGGCGAGCCGGGCGCATGGGTGTGCTGCACGAAGTCCGTGAGCGATAGATAGAGCAGGTCAGCTAGGCGCTCGCGCACCAGGTAGACGCCGCAGGCCATGACAAAGTCGCTCATGCGGCCGGAGTAAATGTCGGGGTTGTCCCGGCCCATGCGCCGGGTGACACCCGCAATGCCATGCTCGTGCTCGGTTGTCTCGTGCGCCAACTCGCCGGAAAAGCAGATGCCGCGCCATCCGGTAGCCAGCATGGTGCGCAGCTTGTCCTTGGCCGTGATGGCGGCCACGCGGCGGCCTTCCTGGCTGTACCCGGCGAACAAGGACTCGCAGCGCAAGAAGCGCGGGTGGTCCATCATCACTTCCGCCTCGCGCTTGGCGTCGTAAAAGTAGTTGCCGGAAATGCCGTGCGCGGCGGGCGGCCGGCCGGTGACGATGGTCATGTTGTTGGGGTTGGTGAACGAGGGAATCGCCGCCGGGACCAGGTGATACGCGCCTTCGCGTTGGAAGCGGGCCAGCGTGGACATGCACCCATGGTCGATCGCCGCGTCCACGTAGGCCGGCTCCGTGCCGTCGGCGCAGATCACCACCACGGGCGTCCGGGATTCAGGCAACGGCAACCTCGCGTTCAACGTTCGGATCCACGCCCAGTCTAGAGGCGATCTCGGCTCCCGGTGGCCTTCCGGCCTGGGTCGAGTGCGCGTGTTCGCGGCTCAACGTCGTGGCCGAAGCATATGCGGTCGCTGTACCGGGATCCCGGACCCTGACGGCCAACACAAGACTCCGAGCGCAGCGCAGCGGAGCCCAGAGCCTGGCCTGAGCCTCTCGAACAGCCTTCCCTGAGCTGTTCGAATGGGGAATCCGGCCCTCTTGCCGCGCCCGATCCCCAATCAAGGCGCACCACGGACCGAACCTGGGCTCCTACCCGCGCTGAGCCCATCGCCCACAGCCCGGCGGACCCTCGATCTGGGCCGGCCCCGTGTCGGGTACGGAACCGGCGCCCCGGCTATTCACTTGTCCCTTGCAATCTGTACTCTGAAAGAGTACCATTGGCCCCATGACCACGCAAATCCAAATCTCCAATCCCGGTGCCCAGGCGCCGGACCGGTCGCGCCGTCGGGTGGCCGACCGCCCCGCCGCCTGCCCTGCCCCTTTCGAATGGGCCTGCCCTGAGCCTGTCGAATGGGCCTGCCCCGAAGCCCGTCGGCTGCACTCGTCCGCCAGCCGCAATCCACCCTGCCGTCCGCGCCCCGCCCCCGTGCTCAACGCCGCCCACCGCGCCGCCCAAAACCACCCCAAAATCGACGCCCCCCGCCCTCAAGAGTTTTTTGGAAAAAACTCTTACGCGCACACAACCCCCCGCCCCGCAGCCAGCTTCCCCACCCCCGATTGACGCCAGCGCCCAATCCCGACAATCTGCGCTCACACCCCGCCAAGGAACCCACCCCATGCAATACCGCAAGCTCGGCGACACCGGCCCCGAGGTTTCCGCTCTCGGCTTCGGCGGCTGGCCCATGGGCGGCGCCCGCTACGGCTCCATCGACAACGACCTGGCCACCGCCGCCATCGGCCGCGCCCTCGACCTCGGCGTCACCCTCTTCGACACCGCCGTCGCCTACGGCCTCGGCACCTCCGAATCGCTCATGGGCAACGCCCTCCAGGGCCACTGGGACGACATCGTCGTCGTCACCAAGACCGGCATCGTCCCCGAGCCCGACAACCCCGACGCCTTCATCCGCGATGGACGCGCCGAGACCATCAAGTCTCAATGCGACTTCAGCCTCAAGGCCCTCGGCACCGACTACATCGACGTCTACCTCATCCACTGGCCCGACTTCGACACTCCCAGGGACGAAACGATGCGAGCCATGGAAGACCTCAAGGCCGAGGGCAAGATCGGCCACGTCGGCGTCTCCAACTTCTCCACCGCCCTGATGGACGAGTGCCTCGCCGTCACCCCGATCGTGGCCAACCAGGTCGGCTACCACATGCTCGACCGCCGCCACGCCGACGAGATCATTCCCTACTGCGCCGCCAACGGCATCGGCGTCATGGCCTACGGCTCCCTCGCCCACGGCGTCCTCACCGGCGCCTTCAAGCCCGATCACCAGTTCGAGGAGGGCGACTGGCGCTCGCTGGGCAACGCCTTTGGCCTCCCGCTGTTCCATCCCGACTACCTGCCCGAAACCCTCGAGGCCGTCGACGAAGTCACCGCCGCCGCCGAGCAGGTCGGCCTCACCACGCCCCAGCTCGCGCTGCGCTGGGTCCTGGACGAACCGGCCATCTCCACCGCACTCGTCGGTTTCCGCACGCCGGCCGAAGTCGATGCGGCCGTCGAGGCCCTTGAAGCCGACCTGCCGGATGACCTGATGACCGAACCCAACCAGGCAACCTTCGAGGCCTACCAACGCCTCCTCGCGGGCGGGGCGCCCACCACGCGCGAACAAGGGCCGAGCCGCCGGGCCTAGCCTTCGGCGACCACCGCCCCCAGCAGGTTCGCGCCAGCCTCCCGCAGGATCGCGCGCGCCCGAATCGCATCGTCCCGATTCGTCCGCGCATGCACCACGGTCAGCAACACCCCATCCGCCCGAGCCGCCAGCGTCCGCCCATCGGGCACATCCAGCAACGCCGGTGCAGCCACCACCACCAGGTCGTGCGCCTCCGCCTCGCCGCGCAACCAGGCCAGAAACACCGCCCCGGAAAGCAACGCCGGATCGCCAGCCCGGACCGCCTCCGCCGTCACAACCGAGAGATTGTCCGGCACAGTATGCGCTTCCGACTCACCGCCGCTGGCCGTGTCATCGACATCGGCATCAACCAGCAGCACCCGCCGCCCCGTCTGCGCCAGCGCCGCGGCCAGGTGCGCCGCCACATGCCGCCGCGGCTCCCCGCTATGCGGACTCGTGACAGCCACAACCGCATGTGCCCGCCCACCCAGCGCCACCAGCGTGTTGGCGCGCAACTCCGTAAAGCCCTCGGCCAGGGCCTCGCCATCCGGCAACTCCGCCAGGATCCGTGGATCAGCCACGAGACATCCGCGTCAGCGGCCAAACCAGCCAGATCGCCCCAACGCCCAACACGGCGCCCAGCACCGCGGCGATGGGCAACGCCACCTCAGCCCGCGGCCACACCGGCGCCCCCGGCGGCCGCGCCGCATCGATCACCGACACTTCAAGACCTCGTTCCCGATCATTCAGCCGCTCCGGCGTTGCCACATCCACCACCAGCAACGCCGCCAGCCCGTTCACCGTCAAAGCGGCTCGCGCCGCATCGGAATCTTCGGATTGAATCGTCACCAGCAGCCGGTCGCCGTCGCCGTTCGTACGTACATTGCGAACGATCTCCCCATCCGACAGCCCCCCGCGCTCCGCATCAGGCAGCCGGGAGGCATAAGCCTCCGAGTCCACCCAGGCGGCGTAGTTGCGAATCAGCCGCGCGGAGGCTTCGGCGGCTCCCAGGTCGGCAATCCGCGGCCGGATCGACACGTCCGTCGATGCGCGATAGACCGGCGTCGCCACCAGCACCACCACCAAGGCAATCACGGCCGCTACGACGGCAGCCGCGGCGGCTCCGACCAGGAACAGTCGCAGCGGTGGCTGGGCCGGTGGATTGGCCTCACTCACCGCACGGTCCCGATCACGGACGTGTCCAGCAAGTCGGGCACGTCATCCGCAAACAACCGGTTTATCCGCCAGTCAACCACCAGCACCACAAACACGGCCGCCAACAGCGCGGCCAAGGTCGCCAGGGCCGCGTTGAGAATCACAAGCACAAGCCGCGGGCGAGCTGCCTCGTCAGTCTTGTCGATCAGACGAAGCGTTCCCAATTCGCTCAGGCTGGGATACAGCCTGGTCTGATCTTCGACCAGCAACTTCACGGCGGCGTCGATGATCGTCTGTGCTGACTGGTCTTCCCAGGTCAGCTCCAGCCGCAGCCCGCGTGCCAACGGAAAGACGTCGATCGTGCTGGCGAGCACTTCCAGATCAACCGCAACGCCTTCTTCGGCCACAGCATCCACGACCTCGCGGAGCAGGCTGCGGCCGCGCGCCAGTCGAACCAGATCCTCAATGACAACGGATGAGGCTTGCGCCCGGCTGTTCTCGATCCCGAACTGACGGTCTTCGCTGTCCGGCGGCAGCTCCAGCACCAGCAGCAATTCCGCCTCCGCCTCGTAGTTCACGGGACCGAACGCCTGCCAGAAAAACGAACCGATCAGCGTGGCAATCGTGACCGCGCCGATAAACCACCACCAGCGGCCCAGGATTCGGCCGACGCGTTCGATCGACATCAAGCTTCGGGAACGGGCGACTTGCCGTGCGCCAGGAGCGTGGTGTTGATCGCTTCCAAGAGACTGCGACGGAAGTTCTCGCGGCTGAACCGGCGCGCATTGGCTACGAGTGCGTCAGTATCGAAGGCCATAGATTGAACGTGGCGCAGCGCGGCGCCGAGGGATGCAACCGACTGCTCGCCAAACAACACGCCTGTCGTTCCGTCAATCACTGTATCCAGCGCCCCACCTGAGCCGTAGGCCACGACGGGTCGGCCGGCGGCCTGGGCTTCGACCGGGGTGATTCCGAAGTCCTCGTCACCCGGAAACAGAAACGCTCGGCAGCGCGCCATTTCCACGCTCACGTCGCGGTCGGGCAGCCTACCAAGAAACCTCACGGTCGGCCCCGCCAGCGCCCGAAGGTCAGATTCGGCGCGTCCGGTCCCCACGATTCGCAACGGCAAGTCCAGTTCGGTGCATGCGCGAACCGCCAGATCGATTCGCTTGTAGGGAATCAGGCGCGACACGATCAGAAACGCGTCGCCTATGTCCGTCGTCGGTTCGAATCTCTCCACGTCCACCGGCGGATAGACGATGCTCGACGATCGGCCATAGAAGCGCTGGATGCGGTCGGCTACAGCCCGCGAGATAGCCAGGAACTGGGTCACCTGCTGCGCCGCGTTGCGATCCCAGCGGCGTGCCCAGGCCAGCAGCAGCGGCAAGAGGAGGCGCGACCAAACCGGCGCCCGTTCGCCGGCCAGGTACGTATCCGGCATCCAGAGAAAACGCGTGGGCGTCAGGCAATAGCACACGTGCACGGCGCCCTGCGCTGGGCGAATCCCCTTGCAAAAGGCACTGGAGTTGCTGAGGACCAGGTCGGCATTGGGAATCCGCAACCCGCCGAACGCCAGCGGATAGAACGGTAAGAGCGCCTGGTGGTTGGTGCGCCACAGGGGGAATTGCTGGAGCCACGTATGGCGAATGTCCAGGCGCCGAAAGGTCGGGTCGACCAGCGCTGGCTCGTAGAACGACGTATAGACCGGAGCCGACGGAAACATGCGGTGCATTTCCACCAGCACATTTTCGGCTCCGCCCTGCTGATTCAACCAGTCGTGAACCAGCGCCGTGCGGGGCCGCGTCACGGGTGCGGAATCTGGCTCAATATGCGCCACGTCCGCTCAGAACTGTCGGAATCGTCTGCAGCAGGATGCGCAGGTCCAGACCGAGGGACCAGTTCGACACGTAGAACGTGTCCAGCATCACCATTTCGTCAAAGCCCAGGTCGCTGCGACCGCTCACCTGCCACAAGCCGGTAAGTCCCGGCAGCACTTGCAGGCGATGGCGCGCCCAATCGTCGTACTGCGCCACCTCGGCCGGCACCTGTGCCCGCGGGCCCACCAGGCTCATGTGGCCCAGCAGCACATTCAGGAGCTGCGGCAGTTCGTCAATACTCAGGCGCCGGAGCAGACGACCGACACGCGTGCGGCGTTGATCGTCCCTCGCCTTGAACAGCAACGGGTGGCGCTCGTCACTGAACAGTTCGTGCTTTCGTTCTTCGGCGTCCTGCACCATTGACCGAAACTTGAACACGCGGAACGACCGACCGTCGCGCCCAATCCGGGTTTGCCGAAAGAGGACTGGACCCGGAGAGTCCAGCCGGATCGCCAGCCCGATCAACAGCCACAGCGGAGACGAAAGCACCAGGCCCATCAGACTGGCCGTTAGGTCTAATGCGCGCTTCTGCATGTACCGAAACCCCGTAATCTCCGGTTCGCGCAGGGTCACCAGCGGAATCCCCGCCACGGGATGAATGTCCATCCGACCGAATTGTGCTTCGAGCAGATCGGGTACCACCCGAAACTGCACGCCCTGTCGGCGGCACCGCTCGATAACCGGCGCAAGTTTGTGCTGCACGCTCGAGGGCAGTGCGGCATACACCACGTCTACCTGTTCGGACTCAATCACCGAAGCCAGATCGTCCACGGTTCCTAGCCGGGCGAAGCGACCGAAGGCCGAGTTTGCGCCGTTTCCACTCGAGTCGAGGTATCCAATCACGCGGTTGCCGAGGCTGCGGTTTGCCGTGAGCTGCTGCATCAGGAACTTGGCCACCGCGCCGCCGCCCACCACCAGGATGCGCTGATTGTCGTAGCCGGCTCGGCGAAGCAGTCCCAGCCCTATTCGGCGCAATAGCACCCAGAGCACAGCGAAACCGAAGCCAAACGTTCCCAGGTAGAGGAACATCAGGCGTGAGAAGAAGACCGGACGTGAGACGAAGAACACCACGATCACGGCCGCCGTTCCAATCAGCGTGCCAACCGCAATCCGTCCCAGGTCTTCGACCAGGGACGTGCCGCGGCGTGACTGGTACCGACCAAGTCCGGCAAAGCTCAGAAGCGTCACCGGGATGAACAGGCCGGCGACTACCCAGTAGGCATCCAGGGGGGTGAACTGGAACTCATTCAGCGTCGGACCCAGTCGCCACGTATAGCGGGCCGTATATGCCAGCAGAAATGCGCCGAAGAGAAGCGCGAGATCGCCGATCGCCAACACTCGCGGGGATGCCAGGAATCGCCACGCCGCGTGGTGATGGCGGCGTTGGGCGACTGAACTCGCATTCGTCTCGGCCGGCGTCGTTGGCCGGGGACTGCGCACGCGAGTCAGCTTGAGTCGAGGGCGTGTCGATACAGACTGAGACATTGCTCCGCGGCTACCGTCCAATCGAATTTTCGGGCCTGGACCAATCCACGTTCACGCATCTGCGTTCGCCGCTCAGGCGACGCCAGGGTGGCGGTCATCGCGGCAGCCAGTTGTTGAGTGTCGCGCGGATCCACGGTCAGCGCCGCATCACCGGCGACTTCGGGCAATGAAGACCGGTTCGAGGTGATGACTGGCGTGCCACTGACCATGGCTTCCAGAACTGGAATGCCAAAGCCCTCATAGCTGGAGGGGTACACGGCCAGATCGGCTGCACAGTACCAGTACGGCAAGTCTTCCTGCTTAACATAACCTATACGGTGAATTCTCCCGCGCACTGGACTTTCCTCGAGGGCCGCGTCAATTGCGTCGGTGGCCCAGCCGCTACCGCCCGCCAGGACCAGATCGCCCTGAAAACCGTTCCGGGCCACTACGCCGAACGCTCGCACCAGCACGTCAACGTTCTTGCGCGGCTCCAGCGTGCCAACAAAGAGGACAAACGGTCGGTCGAGATTCTTCCTGCGCCTAAACGCTTGTACCTCGGCTTCCGGCCGTGGACGGAACGCCGCCTCGCTTCCGGGATAGACCACGTGTACACGCTCCGAATCGATGCCCAACAGCTCGACGACGTCGTCCTTCGTCGCGTGGGAGTCCGCCAGCACCGCTCGCGCACGCCGGGCCGACAGCCAGGTAGCTGCGGTGAGATACCAGCGCCGGTGCGCCGGGTGCGTTCCTGGGGTCCGCATGAACGAAAGATCGTGCACCGTCACAACGTGGCGCGTCGGGGCGGCCAGCGGGACGACGTTCAGCATTGAATGAACCACGTCCAGCCGCGCCGCGCCGATGTGCCAGGGGGCCAGCAGGTGCTCCCACAGCACACGGATGCTCGTGCGCGAAGTGGGCGCTTTGGTTCGCAAGATCCGTACAGGCTGTACCGGCTCGAATGGCAGGCTGCGCTCCTGCTCGTTCAGAAAGATCGTGAACTGATTCGCGCTCGGCTGCGCGAGGAGGGCTTGCACCAGATTCGTCGCATAGCGGCTCGGCCCGGCGTTTCGGTAGGACGCATCGGTCCGCAGCACCAGCGCATTCAACCCAATTCGGGCCACGGACTCCTCCGCAGGCTTGTAGCGCAGACAGTTCAGGTTGTCCAGAGTATGAACTGTGATCGTTGGCTTCGCGTGATTCCTACGGTGAGAAATCCCTGACGAGTCCTACGTTTATCGGCTTGGTTATGCGGGACGACCGGGGCTGGGTGCGGCCCTCCGAATCACTTACGGACGGACACGAGCCTTGCTCTCCGCTTTGCTGATTGGCGTCGATCCAGTTGGCCCCGTTAACACACGCGGGGGACGGCAATCTGCCGTCCCCCGCTCTGCAAGCCACAGTCGTGGCCTGACAGAAAGTGCTAGTCCTTAGCGGACGGCTTCCTGCGTGGCGCGGTCGAAGAGCTGCATGTTGCTCATGTCCAGCACCAGGTCGAACGGGTCGCCGATGTGGGCGGTCGTTCGCGGGTCGACACGGGCGATGTAGGACTCGTCGCCAGCCAGCATGTAGAGGTAGACCTCGCTGCCCAGCGGCTCCGTCACGTCCACGTCCGACGTAATGGTGGCGTCGGTGGGAATCTGGTCCGGCTTGTAATTCGGGTCGAAGATGTCCTCCGGCCGAATCCCGAACACCACGTCCTGGCCAAGGTGACCCACGTAGGGGGCGCGGCGGTCGGGCGGTACCGGGACCTTGAAGGAGTCCGTCTCGACGTACATGTCGTCCGCCGTGCCGGTGAGCCGCGCGTCAAAGAAGTTCATGGCCGGGCTGCCGATGAAGCCGGCGACGAACATGTTGCTCGGCTCCTCATAGACTTCCTGCGGCGGACCGATCTGCTGGAGCACGCCGTCGCGTAGGACCGCGATGCGGCTGCCCATCGTCATGGCTTCCATCTGGTCGTGCGTGACGTAGATCACGGTCGCCTGCAGGCGCTCGTGCAGCCGGATCAGCTCGGCGCGCGTCTGCACGCGCAGCTTCGCGTCCAGGTTGGACAGCGGCTCGTCCATCAGGAAGACGGCCGGGTCACGCACGACGGCGCGACCGAGCGCCACACGCTGGCGCTGACCGCCGGACAGAGCCTTCGGCTTGCGGTCCAGCAACTCGGCGATGTTCAGCATCTCGGCGGCTTCCTGCACCCGGCGCTCGATCTCCTTGCGCGGGGTGTGCCGCAAACGCAGCCCGAACGACAGGTTGTCGTACACGCTCATGTGCGGATAAAGCGCGTAGCTCTGGAACACCATCGCGATGTCCCGGTCTTTCGGCGCAATGTCGTTGACCAGGTCGTCGCCGATGTAAATGTTGCCGTCGCTCAACTCTTCGAGGCCGGCAATCAGGCGGAGGGTGGTGGACTTGCCGCACCCGGAGGGGCCGACCAGCACGAGGAACTCGCGGTCCTCGACTTCGATCGACACGTCCTGTACGGCCGTGACCTCGCCAAAGCGCTTGGTCACACGGTCTAGGGTGACACTTGCCATGAGCTCACTCCTTCGTCTCTCTCATTGAGCCGCGACGCGCGTTAGGCCGCTGGCTCTTCGATCGTCAGCACCTGGCTGACGATCCGGCGGGAACAGAACTGTTCGGCGAATGCCGTTTCTCACCGAAGAGCGGGCACGACCATCCTGGCCGGCCCGGATTGCACGAGGATCCTCGATAGGCGTAACTCCCTACATCGGCCGCAACTGCGGAGCGGACGGTACCAATGGCGTGTGACGCCGGTCAACCAGCGACAGCAACACACTCTTGCACGCGAGGCGGATGTCGCGCGAGGGGGGATTCCCTAGCTTGCCGACGCCGATGCGGAATCCACGACGTTCTTTCCCGCTCCGCCTCGTGCCGACCGCACCAACTCCGATCCGAAGGCTGCGGCGCCGAGCACGATCAGGCTGCTGTAGTAGATCCATAGCAGCAACACGACAATGGTCGCCAGCGGGCCATAGACCGCATTGAAATTGCCGAAGTTGGCTACGTACCACACAAATGCGTTCTTTCCGACTTCGAACAGAATGGCCGCAAGCGCACCGGCGAGCAGCGCCGGGCGTCGAGGCAGCGGCTCTGCCGGAAGCACGATGAACAGCAGCGCAAAGATTCCCGTCGTCATCACCACCGGAAAGGTGACCGTCAGCAGCCTCAGAAGCACCCCAAGCGTGGCCAGCGGGCTGTCGGAACCTAGGACTTCGGTCTGTTGCAAGACGGTCAGTCCGGCCGTAAGCGTTAGTGAGACACCCAGCATCGCCCCCGTCATTGCGACGACGCCGAGGTCGACCAGCCGGCTGCGCAGGTAGGCGCGAGGTTGCTGGGAGCCCAGAGCCACGTTTAGGCCGCGGCGCAGCGCCGCGAATATGTACGAGCCGGTCCACAGCAGGCCGAGAAGCGACACAACACCAACCTGCCCGCGCAGGTCCGTTACCGACTGAACCGTTCGTCCCAGCAGCGACTCCGAGTGCGGCGCGATGAATCCCGCGACCTCGAGGATCTGTGCCGCCAGCGTGTCGGGGTCCACGAAGAACGACACGCCAACGGTGATGGCGGCTAGCAGAGGGAACAGGGAGATCACGAATTGAAAGCTGATCGCCGCGGCATAGGTGGGCAGGTTGCCCTGGCCCATCCGTTCCGCGGTTCGCAGCGGCACACGCAGCCAGCGGTGCTGTTCGATCCAGGCCAGGCCGCGCCGCACCTGGATTGCCAGAGCGGTTGCCCGCTCACGAGCGGACCCAAGGCTCAAGCGCACTCGCCTGCTCCAGATTCGGCGGTCTCGCACGCGCGTGAGTGCGACTTCCTTCAGGTCGGGTCGGCGGCCTTCACGCCACCTTTGCCACGATGATCGAGTGCGTACCCGAGCCTATCGACCAGGTGCCCACGTAGTGGTCGTTTCCGGCTTGCCAGCGCGTGGCTTCGGAAACGCGTCCGTCGACGAACACGATGATGTTGTCCCAATCGGCGGGAATCCGCAGTGCGGCACGGCCGCCAACGACCAGATCGGATCGAATGTCGAGGAAAATAAAGGTCGGGTAAGCCGACTGAACGACCTCGATCTGGCCACCTGCGGGCCGCACGGCTCGCAGCCCGCCGCTCGCGTTGCCCAGCCGGCAGGTTACGCGGTAGGCGTCGGTGGCGACGTCGAGGCCGAAGATCCCGCGGATCGCCGCTTGCGCCATGGTGGCCGCGGCGCCGGCGAATTGCGTGGACCCCTGCCCGGACTGGCTGGGAACGTGAAACCACTCATGGACACCGTTCACCGACTCCCACGCCTTCGCGACGGCGTCCAGGTGGCGGATCGCCCTGTCGGCATGCCCGTGCTCGAACTCGCTGACGATCTGCAGTCCGCCCCACCAATCCCACACCGCGCCGTTCTGGTACTCGCCGCCGGCCATGCGGCGACTCTGGAAAAAATCGTCCGGATATGGTGGCGACAGCGTCAGTCCGGCACGGTTGGTGCCGGCGGCGGCCTCGGCCCGCGCGGTCGCCTCAAAGATCGGGGCTACCTGTTCAGGCGAAGCGATTCCCGCATACACCGACAGCACGTTACTAATGGGAATGACGGCATCCTCGTCAAATGGATCGGTCCAATCGGTGGCATGCGCGTGGACCCGGTAATGTCCGCGGCTCGCCTGCCAGAGCAGTGCGTGGGTCTCGGCCTGCACGCGCGCCGCACGGGCGCGCTGGCTTTCGGCTTCGGCTGTCCGACCCAGCGCGTCCAGCATGGAGGCGTAGTCGTGGAGCGCTCGGAAGTGCCAGGCCTGGTCGAAGGGCGAAATCGTAAGTTCATCACCGGCCTCCAGGTCGGTCGGTTCTGAGCCGGCGCTGCGCTTGACGTCCCCCCAGTCGGTGGTGTGACCTCGAAAGAGGAGACTGCCGTCGCTCCAGCGGCGCTTGCTCCAGAGGTAGCCCAGGGCGTCGCTGAGGCGGTCGATGATCTGGCGTCCATCAATGTGGCTGAGGAGCCAGTCGGTGCCGCCAAACGCACGGTAGTAGGCATGGGCCGCGTGCACGGCACTGGTTTCTTCATCACTCACCACCGTGGCCTTGTCCACCAACCCTTGCGCGTTGAGGGTGGCGGCCACGGCGCCGTCCGGCGTTGCGAACCGATCCTGGGAGGCCAGGAAGCCCTCCGCGGGTGTACGCATGTAGTCGCGCGGAAGGAAATAGGGAAGGACGGGCTGAATGGTCGCCATGTCGCGCACGAAGATCGGCGCGTACAGGGCGCCGGCGGAATTGCCCTTGACGGTACGTCCGTGCCAAGGCACCTCGCGCGAGGTGGCCGCGAGCGTGTCGCGAATGCGCACGGCCATGCCGTCAATGGTCGGCGCGTCGTTGACCCACCACGTGGTACTCATTGAGTCCGACGGTCCGTTCGATGCCCCGGCGTCGACGCCCGGCGCGGCCAATGCCGAGCCGGTTGTGGCCGTCAGCCACGCGCCGGCGGCGCCAACCAGACTCAGAAACCGCCGTCGGCCAATGCCGGTGAGCGGCCGTGCCCAGGCGGGACGGCGAGGAGCAAGCGAAGACTGAAGTGGCATGGGCGTGGCTCGAATACTGAGTGTGGGTGGGTCGACTCTTGCGTATCCGCGCGTCACGCGCGTCGCATCTCGACGTTGGTCAGTCGGAAAATCATACGTGGCCAACCGGTGCTAGGCTGCCCTTCCGTGGCCCGAATTCTGATTCGTCCCTTCTTTGGCGCCGCGGCACTAGCGATCGTCCTGGTCCTGGTTGGGTTCGGCGGGGCGCGGGCGAGCGAGCCTCAGGTCGCGGTTCCGGCGACGTGCGCTCCAGACTTTGCCACTCCCGGCGGCTGGTTTTATACGCAGACGGGCGGCGAGGGCGCCGGTTTCCCTGTGTGGGATGACGACGAGGCCCGCTTTTGGACCGCGTTTCAGGAACTGGGCGGCATCCCGGTGGTTGGATACCCCATCTCCCATCGATTCCAGCAACACGGGTTCACGGTCCAGGCGTTTCAGAAGCTGGTGTTGCAATGGGACCCGGGCGCGGACCGCGCAAACGCCGCGAATACCCTGGACAACTTGCATCAGTCTGGTTTCGACGCGTGGCTTGAATCGTTCCGGCAGGTTCCGAAGCACCAGACGCTGCAGGAAGATTCAGGCCAGCCGTTCGATGTAATCACCGCGAATCACCTGGCGCTGCTGGACGCTAACCCGGACATCCGTGCGGAGTTTCTGGCGGTGCCTAACTGGCTGACGCGCTTTGGACTGCCGATCGCATATCAGGATTTTGGCGCGGTGCGTGTCGTGCGGGCCCAGCGAGTAGTTCTACAACAGTGGACGACGGACACGCCGTGGGCTCGGGCTGGCGAGGTGATATTTGCCAACAGCGGCGACATTGCGCGCGAGGCGGGATTGTTTCCGGAATCGGCCGTGACTCCCGGACCGCCTGGCGCCGCGCTGCCGACTGATCTGGCGCTGGTGGTTGATCAATCGCCCGCCGTGCAGGGCGCGACGCTCCTGGTCGAGCTGGGCACCGGCCGTCCCGACGTGCGCCTGTCGATGGAGGGTCGGCCGGTGCCGGTTGCATGTCATGGAGGGATTTGGCGCGGACTCGTTGGTCTGGCCGCGGATGCCGAACCAGGGCCCCGCCGGCTATTGGTGGAGGTTGGCGGAGAAGCCCGCGAGCACCAATTTGAGGTTGCGGGCGGTTCGTTTCACTTCATAGAAATCACGGTGAACGAGGAGATCGCGCATTTGCTCGATCCGCACTCGGCGGCGGAAGAGCGCGCATTCGTGCAGTCGTTCGTGCGTGGAATTAGCGGTTCGCCTGCCTGGACGGGGGTTTTCGGCATTCCCGCGAGCGGCACGGCAAGCTCGCCGTATGGGCAGCGGCGCGTGTTTCATCCCGGTGCCATTCCATACATTCATGAGGGCGACGACGTGGCCGCGCCGCTGGGCGCGCTGGTCGCCGCGCCGGCGGCGGGAGTCGTGTCGTGGGCTGGACCGCTGGCGATACGCGGAAACACGCTGATCCTGGATCACGGATTCGGAGTGTTTTCGGTGGTGGTTCACCTGGACCGTATCGATGTGGCGGCCGGAGACCTGGTTGCACGCGGCCAGGCACTGGGGACCGTTGGGAATACGGGCCGTTCAACCGGTCCCCACTTGCATTGGGAAACCCACGTCAGAGGAGTGGCCGTTGATCCCGCGGTGTGGACCTGGCGAGACTTCGTCGAAATCCGCACCGGAACCGGATTTCTCCTGCCCGACGATTCTACGGAGCACCAGGCCAGCCCCCCGCAGCCTTCCGCGGGTGAGACCGGCGTGCCCCCGGAGGACATCCCGGCGGGATAGGACACGGGTGCGCGGCATGACGGCGTCACACGGTCGGCTCGGCTCGCTGCGGCGAGTGTTCGTCTGATGGACTGGCCGTGGCTCGTGCTCCTGCGTCGCCTGGTGTTAGGCGATCCAGCAGGTGAACAGGTGATCCGTACGGCGCCCACGCGCGCCGTAGCCGAACTGTGGGTGAGCTTGCTGGGTGACCACGGCATTCCAGCCCGAGCCGTGCCGCCGCTGCCGACGAGCTTCATGGGCGACGGTATGCAGCATCGCCTGATCGTGCGTGCCGAGCACGCCGAGGAAGCCGAACGTATCCTGCGGGCGCTGTGGGACGCGACGCGGCCTTAGCCTGTCGTTCGTTGTACAGTGCCCTGCTGGAGTCTGACACCGCGGGCCAGTTGAGGGGGATTCATGGCCGAGAGCCGGTCCATCATCGTGGAACAGTCCTACGTCATCGCCGCCGAGCCGGAGGCAGTGTTCGACGCGCTTACCGATCAAGAGGTGCTGTCGGAATGCCTCACGCCGCTCCAGCGCCTGCGCTTTACGTCGGGCACGGGCGGACGGATCGGATTTCGCGACCCGGAGTTGGGACCGGCGTTCGGACGCGTCGGCGAGCACGACCGCGGCGTACGCCTGACCTGGCGCATGGTGCAGAACTGGCCCAGCGTGTTGTCGTTTGATTTTTTCCGTGAAGACGGTGGCTGCCGGGTGGATGTAATCCAGTCCGGCTTTGGCGCGCTGCGCGGAGACCATCGCGACATCGACCAAACCTTTGCTGACCGGTGGGAAGCCTGGATGACCGCTATCAAGGAGCGGTTGGAAGGCTGACGCGCGTCCGTGTCCGGCGGTGGCCACGGGTGAGCCGGCGGCCAGCACACGAGCCGGCGGCTGATCGTACGGCGCGGAATTGCCAGGTGCGTGTCGCTGACGACGTGGGTTCAGGGCCATTGATGCCCCGTCAGGTCGCTAGACTCGCAGACACCAGCGCCCGTAGCTCAGCGGAATAGAGCACTGGTCTTCGGAACCAGGGGTCGGGGGTTCGAATCCCTCCGGGCGTGCCAACTGGGCCAACGGTATCTCCCGCTGCGCGTTAGCTGGACGACAAGGCGCACTGCACGCCTGCTGAGCTTGAATCGAGAACTTGCACGCGTTCATGCAGCTTGTGATACTCGGTATCGCTACTGGTGATACGTAGTATCAATAGATGATGGCGACCGATTCGCTCGACGCCCGCGTGGACGAGATTCTCAAGAGTCTTGGCCGCCGGACCACCGCCCCTCGGCGACAGGTAGCACGCCTGCTGGCGAGCAAGCGGGGGGCGTTTAGCGCCGAGTCCATCAACGCGGAACTTCCCGATGTGGGGCGTGCGACGGTCTACCGAACCATCAGGCTTCTCGCGGAAGCCGGGGTTCTGTGTAAGGCACTGCTTCCCGACGGATCGCCCCGCTACTCCATCGACCATTCGTGGCATCACCACCATCTCATCTGCTCGTCGTGCGAGACGGTCGAAGAGTTTCGCAGTTCGGAACTGGAGCGGCTGCTCGGCGAACTGAGCGATGAGATTCCCGGCCGGGTGCTCGGTCACCAGGTTGATTTCTACCTGACTTGTCCAAACTGCCTGCAATAGGAACGGGCCTCTGAAGCCCACCCAATCGCCACCCACGGAGGCTGATGAGATGAGATTTGGTATCAAAAGCATGGCGACCATTGCTGCAATTGTCTTGGTCCTGGTTGCCAGTCTCGGCTGCGGGGAGGACGCGGACGATGATGGTCTGTCCGTCGTGGCCAGCATCTATCCGTTGGGCTACTTCACGGAACGAGTTGGCGGCGATCTGGTAACGGTCCACACGCTGGTTCGCCCGGGCGTGGAAGCGCATGGGTTTGAGCCAACGGCCTCGGACCTGCGGACTATTGGGGCGGCAGACCTGGTTGTCATGAACGGGCTGGAGCTTGAGCCCTGGCTGGAGCGCGCCCTTGATGCGCTGGAAGACAGCGACACGCGGGTTGTCCTGGAAGCGGCCGACGAATCCCAGGCGATAGCTGGGGGTATGCACGGCCACGAAGACGAAGGCCACGGCCACGAAGGCGAAGGCCACGAGGGAGAGGGTGAGGGCCACGAGGAAGAGGGTGAAGGCCACGAGGAAGAGGGCGAAGGCCACGCTCATGACCTTGATCCGCACATGTGGCTCGACCCTGTGCTGGCCGTCGTTCAGGTGGAGCGAATCCGCGACGCCCTGATCAACGCCGACGCCGACAACGCCGACGTCTTCCGCGAAAACGCAGCCGCGCTTATCAAGGAACTCAACGAGCTGCACGCGGAGTTCTCGCAAGCCCTGGCCAATTGCCGGCACGATCACTTTGTCACGTCGCACGCGGCCTACGGCTACCTGGCGGCTCGCTACGCCGTGGAACAGATTCCCATCGCGGGGCTGTCACCAGAGGCGGAGCCGTCGCCACAGCAACTGGCGGAGATCATCGATCGGGTAGTCGACCTGGGGCTCGGGTACGTGCTGGTGGAGCCCGTGTTGGCCGGCACTCTCGAGGAGACGATCCAGCGTGAGACCGGGATCGAACTCATCCCGATCCATGCCATCGAGAGCGTCACCCTGGCCGAACTGGAAGCGCACGACGACTACTTTGGCCTCATGCGCGACAATCTGGCCAGCCTCAAGCTGTCCCTGGAGTGTGCATGACCGCATGACCGAGGCCGCGTCACCAAGTGTGATCGAGTGGGAGCGCGTGAGCTTCGCGTACGGTGCCGTTGCCGCGATCCAGGACGTGTCGCTATGCATCCATTACGGGGAACTGGCGGCCGTCATGGGGCCCAACGGCAGCGGGAAGAGCACGCTCATCAAATTGGCGCTGGGCCTGCTTCAGCCCGACGCGGGACGCGTGCGCCTTTTCGGTCGCGACGTAAACGACTTTGACCAGTGGGGTCGCGTGGGCTACATGCCGCAGGTCGTGAACGGCGCATGGCAGGACTTTCCGGCGACCGTCTCCGAAGTCGTGTCGCTGGGAACGTATAGCGGCGTATCGCCGCTTGGAATTTTCCGACGCTCCGAAAGAGCGGACGTCCTGGCGGCCATTGAGACGGTTGGCATGACGGCGTACCGATCTCGGCGGCTCGCCGAGCTCTCGGTCGGACAGCAGCAGCGCGTGCTTCTGGCCCGCGCCCTCGTGCGGAATCCGGACCTGCTGGTGCTGGACGAACCGGCAGCCGGTATCGACGTTTCCGGCGAGGAGCAGCTGTACGCCGTCTTGCGCGACCTGAGCAGAGACCGTGGCATGGCCATCGTGATCGTGTCGCATGACATCGGCGCGATGTTGCGCGAGGCCACCACGGTGGCGTGCCTCAATTGCCGGCTGGTTATGCATGGCCAGCCACACGACCTCACAGTCGACGAAATGTCAACTCTTTACGGGGCGCCGGTGGATGTGCTGATCCACGACACGGCGCACGAATTCGAGGGCGCGTTGCATCAGCACCGGTAACTATGCCCGCCATCCTGCAGTACGAGTTCATGCTTCGCGCCCTGGCCGGCGGGGTCTTGGTCGGCGTCCTGGCGCCGGTCTTGGGTACGTTCGTCGTACTCCGACGTCTCTCACTCATTGCCGATACTCTCGCGCACGTGGCCCTGATGGGGGTCGCTATTGGGCTGGCTTCCAGGTTTCTGCCCACCCTGGTTGCCCTGTTCGCCGCAACCACGGGCGCGATCATCGTCGACCAACTCCGCGCTCGCGGCCGGCTGCCTGGAGACGTGGCACTCGCCGTGGTGCTGTACGGCTCGTTGGCAGTTGCCGTGGTGGTTATTGGAGCCGCCGGAGGGTTTAACGTCGATCTTTTCTCCTTTCTCTTTGGCTCGATCCTCAGCGTTGCTCCCCTGGACTTGTGGTTGCTCGCCGCCTTGGCCGTTGTTGTGTTGCTATTCGTCGGCGTGTTTTTTGTCGACTTGGCGCAGATGGCCTTTGACGACAACCTGGCCAAGGTGAGTGGAGTTCGTACCGACCGGCTCAATCTGGCGTTGGCTGTGCTCACCGGCGCGACGATCACGCTGTCCATGCGCGTCGTGGGCGTGCTCTTGATTGGCGCCATGCTGGTGATTCCAGTCCTTGTGGGACTGCGCCTGGCGCGCGGCTTGCGGGCGGCCATGGCTACCGCCGTTCTGGCGGGGGTGCTCAGCGCGATTGCCGGGTTGACCTTGGCGTTCTACGGCGATCTGTCGGCGGGGGGCTCGATTGTCTTGACGGCGCTATTGCTCCTGGTGCTGGCGAATCTCTGGGTCCGTTTGCAGCTCTGGCGCCGCACGACTGCCGCCTAGGATTGCAACTCGGGCGACAGTTCGCAGATCAACACGGAGAATCGTTAGCCGAGTCCGCCTGAATCCACCGGAGAGCCTATGGCCGTGAGACTGCGGGTCGGCATTGTGGGTTTATCCGGCATCGCCGCGCGGCTGCCTGAGCCGGCCGAAGGGCCCGGGATGGGTATCCGCCTGCCGGTGTCGCATGCCGCGGCCTACCATTGGCTTCAGGAGACGGATCTCGTGGCCGGCTGTGACATTCGCCCGGACCGAAGAGCCGAGTTCACCCGGCAGTGGTCCGAACAGGCGCCCGATCTTCGCGTGTACCGCGACCATCGCGAGATGCTCGCCGCCGAATCCCTGGACATCGTCAGTGTTGTCACCAGCGACGACGCCCATGCCCAAATTGTGATCGACGCCGTCGACGCCGGCGTCCGCGGCATCCTCTGCGAGAAGCCAATTGCGACGACGCTGGCCGACGCCGATCGCATGATTGCCGCAACCGAGCGTGCCGGCATCCCGATGGTCGTTAACCACACCCGTCGTTGGATGTCCCCCTGGTTGCAGGTTTCCGAGTTGATCCGCCGGGGGACCATCGGCGAGGTACAGCGCATCGTGACCAGCCAGGGCGGACCCCGGGCCATGCTCTTTCGCACGGGCACCCACATCTGCGACAGCATTCTGTGGTTCGCCAATGCGCGGCCGATCGCGGTGCACGCGCTTCCCGAACCCGGTCTGGAGACGTACGGCCCTCGGTATGCGGGCGACGGCGGTCACAACCCCCGCACCGATCCGGCCCTCAGCGTGTTGATCGAATTCGAGAACGGCGCCCGCGCATTCTGGAACCTGTGCAAGACGATGCCGCAGGTGTTCGACATTGACATCTACGGCGAGCGCGGATGCATCAGAGGCCGCACGTTCCCCGGCGACGAGATTTCGATCACGCTTGACCTCGGCAATCACCGCTTGGTCACCGAGCCGCTGGCTCGGGTTCAGCACACCCACGGCTGGTTTGCCGGCTGTGTTGCTGAACTGGTGCAGCTGATTCGTGTCGGTGGCACGCCCTCGTCCGGTGGCCGTGAAGCTCGGATGTCGTTGGAGGTCATGCTGGCTGCCCTGCAGTCCCAGGCGAACGGCGGCCGGCGCATCACGCTGCCGATCGCTGACGCATAGCCAGGCGTGGCGTCTCGCGGCTCGCCAGACGGCCGCGGGAAAGTGTCCGAGAGTTGCTCTTGCGGGCACACCTCGTCGCCGACGGAAGATGACCATCCCGAGAACTGGATTCACGCGCGTCTGAACCGAGAACCCGAGACGCTGTAGGGGGATCGATTGCGTCTCTCGCAACCTCGAAAAAAGTGTTGGCACGCGCCAGAATCTAGGGCAAACTTCGGAGACCAGCGCCCGAGGTGTCGGGAGGACCTGGCCGCAGCAGGGCTGCGAAGCCGGGACTCGGGCTGTTCGAACGGAGATTGCGGCGCACTAAGTGTGCCGCGCCCTTGCTAAGCCATACGCAGCGGCGGTGTGCGCTCGCGCTAGGAGCCGCCGCCCTATTGATCATCGGTCTCCCCACGGTCACTGCGGCTGCGGGTCCCACCGACTCCGTCATTCCAACGTCAGATGGGGCGCCTCTGGATGGTGAAGGCGTGGGCACCTGGCGTTGGGCGCGCGCGTCGGGCTACGGACCGCCCACTCAATGGGACTGCGGCCATGTCGTCGACGGACGGTGTGTCGGCTACTTTGGCTTTCGCACGGCATGGGGCTGGCGTTGTGATCCCGACGCCAATCATGCGTGGGCCGTACTGGATCGCGAGCGATCCTTCGGGGTGGCCCATCAATGGTTGCCGCTCGGAACCTGGGTTGAAATCAGCCACGTCGAGCCTGACCCACCGACCGGCAAGCGGCTCACGTCTAAACGTACGGTGTTGGCGCCCGTGACCGACCGCGGACCCTACGCGCCGTGGGGCGACGAGGGTGGCTTCGACCTTCAGGCGCCGTTGGTCCAGGCCATGAACTGGTCGGTGGAAGTCGGCTGGTACAAATTTCGTGTCCTGGACATCCCGCGTTACTGCCCGGCCCAGGGCGCCGACGTTCCGGACTGGCAGCTGCTAATCAGCCAGATGGACGCCGACGATCCCAGAACGGCTGCGCTGTTCGCCGCCGCAACCGAGTGGCTTGGCGCCTCGCTCGTACCGCAGGGCTAGCCGCTTCGCCTCCCGCGCGGCCCACGCTTCCATGATTCAGGCAATGGGGTCGAAGAAGGTAAATCCCTGGCCGAAGCTGTCCATCGCCACCACCTCGTCGCCGCGCAGGCGGACGCGAATGTCACGTGTGCGATGCCTTAGCAGAAGCTCGCTGGCGGGTACCTTGAGGGCGAACTTGAGCGGCGTGCCGACGGGCGGATTACCCAGCAACAGATAGCGCCCGGACCGTACCGGTTGCTCAATGGTGCCGGACGACCTCGGCGGGTCATTCGCCCAGGTTGGGACCCGCACGAATAGCGGGCCCGGTTGCTTAAGCGTGACCACAAGGCCATCGCCCGTATATGGCGACTCCACCTTGATTGCGTCGGTCTCGTGGTCGAACAGCAGGTTGACCCAATGCCCAGCGGCATCGAAGCGGGTCGTCTCACGATAGGCCTCGCATAGCGAGGCGACGGCCCCGCCGACGATGTCCATGTTGAACGCAATCCGCGGCAGTCCGACCGGGTGATGGCCGTACGGTGCCGGAAACCCGAAGGCCCCCCAATGCCGCCTTGCCACGTCGCGTCGCCCGTCCTCGCCGGTTGGATTCGCGGGCTCGTCAATCCACGAGATATCGCGCAACTGGCTGGGCAGCAAATGGCCCCGCAGGATGCGCTCCGCGTCGTCGTAGGCCTCGGTGTACCCCCAACGACCAAGGATCAGGGCGGTCTCCAGGATGTCGCCCGTGTTGTTGGCCTCGCCGCGGTCCGGCGGCGCGTCCGGCGCGCTGCTCTCGATCACCCAGCCCAGCTCGTCACGGATCTCCCAGAGGCCGCGCGAGTAGAACGTCCACACGCGCTGCATCAGCGGGGCGTCATGCAGGAGATCAGCCATCTGGGCGAGCGACGACATGACGCAGGTCGTGGAATGCGTGTGGTCGCCGAAGCGGTCCGTCTCATAGCTGCCGTCCGCGAGGAAGTACTCCTCGACGGCCTTCTCCTTCAGCACGATGGCCAGCTCCAGCGCCGATCCGAATCCCGTCGCCCGGAAGTACTTGACCAGCGGTCCGATAGCCCGACCGAGGCCCGTGATGAACGTGCCCTGGTGGTGGAAATTGACGTTGTAACCCTCGGCAATCTGTCTCTCGGCCCAGCCGTGATCGGGATCCCAGTGCCGGTTGATGGTGTCGATGCTTGCCTCGGCTACCTCTCGCGCCCGTTGCGAGTCCCGGAATCGAGCCAACGCATACAGGGCATGGAATCCCTCGCGCACGTTGTGCGGGCGAAAGTTCTCCAGCGGGCCATCCATCCGCTCGCGGTTCAGCGGCAGGGGAAGCGGACCGCCGTACGAGAAGAACGCGGCGCGGGCGTGCTTCTCGACCGCCTCCTCATCGATTGGAAATCCCAGGGATTCCGCCGTCAGCAGCGCGTTGAGGTGCCGACCGGGCACGTGTGATTCGTCATGCACCGAGCTGAAGGCCAGGTGCGGGTCCGGCCAGACCTGCGATCCGAAGAACGGGATGTCGTTGTCGTCCGCGTTGAACACGCTGACCATCGTTCGGCAGCCGGCCCGAATAGCGCTGCCAATGTCGGTCGTATTGACGTCCCGCAGCTTCATGGCTTGCCGGTCGGCTTGCCGGAGGGCGCGCGAGTATAGGCGCGCCAAACTGCCCGGCGTCGCCTGCCACGGCATTGACGTATCGTTCGAATACGCTGGCAAGCCGTAGGCGCGTTCTCGGTGTAAGGAAGTACAAGTGCCCACCCAGTCCACCCTCTGGCGCAGCGGCCAGGACGGTTATCACACCTACCGAATCCCCGCGCTCGCGGTCACCACAGCCGGCACCGCGCTGGCCTTCTGCGAGGGCCGCCGCAACAGCCGGCACGACCACGGCGAAATCGACCTCCTGGTGCGACGCAGCACGGATAACGGCGACTCCTGGTCGGAGCCGCGCGTGGTCGTGGCTGGAAGCGGACAAACGGCCGGCAATCCCGCCCCCGTCGTTGATCGAATGACCGGTCGCATCTGGCTGCCGTTCGTTCGCAACGATCCCTTGGGCACAGTCGAGCGAGTCGTGCGTCGAGAGTCCTGGCGGCACCCCTACATGACCTTCAGCGATGACGACGGACGCACCTGGGCCGAGCCGATTGATGTGAAGGACCAGGTCATGGAACCCGCCTGGACCTGGTACGCCTTCGGCCCCGGTCACTCGATTCAACTGGCCTCGGGCCGTCTTTTGATCCCCTGCAACCACATGCCGCGCTCGGGGCCCTCGCGCGACGACGTGCCGTTCCGGTCCGTCGTGGTCTACAGCGACGATGCCGGAGCGTCCTGGCACATCGGGGCCGCGGCCGCGGACGGTACCGACGAGTCCATAGCCGTGGAACTGGATGACGGCTCGCTCTACCTCAACAGCCGCAACGAGCTGGACACCAAGCGCCGCGTCGCCACCCGCAGCACCGACGGCGGCGAAACCTTCGGCCCCAGCGAGATTGACCAGGGCCTGATTGAACCGCGCTGCCAGGGCAGCGCCCTGCGCCTGGACGACGCCCCTGGCGGCGCTACCTGGGTGGTCTTTTCCAACCCGGCCAGCACCGTGCGCGAGCGCCTCACCGTGCGCTACAGCGCCGACGGGGCCAGGACGTGGAGCGCAGGCCGCCTGCTTCACGCCGGTCCCGCGGCCTACTCCGACCTCTGCCAGCTTCCCGACGGCCGCCTCGGCTGCCTGTACGAATCCGGAGACGATGTGCCCTACGAACGCCTCACCTGGGCCCGCTTCGACCCGGCCTGGCTTACCGAGCCGGACGACTAACTCTTCGGACTAGCAGTCGAGTCTTTGCACCCGCATCAGGCGTGAGCGCCGCTAGTCGCCGCCAACCGAGCGGCGCTTAGAGCTTCAACTCCGCCTTCAACTCGTCCCACGAGACCCGTCCCGGCTCGCGCAGCGCCGCCAGGGCATCGGCAAGGTCTATCTCGTCCTCAAGCCGTTCCAAGGCCTCGTGATCGTCCATCGGCACGATGGCGGCCGCCGGCTTGCCATGCCGCGTGAGCACGATGCGCTCATGCCCATACTGAACGCGGCCCACCAACTGGCCCAACACATCCCGGGCCTCCGTAATGGTCATGCCGCTGTCGAGTGCCATCCGAACCTCCTCGGCCACGAGCGCCTTTCTGAGCGTTCGTGCCATATCCTCGCCACGGTAGCCGCCGGACGTTGCCGCGCCTCTAGAGAGGGTACGGAGCCATCCAGACCAGCAACATTGTGGCTTATGTGTCTAACGTGTGTCTAGTGGAGTTTGTACATTTCCGAGATTGAGTACCAAATCGAGTTCACCCCGCAGGGTGCACGGGACCTGCGGAAGCTGGCCCGCCGGGATCAGCGGCGCGTCGCCAGACGCATCGACGCGCTGGCGCTCAACCCGTTGCCGTCGGGCGTCCAGAAACTCAAGGGCGGGCATGACATCTGGCGCCTGCGCGTCGGCGACTACCGAGTGCTCTACACCATCGCCCAACAAATCGTGACGGTCACGGTGGTTCGCGTACGCCACCGACGTGAGGTGTATCGCCGTTAGAGCCGTCTCGATCAGGTGGACTGCGGCCGTACCCGCACCAACTGCTTCCCGGTATTCACCCCGCTGAACAGGCCCACGAAGGCGGCGGAAGCGTTTTCCAGCCCGTCCACGATGCTCTCGCGATAAACGATCCGTCCGCTCGTCACCCATTCGGTCAGCGCGGCCATGGCTTCCTCATCCTGGTCCGCGAAGTCATTGACCAGGAACCCCTGCATGCGCGCCCGGCGGCGGTGGAGCGTTCGCGAATGCGGCGGAACCAGCGGCGGTTCGGCGGTGTGGTACTGGGCAATCGCGCCGCACAGGGCGATGCGAGCGTGCAGGTTGATCTGCCGCAGCATGGCCTCCAGGATCTCGCCCCCGACGTTCTCGAAGATCACGTCTATCCCATCGGGGCAGGCCGCGGCCAGGTCGTCGTCCAGCGACTCCGTGCGGTAGTTGACGGCGGCGTCGAACCCCAGGTCATCGACGATGTGCCGGCTCTTGACCTCGGTGCCGCAAATGCCGACCACGCGGCAGCCATGGATCTTGGCAATCTGCCCCACGGCGCTGCCCACGGCCCCGGCCGCCCCGGTAACCACCACGGTCTCGCCTGCTTGAGGCTGACCGACCTCCAACAAGCCGTAGTAAGCCGTCAAGCCGGGCATACCCAGCACGCCGAGCGACGTGGATATCGGCGCCGCGTGACGGTCGATTCGTTCCAGTTCGCTCGTCGCGGCGGCCGCGTACTGTTGCCATCCAAAGTAGCCCCGCACGGTCTCGCCCACCGGCATGGCCGGATCGCTCGAGGCCACAACCTCGCCCACGCCCTCGCCGATCATCACCTGGCCAATCGCCACGGGATCCCCGCGATGCGGCTGCTCCCACAGGCGCCCGCGCATGTACGGGTCGACCGAGACAAACTCCGTCCGAACGACCGCCTCACCCTCGCCGGCTTCCGGGATCGACGACTCCTCCAGCGCAAAGTCCTCAACCACCGGCACCCCAACCGGCCGCCGTGCCAGCACAACTTGCAGATTGGTCTCAGCTGTCATCCGTCGTCCTCCGTGGGCGAGGCAGTCACTGGCCGCCGGCCGGGCGTCGGTGCCATCCGCACCCGGTGAAGCAATCGCTCAGCCAATAGGGAACCCAATGTCTGAGATCCTCCGTTCCCCGCGCTTGGCGCCGCCCCCGCGCCCCGCGAACGGCTCGCGTTCTGTGCCCACAAAGCGGTTGTCCGCGTCCTTCTTGCGCGGATCCGGCAGCGCATCCAGCCGTGCGCGCAGGTCGGCCAGGCGGTCCGCGTAGTCCGGGTGGTCGATCAGGTTCACCGTCTCGTCGGGATCGCGCGCCAGGTCAAAGAGTTGCTCAGGGCAATCCGGACCCAGGCCGAGCGTGCCTTCGTGGCCGTCGAAACGGAAAAGCTTCATGTCGCCGTGCTTCACCATCACCGAAGGCCCGTTGTGCACGGCCCAGAGCTCGCTGTAGACGTCGTCCGGCCAGTCCTCGTCCTGGCCCTCCAGCAGCGGTGCGACCGAGCGGCCGTCCAACCCTTCGGGTATCGGGACGTTCGCGATGTCGCAAATCGTGGGAAACAGGTCGACCAGCGAGACGTTGCGCTGAACGGTGGCGCCGCCCTGTGGGTAGCGTTGCGGCCAGCGGACCGCAAACGGCACCCGCGCCGACGCCTCGAAGTACTGCTGTTTCTCCCATAAGCCCTTCTGTCCCAGCATCTCGCCGTGATCGGACAGGAAGACGATCGCGAAGTCGTCCAGGACGTCCAATTCGCGCAGCTTGTCGATCACCCGGGCGAACTGCGCGTCCATCCACTCGATCATCCCGTAGTAGGCGGCCGTGGCCCGGTGGGCTTCCCGGTAGGTCACATCCTTCCCCACCTCGACCTTGAAGAAATCCGGGCAATCAAAGTGCTCCGGCACGTCCTCCTCGAACGGCTTGACCCGCCGCAGGTAATAGGCGAACAGGTCGTCCGGGCACTGGTAGGGATAGTGCGGCGACCACAGGCTCACCGCCATCAGCAGCGGGGCGGGGTTGGTGCGGTCGTAGGGCTCGTTGACGAAGTGCTCGTCTAGGAACATCAGGGCGCCGTCGACCGAGTAACGGTCGTGCTGCATCCAGTGCCCGCGTCCGGCGCGCGCATACCGGATCTCCTGCTTCACCTTGTCCGGCCAGGAGCCCGTGCCGGGGTCGCGCTCGATCAGGGCTTGGTGCTCCGGGTCGTCGGCCGGCTCGTAGCCGTTGCGTCCCACGATGTCGCGCCCGATGCGCTGGTGCCAGCCGTGCATCTGGTCCGGCCCCACAAAGTGCATCTTGCCGGCCGCGCAGGTGGTGTAACCGTAGCGTGAGAGGTGACCGGGAATCGTCAGCACCTCACTCGGCATGGAATCCCCGAAGTTCGCGCATCCGCAATTCCGCGGGTAGAGCCCGGAGAGAAAGCTCTGCCGCGCCGGCACGCAGATGGGCGACGGCGTATAGGCGTTGCGGAAGTAGAAACCCCCGTCGATCATCCAGTCCAGCGTCGGCGTGCGGATGTGCGGATCGCCCTCGATCGGCATGACGTCGGGGCGGTGCTCGTCGTTGATCAGCATCAGGATGTGGGGCTTGCGTTCCGGCATGGCGTTCACCTAACGACGCGAGCGCGTGAGCCTACGCCATTCAAGCCACGCCGTCCCACGAGAGACCTCCGCAGAACGCCCCTCGCCCCCCAATCCGCGGCCCCTCTTGCTCTCTCTCCTCGGGAGACCTTTGCATAACTCGACCGGGCGGCCACTATGACGCTGACGGGAGCCGACGGGAGCAAGGCCATGCATCGGCAGGTGGGAACCCCCTCGTTCGCGGACGCGTTGTTGCCGGCGCAGGTCGGCCGCAACGCCCAGTTGGAGCAAGTGGACGCGGTGCTGGACTGGGAGCCGGTGGCGGCGGTCGTCCGTGACCTCTATGCCGCCCCGGAGGGGCGCCCCAGCTATCCACCGTTGGTGATGGTCAAGGTGCTGGTCT
>JAJEDE010000004.1 GCA_022821645.1 Chloroflexota bacterium
CGGTCTGCACACCCGCAGGAAACCTCTGCATAACCCCGGGGTGGTTGCCCGGAAGACCCTCACCCCAACCCTCTCCCACGGGGAGAGGGAGCAAGAGCGGCCGCGCATTAGCAGGCGAGAGACGTTTTGCAAAGGTCTCCGCAGGGAGAGGGGACACGATCGGATCCCAGCACGAAGGGCGAAGTCCTCGAAGCGGTCTGGTGGTTCGCGGCTTTCGTGGAACCTGCGCGTAGGCCGGGGGTGTCCGCCGGGGGCGGGGGGTTGGACAGGTTGGTTCACTGTATTCACGCCTCGCGGACGGCGGCGGCGCTGGCGCTGACGGGGGGTGGGACGGGGGCCATCCCGTTGCTGCTGCGGCGGCCGGGTGGATCGCGGACGGTGGTGGATGTTGCGGTCCCGTATGGGCCGAAGGCGGTGGCGGCGTACCTGGGCGAGCCGCCGTCGCAGGCGTGTTCGGCCGCAACGGCCCAACTACTGGCGAGGTGTGCGTTCAGGCGGGCCGTGGAGCTACGACCCGATGCCTCGATTCCGGTGGTGGGGTTGGGGGCCACGGCAGCACTGGCCACGGATCGGGTGCGGCGGGGGGAGGACCGGCTGCACGCGGCTACGTTTGACGGCGCCCGGACCCTGGCGCTGGAGTGGCGGTTCGAGGCACCGCACACCAATCGGCAGGCGCAGGAGACCGCCGCCGAGCGAGCGATCGTGGCGTTGTTGGCGGACGCGGTGGGTGTGGCGCCGTGGCGCGACCTCGTGGGGCCCGACCTGGCGGCCGCGGCGCGAACCAGTGGCGTGGAGGATGACGAACTGGCGGTGGTTCACAGCGGTACGCAGCCGTGGATGACGGCCTATCCCGACGGCCGGCGACGGGCGGGCGGACAGGTCCCAGCGGCGTTGGTGCCGGGGTCGTTCAATCCCTGGCATGAGGCGCACCGGGCGCTGTGGGCGGCCGCGCGGCGGCGGTTCGGGGATCCAGTGGCGTACGAGCTGTCGATCACCAATGTGGACAAGCCGCCATTGCCCACTGGCGAGGTGTTGCAGCGCGCGGCGCAGTTTCGTGGGCGCGCCGGGCTGGTTTTGACCGCGGCGCCAACGTTTGTGGAGAAGGCTCGGTTGCTTCCGGGCGCGGCGTTTGCGGTGGGGGCCGACACGGCGCGGCGGGTCGTCGAACCGATGTACTACGGCGGGGTGGAGGCGATGCGGGCGGCGTTGCATGAGCTTCGCTCGCTGGGTACGCGCTTCATAGTTGCGGGGCGTTTGGATGACGGTCGCTTTTTACAGCTACGCGACTTGGCTTTGCCTCCTGAAGCCGAGGGGCTTTTCGAGTCGATACCGGCGGATGAACTGCGCGTGGACGTCTCATCCACGGAGTTGCGCGCGAAACGCGCAACCGGCGCCTGAATTAAACCGCCCCGGCAGACCGCGCAGCCGTCTACCATGAACGCACGTCCCCCATTCCAGATTGAGCACGGTGTCGGCGCCCGACCCGCCGAAGACGCCGCAAGGCACACAGCCAGACACTCCCGCCGCGCCATCCGTTGAACCTGGCGCGCCCGGGACGGGCGGCGCCGTGCCCGGCGAGCAGCCGGTTTATCGCTGGTCGCCGCGCACGCGCCGGACAGTGGCGATGTTCATTGGGATCCTGGCGGCCCTGGTGTTGTGGGGCGCGCGGGAGATCGTGGGCCCGTTTGTCTGGGCCGGGATTTTTGCGTACGTCTTCAACCCGGCCGTCAATGGGCTGGTTCGACTGGCCCGCGTTCCGCGGCCGGCGGCGGTGGCGCTGTTCTACGCCCTGGGCCTGGGTCTGCTGATCCTGCTTGGATTCCTGGTCGTTCCTCGCGTCGTGGACGAACTGAACCGGTTGGCGGATGAGCTTCCGTCGATAGTTGCGGACGTCGAAGCCGCGCTGCCGTCAGAATTTCTCGGGCAGCCGCTGGTTGTGCAGGACGTGATCGACGGGCTGACGGCGGGCGCCACCAGCATGCTGACCGACGCCTCACAGGCGGTCAGCGCGTTCCGCAGCGCCTTCAACCTGCTGATTCACGGCGTGCTGGCCGTGGTCGCGGCGGGCTACCTGCTGCTGGCGGGTCCCGAGCTCTTTCGTGGACTGCTGGAACGGATACCACCCGGTCCGCGGGCCGAGACCGAGGAGCTGGTCGGGCGCATCAACAACGTCCTCGGCGCTTTCATTCGGGGCGAGATCATTCTCGTGGTGATCATGAGCGTGACCACGTTCATCGGGCTGTCGATCATCGGCATCCCGTTTGCGGTGATCCTGGCCATTGCCACGGGATTCCTGGAGTTGATCCCGGTATTCGGCCCGATCATGGCCGCCATTCCGCCCATTGGATTGGCGTTGGTCACGGCCAACAACTTCGGCTGGCCCGGTTGGGTGGCTGGTGTGGTGGTGGCGGTTATGTACACGGTGCTGCGGCAGTTGGAGGATTACTTCGTGATTCCGAACGTGGTGGGCCGGGTGGTGCGCGTCCATCCCCTGATTGCGCTGTTCGCCATCTTTGCGGGCCTGCAGATCTGGGGTATTACCGGCATGGTGATCGCCCTGCCCGTGGCCGGGGTAGCGCGGGTGCTGCTGGGCTACGCCTACCGGCGCACGGTCACGTCGCCGCCGAGGCCGTAGTGGTCGCTTCCGGTCACCGCAGTTTCCAGCGTGCCTCGCACGTTGACTCTTCCGATACGGCGCCGAAACGGGGCCGCGCGGCGTTATTCTTCACGCGGCAACTGCCGAGCGAGTACTGAGGGGCGGATGTCCGCAGAGATCGGACTCGGGTTCCTGGGATTGGGCACCGTTGGTTCGGCCGTGGTTCGCACGGTCACCGAGCGGTCCGGCTACCTGGAACGCCAGATTGGCCGTTCGTTCCAGGTGCGGCGCGCGCTGATCCGCGATCCCAAGCGCCGACGCGACGTTCCACTGGACGCATCTCAACTGACGGTCAACGTGGACGACGTGCTTGACGACGAGACCATTGACGTCGTCGTGGAACTGATGGGCGGCGTCGAGCCCGCCAATAGCTATATCCGCCGCGCGCTCCAGTCCGGCAAGCACGTCGTGACGGCCAACAAGGAAGTGATGGCCACGCACGGGATCGAGTTGCTGGAGCTGGCCACGGCGCAAAATCGCGACCTGTACTTCGAGGCCAGCGTGGGCGGCGGCATTCCGGTGATCGGGCCGTTTCGCCAGGACCTGGCGGCTAACCAGATCCGCGAGGTTCACGCCATCATCAACGGGACGACCAACTACATCCTGACGGAGATGGCCTCCGGCGGCGCTGACTTCGAGGACGCGTTGGCGGACGCGCAGCGCCTGGGGTATGCCGAGCCGGATCCCACCAACGACATCGAAGGGATCGACGCGGCCTACAAGCTGGTGATCCTGGCCTCGCTGGCCTTCAATTGCGCCGTCAGTCCAGAGGATGTCTATCGCGAGGGGATCACGCGCATCAGCGCGGCAGATTTCCGTTACGCGGCCGAGTTGGGCTACGGCATCAAGCTGCTGGCCATTGCCAAGCGCGCGCCCAACGGTTTCGAGGCCCGCGTGCATCCGGCGCTGATCCAGCGGGACGTGCTGCTGGCGCAGGTGGACGGGGTGTTCAACGCCGTGCTGCTGGACGGCGACCTGCTGGGCCGCGCGCTGTTCATCGGCCGCGGGGCGGGTCCCGAACCGACTTCAAGCGCGATCGTGGCCGACCTGATCGACCTGGGGCACAACATCCGGCGCGCGGTACACGACCGGATTCCCATGTCCCTGGACGGCGACCTGTGTGTGCTGCCCATGGCCGAGGTTCGCTCGCGCTACTACTTCAGGCTGTGGGTGAAGGATCAGCCGGGAGTCCTGGCGCGGATCGGTACGGTCTGCGGCGAGCACGCCATCAGCATCGCCTCGGTCATCCAGAAGGAAGTGGACGAAAACGCGGGCCGCGCGGAACTGGTGTTCCTGACGCATGAGGCCCAGGAGTCGGCGGTGCAAGGCGCGCTGTCCGCCATTGCGGATCTGGACGTGGTGGCCTCGGTCGCCAGCGTGATTCGAGTCGAGGATCTGGCGGAATGAACGGCTCCCCGCGTCCGGGGGTAATCGAGCGCTACCGAGAGTTTCTGCCGGTCGGCGAGGGCACGCCGAACCTGACCATTGGCGAAGGCGACACACCGCTGGTTCGCGCGGCGTCGCTGGAGCGCCGGCTGGGCGTGTCGGAGGTGTGGCTCAAGCTGGAGGGCTGCAACCCGACGGGCTCCTTCAAGGACCGCGGGCTGGCGGTGGCCGCGGCCAAAGCCATCGAAGAGGACGCGCATTCCTTCATCTGCGCCTCCACCGGCAACACGGCGGCTTCAGCGGCGGCCTTCGGCGCGCGGTCCGGGACGCCCACCGGGGTGATTATTCCGGCGCGCGGGGTGGCGCTGGGGAAGGTGGCGCAGGCGCTGATCTACGGCGCGCGGGTGATTCCGATCCGGGGGTCGTTTGACGACGGGCTGACCGTGGTTCGCAAACTGGCGTCGCGACCCGGCGTGGCCCTGGTCAATTCGGTCAATCCCTACCGGCTGGAGGGGCAGCAGACGGCGGCGTTCGAAGTGGTGGACACGCTGGGCGACGCGCCGGACGAGTTGTTTATCCCGGTTGGGAACGCCGGCAACATTACGGCGTACTGGCAAGGCTTTCGCGCTTACGAGGGCGCCGGCCGGTCCACCCAGTTGCCGGTGATGCGCGGATTCCAGGCGGAGGGCGCCGCGCCGATTGTGGAGGGCGAGCCCGTGGCTAATCCGGATACCGTGGCCTCCGCCATCCGCATCGGAAATCCGGCCAACTGGGAACGCGCGGTGCAGGCGCGCGACGAGTCGGACGGCACGATCGAGGCCGTGAGCGACGAGGAGATCGTCGAGGCCTATCAATTGCTGGCAGCGGAAGAAGGGATTTTTGTTGAGCTGGCCTCAGCCGCGTCTGTGGCCGGGCTGTTGCGTCGGGCCCGTGGCGGCGAAGGCACCGGCGGTCGCGTGGTCTGTGTGCTTACCGGCACGGGTCTCAAAGATCCCGGCGCCGCCGTCCGATACGCGCCGGAGCCCGCCGAAGTCGAAGCCAAAACCGAGGCGGTAGCCTCGGCTCTTGGCTGGAGCGGCAGTTAGCTACATCCCCGGCCTGCCCGATCCGATCCCGCGGGCTGCTCTCAACTCGGTCGACATACGCCACTAACCGCCGGAAATCAGGCAACGCTTCTCACCAGCAGCCACAGCCCACCAACTACAATCATCCTGTGTTGTCCCAGGGCTTCACGCGGGCGGGCGCGTTGCCTGCCGTGGGAAGTGAGCAGCTTGGGTGAGCACCTACGAGGCTGGTTCGACAGCCAGCGCCGCCATTGCCTTGACCCGGCGGCTTACGTCCCTCAAGCCCGGCGGTCACGCGGTTGAGGTTGACCCGGGTACTTTCGTGCGCGCGACCCGGCTTGGCCTGAATCCGCACTCGGAAGCGGCCATTCTCGATTCCATCCCCGTCGTTTCCGCGGATGATCCGTCGGCCGTTGCCGCCCACGACCAACTCACGGCCCAGCCCATTGCTGACGCGCCGGCGACGAACGACGGTGTCCGCTACCAGTCCGACTGGCCCAGCCGCGTTCCGATCACCGTCCGAACGGCGGTCCGCCTGGACCGGGCGCCTGGATCCGTAGCGGACGCCGGGTTGCACCTGCTCATCCAGCTTCGCAAGGCGCTGGGCCGCCAGGTCCTTTGGGGACGTGGAACCGCCGACGAACTGCGCGGCCTGCTTAACCTCGAGGGTGTCCAGCGTCCGGAGTATGGCAACCTGCTGGGATTCGTCGTGAGCGGTGCGATCGACGAGGCTTGGGAGCAGGGCGGCAACCGCCCAGACTGGGTAGCCGTAAACGTTGACGACAGCCGCCGGTTGCTTGGGCACGAGGACCGCCGGTACGTCTTCGGCGCCGCCATCATCCGGTCGCGCGTTCTTCCCCGCGAGACCATTGTCACGGGCGCCTGCTCCCCGGTCACGATCCGACTTCGTATCGAGTCCCTGCGCGTTTGGGTCGAAGCTCCCGGCGCGAACCGAATCGCCCCAATCGTTGCCGCGGTCGAGGCCGAGCTCGACCACCTCCGCCCGTCGGCATTCGTCGTCGCCAAGTTCGGCCAGGCCCCGGTGCTGGACCCGGACAACATGCCGAAGTTCGACGGAACTCCCGAAGAATGGGAAGCATTTGAACGTGCGTTACGTGAGAGCCGCGGTCGCTGATGGCGCCTGGTTCGGAAGTCGTTGTACTCGACACGTCGGTCGTATCAATCCTGTTCAATGAGGCTGACGACGAGCGATACGCCGCCTACCAGGACCGACTTGCCGGTCGTCGCTGCCTGATCTCGTTCCAGACCCTTGAAGAGCTCCTGTTTGGGATGCACACCAGCGGCTGGGGTGAAGCACGAAAGCGGCGGCTGCGCCGACATATCCTGAGGTACGAGGTTGTGTGGCTCGAGCCTGAGTCAACGCTTGCGGCGATTTCGGCCCGCCTGCGCAGCGATTTGAAACTGATGGGTCGCACGCTCGACGTCGCGGACGCGTGGATTGCCGCCACGGCTCTGATGCGCCAGTGCCCGCTTGCTTCCGATGACCGCGACTTTCTGGGCATTCCCGGTCTGCCCCTCATCCAGTCCCTCTGACCGCGGACGGACGACTTGCGCTTGGCGGGAGGCAGGTCTACGGCGCAGTCTCGTCCAGCAGTCCGTCCCCCAGCACGACGTTGTCGATCAGGCCAATGCCGGCGATTTCGGCCGCGACGGCGATGACCAGGGGCGGGTCGGCCACGGCGACGGGTTCCAGGGTCAGGGCGTGGCGGACTTCGGCGTAGCCCAGGGTGGCCAGCGGCTCCGCTTGGACCGTCTGTTTCACCAGGCTGGCTAGGGCAGCGGGTGAGCGCTCGTCGTCCTCCCATGCGCCGACCGCGAGTTCCAGGCCGCGCCAGAGGGCGGTGGCGGCGTGGCGCTGATCGGGCTTGAGGCGCACGTTGCGGCTGCTGAGAGCCAGGCCGTCGGGGTCCCTGACCGTGGGCACGATGACGAGCTCAACCGGCAGGTTGAGGTCCCGCACTATGCGGGCGATGACACGAGTTTGTTGCCAGTCCTTCTGACCGAAATATGCGCGCGAGGGCTGGGTGAGGTTGAACAGCTTGGCCACGACCGTGGCGACACCGGCGAAGTGGCCGGGACGCCGGGCGCCTTCAAGGTCGGCGCCGATTGGCCCCGGGTCGATCCGCGTGCTGAGGCCCTCCGGGTACATCTCATCGACCGAGGGTGCGAAGACCAAGTCAACGCCGGCCGTCTCGAAGGCCGTCAGGTCCGCGGCTTCATCCCGGGGGTAGGCGGCGTAGTCCGACGGATCGTTGAACTGCGTTCGGTTGACGAACAGGGTGGCGACGACCGAGCGGTCGCGGCACCGGGCGGCCCGCAGGAGCGCGAGGTGGCCCTCGTGCAGCGCACCCATGGTTGGTACGACGCCCACGGGTTCGGGCAGCGCTGCCCTGGCTTCGTGAAGGCTGGACCGGGTTCTGGCTACGATCATTGCGACACGACATGCGTTGAGCGCGTCCTGGCGCGCCCCTGATACTGCACATCATGGCACCGAACTCCGCGCCGGATTCCGCTGAGCTCCAACAGGCGCTGGCGGCCGAACTGCCGGCTGACGCCGTGGCTCCGGGCAATCCGGAACGCGACGCGGTTGACGGCGCGCCGCCGAGTCTTCGCGCGTACGTGGACTCGCCCGCGGCCGTTGCGGCGGTGCTGGCCATCTGTCAGCGACTTGACGCTGTCGTCGTGCCGCACGGCGGCGGAACGCACCTGAGTCTGGGTCTACCGCCGGAACAGGTGGACGTGCTGCTGGACCTCAGCGGGCTTGACCAGGTGATCGAGTACCGGCCGGAGGACCTGACCCTGGCGGTGGCGGCGGGCGCTCCGCTTGCCGACGTGCAACGACTGCTGGCCGAGGCCGGACAGATGCTGGCGCTGGATCCGGCGAGTACACCTGCGTCCACGATCGGCGGCATGGTGGCCGCCAATCTGTCCGGTCCGCGTCGCGCCGGATCCGGGACGGCTCGGGACCTGGTGATCGGCCTTGAAGTCGCCGGCGTGAATGGCCTGGTCACGAGATCGGGCGGCATGGTGGTCAAGAACGTGACCGGCTACGACCTGCCCAAAGCGCACATCGGCGCGTTCGGCACGTTGGGCGTCATCACGCGTGTGAACCTGAAGATCACGCCGCGACCATCTGTGGAGCGAACGCTGGTGAGTCCCCTTGGCGACCCGGCGGCGGCCGGTGCGGCCATTGGGGCCGTGATCGGCAGTCCGCTGGTGTCCAGCGGATTCGACCTTGTGCAGCGCACGCTGACGCCAGACTTTGACTTCGACGATAGCGCCGCCTGGCTGCTGGCGATCCGCGTGGCTGGAACTGAGGGCGGGGTGGCCGAGCAACTGGCGATGACCGCGAAGGCCGTGGCGCCCAACGCCAACGGTGACGGCGTCACGTTGGAGGGCGAAGAACAAGATCGCTTCTGGACGGACGCCGACGCGCTGGCTCGTCCGTCCGCGGAGCCCGCAGGCCAGATCACCTGCCGCCTGAGCGCGCTGTCGAGCCAGACTCCGTCGCTTCTGGGCAGCGCGGCCGACATTGGCGAGGACCTGGGTTTGCGGACCGTGGCCAGCGCGCGGGCGCTGAATGGCGTGGCGCGCGTGCGGGCCGGCGGGAGCGACGCCGCGGCCGTACTGACCGACTTTGCGCAGCGGCTGCGGGCGGCCGCGGAACGGTTGGGCGGTGCGCTCGTGATCGAGTCCGCTCCCACGGAGGTAAAGCACGCCGCCGGGGTGTGGGGCGTCTCGGCTGACGCGCCGGACGCGCAGGCGATGGAGGCGTTGCGCTCAGCCTTCGATCCAGGTCGGATAATCAATCGCGGACGCTTTGTGGTGACCTGAGGCATGGCAGTGGAACCAGCGCGGCGGGGATTCTCGGCGATGGATGCGCCGGACACGTCCATCGTGTCCACCTGCGTGCACTGTGGTCTCTGTCTCAACGAGTGCCCCACGTACCGGGTGCTGCGGGTGGAGATGGACTCGCCGCGTGGGCGCATCCAGCTCATTGACGCCGTGCATGACGGGCGGATGTCCCTGGACAGCCCGGCGTTCCTGCGGCACACCTTCCAGTGCCTGGACTGCCGCGGTTGCGAGACGGCCTGTCCATCCGGCGTGAAGTACGGGGCGCTGATCGAGTCCGTTCGCGCGCAGACCGTGCAGGCCGGGCTGCTGCCGACGCGCCGACGTATCGCGCAGGCCGTGCTGCGAGTCGTGTTTCCCCGGCCGAAACTCCTGCGGCTGGCCGCGCGGGGACTGTGGCTCTTTCAGCGCAGCGGCATGCAGGCGTTGGTGCGAAAGATGGGAGTCCTACGGTTGATCGCGCCGCCGCTGGCCGCCGTGGAGGCGCTCTCGCCCCCGGTATCGGACCGATTCCTGCAGGCCTCCGACCTGCGTTTTGTGCCGGCGCACGGGGAGCGCCATCGCTCGGTGGCCTTCATCACGGGTTGCATCATGAGCGTGTCATTCGCCGAGGCTCATCGGGCCTCGCTGCGGGTGCTGGCGAGGAATGGCTGCGATGTCCATATTCCCGAGCACCAGAGCTGTTGCGGGGCGTTGCACGTGCACGGCGGCGATCGCGAAACCGCCCGCGAACTGGCGCGGCGGAACATCGACGCCTTTGATTCGGCCGACTACGAGGCCATCATCATCAACTCGGCCGGTTGCGGTTCCACGCTGAAGGAATACGGCGAGTTGCTGGAGGATGATCCACATTACTCGGACCGAGCCCATGCATTCTCCGGGCGGGTCAGGGATCTCTCGGAGTACCTGGCCGAAAATGAGGCTGAGCCGCCGGCGGGCGCGATCAAGGAACGCGTGGTGTACCAGGACGCTTGCCACCTGGTGCACGCGCAGGGCGTTTCCCAGCAACCACGGGAGTTGCTGGCAGCCGTTCCCGGCGTGGAACTGGTGGAGATGGAGAACCCGACGGTCTGCTGCGGAGCGGCCGGGCTGTACAGCGTGACCGACACCGATATCTCGCTGGCCATCCTGGAGCAGCGACTGGACGCGATCGAGGCCACCGGCGCCAAGGTGATCGTGTCCGCCAACCCGGGCTGTCTGTTGCACATCCAATCCGGCGCACGCCGGCGCGGGCTCGATCTGACCGTGATGCACGTGGCCGAGTTCCTGGACCGGGCCTACCGCGCGTGATCCCCGGCAGACCTGTATGTCGACTCCACAGCGTTCCGTAGAGCGCGGCGCCAGCCGCGGCGCGTGGGCGAGGCGGCAGGCGGCCGTGGACGCCCAGGAGGTGCGCTGGCACGACGAGCACGAGGCCGAGGTGCGGGCCGATCGGGAATCACGCGCGGCTGAGATCGCCGCCGGACGTCGCCCCACCCCGCGCAACATCTGGCGTGTCCTGACCTCCAGTCGCACCCTAACGTCGTTTCTTGTATTCGGCTTCCTCCTGGCCGCCGGGGTCATTCCAGCTGTCCTGGCGCTGCGGACGACGCAGGAGGAGGGGATCGAGCCGGAGGTGGTTCGCCGGATTCAGGTCGGGTTGCAACAGAGTTCGAACCTGGACGGCGAAGGTTTCGACTTGCTGGAAATCGTGAACGGCGGCGAGTTGCTGGCCATCAGCTCGACTGCCGACGCCGAGGGCGACCACGGCCCAAACCGGCTGCACGACGGCCTGTTCGATCCGCAATTCGCCGCGTGGCGATCGGCCGGCCCGGACTTTCCACTGACCGCGATTTACGAAGTGCGATATCGCACACCGGTTCGGAAAGCGGTGATCTGGAATCACCCGGACGAGCCGAAGGACAGCTACATCCGGGAGTTCGAGGTGCTGGCGTCGCTGGAGGATCCGCGAACGCATCCCGACGCGCTGGTCAGCATCGGGCGGTTCACGGCGGCGGCGCCGGACCTGAAGCTGGTGTTTGACGTGGAGACGCCGGTGCCGATTCGGTACGCGATGCTGCGGATCATTTCCACGTTTGGGCCGGCGGACTACGCCTCGGCGGCCGAGATCGGACTCTTCAGCGAGTCGCGGGATCCGGAGCAGGCCCCGCTACCGCGGCCTCCGGCGCCGCTGAACATCTAGCGCCGCGTCTCCACTCGCCACGTACTAGCATTCGGCCGCCAATTGGAACGGTCCTCGGCTTGCGACGTTCCGACGCACCCCAGCCCCGGCCGTTTCACAGGATCACTGCCCGTCCCAGGTTGCCTGAATGGTCCAGACGCCGCGAAGCCGCCACCCAACGCCCTGCCGGAGGCTAGGAGTCCCGTAGCTGGAATACCGCCTCGATCTCGCACGGGATATCCATTGGCAGCGTGCTGCAACCCACGGCCGAACGCGTGTGGCGGCCGGCCTCGCCGAAGACGTCCTGCATCAACTCCGAGCAGCCGTTAACCACCAGGTGCACGCCCGATTCCGATGGCGCCGCATTGACGAAACCCACAACCTTGATCACGCGCTCGACCTCGTCGATGCTGCCGACCGCTTTCCGGACCTGCGCCAGGATGTTAAGCCCGGAGTCGCGTGCGGCGCGCGCTCCCGTTTCGACGTCGTAATCCTCGCCGACCCGCCCGCGCCAGTCGCCTCCGGGCGGCTGTCCGGCAATCCACAACAGGTCACCGGTTCGTAACGCCGGGACGTATGCGGCCATCGGCGTCGGCGCCTCCGGCAGCGTGATTCCAAGTTCCTCTAATCGGGCTTCGTGCGACACAGGTCACCTTCTCCGACGCCAATCCGCAGATCCGCGAATTGTAGGGGGCCTATGGCTCATCTGCCTCTGCGAGTGGGGACAGTCGTGGACCGCCGGGATCTTCACACGCGTTGGAGGGGAATTTCGCGATCACGCTCGGCTACCGGTAGGTGGCAGTCCAGAGCTGTTTGAGTTTCGTTCCGGGGACGCTGGGAAACGGGTTGAAGTGGGCGAGGTCACGAAAGGTGAGGCCAGCGTCGGCCAGAGACGTGCGGACGATGGATTCGCGGAATGAGCGAGCGGTGAGGGTGTCGTGGGCGGGTGGGTGATTCGGGCGTTCGATCCGGAGGCGCATGGTGGTCTGTGCGCCCTTGGTATTGAAGCGCCGATGGAGGGTGAAGCCTGGACCGTGCTCCGTGACAGGATCGCGCCAAAGGGTCTCGAACGCGTGTTTTGAGTTGAGGTCGAATACGAAAACGCCGCCGGGGCGGAGGTGGGCGGCGACGCGGGTGAAGGTGCGGGTGAGGTCTTCGGGGTCCAGCAGGTGGTTGAGGCTGGCGTAGAGGCAAGTGACGGCGTCGACGGGATTGTGGGTGTCGAAGGTGCGCATGTCGGCTTGGAGGAAGGTGATGGGGCGGCCGGCGGCGCGGCGGCGGGCTTGGTGGAGCATGGCCGGGGAGAGGTCGATGCCGATGACCCGGGTGCCGCCGTGGGCCTGGAGGACGGTGTGGGTGCCGGTGCCGCAGGCGAGGTCGATGAGGGTCCTGGGGCGGCCGACGTGGTGGGCAAGACGCTGGTTGACGCGGGGGGCGACGAGGACGGCGTATTCCAGGCCGTACAGACGTTGCCAGGCGTTGTAGATCTCGGCGAAGGCGCTGTAGGCCGGCGCAGTTTCGGCCGATTCCGTTGTGTTTGCGATCAGCCGCTCTGCAGCCAGTCCGGAACGTCGCCGGCGGCAACGCCGTCTGTCCACGACTTCGAAGCGTCGGCGAGGTCGTCGCCTTCCAGGGACTCGGTGACGAGCAGCGGGGACCGAACGCCGCCGTTGCTGACGACAATGGAGCGGGCGATCACCGCGTTGGCGCCCCGTACGTTGAGGTTGGCCTCCACTCGGCCGGCTTCGATGCGGTCGGCGCGCACGGTCTTACCACGGACTCCGACGGCCTGCATCAGACCCGCGACTTCAATCTCCTTGTCGGAGGAAACGACGGCGCCCTGGGCTTCGAGGGTCTCACCGTAGATGGCGGCGTCAACGATGGTGTCGCCGGAGACATGAAGTTCATCGCCTTCCACGATGATGCGGAAGCCGGGAAAAATGATGGGGGTGTCCACGCGGGTCGTGGCGGCCGGAATGCGGAGCACACTTTCGCCGTTGACTTCCTCGGTTGTGGCGCCCTCGGGGACGATCGAGCCGCGGGGCGAGCCTACGGATTTGATTTCCTGGTAGAAGACATCGCCGGTCATGCCTGGGCTCCGGGCGGGTTTTCTTGGTAAGGATAGCGAGTGACGGCATCGGAGCGAGGGGAGCGGTGGCAGGACTGAGAGAAGCGGGGAGCGCGGGGCCGTTTGGAGGTTAGTTGATGCGCCAGTGGGGAGGGTGGTTGTGGAGGATGCGGTGGATTTCGGCGGCGCAGTGGGCGGCGGTGCGGACGTTGGTTTGGAGGGTGATGCCGGCGACGTGGGGGGAGAAGAGGCAGTTGGGGGCATTGAGGAGCGGGCTGCCGGTGGGGGGTTCTTGTTCGAAGACGTCGATGGCGGCGCCGGCGATGGTTCCCTGGTGCATGGCGTCGGCGAGGGCTTGTTCGTGGACGACGGGGCCGCGGCAGGTGTTGACGAGGATGGCGTTGGAGCGCATCTGGGCCAGGCGTTCGGCGTTGATGAGGTGGCGGGTGTCGGGCGTTAGGGGGGTGTGAAGGGTGACGATGTCGGCGCGCTGGAGGAGTTCCTGGAGTGAATCGACGGGTTGGCCGCCGTGGTCGCGGACGACCCGGGCGGGGACGAAGGGGTCGTAGACGAGACCCTGCATCTCAAGGCCCAGGGTGAAGGCGCGGAGGACGCGGAGACCGACGCGACCGCTGCCGATGATGCCGACGGTGCGTCCGGCGATTTCGTGGGCGGGCAGGTCGCCGCTGTCGCGCCAGCCGCCGGCTCGGACGAGACGGTCACGATCGGGGATTCGCTTGAGGAGGGCGAGGGCGGCGGCGACGGTGAATTCGGCGACGGAGGCGGCGTTGGCCTCGGGGGTGTAGCAGACGGGGATGCCGCGGCTGGTGGCGTGGTCGACATCAATGCTGTCGACGCCGACGCCGTGTTTCTGGATGCAGCGCAAATTGGGGGCGGCATCGATGACGGCAGCGGTGATGGGGGCGACGCGGACGATGATGGCGTTGGCGTCGGGTGCGACAGCGAGGATGGCGGGTTCATCGGGGCGGTCGGGTCGGATGACGGTGGCGAACTCTTCAAGGGCCTTGATGCCGCCCTGGTGGATGGGTTCGGTGACGAGGACGACGGGGCGCTGGGTGGCAGTCATGCGGGTAGGGGGTCGATGGGCGGCCGGGCGGGGCGGTCGACGAGGTGGGTGTATTTGAGGGCGTTGCCGGTGTTGAGGAGGACGATGCGTTCGTCGGGGCCGATGTCGCCGCGTTCGAGCAGGGTGGTGAGGGCGGGGACGAGGGCGGCGCCTTCGGGGGCGGCGAGGACACCTTCCAGGTCGGCGAGCTGACGCATGGCATGGACGAGTTGGGCGTCGTCGACAGCGACGGCGGTACCGCCGGTTTCGTGGAGGATGCGGAGGATGAGGCGGTGGGCGAAGGGGAGGGGGACGAGGAGGCCGTTGGCGACGGTTCGGGGGTCGTGGGGGCGTTCAGCATCGTCGGCACCAGCCTCAAATGCTCCAACGATGGGTGCGCAGTCCTTGGCCTGGACGGCGATGAGCCGGGGCGGGGTTCCCTTGAGCCAGCCGAGGTCGGCGAGTTCGCGCATGGCTTTCCAGACGCCGATGAGGCCAACGCCGCCGCCGGTGGGGTAGAGGACGACATCGGGGGGATCCCAGTCGAAGGCTTCGGCGATTTCGAGGCCCATGGTTTTTTTGCCTTCGACGCGGTAGGGCTCTTTCATGGTGGAGGCGTCGAACCAGCCGGCTTCGGCGGCGCGTTCGGAGGCGATGCGGCCGGCGTCGCTGATGACGCCGCGGACTTCGGTGACGTCGGCGCCGTAGGCGATGCACTCGGCCTTGATGGGGTCAGGGGTGTTGACGGGCATGACGACGCGGAGGGTGATGCCCCAGGCGGCGCAGTAGGCGGCCCAGGCGCTGCCGGCGTTGCCGGCGGTTGGAATGGCGATGTCGCGGACACCGAGCTCATAGGCGCGGGCCACGCCGACGGCGGCGCCGCGGGCCTTGAAGGTGCCGGTGGGGTTGGCGCCTTCGTCCTTGAGCCAGAGGTTGGTGAGACCGAAGCGCCGGCCCAACCGGTTCAGGCGGAGGAGAGGGGTGGCGCCGGCGCCGAGGTCGGGGGCCTGGAGGGGATTGTCGAGGGGCAGGAGTTCGCGGAAGCGCCAGAGGTCGTGGGGACGCTGGCGGATGTGGTCAGGGGTGACGGCGGCGCGGACGGCGTCAAGGTCGTACTCGGGAAGCAGCGTCGCCTGGGCGCCGTGGCTGACGGATTGGAGGACGGTGGGATCGTGGGCTTCGCCGGTTTCGGCGCAGCGGAGGTTGGTGAGAAACGAGGTGAACGAGGGGTCAGGCACGGCGCGCCAAGGAATCAGGTCGGGCGGATGCGGAGCCTAGCGCATACGAAGGCTTCCTCGTGGGTTTGCCCGGATTCGGTTGACGTGAGCGTCCGCGTTCCGCGGACCTGACACCAGGGAGGCCGGTGCGGAGGAGACGCCCCACTCCGCACCGGTTGGGGGCCGGCTTAGTGGGCTTCGGGACGGGCGCCGGCGAGTTGCTGGAGCTTGGGCAGGCTGAGAATCGAAATGAGGCGCTTTCGACCGCGGGACGGAGCCAGCGCGCCGGCCCGCCGCAACTGGTTGACGGCAAGGCTGACGCTCTCGCGGACGGTACCCAGGCGTTGCGCCAATTCCTCGTGCGTGACGCGCAGGTCGGTCGCGTGTTCCCGTTCGGCCATTTGGAGGATGGCGAGCGCCACGGTTCCCGCCACGGAGTCGAGCGCGGTCTGCGAGACGCGTCGCTGCACAGTGTTGAGACGCGCCAGCTGACGACGGATCAGCTTGCGTACCATTTCCGGACGCCGCTGCGTGAGGCGGCGAAATGCTGGGATATCAAACCAGGCGATGGTGACGGGTCCGTCAGCCTCGACCAGCGTGCGGTCTTGTCCCTTGGTGTCGAATACGTTTTCGATCCAGTCGCCGTCGCGCAGGGAAGCGGTCGCGAGCTGGCGGCCGTTGGGACTAATGCGCCAGACGGTCACGCTTCCTGAGCAGATCACGCCGACTCGCTGCAGGTCGGAGATTGGGTCAAACACGATCTGGTTCGCTCGGTAGCTGGCCGGCTGCGCGCCTTCGGCTCGGAGACGGTCGACCAGCCGGGGCGATGTGGAAGTTGCCGGTGGTGACATATCCGCCCTCCTTGGTCGGAAGCGCTGCACCAGCGCTTCTCCATTCGCCACTGAGGCTAAGGAGGCAAGATGAGAAAACTCTAAGCCGTGGTGTCGGGCTCGCTGATTGACTCGATCGTCTTGGTTTCAGCATTGTCGGGCGGTCGACCAGCGGGTAGGCGGATCTCAATCTCGGCGCCGCCAAGTTCGGCACGGCGGGCTTCCACGCTGCCGCCGTGCGTTTCGGCAACACTCTGGACGATGGTGAGGCCAAGGCCGGTGCCGCCGTCGGCGCGCGAACGTGCCGGATCGACTCGATAAAACCGTTCAAAGATGTGGGGGAGATGTTGATCGGGAATCCCCGGCCCGTCGTCGCTGACCACCAGGGCGACAGTACGATCGCGCTCGATAAGCCTGACCTGAATCACGCCATTGCCGGCGGTGGCCGTGAGGGCATTCTGGACAAGGTTGCGAAGCGCGCGTTCGAGCTTGTCGGCATCGGCGAAGACCCAGGCGGTGTCGGGACCGGAAAGTGTGACTGAACGCTCGCCGGCAACCGGACCAAGATCGGTGAGCACGCGGACGACCAGCGGGCGCAGATTCACGGGCTGAAACTTCAATTCGCCCGGGGCATCCAACTCGGCGACAGCTAGCAGGTCATTGACAATCCGCTGCATGCGGTCAGCTTCGCGGGTGATTGCCGCGGTGGAGGCGGTGTCTGAACCCTCCGGGTCTCGGCCTAGAAGCTCAGCATTTCCACGGATGACGGTGAGCGGGGTCTTGAGTTCGTGAGAAGCGTCGCCTACGAAGCGACGTTGAGCCTCCACGCTCTCTTCGATGTGATCGAGCATTCGATTGAACGTGCGGCCCAGGGCGCTCAAGTCATCCTTGCCAGCGCCAACACTGATTCGCCGGCTCAGGTCCCCCTGGAGATAAATGGCTTCGGCGGTACGGGTGATGTCGGCCACGGGGTTGACGGCGGTTCGGGTGAGGTAGAGCGCACTGAGCGAGGCGACGACAAACACAACGGCAGCGCCGCCGATAAGGAGATTGCGCGACCGTTCGGTGGTGCTATCGGCAAGCTGGAGCGACTGCGCGCTTTGAAGCACCCCCACGAGTTCTTCACCGCGCTCGATGGGAACGCTGAGCAGGCGCAAGCGGAATCTCTCTGCGACGTTGATGGTCTCGAGAGATTCCTGACGGGTTTCGATCACGCGCCTGGCGCCGTCGGTTACGGGCAGCGATTGGCCGCGGAGGTTGACGGAGGCGACGACCGGGTGGCCAAGGGGATCAAGCACCTGAAGGTAAACCTCGCGTTCGCGCAACTCGTCAACGGGAAGTTCGATCAGCATGCCCACTTCGGGTCGAACGCCTGTCAATCCGCCACTGACCTGCGCAATGCGTACGACTTCTCGCGCCCGGGCCCGCAGGGTCTCGTCGACTTCGCTATCAACGTGGGCCATGAGCAGGAGTTGCAGCCCGATCCCAAACACGGTGACCGTGGCCGCAATCGACGCGAGGTACAGGAGGCGAAGCTTGATGCGAATGCTCACGCGGCGCCCTTACGCAGCACGTAGCCGGCGCCACGAACAGTCCAGATGAGTCGGGGATGGCCGTCAGCCTCGAGCTTTCGTCGCAGATATCCGACGTAAACGTCCACGATGTTGGAAATCGTGTCCGGGGCGAATCCCCACGCGGCTTCGAGGAGTCGTTCGCGGGAGAGCACACGTCTGGGTTCGCCCATAAAGACGCGCAGAAGGTCAAACTCGGTGGCCGTCAGGGGAACGACGGCGCCGGCGCGGGTCACCTGGCGAGCAGCTTCATCGAGTTGGAGGTCGGCAAAGACGAGCCGGTCGGACTCGGGCGTGCCCGGCCGACGAAGAAGCGCGCGGAGGCGGGCAACGAGTTCGTCAAAAGCAAAGGGCTTGGGGAGGTAGTCGTCCCCGCCGGCATCCAGGCCGGCGATGCGGTCGCGGACGCGCTCACGCGCGCTGAGGAAGAGCACGGGGATGTCGCTGAATTCGCGAATGCGCTGAATGACTGCCAGTCCGTCAAGTCCGGGCATCATGACGTCAAGCACGACGACATCGGTGGCGTACTGCGCCAACGCGGCAAGCGCGGCCTCACCGTCGGACGCCACGCGCACGTCGAACCCTGCGATCTTGAGGCCTCGGTCCAGGAGGTCCAGGATCTCAGGATCGTCGTCGACGGCAAGCACGCGCGGCTTGTCGGTGGGCTGGATTGGCACCATGTCGGGAGCGTACACGCGGCAGCGACCGGTTTTCGCGGTAGATTGAACATTGCAGATGCCTGCGAGACCTACAGCCTCAACCTTTGCGAGCTTGCGCCCGCTCCTGCTGGCGGCGTGCGCCATGCTGGCCCTGGTGTTTGGCGCTTGTGGGCCGGAAGACCCCGAAACCGACGAGCCGTTGGTGCTGGACCTGGACGACAAGCCGCGCGTGACGATCGTGGCCGACATTGGTACGTCGGAGATCCCAGGCGTGGGCTTGCAGCAGATTTGGGTAACCGAGTCCTCCGGCTGGGATCCGTGCCCGGAGATGCTGGGCACCGAGTTTCCGCCGGATACGTGCTGGATCCGGGTTCTCATCGGCGAGACCCCGGTGGCGGTGCTGCTGCCGGAGCCTAACGGGACGCTGGGGCCGTACCCGATTCCAGTGCACTTTGACGTGTTCGGATTCGAGCCTGGCGAGTACCAGTTGTGGCTGATCCAGGTGGGGCGGTTGGAAGTCCGGCACACCGAAGGCGCGACCGTCCGGATCGAACCCGCGCCTCAGGAAACCCCAACCCCGTCGTCCTAGACCGGCGCTTCTTGTGAAACGTGCGTTTCCTCGCGTAGTCCAGGCTGTCGTTCGCGCCGGCGGACCCGGACTGTCGGATGTCTTGGGAGGGATCCCAAGTACGGTCCCGTCACGCAGGGTCGGGAAGAGCGCCTGTTCCGCCGGGGTACGACGACCTTGTAGTCGCAAGATAGGCAGAAACAGGAAGCCAGCTTGGCCCGGGAGGCCGAGTAGTCGATGAAGTCGTCCCCGGGGTCTGTCGCCTTCAGCCGCGCGGGATTTCAGAGACCAAGACTGCGGAGGCAAGCGCGATATCGTCCAGCAGTCCCGCCGTTGACTCCTGATCGACGCGCGCGAGTTGCAGGATCAGCACCAGGATGTCGTCCTGCTCGGCAACAAGCAGACGGGCTTCGAAGGCGTCGGTTCCGCTGACTACACGCGTGCGGGCGGCGGCGGAGCGCTCCCCGACCGGTGGCGGCTCTTGAACGACCAAGGCAACCACAGCGGCTGGGCGATCCTCGGATTGAAACCCCTCGGCAAGACCGCTGGCCACGGTTTCCAAGAAAGGCCCCGGCGCGTCGAGCAGATTGTCCGCCAGGAACTGCTCGGCGCTTGAGGCCGTCTGACCGACGAACAGCAAGGCGACCAGGAACGGATCGAGTCGGCGAATAAGGAGCGGGTCGAGAAACTGACCTTGCAGGCCATAGGTGGCCGCAGTGATGCCTTCATCGGCGCCGGCAATGACGGGCAGGCCGAGACGCTCGGAGAGGATCGCTGGGTCAGGCAACCGCGCCTGTAATTCCTCCGTGGAATAGCGGGCCAACTCCTCGGGTGAGGCCGTGGGCGGCGGCGGAGTCGGGCTGGCCTCCGTTTCGACGATGGCGGTTGATGGCGGAGTCGCCACCGCCGCCACGGTCGGCGTGTGGGTCGGCGTGAGGGTCGGGGTGGGCGTGGGCCGCGGCGTGGCCGTGGCGAACGGGATGGGCGTCCAGGTGGGTGACGGCGAGGGCGTCGGCGTTGCGACGGGCGTAGGGACCCGTGGCGCGCCGCAGGTGGCAGCGGCCAGCGCCACCCCAAGGACAAGCACGAACGTCGTACGTGCGAGCCGCGCTCCAGGCGTGTTCACACCGAGAGTCGTCCATCCTCGATGAGCAGCGATGTGTCGCCGGCCAGAATCGTGGGCTGGCTGATCACGCCGTCGCTGTGGAACGGCACGTCGGTGGCACCCCCGATGTGGAGGCTGTTGCCCAGGGCGACATGGGCGGTGCCTACGACCTTTTCGCATTCGAGGACGTTGCCGCTGATGCGGGTGGCGGGGTTGGTGCCGATGCCGAGCTCGGCGATGTTGCGCGCGTCGTCGCCAAGACGGTCAAAGACCGCCTGCAGATCCTCGGCGCCGGGACCGCTAACGCTCTGTGCCAGGCCGTCGCGTACTTCGATCACCATCGGCGCGTCGGATACGGCATCGTCCGGATCGTCGACGGGCAGCGCGGCGTCAAAGACGAGGGTGCCATGGGCGCGGGCCTCGAGCGGTGCGATGAAGGCCTCGCCGGCCGGCAGGTTGCCGAAGGCGCCTGCAGCGGTGAAAACTCCGGTGTCGGCAAACCCCGTGCGTCCGTTGAGGTCCAGGTGTAGGTCGGTGCCTCCCGGCGCGGTCAGATGGACGGAGTCCGCGGCGGTCAGTAGCGCCGCCAGCGCTTCGGACGTTCGCGCGATGCCGTCGTAGTCCACACGCAGCGTGCGCATCGCCATTTCGTAGGTGATTGAGGGCATGCTGGCGACGCGCGCGCCGGCGGCGCTGGCGTTCTGGCGCGCGTGTGTGTGGCTGAGAGACTTGCTGGTTGGGAGGAAACACACATCAGCCGCGGCCATGGCCGCCGCCACTCGTGCTGGCGGTTCGCTGCCATGATCGGGCGCCTCGGGCATGATCAGTAACTGGACCGTTCGGGTGGCGCGAAGGGCCCCGCGGGCAAAAAGCTCGCCCAATGAACGCTTTGGGGGGTCGGTAACCACAAGCACGCGTTCGCCGGCTTGCACACCGAGCGACTGTTGCATGACGGCGTCCAGCATTTGCTCTTCGCCTGCGTCAAGCGCGCGTGGCGAAATGGCGTCCGGCCCTATCTCAATCACGGCCATGCGAGAGATTCCTCACGTTGCGTGTTAGCGCAGTGTGACATCGTGTAGGGCACTGATCGCCCGGCGTGCTCGAAGCGGGCCGGGCGAGGGGAGCGGCTGATGGGTTCCGTCTACCAGGGTATGCACCGAGAACGACCGCCGGGGCGTCTGGCCTACGTGCCGCGACGACCCAGGAACATTGGTCGACTCCTGCTGCGCCTCGGGATAGGGGCGGTGGCCCTCGGGGTGCTGGCGTTCTTGGTTCTGTCGGGTCTGACCGCTTGGTATCTCACGCATCCGCCGCAAGCCAATGATGCGACAACGCGGCTTGATTACGACGTTGGCTGGGTCCGGCTGAACGTGCCGACGCGCGACGGGGCCAGCCTGGCGGCCTGGTACGGCCCAGTGATCGAACCGGCCGGGACAGTGATCGTGACGCACGGGATTGCAAGCACGCACCGGGACATGGTGGGCAAGGGCAACATGCTACGACGGCTGGGATTCAATACGTTCGTCTTTGATTTCAGGGGCCACGGGCTCAGCGATCCGGGCGTGGTGACGCTTGGGGCGCGCGAAGTCGACGATCTGATTGACGCCGTGGACATCGTGGTTGGCCTGCCCGGGGTTGATCCTCAGCGGGTGGCGGTGATCGGGGACTCAATGGGCGGAGCGGCGGCGATCATGGCCGCGGCGCGCGATCCCCGGATCGCGGCAGTTGTGGCCGAGTCGTCCTACGCGCGGCTGCTGGAAACCACGGACGATTCGTTCCAGGCGTTCCTGGGAGTTCCGGCGTTCCCCTTTGCCGGCCCGGTGCAGTTGATGGCCCGGCTGTTCAGCGGGGTCGATCCGGGGCAGGTAAACCCCGCGGACGACATTGGCCGCATCAGTCCACGACCGGTCTTCATCATCCACGGGCAGGCCGACCGGTATGTGCCGACGGAAGTTGGTCAGGAACTCTACGAGGCCGCGAGCGAGCCGCGGGTGCTGTGGCAGCCGCCCCGAGTTGGCCACGTGGGCGCGTTTCCGCAACGACTGGGCGAGTACGCGGTGCGTGTGAATGGGTTTCTGCGACAGGCGCTAGGTCGACCGAATCCGAGCGCACCAGCAGCGGCGAACGTTTGAGGTGGTGCTAACATCGCGCGGCTTCCGCCCGGTGCGGAACGCGCTGGGGTGTAAGTGTGGAACGTAGCGGCTCGGCTGTCACCGATACCACCATTGTGATCTTGGTCCTGCTACTCGGCGGGATGTTCTGGTTGTTTACCTGGCTTCCATCCTTGGGACTGCGTCAGGAAATCGAAGAGTGGATCGTCCCTGGACAGTTCGAAGTCCAGGAGAATCCGCTGCCGCTGACCGAGGACGTGCTGGTTCGGGCTCACTACCAGTACCGGTTCACCTGCGCGAAGTGTCACGGTCACCTGGCAGACGGCAACGGTCCGCAGGTGCAGTTGCTGGTGCCGCGCCCGCGCAACTTCTCGCACCCGGAGGTTCAGAATCAGACGGACGGCGCAATCTTCTACAAGATCTGGGCCGGCCGCGGCGACATGCCGGAGTACGGGTCGCGGACAACCGAAGAAGAGATCTGGGAGTTGGTGTGGTACGTGCGGTCGGCGCCGCACATGCCGGGTTTCTACGACGAATCCAACCCTGACGACCTGGTTCTGAATCCTGGCGTCGTTCCGACGGTGCCACCGGACACGACACTTACGCCGATTCCGCTCATCGCTCCGGACCGGTAGGCGGCCGGGCGAGGGGGGCGCAGGTGGACCTCGGCAAACTACCCAGCGCTTCGGCAGGGGAGATTGCCGCCTCTGTCGGCGAAGGTCGAATTAGCGCCCGCGAGGTCACGGCGGCGTCGCTGGACCGGATTGCCGCCACCGACGGCCACCTGCACGCCTTTCGCCACGTTGACGCCGACGGGGCGCTTGCGACGGCGGCGGCGCTGGATGAGGCGCACGCGAACGGAGAAACACCAGGTCCGTTGGCGGGTGTGCCGATCGCGGTGAAGGAGCAGGTGGCAGTGGGCGGTCTGCCCCGCGAGGTTGGGTCACTCTTGATGAAGGGCAACCGGGAACCGCGCGATGCGCCAACGGTGGCGCGGCTGCGGGCCGCGGGCGCGGTGATCGTGGGCATGACCGCCATGCCGGAGTACGGGCACCTGGCCTTTGGCCATAGTCCACTCGGTCCGGCGACGCGAAATCCATGGTCGACCGGACATACGCCCGGGGGATCGAGCAGCGGTTCGGCGGCGGCGCTGGCCGCGGGACAGGTTGCGCTGGCGCTGGGCACGGATGGGGGCGGCTCGATTCGCATTCCGGCCGCGTGCTGCGGGGTAGTGGGCCACAAGCCGACGCTGGGACGGGTACCGCACGCGCCGCTGCGGCATGGGTTCGCGCCGATGTCGCACCTGGGGCCGATGGCGCGCTCGGTGGCCGACACGGCGCTGCTCCTGGACGTGATTGCCGCCCAGGATCACGCGGATCCGGCGTCGCTGCCGACGGAGGGCGTGAGTTACGGGGCGATAGCGAGCCGTCCACCGACGTCCGGACGTATTGCCTGGGCGCCGCAGTTTGGTCAGGCGGAGGCCGATCCGGAGGTGCTGGGTCCCTGCCGGGCAGCCGTGGCGGCGCTGGCGGACGACGGATTCGAGGTGACGGAGGTCGATCCATTCCTGGACGACTGGATCGAGTCGTGGGCGACGCTGTTTGACGTGTCGCTGGCGCTCAACGTGGGCGACCGGCTGGATGAGATGCGGCGCGTTTCGGACGCGACGCTGGTGGCGCGGGTGGAGCACGGGCACGGGGTCAGCGCGACCGAGTACCTGGCGGCCGAGGCGGACCGACGCGACGTGTGGGCGGCGTTCGAGCGGCTGTACCAGGACTTTGACGTGGTGATGACGCCGGCGCTGTTGCAGCCGCCGCTGCCGGTGGACCCAGTGACGGGCGTGACGGACGCGCCGGACTCGTGGGTGGAGCGGTGGTTCCAGCACATGTACCCGTTCAACATGACGGGGCAGCCGGCGGTGAGTATTCCCGCGGGGGTGACGGCGGACGGTTTACCGATTGGCCTGCAGGTGGTTGGACCGCGGCTGGCCGATGGGGTGACGCTGGGATTCGCCGCGGCGGCGGAGCAGCGCACCGGCTGGGACGCGGCGCTCCCGTCGATTCCGGCGGCCTGAGGGCAGTCGTCGGTTCATCGCCTACAATGGGTATCGGCGCGGTTGCGCGCCATTGCGCCCTCCGCGCCGCAGGCCGCCCGGCGCCGCCGGTTTTTTGGCCTGCCCGAAATTGCGTTGAACTGGCGAGTACCGAGGAGGGACGTTGATGGCAGCGAAAGAGAGCGGCCTGCGAGGGGTCGTAGCCGGCCGATCGGCGCTGAGTTCTGTAGACGGCGAAGTCGGTCGGTTGACCTACCGCGGAATCGATATTGCCGACCTGGTAGGGGCGGAGACCTCGTTCGAGGAAGTCGCCTACCTGTTGTGGCATGACGAGTTGCCATCGCGTAGCCAGCTCGATGCGCTGTCTAATCAACTGAACGAGTCTCGCGACCTGCCGGGGCCGGTAATGGACATGCTGGCGTCGCTGCCCGGCGACTCAACCCCGATGGTGGCCCTACGGACGGCGGTGTCCATGCTGGGCAGCTTCGATCCCGACCAGGGCGACGACTCGCTGGAGGCCGCCGAGCGCAAGGCGGTGCGGTTGCTGGCGCAGACGCCGAACATCGTGGCGCAGGCAGGCCGCCTGCTGGAGGGACGCGACCCGCTCGATCCGCCGGACGGCTCAATTGCGGAGTCGTTCCTGGCCACGTATTTCGGCGAAGCGCCCAAGCCGGAGGCGACGCGGACGATCGACGTGATGCTGGTGCTGCAGGCCGACCACGAGTTCAACGCCAGTACGTTCGCTGCGCGCGTGATCGCCGCCACCTTGACCGACATGCACTCGGCGATCGCCGGGGCCGTGGGCGCCTTGCGTGGGCCGCTGCACGGCGGGGCCAACCAGGCCGTGCTGGAAATGCTGCTGCAGGTGAAGTCGGAAGAAGAAGCCGAAGCCTGGGTGATGGACAAGCTGGCGAATCGCGAACTGGTGATGGGCTTCGGTCACGCGGTGTACCGCACGGCGGACCCGCGGGCCACGATCTTGCGCGAAATCGCGCGGGAGCTGGCGCCGGCCTCAGGTCACGCGGAGTGGTTCGACATTTCGCAGGTGATGGAAGCCGTGATGCTGCGGGAGAAGAACCTGAACTCCAACGTGGACTTCTACGCGGCGACGGTATACGCCTCGCTGGGGATTCCGCCGGACCTGTTTACGCCGATCTTCGCGATCAGCCGGATGAGCGGCTGGACGGCGCACGTGCTGGAACAGCAGGGCAACAACCGGATCATCCGGCCACGCGCCGAGTACGTCGGGCACATGGATCGCCCGGTGACGCCGATGGCGGAGCGCGGCTAAGGCCGCGTTTGCGCTAGGCGAGCGGGATTTCGGTTCGCTCGGCGGCGGACTGGTAGATGGCGTCGACGATGCGGGTGACCGTGACGCCCTGGGCGGCGGTGACGGTGGGCTCGGCGCCTTCGCGGACGGCCCGGACGAAGTCGGCGACGGAGATCACGTGCTCCTTGTGGGTCTCGCCGCTGGTGTCGTAAGACTCGGTGCTGTGGAAGCCGTCGCGGTCGTGGAAGACGCGGAGCGGGCTGATTTCGAGGCCGCCGTCGGCGGCGGAGACGGTGAGGCGCTCGACGCTCTGGCCGATGCGGAGGATCCAGGAGCACTCGAGCAGCAGAATCAGGTCGCCCTCGAAGCGGATGCCGGCGAAGGCGTAGTCGTCGACGTCGTAGTTGGAGGTGTCCCAGGGGCCCCAGCGGTTGGTGACGCCGCCGCGGTTGCCGAACGGACGCCCGATAGCGCCCCACACGCTGAGGGGCGTGGGATGGCCCAGCACGTATAGCGCGCGGTCGAGGGCGTGGACGCCGATGTCGATGAGCGCGCCGCCACCGTTGGCAGCCTTGGAGGTGAAGGTGCCCCAGGTGGGGACGCCGGCTTGGCGGAGCATGGTGGCGCGGGCGAAGTTGGGGGCGCCGAGCCGACCGCCGGCGACGAGCTGGTGGGCTCGCTGGGCGTCACGACTGAAGCGCGTCTGGAAGTCAATGGCGAGGACGCGTCCGGCCCGGTCGGCGGCGTCGGCCATGGCCTGGGCTTCGGCGGCGTTCATGGCCATGGGTTTTTCGCAAAAGACGTGCTTGCCGGCCTCCAGGGCCGCGATGGTGGCCTCGGCGTGGGCGAAGGGTGGGGTGCCCACTGAGACCATGTCCACGTCGTCGCGGGCCAGCAGGTCGCGGAAGTCAGCGTAGGCGTGGGGGATATCAAAGTCGTGGGCGAATTGGGCAGCGCGACCCGGCATGGGGTCGGCCGCGGCCACGATGTCGACGTCCGGCTGGGCGGCGAAGCCGGGTTGATGGGCGCCGCGGGCAATGCCGCCGGCACCGATGATCCCCACGCCGAGGGTCTCGGAACGTCGCTTCATTGATTGCTACCGATCGGTCGTGCCCACGCGGGCGTACTGGACGGCGAAGAGTTCTCGCCGAACCGTTGCGTCGTGCAGTAGCGGGGCCAGCGAGGACCAAAGAGCTTCGCTGTGCGGATCAGCGGCCATGCGGTCCCACGCGGCTTCAAAGTCGCCGGCGCGCTTGAAGGCAAACTCCACGATCAGGGATGGATGTCCGCCGCCGCGGCCAACCATGACGCGGCCGACGGGCCAGTCGAGCGAGGCGGCTGCGAACTTGAGGAACTCGTAGACCGTGCGGCGAGCCTTGCGCCAGGACTTGGGACGCGGGACGGCCGACCAGCGGTATACGAGCGTTGGGGTTTTGGCCATGTCCGCTGCCGAGGCGGTGAACGTGGGACGCTAGCACACTCGCCGAGGATGGCTGTTCATGCAAACAGCATCGCGCTGGTTCTCGTTCGGGCGCGCTGAGCGGGGGCTGGCCGGTGCTACACTCAACGCCTGCGGCGTCCGAGGAAGCCGCGACCAGCTATGAAACGCACATACCAACCCAAGGTTCGACGACGTAAGCGCCGGCACGGATTCCGTGCCCGCATGGCGACGCGCAGCGGTCGAGCGATCCTTCGCAGGCGCCGGCGGAAGGGCCGCAAGCGCCTGACCGTCTGACCCGCGACGCCGCAGGTCGCGGTTTTCAACCAATGAACCGCCGCAACCGCCTGCGCCGGGCTGCCGATATCGCGCGCGTCCGTACACGCGGCGCCAAGGTCGTAACCCGGCCGCTCGTGTTCTTTGTTGCGCCGGGCGGGTCGGATGCAGCGCGGGTGGCGGTGCCGGTGTCACGGCGACACGGTTCAGCGGTGCGTCGCAATCGGCTACGCCGCCGGGTACGGGAAGCGATGCGTTGTCAGCTTTCGGATCTGCCGCGGGCGCTGGACATTGTGGCGCTGCCGCGACAGAGCGCCGCGTTCGCACCGTCAGAGGAGCTGGCAGCGGCCGTCGCGCGCGGGTTCCGTCAGTCGCAGGCGCGGCTGGCCGAATGACAGTAGCCGTGCTCTGGATGATCCGGACGTACCAGCGGTGGGTGTCTCCGGCATTTGGGTCGACATGCCGATACGAACCGTGCTGCTCCGAGTACGCGCACGAGGCAGTCAAGCGCTACGGGGTGTTCCGGGGAGGCGGGATGGCGATGCGGCGAGTGGCGCGCTGCCACCCCTGGCGCGCCGGAGGCTACGACCCCGTCCCCTAGGGACACGCACACCTCATGGAAGCCATCCCCAACACCTGGCAGACGTGGGCGGTCGATCCGCTCAGCAACGCGCTGACGCTGATCCACGACGCGGTGGGCAGCTATGCGATTGCGATCGTGCTGTTCACGGTGCTGATCCGGTTGCTGATGATTCCGCTGACGCTGAAGCAGATCACCTCGCAGCGAAAGATGCAGTTGATCCAGCCGGAACTGGAGAACATCCGCAAGCGCTTCAAGGGTGACCGGCAGGCGGTCTCGGAAGCGACGATGAAGCTCTACAGGGAGCGCGGCGTCAACCCAATGGCCGGGTGCCTGCCGATCTTTATTCAGCTGCCGGTGCTGTTGGCGCTCTACGGGGGCATCCTCACGCTCAGCAGCCGTGGGCTGCTGAATGAGCAGTTCCTGTGGTTCAACCTGGCGCGCGAGGACTCGACGATCCAGGTTATCGGCGACGCCGCGCCCACGGAGCCGGTGGACGTGGTGATCGCCACTACGGATCTGCCGACGCCGCTGGAGTCGTCGCTGGCGGTGTCGTTCACACAGTTCGCGGCCAACTACCAGTTCCGTACGGACGTGGTGGACGCCGAGGACGCGATCGCTCTGCTGAGCGATGGGACGGCGGCGGCGATCTTTCTGGACAACGAGGCGGATCTGAGCCAGATGCCCGCGGGAACTGACGAAACGCGCCTGGTGCAGGCGGCGGCGTTCCTGGTGGAACGGGACCGGGCGGCCACGCGTCTGACGGTCGATCAGGTTGAAGGGATTCTGCGTGGCCGGATTGTGAATTGGGCGGATCTGGATGCGGGGGTGGGTCCAATCGTGCTGCACGGGCTGAAGGATGACCTCAGCGCCCCGACGTTGCTGGAACAGATCGTGTTGAACGGCGATCCGATCCAGGTTCCGATCCGCGAGCACAACAGCGTGGACGACTACTTCAACGCGCTTCGCGCGGAGCCCGGGTCGCTGGGAGTCTCCCCGCCGATGCGAACTGACGACATCCGCATGCTGAACATCGAGGCCCGCGGGGCAGATCGCGCCTACCCGGCACTGGCGGATGTGCTGGAAGACGGGCGTTACGCGCTGGCGCGGGATGTCTATGCCTACTGGGGTCCGGCCGACGATTCAACAAAGGCCTACTTGCGCGACTGGTGGAACAGCGGCCAGGGCCAGGAGGCGGCGCAGGTGGCGGGCTTTACGCGGCTACCTGCGAACTTCGACCTGTTTGCCTCCGGCGGCTTCTACATCTCGGTTCTGGCGCTGCTGGCTGGCGCATTCCAACTCATGCAAGCGCGGATGATGGCGTCGAGCACGGCGACGGGGCAAGCGGCGACGATGAACCGGGTGATGCAGTTTATGCCGATCATCGTGGTGGTGTTCGCCTGGACCTTCCAGGCAGGCTTGGTGGTGTACTGGGTGATTTCGAGCATCATTGCCATCGTTCAGCAATACTTCACGACGGGAACGGGCAAACTGATTCCCGCCCACTGGCCTCTGGCGCGCGACGTGATGGGGGAGCATCAAGCGAAGGTGGAGGCAGCCAAGGCCGAGGCCGAGGTGACAGAGACCGAGTCGAAGCCCGAAACAACGACCCGCCCACGACGCAGGCGGCGACGACGGAGGAGACGTGGTGGCTAAGGATTCAGGTGCCGGCAACGGCGTAATCGTGACCGGCAGCTCGGTAGAAGACGCGGTCAAACGGGCCCTGCTGCAATTGAACGTCACCTTGGACGAAATCGACGTAGACGTGATCAATTCCGGCTCGCGCGGCGTGCTGGGTATGGGCCGGGAGGACGCGCGCGTACGAGTGAGGCTGCGCAGCCAACCCTATTCAGAAGAGGAAGACGCCGAGACTGACGCCGAGGAACCTGAAGCTGAAGCCGACGCGCCGCTGGCGGCGGAGCAGCGCGAAGTCGAGGTCGCGCCTGAGGAAGCGCCGCCCGAGGAAGCGCCGGTGACGGTCGCCGAGGAGACTCGCGAAGCGGAGTCGAGCGATCCCTCGCCGCCGCCGACTCGTCGTCCGCGTGGAGAGTTGCTGGAGTCAGGCGAGGAACTGGAGAACGAAGCCGAGGAGTTGCTCGAGAGCCTGCTGGACCGAATGGGGTTCATGTCGGACTTTGACCTGGTCTCCGAGGATCCGCTGGCCTACAACATCGTGGGCGACGAGGATTTCGGGCGCCTGATCGGCCGGCAGGGCGAGACGCTGAGGGCGTTCGGGTACCTGGTGAACCTGATGCTGGGGCGGCGGCTGGGCCGGCCGTGCCGGGTGATTGTGGACGTGAACGGGTATCGGCAGCATCGTGCCGATCAACTGGCGGAACTGGCCGAAACGCTGGCGGACGAGGTTCGCGCCACACAGGAGCCGATCACGCTGGATGCCATGCCGGCCAACGAGCGGCGGCTGGTGCATGTGGCGCTGGCGGACGATGAGGATGTGCGGACCTACAGCATCGGCGAGGGCGACGAGAGGCGCGTCGTCATCAGCCCCAGGGCCTGATTCCCAGGGGCGCATGACCGCGGAGGCCGGGCGGCCGGCGTACCTGCTGCTCGGCAACGTCACGACGGATTTGACGCCGGACGGTTCGAGCTTCGGCGGTACGGCGTACTACAGCGGCCGGGCGGCGGCGGCGCTGGGCTACCGGGTGGTCGTGGCGACGCGTCTGCCGCGCGCAGAGGCGAGGCGGCTGGCGGCTGAGGCGCCGGAGATTGACTGGCGCGTGGGGCCGGCACGTACGGCGGCGACGTTTTCGAACATCTACGTGCCCGCGGGGCGAACGCAACTGGTGCATGCGCGGGCACCGCGGCTGGGGGCGGCGGAGGTTCGGGGACTGGCGCCGGAAGCGGACATCGTGCACCTGGGGCCAATTCTGCGGGAGACGGGCCCGGCGGTGGTGAAGGCGGTGGCGGGGCGGGACTTTGTGACGCTGACGGGCCAGGGATTGCTGCGACGCGTGGACGAGCATGGGCACGTGCGGGTGGATCTTCCAAGGTCGGCGGCGCGGGCGTTTGCGGCGGCCGACATGAGTGTTCTCAGCACCGAAGATCTGGCAGGGGATCTGGATTCTGCGCGAGCGCTGCTGTCGCGATCACGGGTGGGGGTGCTAACGGACGGACCTGGGGCGATTGAGGCGCATGAGGACGGGCGCTGGCTGAGGTATCCGGTTGTCGAGCGGCCAATGCGGAATCCGACGGGGACGGGGGACGTGTTCGCGGTGGCGTTGTTCAGCAGCTACCGGGCGACGAGCGACCTGCGAGAGGCCTTGGGGGTGGCGACGGAAGCGGCGGCGCGGTGGGTCAGCGAGCCCGAGCCCGAACCGTTCCACCTCCTGCCCGAGCCTGGAGGCGCGGGTGAACTTTGACGCGCTGACGCTGGCAGCCGTGCGGTCGGAGATCGAGGAGCGGTTGTTGGGCGGGCGCGTGCAGCGGGTGGCGTCGCCGAAGCCTGGGGCGCTGGCGCTGGAGATCTACGGGCAGCAGGCACGCCACTCCCTGCTGGTGGACGTGGATCCGGACAAGCCGCGGGTGCGGTTTGCGCGGCAGTGGCCGCGGGCGGGGATGCAGGCGGCGAGCCCCTTGCTGCTGCTGGCACGTAAGTGGGTGCGGGGGGCGCGGCTGGTTGAGATCGCGCAGCCACCGGCGGAGCGGATCCTGGACTTGACCTTCGCGTTGCACGGGCCCGAGATGCCCGAGGCGTCGCGGACGCGGCTAATCGTCGAGTTCATTGGACGACAGACGAATCTGCTGCTGGTGGACGAGCATGGAAGGATTCGGGACGCGCTGCGGCGTGTGCGGGGCGGGGATGGACGGCGACGGATTCAGCCGGGGGCGCAGTACCAGCTGCCTGCGGCGCTGGATTTGCCGGAGGTGGCGGCGGCGAACCCGGAGAAATTGCGCCGGAGCGGTGAGCAGGGTGGACAGGCATGGCAAGTATTGGTGCGCGGGGTACGGGCGGTGAGTCCCACGCTGGCGCGGGAAGCGCTGGCGCGCACGGGGTATACGGCGAAGATGTCCGCTGGCGAGGTGAGCGATTGGGCGCCCGTGCTGCAGGGGCTTGCGGCGATCCTGGCGGATGCGGAGCGGGGCGAGTGGCGACCGACGTTGGTTCCAGGTGAAGGAGGCTGGCAGGCGTTTGCGCCGTATGCGTTAACGCAGTTTGAAGAGCCATGCGTGGCGATGGCGTCGATGAGCGAGGCGCTGGAGGCGTTTGACGCGGCGACAGTAGCGCCAGAGCCGGCACGGGACATGCGGGAGGAACGGTTGGAGCGGCTGATCGCGTCGGCGATGGAGCGGGCGACGCGGCGTCTGGCGGCGTTGCGGAATGAGCTTGAGGGAAGCGCGGCGGCTGACGAGTTGCAGGCGGCGGGAGAAGCCTTGCTGGCGTTTGGGCATGGGTTGCCGGCGGGGACGCGCGAGTTCGAGCACGATGGGCGAACAATCACGCTGGACCCGCGACGGTCGGTCGTGGACAACGCGCAGCGGTATTTCGCAGGAGCCAAGGACCGGCGCACGGCGGCGCGCGAGACGCCTGGACGGATTCGGCGGACCGAGCTTGAATTGGAGTTTCTGCGTCAGGCGGCGGACGACCTGGCGCGGGCGGATTCCCCGGGCGTGCGGCAGGCGCTCGAGGCTTCGCTGGCTGAGGCGGGGTACGGCAAGTCGAATGTCAAGCGGCGGGCGGCGTCGACAGCGACCCGGTGGACGTTGGGGACGCACCAGGTGCGGGCGGGTCGGACGGCGGCGGAGAATCACCGGCTGACGTTTCACGAGTCCTCGTCCGACGATCTCTGGCTGCACGCGCGGGGAGTGCCTGGGGCGCACGTGATGCTGCGGTGTCCCGCCGGTACGGCACCCGACTCGGTGATCGAGCGGGCGGCGTCGATTGCGGCGCACCTGAGCGCCGCGCGGGACAACGCGACGGTTGAGGTGGATGTGACGCAACGGCGACGGGTGCGGCCGATACGGGGAGCAGGGCCGGGACAGGTGACGTATCGCGGGGAGCGGACGCTGCGGGTTGCGCCGAGGACGCCCGAGGAGGTGGGCGCGGAGCGAGTGAGCTAGAGACTCAGGTGCCGCGAGGTCGCGGAGGGAGGTCCGCGGCGCCCGGCAGCAGCGGGGCGTTGTGCGAAGGTCTCCAACGGGCGAACGGCATCGCCTCCAAGGACATTCAGCGGAGCTGGCCGCTGTGGTCTGATCCCGGTGTTTCGCCACGAGTCTGCGGACGGCATTCCGTCTCCGGATGCACAGACGTCCTATGTCCCTCGTGGAACCACGGACCGCCTACGGTGGATTGACGTTGAATGTCACCATGCAACGGGAGTGCTCGTCGAGGCCGACGGGCGCGACATGCCTGAGCTGGCTTTCAACGTGATTTGATACGCGTTCCCGGCAGTTGCTCTCGAGATCCAATGTCAATTGATCTCGCGTTGACGGGGCCATCGCCGTGAATTCCGTGAGCGAGGACTATTGCGCGCCTGCCGTCCACGATGCAGTCAATCAGCGTCGGCGGGAGAAGCGGAGGGGATAGCCGGGATCAACGCGCAAAGTGCAGCCCTACGGGCCTTTCAGGTTAACGAAGGCTATATCACTTCCTACGCACCTGATCCTGAGCATGAAGGATTCGCTTTACTTCTTGAAGTTGCGTTCACGTGCAAGTATGTTCGACGAAATACTCTTACGGATTACTGCCAGCAAGAAGAGAGCCGAATGCACTTTGAGCAGTTCGAAATTGCTGGCAGCAAAGACAATGCCATATTGACCAGAACAGCTATGTCCACACGAATGTGCCTCGACCTATTTCGTCTTCGCTAGCAGCGGTCTACGGTTCCACAGTTTGGGCACTCAAGCGGATCAGGCCATCGCAAGCGCTCCCATTGCCACACGTGTGGATTCTTGAGCCTAGTATATTTGCCAACTTAGACACGCCTGACGGAACCTTCACAACTAGATCATGTTGAGGTGTCTGAGCGGGCCTGGCTCGGCCAAATGGAGGAGCTGGGTTTCGTGCAAACCTAGTATTGCGTCAGCTACATTCTAGCCGCCACCGCCCAGAACCGGTCGCTCTAGTGGAGTGACTCGCGATTGACAACTGAAACCTGCTATACTCCGCGCGGCCGCCGGGAACTCCGAAAATGCCAGATGCAGGATTACCGCACGCGAATTCGTGCAGGTATCGTTTCTCTAGTTGTTCTCGCGTTTTTTATTGTAGGAGTCACGCAATCAGAGACTCAGGCTCCGAATACCGCTGATCCTCCCAAGTTACCCATCGAAGTCTACTACCGTATCCTCAGTGAGTGTCAACCACCCTGGGACGCCACAGACACGAACGTCGTTGCCATTAACGGCCAGCAACTCGGCTATCAGCCGGACGACGTACAGCTTGTATTTCTCGAAGTATGGGGTGACAAGGCATGGCAACGCTGGCGCTGGGAATACGATTGCCTGTTTCGAGCATTGAATGAGCCGTACGTGCCGTCAACGACAGCGACAGGTACAACGACTGCTGTCGCCGTTTCAACTACGTCTGATCCTGTTGATCCGCAAACCAATCCGCACTATGCAACTGTTTATGATGTTGCCGTCGCACGTGGTGCGGACGACCAGGTGGCCTTTCATATTGCTTCTTTTGTTGTGACAGACAACAGTGTTGACGATTTCCTGCGCGGGGTACACATGAATGTACTGTACGGGGAACATGGTTGTACGTATCGGTCCGACGCCTGCCCACTGGCTCCCGAACGTGAAGAGCGTGAGAGTACCGGCGATGGGAAGGCAAGCAGTAGATCTTCGAGTAGCGGACGATCCGCTAGTACGGATAGTTCGCCTGGCAGAGCACGCCCCAGTCAAACTGCGCAATTCACGCTGCCTGCCTCTCTTGGATGCAGCTATGTGCCGGAATATTCACGGGGCCGTCATTCAGCCGACGATGTGCCAACGGTGTCTGCTGAAGAATACCGAGCGGACCTTGAAGACAAGCATATCAATATTTGGTGCTGGCATCGTCACGAGGATGGCACATACCACCGGCACACTTGATAGTCTCGTAGTCCGCTGGTATTGCCAAGCCTTTGATCGTTCAGGCACTAGGTGAGATTTTAGTAGTCATATAGAAAACGATATGAGGTTGAGTCAAAGTATTTTTTTGGCTGCTTCTTTCGCTGCCTTTTCCTATTCTGGGTGCGCTGACGGCCATCGTCCACTTGAGAATGCCATGCAGAATCCCGTGAAAGTCCTAGTCATCGACCGCATAGGCAGGGAGCCTTGAGTCGAACTCGGCAACTAGCACAGCGTCTAGCAGGGAGAAGTGCCCGAGTGTCCGCCATATAGTCGGTTTCGAGGACCGTTGCTGTTCGTCGAGTCTTCGACCGAGGGTAGGTTAGATGGTGGAAAACCGCACGACCACTCGGTCTATCGGAATCCGAATATCGATTACCGAGAGGCCGCGGTGGCGGGGAGTTGATTGAAACGCCTATACCTGCCGCGGGCGGCGCTGGCAGAACGAGCAGTAGTGGGTGCTGCGCTGGCCAACGACGATACGGCGGATGGGACGGGTGCAGCGCGGGCAGGGCTGGCCGGTGCGGCGGAAGACTTGGAGGTGATCCTGGTGGCCGCCGGGGGTGCCTCGGCTGGTTTCGAAGGTGCTGAATGACGTGCCGTGGTTGGCGATGCCCGACTGCAGGGCTTGAACGATTCCCCGGGCCAGCGCTTTGAGCTTGTAGGCGGAGATGCGGTCGACGGGCGCCTCGGGATGGATGCGGGCGCTGAACAGGGCTTCGTCGGCATAGATGTTTCCAACGCCGGCGACGGTGCGCTGGTCCAACAGGGCGGATTTGACGGCCACCTGGCGATCGCGAAAGGCGTCGCGGAGGGTGCGCCAGTCAAAGTCGTCGCCCAGGGGTTCGGGTCCAAGATTGCCGATGACGGTGGGCAGCTCGGTTTCGTCCAGCGCCCAGGCTCGGCCGAAGCGGCGGACGTCGACGAAGTGCAGGGCAGGGTCTCGATCCAGGCCCAACACCAGCCGGGTGTGCGGCTGGACGGCGTCGGCCGGGCGCAGGTGGACGCGGCCGCTCATCATCAGGTGCAGGACGAAGACGCGGTCGGTGAGACGCAGCAGCAGGTACTTGCCGCGGCGGTCGACGCCCTCCACGCGCTGGCCGATGAGGCGGAATTCAAACTCCTGGACCGGCAGGCCAAGGGTGAGCCTCGGGTCCAGGACTGTCGCACGCTGGACGGTTCGTCCTAGGATGTAGGTATCCAGTTCGCGGCGGATCGTTTCAACTTCTGGCAACTCAGGCATAACCGCGAGACTATGGAACTGGCGCGTGCATAGCGCCCCACAGCATGCAGATCGAAACCGACCCGTCAAGCGCCCCGGCCGATAGCGACCCGCCCGCCGAATCCGGCGGGCGGGGGCCAGCGGTCGTAGACAAGCGCGTCTTTTGGCTGCAAGTGGCGTCGCTTGTCGTGGTTACGGGCGTCAGCCTGGCGGCCATCCCATACGCGGAGGAGATTCGGCAAAACGCCGGGCCAGCCTACCTGGCGCTATTCGTGGTATCGGTGCAGTCGGGCGCGCTGTTCATGCTGCCGGGTTTCGGCTGGGCTTCCATCGCGGTGTTCGCGGTGGCGTTTGACAACGTCTGGGGGCCGGTTCTGGTGGGCACGACGGGCCAGGTGGCGGGCGAGATGGTGTCGTATCTGCTCGGAGTGACCGGCTCACCGTGGATCCAACGACGGAAGTCGTATCAGCGGGTCGAAGCCTGGATCAAGCGCTGGGGCCTGCTGGTGATCTTTGCCATTGCGGCCCTGCCCAATCCCGCATTTGACGTGGCTGGCACCATCGCCGGGGCCGCCCGGCTAGGGTGGTGGAAGTTCTTCGTGGCGTCCTGGGCGGGGCGGTTGATCAAGAACATTGGGTTTGCAGCGATGGGGGTGCAGGGGGCGGACTTCATAAGGCAGTTCTTCTAGGCGCCGCGACGGCTGTGCGTGTGGCCAAGGGCCGGAGCGGCAACGACGCGACTCAATCTCGGGGGAATCGACCGGTCTTTCTCAGGCGCACGCCTCGGGCCGCCTGACGACCCACATGCGGCATTCGGCGCTGAAGTTGCGGATTGCTTCGGACTCCAGCGCCAGCTCGGAGCGCAGCTTGTTCTCGACGAGGATCAAACCGGCGTCGGCGATGAGCCTGATGACCTCATCACGCGCCGGGATGTGGATGTAGGTCAGAATGCCGGCGTCGGGGATTATGCGGTCGCCGAAGTCGAGTAGGCGCGAATCCTGTTCGCCGCGGTCCCAGCGAGCCCTCTCCTCGCGCCAGAACTCGACGAAGCGGGGTGACGCGCGGTCGTGGGTGGTGAAAACGAAGTGACCGCCGGGTCGCAGCACGCGACGCACCTCGCGCAGCGCTTGCAGCCTGCGCTTGCGGCCAGGGATGCACATGAATCCCTGGGCGGAGAACAGGGCTCCGTGAAAGCTCGCGTCGTCGTATGGCATGGCGACGGCATCGCCGACGTCGAAACGGATGGGATAACCGCGCTCTGCGGCGATGCGCCGGGCCTCGGCGATCATGGCGGCGGACAGGTCGCAGCCGGTGACGCGGCGGTAACCGGCCTTGTACAAGCCGAGTGTGGTCCGTCCGGCACCGCAGCCGATATCAAGGATCGCGCCGTCGAGCGGCACGTACCTGTCGATCAGCAGCCGCTCGGACTGCCAGAGTCCGAGGGTGGTTACGGCGTCGACGTATTTGCGGGAGTGGTCGGGGTCTTCCCACGATCCGCGGGCGTATGAGTCGTCGACAGCCTGATCGTTCATTGGTGTGTGCGATGTTAGAAGACTTCGACGATACTCGCGTGCCTGCTCGCCTGTGATGCGGCGATAGAATCGCACCACGATGGAGGAGTATTTTCGGCAGATCGCCGCTCGGACCGCCGAGGGTGAGCGGGTGGCCTCGGCGGTGGTGGTGTCGAGCCGAGGGTCGACGCCGCAGGATATTGGCGCGCGCATGCTGTTCTTCAGGGACGGGTCCACTTGGGGGACGGTGGGCGGCGGCTGCGTGGAGGCGGACGTGCGGGCGGAGGCGATCCGGGTGCTGGCGGACGGCCGGTCGCGGGCGCTGGAAATTGACCTGATTGACGACATCAAGGGCGAGGGCGACGTCTGCGGCGGCACGCTGGAGGTGCTGCTGGAGTCCTGGAGCGACGCTCCCCTGATCCGCCCGTGATCGACCGCGCCGCCGCGGTGGCGGCGGCCCAGGAGGCGCTGGCGCGACGGGCGGGCATCGTGTTCGTACACCTGGTGAGCGCGCGGGGCGTCGAGGCCGGCGGGATTGGCCTGCGGACGATCTACGAGTCAGGCGCAGGGCTCTCGCACGCGGTTGCGACGCCGGGGATTGACGAGGCGCTGGCGCGGGAAGCGGCCGGCGTGCTGGCCTCCGGGCATCCGCGAGCGGTGAACCTGGGGGCCGACGGAACGCCGACTACGCGTCGGGACCGGGTCTATGCGCGGTTCCTGCTGGACCCGATCATGGCGACGCCGCGGTTGCTGATCGTGGGGGCGGGGCACATTGCAGTGCCTCTGGCTCGGCTGGCCTCGGTGCTGGAGTTCGAGACGATCGTGGTGGACGAGCGGGCCGACTTTGCCAACCGCGAGCGATTTCCGACGGCCGACGAGGTGCATGCGCGCCCGTTCGACGAGTTCCTGGACAAGTTCGAGGTCGACGAACGCACGCACGTGGTGCTGGTGACGCGCGCGCACCGGTTCGACGAAATGGCGCTGCGGCGGTTGCTGGGTTCGCCCGCGCCCTACATCGGCATGATTGGGAGCCGGCGACGCGTGCATATCGTCTACGGCACGCTGCTGGCGGAAGGTTACGGGCCGGAGCAGTTCGAGAAGGTCTACGCGCCGATCGGGCTGGACATTGGGGCGCGGACGCCGGCAGAGATTGCGATAGCGATTGCGGCGGAGATTGTGGATCTACGGCGGCAGGGGCAGGGGCGGCGGTTGTCATTGCAGGAATTTCGGCCGGGCGAGGGGGAAGGGCGGTAGGAATAGCACCTCGAGAATTCGTGTTCGATCCCAGGTAACTCACCTTCATGCGAGGCAGGGCTCGCAGAGTCGCCGGCCGCTCTCGAAGTCACTTGCTGTATAGTCAAAGTACGTGAGCGCCAGCGGGGCGGCCGGTTAGAGCTTCGCGATGCGTAGCACCGCCCCGACTGGCACCCACGCTCCCTCAGCGTACTGTTGGCCAGCTTCCTGCGTTTGCTGCTCTTCCAGACTAGGCGTCCCCCAAACCCCGCCTGAGATCAAATAGCTGGGGCGCTCCGCTTAGCAACTAGTCGTCGCGACTGAGGATTAGCTTGAGGTCGATGGCTCGGACTACGGCGGCGGTGCGGTTGGTGACGCCGAGTTTGGCGATGATGTTGGCGACGTGGATTTTGACGGTGCGTTCGGAGATCACGAGTTCCTGGGCGATGTCGCGGTTGCGGGCGCCGCGGGCCATGATCTGAAGGACCTCGAGTTCGCGGGGGGTGAGAGCTTCGACGGGCTCGGCTTCGTCGTCGGCGTCCTCGGGGCCGAGTCGGTCGAGGAGTCGCTCGACGACGACAGGCTGCAGGAGGGAGCCGCCGGCGTGGACGCGGCGGATGGCGCGGACGAGGTCTTTGGGGCGCACGTCCTTGAGCAGGTAGCCGCGGGCGCCGGCGCGGATGGCTTCGTAGATGGCCTCATCGTCGTCGTAGGTGGTGAGGACGATGGCGCGCAGGCTGGGATTGGTCTGCCGAAGGCGGCGGATGGCTTCGGCTCCGCCCATTTCGGGCATGCGGAGGTCCATGAGGGCGACGTCGGGGTTGGCCGCGGCGGCCTGCTCAAGGGCTTCGACGCCGTTTGAGGCCTGGGCGACGACCTGGATGTCGGCTTCAGCATTGACGATGGCGCCGAAGCCTTCGCGGACGATGGGATGGTCGTCGGCGATGAGGACGCGGATCATCGGTCGTTGGAGGCTGGTTGGAGCGGGATGTGGGCCTGCACGCGGGTGCCCTCGCCAGGTTGGCTTTCGATGCTGAGTGTGCCGCCCAGACGCGTGGCGCGCTCGCGCATGCCAAGCAGGCCGTAACCGGACTCGTTGGAGTCGGCGGGATCGATGCCGGCGCCGTCGTCTTCGATTACGAGGCGAACCGCGTCGTGGTTGACCTGGAGGCTGGTGAGCACGTGGTGGGGGGAGGCGTGGCGGAGGGCGTTGGCGAGGGCCTCCTCGCCGATGCGCAGGAGCTCGTTGGCGATGGGCGCGGGAACCCCGGCGGCGTCGCCCTGGAGGCTGAAACGCGCGGCTGCCTGACCGGAAGCGTCGGCGCGGGCGACAACCGCGGCGAGGGCGTTACTCAGATCCTGTCCATCAAGGGCGGAGGCGCGGAGGCCCTGGACGGAGAGGCGGGCTTCGCGTAGGCCGACGCGGGCCAGGTCGAGCGCGCGCGTGCGGTGGTCGGCAGCGGCGAGGGCATCGCCCGCGGCGTGTTCCAGGGCTTCGAGGTGGACGATGACGCCGGTGAGGCTCTGGGCGACAGTGTCGTGGATGTCGCGGGCGAGGCGCATACGTTCATCGAGGGCGGCGCGGGCCTGGCCCTGGCGGTAGAGCAGGGCGTTTTCGAGGGCGATGCCGATCTGGGCGGCCACGGTGAGGAGGAAGTTGGAGAGTTCGGCGCTGTCGTCGGCGGCGGTGCGGACGAGGAGGCCGCCCTGTTGCCCGGCCATGGTTATCGGGAGGGCGTGGACCCATTCGCCGGTGGGCGTGAGGCGGCTGGTGATTGGGCAGTTGGCTTCGGGATGTTCCGTTGGGGCGTCGACGGCCCAGTCCGGCGGAGGCGAGGCGGCGAGGCCGAGTTGCTCGGTCTGGGTGGGTGCGAGGCGGACGCAGGCGGCCTGGATGCGGGGGTGGCGGGGGAGGTCGGCGGCGCTGACTCGGAGGATTTCGTGGGCGTCGAGGGTCTGGGTGATGGAGCGGGCGACGCGGACGACGATTTCGAGCTCGCGGGTGCGGTCGGCGACGCGCTGCTCAAGTGAGCCGTAGAGGGACTGGAGCTGGCGAGCCATGGATTCAAACTGGGTGGTGAGGTCCTCGATCTCGTCGCCGGTTCGGACAGGAGTGGGGATGGGGCGGAAGTCGCCGGCGGCGATGCGGCGGGCGGCCAGGGCGAGGTCGCGCAAGCGGCGGGTGGCGCGGACGGCGGTGAGGCCGATGAGGGCGGCGGGGAGCAGGGCGGCGCCGAGCAGGGGGATGAGAACAAGGGGACCGGGTCCGCTGAAGGCCTCGACGGCGGCGGTCCAGGGGCGTTCGACGATCAGGCGCCAACCGGTGGCGCCGAGTGGAGCGAAGCCGGTGATGCGCTGGGTGCCGACCATGGGACCGCGGAGGAGGGCGCCGGAGGCCGTCTGGAAGAGCGGATCGCCGGGCTGGCCGGAACTGGTGACGGAGCGACCGGTTTGGTCGAGGTCCTGGTGGTAGGCGACGTAGGCAGCCGCATCGACGAGGCCGAGGGTGGCGTTGGGGGCGGTGGGGATGAGGTCCTGAAGGAGGGAGCGCCAGGGGGATTCAGTGGTTCCAGAGGAGACCCGGATGACGCCGATGCGGATGACGGTGCCGTCAGGTATGGCAGCGACGATTGCGGACTGGCCGTTGCTGGTTTGGATGACGTTGGAGAGAGCGAGGGCGTCGGTTGAACGAGCCTGTTGAATGGTTGCCGTCGCTGGGGCTCGGAGAGCCTCGTCGAGCTGTTGGGTGGGGCTGGCGTCGGTTGAGCGGTGGAGGAAGAGGTTGGGCGGGGTGGGGGAAGCGGAGCGGAGGTTGGCGCGGAGGGTGTCGGTGAGGGCGCGGTCGATTGGGTCGGCGAGGGCGAGGGCGCGGTCGGTCTCGGCCTGGAGGAGGGTTTCGAGGCGGGAGTGCTGGTTGAGGAAGAGGGTGAGGACGGCGACGGCGAGCAGCACGGCGGCGGTGGGGACAGCGGCCAGGATGGCGATCTGGCCGGCCAGGGAGCGGGTCCAGCGGCGGCCGGACCTGGTTGGGGAGGGCTGGTGCACGGGGCAGCGAAAAGGGGCCGCGTAGACTGATCAGTATGGACGCTTCCGAGCGCCCCCGCCTGGTGGTTCTGGACGCGATGTCGTTGATTCATCGCGCCTACCACGCGGTGCCGCGCCACTTCGCCACCTCGACGGGCGAGCCCACCAACGCGGTTTTCGGCTTTACGAACATCCTGCTGCGGGTGGTTGAGGAACTCTCGCCGGACCACGCGGCGGCGGCGTTTGATCTGCCGGGGCCGACGTTTCGGGATGAGATGTACGAGCCCTACAAGGCACACCGGGAAGCGCCGGACGACATGCTGGTTGCGCAGTTTGGGCGGATCCGGGAGCTGCTCGAGGTTCTGGGGATTCCGATCTACGACCTGGAGCCGTACGAAGCCGACGACGTGCTGGGCACGCTGGCGCGGCAGGCCGAGGCGGACGGGTTTGACGTCTGGCTGATTACCGGGGACCGGGACGCGCTGCAGCTGGTGACGCCGCAGGTGCGGGTGCTGAGTACCAATCCGCGGACGGGGCAGCCGCTGATCTACGACGAGGCGGCGATCGCGGACCGGTGGGGGATCAGGCCGTCGCAGGTGGTGGATTTCAAGGGGCTGGTGGGGGACAGCTCGGACAACATCCCGGGCGTGAAGGGCGTGGGGGAGAAGACGGCTTCGACGCTGCTTAAGGACTACGAGGACATCGACGAGATATATGCGCACCTGGAGGACATCCGGCCGGCGATCCGGCGTCGGCTGGAGGGGCAGGAAGAGGTGGCGTACCTGTCGCGGCGGTTGGCGACGATCGTGTGCGACGTGCCGGTGGCGTTCGACGCGGAGCGGACGCGGTTGTGGCAGGCGGATGCGGCGGCCGTGCAGGGGCTGATGCGGGAGTTGCAGTTCCGCAACGTGGCCGAGCGGATGAGGTTTCTCCAAACCTCTGCTCAGGTCGAGGATGAAGGGCTTGAGGTGGAACCCAGGTTAGTTCTGGATGCGGAGGGGGCGCGGGCGCTGGCGGAGCGGGTGGCGGGCGCGGAGCGGGTGGCGGTGTTTCCGTATACGCGGGGGGCGTCATGGAGCGTGGAGTTGTTGGGGTTGGGGCTGGCGTGGGGTGGTGAGACGGCGTACGTGAGCCTGGATGAAGCGGCCGGGGCGCTGGAGGAGTTGCGGGGGTGGTTGGAGGACGCTGAGGCGGGGAAGGCGGCGTTTGACTCCAAGGCGCTGAATAGCGCGCTGGCGTCGCGGGAGGTGGTGCTGCGGGGGGTTGAGACGGACCTGCTGCTGGCGGCGTATGTGGCGACGCCGAACGCGATTCCGGGAACGCTGGACGACCTGGTGTTCAGGCGGCGAGGGATCGAAGTGGAGCCGCCGCTGCCGGATGCGCAGGTGGCGGGCGGTCTGATGCGGCCGGAGGCGGAGGACGTGGCGGCGCCGGCGGCGTTGCGGGCGGCGCTGGCGTTGGGGCTGGCGGAGGAGATGGACGCGGAGATCGACGACCTCAAGCTGACGGAACTGCTGCATGACGTGGAGATGCCGCTGGCGCTGGTGCTGAGCGAGATGGAACGGCGCGGGATCACGCTGGACGCGGGGGCGCTGGGGGAGCTGTCGCGGGAGATGGCGGAGGAGATTGCGGAGTTGCAGTCGGGGATCTATGCGGACGCGGGGCATGAGTTCAACGTGAACTCGCCGAAGCAGCTGGGGACGGTGCTGTTCGAGGAAATGGGACTGCCGGCGGGGCGTCGAACGAAGACGGGGTATTCGACGGCGAGCGGGGTGCTGGAAGGGTTGGCGGACGAAAACCCGATTGTGGGGCGGGTGCTGGAGTACCGGGAGCTGAGCAAGCTGAAGTCGACGTATATCGACACGCTGCCGGACCTGGCGCATCCATCGACGGGGCGGCTGCATACGACGTTCAACCAGGCGGGGACGGCGACAGGGCGGTTGTCGTCGGCGAATCCGAATTTGCAGAACATCCCGATCCGCACGGAACGCGGGCGCGAAATCCGGCGGGCGTTTGTGGCGGGGCGGGAGGGGTGGACGTTGCTGGCGATCGACTACTCGCAGATCGACCTGCGGGTGCTGGCGCATATCAGCGAGGACGCGGCGATGTGCCAGGCGTTCGCGAATGGGCACGACATCCACTCGGCCACCGCGGCGAGCCTGCATGACGTGGGGCTGGACGAGGTGACGGAGGACATGCGGCGGCTGGCGAAGACGACGAATTTCGGGATCGTGTACGGGATCAGCGCGCAGGGGTTGGCGTCGCGGACGGAGTTCACGCGGCGGGAGGCGGCGGCGTTTATCGAGACGTATTTCGCGACGTATCCGGGCGTGAAGGGGTACATGGACTCGACGATCGCGCAGGCGCATGAGCGGGGGTACGTGGAGACGCTGTTTCAGCGGCGGCGGTATCTGCCGGAGTTGCAGTCGCGGGCGTTCCACGAGCGGGCGGCGGCGGAGCGGATGGCGATCAACATGCCGATCCAGGGGACGACGGCGGACATCATGAAGGTGGCGATGGTGAAGCTGGACCGGGCGATCCGCGACGAAGGGTTCGCGGCGCGGATGTTGCTGCAGGTGCATGACGATTTGCTGTTCGAGCTGCCGTCGGAGGAGTTGGACGGCTTCGCGACGGTGGCGCGGGGGGTGATGACGAAGGCGGTGCGGTTGCAGGTGCCGCTGGCGGTGGATGCGAAGGCGGGGGTGAATTGGCGGGACTTGAGAGAGATATAGGGGGCGGCGGGAGCGAGTTGGTGAGGGGAGGAAATGGGGGGCCTCGCGCGCATTAAGAGTTTCTTCCAAGAAACTCTTGAGGTGATTTGGGGCGGTTTTTTGGTGGGTTTGGGGGTTGAGGAAGGCGTGAGCGCAGAGAACTGAGCAGGGAGAGCGGAGGCGGTGCAGGAAGGGGACTTGAGCGGGGGCGTGGGTTGCCCGGCTCGGCGGGATCCGGCTTGACGGGAACGCGGGGAGGTCCCGCGCGGACGGGTTGGCGTTCCGGGTTGAGTTGGGGTGGCTCGACGGGCTCACCATGGACCGGGACGAGCTGAGCAGGTGGGTTGACAGGTTCAGGAGGAACGCGAGTAGGTTGGTGAGGAGTGGGGGGATCGGGAACGCGGCGGAGGCGAGGGGCATTTGGGGTGGGGCGGTATGTCTTACTCATATAGAGTACAGCATGATGGAATGGAAGTCAAGGTCAATTCTGGCAATGGACAGCCAGGATTTGAGGGATTCGCGACGGTGCTGCGGGGCGGGGCTCGAGGTTGGTGGCTCGTGGTCCGTGACTCGGGGGCGTCTGGCGCGTGGGCAGGGGCCAGGGGCTGGTGGCTCGCGGCGAGCGACACGGAGCGGGGCGGTGTGAGGCCGGCTGGGGTGGTGGGGCGGACCAGCAGCGGGGATGGCGGGGGCGGGCCATGAGGTCAATGCCAGCAATGCCATCAGTGCGTGCGTTGATTGCATTGCCAGCAAGGCTGACGGGGATGGCACTGCGAGCGACGCGCTAGTGGCCGCCCGGGGCGTCGGGTGTCCGAGCGATGGGGGGCGGAGCCCTCCTTTGCTTCGTTGGTAAAATGAGTACGAAATGTAGTTGAAGTGGCTGCCGGGAGCGGAGTGGGGCTCGGTGTTGCGGGGTGGGGGATCGAGGTTGGTGGCTGGTGGATGGCGGCTCGGGGAGCGCCTGACGCGTGGGTCTGGGCGAGCGGTCGTCGTTGGTGGGCCGGGGCGAGGGACTGGTGGCTCGCGAGGGGCCACACGGATCGGGCGGTGTGGGGCCGGCTGGGGAGATGGGTCGAGCCAGGCGGGCGACGAGGGTGCTGGCAACGGGGGCGGGGCCAGCGGTGCCCCTCGGTGCATGCGTTGATTGCC
>JAJEDE010000018.1 GCA_022821645.1 Chloroflexota bacterium
CGGCGACGGCAGGCCGGATGCCAGCCGCAGCCGCTCGGGGCGGTCTCCCGCCATTGCCGAGGCCAGGGTGGCCCGGCTGCGAGGAGAGCCCCATGTACAAGCGCCATGCGCATACCGTCGTCAACCACCACTCCGGCTGGGCCCGCCTGGCGGCGGGCGCCCGCGTCGGACGAGCAGCGGCGTCACGCCCCCCGACGTTCACGCCCGCGGGCGCCTGGCGATGGGCGGTGGCGGCCGTCCTGCTGCTGGGGCTGGCCCTGGTGGCCGCGGGTCCGGCGAGCGCGAGCAGCCACTGTAGCTCGCAGTCCAGCGCGGCCCTGATCCGCGACTGCGCCACGCTGCTGACGGCGAAGAACACGCTCGATCCCGCCGGCGAATTGCTGAGCACCTGGGACGGGGGCCAGCCCATGATCGGGTGGGCCGGCGTGTCGAGCGACGAGACCTTGGGTGTGCGGGAACTGTCCTTCTCCGAATTGCGCGCTAGCGGCCGTGGATTCGGGGGCACTATCCCGCGGGCGCTGGGCAGCCTGCCCAATCTCCAGGTCCTGCGTCTGATTGACATGGAATTGACCGGCTCGATTCCGAAGGAGCTGGGCGGCCTCGAACAACTGGAGACATTGGATCTGGGCAACAACCAACTGAGCGGAAAAATCCCGTCCCAGCTCGGCAACCTGAGCAAACTGCGGACACTGGGCCTGTGGAGTAACCGCCTGAGCGGCTCGATTCCGTCCCAGTTCGGCAGCCTCGGGGCCCTGGAGACCCTGTCGCTGAGCACCAACCGGCTGACCGGCAGCATTCCCGCCACGTTGGGCAGCCTGAGCAACCTGACGTACCTGTGGCTGCGGGACAATCAGTTGAGCGGCCGGATCCCCGCCGAGTTGGGCAGCCTGAGTGCCTTGCAGCACTTGCTGCTCAACAACAACAAGCTGAGCGGCAGCATTCCCACCACGTTGGGCAACCTGAACAGCCTGACGTACCTGTGGCTGCAGGAAAACCGGCTGAGCGGCAGCATTCCCGCCGCATTGGGGAACTTGAGCAACCTGCAGCACCTGCAGCTGTGGGATAACCGACTGCGCGGCTCGATCCCCGAGGAACTGGGCGACCTGGGCGCCCTGCTGCAGATTGGGCTCAGCGGCAATTCACTGAGCGGGCAGATTCCATCCCAGCTTGGCAACCTGAGCAACCTGACGTACCTGTGGCTGCATGAAAACCAGCTAAGCGGCCCGATCCCCGCCGAACTGGGGAGCCTCTGGAGCCTGGCGACCTTGTCGCTGTCCGAGAACCGGCTGAGCGACGAAATACCGGCCGCATTGGGCAACCTCTCGAGCCTGAAGAACCTGTGGCTGCGGGACAACCGGTTGACCGGCCCAATCCCCGCCGCGCTGGGCAACCTGAGCACATTGCAGCAACTGCTGCTCAACAACAACAAGCTGACCGGCAGCATTCCCACCGAACTGGGCAATCTGGGCAACCTGGAGTTCCTGTGGCTGCGGAACAACGAGCTGACCGGCGGGATTCCCACCGAGTTGGGCAACCTGAGCGCCTTGACGAGCCTGTCGCTGCACCGGAACCCCAAGCTCGGATACGCCACGCCGGACGCCGAGGCGCCGACGCTCGGGATTCCCTGGCAGCTGGGCAATCTGGCGAACGTGGAGTACCTGTGGCTGGATAAGGCCGGGCTGACCGGCGCCATCCCGGCCGAGCTCGGGCAACTCTCGAAAGTGCAGGTACTGGCGCTCTCGTGCAACGCCCTCAGCGGCGCGCTGCCCAACGCCCTGGGGAATGCCGGCAGCGGGGTGACGGGCAACGACGAGGACGGCAACCCCTTGAAGACCGAGCTGTACCTGCAGGGCAATCGCGAGTTGCAACTGCGCACCGCCGACTTGCCGGCCAGCCTGGCCACGCCGCGCGCCAGCCCCGAACTGAAGGTGGTGCGGAGCGGGCGCTGCCGGGGCGACCCCGCGCCCAAGCCGACGCCGTCCCGGTCGTCCGGGTCGTCCCCGCCGCCGCCGCCCGCCCCGCCGCCACCACCCGCCCCGACGGTGCTGGGCGGCACGACCTGCGCGCGCGCCCTGCTGCCGCCCGAGGGCGGCCACGTGATCCTGGAGCGCCATACGCCCCCGGCGCCCGCGCTGTCGGTGGCGCTGGGACAGGTGGCCGCCGACGGCCAGACAGTCACGCTGGGCGGAGTCATTCGCGACGCCAGTCGGGGCCAGACCTACCTGGTGGTGCAGCGCGCCTCGGATGGGGCGGTAGTGCGGCGCTGGGTGCCGCCGGACAGCCCGCTGGTGGACCAGATTCCCTGGCCGGTGGTAATCACCGACTTCACGGTGCCAACCTGCGTGCTGGCGGCGCTGCCGCTGGACACGCAGTTCGGGGCGCCGGGCCAGTTGGTACAGCGCCATGACGGCGTGGACCCGCGCATTCTGGGCTACGACGCGACGCTGAACCAGTGGCGGCACGTCCCGGACATCGCAACCTTCCAGGCGCGGGGCTACTACTGGTGCGACGTGACCGCCGCGGACACCGCCTTCTTTGAGCGGCTGCCCGACGCGCGGCTCGGCCCGGCCTACCCCGCCAGCACAACCCCAGCCCGCGCCGACTACCCCAACTGCCGCACCGCCTGACCCGCCGGCTGACGCCAGCGCGGGCCGGGCGGGCGGCCCGCGCCGCGGCGTCAGTGCAAGACTGGCTGGAATCGTGATCACGACCGCAATCCCGGGTCGCCCTCAATGTGGCGGCCGGTCAAGGACGAACAAGCATGAGTGACGGTGGTTGGACTGCTGAATTGAGCCGGCGATGGGACGAAGGAATCGTTCGGTATCCGGACCCGGCGGTGGAGGTCTTGGACCCGCGGTTTGGGGCGTACCGGCTGGGAAATGCCGCCGTGGAGAGGCTGTATTCGGGGGTTCGGTGGGCGGAAGGGCCGGTGTGGTTTGGGGATTTCAGGTCGCTGGTGTTCAGCGATATCCCGAACAACCGGATGCTGCGGTATTGCGAGGTCACGGATGAGGTAACGCTGTTTCGTCAGCCTTCCAACTACAGCAACGGCAACACGCGCGATCTGCAGGGACGGCTGATTACCTGCGAGCACCGGACGCGGCGGGTTACGCGGACGGAGCACGACGGGCGCCTGACGGTTTTGCTGGATCGGTTCGAGGGGAAACGGCTGAACGGGCCGAACGACGTGGTGGTCGATTTCGAAGGAGCCGTGTGGTTTACGGACCCCGGCTATGGAATCGTGATGGCGTACGAGGGGGAGCGGGCCGAGGCGGAACTTCCGACGCGGGTGTACCGGCTGGTTCCGGACACCGGTGAGGCGACGGTGGTGGCCGACGACCTGGTGAAGCCGAACGGGTTGTGTTTTTCGCCGGACGAGGCGCGGCTGTACATCTCGGATACGGGTAACTCGCACGATCCGGATGGGCCGGGGCACATCCGGGTGTTCGAGGTGGTGGAGGGGCGGACGCTGCGCGGCGGCGAGGTGTTTGCCGATATGTCGCCCGGATTTGCCGACGGGATTCGGACCGATCAGGACGGAAACCTGTGGTCGAGCGTGGGTTGGGCCGGGCCCGGAACGGACGGGGTGCATTGCCTGACGCCCGAGGGTGAATTGATCGGCCGGATCGTGCTGCCGGAACCTTGCGCCAATCTGTGCTTCGGCGGCGCCAAGCGGAACCGGTTGTTTATGACGGGGAGCCAGTCGCTGTATTCGTTGTACGTGGAGGCGGTTGGGAGCCAGAGGCCTTAACGGTTTCTTCGGCGATGACGAGGCAAGCCAGACTCACGTCGTGGAAAGGGCGGAGGCAGCGGTAGCGTGAGGTGATCGTCTCGTTCAAGCACCGAGGATTGCAGGCCCTGTACGAGGGACGCGGATCACGGCGGGTTGCTCCGCACCACGTCCGAAAGCTGAGGAATATCCTGGCCGTGCTTGACCGCAGCCGTGAGCCGCGAGATATGGACCTCCCGGGGTTTCGATTCCACCAGCTTCGAGGACAACTTCGCGGGCACTATGCCGTCTCCGTGTCGGGAAACTGGCGCGTCACGTTCCGATTTCAAGACGGCTATGCCGCCGATGTGGACTACACGGATTATCTTTAGCCCTGAGAGGAGTTGAGCGATGGCTATGGTCGATCCGCCGCATCCGGGCGGAATCGTCAAGCGTGAGTGCCTGGAGCCGCTTGGGCTTTCCGTAACCAAGGCCGCCCAAGGTTTGGGCGTGAGCCGCCAGGCGCTGTCCGAACTCGTCAATGAGAAGACTGCGGTTTCGGTCGAGATGGCGATTCGACTGTCGAAGGCGTTTGGGTCGTCGCCGGAGACCTGGCTGGGGCTGCAAACGGCTTTTGACCTCTGGCAGGCTCGACAGCGATCGAGCCAACTCCAGGTGACACGGCTCGCGCCGGCGTCTGCAACAACTGATCTGTAGCCAGGTTTCGCTCAGAGTTCGACGCCCCGACATCCTCGGCTCCAGGCCCTCCACAATCGCGGCTGGCCGCCCTCCCGTAGCCGGTGAAACCACGGTTGTCGCTGTATTCGTTGTTTGTGGAGGCGGTTGGGAGCCAGCGGCCGTAGCAGTTACTTCCGCATTGAAGAAGAAACACGCGGGCGCCATCTGTACTATCGATAGGTGTCGACTTTTGGGAACGGGCAACGGCGGACGAGCCAGGCCGGGTCAGGGAATGACGCCCAGGGCCTGGCTGGTGGGGCGTTGAGCGCCGATTCCGCGGCCCGGGATGGTGGCAGGCGTGCCAGGTCACGGGCGCGCGTGAATCGTGTAGCGCAATCGTCGCCGAGCACCGGACCCGAGGCTCCCGGACCACGTGCCCCCACGATCCTCATCAGCAGGCGGGATCAGCTGCGAGTACTGGGAGTTGCGAGTGTCGGGGTGCTGGCCGGGTGTCTGCCGACAGGCGCCGCTGACGACTCCGGGCCGGCGCAGACTCCAACCCAGACGACCGAGCCAGGCGCCGCGCAAGTCGCCGCAGCTTCCCAGCCCGACTGCGTGATCTCGCCACGGCAGACGGCGGGACCGTTCTACTTCGATGCCGGCCTGGTCCGACGGGACATTACCGAGGGCAGACCAGGCACGCCGCTGATTGTGGCGTTTCGCCTGGTGCACGCGGACTCGTGCCAGCCGATTCGTGACGCCGTGGTGGACATCTGGCACGCGGACGCGGTGGGCCAGTACTCCGGCTACCGGGGACAGGGGGACGACGGGACCGACACGAGCGACGAGACCTTCCTGCGCGGAATCCAGGTCACCGACGCGGAGGGACTGGCCGAGTTCGAGACGATCTACCCAGGGGCATACTCCGGCAGGACCGCTCACATCCACTTCAAGGCCTATACCGACGAACGGAGCTTCATCACTTCGCAGTTGTACTTCCCTGACGAGGCCACCGACGCGGTGTTCACAGCCGAACCCTACGCAGCGCGCGGTGCTCGGCGTACGACGAACGCGAACGATGGGATTTTCAGGGCCGACTTGCTGGCGCAGGTTACGCCCGACGCCGGCGGCTACGTGGCTTCACTGACCGTGGGGGTCGGAACGTAAGTCGTCCTACGTAGTCGTTCGGCTCTTAGCTATCGGCATGGTCGGCACGACCTCGAGTCGATGTGCTAGGTAGCACTGGCTTGCCGGATCACCAGGGGTTGGTGGCGTCCATTTCCCATTTGGAAATGTCCTTAACGGCGATCGGGTGGTCCTCGGTGAAGAGCCTGAATCCCAGGCTGTCGGGTCGGGTGGGGTAGATGCGTTGGACGATGCAGATGCGGGAGTTGATGAAGAGTTCGATGACGGAGCGGTCGATGAAGCAGTCGATGTGGAGGGGTTGGTTGGGGTGGAGGGGAAAGGGGACGACTTGCCGGCGGGTGGCATTGGTGGTGTCGCGGGGGTTGCGGCCGTAGGTGAGGTTTGGGTCGAGGCTGGCACGGTCGAAGTCGACGATGAAGTGCTGGTGGTGGGTGTCGTAGGTGATGGGGGTTTCTTCCTGGCCGTCGGGTGAGCAGCAGAGCTTGAGGCCGAAGCGGGTGGCCTGGTTGGGGTAGATGGTGAGGGTGATTTCGGCACAGTCGGATTGGAAGCCGTGAAGGGTGCGCTCTTCGCCGGGAGACAGGGTGACGTCGGGGTGGCGCTGCTCGTCGTAGCGCAGGTTGCGGAGTTCCTGGACAGGATCGATGCGGAGGGTGTTGTCGGGGGCGGGGGAGAGGTGCCAGGGGAGGGACATGACGCCGCTCCAGCCGGTGTCGGCCCAGTCGCGGGCTTCGCGGATCCAGCCCCAGAAGAGTCGGCGGCCGTTGTCGTCGATGAGCGTTTCGGGACCCGCCAGCAGGCTGCCGAGGTGGCTGAGGCGGCCGTAGGCTTCGGGGTGGAACTGCTCGTCTTCATAGTGGCCGATGTAGTACTGGGCGCGGCCGTAGGGCTGGTGGGTGTGCATGAGGAGCATGTGCCTGTCGCCGAAGGGGAAAAAGTTGGAGCAGGCGCAGTCTTCGATCTCCTCGGTCAGGCTGCGGTCGGACTTGTAGAAGGGGCCGAGGTATTCCCAGTCAACCAAGTCGGTGGATTTGAAGAGGCTGGTTGAGTCGCCCTGGTAGCCGGGGCGGTGGTTCTTGTTGCCGATGAGGGCGTAGTAGGTGTCGCCTTCCTTCCAGCCGCTGGGGTCGAAGATGACGCATTCGGGGAGCCGGCTGTTTGACCTGGTTGGCTGGCCTTCGGGGGCGGGGTCGAGGGGAATGACGGGGTTCTGGGGCAAGGGGATCCAGCGGTCGAGGTTGTCGTCATGAGACTGGTAGATGCAGATGCCGTGGCGGGGCATGTTGGTGATGATGGTGGGGACAGGCATGCCTTCCATCACGTCGCCGCTGTTGAAGTAGTCGCCCCTGGCGCCCTCGAAGGGTTCGCGCAGGGAGGCCGGGTGGTAGCGCCAGTGAAGCAAGTTGCGGCTGCTGATGTGTTGCCAGCTGGAGAAGTCAATCGGGCTGCCGTCGTTGGGGATCTTTTGCAGGTAGCCGAGGTGGTAGCGGCCGTTCCAGTAGACGGCGCCGTTGATGTCGTTCCAGCGGCCTTCGGGCGGGACGAAGTGGTAGCGGGGGCGGTGCTTGTCGGCGACGAGCTTTTCGCGGAGCTCGTAGGACTGCATGAGGTAGTCGTTGAAGTCCTGCATTGGCGGCGCTCCGTTGCCAGCGGTGGCTTAATGTAGAGCGAACGGCGGGAGTCGGGGGAGAAGGCGGGCGAGATGGCAGCGGACGAGTTGAGCGCTTCCGAACTGATCGACAAGGCGATTGCGGACATGGGGGACTGGCGCGGGGAGCGGTTGTTGGAGATTCGGGCGTTGATTCACGAGGTCGATCCGGAGGTGGTGGAGGAGTGGAAGTACCGGGGGAGTCCGACGTGGTCGCACGACGGGACTCTCGCCGTGGGGAACGCGCGCGAGGACAGGGTGACGCTGAGGTTTGCGCAGGGAGCGCAGTTGCGGGACCCGAAGAAGCTGTTCAACGCAGGCCTGGGCGGGAAGAAGTGGCGGGCGATTGACATCAAAGAGGGCGATCGAATCAACCGGACGTCGCTGAAGGCGTTGCTGCGGGAGGCGGTGGCGTACAACAAGACGCACGGGTATTCCGCTCGCAGGGCGGCGGCTAGGGGTAAGCCGGTGCTGCTGTCGGGCGGGAACCCGCAGATCGCGAAGGCGGACGGGGACGCGCCGGTGCAGGCGTATATCGCGGCGATGCCGGAGTGGAAGCACGACGTGGGGCGGCGGCTGGACGCGCTGATCGAGCGGATGGTGCCGGACGTGCGCAAGGCGGTGCGGTGGAATTCGCCGTGGTACGGCGTGGAGGGCATGGGCTGGTTCCTGAGCTACCACGTGTTCACCCGCTACGTGAAGGTGACGTTTACGAACGGCATGCGGCTGGACCCGCTGCCGCCCGGCGAAGCCAAGGACCCGGATTCGCGCTGGATCAACATCCACGAGGGCGAACTGGACGAGGCGCAGATGGAAACGTGGGTGCGGCAATCGGCGGCGGCGCCGGGGTGGTTTGGGTTTGACGCGATGTGAGGGTGAAAATTGGCGAGCACACTTATCTCGTACCGTTCGTCCGGCGGGCCGGTGGCACTCGCTTCCCTAAAGCGATCATTCTGAGCCGGAAAGCGACGCGCGACTATTGGAGGAGGCAATCGAGGTGAGCGACAAGCTGAGCGCGGAAGAACGCGACGTCCTGGAGCGCTTCGAGCGGGGCGAGTTGCGTTCCGCCGCCGGCTCCGACCGTGAGATCGAGGCGGCCCGCAAGGCAGCGCGCTGGACGCCCAACAAGGTCGAGCAAAGGAATCCCAGGCGCCGCACGCAATGACGAGTGCCCGGCCGCGGGTGTTGATCGTGTGCAGCCGAGAGGTGCGCGACCTGAGCCTTCTGGCAGAGGACCTGGAGCGACTGAAGGCGGTGGCGGATTGGGAGTGGTTGCGGGTTGAGGGCGGGGAGGCGTTTGGGGCGAATGAGGATGCGGGGGCTATCGGGCGGCTGATGGCGAGGGTTGGCGACGTAGATGGGGTGGTGGTGTCGCATGGGTCGCCGCGGATCAGCGCGGAGGTGATGGACACGGCGCCGAGGCTGAAGATCATCGGGGAGTTGGAGGGGGACCGGTTTGCGTACCGGATCGACGTGGAGGCGGCGTGGGAACGCGGGATTCGGACGGTGGATACGACGCATGGGTCGTCGTATCCGGTGGCGGAGTGGGCGCTGGGGCTGATGCTGATCTCGCTGCGGAATGCGGGGGAGAGCTTTCGAAACATCCTGGCGGGAAATACCGACAAGCCCGCGCGTGACGACTTTGGGTTTGTGCACGGCGAGCTGACCGGCAAACGGGTTGGGCTGATCGGGTGCGGGCACATTGGGCGGCGGCTGGTGAGGTTGCTGGAGCCGTTTGAGGTGGAAGTTCGGGTTTACGACCCGTACCTGGCCAGCGAGATGCCGGATGCCATCGGGGTGGTGAAGACCTCGCTGGAGAAGGTGCTCTCGGAGTCGGACGTAATCGTGTGCCTGGCGCCGCACACGCCGGCGACGGAGGGAATGATCGGACGGCGGGAATTGGAGATGATTCCTTCCAACGCGGTGTTCGTAAACGTGTCGCGGGGAGTCGTGGTGGACAGCGATGCGCTGATCGAGCGGCTGAAGCGCGGGGACATCGTGGCGGGGCTGGACGTGTTCGATCCGGAGCCGATTCCGCCGGACAGCGAGATCATCGGACTGCCGAACGTGTTCCTGAGTCCGCACATCGCGGGAGTGACGCTGGCCAGCCGGCATCGGTTCTTCAGCCTGATGGTGGATGAGTTGGAGCGGTTCTTCGGTGGCGAGGAGCCGCTATTCGAGCTGACGCCGAGGTCGATGGCGAATCGGAGGGGAACGGAGACGGCGGAGGGTTGAACGGGTTCGTTCGCGTTAGGCTTCGTCTCGAAGCCGTCGTTAGGACTTGGCTCCCAACCCAGCAAGCGAAAGCGAGCTACAAGCGATGAGTGACAAGCTTGATTTCGTCGATTCGCATGTTCACTACTACGACATGCAACACCCGGAACTGGTGTACGGCCACTGGCAGCCGGGGGTGCCGCATCACACGCTGGGGTGGCAGATACAGAAGCTGGCCGAGCGGAACTACATCGCCGAGGACTATATCGCCGAGACGCGGAACGCGAACGTCACGAAGTCGGTACACGTGCAGGCGGCGATTGGGAGCCCGGACCCGGTGACGGAGACGGAGTGGCTGCAGGAGGCGGCGGAGCGCACGGGGTTTCCGCACGGGATCGTGGCGCACGCCGACCTGCGTGACCCGGGCGTGGGCGCGGTGCTTGAGCGTCACTGCCAGTCGCCGAACATGCGGGGGATCCGGGATTTTTCGTACGGCGATTACCTGGTGGAGCCGGACTATCACCGGGGGTTTGCGCTCTTTGAGCAGTTCAACCTGGTGTCGAGCATGCCGGCGCAGTGGCAGGACATGGAGAAGGTGCGGGACCTGGCGCACAAGTTTCCGAACATCACGATCGTGGTGGATCACACCGGCATGCCGGACGAGCGAACGGACGAGTACTTCGAGAACTGGAAGCGCGGCGTGGCCATCGCGGCCAGTTGCGACAACATCCGCTGGAAGATCTCGGGCCTTGGGATGGGCGACCACGACTGGACGGTGGACAGCATCCGGCCGTGGGTCCTCACATCGATCGAGACGTTCGGCGTCGAGCGCTGCTTCTTCGGGACCAACTGGCCGGTGGACTGGCTGTGGAGCACGTACGACGAAGTGATTGATGCCTACACGGCGATCGTTGCGGACTTCAGCCGGGACGAGCAGATTCGGCTGTTTTCAGGGACGGCGGAGGAGATTTACCGCATCTGAGGGGCGTTGGCGCAACCCGAGGGGCGGTTGCCTGGCAGCCCCCTTCAGCTTGACCTCCTACGCCATTCCATCGCCGGCTAGAATCCAACAGGGCGGATGTTTCTGACCATTGGCCTGATGCCACCTGATCGGCGGGGACCACGAATCCTCGCCACGGAGGGACCGATGGATACAGGCGCGACGCTCGATGTGGGGACGTTCTTTGCCGCGCTCGGCGTGATGTTCACAGGGATTGTGCTGCTTTTCGGTTGGGTACTGACGGACATCCGGGACCTACGCAAGCGCGTCGATCGGATCATTGATCACGGTGCGGACTCCGGAACCGTCACGCTCGATCGGGCGGCCCTGCGCGTGCTGATCCGCGAGGTGCTGCAAGAGGAAGGCGTGGCCACCTCGGCACCGAGGCGCGATTCGGGCTGACCTCCCCGCATTCCATAACAGGAATCCGGCCCCGCTTGACGGGGCGCACGGGTCAGGCGCCCTCGGAGGCGGGCGGGCGGCGTCCGGTCAGTAGACCCAGGGGCAGATGCGGTACTTCACGCGGGCCTTGTATTCGGCCCACTTTTCCTCGCCGTACTTCTCGGCGCAGTGCGCCTCGTCGTCCCATTGACGCCAGGTGAACAGGGAGACGATGAAGATGAAGTAGGTCCAGGCCCACAGATTGGTGAAGTGACCGAATGACAGGCCGATGGCAAAACAGGCAAACCCTTCGCCCATGTAATTGAAGTGACGGGCTGCACCCCAGAAACCGCTGCAGAGGATCTTGCGGTCGCCGGCCTGGATGTACTGGGGCTCGATGATTCCCAGGAACTTGCGGTCGGGCCAGCGCTTAAACCAGTACTTCTGCAGGTTGCCGCCACGCGAGATGGACCAGCCGAAGACAAGGAGCAGGCCCGTTCCGACAAGCCACACGTAGGTCCAGGCCGTCGAGAATTCAGGGTTCGGATATACGGCCATGCCCCAAAGCGGGAGGATATATAGCCAGCCGTAGATGATGAGTCCGCCCCAGATCAACTTGAAGCCGAGCTTTTCATGAATCAGATCGTAGGTGTAGAGCTGGACGCGCTCGAAGATGAAGTAGTCAAGGATGTAGAGGGTGAAGAACGCGGTGTATAGAAAGACGCCGGGGTTGAAGTTATCGCCGAAGCGTTCGTAGTGCCAGGCGGCTCCGGACATGGCGTTGAGGACCAGCATGGTGCCGCCGACGACGTACAGATACATCTTCAGATCGAAGCGTTCGTTGAACAGCGAGTGCTCGAGAGACCGCCCGGTCCAGAAGGCGTGGAAGGGATTCTTAATTTCGCCTTGCGGCTGGCTGAGCATGGCGACGAGTGCAATCAGGGCGGCGAATACGGTGCCTCCAGCCACGGCGTAAATCGCGGAGCGGTAGAACCAGTCGCGCGGCAACCCCAATGGCTCGATGGCCCATACGATGATGGCGATGATGAAGACCAGGAGACCGTTAAGACGATAGTTGCTGGGTTTACCGGTCTCCGGGTTGATGACGTAGCCGGGAACTCGGCGGGCCGGCAGGACCACCTGGGCAACGAAGAACACGGCAAAGATGACGAGCGGCGTGAAGAAGCCGAGGATCGCTTCGGTTGGGGAGAGTTCGAGAAGGTGTTCGATACCCAGCCACTCAATCATGATCGATTACCCCGACTTCCAGCGCTGCGGCGATTATGGAGACGGGAAAGGAAATGGTCAACGAGCGACCCGCCGCTCCTCGCAGGGTCGGCGGCACACGTTTTGGCGCTCACGGGGTCCTGGCTCAGTAGACCCAGGGGCAAATGCGGTATTTGACGCGGGCCTGGTACTCGGCCCACTTCTCAGGGCCGTATTTCTGCGCGCAGTAGCGATCGTCTTCTCGCTGCCGGGTGACGAAGAGCGCGACGATCCAGATGAAGTAGGTCCAGGCCCAGAGGTTGGTGAAGTGGCCGAAGGCCAGGGCGATCGCGGAGGAATGGAACCACTCGCCAAGGTAATTCATGTGACGGGAGGCGCCCCAGAAGCCACTGACAAGGATCTTGCGGTCGCCGGCCTGGATGTATTCGGGTTCGATCAGTCCGAGAAACTTGCGGTCGGGCCAGCGCTTGAAGGTGTACTTCTGCATGTTGGCGCCGCGGCTAATCACCCAGCCCGTCATCCACAGGGCCGCTACGGCGATGAGCCAGACGTACGTCCAGACCGTGGAGAATCCGGGACTCGGATGCGCGGCCATGCCCCAGAGCGGGAGGATGTAGATCCAGCCGTAGACCATCAGACCGCCCCAGAACATCTTGAAGCCGAGCTTCTCGTAGATCACGTCGAAGGTGTAAAGCTGGACACGCTCGAAGATGAAGTAGTCCACTACATACCACGTATAGAATGCCGCGACCAGGAAAACTCCCGGATTGGCGTTCTCGCCGAAGCGCTCGACGTGCCAGGCGGCCGCGGAAAGGGCGTTGAGCGAAAACATGGAGCCGCCGACGACGTAAAAGTACATTTTCAGGTCGATGCGTTCTTTCAGGAACGACAGCTCCTGGACCCTTCCGAGCCAGAAGGCCGCAATCGGGTTCCTGGTTTCGTCTTGCGGCTGGCTGAAGACGGCTATGAGAGTAAGGATGGCGACGACGACCGTTCCGCCGGCCACCGAATAGACGGCTGATTCGTAGAACCAGGTGCGCGGCACTCCGGTGACTTCGGTCGCCCACACAGTGACCGCTATGGCATAGACCAGGAGGCCGTTGAGCCGGTAGCTGCGCGGTTTTCCCGTGTCCGTATTGGTGACGTAACCGGGAACGCGGATTCCGGGCAAAATGATCTGCACAACGAAGAATACGGCGAAGATAATCAGCGGAGTGAAGAACCCGAGAATGGCTTCCGCCGGGGAAAGCTCGAAGAGGTGTTCGATACCAAGCCACTCAATCATGATCGAGGACTCCCTCCTCTAACGACATGGTCATTCCGGGTATCGGCGCCAGATCGGCCAAGAACGGTTGCAACGAAGTCCGCAGCAGGCGAGCCCTCATCACGACCATGCCGAACTGGAATCGTTACTTTGGCCGCCCGCGTGAGAGCTACCAGACTTCGTCCTTGGAGTAGAGGGACTTGGCGGGGCCGATCAGTTTCGGATCGGGCTGACGCACGTGCCCTGCGACTCCCGGGTCATAGTCGAAGCTGCGCAGCACGTAGCGCATGCAACTGAGGCGGGCGCGCTTCTTGTCGTCCGACTTCACGACTATCCAGGGGGAGGCCTTGGTATCGGTAGCGGCGAACATGAGCTTCTTGGCCTCGGTGAATTCGTCCCAGAGCGGGAGCGATCGCCGGTCAACATCACTCAGCTTCCACTGCTTGAGGCTGTCCTGGGCGCGGGACATGACGCGCCGGAGTTGCTCCTCCTGGCTGACCGAGAACCAGAACTTGAACAGCCGCAAGCCTTCATTAATCAGCATTTCCTCAAACAGGACGGTGTCGCGGAGGAAGCGCACGGTTTCGGCGGGCGTGCAGAAACCCATCACGGGCTCGACCACTGCCCGGTTGTACCAGGAGCGGTCGAAGAACACGATCTCTCCACTGCTTGGCAGGTGCTCCACATAGCGCTGGAAGTACCACTGGCCGCGTTCCCGCTCGGTCGGGGCCGGCAACGCCACGACCGACGCGCCGCGAGGATTGAGGTGCTCCATGAAGCGCTTGATGGTGCCGCCCTTGCCAGCGGCATCCCGCCCCTCGAACAACATGACAATGCGCTGCCCGGACTCCTTGACCCAGTTCTGCAACTTCAGCAGTTCGACCTGCAGCTCGGCCTTGCGCGCCTCGTAGCGACGCCGCGGCATCTTGGTTGGATAGGGATAGGAGTCGCTAATGATCTGCTTGCGGCGGGAGCGTTCGACCTTGTGCAGGACTTCCTGCGGAATCCCGGCCGTTGGAATTAGAGTCACAGGACTATCTCGGACTGAACCTGGACTTGCCACGGGATAACCGTACGAGGGTGGTTTGGCCGCGTCAATCGCTGAGGCGGGTGACACACGAGGGGATTCGAGGCGCGGTGGTAGGGTTCCACGGCGCAGCAACTAGCGAAGCGGAGCGCAACGCTGCGGCGGATTGCCGTTGTCGGTGGAGGTGTTTCCGGGCTAGGCGCCGCGTGGGCGCTGCATCAGCATCCGGACCGCTTTGACTTCCGGCTATACGAAGCGAACGGGCAGGTTGGCGGGAACGCGATTACCGCCGACATGTCGCAGGACGACGGCAGCTCGATTCCCTTTGATATCTCCGTAACCGCGTGTATCCCATCGGTCTATCACCACATCCTGTTGTTGATGGAGAAGTTTGGCATCGGGCTGATCGACACCCGATTCAGCTACAGCGTGAAATACGGAGGCCGTGTATACGCGCACGACTTCGATTCCGACATCAGGCAGCACCTGCAACCCGAGATCAGGAAGTTCCAACGCCTGTTGCGGCGTCTGCATCGCATTGGCTGGCTGACGCGTTCGCGGTCGAAGCTGCTGAATGCGCTGAACCCGTTCAATTACATCAGCATGGGGACGGTGCTGAACCTGGGCGGGTTTACCGGGGACTTCCGGTACAAGGTTCTGAAGCCGATGTTCGTCAATTTCCTAATGGCGACGAACGTGTTCGACATGCCGGCCGCGCTGTTTTCGAGGTATCTCGAGTTCTTTGATATCGAGACCTCGACGCCAATGCAGACATGGGACCAGGGAACGCGGCGTATCTACGAGAACCTGTCGGCGGACTTTAGGGACAAGATTTATCTCAGCCGACCGGTACGCAAGGTATACCGACGAGCAGATTGCGTCGAAGTCGAGGACGAAGACGGGCTGCGGGAGACGTTTGACGACGTAATCTTTGCCTGTAACGCGAACCAGACGCTCATGATCCTGGACAAGCCGACGTTGCTTGAGCGTTATCTTCTCTCATCGATACGTTACGAGAGCGAGCTGCATAATCATGCGATCGTTCACTCCGACGCGTCGGTCCTGCCGGACAGTGAGGTGAAGCCGCTGGAAACGCGGAGTAATCACATCGAGCAGTATGGGGCCAGGCCGGATAATTATGAGATCACGTACATCATGCACAACCAGCAACCGTGGGCCAATCGGTCCGACAAGCCGTGCCTGGTGACCTATAACCCGATCAGCCGCATCGACGAAGGCAAGATCATCAAGCGGTGGTGGTTTCAGCACATCGTGCATGACGTAAAGCACGTTGCGGTGCTGATCAACCTGTTCCAGTTCGTGCAGGGCAGGCGGCGAACGTGGCATTGCGGGGCGCACACGCTGGTCAACAGCCAGGAGACGTGTTTCGTCAGCGGGCTGGCCGCGGCCCGGCAGATCGGCGCCGACTACCCGTTTGACGATCCCGCGGCGCGGCGGTGGTTCAACTATTACGGGAGCATCATGTACGGGCTGGGGTTCAGGAAGGCGTAGCGCGCAGGGCCACGGGGAGTCCCGGCGAACGGGCGCAGCGAGTTCTAAGGGGCGGAGGCGTCGCCAACGCCGGGTTCGGGATAGAACTGGGCGCAGTAGTAGCGGAAGGGCATGATCTCGCCGTCGGAACGGCAGAGGCGGGGGCGGCTGGTGTACTGCTTGCGGCCCCAGATGACGACGTCCTGCAGGACATCCTCCTTCTGCTGGAGCGCCATGAACTTGTTGATGAGGGGCGCGCGGAACTGTCGGGGAAGAAAGCCCAAGCCGACAAACAGCCGCTTCGGGCTGCGGATCTCCCGTACCTGGGAAACCAGCGTCATGTCGATGAGCGTGCCGTCAACCGGCGCGGCCAGCACCCAGAGCCGCATGTTCATGCCGATGGTGTGCTCGCGGATGTCAACGAACGAATAGCCCAGCCCATAGATGTGGGTGTCGGCGGAAACGCTGAAAGACAGCCTGGCAAACCTGGCGACGGTGCGGACGCGCCTGAAGTTGAAGCGGCTCACGAGGCGGTGCCCGTCAATGGTCATTCGCTCGGGTCTGTCCACGTTGTCGTAGCCGTGGACGTAGCGCAGGTGGGCCAGGTCAACGGAGTTTTCGGTGGTCTCCTGGGGATGGCCTGGAAAACGCAGGGTCGTGATCTCGTAGTCGCACCACCCGTCTTGTTCCAACGGTTCAGTGGGAAGCGTCCATTGCGGCGGGCGCCCGTCGATGCCCCACCAGGCGAAGATCAGACCGTGAAAGTCGCGGGTCTCGAAGACGCGCAATTTGGCGGTCTTGGGCGCCGGGGCGAAGGGGGTGGCGACGCACTGGCCGGTTGTGTCGAACTCGTAGCCGTGGAAGGGGCAGACGAGCCGGCCCTCGCAGACCTGGCCTCCCGCCGACGGGCCCAGATCGGCGCCCAGGTGCGGGCAGACGGCGTCGGCAACGCAGATGCGGCCGTCGGGGTCAGCCCAGGCGACGATGTTTTCGCCCATCCAGGTCTTCTGGATGAGCCCGGCCTCGCGGATGGCCTTGCGCGACGCGACGAAGTACCAGCCCTCCGGGAAAGGAGACAACTCAGGCGCAAGGACAGCCCGGCGGCGTTGCGCCGCCGGGGTCTCACGCTTGTTATCGTCAGACCCGGCAAGACCTGTTCCCTGCTGGACTTCCATGTACGCCCGATATCTCCTCGCACTCGGCGATTGGTCCTTTGCCTCGCCTACTGTGCTAAAGTCAATTGAGTCCCGACACGCCCGATATAGCTTCAGTTTACAGGTTTGTCTGGGTTAGGCGCGGGGAGCCAGAGCGATGACTCTCACTTCTGAGCCTGTTGCAAACAAACAGCTAAGTTTGCCCGACGAGCTCGTGCTGATGCTCCTCAACGAGGAGTCCGGCTACTTCTACCAGGTGCCTGGTTGGCACTTGAACTGCGCGGTCGTGGGCGCCGTCCTTGCCGAACTCTCACTCTTATCTCGCATCGATACGGATATGGACTCGCTGTTTCTTGTGGATTCCACTGAAACCGGCAACCCGATATTGGACCAGATTCTGAAGGAGATTGCCAAGGAATCAAGTCAGCGGAACTCCCAGTACTGGATCGAACGGCTGGCGCCGCGTGCGGACGCGATTATTGACGCCACGCTGGATCGCCTGGTTGAACTGAATATCCTCGAGCACCACGAGGGGGAGTTCTGGACGCTGTCGCGTACTGCCTGGCAGTCTGAAATTCTCGGCAGTCCCGCCGAAGGCACGGCGGCTCAGTTCGTCAGAACGCGCATCGGCAAAGCCATCTTTAATGACGATATACCTGACCCGCGGGATGTCATCATCGTCTGCCTCGTAAATACCTGCGATGTATTTCGCTTCATGTTTCAGCTCGAAGACCGGGATGAGGAGCGCATTCAGTTCATTTGCAACATGGATCTGATTGGACGCGCCATCGCCGCCGCGGTTTCCGAGAGCCTTGCCGGCCCGTCGCTTCGACATTCGGCCTTCACCAAGAAGATCCCGACGGTTTCACTGTTTCGAATGCTGCTCAACCCGCATCTTCGCAGCGGGAACTTTCCCGCGCTCTTCGCGGATCTCGCCGAAGAATACGGCCCGGTGTTTGAGCTACGCCCTCCCTTCCAGGAACCCATGATCTTCCTGGCCGGTCCCGAGACAAATCGCTGGGTGCATCGCAGCGGGCGCATGTACCTCAGAACCAAGGACTACTTTTCGGACTTCGAGAAGGTCTATGGCGCATCCGGCGTTCTGCCTTCACTGGATGGCGCGGAGCATTTTCGGCTTCGCAAGTCGCTGGGCGCAGCGTATTCCCGCGGCAGACTCATGGGGCAGTTGGACTTCCTCTGCCGGCAGGCGCGCGAATTCATGGCGAGTTGGTCGGTTGGCGACGCCTACCCCGCCACCAGCATGTGCCGGCGGATGATAAACGCGCAAATCTCGCCGCTTTTCATAAGTATCGATACGCAGGACATCTTTGACGATATGACGTCGTTCAAAGAACGGGCGCTTAACGTTCACATCTTGAAAATCCTGCCCAAATTCATGCTGAAGACTCCGGGCATGAAACGCCGAGCCAGGCTCCTGGACGATTTGGTTGAAAAGGTCCAAAGCGTACATACGCCGGCCCAGCGGGCTGGAGCTCCGCGGGACCTTGCGGATGACCTGCTCAGCCTGCATTCGAGCGATCCGCAGTTCGTCCCGGAGTCGAATCTGCCCTTCACCTTCTCGGCCGCGCTGATTGCAAGCGTGTACCTTGGCGATGCGTTTAGCTTCGTCTTGTACGCCATGGCATCGCAGCCGGAGATCTACGAGAAGATCCAAGTCGAAGCTGATGCCGCGTTCGCCAACGGTGATCCTGACCCAAGTTCCCTCAGACCGCATGCGATCGACGTGACGCACCGCTTCCTGATGGAATGCCTGCGTGTGTACCCGATCGTCCCGGTGTCTTTGCGCAACGTGATGAATACGTGCGTGGTCGAGGACTACGAAATACCCGTGGGATCGCGGGTCTACATTGCCCAGACGGCGTCGCACTATATGGAAGAGGTCTTTCCCGACCCCTTCAAATTCGATATCGACCGCTATCTGCCTCCGCGCAACGAGCATCGCAGTCCCGGGTACGCGCCGTACGGGCTGGGCACGCACCGATGCCTTGGGACAGGGTGGCTGGAACTGCAGCTGGCGGTAAACGTGCTGACGGTCGCGCACTACTTCACGCTCGAGGTCTCCCCACCCAACTTCAAGCTCGGATTCAACCCGCTGCCGTCAATGAAACCCAGCAAGAAGCTGAAGTTCCGCATTGCCGAGCAGCGACGCGAACTGAAGGTCTAACAGACCAGGGAACTTCCCGAGCGGCCGGGAACGAGCGCGGCTACAGGGGTTTGCGGGCCAGGAAGCAGTACAACGGCGTGAAGATCCCGGTCTTGCCGCCAGCGACGTAGGCGTTGGCGGTGCGATCCATCAGCCCAACGACTTCGGCGGAACCCTTCGGGAACAATCCCAGCATCTCGGCCAGCCTTGATGCCGCGATGAACACCTTGCGGCCCAGTGGAATCCGGTGCAGGGCGTTGCCCAGCGTGCTGCGCTGGGTCACCATGGGCTGATACCACGGGATGGTGGGACCGCTCTCGGCGATGGCCCGGTCCCTGCCCTCGATGACCTGAAATCCCACGGATTCAAGGGCTCGGTCGACTTCCCCCGTCGTCGCGATGTCCTTGAGCGCGATGCCGTGCATGAGCTCCTGCTTGATGGCCCGATGCCGATCGTCGTCGGCATCGAACTTGTCCGTCATGCACATTTCCTGACCCCAGAAGAGGGCGCCGGGCTTCAGCACGCGATAGATCTCGGCGAACGCGCCCACCTTGTCGGGCGCATGGCAGGTCGATTCGATTGCGTAGCCGCGGTCGAACGTCTGGTCAGCGACGGCGCCCATGTCCATGAAGCTGCACGCGAGATAGTCGACCATGTGATCGAGCCCCGCCTCGGCGTTCAGGGCTTTCGCTTTGTCCAACTGGACTTCACTGCTATTGACCCCCATGACCCGGACGCCAGCCTCGCGGACGACGCGGCGCATTGGGCCGCCGATCCCGCACCCGACATCGATCACCGTCATACCCTTGCTCAACTCCAGCTTGGCAATCATGAGTCGCTGGTGACGGATCTTGGAGTCTTCCAGGCTCTCCCGCGGCGATAGCGGCGCGAAGTGGAGGGATGCGCCCCAACCGAACACCATGAACTCACTGCAAAGGTCGTAATACTCCGTGACGGTCTTGGTGTGGTCGTAGCCCGCCGCGGCGGCATCCTCCGCCGTCGCTCGGCGCGTCCATCCATCCAAGTGCTGCACGCGGCCGCGGGTATCCGATCCACGGTAGGCGGCCTTGAGCCCGCTGGATAGATTGCGGAGATTCGCAATCTCCTTCGAAAGCGGGAATTGCATGCCTAATTCAGGAAAAAGCTCAAAGGCTGGGTGAGCAAGAGGTACCTGCTTTGGATGGTCCTAGCTTAACCGAATAGCGCGCTGTCAATGGCAACGCCACAAGCGTCTCTCGGCGGCATTCGTACCGACGATCCCCAGCCCGCCGGCACACCACAGAGGCTGCCCGTCCGCAAAGCCGGAGGGTGTCAATCAGGACTGCGCCTGTTCCTCTTCGTGACGCCGAAAAACGTCGTCGATGGCCAGGTCCAGATCCGACCACTCGCGCTCCACCATCGAGCGCAGGCGCATGTTCTGGTAGGCGCCCCAGATGGTCATGGCCGGTGGCACCAGCACAACGGCGACGATGAGCGAGTAGGCGATCGTGATGGCTGCCGTTATGCCGAACTGCTGCGACCCGGCCAACGGCGAAGCCGCCAACACGCCCAGGCCAAGCGCGGTGGTCATGGCGGAGCCCAATAGTGCCGACCCGGTGGTGGCCAGGGTTCGAACGGCCGCTTCCTCCGGGTTGCGCAGGCGGGCGAACTCCTCCCGATATCTATGGATCACGTGGATGGTGTAGTCCACCCCGATGCCGATCGAGAGCGCGGTGATGATTGACGTGATGATCGTGTAGGGGATGCCGAGCAGCGCCATCGTGCCGAGCACGCAGATAAGGACGAGCACGATGGGACCGACGGCGACGATCGCCAGGGCCGGCTGCCGAAGCGTTATCCAGAAAAAGATGGCCAGGACCGTCAGCGCCGCCGCGACCGTGGTGGCGATGGCCTCGGTCTGGCGCGCCGTGATCGAGTCGGTGACGGTGATCGAGATGATGCTCTGCGAGGTCGCCGTGATTGCGTCGTCGTCACCGGCCCAGAGTGCCTCGAGTTCCTGCTGGAGGACCTTGGTTGCCTGCGTATCGCCGCCATAGCTCTGGAACTGGAGCAGCATGGTGTCAATGCCCTGCGGGTTGTTGACGAGCAGGCGGGACAGCGCGGGGTCCCTGGCCTCGATCCGGTCGAGCACTTCCTGCATCAGGTGCGGATCGAGCCGCACCCCTGCCGAAGCCTCGCGGAACAGCGCCGCGATCTCGGGATCGTACTTGTCTCCGGGCTGGCCGCTCTGCGTGGTCCAGTCACGCACCAGCAATTCGTACGAGGCCTGAATCGGTCCGGCCGCGGTGGGCGGACGCCGCGTTTCGTCGGCAAAGGCGTTCGTGAGGTCCTGCACGTTGAGGAGGGTGCGCGTCTGCGTCGCCTCGGCCTTGATGAGCACGCTGGTCACCTCGGCCGAGCCACCGACCGCCGCCTCAAGGGTGTCCATGTCCGCGTGCACGACTCCGCCCCTGGGGAGGATGTCCTTGATGCTGAATTCCGACTTGAGACCCCGGACCGATATCCCGAGCGCGACGGTAATCGCGAGCACGACCAGGATGTACGGCAGGGGCCAGCGGGTCACGCTGCGACCGATCACCCCGGCCAATCCCTGGACACCCGGCAACGCGTTGACGATCGGACGGGCGGGCTTCAGCTTGCCGCGGGCCTCGCGCCGCCGGTCAATGATGACCCGACTGGCCGGGACCAGCGTCAGCATGACGATCAGGCTCATGCCAACGCCCATGCCGGCGACGACTCCGAAGTCGCGAACGATGCCAATCGGCGAGAACAGGCTGGCCAGCATGCCCACGATGGTGGTGACGGCGGCCAGGACCAGCGGAACCGTGACGTGACTGAGACCCAGGCGAATGGCCGTGAGCACGTCCTGCCCCTCGACCCGCTGCTCGCGGTAATGCGAGATGGTCTGGATCGCATAGTCCACCGTCAGCCCGATCACGATGATCGGCACCAGCGAGGTCAGCGAGTTGGGCGGGCCGATGAGGCCCAGCGCGTTCGGGCCGAGCCAGCCTTCCGCGCCGATGATCCAGATGATGGACGTGAGGAGTCCCGCCAGCGTCAGCCACATGTCCGACAACGCGCGCGTGAAGAGCAGCAGCAGCAACGCAATCAGCAGGAACGCCACCCCGATCAGCGGCAACATGCCTTGCTCGATGCCCGCCTTGTAGGCGTCCTCGATTACGTAGAACGAGACGCTGGTTGCCTGTAGCGGTCCGTCGGACGCGGCAGCCAATTCGTTGACCGTCCGTTCGGCGTCCACAACGCGCTCGTCGGCGGTGTCGAGCAGGCGAATGTTGCCGATCGCAATCTTCGTGCCGTCCGTATCGGTGCCGGTCATCAGGGCAAGCAGCGGCTGGACTTCCGGAAGTACGCGTACCGCGTCTATCTGCGCCTGCGTAACCGACTCCAGGCTCTCGACTTGAAGCGCGAACTTGATCAGCGTGGCGGGTGAGAACACCGGGTTTTCGGGGGCCAGCAACTGTTGCACCCCCGGATCGCTGACGATGTCATTGAGCAAGGCGTCCATCTGGGACAGCCCGGCGGGCGTGAGCGCGTCGCCGCGGAACAGGAGGGTGACGGCGCTGACCTCACCGTGGTCGCCGAACAGCTCATTGATCTCGTCCATGGCGTCGGCAATGGGGCTGTTGTCAGGCAGCGTCTCCGCCGTTGAAGGGAGCGGCGCACGCACCGCGCCGCCGGCGCCGAGGGCAATGGTGACGATGAAGATGACGAGAAGCGTTATCCAGGGTCGAACCGTGACCAGCGAGCTGAATTTAGTGAGTACCTGGTTCATGCCGGGGAGATTCCAGCGGGGCCGGGAGCGGCGCGGGACTCTGCCGGCGCGGCCGTCAGCACAGCCAGGATTGATGCAGAGCCTTGTGCCATCACTCTGTCTTTCGTCTCAGCCGAGACGGGGACGGTGACGGCACAACCGACTCACAGCTCCGCCCGGCAATCTGCCTGGTGGCATCATACGTCCTTACCACCACGGCGTCGCAGGCGGGTCTGAGACAGCGAGGGTCAACGAGGGCGGGCGGTGGCCCTGCGCTACGAAGCCGGAAGGCAGACCGGCTCCGCACGGCTTGCCGGCTCGGATTGCATGCCGTCCCCCACGCATTGGAAAGGCCAATGTCAATGACGAAACCCATTCCGGACGGATACACGGCCATTACGCCGTACCTGATCGTTGAGAACGCGGCGGGATACCTGGACTTCCTGGGGAACGCCTTCGGAGCCGCGGAGCGGACGCGCGTTCCAATGGGCGAGGGCCTGATTGGCCACGCCGAAGTGGAGATAGGCGGCGCGGCGGTGATGCTGTCGGACGCATTGCCGCCGGCTTTTCCCGTCACCAGCTCCCAGATCCACCTGTACGTGGAGGATGTCGACGCGGTCTATGCGCAGGCAGTGAGCGCGGGCGCGACCGCCGTGGCCGAGCCGGCCGACCAGTTCTACGGCGACCGCATCGCGCGCGTGGCCGATCCCTCAGGCAACCAGTGGTCGATCGCGAGCCACGTTGAAGACGTGGACATGGACGAACTGATGCGGCGGCTGGCGGCGATGGGCGACGGGTAGGCGGAACCGAAATCCGCAGTGACGAATGAACCCGGCGATGCCTGATCAAGTGCCTTCGAACAGGCGGTCGTGCGATCTCCTGATTCGTAACGGGCAGGTCGTCACGATGGATGCGGAGCGGCGGATCTATCGGCCAGGCGCGCTTGCGATTGCCGGTTCGCGCATCGTCGAGGTCGGCCGCGACGCGGACCTGACCGATCGTTTTGACGCGAAGCAGACCGTGGATGCCGGCGGGGGCATCGTGCATCCGGGCTTCATCGACGCGCACAACCACATCGTGCACACGTCCTGTCGAGGGGTCTTCGGCAACATTCATGACACCAGCTCCTCGCCGATCAACTTCGCCGACTGGAAGGCCGGTGTAACGCAGCACGACGAAGCCGCGGCCACGGCAATGGCCTGCCTGGAGATGCTGCGGTGCGGCTTCACGATGTTTATCGAGCCGGGTTCGCTGTTTTCGACTGACGCCGCCGCGGCGGCGGTTGAACGGGTGGGGCTGCGAGCCCTGTTTGCCCCCCTCTATCTCTGGGACCGGCGCGAGTGTTTTGAGGCAATGCCCGCGCTGGAGAGCCCGAGCCTGATGGCTCGGGCGCCGATTGACCGCGCGCGGTCGTTGGCGCAATTGGATGCGGAGTTACACCGCAACGACAATCCCGGGGCGCTGGTTCGCGGGTATGTCTTCGTCTACGGAGTTGGAACCGGATCACCCGAGTTGCTGCAGGCCGCTCATACCTGCGCTCGCGACAACAACGTCCCGCTGCATCTGCACGCCGGTTACGTTCCCGAGGAGGCCAAGATCTATCAGGCATTGAACGGCACCAGCCAGGTGGCGCACCTGCACGAACTGGGCGTGCTGGACGAGCACACGGTTGTGGTGCACGCGAATGCGCTGGACGAGACCGACGAAGCGGCGGTCCACGAGTCAGGCTGTCAGATCGTGTGGTGCCCGACGGCTTTCTTCTCGCTGGGTATCGGAGGTCGCACCCGCTTCAAGATGGCGGAGCGATATCGGCACGGCGTCCGCGTGTCGCTAGGCACTGACGGCGCCTTCGACTGCCCGCCGAGCGAGACCATGCTGGCGGCGCACCTCCAGGCGCAAACCTACGCCGACTCGATGTCACCCGGCGCACTCCTGGAGATGCAGACCCTCAACGCCGCCGCGGCGGCAGGCATGGAAACCGACCTGGGCAGCCTGGAGCCGGGCAAGCGGGCCGACGTGGTGGTTCGATCGCCACGGGCGGCCGAGGCCTATCCCGATAACAACCCGGTGCATCGGTTGGCACTGACGCTGCGAAGCGGCAGCGTGGACACGGTTCTGCTGAACGGTGAGATCGTGCTCAGCGGCGGGCGATCGACTCGAGTGGACGAGGCCGAGACTCTCCGGGCTGTTTCGGATTCGGTGGTTGCGCGAGCGCAGCGGCTGGGGATTGATCTGGCTCCCCAATGGCCAATGGTCGGGTAAGGCCCTATTCGCCAGCCTGGGTCTGCGATGGGCGGCTATCGGAGCGGTTCGTTCTGGCGGCCATCACCAGCGCGTAGAGCACTCCGACGGTCGGAACCACCGCAAATATCACGGGAAGCTCCCAATCGCCTTTCATCGCGCCGCCGGCAATCGACGCGGCGAGCGACAAGTCCGCGGCCACGGTGGCCAGCAGCAGCGCGGCAACGGCGAGCGCGAGCTTTCGCGAAGCCCTGACTTTGAGGACGAGCAGCAGGAGAGCGCCGGCAGCCAGGGGGTGGAGAACCACCAGCACGATCCGCGACCAGATGTCGCCTCCGTCGGCGAATGAACCGACCGCCGCGGTGAGCATGGCCAGCGCCGCGTAGACAAAGGCCAGCACGAGCATCGCAATCCGCATCGGTTTGCTCCCTTCCGGTCGCGTGCCCGGTGTTCGCCGCAGCTCAGCCGGCATCGGTCTCCTCGCCGGTGTAGAAGGCGGCGGTGCGCGCGGCGGCGGTGCGGGCAAGGGCGGGGTCGGTCCCGGCGGCGATATCCGCGTCTCCCCAGGCCTGGCTGCTGCCGGTGAGCAAGGCCTTGCCGTCGGGCGACATGGCGAATTCCATCGGGTCGGGCTTCGGCTGGTCCGGGTCCGTGAGATGCATGGACAGCCCAAGCAGGCCCATCTCGAAGCCGACGCCGGTTGCGCCGGGGCCGTAGGTTTCCCAGTGATCGGAGTGGTTGAAGGTGTGGGTGACGGTGAGCCGGGCCTGCCCGCCCCCATCGTCAGCGACGCGAACGTCCACCCAACTCACGTCGCCGCCGAACTCCCAGGTGATGGCGTAGTGCGATGGAGGCTCACACGCCGTGATCGAGCCGCCGGCGTTGCCTTCCAACTGATAGCGGCCGCCAAGTTCCAGGTCGCCGGTGATCGGCAGAAACCAGCCGGGGATTCGCTCGGCGTTGGTCACGGCGTCCCACAGGTCCGCCTGCGTGGTTGCATAGCTGCGGGCGAGGATGACCGCATGGGCCGGCTGTCCGTCGCGCTCGAGTGACGAAACCGAGCGTTCGACGGCGCCCAGGTTTTCCTCGACGTTGAAGTTCATGCGTTGCTCCCTGCGGGGCTTGCCGGATTATTGAATGCGAAGAGCTTCTTCAGTGGGCAGCCCGTCAACATTCAGATGGCCTTCCCCGGGTTGACTGGCTCGAATGAGCCAATCGTGCGTCAGGCGGTGGCCGTTGCGGACGCAGGCCCGTGGAGACTGAGCGTAGCGCCCTGCGCGGGCTGGCCAAGTTGCCGGGGGCTTGAGCACTTGATGCGGTAGGGCGTGAGTGATAGAAGACTCACAGGACGTCGATCGGTTGGAGGGCGGCTGCCGAGCACACGCGATTAGAGGGGTCACATGGACTGGGCGATGCTTGGCTTGATGCTCGGGTGGATCGGGATTGTTGCTGGGGCGGCGTGGCGGTTCGGGAAGGTCGAGGAGGGCATCACGGAACTGAAAGACGCCGACGCGCAGTTGCGGGTTGACATGCAGAAGCTCGATCAGCGGTTGACCGCCGAAATCAGCGAAGTGCGAGTTGAGGTTCGCGCCGTCAGGCAGGAAGTTCGCGACGTGCGGCAGGACGTTCGCGATGTGCGGGAGGATGTTGGCAACGTGCGGGAGGTTGTCCAACGCATTCTTGAGCGCATGCCCCCGCCGGCCGACTGAGCCAGTCGCCGGAACGTAACGCTCGACAGTCGGCCATTCCTGTTCGGTCATTGGGACCAGGTGTCCTGACCACTGGCTCTTGAGACGCGCCTGACGGGCGGCTGACGGCCCAGTAGCTTCGCGCCTCGGTCGTTCGACCTTCAGGATTGGCGGCGTGCCTTTGCCGGATTCGGCGCAAGTGCGAAAAGACGGGAATGCCCGACACCACCGAGCCGCAGGGTCAATTGATCGATATAGGAACCCAGGCAATGCCGTCGACGTGCTCGAAGTGACGGTCGGCCGAAACGAGGTCGGCGCCGGTTTCCATCGCGTGCGCCGCAATCCACATGTCGTTGGTCGGAATGGGACGGCCTTTGGCACGTAGCGAAGCCGAGATTCGGGCGTAGCGGTCGGCGGTGACGGATCCCACGGGTATAACGGAAACGAATGAGTTGTCCAGAAAAGCGCGCAGGTCAGCCATGTTCTGCTCGAAGCGCGATCCTGACCGGAATCCGGCAAGCAACTCACCGACCACAATCGCTGAGAGAAACACCTCCTCGGCTACCCGCACGAGCTCAGCGACGTGACGGTGTCCATGCGCCAGCAGGCTGAACGCATTGGAGTCGAGGAGTAGCCTCACTGCCAGAGTTCCTCATCAATCTTCTCGAATTCCTGCAGCACCTCGTTCAGTTCGTCAACCTGCTCCTGGGTCCAGGTTCCGATCAGGTGATCCAGCGACGAACCAACCTTGGCGCGGCCCTCGGCGCCGTCGGCCAGCCCGGCGCCTTTGCGCAGGAGCCGCAACGCGGCCTTATTGAGCGAGATGCCTTCCCGCCTGGCAAGGCCCCGAACCGCGTCGCTCAGTTCGTCGTCGAAGCCTCGAACCGTGAGTTGCTTCACGCTGACACTCCCCGTGAGTCATCAAGTGAGTCATTCCGACTCACCTTACGACTCACCTGCACGCGCGGCAATCAAACCGCGGGTTCAACCGGTCGAGCGGGCGACACATCAGGGTCGTGGACGGGTCTGGGATGGATCAGGGAGAGGCCGCGCGCCAAGTGTAGCCGTGGCGCTGGAGGGTGGCGGTGTCGAGGCGGGCGCCGAGGCCGGGGGTAGTGGGAAGGACGAGGCGTCCTTTCTGGACGAGTTCAGGTGGATCGATGAGGTCGGCCCGCCAGGGACACTCGTAGGCGCCGAACTCCAGCGGCAGAGCCGCGGGCATGGCGGCGGTCACGTGGCCGCCGGCCAGGATGGACACGGGGCCGCTGGGGCCATGGAGCGAGATGCGGCCGCCGTTGCGGGCCACCAGCTTTGCAGCACGGACAGCCTCCGCGACGCCGCCGCAGTGCTTGATGTCGGGCATGGCGATTTCGACGGCGCCCCTGGCGACCAGACGCTCGAAGAACTCGGCCCCATAGGCGTGCTCCCCGCCAGCGACGGGCATTGAAACACGAGCAGCGATCTCCGCCAGGACTTCCGGGTCTCGTTCCGGATTGACGGGTTCCTCAAACCAGCCGACGTCGAGCTGCGCCAATTCATCGGCCACGGAGCACGCCGACCGCAGATCAAAGCGGCTGTGGCAGTCCACCAGCAGGGTGATGTCAGGACCGATGGCGCGGCGCGCGGCGGCCAGGCGTTCAATCCCGGGGCGGGCAACTTCCGCGAGGTCGGCGCCTGGAGCCCTGGGATCCACCTCGTCAAACGGCGTGCACTTGATGGTGCGAAAGCCGTCGCGAACGGCTCGTTCGGCGACGGCCGCGAAGTCAGCTGGTCGCCGGGCCGTCGTTAGCAGGTACCGATTGGTGTTGGCGTAGAGTTCGACGCTGTCGACGGTCTGACCGCCGAGGGTCTCGGTGAGGGAGAGGCCGTTTCGTTGGGCGCGGATGTCCACGACCGCGCTGCGCACGGCGCTAACGGCGGTGGCCAGGGCGAAGTCTTGGCCGAGTTGGCACGGCGCAAGCCCGGCGACTCGAACAACCTCAGCCTCGTCGTCAATTGGGCGCCCGCTGAGGGCCTGTATGAGCGGCGTCAGGCGACTGGCGACGTCACCGCCGGACGTCGTTTCAACAACGGCGGTCAGGCCCTGGTCATCGCCGATCTCCGCAAAGTTCCACTGGGTGCGGTCGTTGACGGTGACGGAGGCGTAGCGAAGCGTGCCGAGGGTGACGCCTTCAGGCATGGGAACTACAGGCTACACAGGCGCTTTCCATGCGAACCAAGAGCACAGCGCGATACGACGCTACGCCTGTATTGGGCCTGCCTGGTTTGCGGCGCGCAGCCGGTTCCGTACAGACGTGACGGAGGGGTAAACGGGTACGTCGGATTCCATGTCCCACCACAGGAACCCGTGGATTTCGCCGTCGGCCTTGATCCTGCCTTCGTCCAGCGGACCCTCGGCGTCAACCGCGAAGACGTGATGCCGGTTGCTTGCCGTCTCGAACACGTACAGATACTGGGTGCGGGTTGCGACCAGCCCTGTCTCTTCAAGCAGTTCGCGCACGGCGGCGGCCTCGATGGTCTCACCGGGCTCGACGCCGCCGCCCGGCAGCAAATACTTCAGCTTGCTGTCCGCTACCAGGAGCAGCTTTCCGTCTCGAGCCACAATGCAGGTGGCCCGCTCGCGGAGATCCTCGGTCATCGGAGCACCAGGGCTTGCGGCCTGACGGTGAGCGGCAGCGCCAGGGCCCGCCAAAAAGGCGCTCACTCTAGCATCGTCGGCAGACACGGGCTGTGAGCTTATCGGCGACGGTCAAAACGCATGTGGCAGCATATGCAGGCGGCAAGCATTTACAGGAGTGACCAATGGCGACGGAGCCTGTGAACGAGAACATTCGTTTCGAACCGGACGAGAAGCCGCCCGCTCCGCTGGCCATTGGCGCCGGCTTTCAGGCCGCCCTGATCATGCTGGCGCCGGTTGTTCTGACCGTGGCGATTGTGCTGCAGATCAGCGGACAACCGGTGGCGTACACGGCGTGGGCCGTTTTCGCGGCAATGCTGGTAAGCGGCCTGACCACCATTTTGCAAGCCGTGCGCGTGGGACGCTTCGGGTCCGGGCACGTGCTGTTCATGGGCACGTCGGGAGCCTTCATTGCCGTCTGCATCGGGGCGCTGACCGTCGGCGGTCCGGCTGCGATGGCAACCCTGGTCGTGATCTCGTCGCTCTTTCAGTTTCTGCTGTCATCGCGGCTCGCCCTGCTGCGGCGAATCTTCACCCCTACGGTGACCGGTACGGTCATCATGTTGATTGCCGTAACGGTCGTGCCGCTCCTCTTCGACGCCCTGACCGACGTGCCCGAGGGGGCGCCGGATGCCGCCGCTCCAGTCGCGGCGCTCGCCACGCTGCTGACGGTGGCGGTGCTGGTTCTGCGCGCACCGCCCGCCTGGCGGCTGTGGTCGCCGTTGATCGGCATCGTCGTCGGGTGCTCGGTGTCGGGCCTCTTCGGCATCTACGACCTCGCATCGGTGCAGGACGCGGCCTGGATTGGCGTTCCGTTCGGTGAGTGGCCGGGATTCGACCTCACCCCGGACGAGAAGTTCTTGGCCCTGCTGCCGGCCTTCGTGGTGGTGACGATCGTGGGCGCCATCGAGACCATCGGTGACAGCGTGGCGATTCAACGCGTGTCGCGACGCCGGCCGCGGGCAACCGACTTCCGGGTGGTGCAAGGTGCGTTGAACGCCGACGGCGTGGGAAACCTGCTCTCGGGTCTGCTCGGGACACTGCCCAACACCACCTACTCCAGCAGCATTCCGCTGACCGAGGTCACCGGGATCGGGGCCCGACGCGTGGGCGTGGTGATCGGCACGATCTTCGTTGTGCTGGCGTTCTTTCCCAAGGTGGCGGCCTTGCTGATTGCCATTCCGCCCCCGGTCGCGTCCGCCTACATCACGTTCCTCATCGGCGTTCTCTTCGTCCAGGGCATGCGAATCGTCGTTCAGGAAGGTGTGGATCACCGAACGGCGGCCATCGCGGGCCTGTCGTTCTGGATCGGGTTTGGCTTTCAGAACCAGCTGATTTTCTCCGATTTGCTGGGCGATGGGTTTCTCGGAGTTCTGCTCGGCAACGGGATGACCTCCGGCGCGCTGGCCGCCATCATCATGATGGTCTTCATGGAGCTGACCAGCCCGAGGCGCCGGCGGCTGCAAGTGGCCCTGGGCATGGATGCGCTGCCGGCAATCGAAGAATTCCTGCGCGGCTTCGCGTCAAGGCACGGATGGAATGCCGGGTCAACGGATCGGCTGACGTCAGCCGGCGAGGAAACCCTGTCGATCCTGCTGCAAGAGAGCGGTGACGACGGTGGCGGGCGGAGACTGAACCTTGCCGCGCGCATGGACGGGCAGTCGGCGGAGTTGGAGTTCGTGACGGGGCTTGAAGGGGTCAACATGGAAGACCACCTGGCCTATCTCAACGAGTTGCCGCCCAAGCCCGATGAACGCGAGGTCTCGTTCCGTCTCCTGTGGCACTACGCGTCCTCGGTCCAGCACCAGCGGTATCACAGCGTCGACATCGTGACGGTCACCGTGGACGAGCAGAGGTAGCGGCAGCGGCGCGGCCAAACAGCGCTATCGGGAGTGGTGCACTGGTCAGCAAACACGTGGCTGATACGACGCTGAGTAAGGTCGGCGCCGCGCTCGTTCACGGGCCGACCGAACTGGATTCCAGGGGTGCGCATCATGCGTTTTCGACCTAGCCGACGGATTCCGGTCGTGGGCCTGCTGCTGGCCCTGAGCCTGGCGCTGGCCTCCTGCGGCGAGGACACCAGCCAACCCTTCCGCATCGGAGTCATGGAGTCGCTGACCGGCGCCGGCGAGACCTACGGAACCGTGGCCAGCCAGGCCAAGCAGATGGCGCTGGACGAGATCAACGCGGCGGGCGGAGTCAACGGCCGTCAGATCGAGTTCATTGTCGAGGACTCCAAGTGCAACGCCCAGGACGCGATTACGGCCTACAAGAAGCTGACCGAGGTCGACGGGGTCAAGATCATCCTGGGCACCTCCTGCAGCGGGGCCATGCTGGGGGCGGCGCCGCTGGCCGAGGCCGACGGCGTGATCCTCTTCTCCGGGCTGGCCAGTAACCCGGACATTGCCAACGCCGGCGACTACATCTTCCGCACCCAGATCAGCGATATCCAGGTCGGCATTGACACCGGCAACGTGCTCTGGGCCGACGGGATTCGCGGCCTGGCCACCATTACCGAAACGACCGACTACGCCGAAGGGGTGCGGCGCACAACGGTCGCCCAGTTTGAGGAGCGCGGCGGCACGATCGTGGCCGAGGAGTATTACGCCTCCGATGTGACCGACTTCCGGTCGCAGCTCACGAAGCTCTTCGACGCCAACCCCGATGCCCTGCACCTGGCGCCGCAGTCCGAGGCGTCCGCCGGAACCATCATCAAGCAGGCGCGCGAACTCGGCTATGACGGTCCGATCTACGCGGAGACGATTTCGGTCGGCACAACGGCCCTGGAGATCGCCGGCGACGCGGCAACCGGCATGAAGGCGATCACCGCCGACCTGGACCCCGACAACGAGAAGGCCCAGGAGGTCCTGGCCGACTTCCGGGAACGCTACAACTACGTCACGCTGCCCTGGCACCTGGGATCCGCCTACGACGACGTCTACATCACGGCCGAGTGCCTGAAGCAGACCGGCGACGACCAGGACGCCGACGGGTTCCGCGACTGCATGTACGAGATCACCTGGAGCGGCGCCATCGGCGACAACTACAGCTTCGACGAGCTGGGCGAGGTGGTGGGTCTGTCGCGAGTGGTCGTGGAAGTGCTGCCAACGGCTGAGCGGACCGAGGACCGGAAGTACGTCGTGCTGGGACCGGCGCCGCGGCCATAGCACCTGAAAGCCAAGGCTGCCGGAAAGCCTGCGCATGACTGCCGACGCGTTGAGCGCCGCCTGGACCATCACGGTATTCGTCGCGTACTTCGCGATTCTGATCGGCATCGCGATCGTCCGGGTGCGCCAGATGTCGGCGATGTCGGACTACGTGCTGGGCCGCCGGCGGCTCAGCAGCTTCACGACCGCCCTGAGCGCCGGATCGTCCACCACCAGCGGCTGGACGATGCTGGTATTCCCGGCGCTGGCATTCACAAGCGGCGCCAACCAGCTCTGGCTGGTCGTCTTCCTCGTCATTGGCGCCTGGTTCAACTGGACCATCGTCGCGAGACGCCTCCGTCGCTACACCATTTCGATGGAGGACGCGCTGACGCTTCCCGAGTTCCTGGAGCGCCGCGTGGGAGACCAGGGCCAGACGCTGCGCGCCGTGTGCGCGGCCATGACGATTTTCTTCGTCGTCTTCTACATCACGTCAGGCCTGGTCGCCGGGTCCAAACTGCTCAACACGGAATTCGGCCTGGATCCGACGCTTGGGCTGATTCTCACCCTGATTGCCGTCTCGTCATACACGTTCATCGGCGGCTTCCTGGCCGTCTCGCGGACCGACGTGTTCCAGGCCGTGCTGATCCTCGTTGGCTTCGTCATCATGCTGGCCACCGTAATCGTGGCGGCCGAGGATCCGCTGGGCGGCGTGGGGGGCAGCGCAACCGGCTTCATGAACCCCTTCACCGACGACCGCGGCGATGTCATCACCCCGGTATTTGTCCTGGGCACGATGGGGTGGGGGCTCGGGTTCTTTGGCGCGCAGCACGTCCTGCAGCGCTTCATGGCGATGGAGCGCGAGGACAAGATCAAGGAGAGCCGCAATCTATCGACGTTGTGGCTCTGTCTCGTTTACTCGCTGAGCTTCCTGCTCGGCCTGTTTGCTCGGCCCGCGCTTGACGAGGCTGGCATCACCGTCTCGGATGCGGAGCGGGTGTATTTCCTGGTATCCGAGCACTTCTTCCCCGTCATCATCGGAGGCCTGCTGCTGACGGCCGTGATCGCGGCGGTGATGAGCACGGCGGACTCGCAGTTGCTGTTGGCATCGGCCATCGCGGCCGGCGACCTGCCGCTCTTGCGCCGGTATGCAAGCGCCCTGAACGCCTCGCAACGGGTCTGGCTGGGGCGTGCGCTCCTGGTTGTCATCGGGGCGCTGGCGGGCTACCTGGCCATCGCCTTCCCCGACACCGTGCTCAACCTGGTGGCGTATGCCTGGGGCGGCATGGGCGCCACCTTTGGCCCGGCGGTGATCCTGGCGCTGTACTGGCGGCGCTTTAACTTCGGCGGCGCGCTGGCGGGCGTTGTGGTCGGATTCGTGGTCGCCTCGCTCTGGCAGTTCGTGCTGACAGGAGGGCCGCAGGGCATGTTCGACGTGATGCCGGCCCTGCCCGGATTCCTTGCGGGCGGGCTGGCGGCCATCGCCGGTACGTTGCTGACGGCCCCACCGGCGGAGCACCGCACGCGCGAGTTCGACCAGGTGGTACGCGACGGACTGGCGGAGGCCTGAGGCTCAGGCCTCGGATTCCCCGACCGGCAGCCGCCGCGTGCCGCGCGCTCGCACCGAAGCGAGTCTTACAAGGCGGCGGGTCCCGCGTTCGTCCCCGGCCGGAACACGGCCAGGCTGGCCGTGTAGCCATGTACGAAGTTGGCCGAGCCGATCGGGCCAATCTCGCCGCCGCAGAAAAACCCGGTCACCGGCACCTGCTCGCCTAGCGCGTTGCCGATGATCGCGACGTCGGCGTCGCGCTCGCCAAAGAAGCGTTCGCCTCGGCCATTGCACGTGAAAAGCAAAGCGCCGGCGGCGGTTTCTTCGAATACCTGCGGCGTCAGCAGCATTTCCAGGTCGTCGCGGGCGCTCTGCGCGTCGCGCACGTGAAACTGCACGAACTCGCCCTCACGCACCCGGTCGGCCACGCTGATGGCGCCGGACTCGCGGTCGGCCCCGAGCACCACTCGGATGATGAAGGACCCGTGCCCCAGGTCATCCGGCTGCTCGGCCACCCCGCGCCCCAGGAGAATGCCGGAGCGCATGAGCTTCTGATCCTCCGGGCTGGCTTCGCTGAAGACGTCCTGGAGGACCTCGAGCGGCGGCTTCCCGTCGAGTTCCTGGATCAGGTTGCTGCGGCTGCTCGTAACGGTGAACCAGTCGCCCACCGGTCGGCACCCTTGCGACACGATGGTGCTGACCTGCACGTTGCCGCGGAGCGTGACCCCAACGAAGCCGGAATTGGAGACCTCGCCATCGAGCACCAGGCGATTGCGTCCCGGGGCCGAGGCCCAACTGGCCACGCCGCCCACAACCGGGATGCCGGGCGCCAACTGGTCAAGCCGTTGCAGCAACGCTTCGGTCGCCGTGGAGAACGGATCGACCAGCACAATGCAGGCCCGCAGGTCATCCGGTTCCAGGGTGACTGCGTCGTCGTCGAGATCGGGAATCGGATCGACCCTAACGCCGGGAAGCCGGGCGGCCAGCACCGCAGTCGCCGTGTCGTCCTCGATTTCGCGTCCGGCGCCCACGATCCCACCCGCCGTGCAGCCGATGAATCGTCCCGGCGCAAGCCGCTCGTACAGCCCTGAGAGGATGTCGGCGCCCGCCGGATCGGTTGGCGGCCGGACAAAGACCACCACCAGATCGAACGGACCCTCCGCGGCGAGCTGATCGTGGATGTCCTGGGCAATGCGCTCAGGCTCGGCCTCAAGCGAGACAGCCGAGACGAACTTCATTCGCTGGGTCCCCGGCAGTCCTCGCACCATCCAGCCTACACGCCGGCAAGGCGAGGCTGGCTGCGACCGGAACCAACCGTGTACCACTCGGTACGACGGCACGATTCCATCGAAAACACGTGACCCATAGGGAACTCTCTGGTCGTGTCCGCGGTCGCGGACCGGCAGCCCGGACTAGCTGAAGGCGGTCGTCACGACGGCTGACGGGTACCGGTCGGCGCCGAGCGCGCACCCACCTGCACAAAAACCTCGCCGCTCTCGACTTCAACCGGATACCCCCGCAGCCGTTCCCTGCGGCCGCGCAGGCGGCGGCCGCTGTCCAGGTCGAACTCCATCGTGTGCCACGGACAGATCAGCACCCGCCCTTCCAGCACCCAGGCCAACCGCCAGTCGGTATCGGCGGTAGCCACCAGCGTGCCGCTGACCGGACCCGTGCACACCGGCCCCTGCTGGTGGGGACAGCGGTTGCGATAGGCGCGGAAACCATCGTCCAAACGGAAGACGGCAATCTCGATCTCACCATGCGTCACAAAGGCCGGCTGGCCGGGCTGGATCTCGTCCGCCGCCCCAACCCGGATCCGCGCCATCAGGCGACGGAAACGGGAACCGGCAGCTTGAAGAGGCGGCGGGCGGTCTCGCCCATGATGTTGCGCTTGAGCTGCGCGTCGAACGGCATGTTCAGGACTTTGCGCGGATGGTCGAAGTCATGGTGCGGCCAGTCCGACGCGAAAATGACCTTATCCCGCCCGTCGAACAGGTCGATCATCGTCACCAGGTCACGGGCCCGTTCCGGTTCCTCGATAGGCTGCGTGCAGTAGTACATCTCCTTGATGTAGTCGCTCGGCGGACGCTCAAGAAACGGGGCGCCCGTGGGAATCTCCGCGTACTCCTTGTCCATCCGCCACATCACAAAGGGCACCCACGAAACGCCGCCCTCGGTAAACACGATCTCCAGGTCTGGATACCTCACCGGCACCCCGTTGGCGATCATCGTGAACAGGTTGGCCATCAGCGCGAACTCATGGTTGATGGGATGACGCACGATCCGCGACTCTACGTGCTCCAGGTTGAACGGGAAGTGCGGGTGGATCAGCCCCACGCTGTGCAGCATCACCGGCAGCCCCATCTCCTCGGCCGCTTCGTAGATCGGGTCGTACATCCGGTCGCCCCACAGCGGACGCAGCCCTGCAACCGGCAGGTAGACCGCCACAAACCGGTCATCCGCCCCGTAGGTCCGAATCTGCTCCGCCGCGTCCTTCGGATCCTGCGGCACCGCCAGCACGGCCCCGTAAAGACCTTCCTCCCGGCTCACCCACGCGTCCGCCAGCCAGGCGTTGTAGGCCCGCCCCAGCGCCGCCGCGTAGTCAACGTGCGGGAACACGGCGATCTTCAGCAGGTTGTCCGGAAACAGGATGCCGACGTCGATCGACAGCTCGTCCAACTCGTCGCGCATCTGGCGGGCGCTGGTGACGGTCCGGTTGGCGATGCCGCGGTCCGGGAACGGGGGATCCAGGTTCAGAATCGGCGCGTAGCCGGGAATATCCAGGTAACGCTGCGCCCCTTGGCCCAGCAACTCCAGCGAGCGCCGCCACGGCATGTCGATGTACGGCGCCAGCGCCTCGGGCGGTTCGTTGGCATGCACGTCGCAGTCGACGATGAACACATCGTCCAGCCCAAGCGGCTTTCTGGAGTCCCGTGTCATAAGCTCAGACCCGTCCCCCGAACGGCGTGGGATTCTAGCCCGGTGAGTGCAGCAAGGATGAGGGTGACGGCCGATCTGGCACAGGGGTGCGAGCCAATCGGCACGGGCTAGCGGCAAAAGGAGCGAACCATGGCCGAGAACAAGAAAGTCGTAATCGTCGGCGGCGGGCACAACGGCTTGGTGGCCGCGGGCTATCTCGGCCGGGCCGGGCTGGACGTGCAGGTGCTGGAGCGTCGCGACGTGGTCGGCGGCGCGGCCGTCACCGAGGAGTGGTTCCCCGGCTTCCACATCTCCACCTGCTCCTACGTCTGCCACATCCTCCAGCAGAAGGTGATCGACGAACTCGAACTCCGCAAGCACGGCTTCCACGTCTACCCGCTGGACCCCGGCCGCCTGCACCCGTTTCCCGACGGTCGCGCCGTCAGGCTCTGGCACGACGACGAGAAGACGGCCGAAGAGATTCGGCAGTTCTCGCCCGAGGACGCCGAGGCCTGGCTGGACTGGGCTGACTTCTGGCACCGCGCCGTGCGGATCCTGAGCGACTACTACCTGGGTCCGCCGCCCTCCCTGGCCGAACTCAGCGAGCGGTTCAAGGACGAGGAAGAAGAGGAACTGCTGGAAACCCTGCTGACGGTTCCGGTGCGCGACCTGATCGACCAGACCTTCGTCTCGGACGAGATGCGGGCCATGGCCAGCATCGGCGCTATCGACATGGGCAACCTCAGCGCGCCCGGCAGCGCCTACATCATGGCGCTCTATCGCTTCAGCGCGTACCGCAAGGACACCGAGAACTACGGCATCGTCCGCGGCGGCATGGGATCCATCACCCAGTCAATGGCCCGCTCGGCCGAGTCGGTCGGCGTGTCGATCCGGACCGGCGCGGAAGTCGCCCGCATCCTGACCGACGACGGCAAGGCCACCGGCGTGGAACTGGCCAACGGCGAGGTCATCGAGGCCGACCTCGTCCTCTCCAACGCCGACCCCAAGCGCACCTTCACGCAACTGCTGGGCGGCGACGACGTGGAGCAGGAGGTCGTTGACGAAGTTGAATCGCTGAAGACGCAGTCGGCCTCCGTCAAGTTCCTGTGCTCGCTGCGCGAGTTGCCCGACTTCTCGCGCCACCTCGGCGACGACTACGACCCCAAGCACCTCTCCATGATCAATCTCGCCCCCTCAACCGACTACTGCGAGTCCAGTTGGCTCGACGCCACCAACGGCCGGCTCCCCGAGACCCCGATCATCCAGGTCCAGATTCCCACCGTCTACGACCCATCGGTGGCGCCCGAAGGCCAGCACGTCTTGTCCATGTGGGTGTTCTTCGTGCCGGCGCACCTCAAGGACGGCTCCTGGTCGGAGAAGCGACAGGAGTTCGGCGAAAAACTCATCGACGAGTTCTGCCGCTACGCCCCCAACTTCAGGGACGCCATCATCGACTGGACGATGCTGACGCCGGAGGACATCGAAGACCGCATCGGCCTGACCGACGGCAACATCCGCCACGTCGACATGATCCCGCAGCAAATGATGTCCCGCCGCCCCCTCCCCGGCTGGTCCGACTACCGCACCCCCATCCAGAACCTCTACCTCTGCGGCGCCGGCACCCACCCCGGCGGCGAAGTCACCGGCGCCCCCGGCCACAACGCCGCCCACGTCGTGCTCGAAGCTCTGAAACGCTGAACGTGGCGGCATTGAGCGCGCAAGCAGCGTTCACGCAACGGCCGCGCACCGCAACGGCGGTCCTGGTAGTCCATGACCGATGGCGTGCAAAGTGCAATGTCCTCCTTTGACTTGGGTAACGGTCAGGTCTGACTTGCAGGAGAGAACAAGCCACGCGGGAAGAGTAGGCCGCTCCGGCGAGGCGGCCCTACGCTTGGAGTAGCGGGCGTCATGGCATACCGCCAGCGGTTGCTAAACTCAGAGAGTACGCCCACATCGCGCCGGTCCATGAGTACCGAGGAGAGTCTTCGGCAACAGATCTGGCTTGGTCTTCTTGACTCGGAACGAGCAGCCCGGTACTACCGAGCCGCCGGCGACAAGTACCGCCAGTCGTACCACCGGACCGCCATGACGATCGCGTTGGGGTCGGTCCTTACGGGCGCATCGACGCTGGCGGCAAAGCTCACGAATGCAGGAGTGGCTGAGGCGGCCACTGTCGTGTTTTCCACCGTCACGGCGCTTGCGGTCGCGTGGCTGTTGCGACGGAATGATGCACGCACGCTCGCCCAAACCCAGAGTGCCAGCGCGTACTTCGCCGTGATGTATCGGGAATGGCGCCATGTGTGGGACAACCACGACGACCCGAACGATGCGAGCAACGTGCGAGTCCTTGCGGAGCGCATGCACGCGGGACCGCCGGTGGACATGGAAGACGACGAGGCCCTGAACCAAGCCTGTTACGAAAAAGCGATCCAGGTTGTGCAACACGACTTTGCATACGCGAAATAGCCAGGACATTGAAAGGAGGACTGGGGGGCCGCCCTCCCGTCCGCCAAAGCCGCCGCCACCGCCACCGCCGCCTCGCCGCTAGGCGGCATGCCCCTTCACAAGAAAGACGTGAAGGTTAGACTTGCGCTCCGGGAGTACCTGAGTACGTAAGGGTGTGAGGCCGTGCAGTTCAAGGCCCACTGCCTCGCGCTGCTGGACGAGCTTGAATCCGATGGCCTGATCATCACCAGGGGCGGCAAGCCCGTCGCGCGGGTGGTGCCCTACGCCCGGGGTGATGCCGACCTGGTCGGCAGCCTGCGGGGCAAGATCAGAATCAAGGGTGACATCTCCACAACCGGAGTCCGCTGGAACGCCGATGCCAGGTCTTGATTACCCACGGCCCCATCCACAGCGTCAGCGGCTCGCCTCGCCATACATCTCTCGGACGATTCCCAGGATGTCCTTCGGCACGTAGCGGTCTTCAGCCTCGGCCCGGATGTCAGCAGGAATCCCGTGAAGCGCTTCGGCTATGGGCCCGGCAATCGCAGCCAGGGTGTCTGAATCCCCGCCAAGGGAAACGGCGTTGCGGATCGCGTCCTCAAAACTGTCGGACTCCAACGCGCAGGTGATGGCTTCGGGCACCGTCGTCTGGCAGATCTCGTTGAACCGGTAGTCGGGCCGGATGTCGTCGACGCTACGCGACAGGTCGTAGCCATACATTTCGGCGATTGCGGCCCGAATGCCGTTGGCCGGCTCGCCCTGGAAAGCCAGCCAGATCGCATGCACCGTGGCGCGGGCGCCCTTCAAGCCTTCCGGATGGTTGTGAGTGACGGCTGTCACCAGGTCCGAAGCCTCCAGCGCGGCCGAAAGGTCCCCTTTACGGTTCAGGTAGGCCGCCGGCGAAACCCGCATGGCCGCCCCGTTGCCAAAGCTGTCGTACGGACGCGGCGGCTCCATCCAGATCCATGACGCAAACGAGCCGCCGTAGCTCGCTTCCGGATAGCGCCGACACCAGTCCTGCAGGGCCTGAGCCGGTTCTCGGTCGTGCAGCAACGCATCCGCGACGGCGGCGGTGCACACCGAGTCGTCCGTGACGAAGCCGTTGTCGTTGAAGAACTCGAACGACTTGGTCTTGATCCACTCCCACTCATACACCGACCCAACAATGTCCCCAATGACCGCGCCAATCACCGTGCGCTTCCATCGGTGTCGTCCTTCGGCTCAAGCTCCCCGTAGCGAGTCGAAGTCAATAGGAGAACATTGAACGTCAGGATTCAACTCCCCGACGCATATATCGAACTGTAGCCTCAGCCTTCGCGTCCTTGGCTTCGCGGGACGCCACATCGAAGTCCCCGGACCTAGCGACAGGCTGCACGGATCCGTAAACCGCCTCAAGTCTCAATTGAGGGGCCCTGGGCAATTCCGCAGCCTCATCATCGATTGCGTGGGCATTCTTCTTCTTCACTGGCAACGACTCTCGTCCATAGACCTCGCCGACTGCTCGGCAGTAGTGTAAGCGAAATACGCCGTCGGTCCAGCCTTAGTCCTTACTCTCTTCCATCTCTCTTCGATAATTCTCAACGGCAATGTTCACCGCCTCCCATGCTGCCGATGGTGCAATCGAGAGGAATTCAACCTTGCTATGGTCGTAACGATTATAATGGTAAACCATTGCTCCCAGACCAACAAGCAGGTTGTTGCGCCATGTCGGCGTTGCTAGTCGCATAGTTCGGTTGAGGACTACGAGTGTTGAGGCTACTGACATAGCCGCTACATCACCGAAGAGCGAGACTTTCGGTCGACAACTGAGTTCGCCGCCCCGACCCCGCTGCAATTCAGCACTCCACTTTTTGCGAGGCTTTACAGGACTTTCTTTGATCTCATAGCCAAGATGAGGCAGTTCAAAGACACTATCGCATTGGCCCATCAATTCTTCCCAAGTGGTCAAGGTGCTGCCTAGCCGCTCAATTGTATCAATCAGTGTTCGCGCGGCTTCATGTTTCCCAAGGTTGTGCATCATACGGGACCAATATGTAAAACAAAACAACAGCCTGTCACTGTGAACAAGCCCTTCTGGCTCTAGCGATGCTGGACCGAAAAACTCACCAACACCTACCTGCTCATATTCACCAAGAAAGAAAACTCGTAGCGTAATACAAGCCCCTGGGGCGCGTCAGGATAGTCAATTACTTGTGACACTGCAACGTCCTCTCAATGCCCGAGTTTAATTGGTCAGGCGGTCAACGGTATTGTGCCTCAGTCCTTCGGTCATCCTAGCGTGAACGCCGGTGAGGAAGCCGAATCGTCACCGCAACCCCCTGCCCCAGCCCCTCACTAGTTATGTCAACCGAGCCGTCGTGCGCTTCGACAATCGATCGGGCAATCGACAATCCCAACCCCCGGCCTTGCCTGCGGCGTAGGCGAGAGTCCTCCGTACGGTAGAACCGGTCGAAGACGTGGGGCAGGTCGGCCGCGTCGATGCCCACCCCGTCATCGACAACGGAAACAGCCACCGCCCCGTCGCCTTCCACTTTCGCCTTCAGCACGACACACCCGCCCTCGGGCGTGCAATCAATGGCGTTGCCCACAACATTGCCCAGGGCCTGGCTCATCCGCATCCGGTCAAGGCGCAAGTCCGGGAGTTGTGAACCGGCCGCAAGCGACAATTCGATCTGCCGAGCCTGCGCCTGCGGCCTCCAGCGTTCCATCTCGGAAGCGAGCAGCTCGCCAATCGACATCTCCTCGCGCGCAAGACTCAACTCCCCGTGGTCGGTTTCCGCCAGCGCGTTCAGGTCGGTCACCAGTCCGCACAGCCGCTCGACTTCCTGGACGATGTGGTCGAAAGTCGCCTCCGGCGTCTGCAGACCGTCCCGCAGCCCTCGCGCTTCGAGTTGGATCACGCTCAGCGGCGTATTCAACTCATGCGCCACGTCGTTCACCAGCCGCCGCCGCAGTTCGCGCTGCGTCTCCAGGCTGGACGCCATGCGGTTGAAGGCCGCGCTCATCTGCCCCAACTCGTCCCCGGACGTGACCGGCACGTTGCTCGTATCGCCCTGGGAAACCGCCTGGGTCGCCTTCGTCAGTGCCATCACAGGTCCGGTGATCCGCTTGGACAGCCAGGCGGCCAGCAACACCCCAACCCCTACCGTCAACAGCCCGCCAATCCCGGTGATATAGAGCAGCGTATTCAGAAACCCGACCGACTCGGTCGCCAGGAGCTCGTGGTGGACATCCACGTAGACGTGGCCGACGGGCTGATTCGTCGCTAAGTTGACCACGGTCCCGCGACGCCCGCCCAGGTCCGGCGCGACCGTTCCGGGTGACAGCGCGGCCGCAGTGTCCCTTACGACTCGTCCATCGACGTCGACCACGACCACGCGCAGCGAATCTTCATCGCCGGACCCGGCGCCTTCGCTCCCATGCTCGCCGGATCGTTCTCCCCGCGGGCCTGATTCCGCCAGGTATCCGGCCTCCGACAGTGGGCGGTCCACCGTCTGCCAGCCGCCGGCCGTCGCGTACTCGCGGCTCAGGTTCTGCGCCAGCCGACTCGCCTGGGAGTCGCCGAGATCCTCGACGAAGACACCCAGCCGCGCCTGCGTCGTGAAATAGCCCACCACCACGCTGACGACCACGGTCAGCAGGATGACCGACACGATGGACGCCATGATCCGCCAGCGCAGGGACATCACGCGTCCTCCACCACGAACTTATAGCCGGCGCCGTAGACCGTCTGAATCGGCTGGCGCCCGTCTCGACCAATCTGCTTGCGCAAGCGCGTGATCTGGCTGTCGATGGCGCGGTCGAACCCCTGGAATTCGCGGTCGAACGTCAACTCGATGATCTGATCCCGCGTCAGCACCTGGTTGGGATGGCGCATAAAGGTGGCTAGGAGCGCCATTTGCCGTCGACTCAGCGGCACGGACTCTCCATCGATGGTCACGCTCCCGTCGGTTTCGTTGAGGCTGATATGGCCGCGCGTCAGCACCTGCTGAACCCGGCCCTTGACGCGGCGCAGCACGGCTTCGGCGCGGGCGATCAGCTCGCCCGGATCGAAGGGTTTGACGATGTAATCGTCGGCCCCGCTATCCAATCCGATCACTCGCTCCGTGTGGGCTTCCCTGGCCGTCAGCATGATGATCGGCACGTCCGACTCGCGGCGCAGGGTTCGGCACACCTCCACGCCGTCGACCCGCGGCAGCATCAGGTCCAGGATGATCAGGTCCGGCGTCAGCTCGCGGGCCCGCGCCAGCCCGGCGGCTCCGTCCTGCGCCACCTCGGCGGCAAACCCGGCGCGCTCGAAGTACACCTGCACCCAGCGCGCGATGCGCGGATCGTCTTCCACGATCAGGACGCGGCGGCTCACGTCGATACCTCCACGAGTCCGGCGATGCCGCGGCGCCTCATTGAGACGCCGCGGCTCCGCCCGGATGGGCTGTCGCCTAGGCTAGCCCTAGCCACGGCCGCTCCGCTCGCCGCCCGAGCCATGCTCGCCACCGCCTTCACCGCCCTGGCTGCCGCCGCCGTGCTCGCCCCCGGCTTCGCCGCCGCTGCCCACTTCGGCGTGGGCGATCCAGCCCGTGAACGGCGCCGCCGTCGCCGGCAGCTTCACCGCCAGCACCTGGCCTGGCGCCAGGTCCACCGGCGTCGTCGGCCCCAGCTCCACCCCGTTCGAGAGGTGGACCTCGATCCGCACCTGCGGCAGGACGCCCGAGGTCGTGTTCTGCACCGTCCCCGTGAACGCGTTGCCCGCCGCGTCGTAGCTCAGGATCAGTCGGGCGCCGCCGCGCACCGCGTCGAAGGTCTCGTCCAGCGCCAGGTTCGCGCCGCTGCCTTCTTCGCTGCCCGCCGCCCCGCCTTGACCGGAGCCTTCGCTCCCGCCTTCGCCGCCGGGCCCGTGGCCTTCGCCGCCCGCGCCCTCGCCGCCACCGCCTTCACCGCCGGTGTGCGGCACCGGGCCCGGTCCGCCGCAGTCGAACACTTCCACGTGGATCACGTAGCCGTCGAACGCCGCCCCGGCCAGCTCCGGCTCACTCGCCACCGCCAGGCTCGAAGTTGCCTGCTGGCCCGGCTGGAGTTCGCCGACCTGACCCGGCCCCAGCTCGCCGACCGTCTGCGTGCCCGACTTCAGGTGCGGTTCCACTTGCACGTAGCACTGCTTCTGGCCCAGCGCGTTGCTCACGGTGGTGTGGATCGTCTGCGTCGCCGCGTCGTAGCGCGCGTCTACCGCGATCCCGCCCAGCACCCCGGTCCAGGGCTGGTCCAGCGGGGTGCTCGGGCTCGACATCGCGGCCTCCCGCGCGGCTTCCGCGCCGGCCGCTCCGCCTTCGCCCCCACCTTCGCCGCCGGGACCATGGTGGTCGCCGCCCTCGCCGCCGGCCCCTTCACCGCCCGCGCCATGCTCCCCGGCGGCCTCTCCGCCGCTTCGCTCGGCAAGCACTGGCCCGCCGGAGCCCGCCTGCCCGCAGCCCACCAGGATCCCCGCTCCGAGAATGGCTCCCAGAACCGTCCCCGCCAACAGCTGCTTGGTCTTCGCCGCCAGTCTCATGCCAGTCATCGCTGTCCCGCCTTCGTGTTGTGCCTTTCACACGAATGACGGTAGGGACGAAATGTGGCGGAAATATGTCGCCGCCGACGGAAGTTGAACTCCGCTGTTCTGCAGCCGGCAGCGGCGAATAGACGTCGAAAACCCTTGCAACACGGACCAACCGTCCGAGCAGCTCCCGGCGCCAGTCAGCCTCGACCGAGACTCTTGCAGACGCCCCTCGCCCTCGCGAGAGGGACGGCTCTTGCTCCCTTTCCCCGTGGGAGTGGGCAGACCGGAGACATCATGAACACCCGTTCGGAGACATGGTGAACACCTTGGGGAGCCATCAGCGTATGGTCGAGGCCTCGGGTGAGGGTGGCTGGCTCGCTTGGCAACCAAATCAGGGCGAGCCCAGGACGTTCAGCCTCGAGCACCTCTTGCTCCCGCCCTTACGACAACGGAACAGGACAACAACGCTCGCCGTTCTGTTATCGCAATCTCCCTTACCGTCTCCGCCACCTCCATCCATCAACCCCAATCACTTCGACCGGAACTCCGTCGCCGTCATCACTCGGGACGCCCCATGCAACCACCTTGACGCCACAAGGCAATGATGCTCTGATGCCTCCATGCGAACTACCCTCACCCTCGACGACGATCTCGCCGACGCCCTCAAGCAACGGGCGAAGCTGCTGGACGTCCCATTCAAGCAAGTCGTCAACGACGCCCTCCGCCGCGGCCTCGCGCCAGAAGCCCCCGAGGATCGGCCAGTGTTTCGTATTCGACCGCTCCGCGGCGGATTCCGGCCGGGAATCGACCCCATGAAGTTGAACCAGCTCAACGATCAACTCGAGGTCGAGGACTTCCTCGAAGAGCAGCGGAAGTTACTCGAAGAGCACCGGGAGTGATCGTTCCGGACGTCAATCTGCTGCTTTACGCCCATGACGAGGCGGCGCTCTTGCATCCTTAGGCCCGGCATTGGTGGGAGCGTCTGCCCAATGGCACGGAACGCGTCGGCGTTCCCTGGGTCGTTGCTATCGGCTTTGTGCGCCTGGCCACGCACCCGTCCGCGCTCGCGCATCCACGGTCTCCGGAAGAGGCCGTTGACTACGTGGACGAGTGGTTTCGCTTGCCTCACGTCACGCCCTTGAATCCCGGCCGGCAACACCTAACCCTCGTACGCCGCGCCCTTCAAGCCGCTGGCGTTGGCGGCAACCTCGCCACCGACGCCCACATCGCCGCCCTTGCCATCGAATACCAGGCCGAAGTCCACTCCAACGACACCGACTTCAGCCGCTTCCCCGGCCTCCGCTGGCGCAACCCTCTCTAGTCGCGCGTTCCCAACCTGCCGCCCGACCCCTCGAAGCCGTCTGGCGACCTCCCCAATCGAATCTCCTCACGGATTCAACACCCGCTCCCTATTGATCTCCGCCCCGCACTCCACCCCAATCGGCGCTCCAATGCCACCGCGAATCCGAATCTCGGCCCCAGTCACCCAACCGGACCCCTCGTGCGTGCCGGCCGGTCTCAAACCGGCCTCTTCCGGGCACCCACCCCCAGCCCCCACAATGGCCCCCAGGACTGTCCCCGCCAACACCTGCGTCGTCCTCGTCGTCAGTCGCATGCCAGTCATCGCTCGCCCGCCTTCGTGCGGTGCCTTTCACACGAATGAACGGTAGGCACGAAATGTGGCGCAAATTTGTCGCCGCCACCGGAACTTCGAATCCCGGTCCCTTCAGCGCCGATTTGTCCTAGAGAGTCGCCGGCCGGCGCAATCCCGACCAGTTGACTTAGCCGCCCTGGAGAACTCTCAGCGGGCCCAACGAACGGTCGCGCGGCAACTCATCGGCGACCGTGGCAGTGCGGATGCAGAGGTCGGTGGTGACACGCCAGTCGCTGTGTCGCGCTAGAGACCAAGTCGTTCCTGATCTCTCTCGTAGCTTGAACCGCTCATGTCGCGATCAATCACGCCCACCAGCCCACGCTCCTTTTGAAGGTGGAGCAGTGTTCGCCCGACGTTGATACCGACTCAGTACGCCGATGGAGCTGTGACTGGCATTCGTCCCATGATCAAAGATCGACTCCATCCAGACCTGAGATGCGATCGAAGCCCCGGTCGTAACTCATGACCGCGAACCCACCCTTCCGCTCCCCTAGAGGGGTGCCGCAGCTACATCAGTAGTCATGTTGCCGGGGACCGCCCGGCTGTCACACTTTCACTCGTGGATGAGCTTATTCAGAAACCTAGGGTCTCAGATCACCAGAGTGAGACCTTGGGCCTGAGTTGGCGCAGCGATTCGGTCGAAGCTGGACACTCCGGTGCGCCGGAATCCCTCCACATGCATATCCGTTAAGCCCCAATATATGGGAGTCATCTTGCGCCGGCGACGATATCTATTGTACGATTACGATCCTTGATGCTCTGAATGGGCGGAAGTTCAGGTGACATCGACAGTTGACTGTCAAGGCCTATCAAGGCGAACTCGCTACCGGACCGGTCATACACATCGGAGGCACACTAAGTGCCCAACGGATGGCCTCAATCCATCTCACTCGAACAATCGGTCAGAGCTAAGGCATACGAACAGCTGTAAGTCCGGGGCGCCCTACTGTGAGTCTTGGCCAACAGCAGTAGGACTGCAGGAGTCGCTTGACCAGGTCAGTCTTGGCTACCGCAATGACTGACTCTCAAACAATCAAATCTCTACTTAGCGCAAGTACAGGAGCTAAGTTCCGTAAAGCGGATCTCCATGTACATACTCCTGCCTCCAAAGACATGGGACGCAACTGGAGAGGTGCAAGTCCACGCGACGTAGTTGACTTCGCCCTCGCTGCCAAACTGGACATCATCGCAATCACCGATCACAACACAATCGACTGGTGCGATTCCGTACGCGAAGCTGCAAGTGACACTCAGTTACACGTTCTTCCAGGTACAGAGATTTCCACTAGGCACGGACACCTTTTGGCGATTTTCGATGAAGCTACCGACGTTGATGACATTCGTAATCTCCTTATCCAGGCCGACTTCACTCGCGATCGCTACGGAAGCCTTGATGCAGCCAGCCCTCTCGGAATGGATGTCTTGGCCGAGAAAATCGAAGAAATGGGAGGCATTGCTATACCAGCCCATGTAAATGGGCCAAAGGGTCTAATGTCATTTCCCATAGCGGACGAGCGCCGACGCGTAGCCTCGTCGTCCGCAATTAGGGCCTTTGAAATTACCGATCCTAATCGGAGATCTGAGTACGAAGAGGCTGCGACATCCGACATTGATCGACGAATCGCTTGCGTCATGGGCTCGGATTGTCGTTCTCCATCATCATCCAGTCACGAGCTCAATGCCATCGGAACTCGCTTCACAGAGCTAAAGATGGAAGAAGTATCCGTATATGGCATACGACAAGCCCTCATAGATCCTCGCATGCGTGTTCGTTTTCCAGGTGATACTGTAACATCTCCAGTCAATACAATAGACGGAGTCTTGGTTAATGGCGGGTTCTTGGACAGTCAGAAGTTGCGGTTCAGCGACAATCTAACATGTATGATCGGCGATACTGGATCGGGAAAGTCGTTTGTCATCGAGCTCATTCGTTCAGCGCTTCAGCAACAAGCTTCAATTGCCAAGATATCATCTGAAGTTAAGTCTCTTTTGAAGGCGTGTTTGAGCGGCATCAACAGCATTTCCGTCGTCGTGACAAAGAACGATACGTGCTATTTGATTCATCAAACGCTCGACGACGGGGCCGGTGACCCTCCGATTGTAAGCCGAGTAACTGCGGATGGCCTCGAGGAATTGGATGAACCAATTCATGTCCCGGACTTCTTTCCAATAAAAGCCTACAGCCAAAGCGAGATCCTTGAGTTCGCACGACAGCCAGAAGCCAGGCTGTCCTTGACTGACGATCTGATCGACATCACCGCCGAAAAATCAGAAATCAAGGACACCAAGACTGAGCTAGAGGTGAACGCATCCCAGATGCTCGACTCGCAAAGACAACTATCAGAAGCCGTCCAGCAACTTGAGAGCCTCGGTACCATTCAGGAGCAGATTCAACGCACCGCCGACATTCTCGATCACCCTAGGGTAAAATCCCATACCCTTTGGGGTGCAGAGCAGCGTGCTCTCAAGGGCCTCTTGAGCACAGTGCTGGTCTTTCAGGAATCGGCTCAGCAGTCATTCCCGACTTGGCCCATGGAATCCACACAAACCTTGCCCGAGAATACTCCGAATCCAGACCTCCTAGCTTCAGCTGGCAAGGTCCGCGAAGATATCCTTAACCTGATCAATTCAACGAAGACTGACTTTCAGCACAAAGTCATGAAGCAAAAGGAGCATTTGGGGACTATCTATGACTCTTGGAACGATCGCTTCGTGATAGAACAGAAAGAGTATGAAGACCTCCTGAAGTCGATTGATACAAACGACCGGGGCCTCGCCGCCATTTCGCGACGCCTCAAATCTCTACAGGATCAAGAGGCTAGCTTACTCAGCCTAAAGGCACAAATCGATAACGAAATACAACCATCAATCCTACACCTTCACGACTCCCGCGAAGCCCTACTGACTAAACTACAGAAGCTGCGCTCAGCCATTACAAAGAAACGCCGAACGAAAGCCTCTCAACTCACTCGAGTCCTTGCCCGACGCATTGTAGTGGATGTCAATGAGGCCGGTCACGGCGAACGATTCCGTGAGAAGCTAAGAGAAATACGAGTTGGATCAAGAGTGCGTGACAAGGACATTGAGACAATGTCACTTAAGTTGCATCCAGTGCCATTTGTGAAGTCCATCTTTTCGGAGGACTTCGACGAACTAGCCAGAGTCTCAGGTGTAAGTGCTGGTGTATTTCGTAGACTCCATGACAGTATCGTTGAGCGAAAACTCTTGAATGAACTCTACGAACTTCAGTTGGTTGATGTCGATGACATCATCCGCATAAAGTTTGCAGTCGCCCAAGGAGAGTACAGGGAGCTTGAAAGGCTGGCGCACGGACAGAAGTGTACCGTCATACTGGCCGTCGCAATGGCTGAAGGCGACTCTCCACTCATTGTTGATCAGCCGGAAGACGCACTGCATGCTCCGTACATTGAGGAAAACATTGTCAGATCACTACGGGACCATAGAGGTCTGCGCCAATATATCTTTGCTACCCGAAACGCTAATGTTCTCGTCTCGGGAGATGCAGAGCAGGTCATCGTGATGGATGCAGAAGCCAACACTGGAAGCGTTCGAAGGACGGGATCTATTGATCAATTTCATACAAGGGATCTGGTCCTGTTGCACTTGGAAGGTGGACGAACAGCCTTTGATCGCAAGCGGCTAAAGTACGCCATTGGAACTTCGTAGTATCAGTACATGAGCTGGTTTGTCGACTCTCGTTGTACCTCTTCCTATGTTGGGCGTATGGTGTCTTCGGCGCACTCGCAGCGTTCGACGATGAACTCGAAGCTATGGTCTTGAAGTCGTTTCACTCATAGACCGAACCGACGATGTCTCCAGAGATCGCGCCGAGCACTCGGCGATCCCGCCGGCAGGGGAGTATTCTCGCGAAGTCAGACTACGACTGCCGACGCTAGCCCATTCGGAGTTCCGGAACGGCATCGGGACCGGAAGTCTATGTATTCAGTAGTCGCGACGTTGAGTCGTCAGGCAGCCGGCGCTCCCGGGCGACGGCTTGAGGCTAAGCTCGGCTCACACCAGCTCCTGCGGGAGATAGATGCTGACAGCCCTGAGGTCCGTGGGATGGCGACCGGATCCCAGCGGACCCGCCTTCACGATCCGCGATTTCATCAAGCTGGAATCGGCCGGCGGGATTCTGCTGTTCGGGGCCGCGGTGGCGGCCATGATCGCCGCCAATTCGCCGCTGGCCAGCGTTTATGCGTCGTTGCTGGACACGGTTGTGGCTGTCCAGGTCGGGGACCTCGTCATCAACAAGCCCCTGCTGCTGTGGGTCAACGACGGCCTGATGGCCCTGTTCTTTTTTGTGATCGGGCTGGAAGTCAAGCGCGAGATCCTGGAGGGCGAACTCTCGTCCCTGCGGGCCATTGCGCTGCCCGGATTCGGCGCCCTGGGCGGCATGCTGGTCCCTGCGGCGATCTACATCGCCCTGAACTGGCAGGACCCCATCGCACTGGACGGCTGGGGCATCCCCGTCGCCACCGACATCGCCTTCGCCCTGGGCCTGTTGAGCGTCTTTGGCCGGCGCATTCCAACGCCGCTGAAGACCTTTCTGCTCACCCTGGCCATCTTCGACGACCTGGCCGCAATCGTCATCATCGCCATCTTCTATACCGGTGACCTGGCCGTTCCGGCGCTCCTGGTCGGCTCGGCGGCACTGGTGGCGGGGGTCGCGTTCAACCGGTTAGGCGTAACGCGCGTGTCGGCCTATGTGCTCGTCGGCATCGTGCTGTGGGTCGCCGTGCTCAAGTCCGGGGTGCACGCCACGTTGGCCGGCGTCTTGATTGCCTTCTGCATTCCCATGCGTGACCCGCGCGGCGAGTCGCCCTTGCGAAAGCTGGAGCACGATCTGCACACGCCCGTGGCATTCGTGATCCTTCCCGTCTTCGCCTTCGTGAACGCCGGGCTCGCGCTATCCGGCATTGGTGTCGATGAGCTCCTGCATCCCGTCACGGTGGGCGTAGCCGCGGGGCTATTCCTTGGCAAGCCGGTCGGCATTCTCGGCTTTGTCGCCATTGCCGCCGTCGCTGGCCTAGCGACGCTGCCGCGCGGCGTGACCTGGACACAGATTGCCGGGGTGGCGTTCGCCTGCGGGATCGGCTTCACCATGAGCCTCTTCATCGCCGGCCTCGCCTTCGAACACGGCAGCGGCGACTACTTCGCCGGCGACCGCCTCGGCATCCTGGCCGGATCGCTGGCTTCCGCAGTCGCCGCCTACGTCGTCCTGCGCCTCAGCTGCCGGCGGGCGCCGGAATCCCCCAACCAAAGCACCGGCTGACAGGCGCCCGGATCAGCCGCACCCTGGCCGCGTCCGAATCCGCCGGCCTCACCGGCGCCATGGACGAGTGGATCGAAGCCACCGACCAGCAACGCTAACTTCAGATAGCCGACCGGCCGGGGCGCTGGCACCATGGTCGGTCAGGGCAGTGGTTCCGAAAATCGGAGGGCTCGATGCTTGGTATCGGAGTGGTCGGACTGGGCGGAATCGCGAAGTCGCACCTCACGGCGCTGCAGATCGCCGAGGACGAGGGGTTCGCCCGCTGCGTCGCCGCGGCCGACCTCGTGGAGGAACTGCGGGAGTCGCACCGCAAGGAATGGGAAATTCCGGCGGTCTACCCCAACCACCACAAGCTGCTGGAAGACCCTAACGTGGATGCGGTAGCCATCATCCTGGGCCACCACCTCCACGCCGACCTGACGATCGACGCCCTGAACGCCGGCCGTCACGTCCTGGTCGAAAAGCCGATGGCCAACACCCTGGAGGAATGCGACCGCATGATCGAGGCCGAGCAGGCCTCCGGCAAGATCCTGCAGATCGGCCTCACCGGCCGCTTCCACCCGGCCACCCGCAAGGCCCGCGAGATCCTGGATTCCAACGAGTTGGGACCAGTCGTCACGGCGCTCTCACGCTTCAACAAGAACTGGGGCTACGGCGGACGCCGCTACCAGTACCGCACCCGCTGGATGGGCGGCGGCATGTGGATGGGCAACGGCGTCCACGCCGTGGACTGGCTGACGCACTGCATCGGCGCCAAGGCCGTCGCGGTGAAAGCCAAGCAGAGCACCTCCATGCACTACCAGGGCGCCGACGACGCGACGACGGCCTTCGTGCAGTACGCCAACGGAATCCCCGGCCTGCTGGTGGTGGTAGGCAGCGCCCACGGTTGCGCGACGGACGGAATCGAGGCGCACTGCGCGCTGGGCGAAATCCAGTACACCATCCGCGGCTCGGTGCGGGTCGGCAGGAACAACGAGTGGCGCGACGTGGAACACGACGGCAAGCACGGCTTCTGCGAGCAGTACCGGCACTTCGCGGACTCGATCGCCATGGGGATGCGTCCGCAGACCAGCAGCCACTACGGCCGCCACATCATCGAGATCCTGCAGGCCGCCGAGACCTCGAGCATTACCGGCCGGGAGGTGCACCTGACCGACTACCACCGCATGCCCTGGTAAGGCACGTGCGATTGCGTGCGTTCCCGCAAGCCGTGAGGCGGTGATGGCGCCAGGAGCCGCCGGGCACGCGATTCCGCCGTTCAAGGAGCGGCTGCGCGAAGCGCTGGAGTCCGATTCGCTGCCGGTCGCGCTGGGCCGCTCGCTGCCGCAACTCAGCGAGCGCCGCGACGCGGCCTTCCGCGCCCGCGACTTCCAGGGCAGCCAGGCCGACCTGGGCGGCCGCCGCCAGGCCGCGCTGGACCGGATGCCGGAGCTGGTGGAGGAGTTCACAGCCGCGGCCGAGGCGGTTGGAACGGTGGTCCACGGCCCCACGGACGCCGCTGGCGCAGTTGCGACGGCGCTCCAGGTGCTGCACGACCATGAGGTCCAGATGGTCGTCAAGAGCAAGTCGATGGCCACCGAGGAGATTCAGCTCAACGCGGCATTGGAATCCGACGGCATCGAAGTCGTGGAAACCGACCTCGGCGAGTTCCTGGTTCAGGTAGCCGGGGAACGCCCCTCCCACATCATCGCGCCCGCCCTGCACATCACCCGCGAGCGCGCCGCCGAACTGATCAGCAAAGCCACCGGCGAAGACCTGCCGCCGGACCCGGACGTGCTGGTAGGCGCGGCGGCCCGCCACCTGCGCAGCCGCTTCATCAACGCCGGCGCCGGGATCACCGGAGCCAACGCGCTGGTGGCCGCGACCGGCACCGTGATGCTGGTGAGTAACGAGGGCAACGCGCGGCTGGCCAGCGCGCTGCCGCCGCTGCATATCGTGATCGCCGGGATCGACAAGCTGGTGCCCTCGCTGGCCGACGCGACGACGATGCTTGAGAGCCTGCCGCGCAGCGCCACCGGTCAGCCGATCTCGACCTACGTGTCCTTCATTTCGGGTCCGAGCCGCAGCGCGGACATCGAGCTGTCGCTCTCGATGGGCGTGCACGGTCCACGGCACGTGCACATCATCCTTCTGGACAACGGACGCGAGGCCATTCGCACCAACCCGCGAATGCGCTCAGCCTTGCAGTGCGTCCGCTGCGGCGCCTGCTCGAACGCGTGCCCGGTCTACCAGCAGGTCGGCGGCCACGCGATGGGGCACATATACACGGGCCCGATCGGGCTGCTGGTGACGCCGTATCACCACGGCCTGGAGCACATTGCCGGACCGCAGTCCCTCTGCGCCGGCTGCGGCGCCTGCGCCAGCGTCTGCCCGGCGGGCATTCCGATACCCGACCTGATCCTGGACGTGCGCGAGCGGGCGGTGTCAGAGGGACATTCCGGCAACGCCATGAAGAAACGAGCCCTGGGCGCGCTGGCGGACGAGCGGCTGCTGGAGCGCGGCGCCCGGCTGGCCTCGAAGGCTCCGTGGTTGCAGGCGCTGGGTCAGCGACTACCCGGCTCGCCGCTGAAGAAGCGGCCGCTGCCACGCGTACAGGGACGGCCGTTCCGGGATCGCATTGGCGCTGTGACAACGCCCAACCCCAGGGCAGCCGCGCGGATTGCCTACTTTCCAGGCTGTCTGACCGACTGGCTGTCACCGGAAACCGGCGAGGCTGCCGTGGCGGTGCTGGAGGCGCTGGGACTAGCTGTGGAACCGGTGCAATTCGCCTCGTGCTGCGGGCTGCCAGCCATCAACGCGGGCTACAAGGACCAGGCGACGCAAATGATCCGGCAGACCGTGGAAGCCATCGAGCAGCTAGACGTAGACGCGGTGGTGAGCACGTCGACCAGCTGCGCTGGCGCCATGCTCCACGACTACGCCCGGCTGACGGATGACGATTTGGACTGGGCGGTGCGTGTCCGCGCGGCAGCGGCCAAGGTGAGGGACTTCACAAGCTACGTGGCCGAGATAGGACTTCCCGACGAGATGCTCGGCCGGGCGAGCGGCGTTGTGACCATCCACGACGCCTGCCAGTCGAAACACGGCATGGGGCTGGGTCCCGAAACCCGCGACTTGCTGATCGACGCCGGCTACACGGTCGTCGAAGCCCCGCCTTCAGGCGAATGCTGCGGATTCGGCGGCTCGTTCTCCTTCGATCACCCGGAAGTCGCCCAGCGCATGCGCCTCCGCAAGCTGCACGCCTTCGCCGCCACCGGCGCAGACCACGTATGCGTGGACAACCCGGGCTGCCTGCTGCACTTGAGTGAAGGTCCGGGCCTTGCCGAGTCAGGGCGGCCTATGCACCTGGCCGAATTGCTGCGGGCGACGATCGGCTAGGTCGTGATGTTCAAGGACTCGCCGATCCGCGGACAACGGTTATTGTTCGCCGCTCCCGTTGTGACCGTCGATGACCGCCCAGAAGTCCGCGGTCACCGGCCAGTCGCGTTGGTGACTACCCACCCACAATTTGCGCACCACGCCTGCGGGATCGATGAGGATGAGTGATGGCCGTGCCATGTTCCACGACTCGAAGTTGACCCGCACGTACACGCCATAGTCGCGGGTCATCTGCCGGTCGGGGTCCGCCAGCACGGGGAAGGGGAGTTCCTCACGCCTGGCGAACGCGGACACGGCATCGAGGTTCTGCGGAAAGATGCAGGTGAGGGAGGCTCCTCTCTGTGTCCATTCGTCCAGCTCGACCTCGAGCCGCGCCAGGAAACCCTGGCAACTCAGTCACCAGGTATGCCGCACAAAGACGAGGCACAGCCATCCGCCAGCGTAGTCTCGCAGCGTGGAGCGTTCGCCGGTTCCCGCCACCGGAACTTCGAATTCCGGCGCGCGATCACCGGTTGCGAACGTGGTCGAGCCTTCGGCACGGGGCATGGTCGAAACTCTGAGTCAGGACATTCCGGCGGAGGCACAGTAATACCGAATCGTCGGAACCGGCAACAAAGCTACGGCGTGACCATGACCTTGATGTTGACGTCCTTGCGGGTTCGGGCGTCTTCGAGGGCCTTGCCGGCGGCTTCCAGCGGGTAATGGGCGGTGATCAGGGGCTTGATGTCAACCGAGCCGCGAGACAGCAGGTCCACGGCAACAGGCCAGGTGTTGGCGTAGCGGAAGACGCCCGTAACGTCGAGCGCCTTATCGACCAGTTCGTTGGTGTCGATGGGCGTCAGATCGGCGTCTGTCATACCCACCAGCACGACCCGCCCGCCACGGCGCGCGATGCGAGTGGTTTGGGTGAGGGTGGTGGAGTTTCCGGCAGTTTCGAAGACGAGGTCGAACTGGGTGGATCGGGATTGGCCGACGTCTTCGGCGCGGCCGTCGATGGCCTCGGTCGCGCCGAGGTCCAGGGCCTTCTGGAGACGGAATGGCTCGACATCGACCAGGGTGACGTCGTGAATGCCCTGGCTCTGGAGGGCCAGGAGGGTCATGAGGCCGATCGGGCCTGCCCCGAGGATGGCTGCGCGGTCGCCCAGGCGGGCCTGTCCCCGACGAGCAGCGAAGAGCCCCACCGAGAGCGGCTCGATGAGGGCGGCCTCGTCGTAGGAGACGTGGTCGGGGATGCGGTAGGCGAAGTCGGCGGGATGGGCGACATATTCGACGAAGGCGCCATGGACAGGCGGCGTGGCCATAAAAGCCACGTCATCGCACAGGTTGTAGTGGCCGGTCCGGCAGTGCGCGCAGGCGCGGCAGGGCACGCCGGGTTCGATGGAGACTCGGTCGCCTTCGGCGAGCGAGGTCACCGCGGGTCCGAGGGCGACGACTTCACCTGAAGGCTCGTGGCCGAGGATGAGCGGCTCACGGACGATGTAACGGCCGATGCGGCCGTGCTCGTAGTAGTGAACGTCCGAGGCGCAGACGCCAACCGAGCGGATGCGGATGAGGACTTCGCCGGGGCCGGGCTCGGGCAACGGGACGTCGCGGGTGCGGACCTGGAGAGCGGACTCGAGGTAGGCAGCTTTCATCGGCGTCTCCGAGGGTGTTGGGTTGAGCGGCGGACGCTAGGCGATTGCGATGGGGCGGACGGGCGAGGCGGTTGCGCCGACGATCTTGAGGGGAGACATGACGAAGAGGAACTCGTGAACGCCGGCCGCAGCCAGAGACTCGAGATCGGCGTTTTCGAGGATGTGAATGCCGTGATCGACGAGAAATATCCCGTGAACCGGGAGGCGCTCGTCGCCGGCGGGGATGAACTCAAAGGTCATGGTGTCCGCGCCGCCGAGGTAGACCCCGGTCTCGGCGAGCCATTCGGCGCAGTCGGCGGTGATGCCTGGCTGGCCGTTCTTAAGATCGAGGAAGGAGGGGTCATTCCAGCGTTGCATGAGGCCGGTGCGAACCAGGAAGGCGTCGTCCTTACGGACTTCGACGCCGTGTTCACGAGCGACGGCCTGGGCAACGTCGGCGGTGATGGCGAAGTCGTTGGGCAAAATGTCCACGCCCTCGGCCCCGGCTACGTCCAAAAGGACGCCGCGACGCACGATGGGCGGCACGCGCTCAATGCCATGCTCGGTCATGCCACGGCCACCGCTCTGGACCTTGACCGCTTCGAGGCCGCCGCACATGATTCCGTCACGCGCGAAGTGGGCAAGCGCGTCGAGGTGCGTGCCGGTGTGGCCGCACATGACGATCAACTCGTTAGCGGAACCAAGTCCACCCGGGCGCATGGTGTCGCCGTGGCGCCGCTGCAGCGTAAACACGTAGGGCGGATGTGACGGATGGACCGGCATGCCCATGTTGTAAGGGGTGCCAAGGTCGTAGACCTGTCGATTCACTACGGAGTCAAGCACGGTCGGATCCATGGCGGAGCCTCGGGCAGACATGGCTGCCGAATCCTGCCGCTCTATGCCTAGGCAGGCAAACCCGCATAATCGGCGACGCTTGATGAGTTGACCGGAGTTGGTGCTTCGGTTGACGCCTCCCGCGGTTGCGCGACGACCGCGGACGAACGCACAGGTCCGAATGCGAATCGACACTCAAAGCCACATCTGGCCCGAACCGTTCCTGGACTACCTGCAAACCCGTACCGAGGAGCCGCTGGCATTCCGGGACGGCGAAACGCTCTTTATCGATACCGGGAAGTGGCGGCGGACGGCCATGCCGGGGCACTCCGACATGGACGCCAAAGTGCGGACGATGGATGCGGCGGGGATTGCCCTGACGGTGCTGTCGCCGAACGATCCGGGCCCCGAGCGCTTTGGGGACGATGGGCCAATGGTCGCGCGGCTGTTCAACGACTACATCGCCGAGCAGACGCGGGTGTATCCGGGGCGCTTTGCCGGGCTGTGCGTGCTGCCGCTCTTTCATCAGGCGGAGGCTCGGGAGGAGTTGGACCGGGCCGTGCAGGACCTGGACATGCGCGGCGTGCTGCTCTACGCCAACCTGGATGGCCGGCACCCGGACGAGCCGGAGTTCGAGTGGCTGTTCGGACGGGCCGAGGAGCTGAGCATTCCGCTGTACCTGCACCCAGCCTGTCCGGTGACGATTGACCAAGTGGAAGGCCGCAACCTGACGGGTGCACTGGGCCTGATGTTCGACACGACGATCGCGCTGGCGCGCATCATTGTGAGCGGGCTGATGGACCGCCATCCGGATCTGACAATCGTCTGTCCGCATGTGGGCGGCGCCCTGCCGTACCTGATCGGACGCCTGGACCACCAGACCATGGTGTTAAAGCGGGGCGCCGAGAACCTGACCAGGCCGCCAAGCGAATACCTGCAGCGGATCTGGTTCGACACGGTCTCCCCCTGGCCAGCGGCGGTGCGCTACGGCCTGGAGATGGTAGGGCCGAACCAGTTGATGTTCGCCAGCGACCATCCGTGGGTGGAGCCGGACGTGATCAGCCCGATCGTGGACGCATTGCCAGTGAGCGACGAGGAGCGGGCACAGATTTATGCGGGGAACGCGGTGCGGCTGTTTGGATTGGACGCGTAGGACGCCAAGTTCCAAACGCCGAGCAATTGAGCACGATTGGGTCCGCGGCGATTAGGGATTCAGGTAGCCCAGTCGTACGGCTTCGTTGATCAGATTGCGGGCGAAGGCCCAGAGGGTCTCGGAGCCCTGGGCAATGTGGGCATTGACGGTTAGGACTTGGTCGCGGGCGACGCCGTGCTGGCGCCAGGCCTGGCCCCTGGTGTGAAAGTTGAGGATGAGGGGCTGGAGGCGGTCGAGAGAGGCGGCGAATCGGGCTTCGGGGGTCTGACGGGCTTCGAACTCTTCCCAGAGGGCACGGAGGCTCCGGCCCTGGCCAGCTGGCAGCAGGCCGTAGATGCGGTCGGCAGCCGCGCTTTCGCGCGCGGGTTGCAGGGCTTTCGCTTCCTCGTCGTAGACGAAGGCGTCGCCGGCGTCGATTTCCACGATGTCATGTACCAGCAGCATGGCAATGACTCGTGCGATGTCGGTGCCGGGAGGAGCGTAGGCGGCCAGCACCAGCGCGAACATGGTCACGTGCCAACCGTGCTCAGCGTCGTTCTCGCGACGTTCCTCGGCCGTGATGAGGTTGCGACGGAGGACACCCTTGGCCTTGTCGAGTTCCAGCAGGAACTCGACCCGGCGTTGCAGGTCGGCGCCCACGCCAGGCGGTTCGGCGCTCAGGGAATCAGGAGCACCTTGCCGCTGGTTTCACGGCCCTGGAGGGCGACGTGAGCGTCGGCGGCGTTTGCCAGTGCGACTTCGCGGTCGATCATGAGGGTCAGTTCGCCAGCCGCGACCCAGGAGAGTACGTCACCGGCGCGCCACTCCAGTTCGTCGCGCGTGAGCGTGTAGTGGCCCAGGCTGGGACGGGTAAGGAACAGCGAGCCCTTGGCGTTGAGGATCTGCGGATTCAGTTCCGGCACCGGGCCGCTGGACGCGCCGTAGAGCGCAAGGAAACCGCGCGGCTTCAGGCAATCGAAGCTGCGCTCGTAGGTGGCCGCGCCAACGCCGTCGTAAACGACTTCAACGCCGGCTCCGTCGGTCAGGCGTCGAACTTCCTCCAGAAAGTCGACTTCGGTGTAGATGATCACGTGGTCGGCACCAGCCGCGGCGGCGATCTCGGCCTTGGCGGCCGTACCGGCGGTGGCGATGACGCGAGCCCCGGCGCGCTTGGCCATCTGGCTCAGGAGTCGTCCCACGCCGCCGGCGCCGGCGTGCACCACGGCGGTGTGACCGGCGGCCAACGGATACGTGCTGTGGGCCAGGTAGTGGGCGGTCATGCCCTGAAGCATGGCGGCAGCGGCCTGGCGGGTGTCGATGGCATCCGGAAGCTTAACGAGTTGCGCGACTGGGACAGCCTGTAGCTCGGCGTAGGAACCCAGTTGCATGGCATGCGCCACGCGGTCGCCAACAGCGAATCCGCTGACATCGGAGCCGACGGCCTCGACCACGCCGGCGCCTTCCATCCCCAGGGTGAACGGCGGATCAAGCGGATACAGGCCGCTGCGCTGGTAGGTGTCGATGTAGTTCACGCCGATCGCCTCGACTCGGATGACCGCCTCGTCGGCGGCCGGCGTCGGATCGTCAATGGTCTCGTAGGAAAGGGCTTCGGGTCCGCCCGGCTGGTTGACGCGAATGGCCTGCATTGAAATCCCCTAAAGGCACGACTGCTTGCGCCATTGTCCACGTTCGAGCCGGTCGTTGTGTCTTACCATGCGCGCTCGTGCATTCCGGGCGCGCGCTGAACACCGTCATCTCGCTAGTTCCGCGCGTCTACGTCCAGATATTCACCAGTTCGGTGGGCATGGGCATGCTGGTGCCCACGCTGCCGCTGTTCGTAGCCGATCTTGTACGAGACCCGGTCACGGGCCAGGAAAACATCACGCTGGTCGGCCTGGCCCTCGGGATGGCGGCGCTGGGCACATTGCTCTGGACGCTGCCATCGGGTCTGCTGCTCAACCGGATATCAGAGTCGGTAGGACAGGTTGCCGGCCTGGTGGTCATGGCCACCGCCGTGATGGTGCTGGCCGTCTCGCCGCCGTATTCGGTTCTCATCGTTGCCCGATTGCTGATGGGCGCGGGGATGGGCCTGTGGGCGCTCTCGCGCATGCAGTACATGCGGCGGGTGACCCCGCGGCACCAGCGCGGGCGGATCATGTCGCTCTTTGGCGGGACGAACCGGATCGGCATGTTTGTCGGACCGGGGCTCGGCGGATTCGTGGCGAGCACGCTGGGTTACGAGGCGATGTTCCTGATCGCAGGCGCGTGCATGGCCGTGGGGCTGATTCCGGCTCTGGCGTTTCGGGACGCGCCTGAGAGCGACACGGCAAGGACACAGTCAGCTACGAGCCTGCTTCGCGGGCTGGGGGAGACGCTGCACACGCACCGCCGCGTACTCCTGAGGGCGGGGACCGGCCACATCTTTGCGCAGGCCATTCGTTCAGGGCGCCCGGTGGTCCTGCCGCTCTACGGCGCTTTCGCCCTGGGGCTGGACGAGAGGGAGATCGGCCTGGCCGTTAGCGCCTCGGCGGCCATCGACATGACGCTGTTTCCGCTGGCCGGCTACCTGATGGATCACTTCGGGCGAAAGTTCGCGATCGTGCCGTCGTTCGCGTTGTTCAGCGCCTCAATGGCGTTGCTGAGCCAGGCCCGGGACTTTACGGGGCTCATCCTGATCGGGCTCCTAATCGGGTTTTCGAACGGGATTGGTTCAGGCTCGATGCTGACGCTGGGGGCCGATCTGACGCCGTCCCAGAGGCCAAGCGAGTTCCTGGCGGTGTGGCGCCTTGTCGGAGGAATCGGCGACATGGGCGGTCCGGTTGTAGTGGGCGGTGTGGCCGACCTGTTCGGTCTGATGCTGGCCCCGTTCTTTGTGGCCGCTATGGGCTTGTGCGGTGCGCTGACCTTCGGCCTCTTTGTTCCCGAGACACTGGAGAAGAGGTCGGCGCCGACAGCGGCAGAGCCGTAACCGGGACTGGTACCGTGACCGGCGGAGGATGTCCGGAGTCATTGGATGTCGGAGGTGTTTGCCGGATTTCCGCGCGACGGCTTCGACTTCCTGCGGGACCTGGCCGAGAACAACAACAAGCCGTGGTTCAAGGCTAACCGGCGCGGCTACGACAATGGGCTGCTGGGACCGGGTCGGCTCTTCGTCAGCGCGATGGGCATGGCGCTGTCGGAGTTCGCGCCCGGGATCCATGCCGAGCCGCGGGTGAGCGGGTCGATATTTCGCATCCATCGCGACATCCGGTTCAGCCGCGACAAGCGCCCGTATAAGACCCATTTCGATATGTGGTTCTGGCAGGGAAACCGGCACAGCCGGGATTGTCCGGGCTACTTTCTGCGGCTTACACCCGACGCGGTTGTGGCGGGGGCCGGACGGCATGCATTCGACAAGGCAACGCTGGAGGCCTATCGAACGGCGGTGGCGGACGAGCACCGAGGTGCGGCGCTGGAGCAGGCGCTGGCGACAGTGCACGCGGCGGGCGCCGAGGTGGGTGGGGCCCACTACAAGCGGGTTCCGCGAGGTTTCGCGGCCGATCACGCACGAGCCGACTTACTGCGATACAACGCGCTGCATGCCTGGATCGAGGAGCCGTTGCAGCCCGAGGTGTATACAGCCGACTTCGTGGACTTCTGTTGTGAGCGGTTTCGGAAGGTCTCGCCAATACAGCGTTGGATACTTGACCTGCATGACTGGTAGCTAGCCGACGGCGGCGAGAGGGAGCGTGACCCGATGACGACGACGGACATCAGCACGGCCTCGCGAGCCGTAGCCGTTGCCGCCGAGATGGCCGAGGCGGCCTACGGCTTTGTTGATTCGCTGAATGCCACCCAGCGGGACGTGGCGACGTTTCCGTTTGAGGGTGACGAGCGGTACCTGTGGCACTACACGCCGGTTGAACGGAACGGGCTGCGGCTGAAGGAGATGACGGCAACACAGCGTGCGGCGGCGTTTCGAATGATGAACACGGCGCTGAGTGCGCACGGTGCGCGCAAGGCGCGGGAGATCATCGAGTTGGAAGCCATCCTGGACGAGTGGGAGGGCATCCAGAACACGAGGATGCACTGGCTGCGCGATCCCGAGATCTACTACTTCAGCGTGTTCGGGGAGCCGGGCGGCGAGGAGCCCTGGGGCTGGCGGGCCGGCGGACATCACATTGGGATCCACGCGACGGTGATTGCCAACACCTATGTGTCGGTGCTGCCGCTATTCCTGGGCGCCAACCCGGCGGAGGTTCGGCACGGCGAGCACAAGGGCACGCGGACGCTAGCCGAGGAAGAGGATTTGGCGCGCGAGCTGTTGGGTCGGCTGGATGCCGAGCAGAAGGCGTTGGCGATCGTGGATCCGATTGCGCCGGACGACATCCTGACCAAGAACTACCGGGTGGCCGATCCCGAGGAGGTTCCGGGCGGGGGAATCACGCTTGCGGAACTGCGGGATGAGCAGCGGGACGGGCTTATTGGGTTGCTGCGGCATTACGTCGACCGGAAGGCCGCGGACCTGGCGGAAAACGAGTGGCGGAAGATCGAGTTGGATGGCTTGGATAGAGTGCGGTTTCTGTGGGCGGGGCCGGAGGCGCGGGGTGAGGGGCATTACTACGCGGTCGCCGGGCCGGCGTTTGTGATCGAGTACGACAACACGCAGAACGAGGCGAACCACATCCACTCGGTGATGCGCAACTACTCGGGCGACTGGGGCGAAGATCTGCTAGCGGCGCACTACAAACACGGGCATCACCACTAGGAGCTAGCTGGCGGCGGCTTCGGCAGCGCCGGAGTCGGGGGGCGAGGGCCAGCCGTTGATGAGGGTGAGCTGGCGTCCGGGTTGGGCCGGGACGCGGGCGTCAGGGGTTATGACGCCTGTGAGGTTGAGGGGATCAACAGCAGCGAGCCGAAGAGTCTCGTCGGATCCCTGATCGCGGCGTGCGCGGCGGAGGGCGTTGACGGCGTCGGGGAGCGCGAACTGCTCGCCGGCGAAGCCGGCCACGAAGCGGCCGCCGCGGACTTCGCCGCGGGCTTCGAGGCGTCGCAGCGCGCGGAGGACATCGCGCCAAGGGAGGCAGAAGCTCTCGCGACGGACGACGTCGCGGAAGACCACACCGTAGCGGTCGAGGAGGGTAGTGGCGACGGCCTCGGCAACTTCGTCGGCGTCGATGCCGGCGGCGGGCGGTTGAAGAGTCGACCAGCGGCCCGGGGGGCCGCCGACGGCGAAGCGACCGGCGCGTCGGGTGTGACGCCAACGACGGCGACCGGTGCTGGACCAGCCGGAGGCAATGGCACGGAGGCCTTCGTAGCCGTCGGAGGTGACACGGCCGGCGGCGATGAGGTCGCGCAGGCCATCCTCGACGTCGGCGGCGAGACGCCGGGTGCGCATGACGATCTGTTCGAAGAAGAGAGCGCCGCTTTCGCTCAACAGGGCGTCGATTGAGCGGGCGGCACCGGCGAGTTCGGGTGGCTCGGCTTCCGAGTCCGTGCCGCCGTTACGCCAGCGGGCGGCCTGAAGCAGCAGGTCGAAGTCCTCGCGCATTCCAAGGGTGACGGGGGTGGCGCGGGTTGCAGGCGCGCTGCGGCGTTCGGGGTCGGAGTTGCGTTCGCTGAGGCGGCCCCAGACGACGTCGCCCGCGAGGCACAGTTCGTCCAGCCACTGGGTGCGAAAGCCACGGACACGGGCCGGGAGCACCGCGCCTTCCCAGGCGGCGGCCGGCAACTCAAAGCCCTGCAGGCGCTGGATGGCCTGCCGAAGGCCGACCTTGCCGTAGAGGGTGTGGCCCCGGGCGGCGTGTTGCCAGCGGGTGAGGAAGCGCATGAAGTCGCGGACGGATACCGGCTCGATTTCGCGGCGGAGGCGGTCGAGGGTGAGGCGGTGGATGCGGGCCAGAAGGCGGCGGTCGCAGACGTCCTCGACGTTGGGGTCGCGGAAGTGTCCGGGGAGGACGAAGCCGCTGACTTGAAGCTGCATCAGGCCGCGGGCGACGTCCTTGGGCGCAAGGCCGCAGCGGCTTGCCAGTTCCTCGGGGGTGGTCGGTCCGCAGACCTCGGTGTGTCCGCGCAGCAGCAGGCGGCGAGCTTCTTCGCGGTCGGCCACCTGGATGGCCACGCCGGAGGGGAGCGCCAGGTCGGGCACGACGTCAGTACCGAAGAGGGCGCGCATGACGACCACGTTCTCGGCAGCGAACCAGAGGGTGCGTCCGTCAACCTCGCACCTGGCGGTACGACCGCGGTCCTTGAGCTCATCAAGCCAGCGTTTCCAATTGGAAACGGCAGTGGCGTCGATGGCGACGAGGCCGAGTAGGGCGTCGTGAACTTCCTCGGCGTCGCGGGGCTGGGGCCAGGCTTCTTCGACGACGCGCTCGATAGCGGCCGGGTCGAGGCGTCCGAGGTCGCGGGCGCTCTCGGGCAGGGCGCGGCGGGTGGCCACGGCGCGTGAGCGGCGTTCTTCGAGCGGGGCGTCGTCGAGGAAGGTGTAAGGCCGGCCGTTGAGGATTTCGTGGGTGAGGGGCGACGGCTCGGTGGTGTCGCGGGCGTGGAGGGTGATGTAACCGTCGTCGATGCGCTGGAGCACCTTCTCCAGCCCGCGGACGTCCATGGCCTCGTATAGACAGTCGTCGAGGGTCTGGCGAATCAGGGGGTGGTCGGGCGGCGTGAGGGGGCCGTGGACGTTTTCCTGGCAGCCGATCTGCTCGGGGAAAACGGCGGCCATCAGGTCGTCGGAGCGCATGCGCTGGATGTTGGGCGGGACCTTCTTGCCACCGCGCAGGCGCGGGACGGCCAGGGCACGGGTGAGGTTCCAGCGCCAGCGGGTGGGAAACATGGGGGTGTAGAGGATGGACTGCTCAACGGACTTGAGCGCGTTGCTGGGCGTGACGTAGCGGAAGGTCTCTTCGAGCGGGAAGGCGTGCTGGGGGCCGAGCGAGAGGAGGATGGCGTCGTCGTTGGCGGCGGCCTGGAGCTCGAAGTCGAAGCGGACGCAGAAGCGTTTGCGCAGAGCGAGGCCCCAGGCGCGGTTGATGCGCTGGCCAAAGGGGGCGTGGACGATCAACTGCATGCCGCCGGAGTCGTCGAAGAAGCGCTCGAAGACGACGTCGTGGTCCGAGGGCATGACGCGCAGGCCGTCGTGGGAGGCGCGCAGGTAGTCGGCGACCTGGTGGGCGCCGAGCTCAGAGACGTTGCATTCGGCTTGCAGCCAGTCGACCAGAGCTGGGTCGGTGAGCCGGCTGGCCACGTCGCGGCGTAGGCGACCTACGGATTGCGATAGCTCGATGGTGCGGCCGGGGGCTTCGCCAAGCCAGAAGGGGATGGTGGGCGGCGCGCCCTGGGCGTCGATGACGCGGACAGTGTTCTGGACGACCCGGCGGATCTGCCAGGAGGTATTGCCGAGCAGGAAGATGTCGCCGGCGATGCTCTCGATGGCGAAGTCTTCGTTGACGGAGCCGACGAAGGTTTCGTCCGGTTCGGCGACGACGCGGAAGTCGCCGAGTTCGGGGATGGTGCCGCCGTTTTGCAGGGCGGTGAGGCGGGCGGCGCGACGGCCGCGGACGACGCTATTGATGCGGTCGAAGTGGACGAGGGGCGGGGCGCGGCCACCGCCGTCGCCGATGCCGGTGGCGAGCATGTCGACGATCTCGAGGTAGGCCTCGCGGGTCAGAGCGCGGAAGGGGGTGGCGCGGCGGAAGAGGTTGAAGAGTTCGTCGAGTTGCCAGTCCTCGCACGCGGCCTCGGCCACGACTTGCTGGGCGAGTACGTCGAGGGGGGCGACGAGCTGGACGATGCGGTCGAGTTCGCCGGCGCGGACGGCTCGCATGAGGGCGGCGCTTTCGACGAGTTCGTCGCGGGTAGTCGGGAACAAGCGGCCCTTGGGGCGCAGGCCGAGGGCGTGGCCGGAGCGGCCGATGCGTTGCAGGAAGACGGCGATGCTGCGGGGCGAGCCGATCTGGCAGACGAGGTCGATGCTGCCGATGTCGATGCCGAGTTCGAGCGAGGCAGTAGCCACAAGGGCTTTGAGGCGGCCGTCCTTGAGTTGCTGCTCGACGTGCAGGCGGCGTTCGCGGGAGAGGCTGCCGTGGTGGCTGGCGACGCCTTCCTCGCCAAGACGGTCGCGCAGGTTGTGTGACACGCGCTCGGCCAGGGCGCGGGTGTTGACGAAGACGAGGGTGGTGTGGTGCTGGACTATAAGGTCGGCGAGGCGGTTGTAGATGTCGTCCCACTGCTCGCGGGGGGCGACGGCTTCGAGGTCGGAGGGTGGGGTCTCGACGGCGAGGTCCAGGTCGCGCTGATGGCCGAGGTCGACGGTGACGCAGGGGCGGGCGTCGCCCTGGTCGTCGGCGCCGGTGAGGAAGGCGGCGAGTTCGTGGATGGGGCGCTGGGTGGCGGAGAGGCCGACGCGCTGGGGGCGGCGGCGGCAGATGTGGTTGAGGCGTTCGAGCGATAGGGCGAGGTGGCTGCCGCGGCGGTCGCGGGCGAGGGCGTGGATCTCGTCGACGATGACAGTATCGACCTGGCGGAGGGTTTCGCGGGCCCGCTGGGAGGTGAGCATCAGGTAGAAGGATTCGGGGGTGGTGATGAGGATGTGGGGCGGACGGGTGACGAGGGTGCGGCGGCGGGAGGGCTTGGTGTCGCCGGTGCGGAGGCCGACGCGGATTTCGGGTAGGGCGACGCCCTGGGATTCGGCGAGTTCGCGGATGGCCGCGAGCGGGGTTTGGAGGTTGCGCTCGATGTCGTGGCCGAGGGCTTTGAGGGGCGAGATGTAGACGATGCGGGTGACGGGTTCGAGGTCCTGGGACTCGCCGCGGCGGATGAGCTGGTCGATGCCGGTGAGGAAGGCGGCGAGGGTTTTGCCGGAGCCGGTGGGGGCGGCGACGAGGGTGTCCTGACCGGAGCGGATGGCGGGCCAGGCGGCGGCCTGGGCGTCGGTGGGGGCCTGGAAGGTGGCGGCGAACCAGGCGGCGACGACGGGGTGGAAGTCGAAGTCGACGTCGTCGAGCGTCTCGGGGACCGAGTCAGGCGAGGACATGGGAGGGCATTCTAACCGAACAAGAGACGAACGGGAGCGAACTGCTCCTGGGTTATTTGTGGTCGGGGAGGGCGTCGGCATGGGTAACTGATGCCGATTTGATGGTCATGGCCTGGAGGCGCTCGGGGACGGGTTCGGGGAGGTGGGTGAGGGGGGTGAAGGTGAGGTTGTCGGTGAGTTCGAGGGCGGGGGCGGCGAGGTCCTGGACGTAGAACTTGGATGAAGGGAACAAGTCGCCGGGGTAGGTGAAGTTGGGGAGGGTGGCGAGTTCGATGGCGAGGGCGGCGCCGACGGAGCTTTCGAGCATGCCGCCGATCCAGACGGGCACACCGGCGTCGCGGCACATGTCGTGGATCTTGATGGAGCGGGTGAAGCCGCCACTACGGCCGGGCTTGATGTTGACGTACTGGCAGGCGTTGATCTCCAAGGCCTGCTGGATCATGCGGAGTTCGCGGGCGGATTCATCGAGGCAGATGGGGGTTTCGATGTGGCGGGAGAGCTCGGCGTGGTCCATGACGTCGTCCCACTGGAGGGGCTGTTCGATGAAGGCGAGGCGGAATTGGTCGATGGTTTTGAAGGTGTCGAGGTCATCGAGGGTGTAGCCGGCGTTGCAGTCGATGTGAAAGATGGCGTCGGGGAAGGAGCCGCGGACGGCGTGGAGCATTTCGACATCCCAGCCGGGGCGGGCCTTGAGCTTGATGCGGGGGAAGCCGGCGTCGACGGCTTTCTGGATGTCGGCGAGGAGGTCGTCGAAGGAGTCGAGGATGCCGAAGTCGGCGCCGGCGATGACGTCGGCGTCGGAGCCGCCTATGAGGGTGTGGAGGGGGGTGCCGGTGCGCTTGGTTTCGAGGGTCCACCACAGAAGCTCGACGGCGGCCTTGGCGAAGCCGTTGCCCTTGAAGGGGGCGAGGCGGGCGTCGAGGTCGGCGGCGGTGTCGAACTCACGGCCGACGACGAGGGGGCCGAAGATTTCGCTGACGAGGTGGTAGACGGAGCCGGCGGACTCAGGGACGTAGTGGGGGGCGCGGAAGGGGGTGGCCTCGGACCAGGCGGTTATGTCGCCGGAGGTGGCCTTGACGAGGACGGAGTCGATGGCGTGGTCTTCGCCGTAGGCGGTGCGCCAGGGATAGATGAGGGGCATGCTGACGTGGTAGATGTCGAGGCGGTCGATGCGCATTGGGATCTCCCTGACGGCTGGGGCGCTGCCTGGTTTGGGGGCATGGTGGCGGCCGGAAGGTGCGGGCGCAACCGGAGGGGATGAATCGGTACCAGCCGAGGGCCGAGACGGCCCTGGACTGGCGACCGGCGCGGACGCTGCTACAAGGCTGGGGGTTGGGCGGCTCGGGCGGTGGCGAGGTCCTGGGCGCCGAGGCGGCGGATCCATTTGCTGTCGTTGCCGCAACTGACGAAGAGCATGCCCTGGCGGATGCGCTGGGCGGCTTCTTCGCCATCACCGCAGGACATGCCGGCGAATTTGCCGGTGTCCTTGGCAGCCTGGACGACTTTGGCGTAGGCAGCTTCGGCGTCGGTGCCGGCGACGTCGGGCTCCAATTGCATGGAGCGGCCCATGTCGGCGGGGCCGATCCAGCAGCCGTCAACGGTGGGTTCGGCAAGGATGGCTTCGCTGTTGGCGACGGCCTGGGCGGATTCGATCTGGACCATCATGAGGATCTGGTCGTCGGCCCAGTCCATGTAGTCGGGGCCGTAGCGCTGGGCGTGGGTGGCGCCGAGCGACCTGACGCCGCGGGGCGGGTAGCGAACGGCTTCGCCGGCGCGGCGGGCGTCGTCAGCCGTATGAACCATGGGGACGACGATGCCGAGCATGCCAGCATCAAGGGCCTGGCCGATTTCGGTGACGTTGTTGCGGGAGACGCGGGCAAACGGCACGGAGCCGCCGGCAACGATGGAGATGAGGCCGTGCTGGAATAAGGACCAGTCCCAGACCCAGTGCTGCTGTTCGAGCATGACCCAGTCGTAGCCGAGGCGGGCGCAGATTTCGGTGGAGACGGGGGAGGCGAGGCCGCAGCTGATGCCGATGGCGGGTTCGCCGCGGGCCATTTTGGCCTTGGCCTGGTTGGTGTGCATGGGGGATCTGGGGGATGAGGGTGAGTTGTGCGGGTGATGGTAGTGGGGGGCGATGGGGGTGGCTAGTGGGGAGTGAAGATTTTGGGATTAAGGGAATCGGCGGTAGATGTCGCGTCGGTGAAGACAGCGGACGAGAATGCAGAGGCCGTCCTGTAGCGCGAGTCCCAGCCGGTAGTTGCCGATGCGGATGCGGTAGAAGCGACCGGCCGGTGAGTTGATTCTGGCAGCGCCGGGGATGTCGGCGATGGATGTGGCGGCTTCCAGATCCTCGATTACACGGTCAACGCGCCGGCGTACATCCGCGTTCCGTATCCGCCCCAGGTCACGAACGAAGCTGGCGCGGTATTCAAGCTCCATCCCGCGCTTGCAGCGCATTGAGGACACGCTGCTTGCTGACGGGTTTGGTGGAGAGGCCCTGGACGATTGCTTGCGCCAAGCCGGCGTCTTCGGCTTCCACACTGATGGGCTCTGGTTCCTGGAGGGTCACGAGTAGCTCGTCGCCCTCGGCGAAATCCACGGGTTCCAAAGGAACGAGGGTTCCGCCGGTGAACCTAGCCTTGATTGTCTTGAGCACGGTGTTGTCTCTGGGCCCGGGGATGGGCGCACGTTTGATGGTAGCAGCGGGGGCGAGGGTGTGGTTCGACACGACCCTGCGAAAGACACCGGGTCAGCTCACCACGAACGGGGGCGGGGTTAGCTGAGGGCGGATTTGGGGAAGGTGGCGTAGGCGCTGACGGGGACGCCGTAGCCGCCGGCCTGGCCGAGACGGAGGTCCATGGCGGCGCCGCTCAGGGAGCGGGCGGTTTCGGGCGAAATATCCAACTGGTCGATGAGGCGGGTTTCCATGGCGTGCTGGGCGATGCGGAGGGCCTGGGTGAGGTCCTGGTGGACGCCGACGGTCATGACGTGGGTTGGGGTTTCGAACCAGGGCCACTGGAGGTGTTGGGCGGGGGTGAGGGAAAGGTGGAGGTCGATTTCGGCGTCGATGTTGACGCCGGAGTGGGCTTCGCCGTCGCCCATGGTGGCGTGGACGTCGCCGATGGCGAACAAGGCATCGGGCGCCCAGACGGGGAGATGGACGGTGGTTCCGGCGGTGATGTCGTTGAAGTCGAGGTTGCCGCCGTGGATGCCGAGGCTGAGGGCTTCGATTGCGCCGGCAGCGGGGGCGACGCCGAGGGTTCCGACCATGGGGCGGACGGGTAACGGCACACCGGCGACGGTGACGGTCTGGTCCTGGACATCGAAGGGCTGGATGGAGGGGGGTACGGGGTCGTTCCCAAGTAGGCCGGTGCCGGGGGTGGTGGCGACGTAGCCGCGGGGGCCCAAACGCACGGCCTGGATGTGGACGTGGAGGGTGTCGCCGGGCTGGGCGCCGCGAATGGCGATGGGGCCGGTGGCGGGGTTCATGCGGCCGGGAACGCGCTGGGCGAGGTAGGCGTGGATGTCGAGGTCGTTGCAGCCGCGGTCGTAGGCGTCGCGGGCTTCGACGGTGAGGTGGGCGGGCGGGTCGACGTGGGCGATGGGAGGCGTGGTGGGGTCGAAGGCGTAGATGACGTGGTCGGCGGGGACGTGGGGGCGTTGGGTGGGCATGGCTGGGGGAGGGAGTGGCGGCGAGGGACGTTAGCACGGGAGGAGGAAGGGGAGAGTGGAGAGGGGAGAGCACCTGTGTTGGGGGTCAAGGGTTAGGCCACGGTGGGATCCCACATGGTGTGGTCGCGACAGAGGGCGTTGCAGAGCACCAGGAGCTTGCGCATGCAGGCGACGAGGGCGACTTTGGCCGGCTTGCCGGCGGTGATGAGGCGCTGGTAGAAGGCCTGGAGGTGGGGGTTGCGGCGGGCGGCCGTCAGGGCGGCCATGTAGAGCGCGGCGCGCACCTG
>JAJEDE010000014.1 GCA_022821645.1 Chloroflexota bacterium
CACCCCGGCGTCCTCCACCACGGGCGAAAACCGGTCCAGCACGTCCAGGACCGCCTCGAACGCCTGGGCGTAACGCGGCGGATCGTCGGGCACGTAGACGCCCTGCGGGCAGCGCTGCGCCGCTTCCTTGACCGCCATCCCTGGCCGCAGTCCCGCGGCGTGGGCGGCCTCGGAAACCTCGATCAGCCGCCGCTGGTTAGCTTGCCGCGCGTAGATCGCCAGCGGCTGCGCCGACCACGACGGCTGCGTCTGCGCCTCCACTGTGGTTCGAAAGCGCGGAATCCACAGGCACAACGTCTTGCGGTCCACCGGACCTCCTCGTAAACGGACAATCGATCACCAGGTACTGCGCGCCCGTGTCGCTGCGGGACTTCAGCACCCGGACCTCCAGCGTCAGCCCCATCGGTATCCGGGTCAGGCGACTGCGCTGCCAGCGCCAGCCCCGGCAGGCCACCCCCAGGCGCAGCGAGGCGAGGTACGGCAACCCGGTAACCCGCGAACTCCCTGTCGCCGTCACCACCACCAGCCCGGCCGATCCCCGCCCCGCCAGATCGGCCAGTTGCGACCACCGGTTGCCGCGCGGCCGGGCCGACTCCAGGTCCAGCAGCACCGCCTCGAAGGCATTGCTCCGCAGCAACGTCGCGGCCGCTTGGAGCGCGGCCTCGGCATCCGGCGGCCGCACCACCACCAGCCGCGACATATCCAGGCCCAGCCCCACGCCCGCCGTAGGCGCGAACGTGCCGGGCAGGTCCACGTAGGCCGCCAACCCGCCGCCATCCAGCGCGGCGGCCAGCGCCCGCCATCCCAGCGTCAACGCCCCGCTGCCCGCTGGCCCGGTCAGTTCGCTCAGGCGCCCCCTGGGAATCCCCTCGAACCCGGTGGCCTCATCCAGCGCCCCGATGCCGGTGGAAAACCCGGCCTCCTGCGGACTAACCCCAAACAACCGGCCCGCGGCATGCAACCCCCAGCGCTGTTCGATTTCATGCACGGCCACCCGCAACGCGGCGGGACGCTCGGTGTCGGAAAGAGCCAGCGGAACACCCTGGGGAGTACGGGACGTCAGGATACCGTACGAAAACCGAACACAAGGAGGCTTCCATGCAGCACGATGTTCTGGCGGCCCGGTTTCTCCACGCCCGTGGCAGACTGCCCACACCAGAATCCGAAGGGCCACGGGTATGTCCGCCAGCGCCGATTTGAAAGAGCGCATCGCCGCCGTGGTGGAGTCGCACCGCGACGACATCGTCGACGTCGGCGAAACGATCATGCGCAACCCGGAACTGGGCTTCAAAGAGTTCGAGACCGCGGCGCTGGTGCAGCGCAAGTTCGATGAGTTGGAGTTGGACTACCGCGCGGGCCTGGCCCGAACCGGCGTCAAGGCGAAGATCGACACGGGGCGGCCGGGTCCCACACTGGCGCTGATCGGCGAACTGGACGCGCTGGTGGTGGCCGGGCACCCAATGGAGAACCCGGACACGCACGCCGCCCACGCCTGCGGGCACAACGCGCAGATCGCCGGGCTGATGGGCGCGGCGGCCGCGCTCAGTGACCCCACCATCCTGCGGGACCTCTGCGGCTCAATCGTGCTCTTTGCCGTGCCGGCCGAGGAGTACGTGGAGGTCGAGTACCGCCACGGCCTGGTCCAGGAAGGCGAGCTTGAGTTCCTGGGCGGCAAGCCCGAGTTGATCGCGCGCGGCGAGTTCGACGATGTGGACCTGGCCATGATGATCCACACCCACTCGCGGCCCGACGAGAACGGCATGGCCTCCGTCACCGCCTCCAACAACGGCTGCGTGGTCAAGCAAATCCGTTACATCGGCAAGGCCGCCCACGCCGGCGGCGCGCCCCACCTGGGCGTCAACGCCCTCTACGCCGCCCACATCGGCCTGGCGGCGATCAACGCCGTGCGCGAGACCTTCCGCGACGACGACGCGATCCGCGTCCATCCCATCGTCACCCGCGGCGGCGACCTGGTGAACGTGATCCCGTCCGACGTGACCCTGGAAACCTACGTGCGCGGCAAGACCACCGACGCCATCGATGCCGCGGCCGCCAAGGTGGACCGCGCGCTCAAGGCTGGCGCAATGGCGCTGGGCGCCGAGGTGGAGATCATCACGCTGCCCGGTTACCTGCCGCTGATCAACGACCAGGACCTGGCCGAACTGTTCCTGGCCAACCAGCGTGTCGTGCATGGCGAGCCCCAGGCGCGGCGGCAGGGGCACCGCACCGGCTCCACCGACATGGGCGACGTCTCGCACATCATGCCGGCGCTGCACCCCTCCATGGCCGGCGCCCGCGGCAGCAACCACGCGGTCGACTGGGCTATCGAGGACCCCCAGATGGCCTACCTGGAACCGGCCAAGGCCCTCGCCTGGATGGCCGCCGACCTCCTGGGCAACGGCGCGCAGGAAGCCCGGCGCGTACTGGACAACTTCCACCCCCGCATGAGCCGGGACGAGTACCTTGCATACCAGCGGAGCCTGAGTAAGGTCGATCGCTGGTCCGGCGCCGATTCGTAGGTGCGGGTACTGCCGCCAGCCGTACGCCCCCGGGCGCGCGGCGCCTGACCCGTGGCACAAGTTCTCTGGCTGGCCTTCGCGGCAGGCGCCATCTGGCTCTGGGCCAGCCTGGCGCCCCAACTCACCTATCCCACGGCTTCCAGCGGTGACCCCGCAGGCCATGTGCTGATCGCCTGGCCCGGATGGGCGGTGCAGCAAGAGCTTGGCGAGCTGCGCGGAACCATTGGCCGGTTCGATATATGGGTTTCGACTGACCCCGATGGCGGCGAGCTCACGCTGCTGGCCTCACTTGTGGACGCCTTCACGAAGGACGTGGTGCGCCAGACCCGCGTGCTCATCACTCCCGCCTATACGCCGGTGGCTCGCACCCTGACGTTTCCCAGCTATGCCGTGCCCGAAGGGCAACGGCTGCTCCTGCAACTGGAAGCGGCGCCGTGGGAAGGCCGGTACGTGGTGTACGGCCTCACGCTCGCTCAACCCACCTATGCCAACCTGGCGCTGAACGGCGTGGCGGACGCCGGTGCAGGGCCGCTGGCTTTTGGGCATTACGTAACCTCCAGCGGCCTGCGGGCCGCGTTGCACGGCCAGCCGGACGCTCGCAACGCCCTGGCGCTGGCGCTGGTCCTGAGCGGACTGACGGCGTTGACGTATCCGGGCGTGGCCGCGCGGATCGGCCTGCGGAGCGCCGCTCGTTCAGCGACTCGCCTCACCCGGCGCGCGGCGCTCCTGAAACAACGGCTCGCTGGACCACCGAACCACGCCTCCGCTGACCGCCCGGCCCGGAGACGCCTTGGCGTGCTCTCAGCGCCCTGGCACCCCTGGCCGGTCGCGCTGATCCCCGTCCTCCACTTTCTCGCCGGCAATCCCCTGCACTTCACCGTCCGCCAGGCGCTCGTTCCAGCCGGCGGCGTCCTGCTTGCCGTGACGGTGGGCGTGGTCGGGCTGTGGCTGGTCATCCGCAACTGGCGTCAGGCCGCCGCGGCCATGACGGCCGTCACCATCGTTGTCTTTGCGTACGGGCACGTGGACCTTGCGCTGCACCTCCGACTTGACGACCGTGTCCTTTTTCCGACTGCCGCCGTCCTGGCCACCGCCGCCGTGTGGCTCGCCGTTCGAAACCGGGGCCCCGCATCGCAGTTGACGCCGTTTCTCAACGTCACTGCGGGCGTGCTCCTTCTGTTTCAGATTGTTTCCCTCGCCGGGACGGCCTGGGGTGTTTCCGTCCGCACGCCGCAACTGTTTTCGTCCCCCACAGATGCGCATAGCGACCGTCCTGATATCTACTACATCGTTCTCGACGCCTACGGACGCCATGACAGGCTTGGCGAGTTTGACAATTCGCCCTTCCTGGATGAACTCGAAACGCGCGGGTTTTACGTTGCCAGAGAGGCCACCAGCAACTATCGAAGCACGATCCAGTCCCTGGCCTCGAGTCTCAATCTCGCCTATTACCACGACCTTCCACCGACCGGCGACAAGACCAGAAGCGACGGGATCGAACTGATCCAGAACAACGCGCTGGCCGCGACGCTCCAATCACTTGGCTACACCTACGTCCATCTCGAGTCGGGCAACGTGATCAGTAATCAAGCGCCGACCGCAGACATCTTCGCCACGTTCACGCCGGCCGGCGTGGTCGTCTCGCGCGCCGACGAAGCAGCGACACTGTCGCCTGTTGTGCGGGCCACCCAGAGTGAAGGGGTTCGTCACAACAGCTTTCTGCGGTCCCTCATTGACACCACGGCCCTGCGTCCCTTGACCGGCCACCGGTTCCGCCCCCGGGATGACAGCCCGTACGATTGGTGGTCGCCCGAACGGGCAATTCATATGTTCGAGTTTCTGTCCGCGACGCCCCCAACGTCCGGGCCAGCGTTTGTCTTTGCCCACATCGTAAAGCCTCACCCTCCGACAAATCTCGACCGCCACGGGAATATGCGGATCAGTCATCGGGAGCAGGACCAGTTCAGCGACGACCATGACCCCACGGTGCCGGATGCGTACATCGGTCAGCTAATATTCATAAACTCCCTGGTGCTACGGACCGTCGATCGCATCCTGGAAAACCGCAGCCACAAACCAATCATCGTGCTTGCCTCTGATCACGCCCACTACGGGTCGGACCGGCACGCTATTCTGGCGGCATTTCACTTTCCTGAGGGTGGCAACTCTGTGCTCTATCCGTCCATTAGTTCCGTGAACTACTTCCGATCCATCCTGGACTTTTACTTTGGGTTTAACTTCGGTCTACTAGAGGATATCCAATTCGAACACCATGACGATCAGCCTGATATAGTGATTCCCTCACCTGCAAACAACACGGGGCGCTAGCGCTGGGCGCGGAGGTGGAGATCATCACGCTGCCGGGCTACCTGTCGCTGGTCAACGATCACGACTCGGCCGAACTGTTCCTGGCCTATCAGCCCGGCGCGTGCTGGGCACCTTCCACCCCCGCATGAGCCGGGCCGAGTACCTCATCTACCAACGAAGCCTCAGCCGGGTCGACCGCTGGTCGGGCGCCGAGTCCTAGGTGCGGGTAATGCCGCCAGCCGTACGACCCCGGGCGCGCGGCGCCTGACCCGTGGGGCGAGTTCTCTGGCTGGCCTTCGCGGCAGGCGCCATCTGGCTCTGGGCCAGCCTGGCGCCCCAACTCACCTATCCCACGGCTTCCAGCGGCGAACCCAACGACGATGTCCTGATCGCCTGGCCCGGATGGGCGGTGCAGCAAGACGTTGGCATGCCCCACGGAACGATTGGCCGGTTCGACATTTGGGTCTCGTCTGACCCCGACGGCGGCGAACTCACGCTCCTCGCTTCGCTGGTCGATGCCTCCACCAAGGCCGTGGTGCGGCAGACCCGCGTGCTCACCACCCCCGCCTATACGCCGGTGGCTCGCACCCTGACGTTTCCCAGCTATGCCGTGCCCGAAGGACAACGACTGCTCCTGCAACTGGAAGCGGCGCCGTGGGAAGGCCGGTACGTGGTGTACGGCCTCACGCTCGCTCAACCCACCTATGCCAACCTGGCGCTGAACGGCGTGGCCGACGCCGGCCGCGGACCGCTGGCTTTTGGGCACTACGTGACCACCAGCGGCCTGCGCGCCGCGTTGCACGGCCAGCCGCACGCCCGCAACACCCTGGCGCTGGCCCTGGTTCTGAGCGGACTGACCGCGGTGGCGTATCCGGGCGTGGCGACCAAGGTTGGCTTTCGGGCTTCCGCCAAGGCCGCGACACGCCTGGCGCGTCGCACGGCGCGAGTGACGCGACGGCTCGCCGGACCACCGGATCACGCCTCCGCTGACCAACGGGTCCGCAGACGCCTTGGCGTGCTCTCAGCGCCCTGGCACCCCTGGCCGGTCGCGCTGATCCCCGTCCTCCACTTTCTCGCCGGCAATCCCCTGCACTTCACCGTCCGCCAGGCGCTCGTTCCAGCCGGCGGCGTGCTGCTTGCCGTGACGGTGGGCGTGGTCGGGCTGTGGCTGGTCATCCGCAACTGGCGTCAGGCTGCCACGGCCATGACGGCCGTCACCATCGTTGTCTTTGGGTACGGGCATGTGGACCTTGCGCTGGACGGCCGATTCGATGACCGCGTCCTCTTTCCCAGTGCCGCCGTCCTGGCAGTCGCCGCCGTGTGGCTGGCTCTTCGATGCCGGAACCAGGCCTCTCGACTAACGCCGTTTCTCAACGTCACCTCAGGCGTCCTTCTTCTGTTCCAGGTGACTTCCCTTGCGGGCACGACAGCCGACATATCCGTCCAAGCGCCCCAACAGTTTTCGCCGACGGATTCTGGCGTCAATAGCAATCGACCTGATATTTACTACATCATTCTCGACGCCTACGGACGCCATGACAGGCTTGGCGAGTTTGACAATTCGCCCTTCCTGGATGAACTCGAAACGCGCGGGTTTTACGTTGCCAGAGAGGCCACCAGCAATTATCGAAACACGATCCAGTCTTTGGCCTCGAGTCTCAATCTCGACTATCTCCACAACCTTCCGCCGACCACCGGGAAAACCAAGAGCGACGGAATCGAATTGATTCAGAACAGCGCGCTGGCGGCGACGCTCCAATCACTTGGCTACACCTACGTCCATCTCGAGTCGGGCAACGTGGTAAGCGATCGTGCGCCGACGGCGGACATCTCCGTCAGGTTCACGCCCGCCGGCGTGGTCGTTTCTGGCGCCGGCGAGGAGGTCAGACACTCGCCGACTCTCCGGGCCACGCAAAGTGAAGGAGTTCGCCACAACAGCTTTCTGCAGTCCCTCATTGACACCACGGCCCTGCGCCCGCTGACCGGCCATCGGTTCCGCCCGAGTGATGACAGCCCGTACGAATCGTGGGCACCTGAACGAGTGCTCCAGATGTTCGAGTTTCTTGCCCAGGCGCCGCACGCGCCCGGACCAACATTTGTATTTGCCCACATTCTTAAGCCTCACACGCCGGCGACCTTTGATCGCCACGGGAATATGCTCATTAGCCATCGCAAGCGAGATCAGTTCAGCGACGACCACGACCCCACGGTGCCGGATGCGTACATCGGTCAGCTGATATTCACAAATTCACTATTGCTAAGGACGGTCGATCGTATCCTGGAAAGTCGCAGCGAAAAACCGATCATCGTCATTGCATCGGATCACTCTCACTACGAGACGGACAAGCACGCGGTTCTGGCCGCCTTTCACTTTCCAGACGGAGGAAACTCTGTGCTGTATCCATCCATAAGCTCGGTAAACCACTTTCGATCCATGCTGGACTATTACTTCGGGTTTAACCTTGGACTTCTGGAGGATATCCAATTCGAACACCATGACAATCAGTTTGATATCCCGTTACCCTGACCGCGAGCGGCGGGTCTCAGCGGCTCAATGGCTCTGTCGAACAGCCATACGCTCGTTCGGTCCTTCGCGCTGGCGCCGGAGTGACATGCGGAAGGAACCAGGAGCGCGGTCCTGGGACAATTCCCAAGCCGCCGACAGGGAACCGTGGGTGGAGGACCGCGCCGAGACGCCGGCGCCAAGACGGATTACCGCCGCCTACAATGCCCGGCAACGGCTCCCGAGGGTGTTCGTATGCGACGGCTCCTGGCAATTGGACTGCTGCTCATCGCGCTGGCGGCGTGCGGTGAAGCCGAACCCGCCGCCGAGACTTCGGAACCTGCGGAGGGTGGTGTGAAACAGTATTCGTCTCATCCGGGCACGGTCATCGAGGCCGGCAAGAGCTACACGGCCGTCATCAAGACCAACCTCGGCGACATGTCGTTTGAGTTGCTGGCCGACGAATCGCCGCTGGCGGTCAACAGCTTTGTCTTCCTGGCCCGCGAGGGGTACTTCGACGGCGTGATCTTCCACCGCATCATCCCCGGCTTCATGGGGCAGAGCGGCGACCCCACCGGCACCGGCGGCGGCGGCCCCGGCTACAAGTACGACATCGAGACGCCCAGCGGGCCGTACATCCGCGGATCGCTGGCGATGGCCAATGCCGGACCGGGCACCAACGGCTCGCAGTTCTTCATCGTGTTCGACAACCTCACGGACCAGGGACGGCTGAGCCCCGACTACTCGCTCTTCGGGCAGATGTCGGACGGCGAACCGGCGCTGAAAGCGCTGGAAAGCGTGCCGGTGACCGCCAAGCCCAGCGGTGAGCGCTCGCAGCCGCTCGAAGAGGTCCGCATCTTCACGATTGAGATCATCGAGCGCTAGCCGGTGGCCGTTGGCGCCGCGCCAGCGCTGCGCCTGGCGGTCGATCCCCCGTTCAGCCTGTGGACGGCGGCGCTCCTGCATGGCTGGTACGCGCTGGCGCCGTTCCGCTGGCTGCCGGAGTCCCAGACGCTGGAACGAGTGGACCGGCTGCCCTCGGGGGCCGTGTACACGGTGCGCCTGCGGCCCGCGCCCGACTTCGAGGACGGGCGGCGTGGGGTCGAACTGGAAGCGTCGCCCTCACCGTCCGCCGCGGATGCTCGAAACCTTTCCGCCCGCGCCCGTCGCATGCTGCGCCTGGACGAGGACCTGACAGACTTCCACGCCCGCTGCCGCCGCTCACGCACCTTGCGGCCGGTCGCGGAGGCTGGCGCGGGGCGTCTGCTGCGCAGTCCGGACCTCTGGGAAGACGTGATGAAAGGCATCTGCACCACCAACGTCACCTGGGAACGGACCAAGCGCATGGTGGCGGCGCTGACGATGCTGGGGCCAAGAGCGGATGGCACAGGCACGCGCGCGTTTCCGACACCGACCGAAGTCCTGGAGGCCGGATCCGACTTCCTGTTGAAGGAGGCCGGCGCGGGATATCGGGCGCGCTCCATGCTCAAGCTGGCCGAGGGCGTGGCCGACGGCACGATCGATCTGTCGATTCCTGATCATCCCAATGCCCCCTCGGCCGAGCGCCTGGCCGCATTGGAAGCGTTGCCGGGCATCGGCCCGGTCACGGCCGGCTACCTGGCCATGCTGCTCGGCTCCTACGACTTCCTGACCCTGGATAGCAGCACGCGGGCATTCGCCGTCCGAACGTTTGGCGAGGCGGCCGCCGACCCTCGGAAACTTGCCCGCAAGTACGCGCGCTTCGGTCCCTGGCGTGCGCTGGCTTTCTGGTGCCAGCGCTGGCTGACCGGCGAGCAGGTGCAAGCCCGGCTGGCGGCGGAGTTGGCGTGACGGACCTGGACGCTCCGCCCCCCGGCCTGACGTCGCCAGGCAACGGCATGTCGCCAGCCATACGGCGCGTTCTAACGTTCGGCCTGGCTGCAGTGGTTATGGCACTGGACCAGGCCGTAAAGCTCCTCGTCGATAACGTCCTCCCGCCCTGGGGCACGACGATCGGGCCGCTCTTCGATTTCCAGCGCGTCTACAACCCGGGCGTCAACTTCGGGCTGCTCTCGGACTTCCCGCAGGCGGTCATCGCGGCCACGCTGATCATTGGCGTTGGATTCGCCGGGTACGCCCTGCTGCGACCGCCGGAACGCTGGACGACCATCGGCGGCTTCGCGCTGCTGCTGGGTGGGGGCTTCGGCAACCTGATCGACCGGTTCCGCATTGGCGCGGTGTTCGACTACCTGAACATCACCCCGTTCGTGGGCTACCTGAACCTGGCCGACCTGGCAATCGGCGCCGGCGTGATCCTGCTGCTGCTGGACGCCATGCTTCGCCGCGAGGCGGGCTAGCGACCGTCTGCCGAGGCTGTACGGCCCAGCGTCAGCCGGCGTCTTTCTCGTCAAGCCGGCGGAGCCGGCGATTCGATTCTCGTGATTGGAGAAGTCCCCGGTTGACGATCGCGGAGCCGTGCTCGTCCCCCTGCAGTCCGAATCCCTTTTCTTCCAGGAGCCGCGACACCCGCTCGTTGTGCTCCCAGAACTCGTTTTCCAGCCGCGCGTTCTCGTCGGGATCAGCTGACGTGCGGCGCATCCCGTCCAGGCTCTCCAGCGATTCCACCCGCCCGTCCTCATGGATCCGCACGTGGCTGTCGTTGGTCATCCGGTGCGAGGAGTAGTAGTCCAGGTACTCGCCGCTGTCGTCTGAGCCGAACAGGTACCAGATCGTCCAGCCGGCCTCCACGATCTTGCCGCGCCGCCTGTTCTCCACATCTTCGCGCGGCAGTTCAATGCGCCAATAGCTGAACGACTCCCTAAACCGCGCTTCTATGCGATGCATGTCCTACCCCCGGTCGCCTAGCCGCCTCTGATTAGCACGGTCGCCACCGGATCGCTGTCAGACCTACCGTCGGGTACCCCCGGCGCGATTCGAACGCGCGCTCCCGGCTCCGGAGGCCGGCGCTCTATCCACTGAGCTACGGGGGCTGAACTGGACGCGCATTCTAATAAGCTGCCTGGCATGGAATCCTGGCGGCTGCTGGTTTCGCCGGCCGGCGGCGGAGCGCGAAATCTCGCCACCGATCAGGCCGTGGCCGACCACGTCCGCGACGGCGCCTCCCCGCCCACGCTGCGCTTCTACACGTGGCGCCCCGCCGCCCTGAGCCTGGGCTACGGCCAGCCGCTGGTGGCCGTGGACACCAACCTGGCGCGCCAAGACGGCATTGACCTGGTCCGCCGGCCCACCGGCGGGCAGGCCATCCTGCACAACGACGAGTTGACCTACGCCGTCATGCTGTCGCGAACGCACGCGCTGGCCGCGGGCGGCGTGCTGCGGTCGTACGAGCGCTTGAGCGCAGGGTTCGAACGCGGCTTCGCCGCCCTGGGGCTGGAAGCGCGCCAGGGTGACTGGCAACCGGCCGCCTCCGACGCTGAAGGTTTGCTTTGCTTCGCCTCGCCCAGCACCCACGAACTGTCGGCGCAGGGGGTTAAGCTCATGGGCAGCGCGCAAACCCGGCTGGGCGGCGCCTTGTTGCAACACGGGAGCATCCCCTTCGCGCACGATCCGCGTATCTACGACCTGCTGCGGCTGCCGCGCCCCGACACGCTCCACGGGCTGCGGGATCTCCTGTCGCCGGCCCCAACGGTGGGCGCGCTGATTGAGGTGCTGGCCACGGGTTTCGCTGAAGCGTTGGGCGTCGCCTTGACGCCGGGTGAACTCAACGACTCGGAACGAGAGCGCCGCGATGTACTCGTCCACACCCGCTACGGCGCCAGCGCCTGGCTGGCCCGGCGCTAGGCCATGAAAGCCATCTCGGTGTTCAGCCGCGGCCAGGCGGTTATCCGCGCCCTGGAGCCGCGAATCGTTCTGGACCTCGGCTGCGGCACGGGGCACGAAACCGATGCGCTGGCCGATTTACCGGACGTACGGGTCGTGGCCATCGACGTCGACGCCGATTCACTCGCGAAGGTCACCACACGCGCCAACGTGCTGCGCGTGCGGGCGGACGCCACGCGCCTGCCGCTGGCGCAGGGGGCCGCCGACGCCGCCTACAGCTTTGGGCTGGTGCAGGTTCTGGGTGTCGGCAGCGACGCGCGCGTACATCACCTGATGGAGGAACTGCAGCGGGTCGTGCGTCCCGGCGGCGCGGCCATCATGGGTACGCTGGCCGACTTCGGCCGCACGGACGGGCCCGACCGTAGCCTCACCGGCGCCGATATCTCCAAGGCCATGCGCGGTGCGCTGGTGCTGCGCGAGCTCATTGGCCTGATGGACCTGGACCGCTCCGGACGGCTGGCGCGCCATTGGTACATCTCGGCCACGCCAGCCCCGAACTCGCGCAAGAAAAGAATGCCGGCCCGCAAGCGCCGCCCGCGCTAGGCGTCCGCCTTAGCCGTAGTTGGAGAACGGGTGCTCGCCCAGGTAGCGCCGCTGCCGTGGGGTGGCCCGCGCCAGGATGTCCGGGTCGAAACGGAAGTCGAGGTACGGCGGGAACTTCTGCACCACCATTCGCCGGCCGTAGTGGACCTGGAGCAGGTAGCGGATTCGTGAGCTGGTGTTGGCCGTGCCGCGATGCCAGACATCCGACCTGAATAGCACCACGTCGCCCGCGTTGCAGAGGATGTTCTGCCCCTCCACCCCTTGCCAGCTGGTCTCGCCCTCATGCGGCTTGCGTCCGGCGCGGTGGCTGCCCGGAATGAAGTTGGTCGGGCCCAGCGCGTCGTCCAGGTCGTCCAGGTAGTAGTGGGCCGTGGCCGTGAACACCGGGATCTCCACCCGCGGGTCGGCCATCACGTCGCTCGGGAGCTCGATGGGCTGGTAGTCCGAGTGAAAATCCTGATCCAGCCGCCCGGGCCCCGTCACCCAGCCCGTCATGCTGATGCAGTGGCAGTCCTTGCCCATCACCGCGTCGGCCACCTGGGCAACCGGCGCACGGTCCAGGAACTGCAGGAAGTAGGCGGAGCGGTTGAACAGCATGTTGACGACCTGTTGATAGAAGGTCGTTGCCTCCCCGCTGGACGGATCGATGCCGCGTCGCTGGCTCTGTTCCCGCCGGTCATTCGTGCGCGGATCGGGCTCGACGCCGTCGATCCGGCGCCGTAGCTCAGCGACCTCGGCCGCGCTCAAGATGCCCGGCATGTAGGCAAAGCCGTCGCGCCGCACGGCCTCGGCCAACTCCTCCACGGTCTCGTAAGCGATCAACTCAAGGCCGGGCATCGTCTCCACCCTCCTGTTCAGGGCGTTTACCGTGGCAGCCGCCGCCGGATCCGCTCAGATAGACGCAGCCCCTAGTCGTAGTTCGAGAACGGATGCTCGCCCAGGTAGCGCCGCTGCCGCGGGGTGGCCTGCGCCAGGATGTCCGGGTCGAAGTGGAAGTCCAGGTATGGCGGGAACTTCTGCACCACCATGCGGCGGCCGTAGTGGACCTGCAGCAGGTAGCGGGTCCTGGAACTGGTGTTGGCGGTCCCCCGGTGCCAGACATCCGAGCGGAACAGCACCACGTCGCCCGCCTTGCAGAGGATGTTCTGCCCGTCCACCCCTTGAAAGCTGGTTTCGCCCTCGCCCGGCGGTCGCCCGGCGCGGTGGCTGCCGGGGATGAACTGGGTCGGCCCCAGGGCGTCATCCAGGTCGCTCAGGTAGTAGTGGGCGGTGGCGGTGAAGACCGGGATCTCCACGCGCGGGTCGGCCATCACCTCGGTGGGTAGCTCGATTGGCTGGTAGTCGGAATGGAAATTCTGATCCACCCGGCCGGGACCGGTAATCCAGCCCGTCATGCCGATGCTGTGGCAGTCGTCGCCCATCACCGCGTCGGCCACATCCGCCACCGGCGCCCGGTCCAGGTACTGCAGGAACCAGGCGTTGCGGTTGAACAGCAGCTTGGTGTGGACTTCGTAGAAAAAGCCCTCGCTATCGGAGCCGTCCGGAGCGCGCGGGCGCAGGTGGCGACGGTCGTTGGCGCGGGGATTCGGTTCGATCGCCTCGATCAAGTCACGCATCTGCGCAACTTCGTCGGCGCTTAGCACGCCGGGCATGAAGGCGAACCCATCGCGGCGAACGGCTTCGGCCAGTTCCGCCACGGTGTCATAGGTCGTGAGTTCCAGGGCCATCGCCATAGCGTTCCTAGCCTTCCCGCGCCAGCCGATCCACGGCTGCCTTGGTGACGTCCTGCGGGCCGCCGGGTGATCTTACCGAGACAGCCCCGGCGGCGTTGCCCCGGCGGCAGGCTGATTCCAGGTCCGCGCCCCCCAGCCACGCGCTCAGCAGACCGCCGGCAAAGGAATCCCCGGCGCCGATGGGGTTGATGGCGTCCACCTCGAATCCGGGGACGTGTCGCAGCGCCTCGCCCGGACCCGGATCCAGCAGGCTGCCGCCCGCGCCCTGCTTGACCACCACCGGACCCTGGAAACGTTCGCGCAGCCGGTCGCGTCCTTCCGCGTAGCCGCACCCCAGCGCCGCGGCGAATTCGGCGCGGCTGCCAATCAGCAGGTCCATCTCGGTGGCGATGGCCGTGATTTCATCGAAGTCCAGCGCACCGGTCCCGCCCTGGCCGATATCGAGGACCGCTTTCGCGCCGGCCGTACGCGCCGCCCTTCCGAAGGCGCAAGCTGCGGCCGTGAGCGGACGCCGGAAGCACAGGTTGATCCCGGACAGGTACACATGCCCCGGCGGCCAGGCAGCCAGTAGCGGCGCAGGGTCCAGCGGCGGTCCGGGATACCAGTAGGCCTGCCGGCGGCCGTCCACGCCCAGCGCGATGGTGTGCGTGGCCGTGCTGCCGGCACGTTCACCCAGGACGTTGACCCCGTGAGCGGCGAGGCCGGCGGCCAGGAAGTCGCCGAACGGATCGGCCCCAATCACGCCGCCCAGGTGGCAGCCGCCGGTCAGCCCCGCGTAGACCATGGCCGTGTTGGCGGCCGTGCCGCCCAGCAGCAGGCGCGCGGGCTGCTCGTGGGTCACGTCGCTGATCTGCGTGAACTCGACGTCCGGCACGGGAAACCGCTGCAGGCCCTGGATGCTGACGTCGACGACCGTGCTGCCGACGCACAGCAGGCGGAGCGCGTCACTGCTGGCAGCGGCCGCCGGGCTCACAACTATCCGTCGCGATCAATGCGTTCGGGCGTGCAGGTCTGACTCACAAGCAGCCCTAGTAGGGCGCGACGATTTCGTCCGTGGACGGCGGCAGCCCGACCGCGCTGGAAGTCGCGTCGCCAAACGCCCAGCCGAAGACTCCGCGCACATCCTCGCGATGGTCGTTCCGGCAGGCGGTCTCGGCCTGCGCGTCGAACGTGCGCTGGTAGATACCCACGTTGCCTTCATTGCCCAGGTGGTTCTCCACGATGTCGTTCAGATCCACGCAATCGGTCGGCCACGCCAGGTCCTGCATTGCTGGATCCGCGGACTGTGCCGTTTGATCGAAGGCCCAGCTAAACACCGCGCGCACGTCGTCCCGGTGGTCGTTCTGGCAGCCCTGCTCGGCCTGGTCGCCAAAAACCCGTTGATAGATGCCCACGTTGTCATCGTTGCCCAGATGCGCCTCAACGATGTCATTCAGATCAACGCAGGTCGTCGGCCACTGCTGCGGCGCCGCCGTCGTGGTGGGCGGAGCCGTGGACGCAGGCGCCGCGGTTGGCGTAGCCGCCGGTGCGGGCGCGGCGGTTGGCGCAGCTACCGGTGATGGCGCCGCAGTTGGCGTGGTTGCGGCGCCGCCGTGCAACGGCGTGCTGTCGAGCGTCGCCAGGCTCAGTTCGACGATGCCGGAGGCCTGGCCGCGCTGCGCCAGCATCCAGGCAACGACGTCCAGGTACTGCCGCTCCGTCAACGACCCCTCGGCGGCCAGCGGCATGGTGGCGCTGGTGTAGTCGTACAACTCGCGCGTGGAGGAGAACCGCACCAACGTGCCGGGTCCCTTGAGCGGCGTGGCAAACCCATCGTTGCCGCTTGATCCGTGACAGGTGGCGCATGACTGCTCAAACACGGTCGCGCCGCGCGCGACCTGCGCATCGGTCACCGCAAGCACCGCGCCGGCCGCCAGCAGCATTGCGCTCAGCGCAACGGCGATCCCCAGGCTTGTGGTTCGACTCATGCTGCGGCCTCTCACATTCGCGACCGTAATTCGGCAATCAGTTGCTCGGGCTCGGCCACGCCCAGCCAGACGCGGTCCACCCGCAGGAAGGGAAACAACCAGGGGGTCCCCATGCGTATGCGGTGTCGCAGGGCGACTTCCACCGCCCGCTCCAGGCGCCCCAGGCTGAACTCACGCCGTCTGTAGGACGGTGACACGCCGTAGCTGGAACGGGGTCTCTGGATCGGCCCGCCCACCAGGTCAATGTCGGCGTAGGGTATCGCCGTATCCACCAGGAACCCCACCCGCAGGTACAAATCGTCCGCGCGCAACTCCACAAAGCCGTCACTCGCCGCCCGGTAGATCGCCACGATAAACGGCACCACCGCAAACAGGGCCACCGCCGTGGCCAGGTTGACGGAGCGTCCCGGCGAATCCGCCGGGTTGCCCACGGCGCGCATGAGGGCAAACACCCCCAACAACGCGACGCCGCCCGCCAGCAGGTAGAGCGCATTGCGGTCCACGCCGGTGCTCAGCCGCCAGCGCCGGCCGCTTGCGTCCAGCGGGGCTGGTTCACGAGCCATTCAGGCCCTCCATGCGATTGATCGCCTGGGTGCCGAACAGACGCACGTTGTCTCGGATGCCGGGGTCGCAAAGCGCCTCGCGGTCAAACCAGCGCATTTCGCTGTGCTCGGACTCCGCCAGCCGCTGCGCGCCGCCGACCGCGCGGACGAAGTAGACCAGGTCGACAAGCGCGTGGCCGCCGCCGATTTCGTGCAGTAGGAGAGTTTCCGGCGCGGGCAGAACGTGAACTCCCTGTTGGTCAATTGCGGGACGCTCCGCCACGATCTCGATTTCGAACCCGGTCTCCTCGCGCGCCTCACGCCCCAGGGCCTGGACCGGGTCTTCATTGAGCCCGATGTGCCCGCCGAAGGGGAGCCACATGCGGAATCTGCGGTGTTTGAACAGCAGAACCTTGCCATTACGCACCAGGTACCCCGAGCTGGTGAATCGTTTGTAGACGGCCGCCACCACCTGGCTGCTGCGTTCGCGCGCGGATTGTACGGATGACTGCGGTCGGGCGTGCTCCATGCGGTCGAGCGCCCGGGTGCCCAGCAGGCGCACGTCGTCGGTAATGGCCGGGTCTTTCAGCGCCTGGCGGTCGAACCAGCGAATCTCGCTGTGCTCGGACTCCGCCAGCCGCTGCGCGCCGCCGACCGGACGGACGAAATAGATCAAGTCGATGTGGACGTGGCCCGGCTCGATGTCCTCCAGCAGGATGGTCTCCGGCGCCGGCAGCACGTGAAGCCACCGCTGGCGGATCTCCGGTCGCTCGGCCACGATTTCGATGTCGAACCCGGTCTCCTCGCGCGCCTCACGGTGCAGGGCCTCGACAGGGTCCTCGTTGGGCTCGATGTGCCCGCCAAAGGGCAGCCACATGCGTAGCTTGCGGTGGTTGACCAGCAGGACCTTGCCGTCACGGACGAGGAATCCCGTGCTCGTGAAGTGTCTATCGACGGCCGCCACCACCTCAGTGCCGCGTGCGTGCGCGGATTGTACGGGCGGCGGAGGCCCGTTGCGGACCCGTCGTTGCATTGGTGGAGATGGGGGCGAGTTGAACGCCCCGTCCAGAGCCGGTCACCCCGATGCATCTACAGGTTTAGCCGGACGCTTAAGGTCTCGCCGTGGCGTCACTATCCGGCCGCAACGGCGCACGACCAGCCCGCGTGTCTTGGTCGGTCTACGCGGGCGCCTTGACCGACGCACCCTAGTTTCCTTGCGCCCGGAACGCCCCGCTAGGGACGGGCCGGCCGGACGTCGCGGGGCTTAAGCCGCGAGCGGGAGCTGCTGCTCTTCGCCAGTTACTTGGTTGCCGGGGGGATTTACGAGCTCCCTGGCAGGCTCGACCTGCAGCATCGGACTTCGGGGCTCTGTCAAAACCCGTCATCCCCGAGGTGAAGACCTTAGCGAACGTAGCGGGCGATCTGCCGCGCCGCTTCGCGCGCTCGAATCTTCTCCCGATTATCGTACCGTCGCAGCCCGCGCACCAGTCCAATTTCCAGCTTGGCCCAGCCGCGGGCCAGGAACAGCCGCAGCGGGATGGCCGTGCGCCCCTTGGCGTTCACGTGTCCTGCCAGCATGTCGATCTCCGCTCGATGCAGCAGCAGGCGGCGCGGCCGGTCGGGATCGTGGTTGGCCTGCGCCGCCGGCTTGTAGCGCGCGATATGCACGTCACGCAGAAACGCCTCGCCCTCTTCCACGCTGATAAAGCCCTGAGCCAGGCTGACCGAGCCGTTGCGGATGCTCTTGATCTCCGAGCCGCGCAACTCGATCCCGGCCGTCAGGGTGTCCAGCACCTCATAGTCGCGACGCGCCCGGCGATTGACGGCCACCGTGCGCTGGCCCGGCGGGATCGGCTTGGGACCTGCCCGGCGTCTACGCCGCTTTCGAGCCACGTGTTCCTGGTGCGCGCTTCGCGCCTGCCAAAAGCCCAGCGGCCTGGCACCCGCATTCTGCCGTGGCCGTCGGCGCTAGCGGCCGGTCAGACCGTCGCGAACCCCCGCGCGGCCGGCGCTTCCACCATGTCGCTCATCAGCTTGGGCAGCGCCATGGTGTGACTGCACGTGCGCCAGCCCTGGAAGAACTCGCAATCGCAGGTCCAGACTCCGTCAGCGTAGGTAATGTTGTGACTGCTGTTGTCGCCGTCGAACCGGACGCGCAACGACTCAACGTGCACGCGCTCCGGCTCGGTGGCGTATTGATGCGCCTTCTGCACCTTGCTGATCAGGCTGGATTGCACCCTGGGACCTCCCTGGCGGCATGGCCGCGCTCAAACCAAAAACGCCCGGCCCCACAGGCCGGGCGCATTACGCCACGCGAACCGACGGCCGCCCCCTCACAGCGTCGACCCTCGGTTCATGTCTCAAGTATAGCCCCGCCGCGCGCCGCGGCCCGAGCGCCTACGAACCGTATTGCAGCCGAAACGCAAGACGCTCGGGCAGGCCCGCCCCCCGCATGGCGGCCTGGGTGGCGGCGATGTCATACGCCACCCGGTGAAACGTGAAGCGGCCGGTGGCCGGATCGTACTTCGCGTAGGCCGCGCGCGGATCGCCGTCCCGCGGCTGCCCCACGCTCCCGGGATTGAAGATCAGGCGGTCGGCCTCAGGATCGATGGCGTCTTTGTCATTGGGCACGGACGCGGAAAAGGCGCCCACCCCGTGGACCCCCTCGTGCCAGCGAAACGTGATCGGCACATGCGTGTGACCGACAAGGCAAACCTGCGTGCCGAAGTAGCCGAAATTGATTTCCGCCAGGCGCACGTTCGTCAGGTATTCCCAGAGCGGATCGCGCGGGCTGCCGTGGGCCACGTGCACCGAGCCGAAGACCGACGACGTCTCCAGCCCCGTCAGGTACTCGCGGGTCTCGCGCTCCAGCGTCGCGCCCGTCCATTGGCAGGCGGCGCGCGCGTCGGCGTTGAAGACCGAGAGATCGGCCTGGCCGGTGGAGCCCCAGTCGTGATTGCCCGCCAGCGAACGAAACGGCAGGGATCGCAGCAACTGCACGACCTCGTTGGGATGCGGCCCATAGCCCACCAGGTCTCCCAGCGACCAGATCTCGTCCACTGGTCCGGCGTCGGCCAGCACGGCCTCCAGCGCCGGCAGGTTGCCGTGAACGTCGGCAATGATCAGCACGGGCACTGGCGGGCCTCCGCTGGTTGCGCACCAGCTGGCACTGCGGTGTGCCTCATTATGCGGCCGTCAGGCGCGATTGGACCCGGCGATGGGTTGGAGACCGCGTTCCCGCAGGCGCGCTACGAACTGATCGCCGCGGTCGAATTCGTTGCTGAAGAGTCCAAACGAGGCGCACGCCGGCGAGAGAAGTACCGCGTCGCCCGGAAGCGCCAGCTCCAGCGCCTGGTCCACGGCCTCCGCCATGTCGTTCGCGTCCGAGATTTGGCAGCCGGTCAACTGCGGGCGCAACCGGTCGGTCCCGCTGCCCGGCAGCAGCACCACCGCGCGTAACCCGTCGGTTGCGCGCAGCCGCTCGGCCAGCGGCGCAAAGTCAAGGCGCTTGTCGGACCCGCCCGCGATCAGTACCCACGGCCCGGGGATCGTGGCCAGGGCGGCCAGCGCGGCCTCCGGCGTGGTCGCCGTGGTGTCGTTGTACGCGCGCACGCCGTCAATAGTCCCCACCAACTCCTGGCGAGCCGAAACGCCGCCAAATCCGCGCACGGCGCGTTCGATCGCACGCTCGTCCACCCCCGCCTGGCTGGCGGCCGCGGCCGCCAGCGCCAGGTTGGCGCGGTTGTGACGACCCGCCATGGGCGCGTTCTCCCATCCTGGCGGTGCGTGCGCGAGATCAGGGCGCACCACGGCTCCACCGGCCCGCGCCGCGAACCAATCCGGCCAACCGCGCCCGGCGGGAATCACGGCCCAGTCGCCGGCGCGCTGGTTGGCCACCAGCGACAGCTTGGCCTCGGCGTAGGCCTGCATGTCGTCATAGCGATCCAGGTGGTCGGCCATCAGGTTGGTGACAATGGCGCCGCGCGTGCGCAGCCCCGTGCCCGCCAGCCCTTCTAGCTGGGCGCTGGAAAGTTCCAGCACCACCGTCGATCCAGATTGGATCTCGTGTAAGTGCGCAAGAGCCGAGACGCGCATGTTCCCGGCCAGGACCGACCGTTCGCCGCCGGCGACCAGCATGGCGTGCAGCGCCGTGGCCGTGGTCGTCTTTCCGCGCGTGCCCGTGACGCCGATCACGCGCGCCTGCCGGCACCAGCGCAGAAACAGCGTGAACTCCATCTCGATATGCGCGCCGGCCTCGCGGGCGGCCTGCAGGTACCGTGAGCCCGCCGGCACGGCCGGATTGCGCACCACGATGTCGGCGCGCTCAAAGTCCTCAACCTCGTGCCGGCCAAGCACATAGCGCACGCCGGTCGTGCCAAGCGCGGCCAGGCTGGGCGCCAACTGCGATTCCGAGCGAAGGTCCGTCACCACCAGCTCGGCGCCGTGCTCGCGCATGAACGTCGCCACGCCCAGGCCACCGCGCTGCACGCCCAGGCCCATGACCACCACGCGTCGCCCACGCAGCGCGCCCGGATCCTGCGCCCAGGCCGGCTGTGAAGAGTCGTTCAGGTCGATTCCGCCTGTTGATCGAGCGTTAATCGCAGCGACAAACGGTTATGACAACTCGCGCCGGGAATATCAAGGACTCCGCCCTCGCGATCGCGAAAGGGCGAACGATCTACGGACGCTTTGTCCACGCTTTGAAGCAACAAAGATCCCCGCCTCCAAAGCCCTGCAAGCAACCGGGTACCCGCCCGTTGCGGACGCTACCAGATTCAGTGTTGACGAAAGCCTACCGAGACTTACACTGGCCCCAGTGCGGCAACGATTCGGACGTTGCTGCATAACGGGTTCAGGGAGGACGGTTTGATCGTGAGGCGTTGGCACCGTCGTCGCGATTAACTGAGACATACGCTCGCCCCTCGGGGCGAGCGTTGTTTGTGTCAAGGGGCCGAACCGTCTGCCTGGAGCTACGCAGGAACCACATGCACGGCGGGGAGGCACGGCATGGCATCGGACTGCTCAACTTTTCACTCGGCGCTTTCCTGGTACTCAGGCCGACTCTCGGAGAAGCGGCGGTTCCCGCCCGCGGAGGTCAAACGCCACCTGAAGTGGCTGCGTGAATTTGGCGAGTCATTTCCCCAGCGCATGGATCCGGCCAACATCGGCCAGCGCGAAGTGGTGCTCTATTTCGCCGAGCACTGTGATGACTTCGGCGACCCGGTCGAGTGGTACTACCGCTATAAGGCAATCGAGACGTTCTACGAAGACATGTCCTCCGAGTTGGACCTGCCCAACAACCAGATCAAGGGCTTGTACGACGAGTCCGATCTCGACCCCGAGCTGCTCGAGCGGATTCCTGATCGCCCGCGCATGGCGCCGGTGGACTGGTCGCGCGACGACCGCCACATGTACTAGCCCGCCGCGTCGGGCCGTGCGCTCGACGCCGGTGTCCGCGCGCCCGCGCTACCATCCCGCTGCGCCGCGCCGCTCGCGAGTCTGACCTTTGACGGTTTCCCAGTTCGGCGCGCGCAAGGGCGCCGGCGATCCCTTGGTTTGCGTCACCGCCTACGACGCCCCGTTCGCCCGGCTGGCCGAACGGGCCGGTGTGGATGCGCTCCTGGTCGGCGACAGCGTGGGGCGCACGGTGCTTGGGTACGCCAACGAATTACCGGTCACGGTTGACGACATCGTGCACCACGCCGCTGCCGTCAGCCGCGCGGTCACGTCAACGCTGGTGATCGCGGACCTTCCGTACATGTCCTACCCCACGCGCGATATCGCCCTGCGAAATGCCGCCCGCCTGTTGCAGGCCGGCGGAGCGACCGCGGTCAAGCTGGAGGGCGGCAAGGAATCCGCCGGGGTGACCGAAGCTCTCACCAGCCGGGGCTTCCCGGTGATGGCCCACGTGGGCCTCACGCCGCAGACGGCCCACGCGCTGGGCGGCTATCGCGTCCAGGGCGTCAGGCTCTCCGCCGCTCAGGCCATCGTGGACGGCGCCCGCGCCCAGGCCGATGCCGGCGCCTTCGCCATCGTGCTGGAACTCATTCCCGCCGGGCTGGCCCGGGCGATAACCGAGCACCTGGACATCCCAACCATTGGCATCGGCGCCGGGCCCTTCTGCGACGGGCAGATCCAGGTGGTCTACGACCTGTTTGGATTCGCCGAAACCACGCACCGGCACACCCGAGTCTTTGCCGACGTTGCCGGGCTGGCCGAGTCCGCCTTAGCCGGCTACGCCCGCGACGTTCGCCAGGGCCTGTTTCCCGCGCCCGAACAGAACTTCAAGGGCAACCGCGGCGTGGTGGACCGCCTCAGGTTCGACTGATTTACTCGTCGATGCGGCCGTGCCGCGGCTCCTCCAGGTAGAACCCGTGTTTCTTGGCCACCAGGTCCCGGTAATGCTCGTTCCAGCGATGGTATGAGGGCGAATCGCCAACCACCGCTTCGGACGTGATCAGCATGGCCGCGGCGCTACCGGCGTTGCGCAAGGCCGAGCGCGTCACCTTCAGCGGATCGATTACCCCGATCGCCACCAGGTCCTCGTACTCGCCGGTGGCCGCATTGAATCCCATGCGCCCGTCAAGCTGCAAGACCTCGTCCACCGCCACCGCGCCGTCGTAGCCGGCGTTATCGGCAATGACTTCCAGCGGCATGCGCAGCGCGTCGCGCACGATGCTGCGGCCGATGGCCTCGTCGCGGGACAGCGTCGGGTCGTCCTCAATCACCTCGGAGGCGCGGGCCAGGGCCGTGCCGCCGCCGGGCACGATGCCCTCCTCCAGCCCGGCGCGCGTCGCCGAGATGGCGTCCTCGATCCGATGCTGCAACTCAAACCTCTCCACCGCGCTGGCCGCGCCGACCCAGATTTCGGCGAATGACCCGGTCAGGTTGTTGGCGCGCTCCTGGTGCTTTTCACGGTCGAAGTGGTTCTTCATCCGGCCGTGCTGCATCCAGATGTACTCCACCCGTTCGCGGATGGCCATCGGATCGCCGCGGCCTTCCACAAAGAACGTCTGTTCCTTGGTGCAGCGCACGCGCTCGGCGTTGCCCAGCACGTCCAGGCCAATCGCCCGCCACGGCTCGCCCGTCTCATGGCCAACGATCGTTCCGCCGGTGAAGATCGCCAGGTCTTCCAGCATCCAGCGCTGTCGCTGCCCGAACACCGGCGCCTTGACGCAGATGACCTCCAGGTTGCCGGCCTGCTTGTTCGTCGCCAGCATCGTCACCACTTCGCCAATGATCTGCTTGGCCACGATCACCAGCTTCTTGCGCCCACTGGCCGCGTACTGCTCCAGGAACGGCAGGAAGTCGCGCAGGTGCTCGATCTCGCGGTCCGTAATCAGGATGTCCGGAGTCTCGATCACCGCCTCGGTTTCGGCCGTGTCCGTGGCGAAATGCGAGGAAAGGAATCCCGAATCCAGGCGCATGCCGTCCACGTACGTGACCTCGGTCTTGAGGCTCTTGCCCTCGTCCACCGTGATCGCGCCCTCCACGCCCTGGCGCTCGAAGACTTCGGCGATCAGCTCGCCGACGTAGGGGTCATTCGCCGACATGCCCGCCATCCAGGCGACCTCTTGCCGGGACTCCGCGCGCACGGCCTGCTGATAGAGCGCGGACTCGGCCTCGGCCAGCGCCGGATCCATGCCGCGCCGGATAATCATGGGATTGGCGCCGGCCACAATCGCCCGGAACGCCTCGCTGTACATGGCCTGCGTGAGCACCGCCGCCGTCGTCGTGCCGTCGCCCGCCACCGTGTTGGTTTGGCGACAGGCCTCATAGACGATTTGCGCGCCGGTGTGAAGAAACGTGTTTTCCACTTTGATGTCCCGAGCCACGGTCACCCCGTCGTTGGTAACCGTGGGCGGCCCGAGGCTGGGCTTATAGGCAACGTTGCGACCCTTCGGCCCCATGGTCACCTTGACGGCGTTGGCCACCAGGTCCACGCCCTCGCGCAGGGCCAGCCGGGCTTCGAGGTCGAATACGACAGCGCGATCAAGTACCACGCCAAGCCTCCTCGATCGGGTTCGGAAAAAGCGGCAAAAAAGGCGCGGCTCAATAGGCCGCGCGGGTTAACCATTGTCCGCTACGCGCCGCCTGCCGACAAGGACTCCCCGATCGAGGTTGAGGGGCGCGGCTGTCGTACCGGCAGTGTACGGCGGCAGCCCGAAAGCGTGGCGGCCTGGCTGGGGCGCGCGGGGCTCGGGTCGGACCCGTCCGGCGAGCCGGGATTTCGCTGAGGAGCCGGGCTGAAGTCGCTCGGCCCGCGCACGGCTGGTCAAAAACGCTGGCGGCTAGAATTGACCTGGGCGGGCGCCGGATTTTGGATCCCGCCTCGCTTCTGAAGCAGGGTCTCCCTATGCGCCGGGGCATCGTCGTCGCCGTCCTCCTGGCCTTGGCCTGCCTGTCCGGCTGGCACACCGTCACGCCGGTCGCCGCCGACACCCCAACCGTGCTGGTCATGGACGTCGAAGGCCCCATCAAGCAGCCCACGGCCGACCACATTGCCCGCGGCATAGACACGGCGCATACCGACGATGTCGACCTGGTCGTCATTCGTCTCGACACACCCGGTGGGCTGCTGGAGTCGGTGCGGTCCATCGTTCAGACGCTCCTGGACTCCGAGATTCCGGTGGTCGCCTACGTCTCGCCCGCCGGCGCCCACGCCGGATCCGCGGGAACCTTCGTCGCGGCCGCCGCCAACTTCGCGGTCATGGCGCCAGCGGCCAACATCGGCGCGGCCTCATCGCTCGAGTCCGTCGGCGGCAAGATTCGGGGATCCGAAGCGCACAGGATCGGCCAGGACTTGCGCGCCTTCATTCGCAGCATCGCCGAAGCGCGCGGACGCAACGCCGATGCCCTGGAAGACACGGTGAGCAACGCGACCGCGTTTTCGGCGCAGGAGGCCCTGAATCTCGGCGTCGTTGACCTGATTGCTCCCGACCTGCCCGCGGCCCTGAATCAGCTCCACGGGCGTCAAACCACCACCGCGGCCGGCGAGATCACCGTGGAGTCCCGCGATGCCCGCATCCGCCACCTGGGACCCACCGTGCTCGAGTTCCTCATGGGCTTGCTCGCTCGCCCCGAAGTCGTGTTCATCCTGTTCGTGACCAGTTGCCTCGCCTTGCTCGTCGAAGTGTTGTTTCCCGGCTTGATCGTTCCCAGCCTGGTTGGTGTGATCGGATTGGCGCTGGCGATCCTGGGCTTCCTGAACCTCCCGGGGAGCTGGCTCGGGGTCGTGCTGATAGTCCTCGCCGCCGTCCTGTTCTACGGCGAGACCACCGTGCCGGGCATCGGTTTCTTCGGTGCCGGCGGCGTGCTGTGCCTGGTCCTCGGCGGGATCTTTCTGTTCGGGGACTTCTTTCGCCCATCGGACCTGCCGGAACCCAGCTTCATGGTCAATCCCCTGGTGATCGCGGTGATGGGTGGGATCGCGCTGGTGGCCTGGCTCGTGTTCCTTCGTCTCGCTCGCGCCGACGGCGGAGAGGCGAGCGGCTTTCAGTCCGCCGCCGATGCGGCGCTGGTGGGGAGCAGGGGCGTCGCGCTTTCCCGCCTGCAACCGTCAGGCCGTGTGCTGATCGGCGACACGGAGTGGGTCGCCACGGCCGATATGGGCGAATCGATCAACCAGGGCGAACAAATCCGCGTCAGAGCCGTATACGGACAGGTGCTTAGGGTCGAGAGAGCCTGAGCGTCAACCCCGGCTGGCCGAGCGCCCGTTCCGGCTGGCCGCCTGCCCGGTCCGGACGGCCTAGGAGTCGCTCGCGGGAAACTCGTCCATCGCCTGGCGCTCCTCGTCGGTCAGGGCGCGGCGCTCCAGCAAGTCGGGACGCCGACGTTTGGTTCGGTGAAGCGCCTGCGCCCGACGCCATCGCTCCACGCGGGCGTGGTGGCCGCTGAGCAGCACCGCGGGCGCTCGCAGACCCCGAAACTCTTCCGGCCGCGTGAACTGCGGGTGCGAGAGACGGCCCTCGGCGTGCGACTCGCCCACCAGTGAGCCGGCGTCGCCCACGACGCCGGGTACCAGCCGGGCCGCCGCGTCAATCACCACCATGGCCGCGACCTCGCCCCCGCTCAACACGTAGTCACCCACGCTGATCTCCTCATCGACGACCAGCGTGCGCACCCGCTCGTCAACGCCCTCGTAGCGTCCGCAAATCAGGATCACGTGCCGGCGCGCCGCCAGTTCCGAGACCGTCGGCTGCGCAAGCGGCTGTCCCTGCGGCGTCAGCAGAACAACCCGGCTGTCGGGACCACGCAGGTCCTCCACCGCCGCCACGATCGGTTCCGCCTTGAGCACCATCCCCGGACCGCCGCCGTAGGCGTAATCGTCGGTAACGCGGTGCGGCGGATCGGCCCAGGTCCGCAGGTTGTGCACCTGCACCTCGACGATCCCGGCAGCCCGCGCTTTGCCCAGCAGGCTCACGTCCAGGAAACCGTCGAAGGTCTCCGGAAACGTCGTAATCACGTCCACCCGCCAGGCCCGTGCCATCAGCGCAAGCCGTCGATCAACTCGATGGTCAGCAGCCGCTGCTCCCGATCGAAGTTCTGCACCACGTCGGAGATCGCCGGCACCAGCACCTCGCCGCCGGGGCCGCGAACCAGATACACGTCGTTGCTCCCCGTGGACATCACCTCGCGCACGGTTCCAATCGCTTCGCCCGTGTTCGCCACCACGCGCACGCCGATCAGCTCCACGCCGTAGTAGCTCCCTGCTGGCAGCGGCGCCGCCTCCGCCAGCGGAACCGAGATCTCGGCCCCGCGCATGTCACGCGCCTCTTCGCGCGTGCGCACGCTCCGCAGCTTGAGACGCGGCTTGATGCCGGGATGAAACGCCTCAACCTCGGTCGGGTCGCGGTTCGGGCCGACGTATACGCGACGCCCGGCCTCGAGATTCTCCACCACGTCAGTCTCCAGGCGGACTCGAACGTCGCCGCGTACGCCGAACGCCCCCAGCACCGTGGCCAGGACGATCTCCGTGGGCGCTTCCGTCAGTGGCTCTCCTGGATGTCCAGCGCCAGGCGACGATCGCCGCCAATCGGCGCGGCGTGCATTACCGCGCGAACGGCGCGCGCGACCCGCCCCTGGCGTCCAATCACTCGACCCATGTCCGAGGGATGCACGTAGAGCTTGTAGATGCTCAGATGATTGCGCTGAATCCGGCTCACACGCACCGCGTCAGGCTCGGTCACCAGGTTGCGGGCGATGAACTCGACCAACTCGTCCATTTGAGGTTATCCGCCGGGCCCGGCGGCCGCGGCGGGCGGCTGCGGCATGTTCTTGGCGATTTCCAGCAGCTTGCGCACCCGCTCCGTCGGCTGCGCCCCCTTGCGGATCCAGTCCTCGGTGGCGTCAACGTCCAGCCGAATGGTCGAAGGGTCGGTCAGCGGGTCGTAGTAGCCCAGCTCGGCAACGCGGCGGCCGTCACGCGCCCAGCGCGCCTCGGCCACCACCACCCGGTAGCTGGGACGCTTCTTGCGTCCGGTGCGGGTCAGTCGGATTTTCAGCATGTGGAAAAGACTCCGGAGAACTCGTGGGGAGAACCGGCGGCGGGCCTCACACCCCTCAAGCGCACCGGCTCCCCGATCATACCCACGCCACCCGCCCCTGTCACCGGCGAATGCCCTTGAAGCCGGCGGCTCACCTGGCGGGACCGTTTGACCGACGCGAGGAGCCGAGCGCCCGTGCCATCCGTGTTTCCAACGACCCCGCTGGTGCTCGTTCTCTACTAACATGTCGTTGGACGCTCTCAGGGTTTTCGTCGTCTCGACCGGCCACGGCGCATAGCCCGAACGTAGGAGACTTGATCGAAATGGCGGCTCAAGAGGTACGCGTCCGGAAAGCGAACGAACGGCCACGCGAGGTCCAGTCGACGCTACGTGACCTGGCACGGCGCCCGCTGGAGGAGCGTCACCGGGTGCTGCGCGATGCGCAGATCACAGTTGATCCTGACGAGACTCGCGCGTGGGACACGACGCTGATTGATCTGGTTCATCAGCCGTAGAACCGTCATTGGCCAACGATTCACCGACTCGGGGCGAGGTCTGGCTGGTTCGTCTGCCTCGTGCGGTCGGAGTCGAGTTGCAGCGCGATCGCCCCGTCGTCGTTATCAGCTCGCCCGCCCTTGACGCAGTGCCCATTCGCATCGTTGTTCCGCTGACAACGTGGCGCGGCCAATACGAAGGCCGGATCAACAAACTGCGAATAGAAGCAAGGGCCTGGACGGGGCTGCACGCAGAGTCAGCAGCTGACGTCCTTCAGGTGCGGAGTGTATCCACGGAGCGATTCCTCAGGAAGATTGGCGTTTTGGAGGCTGATGAGGTCGAAGAGATCTCGGCAGGCGTGGCTATTGCCGTCGACTACATCGGTTAGCGGGGCCTGGGGCTAGACTTCGTCGACTTGTCTGAAACTAAACGCCGATGCCTGTTCGGATTGGAGTAATCGGAGCCGGGGCCTACGCCCAGCGGGCCCACCTGCCGCCGCTGCTGGAGCATCCGGACGCCGAGGTCGCGGCGCTCTGCCGCCGCAATCCGGTTCGGCTGGCCGAAGCGGCCGACGCCTTTGACGTTCCCGCTCGTTACACCGACTACGCGGACCTGCTGGCCGACGGCTCGCTGGACGCGGTCACGATCTCGCTGCCCCACAACCTCCACTACCAGGCCGCCCGCGCGGCGCTCGATCGCGGCCTGCACGTGCTGGTGGACAAGCCCCTCACCTTGCGGACGGACCACGCGCAAGAGCTGGTGACGCTGGCCGACCAACGCAACCTGACCCTGATGGTCGCCTTCAACCGCCACTACGAACCGCCCTTCACCAGGGCCCGGGAGCTCCTGGCCGAAGGCGCCATCGGCGATTTACGCCTCATCCAGGCCTACATGGCCTACGACTGGGATCTCTGGATGCAACCGTCCGAGCGTCGCTTCACCGGCGCGGGCGCGGCCATGCTGCACGGTGTATCGGACACCCAGGCCACGCTGCTCCACGAAACCAGCTTTCGGAGCGACGCCGCGGCCAACGGCGGCGGCTTCTTCGCGGATGGCGGCGCGCACGTGCTCGAGGCCTGTCTCTGGCTGGCGGACTCGCCGGCGGCCACTGTCTTCGCGCTGATGGACTCGCCGGAGGCCGACCTCTACACCGCCCTCAATTTGCGGCTCCAATCCGGCGTGCTGTGCAGTCTGGCCTGCGTGGGCGACACCCCAACGCCGCGCGACTTCGGTTTCCACCTCTACGGGTCCACCGGCGCCATCCACATGCGCTGGAACCATCTGACCCTGGAACGCGAACTGCGGGACTCCGAGACCTTTGACAACACGTCGATGCCGTTCATGGGCAGCGCCCCGGCCAATTTCATCGACGTGATCCTTGGGCGCGACCAGCCCCGGGCGACGGCCACCCAGGGCCTTCGCCAGGTCGCCGCCATGGCGGCCGCCTACCGCTCGGCGCGCAGCGGCCTACCGGAGCGCGCCTAGCTCTGGCCGGCGTTCTGATCCGACCCTGACGAGCCCTCCGCCGGAGGCTGCTCGTCGGTCGGCGGCGCGTCGTCGCCCTGCGCCTCGGCCTCCGCCTTGGCCTGCGCCTCCGCGTAGGCCGGCACTAGGTTCGGATTGAAGTTCCCGTCCGCGTCCTGCCCCACTTCCCAGCGCTCCGCCCAGGGCAGGAAGACCGACGGGAACCGGTCCTTCGCAATCACGCGTCCGCCCAGCCTGACGTGCCGGGTGATCACGGTCCGGAGGCCGGGAATCGCGCTGTCGGTCTTTTCGATCTCGCCGGGCGCCAGTTCCGTACTGGGCTCCACCCGCAGCGGCGGCGGCTCAATCTCCGCGCCCTTCCAGGATTCCAGCGTGACCTCGCGTTCGAGCGACGGTCCCATCAGCCGAAAGGACAGCGTTTCCCGGTGCAGGTCGAGGATGCGCCGAATGAGGATGTGGTTCGGTGTGTCGTTGGTGAACGCCAGGTCCTGGGCCGGTTGCCAGATTGCCGCGTCGAACCCAGGCGGATTGTTGGGCCCCAGCTCGTAGTAACCGACACGGTAGGCGTGTTGCCAGCGTTCGCTGATCGGCAGGCCGGCCCAGAACGCCGCCCGAAACAGCGTGGTCGACACCTGGCAGATGCCGCCGCCGATGCCCGGCTCGGTACGGCTGGGCGCAATCACCAGCCCCTCCACGAACCCGTTGCCCGCGGTGATCGGCCCCACCGTCGCGTTGAACGAGAACGTCTCGCCGGGCGGTATCACCGTGCCGTCGATGAGCCGCGACCCGTTGTTGATGTTGTGGATGCGGTTGCCGCTGGAACCGCTGAAGCGCGAGACGCCTTGCGCGATCAGGTTGTTGAACTGCAATTCGCTCGCGCTCAGCCGCGTGATGGAGGGCTGGGTGATCACAAGCGGAACATTCACCCGCTGCTGCCCGCGATCGAAGGCCGTCCGCACCCGAGACCAGAGGCCCTCGCCGTCGATTGTGCGGCCCGGCGTGCCTTGCACCTGGGGAACAACGTTGCCCTCGCGGTCCACCCGGATCTTCGGTTCCACGGCCGCAACCCGCAGCGTGTCGGCGATCTCCCGCGCTACCCGGTCAAAGGCCCGATAGCTCACATCCACGGTGACGTCGGGTGCTTCGGCCGGCCCGACCACGCGCATGTCCTCGGCCAGGTCTTCGCGCGCAATCGACCATCGTTGCCCCGGAGCGACCAGCTCGATATGGCCGTCCATCAACTCGCGCGCGCGTTCGGCGGCCGGCCTCACGTCGGCCGTGGCGACCCGAGGCGCCACCGAGCGCGCCTGCAAGTCAATGATCAGCCGCTGCGGCGTGTCAAACCTCCGGCTCATCACCGCGAGCACGTCTGCAGGTACCAGTTCACGCCCCTCGCTTGAGGGATAGACCCGGGCGAGCCGCTGACCGCCCTGGGTCTCGATCCGCAGGACAGCGTCCGTCGGCGCCTGCGCGATCTCATCGGAGATGCGCTCGACGTATTGCATGAAGGTGTGCGGGTCGAATCTGAAGATCGTTCGCCAGTCGCGCGGCGCTTCCAGCGTCTGCTGCTGCTGCCGGAGCCGTGCCTCCCAGCTACCTAGCCGCCCCCAGGCGTAGGCCTGCGCCAGGGGCGTGGCGTAGTCCACCTCAATGCCGACTTCGGCGCCCGCGGGACTCCAGGTTCGTCCATCCAACCGAAAGATGACCGGGGAGTCGCGAAACCCGTCCCAGCGCGCCGCCAGCCGCGCCTGCGCCTCCGCCCGGGTCAGGCCGCTCACGTCTTCGCCGTCCAGACGCACACCCGGGTAAAACCGGTCCGCGTAGCGCGCCTCGCCGATCGCCACAAACGTTGAAACGCCGGCGGCGGCCGCCGCCGCGCTGCCAAGCACCCCGGATCCGGCAATCAGCAGGATGCTGCGTCGGTTGATGTGCATGGAATCCTGGCCGCCCGCGCGGCGAACACCCGCAGCCGCGCCCTTATCAACTATAAGCTCCGTTACGCGGTATGCGCCGGGTTCAACGCCTGCCGGGAAAGGGCCATCGAGGGCGCCTGTGCTATCGTCGGCGCTGCCGGCCGGCAGGTTGGCGCCCCACTCTGCAACCCGTAATTTGCGGCGCATGTCGCCGCTCGTTCTCCGGCATAGCACCCATGGCGACCCTGATCGAGGAACTCGAAAAGACCTATCTCAAGCCCGACGTGCCCGAATTCAATGTCGGCGACACCGTCCGCGTGAACGTGAAGGTGCGCGAGGGCGAGCGCGAGCGCCTGCAGGTATTCGAAGGCACTGTCATTCGTCGCCGTGCCGGCGGCGTCAACGAGAACTTCACGGTCCGTCGCCTGTCCGGTGACATCGGGGTTGAGCGGACGTTCTTCCTGCACTCGCCAATCGTCGACGACATCCAGGTGGTTCGCTACGGCAAGGTCCGGCGCGCCAAGCTCTACTACCTGCGTGACCGGGCCGGCCGCGCGGCGCGCGTCAAGGAGCGGCGCGCCTAGCCGGCGCGAGAGGCCAGGCCCGTCGGCGACCTCCCGCTCAGGCTCCCACCGCCGCGCCGGGAACTCCGGCTGCTGCGGCAGGGACGCCGTCGAATTGCGGGCGTGGACGAAGCCGGCCGCGGCGCCTGGGCCGGGCCGCTGACCGCCGCGGCCGTTATCCTGCCGCCGGTGGCCTATCTGGATCGGCAACTGCTGGCTGGCGTCACCGACTCAAAGCGCCTCTCGCCCCGCGCCCGCGAGCGCCTGGCACGCCTGATTCACGCCCGCGCCGCCGCCATCGGCGTCGCCCACGCCTCGCCGCGAGAAATCGACGCGTCCGGAATCGCCGCCGCCGGGCGCCTCACCATGCACCGCGCCCTCGGCCGCCTCGGGCTCGATCCCGATCACGTAATCGTCGACGCCTTTCCGCTGGACGCCGCCAGCCGGTTCGCCGACCGGCAGACGGCCGTCATCCGCGCCGACGCGACCTGCCTGGCCGTCGCTGCGGCCTCCATCTGCGCCAAGGTCGCCCGCGACCGCCTGATGCGGCAGCTCGGCCGCCGCTTCCCGGACTACGCCTTCCAACGCAACAAGGGCTATGGCACCGCCCGGCATCGCACCGCCCTGCAGTCGCTTGGCCCCACCGCCCTTCATCGACAGAGCTTCGCCCCGGTTCGAGAGGCCCATGCCGCGCATTCCCTGGCCCTGGCGGTCTAGACCCCGTGCGCCGACCGAGCGGTCCGAGCTGGGTCGTTGGGGCGAAAATGTCGCCGCACGCGAACTCAAGCAGCGCAAATACAAGATCGTGGACCGCAACGTCCGCGTCGGCCGTGGCGAGCTCGATATCGTCGCCACGGACCGAGGCGAAATCGTATTCGTGGAAGTCAAGACGCGCCGCGATCAGGCCTTTGGCGGAGCTCGCGCCGCCCTCACCTACACCAAGGCTCGCCAGCTGGAGCGACTCGCCCAGACCTATCTGCGCCAGCACGCGGACCGGTCCGGCGCGTACCGCATCGATGTCGTCGCCATTGACGTCGAATCGACCGGCGACTACACCGTGGACGTGATTCCAAATGCCGTGCAGTTCTGACGTACTGAGGTGGATGTCCCTGAGCTCGAAGGACCTGATCTCCAAATGACCATTCCCACGCGAACCCTGGCGCCGGGCGGCCTTCGTTCATCCGGGCGCTGGCTGCGGCGCGCGGCCCTCGCGGCGGTGCTGGCGCTCTTGACGATCGCGACCGCGGCAACGGCCGATGCCGATACCGACGACTACCCGATCGACGGCGGCCACGTCTTCACCCAGGCCGCCGAGACCGAGGTCCCCGACGCCGGTTTCGCTGTCACCGACGCCGACGGGATCCCCTTCTGGACCGAGTTTCAGCGCCTCGGCGGCGTACAGGCGCTGGGCTATCCGCTTTCGCACCGCTTCGAGTGGGACGGTTTTACCGTGCAGGTGTTCCAGAAAGTCGTGCTTCAGTGGCGCCCGGAAACCGACTCCTTCATGTTTGTAAACGTCTTCGACCGGCTCAATCTCGAGGGCTACGACGCCACCCTGGAAGACCTGTTGGTCCCACCCTGGGAGTACTTCGAGGAGCGGGGGCTCAGCTGGGAGCAGATCATCACCTCGCGGCAGGCCCTCTTGTTCGAGAACCCCGCCCTGCGCGACGTCTATTTCGCCGTCGACGACCCGCTGCGCTGGTACGGACTTCCCACGTCGCGGATCGTGACCTACGACCATGTCCACAGCATCAGGCTGCAGCGCGCGGTATTGCACCATTGGCTGGTCGACCTGCCCTGGGCCTCGGCCGGCGAGGTCACGGTCGCCAACGGCGGCGACCTGGCCCGCGGTGCCAACATCTTTCCGGCCGAGGTCCTGCGACCTCGGATTTTCCGGCAGCCCGCCGGATCGTCGCCGCAGGCGACGCCCCAGCCAACGGCCGCACCGCCCCCGCTGCCCGACCTGTACGGCCCCGTCACCGCCTTGCGCGCCGCCCTGGGGCTGCCGTCGCTGATCGTCAGCCCGGAACTCATGCAGGCCGCCCAGGGCCACGCCAACTACTACATCGCCCACCTGGACGACCCCAACTCAGGCGGCCTGCACACGCAGGTGTTCGGCTATGCCGGTTTCACCGGCCGCACCATCGGCGACCGGGCCCGCGCCGCCAAGTATTCGTTGGGCTGGGTTGACGAGGTGTTCGCCTTCTTCAATCCTGCCGAAACGGTGGCCTGGGCCCTCGAAACCGTCTGGCACCGCTACATGTTCTTTCACCCATCGGCTGTACACGTCGGCCACGGGACCGCGGCTTCTGGAGACACCACGGTGACCGTGTTCAACGTGGGCCTGTCGCCGCAGCACACCGCCGACGCGCCGCTGCCGGCCGTGGTTCCAATTGATGGAGCAACCGACGTGGCGATCAGTTGGGCCGGCTGGGAGTCGCCCAACCCGGCGCCCGGCGCGCTCCGCCCGTTTGGACCGCCGGTCTCACTGCAATTCGGCCTGGACGACGAGGTGACCTGGGGCGACGCCGCCCTGTACGGTCCGGACGATTCGCTTGTCACCACCGCCCGCACCACCAGCGAGTGGCGGCGCGCCCTCTCCCTGGTCCCGCACGATCCGCTGACCCCGGCCACGACCTACACCGTCCGCGTCACCGGCACTCGCAACGGCACAGCCTTCACCGTCGAATCCAGCTTTACTACACGCCAGACAGGACCACCACTACGATGACGCCAGTTCATCCTCGGCTGGAAAACCCGCGATGCACCTGATCTCCGAACTCGGCCACTGGGTACTGGCCTGGGGCGACTCGCCCTGGGGCGGCCTGGCGCTTTTTGTCCTGGCCTTCTGGGAATCCAGCTTCTTCCCCATCCCGCCGGACGGCCTGATGATCGCGCTGGCCGCCGGGAACCTACAGTTCGCCCTCGGTTTCTCGGCCATTGCCACCGCGGGCTCGTTGCTCGGCGCAATGCTGGGCTACTGGATCGGCCTGCGCGGCGGCCGCCCCCTGCTGGACCGGCTCTTCGCCCAGGACCGCATCCTCTACGTTGAGCGGCAGTACCAGCGCCGCGATGTCTGGGCCGTCACCATCGCCGCCTTCACCCCGATCCCCTACAAGGTCTTCGCCATCGGCGCCGGCGCGTTTCGGCTGAACTTCCGCCGCTTCATGCTGGCCTCCCTGGTGGGCCGCGGCGGGCGCTTCTTCCTGGTCGGCATCCTCATCACGATCTTCGGCACCCAGGTGGAAGCCGCCATCGACGAGTACTTCGACGTCCTGGCCATCGCCTTCGTCGTGCTCCTGGTCCTCGGCTTCATCGTCATACGCTTCGTCATGCGCCCCCGCGCCACAGCCGACGCCTCGACCGACTAGCCCCGTGCCCGCGCCCAGCCGCTACGCCGTGGCGGCCGATGTCGTGGTCGTTGCCGAATCGCCGGAACCTTCCGTCCTCTTGATCCGCCGCCGCAATCCCCCACTCGGCTGGGCCATCCCCGGCGGCTTTGTCGAACCCGACGAGGACCTCGTCAACGCCGCCCGCCGCGAACTCTTCGAGGAAACCGGCCTGGAACCGCCGGATCTCCAGCAGTTGGCCACCTTCGGCCACCCCGACCGCGACCCCCGCGGCCGCACCATCTCCGTCGTCTACGGCGCCCGCCTCCAACACGCCGCCTTCCCCGCCGCCGGCGACGACGCCGCCGACGCCCGCTGGTTCCCCCTCACCACCCTCCCCACCCCCCTCGCCTTCGACCACGCCGAAATCCTGGCCCAGGTCCTGCCGCAGCTCATGGATGCAAACTTGCCCGAACGCTCGTCCGAGTTGCCGTAACCCGGCCGTGCGCCGTAGCGTGCCTACCGTCATGGCCGCAGTAACCGAATCACAAACCACCGCCCCCGCCGCCCTGGTCGCCGACCTCCGCCGCATCGTCGGCGATGCCTGGGTCCTCTCCGACCCCGACGACCTCCTCCTCTACGAGTACGACGGCTCCGTTGACCGCGCCCTGCCCGACGCCGTCGTCTTCCCCGATACCACCGAACAGGTCCAGGCCATCGTTCAGTCGGGGTTGCGGCACGGCGTACCCGTCGTGGCGCGCGGTGCCGGCACCGGGCTCAGCGGTGGGGCCATCGCCCGCTGCGGCGGAATCGTGGTCGCCACCTCGCGCATGAACCGCATTCTTGAAGTCGACACCCGCAATCGCCGTGCCGTGGTGGAACCGGGTGTCGTCAACGCCGACCTCAGCGCCCACACCCATCGCTTTGGCTTTCATTACGCGCCAGACCCATCCAGCCAGTACGCCTGCACCCTGGGCGGCAACATCGCCACCAACGCCGGCGGCCCCCACACCCTGCTCTACGGCGTCACCACCAACCACGTCCTGGGCATCGAGTTCGTCACCATGGACGGCCGCGTCGTCACCACCAGCGCCCTGCCCGACAGCCCCGGCTACGACCTCACCGGCCTCTTCTGCGGCAGCGAGGGCACCTTCGGCATAGTCACCCGGGCCGTCGTCCAACTGGTCCACACCCCCGCCGGTGTGCGGACCCTGCTGGCCTCGTTCGACTCGGTAGCCGCCTGCAGCGCCGCCGTCTCCGGCATCGTCGCCGCCGGCATCATCCCCGCCGCCGTGGAGATGATGGATCAACTCGCCCTTAAGGCTGTGGCCGCGTTCATCCCGCGAGCCAACCTGCCGGTGGACGCCGCCGCCGTGCTGCTGCTGGACGTGGACGGCGTACCGGCTGAGCTAGCCGACCGCGAGGCGGAGATCCGCCACGTGCTCCTCGCCAACGAGGCCCGCGACATCCGCGTGGCCCGGAACGACGCCGAGCGCAACCTCTTCTGGCTCGGCCGCAAGAGCGCCTTCGGCGCCATGGGCCGCATCTCGCCCGACTATTACGTGCAGGATGGCGTGATCCCCCGCACCACCATCGCCCACGTGCTGGACGAGATTCGGCGCATCAGCCGGTCATTCGACCTGCCCATCGCCAACGTCTTCCACGCCGGCGACGGCAACCTGCATCCGCTCCTGCTCTTCGACAACCGGGTACCCGGCGAGTTGGACCGCGTGCTCGACGCCGGTACAGCCATCCTGCAGGTCTGCGTGGACGTCGGCGGCATGCTCAGCGGCGAACACGGCATCGGCATGGAAAAACAGGCCGCCATGCCGCTGGTCTACGGGCCCGACGACCTGGACGCCATGCGCCGCGTCCAGCAGGTCTTCGATCCGCACGCCCTCTTCAACCCCAACAAGATCCTTCCGGCCCCTGTCGGCTGCGCGGAGGTCAACAACCTGCGGCGGTCGGCCTCGGAGACCTCCGCCTGACCCAGGCCTGGCCCCCCGCGCGTCGCCTCCTCGGCTCAGCCGAAGGCGTGGGAGTCCTGGTCGCGGTCGCATTCGCGACCGCAATCCTGCTGCTGGCCACGCTGTGGACCGTGGAAGTCGGAACCGGCGGGGAACTGGATCCAAACTTCGAACTCGGCCCCCTGGGACCGGACCGCGTGGCCGTGCAGGAAGTCACCGTGCGAAACCCCGACATGATCGGCCTGCAGATCGCGGCCCGCGCCGAGGGCACCGTGGAACCGCTGACCGTACAAGCCGACCTGCTGGCTGGGGACACCCTGATCGCCACGCGCACCCTCCAGGTATTCCCGTCCGCCACGCTCCAACTCCGACGTGTCGCCTTTGACCGCCAGGCGCCCGTCGGGCCCGTGGCGGTGCGGTTGCAGGTCAAAGTGGGACAGTCTGGCGGCGTCGTCTACGGCGCCACGCGGGACGACCAACAGCCGGGCGGCGTCCTGCGCCTGGATGGGCACGTGGAGTTCGCCGACCAGGATCTCGCCTTGCGGGTGCTCCACCGCCGCTCGCTCTGGACGCACGTCGAAGCCCTTGTTGGCGACCTGCGCGCCGCCCGCACGGTCGCGGCGCTCACCCTGGCGGCCATGGCGGCCGGACTCGGCCTGATCGCAACTGCGACCACACGCGCCCTTCGCCCGAGCCAGCCGTGAGCGCGCCGCCGCCCCGCCTAGCCGCCATCCTGCTCGCCGCCGGCCAGTCCACCCGCATGGGCCAGCCCAAGGCCCTGCTGCCCTGGGGCGGCGTGCCGCTGGTACGACACCAGGCGGACCTGCTGACGGCTCACCCGGCCGTCGATGAACTCCTCGTGGTCGTCGGAAGTCTTCAGGACGAAGTGAGCGACGCGCTGATAGGCACGCCTGCACGCGTCACTGTCAATCCCCGCTTCCGCGAAGGCCGCGCCACCTCGCTGGCCGCCGGCGCTCGTGCTCTACAGGACATCCCAACCAGCGTTCTCGTGGTCAACGTCGACCAACCACTCGAGACCAATCTCCTCGAACCCCTCGTCACCGCCTGGCGCACCGATCCCGCCGCCCTCTGGCGGCCCAGCTACGAAGGTCGCGGCGGCCATCCCCTCATCGTCCCGGCCGATGTCGCCCCCGACCTCGCCCACGTCACCGAGGCCACCCAGGGCCTGCGCGCCGTGGTCACCCGCCACCGCTCTCGCTTGAGCTCCGTCCCCGTGGAATCCCCACTCGCCGTCCTCAACCTCAACACCCCCGCCGACTACGCCGCCGCCCAACCCTCCAGCGGCCCCGCCGCATCGCCTAAACTGTCGGCGGGCCCATAGCTCAGCTGGAAGAGCGCCTCAATGGCATTGAGGAGGTCGTCGGTTCGAATCCGATTGGGTCCACCGACCCTACTAAGAGTTAGAACCACATGTCTTTTGCCTGTACACGAACCAAGACTTACCTACCAACCTTCGCCCATCAAGTCCAAGTCTAGGCCAAAAAATCCCCGGTACTGACAAGAGGAGCAGGGCAAATGCCGTCGACTATTCACAGGAGTACATAGGTCCCTGCAAATTGACAGCCTTTAGTTTCGCACGTACAATTCCGACCACTTGGCACCGGGTAGAATCGTGCGTAGACTTCCCTCACCTGTTACGCCTGCCTTCATGGACAACCTCCATGACGTCTCCTGACTGCAAAAGCTTGGGTGCGTTTTACACGCCTGCACATCTGGCCGAGTGGCTGGCGGAGGAAATTTTGGCGGCCGCTGTATCGGCCAATGTAAAGATTAACTCTATAGTTGATCCTGCCTGCGGCGATGGAGCGCTCTTACGCGCGATTGGCAATCTGACCAAAGAACGTATAACACTGAATGGTATTGACATTGACCCCGTCGCTGTCAAGCACTCTTCGACAACCCTGGGACCAGCATCGAATATTATCTTAGCCGATGCTCTCAACCCCGATTGTCGCTGGGGAAGAACTCGTCCAAATGCGGTGATAAGCAATCCGCCCTGGGGAGCCACGCTGCCAAATGATCGGCAATTCTACCGACAATGTGGTTATCATCTTGCGACCGGACAGTTTGACATATCTGACCTCTTCGTGGAACGAGCCTTTACGACCGCCAGTCCAGGCGGAGTACTAGGGTTCATCCTCCCTGATTCTGTCGTGCACCCAGACCATAGAACACTACGGGAGCTCTTCTTAGAACACACCATCGTTCTCCTTGCACGCCTAGGGGAAGGTGTGTTTCAAGGGGTCTATCGCAGCACGGTCGTCGTCGTAGCCAGAAAGGGCACCGCACCTCCCAAACACTTGGTCGAGTGTCTTCAGATTCCGGCGAACCATCGCGGGCTGCTGTTGAAGGGCAGTGTTTCCTTCAAGAATATGAAGAACCTCTATTCTCACTATGTTCCACAGGCACGATTCAAGTGCAACTCGCTTTCAGTGTTCAATGTCACCCAGACTGAAGAAGACTATGACATATCGCAGAAATTCTCATCGCTTCCAGCTTTCGATTGGTCAAGGAGAGTTCGGATAAGTCGCGGTATCGAAATCGGAAAGCATGGAGTTACGATTTCTTGCGCCACCTGCGGAAATCACCGCGCTGCCCCGGCCAGACGAAGACCTACTCTGTGCTCCGCATGCGCTAGCTTGATACCCGACGACGCCCCAAAACACAGAATCATATCCAAATACTCAGTTGGATCCGGATGGCATCCACTAATCGTAGGAGAGGATGTCGATCGATACACCGCAAGTTCGCGACGCTACATAAAGCTTGGAGTGAGAGGGATTCGCTACAAGCCGATGGATCAATTCGCAAGCAAGAAACTCCTAGTGCGAAAGACCGGTGTTGGTCTCCGAGCGGCCATCGACAAGAGTGGATCCGCAACTATCCAGACCGTTTTTCACGTCGTGATGAATCGCCAGCAGGACGACTGGCTACTGGATTATCTTCAAGGGGTCATCAATTCACGACCCTTGCTGGCCTGGTATCTCAGATGGTCCGGGGAGAACCAGTGGCGCTCGCACCCGTATGTCACACCCAAAGTCCTAAAGCAATTGCCAATCCCTGATCCCCTCAGCGACTGCCGCATTGAAGGACTTGCGCGTAAGATCGCCGAAGAGTCACGTCTGGCTCGGGATGGTATCGTTGATTCAGAACACTTAGTTGACGAGCTGGTTTGCCGCGTATATGACCTTGACGCCAAGAGTCTGTCTTGGGTCAACGACGTCTTAGCCGACACCGATAACCAGCTTGATTATTTCAAACGAATGAGAAATGGTGCCGCTGACGTTTCCTTCGACAGGATTCGAAAAACACGTGAAGTGTTAGCAGTATAATGAGCACTATATCTTCGCTGTTCACCGCGCTCCCGGCAGGTCCGTTTTCGACGATAGTAGCGGATCCGCCTTGGAATTACAGCCGCAAATTATCCCACGGAGGCACAAGTGGCTTTAGCCCAGTGCATCCGTCACGCGGCGGAAGTCGTGGAGCCTCCAATCACTATCCTACACTGACTCTTGAGCAGCTTAAAGCGCTCCCTGTGCAGTCTGTAGCCGCCGACCAATCCCATCTTTATCTGTGGACGACCAGCGCGTTCGTTGTTGAAGCCCATTCGCTAGCGGAGACCTGGGGGTTTTCGCCCAGAGTCCTTATCCCGTGGATCAAGACTAAGAGACAGGGACAATCTGCCGTATTAGACGCCGGTGGCGACTTATACGCCGCAGTGCGAATGGGAATGGGCTTATACATCCGCCACTGCGCCGAATTCCTACTGTTCTGTGTGCGAGGCAAAGCGCCAACGGCGCGACACGACGTGCTGGGCGTCATTTTCGCTCCCCAAGGCAGGCATTCCGAGAAGCCCCACCAAGCCTATAGAATGATAGAGCGACTGTCGGCATCGCCTCGGCTTGAACTCTTCGCCAGAGGACCTCGTCAGGGATACGAGGTTTGGGGGAATCAGGCAAACGGTGAATCTGTCACTCCCAAGCCACTCAGAATGTTTGCGTGACCCAGCCAAATAGAGACTTGCCTGGACTCGTAACTAGTATCTTCTGGCGCCGAGTTACACTAGGGGACTTCTTCAACATCGAAAGAGCACCCACGGCCGGACCGAGCGGTGGTGGCGGTCAGTTGTACATTGACATTCCTCTCGGTGGAGCGGTGTCCATTCAAGCCTTCGGTAGCTTTCTCAGCGGGCAGCCACTTGATGAAGACGATTCACGCTGGTCACCTATCGATCTCCGAGTCTTCACAGCATCGACTCCAATTGCCGTTGCACCGCTGACCCTCACCCCGAGACGCGGCAAGAATCGGCGCTATCGAATCGCAAATCAGAATAGGCAAGCAGCAGGTGCCGAGCGTCATCCCGCATGGACCGCCGTGAGAGGGTTTCCAGAAGCTCCGGATGACGTCTCGTCACGCAATGATCCGAGGATGCCGGATCTTTCGCACCTGAAAGTGTTCATAGCGCTCTCTGACTTGGGCGACTACTACGCTGGCTACACCAATGCCAAATCGATGCCATCTGACTTGCCTCGCAATATCGGCCTTGAAGTGCTGTTTAGCGCCAATGGCAAAGTAGATGCTGATGGCATGATCGATCTTCCGCCAGAGAATCGCTTCACTACGGATCTTCTAGCGGCATTGGTTGCGCCGCCAGTTGAACAACCAATCGAGCTCACAGATAATCCGGGCCTAATAGCGAGGGTGGTTCGTCGATCTAATTTCGCGCCTCGAATTCGCGATCAAGAAAGGGAATCGAGCAGCGCATCGACAGAACGCCGTTCCGATCCAAGTGAAGCAATTAGCATTACAGCACCTCGTGCGGCTGAGGCTGAGGACTGGGTTGAGTCTCGTCTAAAGAGCATCTACCGAGATAGTTACATACAACGGATCGGTCATACTAGCCTAGAACGAACGGTGCTGGAAGATGGGCATCTTCCAGGTGCAGATCTTATCGTACATGACTCCGAGAGCAAGAGTCCTGAGCGATTCGTTGAAGTTAAGTCCGCCAGCGGCGCAACTCCCATATCAATCCGGCTAACCGCCTCTGAGCTAAAGCGGGCCAAAGTGTGTGCAATCGAAGGATTGCCGTTCGATATTTGGATTGTTGCATTTGGCAATACGTCGCCGGTTGCCTCGATCATCTCTAATTTTGAACAGGAAGCAGCTATCCTGACTATCGAAGATTTATTGGCGGTTGATATTCAGATTTCCTCCTGAGGCGGTTCTATTGCGCGGGAAGACTTAGAGTTTTCGCGCCAGATCCATTTGACGATCTAGACGCGCATACCCAAAATCGAAAGGTCCGAACGCATACGAGTCTCATCGCTGCCCGTGCCGTTTCCCTTGCGCTGGAACTTCCCAGGCTCATTCATCCCACGCGGTGGAGTCAGTACGGACCGCCTGCGGAGAGGCGGACTGCCCGTATCCCACTTTGCCAGGTGGCAAGTTTGATCAGCCCCGGTGGGTTCCCCGCCCCATCGCCTAAACTGTCGGCGGGCCCATAGCTCAGCTGGAAGAGCGCCTCAATGGCATTGAGGAGGTCGTCGGTTCGAATCCGATTGGGTCCACCGACCACCAGCGCCGCTGGCTCAGCCCCGCACCAGCACTAACGAGCACGGGTCCCGGATTCACCCTCGGTTCGGCAGCCCACCGCCTCCTACCCTGAGCGCTGATCGTGCTGGCCGACCAGGAACAGCAACTCCGCGACCAACTGGCGGACACCTAGAGCCTGGCCCTGGGGACCACGACGACCAGCTGAACGGATTGCCAACAGTTCTGTTGCCAACAGAACTGTTGGCATGCTACGGTCAGGCCATGACTAGGCATCTCAAAAAAGCCGGCGCCAACTGGGTCGATGGCGACCGGTTCTTCAACCGCGAGGCCGAACTCAAGGAGCTCCGGGAGCGCGTCCATAACGACACTCACACGCTCCTGACCGCGCAACGGCGCATGGGCAAGACCAGCCTCGTGCGCGAACTCCTGCGCCAACTGGATGACGAAGGGCGCTACGCCACCGTTTTCGTCGACCTGGAAGCGGCGAACGACCCAGCCGACGCTATCGCCGAGATTGCAATTCGGGCCAAGCCGGTTCAGGCCGTCTGGCGCCGGATTCAGTCCTTCTTTGCCAATCACCTGCAAAGTTTCGGCGGCCGCATCGACGAGGTTGCGTTGTCCGAACTAAAGGCGAAGCTCCGCGCCGGCATTGACGCCGGAAACTGGCAGCATCAGGGCGATCAGGTCTTCGCGGCCTTGGCATCGAGCGAAAGGCCGGTCGTGCTCGCCATCGACGAACTTCCCATCCTGGTCAACCGCCTGCTGAAGGGTGCTGACTACCGCGTGACCCCGGAGCGGACGGCCGCAACGGACGCATTGCTAGCGTGGCTCCGGAAAAACGCCCAGGAACATCGCGGCGAGGTGGTTCTCATTCTCTCCGGGAGCGTCGGCCTCGAACCCGTCCTTCGCCAAGCCGGCCTCAGCGCCCACGCCAACATCTATCAGTCCCTTGAGTTGCATCCCTGGAGCCATGACACGTCAAGCCGTTGTCTCGACGCCTTGGCCCAGACCTACGACCTGGACCTTTCGGAGGATGTGCGGATGGAAATCTGCCGTCTATTGCGTTGCTGCGTCCCGCATCACGTCCAGCAGTTCTTCGACTACTTGCATCAGCATCTCCGTCGGACGGGCCGCACAATGGCGAGCGCGGACGATGTCGAGTTGGTTTACGAACGTGAGCTGCTCAGCGTTCGCGGGCAAATCGATCTGGAGCACTATGAGGTGAGGCTCAGAATGGTCTTGGGCGACGACGCCTATGGGACCGCGCTTGAGTTGCTAACCGAAGCTGCCGTTCACAAAGGTCGGCTCACGGACAAGGCCATCCGGCGCTACCGCGCTGCGCTTGCGTCGTCGGGCGGCGACGCTGCTTCAATCGAAGATGTTCTCTACTCGCTGGAGCACGACGGCTACTTGGAACAACAGACCGACGGATACCGTTTCGTGTCGCGGTTGCTCCAAGACTGGTGGCTCGCCCGACACGGCCGGTTCTTCACTCCCATCCAGGATCGCCCGATATAGAAGGAAGTAGCTGCAATGGCGGTAGCAGTCAAGAAATACAACCCCGGCTTCCTGAGTGACGACGAGATCATTGCGTCGTTCTGCGTCAGAACCGCGGAGTTCGATTCGCTCGTCGAGTCCCTGTGTGAAAGCGACGCCGGTTCCAGCCCCCACTCACTGGTCATTGGACCCCGCGGCAGCGGTAAGACGCACTTGCTGCTTCGGGTTGCGGCCGAAGTAAGGCGTAACCCAGCCCTTACTGGACTCCTTCCAATCACATACGCCGAGGAGAGCTACGAGGTCACAACTTGCGGCGAATTCTGGCTCGAGTGCCTGGGCCGCCTTTCCGAGCAAGCTCCAGCCGCCGAGCGCGAGAGTCTTCGCCTTACCTATGAGGATCTGAGAACGCTGGCTGACGATCAGGCCTTAGCCGACCGCTGTATCGGCTCCCTGCTTGACTTCGCGGACCGTCATGGGACGCGCCTGCTTCTGCTGGTCGAAAACCTCAACATGCTCTTCGACGACATCAACGACCCGGATGTCGGTTGGCGCTTGCGCCAGACCCTCCAAACCGAACCCCGCTTCATCCTGTTCGGCAGCGCCACCAGCCGCTTCGACGAAATCGACCGCCCTGACCACGCTCTCTACGACCTCTTTCGGGCCATCACGCTGCGACCACTCACGACCGCCGAATGCCAGGCGCTTTGGCAATCCGTTGCCGCCAGGCGCTCGACGACGGAGGCCGTTCGCCCACTCCAAGTCCTTACCGGCGGCAATCCACGCCTCCTCACCGTCATTGCCCGCTTCGGCGCCGATCGTTCATTCCGCGACCTGGTGGCGAACCTCCTCGACCTGGTCGACGAACACACCGAGTACTTCAAGAGCCACCTCGAGGCTCTCCCGCCCCAGGAACGCCGCGTCTACCTGACCCTCGCCCGCTTCTGGAAACCCTCAACCACCAGGGAAATCGCCGACCTTGCCCGCCTTAATACCAACACCTGCAGCGCCCAACTCAAGCGTCTTGTCGCACGGGGCGCCGTTGCTGTCGACGGCGGCACCCCGCGCCGACGCCGGTACTACCTGACAGAGCGTCTCTACAACATCTACTACTTGCTGCGCCGGGGCACGGGCGCCGACCGGGTCGTTCAAGCGCTGATCGAATTTATGGTCTGCCTGTATTCACCATCAGAGATTGGAGCTGTCATCGATCGTATCCTGGACTCGGCGCAGGCCTTAAATGTTCTTCCCGATGTCATTGGCCCGAAGATGGCCGACGCCTTGCTGAATGAGGCACGCTCCCTTCAGGAGCTGGGCCAAAACGACGCCGCCATCGCTCTCTACGACCAAGTGATTGAACGGTTTAGACCTGATCTCGGTGCCGGAACCGAACTGAACGTGGGTGTCGCGCTAACAAGCAAGTCTTCGCTGCTCATTCAGGCTGGTCGGAACCATGAAGCCATCGTTGCGTGCGAAGAGGTTGTGGGCAAGTACGAAACGAGCCGGGATGTGTCCTCGGCGGTGCTCTCGGTGTCTGCGCTTTGGGTTAAAGGTACCGCGCTATTGGCCATGGACAATCCTGTGATGGCTCTTGATGCCTTCAACCGGGCATTGGCGCAAGCCAGCACTCTAGATGTCCCGGTTCCCAATTTCATTTTGGCTTCCCTTCTTCATGGCAAGGGATTGGTCTTGGTTCAGCTCGGTCAGCTTGACAATGCGATTGCCGCATTCGACGAGGCGTTAAAGCAGTTTGGCGCCGATTTGGAATTGCAGCAGAGCGGCACGACAGCAATGTTGCTGATAGGCAAGGCCCTCGTCTTGGACCAACTTGGCCATACCATGAGCCTCGCGGAATTCTCGTGGCTACTAGAGAGCCTGGCCAGGCATGGCAGCGTTCTGCCCGGCACGAGTAAGGCGCTGATTGCTTTGGTCGCCGCCCTCGAACCGTCTCAGGCCCTCGGCTTGCTTCAGGCTTCTTCCGCATCTCACCTGCTACTGCCCCTGATCACCGCCCTCCAACAGGAACTCGGACAGTCCTCGCAAGTCGCGAAGGAGGTCGCTGAAGTTGCCGGCGATGTGCGGTCCAGGCTGGCCGAAGCTAGAGCCAGGCAGGCAGAGTCACGGTCCGAACCGCGCGCATCCTGATGCAAGCCGCGTCCACGTAAGCGGGTCCCCCCGCCCTACTGCATCGGCGAAAACCCCGTCGGCGTCATATAGCTGTTGATCACCCTTGCCACGATCTGCCCGCTGGCTTCGGTCTCGGCCCGGACTTGTAGCCACTCCGGGTCGGACTGGAAGGCCGTCCACTTGGCTTCGCGGTCGGCCTGGCTGTCGAAGCGGGTGATGTAGACCAGCCGGTCGCTGCGGCCCACCACTTCCTGCCAGAACCCCACCACCTCGATATCCAGGCGCTCGAAGATCCGCATCGTGTGCTGGGAGAAGCGGGCCATGATGGCGTCCATGCGGCCGGGCAGGATCTCGTAGATCCGCAGTTCGTAAAGCATCGGCTGGAGTCCTCGATTAACGAGATTCGTCGCAGCATGCCCCACCGTCCCGCCGCTTGCGTACTATGGCCGCCCGGCAATCCGCCGGGGACGAACGAAGGATCAAGCTGCGGTGTACGCCATCGTCATCGGCTGCGGGCGCGCGGGCGCCGAGATCGCCAGCCGCATGAGCGACCAGGGCCACTCCGTCGTTGTGATTGATCGTGACCGCGGGGCCTTTCACCGGCTGTCCGACGGCTTCTCCGGCACCACCATCGTCGGCCACGCCATTGACGAGGATTGCCTCGTCTCCGCCGGCATCGAACGCGCCGACGCCGTGATCGCCACCACCTACGGCGACAACTCCAACCTCATTGCGGTGCAACTGGCTCGTAAGCGGTTCAAGGTCAAGCGCGCCATCGCCCGCGTCAAGGACTCCGTGCGGGCCTCCACCTTTGCCGCGCTTGGCTTCGAGACCATTCCCTCCACCACCATCGTCGGCGATGCCTTTGAGCAGACCCTGGGCTGGGATCCACGTCAGCCCAACGGCGCCCCGGATAACGGGAGCTAGCGCCCGTGTTCGTCATCATCGCCGGCGGCGGCAAGGTTGGCGGCCAGCTCGCGCGCGATCTCCTGGCCGCGCGCCACGAAGTCGTGGTCATGGAGTCCAACCCCGGCAAGGCCCGCGCCCTGCAGGACGAAATCGGCGACGCCGTCGTGCCGCACGACGCCTCCGAGGGCCGCTGGCTCATCGACGCGGGCATTGGTCGGGCCGACCTGCTGATTGCGGTGACCGGCGACGACGAGGACAACATCGTCATCTGCCAGCTTGGCGAGGCGCTATCGGAGGGTCGCGCCCGCACCATCACCCGCATCAACAACCCCAAGAACAGCGATACCTTCCGCACCCTAGGCATCGAGGCCATCGTCAACGCCACCGACTTGGTGATGACCATGATCGAGCGCGACGTCAGTGTGGCCCCCGTCGTCCACCTCATGCGCCTGCGCAGCGCCGGCTTGGAGCTCGTGGAAATGACCGTGGCCGAAGGATCGGCGGCCGACGGATCCACGCCCGAGGAACTCAGGCTTCCGGAGCAGGGCGGGCGCATCAGCGTAATCCTGCGCAATGGCGAAGCCGTCCTTCCCTCGCCCACCACCCGCCTGCACGGCGGCGACTCCGTGGTCCTCGTCGCGCAAACCGAATTCGAAGAGGCCCTCGGCCGCCAATTCGCGGCCCCAACCATCGTCTAGCGCTGGTGCCCCGATGTGCCGGCTCCGGCGGGCCCAAGAAATCGGCTGACCAGCGTCCAATACTGAGCGTCGACCGCATTGCCTGAGATGAAACCTTCGTTCGAACCGCGCGACGTGATTCCGCGAAAGCGGGCGGGCGGGCGGGTGGTCACTGCCGTACGATTTGTCGCGGCAAAATAATGTCCCTTTCGAACCGGGCCGGCTGGATCGGCCGCCTGCTCATTGGCGTTGTGGCCTTCTGGTGGGGCGGCATCGTGGTGCCTCGGCTCGTCAGTCTGGCGGTGCCGACACGTCTGCCGCCTGAGACGATTCCTGCATGGACTGACCCTCATTGGGATGGGCAGATCGCGGACCTTGTCTTGGCCGCATTCCTGCTCAACGCGGCTCTCTGGTCACTTGTTGTCTGCCTCCGACCAGGAATCGCACGGACCGGTCCTATCGCTCGAGGTGGCTGGGCGGTGCTCGGCGCGACCGTGCTGTATCTCAGTTGGGTGGAATTCTCGGACCTTCACATGTTGGGTCTGGATCGCCTGCAACTGAGGGTGCTGGGAGCCCGGCTGTTCGAGTCGTCCCAAGCACGCGGCTCACTCGCCGAGTTTTATCTGCTGATCCCCGCATTTGTGCTGGGAATGAGTCTGTTCCTATGGAAGGGCGTGCGTGAACCGTCAGTCCGTTTCCTACTGGCCGCTGGCTTCCTTGCATGGTTTCTCGCCGCCGTTCTCGACGAAACCTATCCCCAGTTGTTTCAAGGTGCAGCCACTGAGTTGGCTTGGCTCTGCGAAGAAACCCTCGAGTTCAGCGGATCCCTGTTGGTTGGATGGGGCGCCGTCCTGGCCTTGAGCCCAGGAATCCGAGGTGCGGGTCCCGGCGCTGCCGATTCCTGGCAGAAGCCCTTGGTTGCGTCTGGACTCGCCGTCACCCTGGTCGGCGCTGTGGCTCTCGCGTTCGTTTTTCGACCGCCGCTTGCCGACTCTCGAATCACGCCTCCCTCACGCGCCGGGGCCTTTGACATGGTCCTCGCCGACGGCGGTTCGGTACTACAGGAACTCGGCGTGCTTCCGGCGCCACTCGGTGGGATCGACCTACGAATGTCAAGCAGCGATCCATCGGGGCGTGGGCATGCAATCTGGCGCATTGCGCGAGTCGGCAGCGCCAGCTCGGATCAACTCTTGGTTCAAGGTCGAACAGCGTTGCCTGCCGGCACTATTCCGGAGGAGGTCTCAATCAGATTTCCGCCGATCGCCGAAGCGGCCATGCGATCACTATCTATCCAGCTAGTGGCCGACGTCGCGTTGGGCGCCGATCTCCGAATAGGAGCAACGAACACGGATCGATTCCAGCAGGGCAGGCTTTGGATCAATGGCGAGCAGGCTTGGCCCGACCAGAATCTCGAATTTGTAGCCTATGGTGCGCCACAACCCTCATGGAGCAAGCTGCTGGCGCTGGGCCACTTGCTCGCGTTGGGCTGGCGCTGGCCGTTGTTGCTGGCCTTGCTCTGGGCTTCCCTGATCCTGATCTGTTTCGTCCCGTCCCTGCTGACGATTCAAGCGCTCCGCACGATAGGCGCGATCCGCACCGAGCCCTTGCCGTAGCTTGCGACTGCCAGGGTGGCGCAAAGCGCCGGGCTCTGGCTCAACGGACCAGGCCGGCGGCTTTACATCTCGCAGTGTTTCAGGCTGGCTTAGCGTGGAATTGCGCGCCGCCGGGTTCAGCACGCCAGGCGACTGATTCCACCATGCCCGCCAGGCGTCGCACCAGATTGTCATCCGACTCCGGCAAGCCGCGCGCGACTAATTCGAATACCAGCCTCGCGAACGCTGATCGTCGAGCAGTTTCAACGTCAGGACCGCACACTGGCAGAGCGCAAACTGGCGGCGTGGCGTCGCGCCTCATCTCGGCGCCGGAGCGGCTACTGCGGGCTTGACACCTCGGTCGGAGTCTCGGCGGTCGTCTCTGCCGCCTCCTCGGACGGTTCCTCGCCTTCCTCCAGCAAGACTTCCTCGAGTTCTTCCTCCTCCTCGTCCTCTTCAGCCGTGCGCGCCGCGGTCACCTGCACCACCACGGCTTCCGAATCGTCCAGCGGTTCGTACGCGCCGTCCGCGGCGCGCAGATCTTGAACGAGCACATCGTCGCCAACGTCGACCAGGTTGGAGATGTTTGCGATCAGGTTCGTGGGGATCTCGGTTGGCAGGGCGGAGACCTCGACTTCCTGCAGTTGGTGGATCAACACGACTTCGGCGTTTTCGCTGGCCGGTGCGTGGCCTTCCAACTCAACGCGCACCATCACCCCAATGGGCTTGGTCAGATCCACCTTGCGCAGCGTCAGGTGCACCAGGCGGTTCGTTAGCGTGTCGATCTCCACTTGGTCCATCAGCACCGGCTCGTTGATGTCCGGCGAGTCCAGGTCCACCAGTTGCCCGGCGGCCTGGGCGCGAACCAATTCGGCAAGCGCCCGCTCCGACACCTGCATGGCAATGGAAGGATGCCCTGCCTGCACCAGGTTGGCCGGAATCACACCTTCCCGCCGCAGGCGTCGCACTTTCTTTCCCAGGACGGTGCGGGGTTCCGCCGCCAGGCGATGACGTTCGGGCACGGCTAGCTGCTCCTCGGATTGGGTGGCGGCGCGACCTGGCGAAATATCTGTCGGTCGGCGCGCAAAGACGCGCAGCGCCGCTCCCGGTGAGTCTAAAAAGGCGCCCCGCCGGGCGTCAACGGTTCGTGCGGCGTCGCGTTGCCAATGCGGGATTGTGGACAATGGGCCACCGGCGCTTCAGAAGCGCCCGTTTGCCGCAAGGAGTTGGTGACCACTTGGCTTCCCGACGACGCGTATCGCTCAGCGACCTTTATGCCGATGCCTGCCGGCGCATGGACATCACGCCGGAGGAGGCGCTCGGCTGTGAACGCCAGCCTGACCGCCTGCGATTGATGATCACTCAGGACCGCTGGGTGGACTTTGAACTGGTCGACGACCCGGAAAACGACCGCCTGGTCCTCGGCGCCACCTTGGATTCCTAGCACCGTCCGATGCGGGGCCTGTGGTGGCCCCGCGACGCCGAACCCTCGCGATCCCCGCCTGTCTCGACCCTTACGCCCCGCCAAACTGCAGGATCGCCCAACTCACGACCACCCACACAACCACCGACGCCAGGATTCCCGGATCGCCCAGCAGCACCCGCTCCGGCTCCTCGCCGGATCCGTTGTTCTGCAGGAGATAGACGTATCGCAGAATCCCGTACAGCACAACGGGAACGGTAAGCATCATCAGGTGATTCTCCGGCAGGTTAGGCGCGGAGAAGGTGTACAGGGCGTAGCTGAGCGGTGCTGCGGCTGCCGCGATCACCACCAGGGTGTGCAGGAACTCAGCCGTGTATCGATCCAGCACGGGACGGGCCGCGGAAGACCGCGCCTCACCCGCAAGCTCGGCCCAGCGCTTCCCCACGGCCAGGAACAGCGCCAGCAGAAACGTGCACGTATAGAGCCAGGGCGACACCGGCACCTCAATCACCAGGGCGCCCGCAACGGCCCGGATCACGAATCCAATCGCAATCGCCAGCAGATCCAGGATTACCAGGTGCTTGAGCACCAGCGAATAGCCCACCTGTAGCCCCAGGTACACCGCCAGCGCCGCGCCAAACGTCCAGGCCAAAGCCGTCGCCAACGCCAGCGCCGCCGCCGAGACGACAATTCCGACACCCAGGGCCGGGCCAACCGGCACCAGCCCGGCCGCGATTGGACGATGCCGCTTCACCGGATGCTCGCGGTCGCGCGGCGCGTCGATCGCGTCGTTCAGCAGGTACAGGCCCGCGGTGGCCAGCGTGAAGATGGCCGTCGCGGCCACGGCGGCCAGCAGGCTGGACGTGTTGTGATACTCGCCCGAGAACAGTACCGCCGCCAGCACTAGCAGGTTTTTCGGCCACTGCCGCGGCCGGCTGCTGAGCGCCAGCCCCATCAGACGCGCTCGTAGCCCGGGCGATGGCTCGAGCGCGCGCTGTGCTGAAGTCATGACGGAATCGCTGGCGTCAGCCGCCGAACCGGCGGTCCAGCACCGCGTTGGCCGCCCGAACCGCGCCAGCAAAAGCGGCCAGCAACGCGATCAGCGTGCCCACCGTGCCCCAGGCCTCGCCTGCCGCCGCCCAGGTGATCAGGGCAAACACCCCCCAGGCCGAGCCCGCCAGGCCCAGGATGATCAGCGGAAAAATCAGGCCGATCGCCATCACCGTATAGCCAGCCGTCTGCCGCTCCAGGCCGTCGTCCACCACCCGGAACGCCCGTCGGCCGGCGCGGTCCAGGTGATAGGCCGCCGTAAACCAGAAGACGCCCAGAACCAGCGGCGCGCCCACCCAGGCCGCCGCAATCAGGCTGGTCGAACCATGCACGCGCGGATCGTCGGGTGCTGGAATCGCCGGCCAGCCCACGTCCAGCGTCAGCGTGGCCTGGACCGACTCCACGATCCCGCCCGACCATGGCACCACCACGGATATCAGGCCCCACGTCAGCGCCCCCATCAGCGCAACACCCAGAATCGTGATCGCGGTCCCCCGCCACGTGCCTTCCAGGCGCCGCAGGTGGTCCTGCATCAATTCCAGCGTTTCCCGCAACGTCAGAGGCCGATACGGATCGGCGGCATCGGAAGACTCCGCCTCGGCGGTCTCGCCTTCACGCTCGTCCCCGTCCGCGTCGTCCGGCCGCACCCGCCGAATCACAAGCGGCGGCGGCTCCGGCGGCTCCGCACCGCTCCTGGCCTCGCCCTGTCCGGCGTCCACTTCGGATTGGGGCGCCTCGGGCGCCGCGACTTCCACCGCCGCGGCCTCAGGCGGCGCAGGCTCCGGCGGTCGCTCGATGCGAACACCGTCATCCTCGGCCGTGTCGGGACGGATCGGCGGCGCCTCCTCCCGCGAGGCGTCGGCGCTCGACGCCCCGTCGCGTCGCGGTCGTGGTGGTCGAGGACGGCTGGCGATGAGTCGGGCCTCCGGGCCGTGGACGGCTCGCCGATTCTACGGAGGCGCCGGCTCGTGACCGACGCCAAGGGCCTACCCGAGCAACCGCCAGGCGACCCGGACGCCTGGATTCGCACCCACCGCGCCACCTACGAACGCATGGCCGTCGACTACGCCCGCCGCATCGACGACTACGCCGCTGCCGACGAAGCCGAACGCTTCACCCGCCTGGCCGCGCCGTCCCCACACGTCGGCCCGCGCATCCTCGACGCCGGCTGCGGCCCCGGCCGCGACGCCGCCCTGCTCCGGCTCGCCGGAGCTGAAGTCGTGGGCCTCGACCTGGCCCGAGCCATGCTGCGTCAAGCCCGGCAACTCGACGACGCCGGTCATCTCAGCCAGGGCGATCTCCGCCGCCTCCCCTTCGCCACAGCCTCCTTTGACGCCGTCTGGTGCTTCGCCGCCCTCGGCCACCTGCCGCCCAAAGCCATCCCGCACACGCTCGCCGAGTTCCGGCGCGTTCTCCACAGCGGCTGGCTCTACATCGTCGTCCGCCAGGGCGCGGGCGTCCGCACCGCCTCCTGGCAAGGCGCCCTCCCCCGCTACTTCACCGACCTCACAGCCCAAACCCTCACCGCTGCTCTGCAAGCCGCCAACTTCACCATCCACCACCAAACCACCTGGCCCGCCCCCAACCAGACCCCTTGGCTCCACACCATCGCGCAAGCGCGACAGGTGCCCTGATCAATGAAGCCCTATAGCGTGGAGTATTCTGCCGGCCGATCCAGAGGCTCAGACCAATGCGCCAAAGTGTCCGGGTAGGAGAGACACACCAATGCCCATAGGTCGTCGGCCTGAGCCGGCTCCAGAGAGCCACGAAGCCAGCCACGCCGATGAGGAGCAGCTCAAGGAGACTCAGCGGTCAATCGGCGAACGAGTTAGATTCTGGGAAGAGCAGGACAAAATCAACCAAGTGTTGATCGATCGATTGATTCGACAGAATAAGCTCTTGTCTGACCATGTTAAAAGCCACGAGAATCTTCCTGAAGTTGCCGACAGGGCCGTAAGAAAGGCCCTTTCGGACGCCAAAGCTGAACAGCAAAAGCAGTACCAATCAATTATCGAGCAGCTGTCCACAACTTTTCGGGATACCGTTCGCCGCCTTCTGGCAGAAGAGCGAACTCGACAGAAGCAACAGCACGAACATGCACTCGCTGCTGTTCGACGGCAGTGGGAAAGTGACACTCAGCGCCGCCAGACTAAGCTGCACTTCTTGATCGCGCTACTCACAGTACTTAGTGTCTTTGCACTCGCTTTGTCCATCTTGTCGTTGACTGTCCTCTAGCCAAGGTTGCCTCGGTCTGCCCCTTGCAATCCCTCACCCTTGCCCAAGAGTTACACGAGCTACCTGCCAATAGGCCCGGCTCCTATGGGTCTTATAGGGACGTCCTTGATGACTTGATTGAGTCCGGTCGCGCTCTGCAGGCTGCCGAAGCAGCGACTGCCTCAGCCTTTGCAATGTGGGTGATCTTTCCCGGTATCAACGTAGACGACGATCTACTGCGAGCTTACGAGGCAGCATATCCCGGCCTAGCTCTAGACAAGTCACTGTACGAGCACTACCTCGACATGGCGGAATCTGGCGACGCCTCCATCACAGGTTTCATCTCCGGCCTAAAGGGCAAGCTGGCAGAGTTTCATGCTAAAGATGTCCTCCAACAAAACGGGTATTCAAACGTCGAGATTGCCTCAACTCCGACGCAAGCGTTCTGGGACATAAGTGCCGTCAATCCTGCCGGCGAGACAGTTTTCTTTCAAGTCAAGACCGGAGCCGAGAGCTACGCCGCCGACGTCACGGCAGCCTTGGAATTCGAGCCTGACGTTAACTTCATTGTTAGTTCTGAACTCTACAATTCAATCACGTCTAAGTCGCCCGAATACATCGATCAATTGACCACCCTAGAACCCGACTATATCTTGGTTGAGAACATCGATGACGGACTCAGAACCCTGAGTGGAAACGAGGGGATTGACATTCCAGACGGCGTCGGAGATGTTCTGCCTGTTGCCGGCGGAATAATACTTGCAGCAAGTCTAATTCACAGCGCATGGGGCACAGAGAAGGGATTTACAGCGGCGGATCGAACGACGAAGAACAAAGTTCATGTTGTGCGTACGCTTACTCTGATGTCTAGATTCGCACTTTCCTCAGGCGCGGCGACGGTCCTTGGCACGGGCGGCGCGGCTGCCGGGAGTCTCATGCCCGGACCGGGGAACATTGTCGGTGGTCTCGCTGGAGTCCTTGCTGGCGCTGGGCTCGGCATATACCTCAACAAACTCTCTCAGCCTCGCATGCTGGATCTGGCGCTCAGCATTACCGGGCTGACATTCGACGACCTCTTCTACTACAAGAACAAGTCTCGCATTGACGAAGTCGCCGTCCGCATCCATGAGACTGCCAACCGTTTAACCGCCGCAGATTGGCTAACTGTCCCCGACTGACAGCTTGGCCTTCCCCCAAACCCCCTGGCTCCACACCATCGCCCGAGGCTTCAGACACCTCAGTCGTTCAACCAGGCCTCGTCCGGCTCCTCGCGCGGACGACCGCCGGCGGCGCTGTGACGCTCAATGGCCGCCACCACGGCCCGCAGAAAGCCGTCCAGTTCCTCCAGGTGCCCGCGCAGCGCCTCGGTCACGGGCGCGCGACCGATCGACCCCGGAACGCGATCCGAACCACCCTCGCGAAACGTCACCGGCGACTGCGCCACCCGCCGCCCGATGCCCGCGATATCGCCCAGCCAGATCCGCCGCTCCTGCAGCGCCGACCCCAGCGCCGGATCCAGGAACATCAACCGGCCGGTAAGTTCCCGCCCGCCGGGATCCGGGCGAACCCTTGGCGATAGCCGCAGGTCGAATGCCTCGGCCAGCCAGCGGCCCGCTTGCCAGACGCTGTCGGCCACGTGCCGCAGGGCCGCCCCCGCCAGCAGGTCAAACTCGGCCGTGGCCGGATCGACCTCGGCCGCCCGCGCCGCCGCCACCGCCGCCAGCCGGTAGTGCCCAAACACGCTCCACGCGCAATCCGAAGCCGTCGTACCAGCCTCGCCTGCATACGACTCCAGCAGCGCCCAGCCGAACGCCAGATCGACTTCAACGCCACCAGGCAACGGCCGCCGCAACGCCTCCAAATCCGGCGGCGCAGCCTCCGGTGATCCTCCGAACAGATTCATGCGACTCCAACGCAGCCCCTGCGGGTCGCCCGCAGCCTAGCCGCGACCGCCCAGCCCGGCGAGCGCGACACACCGACGCCCAGCGGGCGCCGCCGAATGTTTCACGTGAAACATTGCTGTCGATACCCACGCCGCGCCGCGGGCCGGGGATACACTGAACGGTCTCTCACACCCCCATTCCTGGCCCTATCCCCATGCAACGCATGTCGCGGCTGTTTGCCCGCACCCTTCGTGACGACCCCGCCGAGGCAACCGTCGCGTCCCACCGCCTCCTGCTGCGCGCCGGCTACATCCGGCCGTTGGGCGCCGGCATCTACAGCCTGTTGCCGCTGGGCTGGCGGGTGCACAGTCGCGTGGTCCAGGTCGTGCGCGAGGAGATGGACCGCATCGGCTGCCAGGAACTCCTCATGCCCGTCGTCCACCCCTCCGACCTCTGGGAACGCACCGGCCGCTTCACCTCCGTCGGCTCCGAGATGGCCCGCCTCAAGGACCGCTGGGGCCGCGACATGGTGCTGGCCATGACCCACGAAGAGGTCGCCACCGAACTCGGCCAGTGGGTCGCCTCCTCCTACCGCCAGTTGCCCGTCGGCATCTACCACTTCCAGACCAAGTTCCGCGACGAACCTCGCCCCCGCGGCGGCCTGCTGCGCGTGCGCGAGTTCACCATGAAAGACGCCTACAGCTTCGACACCGACCTGGAAAGCCAGGAGTCCACCTACCAGGACTTCATGGAGGCCTACCTGCGCGCCTTCCGCCGCTGCGGCATCGAACCCGCCATCGTCGAATCGGACGCCGGCGCCATGCGCGGCTCCGGCGCCCACGAATTCCACTGCCTCACCGAGGCCGGCGAAGACACCCTGGTCGTCAGCCCCTCCGGCCGCTACGCCGCCAACATCGAGATCGCCACGGCCAAGAAGCCCGTCTTCGACCACGGCGAACCTCTGCCGATCGAAAAGATCGCCACGCCCGGCCAGGTAACCATTGACGACGTGGCCTCCTACTTGGGCGTCGAAACCCACCAGACCCTCAAGGCCGTCTTCTACTGGACCGGCGACGCCCTGGCCTTCGTGGCCATCCGCGGCGACCTGCAAGTCAACGAAGCCAAGCTGCGCACCCTGCTGCAAGCCCCCGACCTGCGCCTGGCCGCCGACCAGGAGCTCGAGGCCGCCGACCTCGTCGCCGGCTATGCCTCGCCCGTCGGCCTGTCCAACGTCACCATCGTCGTCGACGACTCCGTCGAGGCCGCCACCAACCTCGTCGCCGGCGCCAACGAGCCCGGCTACCACCTCACCAACGTCAACTTCCCGCGCGACTTTCAGGCCGACCTGCGCGGCGACATCGCCCAGGTGCGCCCCGGCGACCGCAGCATCGAGCACGACGAGCCGTTGCAGTTGATGACCGGCATCGAGATCGGTAACACCTTCAAGCTCGGCACCTTCTACAGCGACAAGCTGGACGCCCAGTACCTCGGCGCCGACGGCCGCCGCCACCCCTTCGTCATGGGCTCCTACGGCATCGGCGTCGGCCGTCTGGCGGCGTCGGTGGTCGAGCGTTACCACGACGCCAACGGCATCATCTGGCCCGTCAGCGTCGCGCCCTACGACGTCCACATCGTCCAGTTGGGTACCGGCGACGTCGCCGCCGACGCCGAGCGCCTGGCCGGGGAACTGGAAGAAGCCGGCCTCTCCGTCCTGCTGGACGACCGCGGCGACAGCGCCGGCGTCAAGTTCAACGACGCCGACCTCATCGGCCTGCCCTTCCGCTGCACCGTCAGCCGCCGCACCCTGGCCGCAGAGGCCGTCGAGTTCAAACCCCGCGCCGCCCCCGACCGCCAATCCATCCCCCGCGACCAGATCGTCCCCACCCTCCTCCAGGCCCGCACCCAAGCCCTCGCCGCCCTAACCCCCAACGCCCCCGTCACCATGCCGCCGCTCTGAGCCGGAGCGACGGCTCGCCAGGTCCCCGGTCCGAGAGACCGTTGCACAACCCGAGGGACGGGTGTGCGGGATCCATCTCCTCAAGGGGGCGCCTGCTCTTTCCCCTCTCCTGAGACCTTTGCCTAACCCTTCTTCCTCGGAGCCGCAGCCTCATGCCTCTCCGAGGAGACCGTTGCAAAACGCCCCTCGCCCCCAAGGCGCATCCGCTCTTGCTCCCTCTCCCGGGGGAGTGTCCAGACCGGACACATGGTTTACAGACGTTCGGAGACATGGTTTACACATTTAGGCGGGGTTTCGGAGATCGATGGTGGCCACCTGGTCGGTCATAAAGTGCACGGTCCAGCAGCCGTCGGTGGCGGTTGCGCGGATCGCGACGTCTCACCCCGCAGGCCCTGCGGGACCCGCAGCCGGCGGCCCTGGAAGGACACCCGGCCAGCCACGTCCACGCGCCGGCGCTGGTCGTCGGGCCCGTAGGGCAGCGGCGGCAACTGGGCCGGATAGGGCCGCGGGCTGACGTGATAGCGACTGGCCGGCACGGCCAGGGCCAGCGCCTCGTGGGGCCGCACCTGGTTGGTCCTCGTGGCGCCACGCATCGAAGGCGGTCTGCCAACTGGCCAGATCGGGGCGCGGCGGCTGCCGGCCGAAGTCGCGCTGCAGGGTGCCGTGGAAGCGCTCGTCCTTGCTCAGGGTCTGCGGGTGGTCGGGCCGGCTGTGGCTGATAGCGATGCCCAGGCGCCGCAGCCAGACGGTCAGCGGGGTGTAGGGATGGGCCGGGTGATTGCCCCAGGGACTGCCGTTGTCGACCAGCAGGCGGTCGGGCAGCCCGTAGCGCTGGAAGGCCGTGACCAGGTGGGCCCGCACGGTGGCGGTGCGCTGGTTGGGACAGGCGACCAGGCCGAGGGCATAGCGCGAGTGGTCGTCGAGGATGGTCAACGGATGACAGCGGCCGGGGCCGCAGGGCCAGCCCGCCTTGAAGTCCATCTGCCACAAGGCGTTGGGGTAGGGATGCTCGAAGCGCTGCCAGGCCCGCGGCTGGCCAGCCCCCTGCGCGGGATCCAGCCGGTCGTGGCGGCGCAGGATGGCGGTGATGGTGGAGGCGGCCGGCAGCGGCTGGACGCCCTGCCGAGCCAGCAGCACGCGCAGCTTGCGGCCGCCCCAGGTGGGGTGCTGCGCGCGCAGGGCCAGCACCGCCCGCTCGATGGCCGGGACGGTCTGCGCCGGACTGCGGTGCGGGCGTCGCGAGCGGTCCTGCAAGCCCGCCGGCCCCTCGGCCGCGTAGCGCTGCAACCACTTGTAGCCGGTCGCCGGCGCGATCCTGAAGGCCCGGCACAAGGCCCGTCGATTCGCGCCGGGCTGTTGCGCCAGCGCCACAAACTCCGCCCGCTGCTCCGTCATCGATCGATCCTCAAACGGCACCGGCTCATACCCTCATGGCTCTCCAATGTGTTCACCATGTCTCCGAACGGGTGTTCATGATGTCTCCGGTCTACACACTCCCACGGGGAGAGGGAGCAAGAGCAGCCGCGCATTAGCGGACGAGAGACGTTATGCAAAGGTCTCCCAGGGCGAGGCGGCGGTGCAGGAGATCCCGCTGCACCGGCCCGGGGTGGCGCGCATTGGGCTGAACGTGGAGCAGTTGGTTCCGGGGGCCGGCACGCAGCGGTCGCTGCTGGGCAACCGGTCGGAGCGGGTGGCGCGGGC
>JAJEDE010000020.1 GCA_022821645.1 Chloroflexota bacterium
AACCATCCCAGGCTCCCCATGCCTCCTCACCTGCCCCCACCGCGCTGCTCCCCCCACGTCGCCACCGCCTCCCCACTCAGCCAAAAACGCCCCCCGAATCACCTCAAGAGTTTTTTGGAAAAAACTCTTCCCGCGCACGAGGCCGCCAATTCCACCCCCCTCCCCGGCCCGGTCCCGCCGCCGTCTGCACCCTCCCCGCCGCCCCTCGTCCCTCTCACTGCTCACGCCTCCGCCCTCGCTCCTCGCCATCCCCCTACACTGGCCCCCGAGTCCGGGCGGCCACCCGCATTGCCAACCCGCAATGCCTCGCTAGGCTGAACCCATGCCCCCCGACATCTCCGTCCGCGACCTCGTCAAGCACTACGTCGTCCCCGAACGCGCCGGCGGCCTTCGCGCCTCCTTCCGCAGCGTCCTCCGCCGCAAACACCGCCTCGTCCGCGCCGTCGACGGCATCTCCTTCCAGGTCGACCGCGGCGAGGTCGTCGGCTTCCTCGGCCCCAACGGCGCCGGCAAAACCACCGCCCTCAAGGTCCTCAGCGGCCTCCTGCACCCCACCGACGGCGATGTGGATGTCCTCGGCTACACCCCCTGGGACCGCCGCGCCGAATACCTCTCCCGCATCACCCTCATCATGGGCCAGCGCCAGCAGCTCTTCTGGGATCTCCCCGCCGCCGACTCCTTCCTCGTAAACAAGGCCGTCTTCGGCATCGACGACGCCGTCTACAAGCGCACCGTCGACCTGCTCACCGAGCTCCTCGACCTCGGCGACCTCCTCACCAAGCCCGTCCGCCAGCTATCCCTCGGCGAGCGCATGAAGGTCGAACTCGCCGCCGGCCTCCTCCACGGTCCCCGCGTGCTCTTCCTCGACGAGCCCACCATCGGCCTCGACGTCACCATGCAGCAGCGCATCCGCGAGTTCGTCACCGCCTACAACGCCGAAACCGGCGCCACCGTGCTCCTCACCAGCCACTACATGGCCGACGTCAAGGCCCTGGCCCGCCGCGTCATCGTCATCGATCAGGGCAAGCTGCTCTACGATGGCGCCCTCGCTGGCCTCGTCCAGCGCTACGCCCCCCACAAAACCATCACCGTCCACCTCGAACGTGAGGCCGACCTCCCCGACCTCAACGGCCAGGCCGAACTCCTCAGCGTGGAGGGCCTCCAGGTCACCGTCCGCGCCGGCAAGGACGATGCTCCCGAAGTCACCGGCCGCCTGCTCACCCAGCTCCCCATCGCCGACCTCAGCGTCGAGGACCCGCCCCTCGAGGAGGTCATCGACCAGGTCTTCCGCGGCGAAGGCCCATGACCATCCGCCGCGCCACCCTCGCCGGCGCGCTGGCCCTCACCCGCGCCGAAGTCGCCGACATGTTTCAGTACCGCGTGGTGCTGTTCCTCTATTCCCTCTGGGAAGTCGTCCACCCCATCGTCTACCTGGCCGTCTGGGGCGCCATTGCCGGCGAGGGCGAGGTCGGCGGCCTCCGCCTCAGCGACTTCGCCGCCTACTACCTCACCTTCATGCTCGTGTCCCACGTCACCGCGGCCATCGAGATCTACACCTTTGGCCCGATGATCCAGCAGGGCGAACTCTCGCCCCATCTCCTCCGCCCCATGAACCCCGTCTGGGTCGCCGCCGCCCGCAACATCTCCTACAAGAGCGTCAGCATGCTGCTGCTGATCCCCGTCTGGATCGGCCTCGTGATCATCCTGCGACCCTCCTTCACGGTCACCGTTGGCAGCGCGGCCCTGTTCGTCGTGGCACTGGTGGTTGCCGCCCTCCTCTCCTTCCTCGTCGGAACCACCTTCGCCCTCCTGGCCTTCTGGACCACCCGCTCATTCTCCTTCTGGGAAATCTGGATCGGACTCACCTTCCTATTGGGCGGCCAGGTCGCGCCGGTGGAACTCCTCCCCGGCTTCGTCCAGAACCTCGCCACCGCCCTCCCCATGCGCTACACCCTCGGCTTCCCCATCGAGGTCCTGCTCAACCGCCTCGACGCTGGCGAACTGGCCCTCGGCTTCGCCCTGCAGTTCGCCTGGCTCATCGCCGCCGCGCTGATCGTCCGCACCGTCTGGCGCGCCGGCATCCGCCAGTACTCCGCCGTGGGCGCCTGACCATGCGCATCCTCCGCATCGTCTCCGCCTTCCTGCGGGCCGCCATCCTCAAGGAAACCGCCTACCGCGCCGAACTGGTCGGCAACCTCTTCCGCAGCGTCATCGGCATCGCCGTGGCCGTCGGCGGCCTGGCCGTCGTCTTCTCCCACACCAGCGAGCTCAGCGGCTGGCGCCTCGAGCAGGCCATGGTCCTGCTCGGCGTCTACTACCTGGTTCAGGGGATCGTCCAGACCGCCCTCAGTCCCAGCCTCAACGAGGTGGTCAGCGAAGTCCGCAAGGGCACCTTCGACTACGTGCTTCTCAAGCCCGTCCCCTCGCTGCTCCTCTCCAGCACCCGCCGATTCGTCGTCTGGCACCTGGCCGACGTCGCCCTCGGCGGAACCATCATCGCCATCGGACTCATCCGCCTGGAAGCCCAGATCACCTTCGGCGTCGCCGCCGTCTTCGTCGGCGTCATGGTCGGCGGCGTGGCCATCGTGTTCTCGATCTGGCTGGCGCTCACCACCCTGGTCTTCTGGTTCGTGCGCGTCGAGAACATCACCATGATCTTCCAGCTCTTCTTCGACACCGGCCGCTACCCCGTCGAGATATACCCCTTCTGGCTGCGCTCGCTGCTGACCTTCGTCTTCCCCGTCGCCTTCATCACCACCGTCCCCGCCCAGACCATTACCGGCCGCGAACCCCTCGTCGCCATCTGGCTGGCCCCCCTCATCGGCGTCCTCGCCCTGCTGGCCGCCGCCCGCTTCTGGCGCATCGGCCTCAGCCGCTACACCAGCGCCTCAAGTTGAGATTGCGGCCAGCTCCCGTGCTCTCGCCAGAACCGCATCCAGCATCGCCGGCGTCAATCGCCCGGTAAACGTGTTCTGCTGGCTCGGGTGATACGCCCCCAGCAGCGTCCACTCCCCAATCGCAGCTTCCACCCCATGCCCAAACTTCGGCGCCGGGCGCGGCACCGCCAGACCCCGCTCCCTGAACACCCGCAACACCTGCCGCCACGCCTCCCCACCCAGCGCCACCGCCACCCGAGCATTCACCAGCAGGTCCAACTCGGCCTCCAACCACCGCTGGCACTCCGCGCGCTCCTCGGCCGTCGGCCGGTTCGCCGGCGGCGCGCACCGCACGATCGCCGTCACATACGCCCCACGCAACTCCAGCCCATCGCCCCGATGCCGGCTCTCCCCCTGGTTCGCAAACCCCGCGCGATGCAGCGCCCCAAACAGGAAATCGCCCGACCGATCCCCCGTGAACACCCGCCCTGTCCGGTTCCCCCCATGCGCCGCCGGCGCCAGCCCAACCAGAAGTACGCGAGCCCTTGGATCCCCAAACCCGGCAACCGGTCGACCCCAATACGTCTCGTCCCGGTACGCCGCCCGCTTCGTCCGCGCCGCCTCTTCCCGCCAGGCCACCAACCGCGGACAGCGACGACAGCCATGAATCTGCCCCGCCAGTTCCGCCAGTCCGCTCACGCCGCCGCGGCCGAACGCGTCACCCGCTCCAGGAACGGCCGCGCCAGCGCCAGCAACTCCTCCGGCCGCTCCTCCTGCACCAGGTGTCCGGCCTTCTCGACAATGCGGATTTCCGCGTCGCGAAACTGCCCGGCCAGCGCCTCCGCCTGCGACGATGCCGCCGTTCGATCCGCCTCCCCCCACACCAGCAACACCGGACACCGCGTCGCGGAAATGGCGCCCTCATAGTCCGATGGATCCACCCCCCGCAGCATCGCTGGCAGCGCCTCAAAAAACCCGGGGCTCCCATACGGAAGGTACTGCCGATCCACGTCTGCCTCCGTGGTCGTCCAGGCGTCGTACCGTCCCAGCATCTGCCCCAATCGCACGTACCAGCGCTGCGCATACAGCCGTCGCGCCATCGCCGCCGACAGTGCCGGTGCCAACTTCCCCAGCTTGAGCGAGTAACGGATGTACCGCCCGGCGACCAGGAACGGATCAACCAGCAACAGGCCAAGCACGCGCTCCGGGTGCATGGCGGCCAGGGACACCGCCGCCTGCGCGCCGGCGGAGCTTGCCACCAGGACAACCCGCGACAGCTGATGCTCGTCCAGCCACTCCCGCAGTCGGTCCGCTTGCGCCTCCCCGTCATACCTCGCGTCCGCCGGCTTGTCGGACAGGCCGTGCCCCAGCGGATCCAGCCAATGCACGCGGTACTCCTGCGCCAGCGTCGGTGTAACAAACTCCCAGGTCTGTGAATTGCCCGCGAACCCTGGCAGCAGCACCAGGTCGGGACCGGCGCCGACCCCGCGGCTGTACACCCGACCCTCGCGCAGCGGCGTCCGTCGTCCATCTTCCAGGTGGTCCGTAATGTCGTAAGGCTCCGGGCGCCCACGAAAGGCCACCCACACCGCCGCCACTGCCGCCGCCAGCGCCAGCTTTCTCACGCAAAGTCTCCCAGGGTCGCCACTTCCTCTCCCTATGCTAGGCTGCGACTCCGCAGCCCGTCGCGCCGGGCCGGCCGTCGCGCGACGCAAACCACCCACTGAGAACAGCCTGCCTGTGCGCACTTACGAGCTTGTGGTGATCTACGGGGTCGAACAGGTCCCGGAACTCACTGCCGCCCACATTGACGCCGTCACCGAACGCATCAGCGCGCACGGCGGCGAAGTCGACACCGCCAACACCTGGGGCCGCCGCAAGTTCGCCTACCCCATCAAGAAACAGCGCGAAGGTCACTACGTCCTGCTCAAGTTCACCATCGACCCCGCCAACATCGGCGAACTCGAAGGCTCCTTGCGCCTCGTCGAAGACGTGACCCGCTTCCTCATCGTCGCCGAAGACCCCGAAGTGGCCGCCTACGAGGCCAAGCAACTGGCCGAGCTCCATCGGTGACCAACCAGAGCGGCCAGCGCCGCGGTCGCTCGCGAGGACTCAATCGCGTGCAGATCATCGGCAACCTGGGGCGCGACCCAGAGATGCGCTTTACCCAGGGTGGCACGCCCGTCACCAACTTTTCCGTCGCTGTCAGCCGTAGTTGGCAGTCGCGTGACGGCGAGTTGCGCGAGGAAACGGAATGGTTTCGCGTAGTCGCCTGGACTCGTCTGGCCGAGATTGCCAACGAGTACCTGCGCCGGGGTTCCAAGGTCTATGTCGAAGGCCGCTTGGCCACCCGCACGTGGCAGGACCGCGAAGGGAACGAGCGCACGACGACCGAACTCGTTGCCCAGGAGATGCTCATGTTGGGCGGGCGTGAGGAAGGCCCACAGCGCGACGACTACGATGGCCAGCGCGACAGCTATGCTGGTGGTCAAGGTGCCGGACGCTCAGCGGCCCAGGATGACGAAATCAGCCCCGACGACCTGCCGTTCTGACGGCGCGTGAAACAGGAATCACTTCAATGACCCAGGACGGCCAGCCAACCCAGGAAACGACCACCCAGGATTCCGGCGGCGGCGAGGCGAGTGAAGCTCCCCGCGGCGGCGGGCCCCGTGGGAGCGGCGGTCCTCGTGGCGGCGGGCCCCGCGGTGGCGGCGGCCCTCGTGGCGGCGGTGGACGCGGTCGAGGCCGTGGGCGTGGGCGCGGCTTCCGGCGTCGCGGCGACTACTTCAAGCAGACCGGCGAACCCATCGACTACAAGAACTCCCAACTCCTGCGGCGCTTCATCGCCGACAGCGGCCGGATCGAATCGCGCCGCAAGACCGGGATCACGGCCAAGAACCAGCGCAAGCTGGCCATCGCCATCAAGCGCGCCCGCTACCTGGGGCTGCTGCCCTACATCGTGCGGCGCCGCCTCCGCGGCTAGCTTCCGTTTCCGGCGCGGATGCCCCCGCGCACCAAGGCCCAACGCCGCCGCGCCCAACGCGACCGTCGGCGCGCCGCACGCAAGCCGGTTCAGGCCCACGTTCGCTGGCGCGATGTCCCAAACTCGGTCCGCGACTGGAGTGAGCTAACTCGCGCCCAGCGTGCGGCCGCAGCCGCCAAGATCGTGGCCGTGGCCGCCACCCTCATCCTCTCGGTCGTGAGTGCCCTGATCGGCGTGGCGCTCCACGGCGAACTCGTCGTGCGGCCCGCGGAGCCAGTCTCCTCGGTCAACGGCGAACCGATTCCCGCATCGCGCTACGCCGACTTCCTGGCCCTTCGTCGGTTCGAACTCAGTCGCGAGCTTGCCGACGTGCCAACCTCGGCCAATCCCCGTGACCCCAGTCACCCCCAGGCGCAACTCTCCACCCTCACCATCAGCGCTGTCACCGAACTGACCAACGCGGAACTCTTGCGTACCCAGGCCTCCGTCTTGGGTGTTTCGGTTGACGACGCCGCCATCGACGCCGTCCTGAACGAGTTCGTCCGTGGCCCCGCCGAGGTTGCCGACGACTTCGACTTCAATGACGCCCTCTCCGATATTCGCGAACGAACCCAACTGGACACCGAAACCATCCGAAGCTTCATCGCCGACCGTGCGCTGGCCGATGCCGTAGCCGATCACCTGGCCGCCCGGCTCGATCCCGCACCCGCCCAGATTCGAGCATCCCAAATCGTCGTCTTCACCGAGGAAGACGCAGACACCGTGGTGGCCCAGTTGGACGCCTATCAGCCATTCGAACTCGTGGCCGAACAGCAGTCCACCGATTCCGCCAGCGCCGCTGACGGCGGAAACCTCGGCTGGCTCCCGCGCGGCCTCATGCCGGACGCCTGGGACGAAGCCGCCTTCGCCCTTCGAACAGGGGGGCGCAGCCAACCCATCTCGACCTCACAGGGCTGGCACGTGATCCTGGTCCACGAGCAGTCTGAATCGCGCCAACTCGACCCTGAGACAGCCGAACGACGCCGCCAGGTCACCTACGACAACTGGCTCCAAACCCTGCGCACCACCGCCGAAGTCGAGTTCCTGCTCACCCCTGAAATCATCGACTGGGCCACTCGGCGCTAGGCGTCTGGCTGAGTAGCCTCCACCTCCTGCGCGCCTAGGAGCCCGCCGTGGCGGCAGCCGGCGCTTCAACCGGCACGTCGCCCTTGCGTCGCACCAGCGTGCTCAGGATCAGCGCCATCACCGCTAGCCCCGCGCCGCCGATAAACGGCACCTGGTGTCCAAAGGCCTCCCACAGGATGCCGCCGGTGACCGGAAGCGCCACCGCCGCCACATGGTTCATCGTCTGTCCCGCCACCAGGCTCGGTCGCAAGTCATCCGGCGTCACCAGGATTCTTCGCAGGTACGTCGTAATCCCCACCTCCGCGCTGAAGAACAGGTGGTCCAGGATGTACAGCGCAAACAGCACGCCCAGCCACGGCACCACGGCGTAGCCCACAAAAATCGCCGCCAAAGCGCCAAACGCAATCACCAGGATCGGCCGCTCACCCACGCGGTCGATCAGCCGTCCAAACACATAGGCCCCGCCGATCGACACCATGCTGTTGATCAGCGCCAGGATCGTGATCGTCCGCACCGACACGCCGTAGCTGTCAACCAGCAGAAAGATCGCAAACGTCATGAAGATGTGGCGGCGACCGCCGTCCAGGAACGTCAGCGCGTAGTACAGCCAGTAGCGCCGTCGAAGCACCACGCGCGGCGGCTGTCCGATCTTCCCCATTGAGCGCAGCTGCCACACCGCCAGCGCCGCCAGCGCCGCCACGCCGCCCGACAGCAGGAACAGCGGACGGATGCCGGTCGCCAGCACCGTCACGGCCAGCAGAACCACCAGGATGCCAATCAGCTGCGCCCCCGCCATCAGCGAGCGCAATTGCCCAAGCCGGCGCCCCTGCGTTTCAACGGTGCTCAGCCGTAGCGCAATCGTGTTGGCAACCGGCCACCACAGGTGAAACCCGATGCTCTGCGTCAGCGAAAAGACGATCAGCACCTCCATCGATTCCACGTGAAAGTAGTTGACGTAGCCGATACAGAGCAGCAACAGCGCTACGGCGCCAACCACCGGCTCGGCGATCGTCATCAGCGCCGCACCCATCACGATCGTCAGCAAGCCGGGAACCTCGCGAATGGTCTCCAGCATGCCCAGCTCGCTGGGCCGAATCCCGATCTCCTCCACCAGGAAGTTGGTGGACACGGTGATGAAGATCGAAAAGGCCAGGCCAAACCCAAAAGCGGCCGCGGCCAGCCAGGCAAACGGCGGAATCTCCCGGCCGCCGAGAACGTTCAGATGGCGCACGTCAGTGGTTGGGCGCTGCCAGCGGCATTCATGCCAAAGCCCACGCAGGACCCGGCGTCAGCGCCTCAGCGACGCAGCCGCCCCTTGCCGTCGCACTTCGGGCACTTCCCGCTCAGCTCGTGCCAACCGCCGGGCTTGGACGGATCCGGCCAGCGCTCATTAACCGCCCCGGTTCCCTCGCAGCGCGTGCAGATAGGTCCGGTTGGCGGCAGGATGCGCGGCAACAGCAACACCGCTGCCACCACCAGCGCCGTGAAGATGATCCACACTTCTAGTGGCATACCGGCCTCTGCGCTTCGGCGCCCCTCGCTCGCCCTGCCAGTATAGGCAGCCGCCCCTCGCGGCCACCGGTCGGTTGTCGGGATCTCCGGTCGAAACCTAGAATCGGCCACCACCTGAGGAGTCCACGTTTGGCCGAATTCGCCCACCTCCACGTCCACAGCGAATTCAGCCTGCTTGACGGATTCTGCCGAATCCCCGACCTGATCGAGCGCACCGCCGCGCTCGGCATGGACTCGGTCGCGATCACCGATCACGGCGCCATGTACGCCGCCGCGGACTTCTACCTGGCAGCCCGCCAGAAAGGCGTTCGTCCGATTGTCGGCTGCGAGGTTTACGTCGCCCCTCGCTCCCACACCGACCGTGACCCGGCGCTGGACCGCCGCTCCTTCCACCTCACCCTGCTCGCCCGCAACCTCAACGGTTACCGCAACCTGGTGCGCCTGGTCTCCCGGGCCAGCCTGGACGGGTTCTACTACAAGCCCCGCGTGGACCGTGAACTCCTGGCGGCCCACGCCGAAGGCCTGATCTGCCTATCCGGGTGCCCGTCGAGCGAACTATCGCGTGCGGTCTCCTCCGGCAACCTGGCCCGCGCAGAGGAGGTCGCCCGCTGGCACGCCGACACCTTCGGCCCCGAGAACTATTACCTCGAGATCCAACGCCCGGGCCTGCCCGAACAGGAACCCCTGGCGCAGGGGATCATCGAGCTAGCCGGTGGCCTTGGCCTGCCGCTTGTCGCCTCCAACGACGTCCACTACCTGACGCCCGACGACAAGGACGCCCACGACATCCTGCTCTGCATCCAGACGGGCAGCCTGGTGGCCGACACCGACCGCATGCGCATGGAGGGCGAGTGGTATCTCAAGTCGCCCGAGGAGATGGCTCAGGCCTTTGACGATCAACCCGACGCGCTGGCTAACACCGTGGCCATTGCCGAGCGCTGCAATCTCGACCTGCCGTTCGGCCGCATCGCCATGCCTTCGGTCGAAGTCCCGAACGGCCAAACCGTCAAGTCGCACCTGGCCGAACTGGCCACCGAGGGCCTGGCCCGTCGCATCCCGAAGGCTGACGCCAGGTACCGCGAACGCTTGGCCTACGAACTCGACGTCATCGACCAGACCGACTTCGGCGAGTACCTGCTGCTGGTACGCGAAATCTTCGCCTTCGCAAGAGACCAGGGCATGTTGACCGCTCCCCGCGGCTCCGTGAACGGCAGCCTGGTCGCCTTCGCCACCGATATGTCGGACATCGACCCGGTCAAGCACGACATCATCTTCGAGCGGTTCCTCACCATCGGCCGCAAGGGCTCCATGCCCGACGTGGACATGGACTTCCCCAGCGACCGCCGCGACGAAGTCATTGAATACATGATCCGCCGCTTCGGCGCGGACCACGTGGCCCAGATCGTGACGTTCGGGACACTGGCCGCCCGCGCCGCCGTACGCGACGTCGGCCGCGTCCTCGGCATGGAATACGGCCTCACCGACCGCGTGGCCAAGCTCATCCCCGTCAATCCCGTCGACCCCTACACCATCGGCCGCTCGCTGGACGAGGTCGAAGAACTCAAGAGCCTCTACCAGCAGGACGACGCCGTCCGCCGGCTGCTGGACTCGGCGCGCCGAATCGAGGGTGTGGCTCGTCACGCGTCCACCCACGCGGCCGGGCTTGTGGTGTCTCGGGATCCTCTGCAGGAACACGTGCCGCTCACGCGCTCTGCCGAAGGCCGGCCCGTCGCGCAGTTCACCTTCCAGACCATCGAGAAAATCGGGCTGCTGCAACTGGACGTGCTGGGTCTCTCGAACTTCCGCACCATCCAGCACGCGTTGCGGCTGGTGGAACAGACCACCGGCCAGGCGCTGGCGCCCCAGGACATCCCCCTGGACGACGACAAGGCCTTCGCGCTGCTGCGGCGCGGCCGCACCGTCGGCATCTTCCAGATGGAGGGCGCCGGCATGACGCGCACGCTGCGCGAACTGGCGCCCACCAGCATCGGCGAGGTGGCCGCCATCATCGCGCTCTACCGCCCAGGCCCAATGGCCAACATTCCCACCTACATCGACCGCAAGCACGGCCGCACACCGCCTACCTACCTCCACGAACGACTCGAGCCGATCCTGCGCGAAACCTACGGCGTGCTTGTCTACGCCGACCAGGTGCTCATGATCGCCCGCCACCTCGCCGGCTACTCCTGGGACGAAGCCGATAACTTCCGCCGGGCCGTCGGCAAGAAGATTCGCGAAGCCCTGCAGAGCGAACACGAGAAATTCGTCGCGCGGTGCGTTGAGGAAGGGATTCCGAATAACGTCGCCGAGGAGATCTTCGCGCTCATCGAGCCGTTTGCCGGCTACGGCTTCAACAAGGCGCACGCCGTCTCCTACGCCGTCATCGCCTACTGGACCGCCTGGCTCAAGGCCCACTACCCCGTGCAGTTCCTCACCGCGCTGCTGGATACCGACGCCGGCGACGTCGGCAAGGTCGCCACCACCCGCCTGGAAGCCGAGCTGCTGGGCGTCAACGTCCTGCCGCCCAACATCAACCAGAGCGGCGTCACGTTCGAGCCAAGCGGAGACTCCATCGTGTTCGGGCTGGCGGCCGTCAAGAACGTGGGGGAGGCCGCCGTTGAAGCCATCGCGGCGGCGCGGCAGGACGACGGCCCGTTCAGCTCGCTGGCCGACGCCTGCGAGCGCGTCGATCTGCGCCGAGCCCCCAAGCGCGCCTGGGAATCGCTGATCAAGGTCGGCGCCCTGGATGAACTCGGCGAACGTCAGGCCATGCTGGAAGCGCTGGAACCCGCCATGAAGCGCGGCCAGCGCAGCCAGACTGACCGGGCTGCGGGGCAGACGACCATGTTTGGCATCGGGCTGCTGCCGGAAGCGACGGAACCGACGCTCGAACTTCCCGACGTGCCGGCGGCCGCCGAGGCCGAGCGCCGACGTTGGGAGAAGGAACTGCTGGGGCTATACGTGACCCCCAGCCCGCTCTCCGACCCGGCCATCGGCGAGCAACTCGCCGCCAACGTGGACGCCCGAATCTACGAACTGGAAGACACGCACCACGGCCAGACAATGACGATCGGCGGGATCGTCTCCAATCTGCGCTCGTTTATGACTCGCAAGGGTCAGATGATGGGCGCGGTCACCCTGGAGGATCTGCCAGGCGCCATCGAAGTGATCTGCTTCCCGCGCATCTGGCAGCGCATCGCGCCCGAACTCAGCAACGACCGTGTGGTGCTGGCCACTGGCCGTATCGAAGGCGACGACGCCTCGCCCCGCATGCTGGCCGACAACATGTACACGCTCTCGGCCGCCACAACCAACGGTGAGGCGGCGGCTTCGGCGAACGGCGACACCGGAGCCTTGACCAGGCAGTCCGATAACGAAGACGGCCCGCCGATGCCCGGCGAAGACGAATCGTCAACCGATTTCTATATCCCGGAACCGGTACCCGAACCCGGGAACGTTCTCGCGGCCGACGAAGAGGCGCCGTCTCCTTCGACCGGCGCATCGGAAGATTCCGCTGAATACGAGCCGGAAGCGCCGCCCGACCAGAACGGCGTCGAGCCCGCGACCGCAGCCGCTAACGGATCCAGTTCACCTGCCCCAGCCGACCCACCGGAACAGCCCACGCCCAGCGGCACGGCGAACGGAACGGATAGCGTCGTCGCGCCCAGCGCACCCGGCGACGGTCCGCGCGGCGCTTCCAACGGAACAGCGAACGGCGCGCCACCGGAGCAAGAAGCTGACGAGCCTGTTCCTGCGGCGCCCGCCGCCCCGCCCCCCTCGTTCGTGATCGTCACGCTCCGTCGCAGCCCCGACCCCAGCTTCGATCTCGACCTGCTCAAGCGCCTGAACGCCGCCGTCATCTCCAACGAAGGCCCAACGCCCCTGCATCTCCACGTTGTCAAGACCGACGGCTCCGTCGCCCGCCTCCGCTGGCCCAAAACCATCCAGCCCGACGAATCACTCCTCGGCGAACTCAGCGCCCAATTCGGCAAGGACAGCGTCGCCGTTTCCTAGGGCCGCTCGCTCCTAGAACCAGTCGTTCGGAAACTCCACCGGCGACACGATGTCGCGGAAATTGCCGAACTCCTCGGCCACCCGCAGCGCTGCCACGTCAGCGTGCAGTTCCTCAATCGTGGTCGGCCCAATCACGTTGACGTCGATGTCCGGACAGGCCAGCGAATAGGCCAGGGCTGCGGTCTGCAGGGTCAGACCATGAGCTTCGGCCCGCGCTTCCATGTCGCGAACTTCGTTCAGCACCTCGGGCGAGGCTTCCCTATAGCTATACCGCGCTCCCTGCACCGCGCCCGTGCCCAGGATGTTCCCGCCGAACGGGCTGATGTTGATCACGCCCAGGTTGTGCCGTCGTGCGTGCGGGTGAATACGCCGCGCGGCGTCCTGGTTCAGCAAGGTGTAGTGGTGGTACGAGCCGATGATTTCGAACTCGCCGCTCTCGGCCGCCATCGCCGCGAAGTCCGCGTTGCCGACGGCTGTGCCGATTGCGCCCACCAGCCCCTCGGCCTGCAGGCGCCGCAACGCGGCCAGCATGCCGTTCGGGGCCATAATCTGGTCCCAGTGATCGGGCCGGGCGTCATGCACCTTCAGCACCGGCAGACGCTCCAGCCCCAACTCCGCCAGGCTCTCGTGCACGCTGCGCACCGCTCGATCAGGACCGAAGTCGTATTCGATCCCGTCGTCACCCATGTAGCGCCCGATCTTGGTGACGACCAGCAAGTCGTCCGGCGGATCGGACTCCTTGAGCCGTTCCACCAGCCACCCCTGCGCATACGAAGGTGCGGTATCCACGTGGCGGATGCCCAGTCGGAACGCTTCGCGCAACAACTCAACGTAGGCGTCGTTGCCCACCTTGCCGATCCAGTTGGCCGAGCCGAGCGCCAGCTTGGTGGACCGCACGCCTGAGCGCCCCAGCGTCACGGGCGGAACCTGCGGAAGGTCGGTGGTCATGTCGGTCACCCTCCAGCGCCAAGACCATCCTCATCGTGCGCCCGCGCCAGATATGCCGCAACCCGCACCGCTCCTGAAACGCCGAATGCCGACCGCCGAAGCACGAATCGGGCAAAATCGGTGCCAATTACTTCCTCGCCCCCCGGGAGCCCGCGCAGTGGCCGAACCGATTCCGCACTTCGACGTCGAGCTTGAGGACGTATCCGGACGCCTCACTGAACTGGTCGAACCCGGCGCCAACCTGGAACGCATTGCTGGCGGCCTCGGCTTTACCGAAGGCCCGGTCTGGCGCGGCGACCACCTGCTGTTCAGCGACATTCCGAATGACCGCATCTGCCGCTGGCGCCAACTGCCCGAAGGCCCGGAACTCACCACCTTCCGCGCCTTCAACGGCTCCACCAACGGTCTCACGCTCGACCGCGAAGGCCGCCTGCTCGGCTGCACCCATGGCGCGCGCGCCGTGCTGCGGTTCGACCAGGACAACCAGCCCACGCCCATCGCCACCCACTTCAACGGCGGCCGCCTCAACAGCCCCAACGACATCGTCGTAAAGCGCAATGGCGACATCTTCTTCACCGACCCGCCCTACGGCATCGTCGACCTGCCGCCCGAGGTCCAGGAACAGCCAATCTGCGGCGTCTACCGACTTGATGCCGGTGGCGATCTCACGCTCGTCGCCGACCGTTTCATCCGCCCAAACGGCCTCGCCTTCTCACCGGACGAGCAGACCCTCTACATCGGCGACTCCGGCGGACCGCGCGATATCTGGGCCTTTGACGTAACCGACGACGGCACGCTGGCCAACCCGCGCCAGTTCGTGGACATGGACTCCTACCCCGAACCCAACAACCCCGACGGAATGAAGTGCGACACGAACGGCCGCCTCTGGTCCACCGGACCCGGCAATGCCGTCTGGGTCATCGAACCTGACGGAACCGTGGTCGGCCTAATCAAGTTCCCCGAACAGCCCGCCAACCTCGCCTGGGGCGGCCCCACCTGGTCCACCCTCTTCGCCACCGCCCGCGGCAGCGTCTACCGCCTCGAAACAAACGTCACCGGCGTCCGCGTACCTTCGTGACCTCTAGGCAATGATTCGATCAGATCCGCAGAAGACCCAAGAGCGAATCGCGCGTCTCGACGACTACATCCGCGAGAACTTGCTCTCAGACGGCTCCTTCATTTGCGGCAGTTTCGATGAGTGTCGCGCGAGCCGCTGTGGATTCCCCTTCTACGAAGGCCAGATGAGCCACGTCGGTAAGCACTACGATCTGGAAGTCAACGGAAGACCGACGCGCATTGTTGTGGTGGGCCAGGAGTATGGACACAAACCAAGTTGCGTCGACCTCGTGCACCGGTCGGAAATGATCGCAGACTCGGCGAATGCACGATTCAAGCGTCGCAACCCTCATATGAGGGGAACAACGTTCTTACTCCGCCTACTCTTTGGCCGTGAACCTGGGAAAGACAAAGAAGGCGAGCGCCTGTTGCAAGACTTGGACAGTCATATATTTGACGGCTTTGCGTTAGTGAACTACCTCCTCTGTTCAGCACTGCAGAAGTCGAGAAAGGCAAGAGGCAATTCAAGTGAAACAATGCGGCTTAACTGCGCCTCTCATTTCATTCGTACTCTCGAAATCCTTGAACCAACTGTTGTCATCGCTCAAGGCAAAGGCGTCCGTCAATGGATGAGACACGCACTCAAGTTTCCGGTGCGAGCTTCTACGGCCGAGAGGATTGATTTCAACGGAAGATCAATTGATCTGATTAATCTCACTCATCCCGCAGCATGGGGCAAGTGGAACTGGGCGAATCTGTCGTCAAGTTACCTGACGGGTACCATTGCACCCATAATTAGTGCCTTTATATCGAAGAACTCCTCTTGCTGCTGCGATGCAGCTAGACCGCGAGAGTAGCCGGCTGCGCGGCGACATCCGCTGCGCTACGCAGGATCGCCCGATCCGAAGTAGCCAAGGAAACTCCAAGCAGGCGGGCCACTACGACAAATTCCGCGTCATAGGCTGTTAGCCCGCAGCTCATCGCCACGTCGATCACGTCGGAGTGCGGCGTATCTACAACGCGGTCACCGAGAACTAGCGAAGCGTTTTCGATCATCGCGTCAGCTTGGTCTCTAGAAATCGCGCCGCGGCGTAAGTGTCCAAGCAGTACGTTTCGTAGTTCGCTGATCAGGATCGGCGGCGCCGCCCATTCCTGGTCAAGCTCAAACAGTCGCGCCGCCTCAGCCCAACCCGGACCGCCGACGATCAGACTCGCCATCACGTTTGTATCGACGACGATCATCGTCGACCGGCGTCTCGCAACTCCCTAATGGCCTCGTCACTTAGGTCGACCGGCTTGAGAAGCTTGTGCTGCTTCTGAATTCGTTCGAGCATCGCTCGAGCGTCTATCTGGCTCGAACGCACCGAGGCCGTTAGCCGAGCCACGACTTCGCCATTGAGGCTACGGTGATTGCGGCGAGCGGCTTCCTTGAGTTCCCAGTGAACGTCCTCGGGGAGTCCACGCACTGCGACCTGCGGCACGACTAGCTCCAAACCCTGATATCAATGTTCTTCCAAAATGATATCACGAAACTTGCCTCTTGGTTATTCTAGGCACCGTAGAGTTGGCACCGAGACTTCATACGGTCGACTGTATGGCAATGCCCCCTCTGACGCGACGGGGAGACACGTCTGGACGGCCGGAAGCCTGGATCCGCATCCGCGTCCGTCCCTACGCTGACCTCGCCCGCTTCTTCCCCGGCGAAGGCCGCATCCGCGTCATCGAAGCCCCAGCCGGCTCAACGGTTGGCGATCTTCTTGATGCCCACGGCCTCGATGAATCCCGCCGCCTCACCCTCGGCGTCAACGACCTCCTGGCCTCCCGCGCGACGAAGCTGCGCGATGGCGATACGCTGGAGGTCCTGGTCCCGATGTCCGGCGGAATGGGAGCGAGCTGATGGCGCCAACCGCGATCCAGAACCGAATCCTGCGCGTGGACCTGACCGAGCGACGCTGCTGGTCCGAACAGCCCGGCGACGCCTTCTTCCGCAAGCACCTCGGCGGCCGCAACTTCATCGCCCACTACCTGCTGACCGAGACGCCCCGCGGCGCCGACGCCTTCGATCCCGTCAACCGCCTGGTCTTCGCCATGGGCCCTACCACCGGCGTCGCCCTGCCCGGCGCCGGCCGCCACAGCGTGGGCGCCAAGTCGCCGCTCACCGGCCTCTTCGGCGAGTCCGAGGCCGGCGGCTACTGGGGATCCGAGCTCAAGCAGGCCGGCTGGGACGGCATCGTCATCCAGGGCCGCGCGTCTGAACCCGTCTATCTCTGGATCAAGGACGACCAGGTCGAGTTCCGCGACGCTACCCACCTCTGGGGCAAGATCACCGGACCCGTCGAAACCGCAATCCGCGAGGAACTCGGCGACCAACAGATCCGCGTCACCCAGATCGGTCCCGCCGGCGAGAACCTCGTCCGCTACGCCTGCATCGTCAATGACCTCAACGAGGTCGCCGGCCGCACCGGCCTCGGCGCGGTCATGGGCTCCAAGAACCTCAAGGCCATCGCCGTCCGCGGCAGCACCCGTGTCCAGGTGGCCGACCGCGAACCGGTCAGGGACACCGCCCGCTGGGTCGCCCGCGAGACTTTGGGCGAGGGCGGTACCCACCACCGTCTCCACACCTGGGGCACCGGTGCGATGGTCCGCTCCAAGCAGCTTGAGGGCCACCTCATCGTCCACAACTTCCGCGACGGGCAACTGGACGGCGCCGAGAACATCGATGCCATCGCCATGCGCGACAAGGTCATCGACCACATGGACCGCTGCTTCGCCTGCTCCGTGCGCTGCAAGAAGCGGGTCAAGATCGAGACGCCCAAGGTCAAGGTCCGGCCCAAGTACGGCGGCCCCGAGTACGAAACCCTGGCCGCCATCGGCACCAACACCGGCGTCACCGACATCATGGCCGTCTGCAAGGGCAACGAGATGCTCAATTACCTGGGCATGGACAGCATCTCGGCCGGCGCCACCATCGCCTGGGCCATGGAGATGGACGAAATGGGCCGCCTGCGCGACTACAACGAGGACGGTCAGTCCCTCCAATTCGGCTCGGCCCAGGACTTGCTGGATTTGATCGAGAAGATCGCCTACCGCGACGGCATCGGCGATCTCCTGGCCGAGGGCGCCCTCCGCGCCGCCCGCACCATCGGTGGCGACGCCGAGGACTACGTCGTCCACGTCAAGGGCCTCGAAGTCGCCATGCACGACCCGCGCGCCATGAAGGACATGCGCGACAACTACCCCATCACCCCCACCGGCGGCGACCACACCGGCGCCGGCCTCAAGCGCACCTCCGTCCGCAACACTGTCGGCCTCTGCCAGTTCCTGGACTACGACGACACCAAGGCGCTCGAACTGCTCAACGCCGCCACCGGCTGGGACATGTCGCCCGAGGAACTGCACGAGACCTTCGAGCGCGGCCTCACGATGGCGCGGCTCTTCAACCTGCGCGAAGGCATGACCGCCGAGGACGACCGTTTGCCCGAGCGCCTGCACCAACCCATCCGCCAGGGACCGCTCAGCGACTACCGCGTGCCGCGCCAGGAAGTCCGCACCTACGTCCAGGGCTACTACCAGGAACGCGGCTGGGACCCCGACCAGGGCCTGCCATACGCCGACACGTTGGAATACCTCGGGGTCGATCCGTCGGAAACCGACCTCGAAGACCTCGTCACCGAGCGCCCTGCCCCCCTCCCGGTCGGCGCGTTGCCATACACCCTCGAACTGGAATCAAGCGCCGGCCACGAGGAGTAGCCACCGCGGCCCGCGGCCCGCGGCTGCCTGCGCTACGTACCGCTTGCCGCTATTCCCCGCGCCCTTCGCCCTCCGCAAACGCCTTGAAGTCACGCAGAGGTTTCTTGTGGTCTGCCCGGTGAACGCGAACTGCCGGTCTGGTAGGTGCCCGCCAGCTCATCGGGCAGGTCCGGCGCTATCACCGTCTCCGTCATTTCAGCGTGCTGACCACGGTGCTTGGATAACATCCGCTTCGTGGCCGGCGCGGGTGACTTGCGTGCTCGCACCATGTCCATCCTGTTGTCAAGTGGGGCCCAGCACTTAGGCCTCGTGTTAGCTACGAGTTGCGGATTCGGGCAAAATTGAGGGCCATGCAACACCATCACCGCCATCACGGGGACGACGAGGAGCACAGCCACACTCATGGCGCCGTCGACCCGTCCATTGCGACGACCAGTCGTGGCATCTGGGCCGTAAAGTGGTCATTCGTGGGACTGGCGATTACCGCAGTGCTCCAGGCAGCCGTCTTCGTAGTATCCGGAAGCGTGGCGTTGCTGGCCGACACCATCCACAACGTAGGCGATGCGCTGACTGCGGTCCCCTTATGGATAGCCTTCCTGTTTGCTCGCCGAGTAGCAACGAGGCGATTCAGCTATGGCTTCGGCAGGGTCGAGGACCTGGCCGGAGGAATTATCGTCCTCGTAATCTTGTCCAGCGCAATAGTGGCCGCCTACGAGTCCTTCGACAGGCTGTTCAACCCGCGTGACGTTGAACTCGTGTGGGCGGTCGCCGCAGCCGGGGCGTTAGGCTTCATTGGTAATGAGGCTGTCGCGCTGTTCCGCATCCGCGTCGGGCGCGAAATTAACAGCGCCGCGCTGGTGGCCGACGGTTACCACGCCCGGACGGATGGGCTCGCGAGCCTCGCCGTCGTCGCCGGCGCAATCGCTATCTGGGCGGGCTTCCCGATAGCCGACCCCATTGCGGGGCTGGGCATCAGCGTACTCATTGCAAAGATTGTGTACGACTCCGCCAAAACAGTATTTGGGCGCATGCTCGACGGAGTCGACCCTGAAATACTCGACAACTTGGAGCACGAGGCTCTGCACGTACAAGGCGTGCAAGCCATTACCCGGTCACGTGCGCGCTGGATTGGCCACCGCCTGCACGCGGAAGTGCATCTCACGGCTAGCAATGACCTCTCGCTGAAGCAGGCGCACGAACTCGAGAAGCGCGTCTCCCATGAGCTCGCTCACGCCATCCCGTACTTGGGCGAGGCAGTCATTCATGTCGATCCCGCTGATCAAGCAGGTACCGCGAACGATCGAACATCCGCCCATGAACATGATGGGCTGCCACTCCACAGCCACTAACGCCCGCGCCGTAGGTCAACACTCGTTCCGACGGCGTGCAGTATTCCCGAAGCCACTTGCTGCACCGGAGCAAGTGGTGAGGCGCATGGTTTGCCAGCATGAGCATGATCAGGACGGCGGAGACTTTGCCGCCGACTGAGTCCGGCAGGTCGCCTGGCGCGTGCTGGATGGCACCCTCCATGTTCAGGGTCGCCCCTGCCACGCCGTGAACAATCCATGCGGTGCCGAGGCCAAAGGAGGAAGCCGCCGATGCCGACGAACAGCTCCGGCAAGCCGACAGTCGGCGTCTTCCGTCTAGGCCCGTCAGCAGGCCTCGAAGTGGATTCAGCCGGCTATGGGGCACACAACGAGAGTGCTCATGAGCGCGGCCAGTATCCACCCGCCGTGGTGGTCGACAGAACGTTCCCTTAGGAGTGACCTTCGCGGTCCATAGCGGCGCACCGCAGATCGGCCTGGCCGCTACTCCCCGCGTCCCTCGCCCTCGGCGAACGTCTTGAAGTCACGCAGAGCTTTCTTGGTCTGCCCGGTGAACGCGAACCGCATGACAATCGACATCACCAGCATCTTCCAGTCGGAGAAGCGGAACTCCGTCTCCGCAATCCAGCGCGTGCGGTTCGGTCCCTCTTCCACGAATCGGTTGTTGATGTAGTTCCACACGCCTTCGGTCTCGTAGGTGCCCGCCAGCGCGTCTGGCAGGCTTTGCGCCGTCACCGTTTCGATCATCTCGACGTCCTGGCCGCGGTGCTCGTACACCAGCCGGGAGGTTTCTCCAGGCTGCCCGGGCTCGCCGCTGACGTGTTCGAAGCTCTTCAGGCCCGTCTGCCATTTCGGCATGTTGTTCCGGTCCATGAAGAGCTCGATCACGCGATCGCGCGGCAAGTCGATCACAACGTCACGGGTGTACTTCACGGATAGCCTCCAATCCAACCAGGTGGCCGCCGACGGCCGCTAGTCCCCATGACCCTCGCCTTCGGCGAATGCCTTGAAGTCGCGCAGGGTCTTCAGCGTCCTCGAAGTGAACAGCGGCCGCAGAAGGATCGCCATCAGCTTCATCTTGATCCCCTGGGGGCGAAACTCCGACTCGGCGATCCAGCGCGTGCGGTCCGGTCCTTCTTCCTCAAACCGGTTCGTCATCAGATTCCAGACACCGTCGGTCTCGTAGATGCCTGAGAACTCGTCGGGCAGATTGCGCTCGGTGATCGTCTCGGTCATCTCGAAGCGGCGCCCCCGGTAGTCGTACACCAGGCGCGACTTGGCGCCGGGCTGTCCCGGCTCGCCGCTGACGTGCTCGAATCTCTGCAGGCCCTCCTGCCACTTCGTCAGGTTGTCGGCGTCGTCGAACAGCTCGATCACGCGATCGCGCGGCAGGTCGATCACGACCTCGCGGGTGTACTTCACAGGGAGTCTCCAAACCAACCTCGTGGGTCATGAGGCGGCGCGACTCTCCGCCCTAGGGACGCGCTGCGAACTTCTGCAGGCCTGGCCGAAGAGTCTTCGGCAGCCTCGGACTTAAGGTACACGCCCGCCCTACTTCGGCGGCAGCGATCGTGCAAAGTCGGCGCCTCGCTGAACCCACTCGTCCAGCGCCACGTCATCCGCGATGCCCTCGGCGGCCACCACCACCCAGCCCCGCATCACCCGGCCCGTCATGTCAAAGACCCGGGCGTACGGCTGCGCCAGCGCCTCGTCATAGACCTCCGGCCCCACCCGCACCATCAACTCATCGCCCGAAATGCCCACGGCCATGTTCCCGTGCAGCATGAAGGCAATCCCGCCGAACATCCGCCGCTCGCTCAGACCGTCGGCGTCCGCCAGCGCCTCGCGAATCCGCTGCGCCAATCCCTCGTCGTAGGCCATGCGTTTCCAGGTAGCTCCAGATTCGATACTTGGCATTCTCGCGTATCGGGACCGTTGCCCGCGGTCAGCGGCGTTGGCGCCCGGCTGGCGGACGCTGGGATCGGGGACGGAGCCGCGGCCGGCACCTTGGAGGAAACTCGATGATCGAGCAGATCGCAACCGTCGGGATTTACGTCGATGACCAGGAGGCGGCCCTGCGCTTCTGGGTGGATCGGGTGGGATTCGAACTGCGGCGGCGCGAATCGATGGGACGCATGGGCGACTGGCTGGAGGTCGCACCGCCCGGCGCCGGCTCGCGCCTCGTGATTTACCCAAAGGCGATGATGCCGGACTGGGCCGAGCGCAGGCCCTCGATCGTCTTCGAGTGCGCCGACTGCCACGCTGCCCACACGCGTCTACAAGATGCCGGCGTGGATTTCTCCAGCGAGCCCCAATCCATGGCCTGGGGCACCTTCGCGATCTTTCGCGATCCCGACGGGAACGAGTTCGGGCTGAAGGGCTCTTGACCGGAACTCGCGGACCGCTGGCCCCACTGGCCTCTCGAACCCCACCTCGCTAGGCTTCGGGCGTGAGATTTCTCCGGCAGTTGTCACGCTTCACCCGCCCCGAGCGCGGCATGCTCATCGGCACGGTCGCGGCTGGCTTGCTCTTCACGGCCAGCGGGCTGGTGCCACCGTTATTCGTCCGCCAGATCTTGATCTGGCACGCCGAAGGCACCACCGCCGAGAACGCCATGCTGGTCGTGGTGGCGGCCCTGGTGGGCGCTTACCTGGTGCGCGCCGCCGCTCGGTACACCTACGGCCTGCTCTCCCACTGGGCGGCCTACAACGTGCAGCAGGCCATGATGGTCAACCTCTACCGCCACATCCAGACGCTGCCCCACCGCTTCTTCACCGACCGGCGCGTGGGCTCGTTGGTGTCGCGTTCCGTGGGCGACGTGGAAACGGTCGAGGACTTCGTCGCCCACGGCATCCCCGAAACCGTCATTGCCATTGCCTTGCCGGCCGCCATGCTGATTGCGCTGTTCATCATCAACTGGCAATTGGCCCTGCTGGCGCTCTTGCCGATTCCCATCATTCTCGTGGCCGGTCGGTTCCTGTTTCCGCACATCCGTAGCTCCTGGCGTGTGGTGCGCGAATCCGTGGCCAAGGTCACCGCCACGGTCACCGAGGGAATAGCCGGCTACGCCGTCATCAAGGCCTTCGGCCGCGAGCGGGAGCAGCTGCGAATCGTCCAGCGCGACTGGCAGCGCTACCGCGACGACATCCAGAAGGCACAGTTCTTCTCCCTGGTACCCGCCGGAATGATCGAACTCCTCGCCGGCCTCGGCCTCATCCTCGTCGTGGCCGTCGGCGGCGACCTCACCCTGCGCGGCATCGTGCCGGTGGCCGACCTGTTCGTCTTCGTCGTCTACCTGGGCTTGATCTACCAACCTGTCATCCAGTTGGCCGCCATCAGCGAGAACATCCAAAAGGCCATGGCCAGCACCGAGCGGGTATTCGAGCTGCTGGACATCCGGACCGACCTGCGCGACAAGCCGAACGCCGCGGCCCCGTCGGCGCCCGAGTGGTCGGTCGAATTCGACCAGGTCGACTTCCGCTACGAACCGGAGGAACCAGTCCTGCAAGGCGTGTCCTTCAACGCGGAGCCCGGCGAACTCATCGCCCTGGTCGGCCCCACCGGCGTCGGCAAATCCACCTGCGCCCACCTGGTCCCGCGGTTTTATGACGTCGATAGCGGCGCGGTGCGGGTCGCCGGAGTCGACGTCCGCGACCTGCCGCTGGAGTGGCTGCGCTCCAACATCTCGCTGGTCCTGCAGGACGTCTTCCTGTTTGCCGGCACCATCCGCGACAACATCGCCTTCGGCCGCCCCGGCGCTACTCAGGAGGAGATCCTCGAGGCCGCCTGCGCCGCCAACGTGGACGAGTTCGCCGAGCGCCTCCCCGACGGTTACGACTCCCGCATCGGCGAACGCGGCGTCCGGCTCTCCGGCGGGCAGCAGCAACGCATCTCCATCGCCCGGGCCGTCCTCAAGGACGCGCCAATCCTCATCCTCGACGAAGCCACCTCATCGGTCGACGCCGAAACCGAAGCCCTCATCCAGGAAGCCCTCGACCGCCTGACCCTCCGCCGCACCACCCTCGTCATCGCCCACCGCCTCGCCACCGTCCGCCGCGCCGACAAGATCATCGTGTTGCGTAACGGCCAGGTCGCCGCCGCCGGCTCCCACGACGACCTGGTGGCCGCGGGCGGCTGGTACGCCGACATGGTCCGCCGCCAGCAACTCAGCGCCCGCTGGCGCCTCGAAAGCGCCGCCGAAGTCCAGTTGACCTAGGAACGCTCGGCGAACGGCCAGTGGCCAGACGGTCAACGACAACTTGACGGACGTGACGAATTACTCAATACGTTGAGTAGTGTTCCTCAGCCAATTGAGTAAAACGGTTGCCAGCCCGGATTGTTACCGAGCCAGACCACGGTGGCCCACCCAGGGCCGCTCGCAACTTCGGCAGTCAGGACGCATCCCAATCCCAGGGGTTGGTGACGCGGACGTCCAAGACCTCGAAGTCCGTGACGTTCCGCGTGGCCACCTGCAGGTGATTGACCTGCGCTGTCCCGGCAATCAGCGCGTCGCCCAGATTCAGCACCCGCCCGGCTCGCTGCGCCTGCGCCCGCAGCATTGCGGCTGCTTCCGCTTCGCTGCGCCCTAAGGGCAGAATCCGGTCTTCGTACTGGCGGATGAACGCCGCCAGCGAGACGCGCAAGCGGCCGCGACGACGCCCCTCAGGAAGCCGCTGCACGCCGAATTCCAGTTCGTGCAGGACGACCGGTGACAGCCATAGATCCGCCTGGTCGGCCAGGAACGCAATGACCCGCACATCCGGGGTGAATCTTGCTGCTTCCGAGACTACGTTCGTGTCCAGGAGGAACCCGCTCACTCCTCGTCCTCATCACTGAACGGGATCTCACGCCCAGAGTCACGACGGTCGGGAATCGGGATATCTACGCCACGCGGCATGTTCTCGATCAACCATTGGCCCATCGGCTTACGCGGCGGGACATGCGCTTCCCATGTCTCGGCCGGCACAACGATGAACGACTTGCGTCGGCCGATCCGCTGCGGTCCCTCCTCCTCGGAAAGTCGCAGAACCTCGGACAACCGCGCCTTGGCCTCAGCTACAGTCCATGTGTGCTCGGCCTTCGAGTGCTCCAATTTCACTGCCTCCCACGAACGTCATAGACTACTATAGACTATAAGATCTGAAGATCCTATTCGCAGGCTGGCGCTCTCCGGCGGCCAGCAGCAGCGCATCTCCACCGCCCGCGCCGTCTTCAAAGACGCGCCCTTCCTCATCCTCGACGAAGCCACCTCCTCGGTCGACGTCGAAACCGAGCGAGAAGCCAGCGTCCTCGCCTCCACGATGCCCAACACCACCTGACCCTTCCGCAGGGCCGGACTTCGGCCCTTGCGGTCTCGCAGCCGGTGCCGACCAGGATCTACACCCAACTCGCGACTGGTGTCGCCAGAAATTGCTCGAGATCAATCCCATCGCTGCCCACGATCAGGCTGCGGTCGGGCTGGAACGACGTCGCGAAAGCGTCCAGTCCGGGGCGTGCATTTCGCGCGCGCCCGCTCTTGACCTCGATCGCGGCCAAACACCGTCCGGCGTGTAGCACGAAGTCCACCTCACGGTTCCGGTCTCGCCAGTAGAAAACGTCCACCTCGCCGCCCGCCGCGGCATTTGCCAGGTGAGCGCCGACGGCCGACTCGACCAGCCGACCCCAGAACTCGCGGTCGGCCTGTGCCTCGGCCAGCGTCAGGCCGGAGAGAGCGGTCATAAGCCCCGTATTGAGAACTTGCAGCTTCGGACTGGAGCCGCGCCGTCGCGCCACGCCCCCCGCGTACTTCTGCAGGCCAACCAGCATTCCGGCGCCCGCCAGCAGGTCCAGGTAGTGGGCCAGCGTTGTCGTGTTGCCAGCCTCCTGCAATTGGCCCGTCATCTTGGTGTACGAGAGGATTTGCCCCGAGTATGCGCAGCCCAACTCGAACAGCCGTCGAAGCAGCGCCGGCTTGTCCACCCGGGAGAGCAACAGCACGTCGCGAGAAATCGTCGTTTCCACCAACGAATCGCGGATGTAGCTCGACCAGCGGTCATGCTGGCCAACCAGCGGCGCGGCCCCGGGATAGGCGCCGTAGAAGAGGTACTGGTCAAGCGTCCATCCAAACGCGGCGCGCATTTCGGCAAAGCTCCAGTGGGGCAGCCGCAACACTTCAAACCGTCCTGCCAGGCTCTCGGTCAACCCGAGCTGGACCAGCAGTGGCGCCGAACCCAGCAGCACGACCCGCAGGGTCCGCCCACGCCGGGTGTCTTCGTCCCAAAGGCGCTTTACGGTTTCCGACCAGTCCGGAATCTTCTGAATCTCGTCCAGCACGAGCAGGGCGTCCGAGGTGCCGTTCCCGTCCGTCAGCAGACGTGCGCCTTCCCATTGGGTCGCAAGCCACCCAACGCCGCGCATGGCCGGCTCGTCGGCGCTGGCCGTGTGATACGGCAGGCCCGAACGCTCCGCCGCCTGGCCAACCAGCGTCGTCTTGCCGACCTGTCGGGCGCCGGCCACAACCTGAATGAACCGTCGCGGCTCCCGCAGCCGAGCCAATAGTTCAGTGGCCTGGGGACGGATATATCGCACGCGGCACGACCGTTTACTCAATCAATTGAGTAATTTTACTCAATTGATTGAGTAAAACAACCTTGCGTCCGACATGGCGACAATCTCAGGCAGTGGTGCTCCACCCGAGGCCATGCTGTCGGGCAGAAGCCCCTTTATTCATCGTGGTGATCGCTGAACGGAATCTCTCGACTCGAATCTCGACGGTGGGGAATCTCGAGATTCACGCCGCGCGGCATGTTCTCAACAAGCCATTGACCCAATGGCATGCGCGTAGGCGCAGACTTGCGATAGATCACAATCCCGACACCCTCAATATGGCGCCTGAGAGGTTCGTAAGTGATCTTCTCGCAAGCTTGCACGTCGCATTGCTGAGGTATAGGAAGATCGTCCAGGTCGAGTGCCAGGCGCCCGATAATGTGATCGTCGGAGATACCTCTGGTTGCCAGGTCAATGTCGGAGCGAGGCGTCGCGATCCCCGTGGCGCGTGAGCCAAAGAGCACCACTTCGGTGAGCTCCGGGTAGGCGGCGAAGACTCGCGTCAGTTCGGCCAGCGTCCGGTCCGGCAGATCGGGGACCCTCACGACCCGAGCGCCTCCCCTGCCAGACGGTCGTAGAGGTCACCCAGAATCGATAGGTAGCGGCGTCGCACATTGCCGGCGACGGCCTCGAACCTGGCAGCGTCGTAGGTGTGAGCCATCAGATTTCGATCGGTCAGCATGTCAATCCACGCATCACCGTCCTCGATGAGCTTGGCTCTGAACGCTGCCCGGATCACATGGCGCGGGCTGACGGTGTCGAGCATCAAACCGTCATACTCCATCCGGTCCTTGAGCGTGTTCCAGGCCAACTCGAACGTGTATTCAAAGCGCTGGATCACTCCTTCACGCTCCAACTGGCTCAAGTCCTTGACCTCCACCTCCAGCGCCTCCCGCAAGAGAGCGTAAGCCCGCGAGAAGTTCCTGAACCGGTACTTCCAGCGAACTTCCTGGCTCATGTCCTGATTCTCCGATCTGGTGGAAGCATGCTGGGGCTCGAGGTCCGCGCCTCTTCTCTTGCCGCTCATTCGTCTCCCAGCAATGCTGCAATCTCGCGAACCAAGGTTGGAAGTCCGGTCTCAACGATATTCCAGACCAGGCGATCATCCACGTCGTCGTAGGCATGAATCAGCAGGTTGCGGAACGCGATGATTCGCTGGTACCCGCTGATGCGCTCGGCTAAATCGGCATCTGCCTTGGCCAACTGCGCCATGGCCTCGCCGATGATTTCGAATTGGCGCTCCACTGCGGCACGCCGCATGGCGTCACGGCGATAGTCGTCAAAAGACTTACCGTCGGTGAACTCCTTTAGCCGTCCAATGGCGCCTGCGATGTCATGCAGGTATTTTCGAGCTTCACGCCGCATAGATCCGAGTTCGGCTTTCGTCAACGGCTTCCCGGAAATAGGGGTTCCGGATGGCTGAGTCGATGACCAGGTCCACGGGCCGCCCGAATAGCTGTTCCAGAGCCTCAAGCAAGCCAAAATACGCGTCGGCATAGGCGACCAGGGCATCCGGCTGAAACTCCACGACAAAGTCGAGGTCGCTGTCCTCCGGCAGATCGTCCTGAACACTGGCCGAGCCGAACAGGTCGAGCCGCTGAACGCAGTATCGACGGCAGAGCCGATCCAATTCCTCGGCCTGCTTCGCCACGAGAGAGATCACCAGGCGCTCTTCATCCCCGGCTACACCGCCACCCACGCCCGCTCCCGCTCCGATTCCCGCGCCGCGTCAACCGCCCGCGCCACCGCCAGCCCATCGTGAAAGCTGGCGAGCCGCGTAGCTTCGCCGGCGGCATGCGCCCGCAGACCCGGAATCACAATCTCCCCGAACATCGCCGTATTCTGCGCCCGCGGCGACTCGTGGACCCGTACCGGCACGTCAATCACTTCCGGATCGACCCCGCGCACCAGGCTCACCTGGCCGGCCCGACGGTTGCCGCCCGAGTAGCTGACAAACGCCGACGCCTTGGATCCGTGTACCTGCACGTCGGGAGTAGGCCCCGGTCGCGTAAACGTGGTCTGGCCGGCGGTGAAGGTAAACAGCGCACCCGACGCCATCTCACCGTGAATCGTCCCAAAGTCGCTCGCGGTCACTTGCGCCATCGGGGTTCCCGGAGCGACTCCCTCCGGGTTCTCGGCCGACCAGCGGTTGGCGTCGACTCGCGAAATGTCACCCATATCCGGCCGCTCCGGCACCACGATGGGCAGGTGGCCCAACACGGCCGTAATCTCGCTGCCGGTCAGGTAGCGCGCCAGGTCCAGCAGGTGCACGCCCAGCAGGCCGATCGATCCGGCCGGGCATTCCTCCTCGGTCATCCACCATTGCACTGGCTCGTGCAGGGCCCGCGGCTGCCAGATGCGCCCGAACATCGCCTGCACCTCGCCGATCTCCCCGTCGTCGATCAGCCGGCGGACCGTCTGCATCGGTTCCGCGAACCGCATGTAGTGCCCCAGGCCGTGGCCCAGCCCGGTGCGTTCCGCTGTCGCGACCATCTCGGCGCACTGCGCGGCCGTGTTGGCCAGCGGCTTCTCGCACAGCACGTGCTTACCCGACTCCAGCGCGGCAATGGCCACCGGGTGATGCATCGCGTTACTCGTGACGATCGCCACTACGTCCAGATCGTCCCGCGCCACCAACTCGCGCCAGTCGGTATGGGTATCCGGCATTCCATAAGCCGCCGCGGTCTCCGCCAGCGGCCCTGGCCTGCGCGCGGCTATGGCCCGCAGTTCCAACTCGGGCAGGTCAATGGCCGGGTTCAGATAGGTCGGCGCAAAGAGCCCGGTCGCCCCAACCACGCCCACTCGCAACACAGTCCGTTCACTCATGTCGGCGTCACCTCAAACCGGGTCCGGAACGTCCGGTGCGGGCCGTCCGCGCAGTTCGCGCGAAACGCTGACCAGATAGTAGAGCCCTGAAGCAACCGTCATTGCCAGCGCAAACGTCACCAGTGCCCAGGTCAACGGCACGCGGTCCCAGATCAGCGCGTTTAACGCAATGTACTGCCACATCATCTTCATCTTGCCCAACTGCCCCGCGCTTACCGTAACGCCCTGCGCCCCCGCGTAGGCCCGCATCCCCATCACGAAAATCTCGCGTCCAAGGAAGCCAAAGGCCATCCAACCTGGAATCCAGCCCAACTCAACCATCGTGATCACAAGGGCGGCAACGACCAACTTGTCGCCGACCAGGTCGAAGAAGATGCCCAGCTGCGAGCCCGTCCCATACCGGCGGGCGATCAGCCCGTCCAGCACGTCGGTAATCCCCGCCACGATGAACAGGCAGGCGGCCGCCTGGTTGGAAGCCTGTCCGTCCCACAGCAGCAGCCCGATAACCAACGGAATCACCAGCACCCGGAAGCCCGTAAGCAGATTCGGCAGGCTGGCAACCCAGGTGGGCGCACCCTCGGCCGCGGATCGCTGACCGGTCCCTTCCTCTCGCAGGGACTTGGTTCCCTCAGCCACCGGCAACAACTCGCCAGGTCCGCTGATACGAACCACCGGGTGGACCAAGGAATCCGATCGAAGCTCCATCAACCCGCACCTCGACCGCATCGGGCGCTTCGGCCCGCACCGCAATCTCCCGCTGCGGCGAGTACGTCTGGCTGGACCCGGTAGCTAGCTGGCCTTCGAATACCGACTGCCCGTCGACGATGACCTCGATCGCGGTTGGCCGCACGGCGACCAGCTCGAGCTTGCTATCCGCACGCAGCCCGATGCCCGCTGATTCCGGGGCGGCGGTTCGAGTGTCCGAGGCCGTGGGGGTGGGAAGTCCGCCGGCCTGGACAATCAGCAGCACCACCGCTGCGACGACGGCCACAGCGGCTGACAATCCCGCAATCAAGCGCCCCCGGCGACGCCGCAAGGCTTGGCCGGGCTCGGTGGCGGCCACGTGTCGCGCGCTCAACGCCGTGGCGTAGGCATTCAGCACAGGCTCCTCCGGCACGGCAAGCGCCCGCGTGTACACCCGAATCAGTCCCCGCGTAAACGGCTCGGGCGGCAGCACGTCAAAGTTGTCGGTCTCCAGCGCAATCAGGTTATGGCGCGGAATTCGCGTGGCGCTCGACACTGCCTCAAGGCTCAGCCCGGCCTGGCCCCGCGCCGCGCGCAACATTTCACCCATCGTCGCCATACTGGATTATCGCGCGGCCCGTGGTCGGAATGCCCGGATCCTCAGGTCCGCTGAATGCTGAAGTTGGGTTGTGGCTTCAGAATGATGCCCAGGCCCGTGAGACGTACATTCTGGTTCGCAATGTCGATAAAGTCGTCCAGGAACTGATCCATGCCTTCCTGCAACTCCTGGTTCGCCCTCGCGCTATCGCCTTCAAACTCCGTGACCAGGGAATCCCGCCACGTCGCCAGCAACTGTGTCAACCCCTCGTGCAGGATGGCGGCAATGAACTGGTCGGCGAACTCCGGCACGCCAAGCCGGATGAATGCTGTCACGTCGGTCACGTCGTACTGAAAGTTCACAACCAGATCTTCCGGCTCCGCCTCTGTCGGAAGGATCAGCGTCACCGGTGCTGCCCGGTCAGTCAGATTGATCAGACGTCGATCCGTCACCGGCTGCGGCCAGCTCCAGAACAGGCCTGGCCCTTCAAGCAGGCTGAGCGTGCCAACGCCGGAATCGCTCGGTTGGTCAAATCCCTTGCCCAGGGCCAGCACGCCGGCGCTGCCCGGAAACACGACGGCCTCGTTCTGAAGCAGGACCAGGGCGTCGTCGGCGCTTAGCCGAAAGACGCCGGCGGAAAGAAACGTGACGCCCGCTGCGAGCGCGCCCAGCAAGAGAATCGCCGGCACGGTGACAAAGGTGGGTGCGCGCGACGGTGAGTCGGGGTCGTAGGGCCTGGTGATCGTTGAAACGTGCACGGAGTTCCGTTTCGCGTAGAGCCCTGGAATCAGCCGGCGCGACGGCCGGCCGGCGTGGCGGAATTGCGCTGCCATGTCAGCCGCAAACGCTTGCACCGCGACAACGTTGTAGTGGGCTGCCATTCGCTTGAGCCGGTCGAATCTCACCGCCAGCCGCAGCGCACGCTGGCCGTCGATTCGTGGCCGCCCGCTCATCAGACTTCCAATATCCGCCAGGAGTCCGTCGGCGGCGGTCAGGAACTGACTCGCGTCTTCCTGTACCGCCAGTTCGGCCACCTGCAAAGTCTGTTCGGAACCGCGGGCTGCCGGACGCGCCGTCACCCTTCGGTGTGCGCGGCGGATCAACCAGACCGATGGCAGAAGGGCTATCACGGCAGCCAGCGGGAGACCACCCAGGGATCCACCCGAGCTTCCGATAAAGGCCGCAACTGCCTCCCCCACCGCCGGTACGTTACGAATTGGCAGGGATACGAGCCCCAGCAGTGCGGCCACCAGAAATGGCAATCCCAGCGTCGTGATCAAGTAGGCGAACTGTCGGGCACGCGCATGGCGACGCAGGCGTCGTAGGCGACGCACGGCCTTGGCCTCGATCCTCAGCACCATGTCGCTATCGTGCGGGAGCGATTCCACTCGAAGCGTACGCGCGGGAACCAACGCCCGCGCAATCACCTGTACAAGCCGGTGCCGGTCGTGGGCGATCAGCGTCGAGCCATTGGGGCCCGCCGGAATCGGCACGTACTCCAGCGGCACAGCCGCGGGATCCTCCCGCTGTGCGGTCGCGTTGCCCGGGATTGAGTCGTTGGCCTGCATCTACACGCCCTCCGGCGCAACCGCCGTCGGTCCGGCAATGAACACGGCGCCGGCCGCCGCCGCCAGGGCCGCTGCTCGCCGGCTTCCGATCCGACCTGCCGCCAGCGCCGAAGCGCCGATGGCCCCTGTCGTATGCGCCGACCATGCGGCCAGCGTCCGATCGGGTGGCTGTCCCGGTGCTGTGGCCAGAACGCCCGGGGCTATCGGAAGCGCGCCGGCAACCTGCAAGTCGTGGGCGTTCGGTTCCATCAAGCTGATGCCGCGCCGGCGGACTTCGTCCGAAACGCGCTGGCCTTCGTCGACTCCGATTCGTGCGCGCCGGTCGTCGGCCCATGTCACGTTCGTCTGCTGACCCGGGGCATGAACGATCAAGGCCAGTTCCGCGGCGCTGGTGGACGTACCGCCGTCGCGCATGTCCAGCACAAACGACGGCTCGAAGACCTCGAGCGAGGCGCGCAATGACGTCCAGACGTGCGGCCTGATTGGCGAGGCCAGCAGCCGCAGCGCGGCCGCCAAACCAAATGCCGGCTGCTCTGGCCGCGGTACGTCTGCATCCGCGGCCGGCTCTACCAGGTACAGCAGCAGCGCCACTCGCGAAAGCAGCGATTGTCGGTCGCTGGCCGGCGTCCCCAGCGCGCGGGCCACCGCTCGTCCGGCGGCGAGGACCGGCATCGTGAGCGTGTTCGGCACGGCGTCAATGGCTATTCGAACGTCGGCCGCTGAGTCCCCGGCCGTCAACTCCACGACTCGGCCGTTCCGCAAGCCCGCAATCGGGCCCTCGTAGATCACCCGCTCGGCATAGACGCCGGCGAGTTTGGCCGTCTCGTCCTGCCAGTCCGTCGATCGCAGCAACCGCCGGTAGCGCGACTCGTCAATCGGAATGTCTACGCGCACACTCTCGGCAATCATCGAACGGCTGCTTCGGCGTGACTGGTCATGTCGCGTCGTCCGTCGTGGCGGCCGGCGCTGGCAACGCCAGCCGCCATGGGTTGTGCATCGTCTCGTCAGACACCCAGAACCCAACGTGGGGCGGCAGCGTCGACGGATGGGTTCCGCTCGAAAGCGCCTCGTAGATCTCCGCGGCCTCGTCCAATCCTTCGCCCCGCGCCTGAACCGCCCCCAGGGCATATGCCGCCGCGTCGTCCTCCACGCCATGCATCGACTGTTCGATGCGGGCGAGCCCGGCATGGGCTTCGGAACTGACCAGCGGCGGCTGGGCGGGCGCGGCCGGGGCGCTGGGAACATCTGCATCGAGCCCCAGCAACCAGCGCACCCAGCGGCGGCCCGCCAGCAACCACGCCCCCGCCAGCGCCGGAACCCAGTGACCGCCCGAAGCAATGATCAACGCTAATCCCAACCCAATGTCCATCCAGATCGCGGGTCGACGGCGTCGCGGCGACTCGCGCACTGGCTCGGCGCCGCCCGCCAGGCGCGCATAGTCCACCGCCAACACGGCGGCGCGTGCCGCCAGCGGCGCCGAAAACTGCTGGCTCTGAGGCTGAATCAGGGCAATGCGCCAACCCCAGTATTGCGGGCTGCGGGCCGGAGCCGCTCGCAGAATCGATGCCGTGGACCTGTCCGCGCGAAGTACATAACCGTCGCGAATCGGCACGGCCCAGCAGGCCAGATTCATCATCGTGAGCGCGCCGTGAGGTGCGTAAGGGGATACGGCCGCCCTCGTCTGGTGCGCGTCAATCCACGCAGCCAGGCCAGCCGCCCGGGCGGAGCTGAAACCTGCGGCGCGCCGGCCAGGTCACGATAGAACCGCGCCGCCGCCGGCCAGCGCACTTGCTCTCGAGCCACGCGCTCCAGGCGCATGAGGTCGCGAGGCTCGTCGGGCTCTCCGGCAATCCGCCAGAGATCGCGCAGCCGCGCCAGGGACTCGCCGTCGCGTCCGACGGCGGCAGTGGGCAGCAACTCGCCGAGTTCCAGCGTCGAACGCGCTCGTGCGCCGGCCTGCCGGCCCGCTACCGCACGCCAGACGTACCGCAGGCCGGGAAGAAACCCAAGCGGCGCCGCCCAGACCACCACCGCATGCACCGGCTCCCGGTTCAGGAAAAAGAACGCCAGCAACACCCCGAGCACACCCATCTCAAGCAGCCCCGTCACAAGCGCCAGCACCCACCGTCGCCCCTCCGTGGCCGTTCGCACCGCGTGGGCGAAGAGATCCGCCTCCACTCGAGCCCGAATCACGGCCAGTTCGCCCATGGAAAGTGGCAGCCGGCTATACAACGCGATCTGAAACGGCCCCACGTCGGCATCGAGCCGCCGAAAGTCGGTGTCAACCAGCACCGCGCTCCCCGTGTCCGTGGGAACCACGAATGCATCAATCAGTTGGGCGTTGGGATCGGAGTCCTGCACGGCGATAGAAGGCTCCAGCGGCGCCACGGCGCGCCGCGACGACGGCGGCGCGAGTATCCGAGTGTATATCGCCGCCAAACCTGAAATTGGACCTAAACACACCAGCGCGTGGGAAGATGAAGCCATGCGTTTGCGACGACCCCGCACTCCCGCCGCCGGCTTCGACGTTCTGGTCGTAGGTGCCGGCCACGCTGGTTGCGAGGCGGCCCTGGCCGCCTCGCGCATGGGCTGCCGCACCGCCCTGCTGAGCACCAACCTCGCCACCGTCGCCCAGATGCCCTGCAACCCCTCCATCGGCGGCCCGGCCAAGGGCAACCTCGTCCGTGAAATCGACGCCCTCGGCGGCGAGATGGGCCGCAACACCGACCGCACCCAGATCCAGATCCGCGAACTCAACACCAGCAAAGGCCCGGCCGTCCGCGCCCTCCGCGCCCAGTGCGACAAGCACGCCTACGGTCGCCTCATGCGGCGCGTGTTGGAGACGCAGGCCAACCTGACGCTGCTCGAAGCCCACGTCGAGGGCCTCATCTGGGATGCCGAACCCTCGGAAGGAGCGCCCGCCTGGCGCGTACGTGGCGTCCGAACTCGCGGAGGCGAGGAAATTCGCGCTCACGCCACCGTGGTCACGACCGGGACGTTCTTGCAGGGTCGGATCATTCTGGGTGACACCGAATCCCCGGGCGGACGCCGCGGCGAGCCGCCCGCCACGGCCCTGGCCAATGACCTGCGCCGGGCCGGCCTGGAACTGGGCCGCCTCAAGACCGGCACCCCGCCGCGCCTCGCCGCCGCCAGCATCGACTACGGCCGCACCCGCGTGCAGCACGGCAGCCGGCAGCCCCTCTGGTTCAGCTTCGACCCGCCGCCCCGCGCCGAGTGGCACGAGGCCGCGCCGGACCCCGTCTACCCCCACGTCCCGCCCCCCGGCTGGCGCACCCAGATGGCCTGCTACCAGGTCCACACCACGCCGCGAACCCACGATCTCATCCGCGACAACCTGCACCGCGCGCCCATGTACAACGGCGCCATCAAGGCCTCCGGCCCCCGCTACTGCCCGTCCATCGAGGACAAGATCGTCCGCTTCGCGCACAAGGACTCGCACTCCCTCTTCCTCGAACCCGAGGGCTTCCAAACCCACGAGGTCTACGTCCAGGGCGCCAACACCAGCCTCCCCGCCGACGTCCAGTTGGAGATGATCCGCACCATCCCCGGCCTCGAATCGGCCGAAATGCTTCGCCCCGGCTACGCCGTCGAATACGACTTCGTCCACCCCCGTCAGCTTCGCCGTTCCCTCGAAGTCCGCAACGCCCGTGGCCTCTTCCTGGCCGGCCAGGTCAACGGCACCACCGGCTACGAAGAAGCCGCCGCCCAGGGCCTCATGGCCGGCATCAACGCCGCGCGCCGGTCGCTCGGTGACGAACCCGTTGAACTCGGCCGCGCCCAGGCCTACATCGGCGTGATGATCGACGACCTCGTCACCAGCGAGCTCACCGAGCCCTACCGCCTCCATACCTCACGCGCCGAGTACCGCCTGCTCCTCCGCCACGACAGCGCCGACCGCCGCCTCACCGAACTCGGACACTCGATTGGCTTGGCGACCGACCGGCGTCTCGCCAGCCTCCGCCGCCAGCGCGATCGCTCCGACGCCACTCACGACTGGCTCAAGCGCCTCCGCGTCCCCGCCACGCCAGCGGTCAACAGTCGCCTTCGCGACCTCGAACTGGCCCCGCTCCGCCAGACCACCCGCGGCCTCGAGCTCCTCGCCCGTACCGGCATCACCTGCGACCTCATCGCCGACCTCGCCGGCGATCCGCCGCCTCCGCCCGAAGCCGCCGCCCACGTCGAGTTCGAAGTCAAGTACGCCGGCTACATCCGCCAGCAGGAAGCCCAGGTCCGCCGCGCCGCCGCCATGGAAGACCATGCGATCCCACCCGACCTGGCCTACCTGGACCTCCGCGCCCTCCGCACCGAGGCCCGCCACCGGCTCGAACGCTTCCGCCCCGCCACCGTCGGCCAGGCCGCCCGCCTCGAAGGCGTCACCCCCTCCGACATCGCCGGCCTTCTCGTCTACCTCAAGCGCCACACCGCCCAGACGGCCAACACCAGCTAGGCAAAGCTCGGTGCGCTATTCGTGCCTCCCGAGCTACGCATCCGCCTCCGGCCGCGCCCGCCGCCGCTTGATTGCCCGCACACCCCGCCACACCAGCACGCCAACCACCGCAAACGGCCCCGCCACGATCACCAGCACGATCGCCGCATTCGCCAGGAAGCGCAGCACGTCCAGCAGCAGGCCCACCGCGTCGCGCGCCGTCGACCCTGGCCCAAACACCTCGCGGTCCGCCACGTCTTCCGGCAGCGCCGTCAGGAAGGTCACCACCCGGTTGTCCACCTCGGCCCGATCCTCACCCGCAAACTCAATAGCGGTCTCGGTCTCAAACCGCCCTTCGCTACGCTCCACCCGCGCCTCGTAGAACACCCCCTGCCCCGAGTCCGGCGCCATGCGCGGAAACTCCCACACCACCGTCCGCGCGGCCTCGTCATAGCGTCCGCCGCCCTCCGCGCGCACGAACGTCATGCCCTCCGGCAGACGCTCCGTCAGCCGAACCTCCCGCGCGTCCCCGTTGCCGCGATTATGGAAATTGATGTAGTAGCTGACGTCCCGACCCACCGGCACCGACGCCTCGCCCTCCTTGAACACGCTCAGGTCCACATGGAACGGCAGCGTCGCCTCGGCCCGATCCTCGTCCGGTTCGCGCACCACGCCCTGCGCCGTGATCGTCGCCGTCACCTCCATCGGCGACCCGTCGCCCTCCAGCCGCACCCGCGACCACACGTCCCGCGAGGTGTTCGCCTCCACGCGGTCGATCTCCCACACCACGCTATGCGTTGACGCCTCGTATACCCCTTGCGACGACGCCCACTCAAACACCATTCCCGGTGCCAGCGCGTCCCGCACCACCACGTCGCGCAGGTCCACCGTTCCGTGATTGGCGATCGTGATCGGCATCTCCGTGCTGCCGTGCATCGCGTAACCCTCGGGCGACAGCCGTTCGATCCGCAGGTCCGGCGCCGGGTGCAGCCGCACCGTGATCGTCGCCAGGTCCGTCTGGTTCGACAGCAGGTTCAGCTGCCCCTGCAACACCTCGATGCGCGACCGCACCTCCAGCAACTCCCGCTGCACCTCCAGCGTGTCGCTCACCGTCTGCGCCGTCGCCAGGATGTCCAGCAACTGACGCTCCGTCGCCTCCGCCGTCCGCAGCCGCGCCTCCAGGTCCGTGAACTCCGCCGTCACGTCGCGCCCGCCCACCTCCTCGTTCACCACCTCGCTGCCCTGCTCGCGCACCAGCCCTCGAACCTCGTCAAACCGCTCCACCGGCGCCCGCAGCGTCACCGTGCTGATCGACCGCGGATCGTCATCCCGCACGTCCGCCGACGCCACAAACGCTCCCGGAATCCCGTCTACCAACGCCTGCAACCCCCGAACCGCGGCCGCAATGTCCCCCACCACGATCCCGATCGTGGCGTCGCGAATCACCCGCCGTTGCGGCGCTGCGGCGTCAGCAATTGACTGCTGGCTCTCCGACTCGACCTGCACCTTGGCCGCTGCCGGCGCGGCCGGCGCCGCCGAGGCCTCGGCAACCCGAACCACCGCCCGCTCCGCCGCCATCCCCATTGCCGTCGCCGTCTCGCGCGACATGCGTCCGGTCTCACTCTCAACCATCGCCGCCGGCGCCTCCGGGGCCATGGCCGGAGCAGCCATCGGCCGATCCGCCGACTCGTCCCCGCCGCCGAATGGAAACTCCCCGCACGCCGCCAACCCCAGCGCGCCAACCACCAAAGCCGCCACCAACATCAGGTATCGCTTTGGCATCACGCGCTCCTTCACCTGATCGGACTCATGCTCACCGCTGGGAAGCGGCCCCGGGGTGTCGCCCGCGGGCCCTTCGCGTCAAGACTAACGGGCGCCACCGTCAATTCGTATCGACCCACGTCAACCGCTCCAGGTGGCGCTGTACAGATAACTACGCCGCCAAACCGCGAATCGTTCCCTCGCCCCCGGTCCTACCTATTGGCCCACTACCGCCGCCAACCCATACAAATCGGCCAGGTCCCCTCGCCCAATCGCCCGAAACCTCCCCTGCGCCTCTTCCAGCGACACCGTCAGCACCTCAACCACGTCCTCGCCATCGCCAATCGTCGGCTCGCTCACCAACTCAACCCGACCCACCCCCACCAGCCGCTGAAACCTGGGATGCGGCAAATGCGGCCGGTACGGCGCCTCCGCCGTTGAAACGCAATCCCACACCCCAAACGGCTTGAATGACTCCAGGGTCGCCCCCGCCTCTTCCAGCAACTCACGCCGCAGCGTCGCCTCAATCGACTCCCCCGGCTCCCGCGTCCCGCCCGGCGCCTCCACCCGCCCGTCCGCCAGCACCAGCACCACCCAGCCCGATGCCGTATACGGGACGACGCTCACGTTCGCCACGTCGGCATCGCACGGTTCGGCCTCGATCAGGCGAAACGTCCACGAAACCGGTCCCCATCGCCCCGGCCCAAACAGCTCCGGAAACCGCGCAGCCTCGCTACCCGCTGCCGTTCTCCCCATCGCGCCCATCCGCCAGCCGCGCCACCCGCAGCAGGTCCACGCCCTCGTCCATGCGCATGATGATCACGCCGGCCGCCGCCCGCTTGATCGGACGCACGTTCCCCAGCCCGCAGCGCATCACCTGCCCGTCCGACGACACCAGCGCAATCTCCTCGTTCTCCGAAGACAGGGTACGGGCGTCTGCCATGTCGCCGGTCTTCTGATTGAGCAGGATTGCTTTGACCCCCTGGCCTCCTCGACCGATGGATCGAAATTCGGTAACTGCCACCTTTTTGCCGTAGCCACCGGACGTAACCATCAACACAAAGTCGTCGTCCTGCGTCAGGTCCATAGCCGCGACTTCGTCGCCCTCCGCCAGTCGGATAGCGCGCACGCCGCCGCTCGTTCGACCGCTGGCCCGCACACCGTCCAGTGGGAATCGGATCGCCATGCCCCTGCGTGTGAAGAACATGGCGTGAGTCTCGTCCGTCGCCTGCCGAACCCAGGCCAATTCATCGTCCTCGTCCAGGTCCATCGCCAGCAGCCCGTTCGTCCGGATCGACACGAACTGCGTCAGCGCGCTGCGCTTCACTTCACCCTTGCGGGTCCCGAACACCAGGTATTCGCTTGCCTCGAAGTTAGGAATGTTCAGCAGCGCTACCGCCGTCGCGCGCTCGCCCTGCTCGATAGCCAGCAGGTTGATTAGGTTCTGGCCTTGCGCGTCCCGCCCCTGCTCCGGCAGTTCGTACGCCCGCAGCCGGTACACCTTTCCCCGGTTCGTAAAGAACAGCAGGTGGTCGTGCGTGTTTGCCACCAGGAAATGCTCCACCACCCCGCCCGTCTTGCTGCGGAACCCGCGGATGCCCTTGCCGCCCCGACCCTGCCGCCGGTAGGTATTCGCCGGCACTCGCTTCACGTAGCCCCGCGAGGACATCGTGATCAGGCAGTCCCGGTCCTCCACCAGGTCTTCCTCGTTGAACTCGCCCGACGCCTCCCGCTGGATCTCCGTCAGGCGCTCGTTACCGAAGCGCTTGACCACCTCGCGCGTCTCCTCGCGAATGATTGCCAGCACCCGGGTTTCGTCCGCCAGGATGTCCTGCAGGTCCCGGATCGTCGCCCGCACCTCTTCCAGTTCGGCCAGGATCTGCTCGCGCTCCAGCCGCACCAGCCGCCGCAACTGCATGTCCAGGATCGCGTTCGCCTGGATTTCCGTTAGCCCGAACTCCTGCATCAAACCGTTGCGGGCCTCCTCGGTGTCGTCCGCCCCCCGGATGATCGCGATGACCTTGTCAATGTCATCCAGCGCGATCACATAGCCTTCCAGCAAGTGCTCGCGCGCCTGGGCCTTCTTCAGATCGAACTCGGTCCGCCGCCGCACCACCGTCTGCCGGTGCTTCACAAAGAGTTCGACGAACCTCCGCAGCGGCAGCTGCTCCGGCTGCTCGTCCACCAGTGCCAGGTTGTTGATGCTGAAGGTCGACTGCAGCGCCGTGTGCTTGTACAACTGGTTCAGCACCGCCGCCGGCCGCGCGTCCCCGCGCAACTCCACCACCACCCGCATGCCGTGCCGGTCCGACTCGTCCCGAATGTCGCGCACGCCGGCAATCACCTTGTCCCGCACCAGCGCGGCGATCTTCTCCACCAGCTTCGACTTGTTGACCAGGTACGGAATCTCCGAAACCACCAGCGCCATCGTGGTCCCGCGCACTTCCTCCACGTTCACCACCGCCCGCACGCTGATCCGCCCGCGACCCTGCGTATACGCCTGTTCGATCCCCTCGGCCCCGACGATGATCCCGCCGGTCGGAAAGTCCGGCCCCCGCACGAACCGCATCAGGTCCCGCGACGTCGCCTCCGGGTTCTCGATGTAGTGCTCGATCGCCCGCCCCACCTCGCGCAGGTTGTGCGGCGGAATACTCGTCGCCATTCCCACCGCGATGCCCGTGGACCCATTAATCAGCAGGTTCGGCACCACCGAAGGCAATACCTCCGGCATCTCCGCCGTTCCGTCGAAGTTGTCGACGAAATCCACCGTGTCCCGGTCTAGGTCGTCCAGCATCGCGGCCGCTACCTGCGTCAGCCGCGCTTCCGTGTAGCGCATCGCCGCCGCCGGATCTCCGTCCACCGACCCGAAATTGCCCTGCCCGTCCACCAGCGGATATCGAATCGAAAACGGCTGCGCCATCCGCACCAGCGCGTCATACAGCGCCTGGTCGCCGTGCGGGTGGTACTTCCCCATCGTGTCGCCAACTACTCGCGCGGCCTTGCGGTACGCCGCGTTCGGCGTGGCCGAAATCTCCTCCATCGAGTACAGCAACCGCCGGTGCACCGGCTTCAACCCGTCGCGCACGTCCGGAATCGCCCGCGCGACGATCGTGCTCATCGCATAGTCGATATACGAGGTCTCCATCTCCTCGACAATGTCGACCTCCCGAATCCCGTCGCCCCCCACAAACTCCTCCGTCACGCCCCTCCACTCCCCTCTCCGGAACTGCGCCTCCGTCGTTGCTCTCGACCCTCGGCGGCGAGCACCTGCGTGCGGAGCCAGGAACGCCGAGGAGACACGCCTCTTTCTCCCTCTCCCTTGAGGGAGAGGGTCGGGGTGAGGGTGGCTGCCGGCCCCAGCAACCGCGCAACGTCACCAGCAACCCGCACCGAAACGCCCGCCCTTCTTCTCCTGAGGCTCTTGTAAACCCCCGGCATCCTCGAAGCTGCGGCCGCTCTTCCTCCCTCTCCCCGTGGGAGAGGGTTGGGGTGAGGGTCTTCTGGGCAGCCACCGCCGGTTAGGCAAAGATCTCTCCCGCGCGAGAGGGCTAGGGTGAGGGGTCTTCCGTGCAACCGCCGAACCAACACTGAGCCGCCTCTTCCTCCCTCTCCCTTGAGGGAGAGGGTTGGGGTGAGGGTGGCTGCCGGCCTGAGCAACCTCGCAACGTCACCAGCAACCCACACCGACAGGCCTGCTCTTGTCCCTCTCCCGGGCGAGAGGGTCTTCCGGTCGAACCGCCCACCAAACTGAGACCCCACATCGGCCAAACAACCATGCGGAGTCCCCATCAAGCCTCTTCCTCCCCTCTCACTCCTCTGCCCTCTCCCCTCTCCCCTTCCTCAAAATCGCCGCTCACCCCGCCCGTCTTCCGCACCAACCGCACATCCGCAATCCGCATCCCCCGGTCCACTGCCTTGCACATGTCGTACACCGCCAGCGCCGCCACCGAAACCGCCGTCAGCGCCTCCATCTCAACCCCCGTCCGACCCACCGTCCGCACCGTCGCTTCAATCGCCAACGAGTCCTCACCCTCCGGCGCCAACCCCATGTCCACCGCGCTTAGTGGCAGTGGGTGACACAGCGGAATCAGGTCCGCCGTCCGTTTGGCCGCCATCAGCCCGGCCAGCCGAGCCACCCCCAGCACGTCGCCCTTGGGAAGGTCCGATTCCTCGCCGGCCATCTGCTCGCGAATCATCGCCAGCGTCGCCGGCTGCATCACCACCCGGCCCCGCGCCACCGCGGTCCGGTCCGTCTCCGACTTAGCCGACACATCCACCATCCGAGCGGACCCATCCGCGTCGAAATGCGTAAACGAAGGCCTAGCCAATCCGGTGGTTAAGTCCCTGCGCCCCAGAAGAAACGACCTACCCCCATTCTACCGCGCCACCCCGGCCCGCCGGCACTCGGGGTGGATACACTCAAATAGACTAGTCTTCAGTCTAGTCAGTCTGGAATCCGGACCGGAGGGATGCATGAGCAACGTATGGCAGGTACAGGAAGCCAAGGCGCGTTTCAGCGAACTGCTGGCCACCAGCCTCGCCGAAGGACCGCAGATCGTCACCAGGCGAGGCGTTGAAACCGCCGTCCTCATCCCCATTGAGCACTGGCGCCGCCTCGAGCGCCTCACCCGCCCTAACCTCAAGGAATTGCTGCTCGCCCCAGAACCGCGCACCGATACCCTCACCCCGCCGCGCCGCCAACTCCCCCGCCGCGCCGCCCCACAGTTCGACTAGCGTGTACCTGCTCGACACCAACGTCGTCTCCGAACTACGCCGCCCGCGACCCAACCCGGCCGTGTTGGATTGGATCCAGTCGGTGCCGGCCGACCACCTCTACCTGTCCGCCGTCACCGTCGGTGAGATCCAGGCCGGTATCGAGATCACCCGTGAGCAGGACCCCGTCAAGGCCGAGCAACTGGAAACCTGGCTTGACCGCGTGCAGTTGAGCTACGACGTGCTGCCGGTGGACGCCCCCGCCTCTCGGATCTGCGCCAGGCTCATGCACGGCCGCTCCGACACCCTCATGCAGGACACCCTCATCGCCGCCGTCGCCACCGTCCACCGCCTCACCGTCGTCACCCGCAACACCCGCGACTTCCACCCCCTCCACATCCCCACCCTCAACCCCTTCACTGATTGATCGGGTCCGTCCAGCGCGGCGTGCCGTTGCCATTCGCTCTGAGACCGTCCTACACCCCGGTCCACCTGCGTACCGGCCGGTTTCTAACCGGCCTCTTCCGCGCAACCACCCCTCCGCCATCCCGGCGTCATGCCTGCCCGGAGCCCGCCGAAGAGCCGCCCCGTGGAGTTGGCCCTACCCCGTTCGTGGTGAGCCGGGCCAGAGTCTTTCGGCGGCCCGTGTCGAACCACACAAGCCCCAGCACCTCCCTCCGCCATCCCGGCGTCCTCGGCCGGGACCCAGCGCCATGGTCAATCCCGGCCCACCGCCTCACCCCGTCCGATCAGCTCCCCCGGCCCACCATTCCCTCCCCCGCACTACCCCGACCCCGAGCACCGCAACGCATCCCCAATGGCAACAACCGTCGACGAGCAGCCCGAATGGCTGCCCGATGAATACGAACACATCCAGGTCACGTCGGAAGAAATCCGGCAGGCTTTGAACCGAGACGCGAAGCGGCACTGAGGCCTGACCGCCGACGAGTTCCTCGCGATCTACCGCGATCCCCCGGAGCAGTACCCCGGCGATCCCGTGCTCCGCTCCCTGACCTACCTCGCCTTCCTCATTACCGAGCCGAGCGAGACCAGCTAGCCGATAGCAAGCCACCTACGCGCGACGCTCCGCGGGGCTCCGTGGCGCGTGCACGACCTCCGGGCACAACTGAATAACCTCGATATCGTGCTCCTCCAGCGCATCCACCCAATCCACCCAGTCCCTGTCCGTGGCGTTCACAACAGGTGGCGGACGAGAAAACGAAAGAGAAACCGCCACGAACTTCCTGTCTTTTCGATCATGAACGATTCGTTCCAGATCATCGGGAATTCTCGCAATTCCTTCGTCTACAGCAATTGCCCGGTGCACTACCCTGCCCTGGGTGATTAGTCGGGTCAGGATTCCATAGGGAGCTTGCTGCTCCGACAACTGTCCAAAGTACTCCTTGAAAATCAGATGATTCCCATCGACAGCAATACGCTTTCTTTGGCTGTCCAAATGATGGATAAATCGCAAGGCCTCTAAGTGACACTCCTCGTCGACTCCGTCCTGGATCTGAGCCACATTCCAGACATTTGCATCAACGACGTAGAGGGGCGAATCAGTGATCTCCAAATGAACCTTCTGAGCCTAGCCGTCTGCCACCGGATCATCAGACTTGGGGTAAAATCCACTCAGCGCCATTCGCTCCTCGAGAATGTCGCCAAAGAAATCGTCCGGCCAGTTCGTGATAACTCCAGACGCCTGCATCTCCAGCGGCGTCAGCTTCGACTGTCCTTTCTGCTGCTCGCAGAAATACAACCGCACATCCTCTGGGCTCAGGCTACCGTCTCCCCTGGAAGACTCCGATATCCTCCGCTGAATCCGCGCCAGCAGATGCTCGCTGTGACTCTCAATGAGAATCTGAACCTCCCCCGTGCTGGCAACTTCGACGAGCAGGTCGGCAAGCTCACTCTGAGCTTTCGGGTGGAGGTGGATCTCTGGGTGCTCCAGGATGACCAGAGAGCCAGGCGGTGCTGATAGGAGCGCCACGATCACTGGCAGAACCTGCGACACACCGAAACCGACGTCGGCTAAGTTCACCTCGGTTCCGGTGTCCCAGTCCCTGACCAGTGGCTCCCAGATACGAGCGCCACGGTCTACCGGCTTGAGCGAGAATGACTGCGCGATACCCAGCTTCAGAAGCCAGTTCGATACGGCACTCGGCGTGACAGTCTCTCCTGAGAGAAGAACGGGAATTGAAAGTTCACCACGGTGCCCGATCGTAGCAGGCGTCACGCCGGTCCAGAGGTAATTTCGGCTTGGATAGTCACGTAGTGGGCCAAGATATCTTATCGAACCCAGTAGTTCCTCGAAAGAATTCCCCATTTCAATCAAGGCCTCAGTCAGTGTAAATCCCAAGAGAACAGGCTTATCATCTTCGACGACCTTTTGATCGTGAGATCTAAAAAATCGAATTAGATCAGACTCTTTGTCCGGAATCTTAAGAGGTGTTTTTAGTGGGAATCTATGCATGCCTATCGGACAATACTCACTCGACGCATGATCCGCTTTGAGGACGATATTTTTCTGAATGCGAACATCAAGATCGTACTTTCCACTTGCAGATCTTGCGACGGTGAACGCAACAGGTCCTACAATCTTTCCATATCGACCGTCAAAAATAACTGGGACAAATTCGGCATCTTTCCACTCTGTATCACGGTCTATATCGGACGGACGTCTGTGGTTGTTATAATGCAAATGCTCAACCACAACCTGTTCACCCTTTGGCCCTGGTATGGCCTTGAGAGTGCTTGCGAGATTCATTTCGATAGCGGGATTCTCAAAACGTGTCCAGTTGAGGGCGTACGAAATTGAATCTAAAGAGTTGTGACCTGTAACAATATCTAAGAAACTGCCAAGATCCATATAGTCGCTTGATCCTCCGCCAAAGTTAATTACAACATTGGAGTCGGTCGACTCTACTGTCTGTTTAAGCATGAGCAGCAATTGGATGACGCTGCTTTTCCCCGAACTATTCGCCCCAAACAAACCCGTAATACGCCCTAACTCCAGGCGATGACGCCCTCCCCAGGACTTGAAGTTTTCGAACTCCAGGCTCTTTAGCATCGGGATTCGCGGTGATACCGGCGGCGCGCGAAAGCCGGTACAGGTGGAGCATTCATCGTGCGCGCCCCATGCCGAAGTCTACGCGCACCCGGTGGCCGTGTGTGACACGTGCGGAGTTCAAACGAACTGGCGGCTCGTTGGTACATCGGGCGATGGCTGACCATGGCGCTACAGGCTCCCCTGCGCATACACCCCACCCCATTCAGCCCCGCGCCCAACGCACTCAGCGCCTCCCAAACCCCGCCAACCCACGCGTCCTCCGCCATCAAACGCCCACCGACCTGCCAGCCTCCCAAACCCGGCGCAGCCTAACCAACCCCACCGCCCAACCCATCCCACACCCCACTCCCCGGCGTCCACTCACAGCTCCTCACCTGCTCCCATCAGCCATGAAGACCGAGTTCGTAGCCATGAAATGCACAACTGCCCCGTTGCCTCCGCAAACCCCCGCTCCAAATGCCCCCGCCCTCAGCGCCCCGAACTCCCCGTCATCCCGGCGTCGCAGGCTCGCCATCCCTGCCAGCGTTGCCTGCACTGCCAGCAACGCATGCCCTGATTGCATTGCTGGCAATGACATCAATGCCGGCACCCGCCATCCCCGGCCCCGGCTCATCCTCCGCCCCCAGCAGCCCGATCCCATCCCAGCGTCTCCGGAGAGCCTGCCCTGAGCCTGCCGAAGGGAACCACCACCCCGGCTGCCACACGCCCCCCATCGCTCCTCCCACCCTTGCCCGTCGTATCCATCCAGTGTACACTAGCCGCACCCAATCCGCATCCATCCCCCCAACCCGCCATGCTCCCCCGCCTCCTCCAACGGCTCACCCCCCGCACCCCCCGCCCCCGCCCCCGCTTCGTCCGCACCTTGCGTGGGGACCCGTCGCTACCCGCCCCCTTCCCCCGCCCGTCATCCCGGCGTCCGCGGCCGGGACCCAGCGGCAACCAACCACCAGACCGCAGCCAAGCCACCCCTACCACCCAGCCAGACCACATGCTCCCAACCTCCTACTCCGCCTCACTCCTCCCCTACCCCTGCCGCCAAAAAAATCCGCCCAAGCTGTCCCCGGCCAGCCCGACCCCCTCTAGGGGTCGGGCTGGCCAGAGACAGCTCCCCCTTCACCCCCACCACACCCCGCTGCCCCGCCCCCACCCCCTGCCCGCCGCTCACACCCTCACCCAACCAGCAGCTCCCACCCCGTCATCCCGGCGTCCCGCCACCACGTCATCCCGGCGTCCCCGGCCGGGACCCAGCCCCATGCGCACTCCCGGCGCACCCAAGCCACCCCGACCACCCAACCATCCCAGGCTCCCCATGCCTCCTCACCTGCCCCCACCGCGCTGCTCCCCCCACGTCGCCACCGCCTCCCCACTCAGCCAAAAACGCCCCCCGAATCACCTCAAGAGTTTTTTGGAAAAAACTCTTCCCGCGCACGAG
>JAJEDE010000023.1 GCA_022821645.1 Chloroflexota bacterium
GAAGGCTTCCAGCTGCTTGAGGGTTGGTTGTACGGTGCCGGTTTCCCATTCATCCAGCTTTTGAAACTTGTGGGCCAGGTCGTCTTGGTGCACGCCGGCGCGCTCACGCGCCCAGCGGAGCATTTCGGGTTTGACGTCGACCCGGATCATTCGACGCTCTCCGAGGGGGGCTTCGCGTCCTGCACCCAAGCCTCAGACAACACGCTCTTCGACAGCGCAATCACGCGCTCTCCTTTGGTGGAGGCGGTTGCCAGCTGGGTAGTCCCGACGCGGATCTCAAGTTTCGAGCATAGCGTGTCTTTCTGGTTGACCGACTCTCGTGGAGGACGGCCCAGAACGAAGTCGGGAAGGGAGCGGAGTCGGAGGCTCAGGTGGTGTAGCTAGGGGGTGGTTCGACACGGGCATCCGATGGATTACGGCCCGGCTCACCATGAACGTGGGCTGGGGGAGGGTGTTGCACGAGAGGCGGGATTCCTCGGATCCGCTGCGCTGCGATAGGAATAAAAAGGAGGACTGACTGGGCGGTTATGCGTGGCTGCGGGGGAGCGACTCGATGGGCGCGTACGATGCGTGTGGACCCGCGGCCGCTGACTTGGCATGCCCGCCTTGTTGGAGCAACCCATCCTGAACTCCTCTTACGAGTACCTGTCTCGGCATTGGGAACTCGACGTCGAGGGCGAGCCCGACCCGCGCAGCTGGTGGTGGAGAGAGAGGGCTCCCGGGGCGAGGACGCGAAGGTGAAGACGTCCACGATGGAGACCTCTTGGGCACCCGGCGTGAACCGGCCAGGCAGCTCTGGTGGGTGGGCCTTTGCGGAGTTCACGGAGGTCCACGAGCTGCAGGACGACCTGGAAGCCGAGATCACGGCGCACCTCGATGAGGCCGTTGCGACGGCCACCCGAGAAACCGCGGGCGCGGCAATTTGAAGACGACGCGCTATTTCGAGGAGCAGGTGCGTCGCAAGCGGCCCTATATTGATCCGGCATGGTGTGTGGAAGTCGTCGATAATCCAGTGCGTCGCGAGGAGCAGCCGGATGGACGCATTCGCTTCTGGGGCGAGATTGTCCAGCCGGGCGAGCACACGCGCCGCTTCCTGCGAGTCATTACGCTGGCTGACGGCGAGACGATCCACAACGCATTCTTCGATCGACGCTTTCGGAAGGACGACGCATGAGACTCCACTACTACCCGGAGACTGACAGCCTCTACGTCGAGTTCAAGGACGGGCCGGGCGTCGAGACGCGTGAGGTGACCGACGGGCTGAACGTGGATCTGGACGCCGGCGGCGAGGTGGTGGGCTTTGACATTGATCATGCGTCGAAGCGCCTGGACCTTTCGACGTTGGAGACGGAGGCTCTGCCGCTGCGCGCGACAAAGTCCGTGGCTTGACCGCCGGGTCGGGTCTGTCCGCGCTTGTGAGGCCAGTTCCGGGGCGGTGCGGCCAATGGCCGACAGGGCGCGGGTGTTGACAGGGTGCGGCCGTGAGACCCTTGCAAAACTCGGGGTTGGTTGCTCGGAAGCCCCCTCACCCTGCCCTCTCCTCCAGGAGAGACCTTTGCGTAACCCCGGCGTGGTTGCTCGGAAGCCCCCTCACCCCAACCCTCTCCCCGAGGAGAGGGAGCAAGAGCCGTCCCTCTCGCGAGGGCGCGGGGCGTTTTGCAAAGGTCTTCCAGGAGAGGGATTAAGAGCGGACGCAAATGCGAGGTTGGGGGGCGTTTTACATAGGTCTCTCAATGGGAGAGCACGGGTTCCGTGTACACTGGAATAGTGGGCCGGCGGTTGGGAGCCTTGGAGTGAAGAATGTGACGCTGAGCGCAGATGCGAGCCTGATTGAGGCAGCGCGGGCGCGCGCCGCGGATGAGCGCACGACCCTGAATGCTCAGTTTCGTCGCTGGCTAGAGGACTACGCCGGGCGGAAACGCCAAGCTGACGCCGCGATGGCAACCATCCGTCTTCTGCGTGGAGACATTGCAACGGGCGGCCGCAGGTTCACGCGCGATGAGATGAATGAGCGCTGAAGACTTCATCGACACCAACGTCTTCGTCTACCTGTTCGATGAAACCGCGCCTTACAAGCGTGAACGCGCTGAACGCCTGGTGCGCCGCAGCCTGGAACGCGGGAGGGGCTGCATCAGCTATCAGGTCGTTCAGGAGACGCTGAATGTCGTGACCCGCAAGCTGGGCGCGCAGCCGGCCAGCGCGCGGCTGCTGCTGGACGATGTGCTGGCGCCCCTGTGGCGGGTCAACCCCACGCGCTCGCTGTTCACGCGCGGCCTGCGTCTCCACGCGCAATTCGGGTTCAGCTTCTACGACTCCCTCATCGTGGCCGCCGCGTTGGAAGCGGGCTGTACCCGTCTCTACAGTGAAGACTTGCACGACGGCCAGCGGGTGGAGCAGCTGACGATTTGCAACCCCTTTACCGACGACTGACGGCCAGGCCGGCCGTAGAGACCTTTGCGAAGCTCGGGGTTGGTTGCGCGGAAGACCCCGCGGCGTTCGTGGTGATGACGAGGTCGTGAATCCTCGGTCTAGTCATTGGCCGCCGAGCGATCACGTTCGAGCCAGCCCTCGAGGCGAGCCACGCGCTCACCGAGGCTCCGGACGTCTCGCCAGAGGGCAAGAACAAGCGCGGCCAAGACGCCCCCAACAACCACGTCGCTAATGATGCTGGCGTCCATGGGCGGTTCCTCCGCGCGCGGGGATCCCTGGCCCCCGCAGATGAAGTGACACCAAGTCAGTGGTCGGCGACCACCCGCCCTGTCGGATTGTAGGCGGCGGGGATTCGGTTGCGGCCTTTGCGTAACCTGAGGGTGGGTGCGCGGAACATCCCTCACCCGGCGGCGGGGCCGCCGGCCTTTTCTGCGGGGAGAGGCAAGAAGGGGCGCTCCCGTGGGGGAGAGGTTTCTTGATTTCCAGGATCAGCAAGGGCCGGGTAGCCGTCGTAACCGGCGGCGCACATGGGTTGGGGCGGGCTGCGGCGTTGCGGTTGGCGGAGGACGATCGGGAGATTGCGATTTGGGACCGGGACGCCGCCGCCGCGAAACGGACGATGGCGGAGGTGAATTCGCGCGATGCGAGGGCCATAGCAGTGGAGGTTGACGTGGCTTCGCCGGAGTCGCTGGAGGCCGCGCTCACCACCACCCGCGACTTCCTGGGCCCGGTCGACATCCTGGTCAACGCCGCGGCCATCATCGGCGTGGACGCCAGCGTGCTGGAAACGCCGCTGGAGGAGTGGGACCGGGTACTGGCGGTCAACCTGACGGGGACGTACCTGGCATCGCGGCTGGTGGTGGGCGGCATGGCCGAGCGGGGGTGGGGGCGGATTGTCAACTTCACTTCGGGCGCTCGCCACGGCACGCCGGCCCTGATTCCGTACGCGGTGAGCAAAGCGGGCATCGTGCCGATTACGCGGGCGTTTGCGCGGGAGTTCACCTCGCGCGGGGTGCTGGTGAACGCCGTGCTGCCGGGCCGGGCGCTGACGAACATGGTGCTCTCGCGCGTCCCCGAAGAAACCGTGCGCAATCCGCCCGTGGCCATTGGCCGCTACGCCGATCCCGAGGAGGTGGCGGAAGTGGTGGCTTTCCTGACCAGCGAGCGCAACACCTACATGTCCGGCGGCATAGTTCCCGTCGACGGGGGAGGCTGACGATGCGACTTGGGATTTCGGGCACCTTGCTGCCGGACGACATTCGCGACCTGACCCCCGAAACGGCGCGCACGCTGCGCTCGTGGGGGTACACCGGCGTGTTTACGCGGCTGGGCGGCAACGATCCGCTGAATCCGCCATCCGACGCCGAGTGCCGCCGCTTCCGCGAGATCCTGGCCGACGCCGGGCTGGACCACTACATGGCCACCGGCTACTGGCAGAACCTGGTGCATCCGGATGGCGAGAGTAGGAAGCGCAGCGTTGAGGTGCTGTGCGCCGGGCTGCGGCTGGCGGCCAGGCTGGGCGCGGCCTGTATCGACACGGGTCCAGGCAGCATGAGCGACACGGGTCCCTGGTCGCCGCATCCGGAGAATTGGGAGCCCTGGGCCGAGGCGAACCTGATCGACTCGCTGGGCCAAGCCGCCGAGGTCGCCGCGGAGGTCGGTGTGCGGATTCACCTGGAGGGGCACCAGCTTGTGACCCTGCGCGACGCGGCTGTTACCCGGCGGGTGGTTGATGCGGTCGGGTCGCCGTGGGTGCGGGTGGACATGGATCCGGTGAACTGGATCACGCTGGATACCTACTACGACACGGGAGCGGCGATCGACGAGATGTTCGACACGCTGGGTGATCGCATCGGCAGCGGGCACAGCAAGGACATCGCGCTCTGGGACCGGCACACCGTGCACCTGGATACCGTGACCACCGGTCAGGGCGCGATCGACCACCAGCGCTACATGCAGCGGCTGGAGGGGCTGGACCCGGAGATCTACCTGATAGTGGAAGGCTGCTCGACCGAGGACGCGCCGGGGGTGTATGCCTTCCTGGTTGAGCAGGCGACGCGAGCCGGTGTAGCGGTGCGGTGAATCTACGACGCACCTACCCTCAGCAGCGAGCGCCGAGGTCGTTCGTTCAGCTCAGCAAACCACCGTTCGGTCGCGGCATTGGGCTTCTCTATTCATTCGGCGCCAGCGGCCCTGCAGGTCCGTCCGGTCAGCGATCAAGCTCAGTCAACATCTCGACAGCGAGAACACGGTCTCGCACCGCGACGGCAGCGACTGCCAGGAACAAGTCCAGCAACCCGTCGTCAGGAAAATGGTGAATGGCAATCACTTGCAGGCGGTCGTTGACCTGGCGCTCCACCATCAGCAGGTCCCCGTAGGCGAGAACCTTCAGATTTGGCCGTTTTTCGTAGAAACTCTCCAGATCCCGCTTCGTAATCAGAGGACCCACTAGACAGGCACGGCTACCCATCGAGACGGCGCCGGATGGTCACTCGGCGGGGTCTCCCACTGGATCATCGGCTCGACTGACGGCGCTTCCTCGCCGCCGACGGGTGTCGGATTCAATCCCTGTAAGACGGCGACCGGGTGCGGAATCAGCGAAACACCCGCTTGCTCAAGCCGCTCGGCAAGATCGCCATTCTCGAGGCACCGGTGAACGAACGTCTCCAGCAATCGCTCCAGATTCTCCGCTGCGTCCTTCGGGTCGTTACCGTAGGCCCACAGCCCAAGATCGGATAGTGAGGCGATGAAGTAATTCCGGTGGAGCAGCCGACCCACGCGCAGGTCAGCTTTGAAGGCTGCCCACTGGTCGCTCCCTGTGGCCATGAATTGTCGTTCCTCCCTGGTCGTCTGTCTCAGTCAGACGAAGCGCGCCTACGTGGGTGCGTGCCACAGACCGCCTATTTGCAGTCTGGACCGTTGCCCACCCTGTGTCCAGCGGTGTTCCGATTGAGACCCTTCACCCGGCGGCGAAGAATCTGTCGGCCTTTCGCGTGGGAGAGGCTAGGGTTCGCTCGCCCTTGGGGCTAACGGCTTAGACGAAGGAGAAGGACTGGTGATGTCTCAGGAATCGCGGCAGGCGATGATTGTTCCGAGCCTGCGGTACCGCGACGCGGCGGCGGCCATTGCGTTTCTGTGCGAGGTGTTTGGGTTTACCCGGCGCCTGGTCATCCCCGGTCCGGAGGGGACCATCGGGCACGCGCAGCTCACGCTGGGCGGCGGCATGATCATGCTGGGGTCGGCGCAGAACCGGGACTTCGGCCCGCACGTCAAGACGCCCCAGGAGGTGGGCGCGAATACGCAGAGCGCCTACGTCATCGTGCCGGAAATCGACGCGCACTATGAGCACGCCAAGGCGGCCGGCGCCGAGATCGTGATGGACATCGAGGACATGGACTACGGCGGACGCCTGTATTCCGCGCTCGACCCCGAGGGCAATCTCTGGCACTTCGGGTCGTACGACCCGTGGGCGGAGTCCGGCTAGGCCGAAATCTCACTGATCGTATCGCGGTAGAAGGGCGACGTTACGGGTCCTTCCAGCAGCGGATCGCCGGTGGCGCGCATCCAGTCGATGACGCGGGCGCCGAGTTCGGCCTGGATGGCGGCGGTCTCGGGGTGGCCGGCGAGGTTGGTTTGTTCGTTGGGGTCGGCGCGGAGGTCGAAGAGTTCCACCTCAACGTGGTGCGAGGGGTCCATGCGACCGGCCAGGTCGCGGTAGGCGCCGCTGCCGGCGATGTCGCTGGGGATCTCGACGCCCAGGCCGGTCTCGAAGTTGCGGATGTACTTCCAGCGGTTGGTGCGCAGGCCGCGCATGGGGTCGTAGTAGCTGTGGTAAGTCTTTTCGATGAAGATCTCGTCGTAGCCAGGGGAGGTGCCGGCGGCCACCGGAAGCAGCGACGTTCCGTGCAGGTCGGACGGGGCTTCGGCGCCGGTGAGCTCGATCAGGGTCGGGACCACGTCCAGGTTACTGACCATGCCGCCGGGCGCCGCGCCGCCGCTGAGGGGACTGCCGGGCAGGTGGGCGATGAGGGAGATTTCGATGCCGGGGTCGTAGAGCGTGCACTTGGCGCGGGGGAAGGCGATGCCGTGGTCGCCGACGTAGAGCACCAGCGTCTGGTCGAGCAGGCCGCGGTCCTCAAGGATTGCAAGCAGACGGCCAATGTAGGCGTCGGCGCGGTTGACGCAGCCCTGGAAGTCGGCCAGGTCGTCGCGGGTGTCCGGGGCGTCCACCAGGTAGGGCGGCACCGTGATTCCGTTGGCATCGTAGGGCTGGCCGCCGAACCCGTGGCCGCCGACGCGGTGGGTCTCGCCGAAGCCGACCTGCACCACAAACGGGCAAGAATCGTCGGCGTCGATGAACTGTGAGACGCCAGTGACGATTGCCTTGATGTCGCGCGTCTCGTCGAGGACATCGTTGCCGATGCGTCGCGGGTCGCGGGCGGCGTGTTCGACGCCCCAGTGGCCGCTGCGGTAGCCGACGGTGCGCAGGATCTGCGGGATAGTGCGCTCGCCGGGGTGCAGATCCCAACGGAAGTCGCGATGCGTCAGACCCATCGTGCCGTTGGCGTGGGGGTAGCGGCCGGTGGTGAGGCTGGCGCGGCTGGGCGAGCACTGCGGGGCGGTGGTGTAGGCGTTGAAGCGCGCGCCCTCGGCCGCCAGCCGATTGAGGTGGGGGGTCTCGACCGTCGTCACGCCGTAGGGCTGGATGAAACGGCCGGTGTCGTGGGTGGTGATGATCAGGACGTTCGGCGGCATGGGGCGTTGCTTCCGACCAGTGGACTGGGGAGTCTAGCCAGCGGTGGTTCCGACTGGTGCCATAATCGCCGCGCTAAACAGATGCCTGCGAGGGAATTCGATGCCTCATTACATCAGCATGGTCAGCATGTCCGGCGAGCCGGCGGAGCCCGGAACGGTAGCCGACGCCATCGGCGAAGGCGCGCCCGAAACTCGCAAGTTGGTGGAGGCGCATGGCGGCACGCTGCACGAGGTCTACCTGACCATGGGCGCCTTTGACGTGCTGATGGTGATGGAGTTCGACAGCACCCAGGCCTGCGCACAGGCGATGCTGGCCATGCGCGAGCAGTTTGGCGGCGTCACGCAGACGATTGAGGTCTTCCCCGAGAGCCAGTGGGGAGAGATTGCCGGGGGCGTCTGAGCGGCGACTCCGCGCTGATCTGATGGCGGCTGATCCGCTCCCAGACTCGATTCCGGACGAGGGGACGCTGGACGAGGTGATGTCGCGTCCCAGCGCCGGGCTGATCGAGTCCCTGACCCGGGGGACTGGCGATCTGCTGGTGTTGGGCGCCGGGGGGAAGATGGGTCCCACGGTGGCCCGGATGGCTCGGCGGGCGTTCGAGGCCGCGGGGCGCGAGGGCCGAGTGATCGCCGTTTCGCGCTTCAGCGATCCGGCGGCCCGCGCCGGCCTGGAGGCCGCTGGCGTGGCCACCATTGCAGGCGACTTGCTGGAGCCCGCGTTCCTTCGCGAACTGCCGGATGCGCCGGACGTGGTGTTCATGGCCGGGCGCAAGTTCGGGTCAACGGGGGCCGAGCACCTGACCTGGGTCATGAACGCGCACCTGCCGGGGCTGGTGGCGCGTCGATTCCGAGAGGCCCGCTGCGTGGTGTTCTCCACGGCGGCGGTGTATCCATTTGTGCCGACTGACGGGCGAGGGGCGGACGAGGACCTGGCGCCCGAACCGATTGGCGAGTACGCGCAGTCGTGCCTGGCGCGGGAGCGGATGTTCGAGAACGCGGCGTATACGTGGGGGACGCGCTCGGCGCTTATCCGGCTGTCGTACGCGCTGGACCTGCGCTACGGCGTGCTGCATGACATCGCGGCCAGCCTGTGCGGCGGCCACCCCGTGAACGTGGGCATGAGCACGGCCAGCGTGATCTGGCAGGGCGACGCCTGCGACCTGATCCTGCGGACGCTGGAACACACGAGCGCGCCGCCGCTGACGCTGAACGTGTCGGGGCTTGAGCCGATCCGGATTCAGGATGTCGCCGTTGCGATGGGCGAAGTGCTGGATGTTGAGCCCGAGTTCGAGGGCACGGAGTCGGACAGCGCGTTGTTCGTGGACTGCCGGCGGATGGCCGGGCTGGTGGGCGAGCCGATGACGCCGCTGGCGACGGTGCTGGGCTGGACGGCCGACTGGCTGCGGGCCGGCGGCCGAACGCTGGATAAGCCGACGCACTTCGAAGTGCGGGACGGACGGTTCTAGCAAGGCCTTCCCCCCAGCCTGGACGCCCAGGGGATAACAGGCGGGTCTACAGGCGGTAGACGGTGAACCGGTTGTCGCTGGGGGGACCGTAGCTGAGGTGGAGGGTCTGGGAGTGGGGGACGGCGATGAGGGCGGCGATGGTGGCGAAGGGGTCGCCGGAACGGAAGGGGCGGCAGACGGGTTCGGGGCGGCCGGATTGGTCGCTGAGGAGGGTGCGACAGACCTGCGTGTCGATGGCGCCGGCGTGGCGTTCCAAGCCGGCCTGGAGGGACTGGCGGCGGCCTTCGGAGTGGGGCAGGGGTCGTCGGGTGGCTTCGTGGGGTTGGAGGGTGCGGGCGACACAGTTGTTGGCGTGGGCGTAGACGCCCTTGTCGACATTGGTGACGTGGAGGCCTTCGGCCAGGATTTCGAGGTTGCGGGCGTGCGTTGCGTCGGCGATGAGGAAGTTGCCGACGGCGGGGCCGGGCATGGCCCGGATGCGCTGCGTGGCAGCTTCGGCCGTGTCGGATTCGAGGGCGGCGCGGCGGAGGATGGGCGGGGCCATCCAGGTGCGGCCGGATTTGCCCCAGAGGGAGTTGGCAAAGACGCAGACGCCGTGGCTGTTGAGGCCGACGCCGCCGAGTTCGCCGGGGACGCAGTGCATGAGGATGTGGGGACCCCGGGTGGGTCTGAAGGCGGCAAGAAACATGCGGTGGAGGTAGGGCTCACCGAGGTCGCGGTTCTGGCCGGCGATGGTCTGGCGATCGACGGTGGCCTGGCCCACGGCGGCGAATGAGGTACAGCCTTCGGGGAGGCCGCCGGTTCCGGGGCGGAGCTGGAGGGCGAGGGCTTCGTCGAATCGGATGCCGGCGCCGTGGGCGAGGCCGTGGAGTTCGTCGATCCAGTGGGGGGCGATGGCTTCGACCGCGGGTTGCTGTTGGAGGGTCCACTCAAGGGCCTGGGCGGCGGTGAGGCCGCTGTCGGCGGCGGCTTGCATGGTTTCGGCGAGCTGGAGGCGGACGAGGTCGCGGAAGCGGTGGCCGTGTTGGAGACCGAGGTCGTAGGGGGTCCCAGCGAATTCGGCGAAGGGAAAGTGGATGGGAACGACTCGCAAGGGCTCCGGTCCCGGCAGGATACGCGGCTGACGAAATCAAGGCTCCAGGAACGAACGGGACCCCTGCAGTTCGTGATGGGTCCTCACGGGTTCCGGGTGCGGGAACGCCCTGCCCGGGCGTGGGAGACTGGGGGACGGGGGATTGGAGGGTGGGTGGATGGCGACGCAGACGCCGATTCCGGCGCCGGAGTTTCCGGAGGGGTTGGAGTGGGCCAATACGCGGCGGCCGGTTCGCATGGCGGACCTGCAGGGCCGGCTGGTGATCCTGGACTTCTGGACCTTCTGCTGAATTAACTGCCTGCAGCTATTTCCGCAGTTGCGGAAACTCGAAGAGAAGCACGGTCCGGCGCTGGCGGTGGTGGGGGTGCATACGCCCAAGTTCCCGGCGGAGCGCGAGACGTTCAACGTGCGCTACGCGGCGCGGCGTCACCGGTTGGAGCACCCGGTGGTGAACGACCGGGATTTCCAGATCTGGCAGACGTACGGGGTGCGGGCGTGGCCGACGATGGTGTTCGTGAACCCGCTGGGGCACGTGATCGGGTTTCATTCAGGCGAGGCGCCGTTCGAGGCGCTGGACCGGGCGGTGACGCGCATCCTGAACGAGCACCGGCCGAACGGCACGGTAACGGACGCGCCGCTGGACGTGATGGAGCAGGCGCCGGATTCGGAGACGGGGCTGGCGTTTCCGGGGAAGGTGCTGGCCACGGGCGACGCGCTCTACATCGCGGACTCGGGGCATCACCGGATCGTGGAGACGAGCCACGACGGCGCGGTGCGACGGGTGTTTGGGTCGTCGGAGGAAGGGCATCGGGACGGGTCGGCCTCGGAGGCGCGGTTCACCTATCCGCAGGGGCTGGCGGCGGTTGGCGACGACCTGTACGTGGCGGATACGGAGAATCACCGGATTCGCCGGATCGAGCTTGGGTCGGGCGAGGTGTCGACGGTGGCAGGAACGGGGATGCGGGGGTATCCGGCGCCGGGATCGCATCCGGCGCAGACGGCCGAACTGGCCTCGCCGTGGGACCTGGCCTGGCACGAGGGGCGGCTGTTCATTGCGATGGCGGGGATGCACCAGGTCTGGGTGATGGATCCGGCGGACGGAGAGATAGGGCCGTATGCGGGGTCGGGGATCGAGAACCTGCAGGACGGGCCGCTGGACACGGCGCAGCTGGCGCAGCCGAGCGGGCTGGCGGTGCACGGGGACCGGCTGCTGGTGGCGGACAGCGAGACGAGCGCGATTCGCACGCTGCCGCTGGACGGTCGAGGCGACGCGCGGACGATTGCGGGGGTTGGGTTGTTCGATTTCGGGGATGAGGACGGGCAGGGCACGTCGATCCGGTTGCAGCATCCGCTGGGGGTGGCGTCGGGGGCCGAAGGCGTGTTTATTGCCGACACGTACAACAACAAGATCAAGGTGGTGGATCCGGTCCAACGGCTGATTACGTCGTTTGCCGGAGATACGGAGCACGGCGACGCGGACGGCGGGCTGGCGGAGGCGCGGTTTCATGAGCCGGGCGGGGTGTCGCTGGTTGACGGGGTGTTGTTTGTGGCGGATACGAACAATCACGTGGTAAGGCGGGTGGACCTGGCCGACCGACACGTCGGCACGCTGCAGGTGACAGGTCTCTAGTCAGCCGAACTGCGGCTTCCGGCGCGATGGGAGTCGAAGTCGCCGCGCGACTTATCGCGTGGCGCCCCGGCGGCGTTTATTCTTGGACGGTCAGCGCCGACACTCCTAAGGGAATATCGAATGTTCGCGACGTTTGGACGGACGTGGGAACTCACGAAGATGAGTTGGGGCGTGTTACAAAGCGATCGGAAGCTGATTGCGTTTCCGATCATGTCGGGCGTGGCGCTGGTGATCCTGGCCGCGCTGCTGACCGGCGTGGGGTCCAGCCTAGGCACGTTCGGTCGCCTGGCAGAAGCCGAGACCGCGGGTCTGGCCGAGGCGGACATCGTGCTGCTGGGGATTACGTACTTCCTGCTGGCGTTCGTGATCATCTACTTCAACGCGGCGCTGATCGGGGCCGCGATGGTGCGGCTGGCCGGTGGGACGCCGACGCTGGGCGACGGGTTCCGGCTGGCCAACTCGCGTCTGCCGCAGATCGTGGGCTGGGCGCTGATTTCGGCGACGGTGGGCCTGATCCTGCAGATCCTGCGGAACCAGTCGCGCGATAACTTCCTGGGGCAGATTGCGCTGGGGATCGTGGGCGGCGTGTGGGCGTACCTGACGTTCTTCGTGGTGCCGGTGCTGGTGGCGGAGGAGACGGGGCCGATCACGGCGATCAAGCGGTCGAGTTCACTGTTCAAGCGGACGTGGGGCGAGCAGGTGACGGCGAACTTCGGGTTCGGCATTGTCGGGTTCCTGGCCGCGCTGGCGGGGCTGGTGCCGGCCATCCTGGTGGGGATGGTTGTGCCGATGGCAGGTCTGGTTGTCGGCGTGGTGACGGTTGGATTGGCGATTGCGACGGTGTCGACGCTGGAGGCGATCTTCAAGGCGGCGCTGTACGGCTACGTGGCCGCTGGGAACGTGGGCGAGGGCTTTGACCGGAACACGCTGGACGGGGCGTATGGACCCGGGCGCGGCGGGCAGCGGGGCTTTTAGGACCCGGTGAGCAGTCACGCGGGGCGGCGCGCGGCGGTTTTCGGGGCCAGCAGCGGCATGGGCCGGGCGACGGCGCTGGCGCTGGCGCGGGCCGGGGCGGACGTGGCGGTGCTGGCGCGGACCGAGGAGGCGCTGGACGAGGTCGCCGGAGAGATTCGGGGAATCGGGCGCAAGGGCGTGGCGATTCCCGTCGACATCCAGGACGCGGCGGCGGCGCGGGATTCCGTGGATGCCGTGGTGGAGGCGCTGGGAGGGATCGACATCCTGGTGTACGCGACGGGCTGGAATATCCCGGGGCGGGCGCTGGAGGTGTTGAGTCCGTCGGACTGGGAGCTGATGCAGCGGACGAACCTGTGGGGACTGTATGACGTCACGCAGGCGGCGCTGCCGGCGCTACGGGAAGCCGGGGCGCGGGTGGTGGTGATTTCGTCGGCGGCGGTGCAGATTCCCGACATGTCGGGCGTGGCCTACCAGAGCACCAAGCACGGGGAAGCCGGGTTCGTGTACGGGATGATGCACGAGGAGGCCGGGAACGGGATCCGGGCGACGATGATCTTCCCGGGGCTGACCGAGACGCCGATGATCGACCGGCGGCCTGCCCCAACGCCGCCGGAGATGATCGCGAACGCGCTGCAGCCGGAAGACGTGGCCGAGGCGGTGCTGTTCGTGACGTCGCTGCCGCCGCGGGCCTACGTGCCCGAGCTCGTACTTCTGCCGGCGGCGATCCAGCAGCGCTAGTCCACGAGCGGCCGCCGGGCGCGGCTGCGTATGCTGGCGGGGCGGTTCACGGTCGCGAGGTTCAGCCATGCCGTACGACCCTTCGCTGCATCTGTTCTGTCACCCCTGGGAGCTGCAGACGGTGGTGCACATGCGCCGGACCTGGAACCGTCCGGCGCGGGTGCAGATGGACCCGGTGCTGGCGCCGACCGAGCCGTGGGAAGGCACGTCGGTGGCCTGGAGTACGGCGTTCTACGACCAGGAGACGGGGGTCTTCAAGCTCTGGTATGAGGCGTGGAATCCGGATCGCCCGGAGCCGCTGGACACGCCGGTCTGCTATGCCACGTCGACCGATGGCCTCACGTGGGACAAGCCGGAGCTGGGGGTGTTTGAGTGGGACGGGAGCCGGGCGAACAACATCTGCTGGATGATGAGGCGTGAGAGCGCGCCGTGGGACTACCTGGATAGTCCACGGGTGTTTGTCGATCCGGACGCGCCGGAGGCGGAGCGTTACCGGATGGTCATTTACGCGCGGGTTCAGGCCATGCGGCGGCACGCATTCTTCACGCTTACCAGTGTGGACGGGATGCATTGGACGTGGCATGACGAGCCGTTTCTGACCGAGAGCGGGGACCGATTTCACTGCATCTTCGACGACCGGCGCGGGGAGTATTGGGTCACGTCGAGGCGCGCGCACATAGAACGGGACATCCGTTGGGACCCGCCCGTCCCGCGAATTCGCAGCGTGGAGCGCTGGCGCAGCCCGGACCTGCGCGAGTGGATCGGGCCGGAGATGCTGATGCGGCCGGACGACGTCGATCTGCCGGACACCGAGTTCTACAGCATGTATCCAATGACGGCGGGGAACGGCTACCTGGGGTACCTGGAGTTCTACGACCGGTTCGTGGAGCGGCTGCACACGGAGGTGGTGGTGAGCCGCGACGGGGACCACTGGCAGCGGCTGGAGCGGACGCCGTGGCTGGACCGGGGCACCGAGGGCGCCTGGGATGACATGTGGGTGTTTCCGGCCAGCAACGACCCGCTGGTCGTTGGGGACCGGATGCTGGTGCCGTTTTGCGGCCGTGGCACGGCGCACGGGGGACGGCGATACCGGATGCAGCCGGCGCGGTGCCGGATTGGGCTGTTGGAGTTCCAGCGCGATCGCTGGGCGGCGCTGACGGCCGGGCAGGACGGTGGCGAGTTCGTGACCGAACCGGCGGAGGTTACCGGCGACCGCCTGTGCCTGAACGTGGACGCGGAGTTCGGGGACGTGCGGGTGGCGGTGCTGGATGCGTATGGCGGGACGCTGGAGGGTTACGGCCACGACGCGGCCGTGCCGATCGAACGCGACGTAATCGAGGCGCGGGTTCGGTGGGATGCGGGTGATTCCCTGAGCGCGCTACGTGGCCGTCGCGTGCGGCTCCATGCCACGGTGGCGCGAGCCAGTGTGTACGGATACAGATTTGGCTAAAGGCCTATTGACCAGCCGCCCACTTGCAAGAGCCTGAGACTGCGCGAGTCCAGGGGCGGCGGCCGGGCGCGGCTGCGTATGCTGGCGGGGCGGTTCGCGGTCGCGAGGTTCAGCTATGCCGTACGACCCTTCGCTGCATCTGTTCTGTCACCCCTGGGAGCTGCAGACGGTGGTGCACATGCGCCGGACCTGGAACCGTCCGGCGCGGGTGCAGATGGCGCCGGTGCTGGCGCCGACCGAGCCGTGGGAAGGCACGTCGGTGGTGACGTGGGGTACGGCGCACTACGACCCGGCGACGGGGCTTTTCAAGCTCTGGTACGAGGCCTGGAATGCCGAGCGTCCGCAGCCGCTGGTCTCGCTGGTCTGCTACGCGACGTCAACCGACGGCGTGACCTGGGATAAGCCGGACCTGGGGCTTTTCGAGTGGGAGGGCAGCCGCGCGAACAATATCTGTTGGATGATGCGAGAAAGCGCGCCCTGGGATTACCTGGACAGTCCGCAGGTGCTCGTCGATCCGCAGGCTCCGGAGTCGGAGCGCTATCGGATGGTGATTTATGCGCGGGTGGCGGCCATTCGGCGGCACGCGTTCTTCGTACTGACGAGCCCCGACGGGATGCATTGGACGTGGCATGACGAGCCGTTTCTGACGGAGACCGGGGACCGGTTTCATTGCATATACGACGACCGGCGGGGCGAGTACTGGCTGACGTCGCGGCGCGCGGACCTGGACAGGGACTTTGCGGCGGACCCACCGATCCCGCGAATCCGCAGCGTAGAGCGCTGGCGGAGCCCGGACCTGCGCGAGTGGTCGGGTCCCGAGATCCTGATGCGGCCCGACGATGCCGACCCGGTGGATACCGAGTTCTACAGCATGTATCCCATGACCGCGGGGAACGCATACCTGGGGTACCTGGAGTTCTACGACCGGTTCGTGGAGCGCCTGCACACGGAGCTGGTCGTGAGCCGCGACGGGGACCACTGGCAGCGGCTGGAACGGACGCCGTGGCTGGACCGGGGCACCGAGGGGGCGTGGGATGACATGTGGGTGTTTCCATCCAGCAACGACCCGCTGGTCGTGGGGGACCGGATGCTGGTGCCGTTTGGCGGGCGCGGGACGGCGCACGCGGGACGGCGCTACCGGATGCGGCCGGCGCGGTGCCGCATTGGGCTGCTTGAGTTCGGGCGCGACCGCTGGGCGGCGCTCACGGCGGGGCAGGACGGCGGGGAGTTCGTAACCGAGCCGGCGGAGGTTACCGGCGACCACCTGTGCCTGAACGTGGACGCGGAGTTCGGCGACGTGCGGGTGGCGGTGCTGAACGAGCATGGCGGGGCGCTGGAGGGGTTCGGCCACGATGAGGCCGTGCCGATTGAACGCGATGCGATCGAGGCGCGGGTCTGTTGGGACACTGGCGATTCGCTGGAGGCCTTGCGCGGCCGTCGGGTGCGCCTGCACGTCACGGCGGCGCGGGCCAGCGTGTACGGCTACAGGTTCGACTAGCGAGGGATTGCCTTGCGGCGCGAATGCCCTACCATAAGGGTGGGTGGCAATGCGACCTTGCCGGGAGGGCCGGTGGGCGAGGTCTTGCCGCCGAGGAGCGTGTAGCCATTTCACGCCAAACGTTAAACGAAGGCAGCCGTAGTTCACGACGGGCCTTTCTTGGTCGCCTGTCACTCGCGATTGGCGCGGCCGCTGGCGCCAGCACGGGAATCGTTCGGGCGGACTCGGCCACACCGGATGTTCCGGTTCCGGCGATCTACCTGCGCGAGACCGGTCATCACGTGGGCGGGCCATTCCTGGCGTGGTGGCTGCAATACGGACGGGACAAGGGGCTTGGCTGGCCGATTACCGAGCGGCTGAACATTCGCGGTCGAGAGACGCAGTATTTCGAGCGGGGCGCGCTGGCGCTGGCGCCGACCTCGCGCGACCCGTTGGGGGTGGTTCCCCTGAACCTGGGACGTCCGTACGTGAGTCCTTTGTCCGCACCGCAGCCCGGGGCGGCGTACGCCCACTTTTTTCCCCAGACGGGTCATGGCGTGCATCCGGCCGTGTGGCCGTTTCACCGCGAGAACGGCGGGGTCTACCGGTTTGGGTATCCGCTGGCGCCGGCAGTGGTCGGCGACGGCGGGCTCTGGCAGGTGTTCGAGCGAGCGGTGCTTTCCGAGGGCGGCGGGCGCGTCAGCGACCTGCGGTTGGGCCTGATGGAGGCGGAGCGGCTGCGGCTGCCGACCGATCCGGTACAGCGCGCCCGGCACGCGCCGATCGTGGACCTGGCCGCCCTGGATCCTGTGTACGGGCCGCTGGCCGACCGTCACGCCAAGGTGGACCTGACGCGGCAGGTGGTGACGTTTTTTGACGGGGACGAGCCGGTGCGGATGGCCGCCACGTCAACCGGCATCTATCCGGACTTCACCCCGGCCGGCCGCTATCGCGTCTTCGTGCGCGTTCCGCGCGCGCGCATGATCTCCAACGGCAGTACCAGCGCCGTCTACGACCTGGACGACGTGTTGCATATCCAGTACTTCACGGAGAGTTGGATCGGCTTTCACTACGCCTACTGGCACGGCGAGTTCGGCACGGCGCGCAGCGCGGGCTGCGTGAACCTGCGGCTGCACGACTCGGAGTGGGCGTGGGAATTCTGCGACCACGGGACCCGCGTGGTGGTCCACTACTAGACCCCGACGATCAGGTTGGGCGTTGACGCCCGGGTTCGGCGGTTTCGCGGCGCGCCTATGATGGCGGAGCCACGTCGTCCGACGTATCGGTGAATCCGTGACCTCATCCCGCCAGAGCGACCCACCCAGGTCATCCGTGATCTTCGTCTGCGTGCACAACGCGGGGCGCAGCCAGATGGCCGCGGGCCTTCTGCGAGCGTCGGGCGACGGCCAGATCCAGGTCAGGTCGGCCGGTACCGCCCCAGGCGAGCGCGTCAATCCGATGGCGGTTCAGGCCATGCGGGAGATCGGCATTGACATCAGTGACGCGTCGCCGTCGCGTTTGACGACTGAGGACGTGGCCGCGGCCGATGTTTGCATCACGATGGGCTGCGGCGATAGCTGTCCGCTGGTGCCGGGCACGGAATACCGCGATTGGGCGGTGGACGATCCGTCCGGGCAGCCGATCGAGGTGGTGCGGCGCGTTCGGGACGACATCGCGGAGCGGGTCGAGGGGTTGGTGGCTGAACTGGCGGCGGATCCGACCGGGTGAGTCGAAACTGGCTCCTGGCGGGGTTGGCGTCGGCGCTGATCACCGCCGCGATTGTGGTGGCGGCCATCGAGGTGGACGAGGCGACGCTGGAGCCCGTGGAAACCGGTCCAACACCCACGCCAGAGGAGCGAGCCTCGCGACTGATGCGGACGTTTGTCTCGCGAGTTATCGAGCAGGAACTGCGGCCGCGCGTGGTCGAGCTGGCGGGTACGCGAGTCATTGATGGCAGCGGCGGCACGGCCACGGTGCAGCGGGTCGTGGAGGGCGAGAGGATTCAGCTACGAATCGCGTTCGACGGGTACGTGCTGCGGCTGGATCCCAAGGTAACGGTAGAGAATGAGATCCAGGCGGACGGCACGGTGCATTACACGCGCGGCGGGGACGAGGCCGCGTTGCGGGTGAACGGGACGGACGTGCGAATTGGCGTGTTCGACGCTGAAGGACGCGATCTCGGTGAAGACGCGGCCGGTCGCTTCACGTTTGACCTGCGCGGCGACGACATTGCGACGTTGGCCGGTGATGCGGTGCGGAACGGTGAGGAGGAGCTGGAGATTCGGCCGGCGACGCCGGCTGCCTAGTCCTCCACCAACTGCCCGCCGGCCTGCAAGACGCGCCAGAAGGCGTAGTCGGCCTGGTGGACGATCTGGTTGATGAGGCTGCGCTGGACGAGTTCGCCCTCGCCGGAGTGGCCGCCGGCGACGTGGGCGACCTCCTCGGGCAGGCCGACGGTCAGGCAAATGTGCACGCCGTAACCGGGATGGCGGATGGAGGGCCAGCCGGTGCGGCCGCGCTCGGCGGCCCAGCGGGCCTGGTTCTCGGGATCGAACTCCCAAGGCTTGCCGACATCGTGGCAGAGGGCGGCGGCGATCAGCAGGTCGCGGTCGTACTCGAGACCGGGGAAGAGGCTCCCAAGCTCGTCGGCAATAGCCACGGCGAGGCGGGTGACGCCGCGGATGTGGTCGGTCTGGGTGCCGTCCTCGAGCGGCGGCGTGTCGGGGTTGCCGGAGCCGCGGATGTCGGCGATGGCGCCGAAGGAACTCTGGGAAAGGGCCAGCGCCCAGGCTTCGACGACCCTGGCGGCCAGGTCCGGGTCGGCGATCCACTCGACTTCGGGCAGTTCGGCCCGCACCTGCGCGCGTTGCGTGTCGTCGACAGTCACGGTCCGCTCCCTGGATGGGGTTAGGCAGAGCCTGAGTTTAGCCCTGCCTCAGGTCGTGGCGGTGTGGCCGCGTCTAGCGGATTCGATACACGAGCGTCTGTACGTGGATCAGGTCGTCGCTGATGACGAAGGTGTCAACGCCCTCGGCCGTGCGCCCGTCTTCGTGAGTGCCGGACCAGGTGAGCAGGACGGCATCGCCCTTGACGGTTACCGACTCCTGGCGGGCCGCGAAACCGGCCAGGTCGGCGAAGAGCGCCTCGAAGAAGGCGCGGCAGCCGTCGTGCCCTATGTGTACCTGGTTGGGCTGCATGAGCCGGGCGTCGGTGGCGTAGTCAGCGGCGATGCGATCGAAGTCGCCGGACTGGACCGCGTCCCAGTGTCGTTGGAATACCGCTTCGGGGTTAGCCATGAGTTCACGCTTCCGTGGAGCCAAGCCGTGCTTACCCTACGCCATCCCAGCAACGGAGAGCCGCGCGCCCTGCGGCGCGTGGGTGGTCGCGCCACCGGTACCCGCACGCCGCCGGCCGGCGTTGCTACGCCAAGGCCGGCGGCGTGCGGACGCGGCTTACTCGATCCCTTCGTACCAGCCCACGCCGAAGAGCAGATCGCCGACCCGGACCAACCAGGAGTGCTTGGGCGCGTCCTGGCGGGTTTGCGGGTGGGTGAACAGGTAGCTCACCCAGGCGCCGCCGCTCTCCTCGGTTATGGCGGCGAAGGCTTCCCCGTAGTTAAAGCCGTTGGCGTCGATGCGCTCGCGGGTCGTGCCTACCAGGTCCGGGCGGTTGGCGTTCGCTACCGAGTAGAGCACGCCATCCCGGTCTTCGATGACGAAGACGTACCAGGGGCCGTCGGCGCTTTCCGGGGTGTTGTAGTAGGCGAGGGTTTCGTCAGTGCCCAGGGAGGCGTGGAGATCGACGGCCCGCTGCACCAGGGCTTGCGCGTAGCCGGGCAGGTCGGCCTTGGACGGGCCGGGTTCGTACCAGCCGGAGCCGAAGCCCAGGCCGTCGTGCAGGACGACCCAGGAATGCTTGGACTCGGTTTCGCGGGTCTCGGGGTTTACCCACGAGTAAGAGGTCCAGACACCCTCGGGCGTCGCGTCGGCCACGATCTGCAGACCGGTGGGGAAGCCGTCCGGTCCCGTGACGTCGCGGGCGTGAAGACCCACGAGCGCAGGGGTGGGCGCGTGACTGACGAGCACGTCGTTCTCATCGAAGATGAAGACGTACCACGGCCCGTCAACGCTCTGGGAGGAGTTGTAGTAGTCGAGCGTGGCCTGGAGGCCCTGGGCGTTGTAGCGGGCGATCGCCTGCTCCACAAAGGCCTGGGTGTAGGCGGCGGGATCGGACTTGGACGGCAACTGGTAGGGACGGGCGCCGAACCGGAAGCCGGAGTCCGCGTGTTCGCTTCGACAGACGGCCTCGGCCTGGTCGCCGTGGACGCGCTGGTAGATGCCGACGTTGTGGTCGTTGCCGCGTCCGGCTTCGATGAGGTCGTTGATTTCGACGCAACTGGTCGGCCATTCGGCCAGCGCCGCCGCGGCTGTGATTGCAAGGAGTGAGACGACTCCAACGATTGCAAGAACCAAACGCTTCATGCTCTATCTCTCCGCCCGAGGTTTCCGCAAGGATATATGCCTCCGGTGCCGCGGTGGGGCAGCTCACGCGACGCCAGCAGTTCAACCCGATTGAGCGTCTGAGGCGCTCAGCCGCCGTCCCTGGCGCCGAAGTCGCGCCAACCCCAGTCGAGGCGCAGGCGGGGCATTGGGAAGTCGAAGTACCAGCGAATCGAAATGGGTTCGCGGCGGTCGCCCAGATAGGCGTAGAAGAGGGCGGCGCGGCCGGGGACTTCGTGCACGATGCGGACCGGCGTGATGTCGTGGAAGCGGCCTGGGTCTTCGTTGTCGGCTAGGTAGTCGAGCAACTGCGCCTCGAAGGGTTGGGCGTCGTTGGGACGGGCAGAGGACGGGTCCAGCGGATCGTGCTCGTTCCAGGCCGGAAGGTCCGGACCGGCGTCGGGCCTGCCGACCGTGCAGGTAACCCAGACGGGTGTGCTCCAGGCGTACTCGCCGTCGATCTGGCGCAGGCGGACGTAGTAGGCCGACGCGGTAAGCGGCTCCGCATCCTCGAATTCGAGGGTGGCATCCAGGGTGTTGGGCTGCCACGCGGCCAGGGCGCGGTCGTCGCGAATCAAGTCGATGCGTTCGATTGGCGCGCAGGCGTGGGCGGTGATTGCGATGTGGGGATTGTTATCCACTTCGACTTCGGATCCGGCCGGGTGGCCGTTGGCCTGAACGCCCAGGATGATGCGGGCGCCGGTGGTGGCGTAGGTCTGGCGATTCAGCACGGCGTCCCAGATGGCGTGGCGCTCGCAGCGGGGAGCGCGGACGGCGGCCACGGGGCCGCAGCCGATGGCGCAGTCGCGGATGTTGAGGTGGCTGCCGAAGCGTCCGCGGAAGAGGTGGGCGGCCATGGGCGCGGCCAGCAGGGGCAGGTGGGTGTCGCCGGAGGCAATGACGGCGGGACGGTGGCCGTGGCGGAGGGCGCGTTGCAGCAGCCACTCGGCGGATCCGTGCCCGCTGGCGACTTCGACCACCGGCTCGCGGGCCGTCGGATAGGCGTCCCAATCGGCGGGGCCGCCGCCGACGTGGGCTTCGAGCAGGACGTCGTTGCGCTCGCCGTAGGTTTCCAGCAGGTCGTCCATTTCGGCCCAGGCGGGCGCGTGGCGCTCCTCCCAGTCGCGAAATATCACGTTGCGGTCGCCGCCGACGCTGGGATGGGCTTCGCCGGCCAGGTAGGGGACGTAGGTTCCGGGTTCGTCGTTGGCGCGGTAGGCGGCCTGGTGGGCTTCCCAGACGGCGGGGCGGTGCGTTTGGTTGGGCGGCGCCATGGGGCCGGGGGCGGCGAAGTCGAGGCGGGCCTGGCCGCGGGCCTGGGCGTGGCGGCCGGCGGGATGAAGAATCGGCGTGGGGTCGTCCATGAGCCCCATGCTGACGTCGCCCCAGCTGTGGGAGTGCAGGTCGCCCCAGAGCAGGAGCGACTCGGGGTCGGACTGGACGAGGAGGGGGTTGCTGAGCGTGGATAGGCCGTGCTTGCGATCGCTGGCTTCGATGCGGATGAGGCCGGGCGCCGTGGCTGTGACGTCCTCGATGATGGCGAGGCCCGCGTTCGTCGGACCGAATTCGATGTGGCTGGGAAGTCCGGCAAGGGTGGACGTCGCTTCGCGAAGGTCGACCGTCCCCATGTATTGCGTGCAGACGTTGTGGTTGCGGTCGTAGACGGCGAGGTGGAGGGCGAAGGGTTCGCCGGGGCTGGCAATGGAGGGCCCGAGGAAGCGGAGCAGCGTTGGTTCGGGGTCCGACTCAACGTGAATGCGAGTCTCGCCATCCCGGAGTTGCCGGTAGGCCAGGCTGCCGCTGCGATCCACCGACACGACGAGGCGGCCCTGGCAGGTGACGTCGTAGACCTCGCTGCCGGGGCCACCGTGGCTGGTGTCGCCGACTACCAGCCGCAGCTCGTCGCCGGGGACCAGGGTTCCGCGTTCGACGACGATGCGAGCCATTGGCGGCGAGTTCGCCTGGTTGAGCTCGTTGAGTTCCAGTCGGACGCGCGCATCCGTCCTGGCCCGCAGGATGACGTAGTCGCGTCCGCGCGGGCGGGTGTTCTGGATGCTGTGCGATAGCAGGAACCCATAGCGCTCGAAGAAGAAGCCGCCGCCCGCGGCCACCGGGGCTTCGACGGCTATGCGGAACTCCCAGGTTCCAACGGCGCCGGCGGTGAGCCTTAAGTCAGGTCCCCTGATGCTTGGTCCGTCGGCCGGGTGAAATGTGACGTCAAGGCGGCCCGGCTCGTTGCCGCCGCGTACTCGATACGGAAGCGTGGTGGGCGCGGCTGGGGTCATGGGGCGCGGTGGGCGGGTGACGGCCAAGGCGGATGTTTCACGTGAAACATTGCGGGCGCGCGGACGTTATGGATCGCGTTTGGCCAGGCTTCGGATACGCCCGCCCTGGGACGCCACCTTCTCGAAGGCTGCAGCCACCTGTTCGACCCAGGCATGTGAGGGGTCGACAGGAGTCGGGAGCCAGACGCAGGTGGCGTTGAGGCGTTCGCTCACCGGCAGGGAGCCGGGACCGAAGGGCGGCCGGACGTCCGAGGGCAGGTCGCCCCAGGGTCCGCCGAGGCCCTCGAATGGGAAGTCGCCGAACAGCGGCTGCAAGTGCATGGCCCCATACAGCGCCGAGGGCTGGTCAGGGTGGATGCCGACGCCCTCGGCGGCCAGCGCGTCGAGGATGGACCGGATGGGAGCGCCGATCTCGTCGGGATCGATGCGAGCGGTGTAGAGCAGGTAGCCGCCGCGTTCAGCGTTGGCGTACGGGCGCTGGGGATAGATGCCGGGGACGTCGTCCAGCAGGGCGTCCAGGCGGGCGAACCAGCGTCCCCGACGCTGGTTCAGGTCCGGCAGCCGTTCGAGACCGGCGCGGGCCAGGGCGATGCCCAGCGGGTTGGCGCGGTATTTGACCCCCAGGCCAATGCGGCCCAAATCGCGCAGCGCGTCGGTCTGGAGGAGCTGGTTGACGCGTCCGTAGTGGCCCAATGCGGCCATGCGGTCGTAGAGGTTTGGATCGTTCGTCGTCGCAACTCCGGCTTCGACCCCACTGATGGGTTTGCTGGCTTGCATGCTGAAGCAGCCGATGTGGCCGACCGACCCGACCTGTCGTCCGCGCCAGGTCGCGCCGTGGGCGTGGGAGGCGTCCTCGATCAGCGTGATGTCGGTGCCGTCCACGATGTCGAGCAGCGCATCCAGGTCGGCGGGATTGCCGTAGACGTGGGTGGCGACGATGGCGCAGGTGCGGTCGGTGAGCTTGCGACGCACGTCGGCCGGGTCGATGCAGAACGTTTCGGGATCGGCGTCGGCGAACACCGGTGAGGCGCCGCAATGCAGGGCCGGCGAGATGGAGGCGTGCCAGGTGACGGACGGGACGATGACCTCGCGCCCGAGCGACGCGCCCGCGGCGAAAATGGCGGAGTGCAGCGCGGCGGTGCCGTTGCAGACGGCCAAGGCGAATCGGGCGCCGACGAACTCGCGGAACTCGGCCTCGAACTTCTCGATCTCGTCGTAGACGGCCGAGCCGGCTTCGAGCGCGCCATTGACCAGCGCGCGCTCGCGCTCGGTAACCGGCTCCCAGCGGTCATCGATGGGCGCGGTTACGGCGGGTGGGCCGCCCGCGATGGCGAGTTGCGGATCCATATTGAACTGCCAAGGGCGGCCGGGCGCTTGAGTATGTTCAGCGGCCGCCGTGGTGTCGAATTGGCAGCAAGGAGCCGGGCCGGTCGCTACTCCAGCGAAGCCCCCAGGATTTCTTCGGCCTGGGCGGCCCGGAAGTCCAGCAGTTTCTGACGAAGCCCGGCGTCGCCCAGGGCCAGGATCTCCACGGCCAGCAGGGCGGCGTTGGTGGCGCCGGCGCTGCCGATGGCGAGGGTGGCGACGGGGATACCGCGGGGCATCTGGGCCATGGCCAGCAGCGAGTCCAGGCCGTCCAGCGACCAGGCCTGCATGGGGACGCCGAGTACCGGAAGGACCGTGTGCGCGGCCACGACGCCGGCCAGGTGCGCGGCGCCGCCGGCGGCGGCGATGAGGACGCGCATGCCGCGTTCGTCAGCCGTGCGCGCCCATTCGGCGGTCTCGTCGGGCGTGCGGTGGGCGGAGAGCACGCGAACCTCGTAGGGCACGCCAAAGTCGCGCAGGGTGGCGGTGGTGCGCTGCATCACGTCCCAGTCAGTCGTGCTGCCCATCACGATGCCGACGCGCGGGGTGTCGTTGGAATCCGTCATGGCCGTCTTTCTCCTTTAGGCCTGCGAGTACGCCGGCCTGCCGTCGAAGGTGCAGAGGTTTTCGGTCTTGATGAAGTCGAGGCCAGCACCGCCGATGCGGCCGAGGAGGGCGACAATCTCGGCGTGGTCAATGGCCGCGCCGTTGTCGGCCATGAAGCGGGCGCGCCAATGGTCCACCAGCAGGCCGCCGGCCATGGTCTGCGGCCAGACGATCGCGCCGCGGTTGCTAATCAGCTTCAGGTCGAGACCGTTGCCCGCAATGGCTTGCAGGCGATTCGCCAGGTCCGCGGCCGTGCCGTCGTTCCAGTCCAGGAAGACATCCACGCCTACGGTTTGCTTGGCGGGCGGCGATTCGCGTTCGCTTGCCTCGATCACCGGCATTGGGCCGCCGACGCCAAAGGATGCGGCGCGCAGGGTTCTGGGCATTTCGCCCAGGCGGTCGGCCACGGCCTGGCCGAACTCGCGGGTGCCGACCTTGGCGGTGCTGTGGGCGTCGCTGTGAATGTCGTAGGTGTGGACGCCGTCCTCCAGGGTCCGCAGCCAGGCGTTCTGGACGCGAGCGGCCACCTCGGGCTGGCCGATGTGATCCAGCATGAGGACGGCGGCGGTGAGGACGCCGGACGGGTTGGCCAGGTTCTGGCCGGCGCGTCGCGGCGCCGACCCGTGCACGGCCTCGAACATGGCCGCGCTGTCGCCAATGTTCGCCGCGCCGCCCAGGCCGACCGATCCGGCAATCTGCGCAGCCACGTCGGACAGGATGTCGCCGTAAAGGTTCGGCAGCACCACCACGTCGAACATCTCGGGTGTGTCGGCCAGCTTGGCGGCGCCGATGTCGACGATCCAGTACTCGTTCTCCAGGTCGGGATAGTCGGCCGCGACTTCGTCGAAGACCTCGTGGAAGAGGCCGTCCGACAGCTTCATGATGTTGTCCTTGGCGAAGGCGGTGACCTTGTGCCGGTCGTGATGCCGCGCGTATTCGAAGGCGAAACGAATGACGCGCTCGCAGCCGGGGCGAGTAATCAGCTTGAGCGACTGCATCACGTCGGCCGTTTGCCGGTGTTCGATGCCGGCGTAAAGGTCTTCTTCGTTCTCGCGAACCAGCACCACGTCCATGTCCGGGTGGTGCTTGGTCTCGACGTAGGGGTGGAAGGTGGCGGCGGGGCGCACGTTGGCGTAGAGGCCCAGCGCAATGCGGGTGGCCACGTTGAGGCTCTGGTAACCGCGGCCCTGCGGCGTGGTGATGGGCGCCTTCAGGAAGACGCGGGTGCGATAGATGGACTCCCAGGCCGCGTCGTCAATGCCGGCCGGGTTGCCGCGCAGGTAGACCTGCTCGCCGATATCGATGGTCTCGATATCAAGCTGCGCGCCCGCCTTGTCCAGGATTTCCAGGACGATGGGCATGATCTCGGGGCCGATCCCGTCGCCGTGGGCGACGGTGATGGGGGTGGCTTGATTCATCCAAAAACTCCAGGCTGAGCGCTGACACGGCGCGTCAGCGTTGAATCGAACGATGGGGCGGACATGTCAGCGGCTACTCCTGAGTCCATTGCGGACGGAGTACGATTGCTGCCAGAAATACACGTCGTAGGCGGGGTTTGTAAACACGTAGGCGCCCCGTCCACGGTCGGGATCTTGCGCAATTGCGCCTAACGCCCGCATCCGCCTCAGGAACGCGTCAACCGACCTGACGCTCTCGGGCGGCAGTCGGTCGATCAGTTCCGATCGTCGGAATCGGCGCGTCAAGGGGCCGGTAGGCAACATTCTGAGGATTTCGCGGTAGCGCTCGCTTTGCAGCGCTTCCACGATCTGCGGCCGCAGCATCTTGTGTCCGAGTATTTCGGCGGCGCTGATAAGGCCCGCGGTCGCGTCGGCCAGTTTCACCGGATACTCAGCTGTTGCCCGGTAGACCGCGTCGCCGATTTCATGTGCCACGACCGGAAGCCCGCCGGTCATCTCGGCCATGAACTGCAGAGCGGCCGGCTCAATAGAGCCGTTGACCGAATTGAAATAGGTGGTAAAGAAACGTTCGCATTCGTCCTGTGTCCATAGGCTTAGGTCGATTACATCGAAGACCCTGGCCAGTGAAGGTTGCAGGGAAATCAGACTACGGCGAGTTTCTTCCAGACCAACCAGGAGCAGCGTGACTTTGGTGGGCGTTCGGTGAATGCCGATCGCGTCCACCGTGCTCTTGAGCCAGTTCGCAAACTCAGGAAGCTCGGCCAGCGCGTTGATATCGTCGAGCACGACGAAGAGTGAGGGGCGGTCGTCGTCCAGGCGGGATTGAATCGTGCGCAGAGCTTCGGGGAAAGCGTTGGTTACCTCATCCATCTCAGCCGGGGTGAATTGCAGATTGATCGATACGCCAAAGAGGCCGACGGATTGAATTCTTGACCCAAAAATATCCAGAATGTTCTGATACCAAGGTCTGTCGGAATTGTCCTTGATGAGCTGTTCGAGCGTTCGCTGGACGAAGCCATCCAGGGAATCGACGCCCCCGAGCATGACGTGGGACGTGGCGGCGGTCTGGTCGCGCTCCACCAAGTAGCGGGCAAACGAGGCGAGGGATGTCTTGCCAATCCCGCGGTCGCCGGTGAGGAAGGCGATCTGGAATCTGTTGGCGGCCGAGGCCCGGACGAGTTGAGTGACGCGCTCAATCTGCTGTGAACGGCCAACGAACAGTTCAATGTCGGCGGGCTGACCCGGGCGAAACGGCGAGAGATCTGGATCCAAGTCAGGCGATCTCGGTCATTGGGGATGGCGGCGCGCTCGGGGCGTCCCACGCCAAGGGACGCGGCAGGGGGCGCGGTCATGATACGCAACCCGGCTGGGGCGCGGGCACCGGCTCCACCGTTGCGGAGGCATGCTGAGTTTGGCCTGCCCACGCCCGGCTCCGTCATTGCCGGTTGGGAATGCCGGAGAGTCACGCCGGGGTTTCGTAGGTGTCCTGCATCCGTCCGCTACGGCTCCAAATCACATCTACTGGGCTGAGTCGCGTCGACGTTCGCCGACGGCTCAGGGTGTGCGCCCGAGTCACTCCCGCACCGAAGAATCCCGGACGACGAATGGATAGACGCTACATCCCGTCGGGGCCGAGTGGATGCTGCCAGCGGAGGCCGGGAAAGCGGCTGAACTGCGCCTCGTCGTCCTGGACTTCGAGCTCCCGCGGCCGGTCAAGCTCGACGCCGGGATGCGGTCGAACGCCGCGCACGGTCACCAAGCGGAATGGGAGCGGCTCTGGCGGGTCGCGGCGCTTCGATTCGTCATCCGACTTCTTGGAACCCAAGGCGCTCACGTTCAGGCGAAGCGGAGCGTCGGGTCCACGCGGCAGTGGCGAATCCACTCATCAAAGGCCGCCATGAACTCGCGCAGGCGTTCCAGCAAGTCATCGTCAGTGACGTTGCCGTCGGGGTCTTGCCGCCGGCGCGACCGGACCAGGAGCAACTCGGGGTCGATCATCACGCGCATGCTGTTGTGCAGGGCGATCTGGCGCATGTGCATCTGGGCGCGCACGGTGCCTGAACGTCCGCCCACGCCCATGATGGCGGCGGGCTTGCCGTCCAGGGTCGAGGGCCGGCCGCGGGAGGCCCAGTCGAAGGCATTCTTGAGCACGCCGGTGATGGAGTAGTTGTACTCGGGGACGGCGAACAGCAAGCCGTCAGCTTCTCCGATGGCCTGTTGGAGGGCGGTGACCGGCGCGGGGTTGCCTTGCGCTTCGACATCGGCGTTGAAGAGCGGGATGTCGTGCAGGGGGAAGGTCGTCATCTCCATGTTTGGCGGGAGCACCGAGGCAGCGGCGCGCAGCAGCCCGCTGTTAAACGAGCCTGCGCGCAGGCTGCCTGAGATTCCCAGGACGTTGATCGGGTCGGCCACCGGCGGGTCTCCTTAGGGCATGAAGCGTGGGCGCCCTGAGGCTTTGGGCCCAGGGCGCGATGCGGGAAGGAACTGGTGAGCTACGACGCCGGCTCCACCGTCACACCGTGCAGGTCTTCCAGCGGTCGGATGATGGCGGAGGTGTTCTGGCCGCCGTAACCGCGCGCCTGCGCTTCCTTGTAGAGCTCGTTGACGGTGCTGGTGACGGCCAGGCGGACGCCGGTGAGCTTGCCCAGGTCGGCGGCAAGCTGCTGGTCCTTGGCGTGCAGGTCCAGGGCGAACTTGGGGTCGAAGTCGCGCGCCAGGACGCTGTCCTTGACCATGCGCTCGTGCCCGGGACTGGCGGCCGTGGCGCTTTGCAGCGTGTCGTACATGGCGGCGGGGTCGATGCCGTACTTGACGGCGGCGACATAAGCCTCGGAGATCACGGCGTTGGTGGCGGCGCCGATGAGGTTGTTGCAGAGCTTGACCACGCTGCCGCTGCCGGACGCACCGAAGTGGCGGATGTTCTCGCCGACGGCGTCGAACACGGGTCCGCCTCGCTCGAAGTCGTCAGCGTCGCCGCCCACCATGATGGCCAGCGTGCCGGCCTCCGCGCCCCAGACGCCGCCGCTGATGGGCGCGTCCAGGTAGCCGCAGCCCTTCGAGGCCGCGGCGTCGCTGATGCGCTGCGAGGTGTCGGGCCCGTTGGTGCTGAAGTCGATCCAGAGCTGGCCCTCGCCGGCGCCTTCGATGACGCCGTCGTCGCCGAGGAAGACCTCATCGCACACGGGCGGGATGGGCAGGCAGGCGCAGACGACATCCACGCGGCTTGCCAGGTCGGCCGGGGTGCTGGCGGCTTCGCCGCCGGCGGCGACAAAGTCGTCGACCTTGCCGCGGCTGCGGTTATGAACGACGACGTCAAATCCGGCCGACCGCAGGTTGCGGGCCATCGGGAGGCCCATGGCCCCCAAGCCAATGAATCCGACTTTCATGGCGTGTGCCTCGTTGTGGTGGTCAGGTCGCCAGCTTGCCACTGTCGACCGAAAACCGCGCGGTGGGTCAGGGCGTGGGCCGGCCGGTGATCTGGCGGCCGATGCGGGCCATCTCCTCGCCGCCGCTGACGATCCGCGCTCCGACGTTGTGCAGCAGGTGGCGGATGCGCGCTTCGTCGTCCATGTTCGGGTCGGCCCAGCTACAGAGGAAGGCCAGGCCCTCGGCTTCGCAGGCGGCCTGGATGGTGTTGCGGGCGTGGTCCATCTCCGGGCCGTAGGGCGGATCGTGCCAGTCGGGGTTGCCGTGGGAGACACCCATGTCACCGGGGCCCCACTCGCTGAAGAACAGGCCGGGGACGGCGGCGATCTCAAAGGCCTGGTGCATACCGTGGCGGTCTTCGATCTTGAGGCCGAGGATCAGTTCGCCCTCGGGGTTGAGCGGCCAGGGATCGGCTTTGCGGATGTAGTCCATGGGGTCCAGGCCCCAGATTTCGGCGGCGATGCCCTGGCCGCCCATGCCGCGGGTGCCCTCGCCCAGGCCCTCGCCAACGCCCAGTTTGGCGTGCGGATACCGGACCGCTTCCACGAACGCGCGCACCGCCTCAGGGGTTCGTGCGTGGCAGAGCACCAGGCCGTGCACGCCGGCGGCCAGGATGTGCCGGATCTGCCAGTCGTTGGCCTGCACGACGTCTTCGGAGAGGCCGTTGACGGGCAGCGTGCAGAGGACGGTGGGCGTGAGGTGGCCGGTGGGGGTGGGACCGGCGTCGCGCAGGCCCTGCATGAAGTCAACGAGACCGCGGGTGTCCAGGCCGTGGTGCTCGAACTCGACGAGGATGAAGTCGGCAAACGTTCCGACCATTTCGCGGCCGCGCTCGTAGGTCAGGCGCTCGGACATGCCCGTGTAGTAGAGCGGTTCGCCGGATTCGTAGAGCTCGATGCAGCGGTTGATGCGGGGCGCGTCAGCCATCGGTCGTGTCCTTCCCGGCAAGCAGCGCGCGAGCGGCGCGTACCACGATGCCCGCCATGTCCGCACAGTTTGCCCGGTATTCGTCGGTGCCGAAGATGTTGGGCCAGTCGCGGCGGTAGACGAGGTCGCTGACGGTGAGGATCAGGCCGAGGTCGGCGCCGCGGAACTCCGCGACAATCATCAGGGCTGAGGCTTCCATGTCGACGCTGAGGACGCCTTGTTCGCCGTAGCGCTGGACCTTGCCGGCGGACTCGCGGTAGGGGGCGTCAGTGCTCCAGACGCAGCCGGGGTGGGATGCGCGGCCGCTGTTCCTGGCGGCTTCGATCAGCGCGCGTGAAGCCTGCCCGTCGGCACGGGCCGGGTGGTCCGGCGGTCGGTAGTGATACGACGTGCCTTCTTCGCGCAGGCCGCTGGTGGCGATGACGTAGTCGCCGACGTCGATCCCCGGCTTCAGAGCGCCGGTGGCGCCGGCGATCAGGAAGGTTCGGGCGCCGAGGCCGATCAGTTCTTCCAACAACGTCGTGGCGTGAGCGGCGCCGACGGGTACGTTCGCCACGCCCACCCGGTGACCGTTCAGGTTGCCGATGCGCAGGTTCGGTTTCAGGTCGGAATCGACAGCCCCGGTGGCCTCTGCGATTGGGTCAGTCATGGGGTCAATGAAGCCGCCCATCACCAGCGCGGGGCATTGGGCCTGGGCGTCGCCTCCGCCGCGACCGGCGAGCTCGCGCATGTGCCACTCCGGGTCGATCACCGGCGTCGCGTCGCCGTAGTGGTTCAGCCAGTCGGATGGTGACCCGGTCATCAGGTGATTCGGGTTAGCCGGTCCCGGCCAGCAGGGCGCGGGCGGCGCGGACGATGACGTTGGCCATGTCGGCGCAGTTTGCCCGGTATTCGTCGGTGCCGAAGATGTTGGGCCAGTCGGGGCGGTAGACGAGGTCGCTGACGGTGAGGATCAGGCCCAGGTCAGCGCCGCGGAACTCGGAGACGATCATCAGGGCGGAGGCTTCCATGTCGACGCTGAGGACGCCGTCCTGGGCGTAGCGTTGGACCTTGCCGGTGAACTCGCGGTACGGAGCGTCGGTGCTCCAGACGCGGCCGGTGTGGGACTCATGCTCACTGGACCTGGCTGCGTCGATTAGAGCGCGGGCGGCCGGGCCGTCGGCGCGGGCTGGGTGGTCGGGTGGCCGGTAGTGATAGGAGGCGCCTTCTTCGCGCAGGCCGCTGGTGGCGATCACATAGTCGCCGACTTCGATCCCCGGCTTCAGGGCGCCGGTGGCCCCGGCGATCAGGAAAGTTCGCGCGCCGAGGGCCATGAGCTCTTCGAGGGTCATGACCGAACGCGCGCCGCCGACGGGAATGCGAGTTACGCCGATCGGATGGCCGTCCAGCTCGCCAATGCGTAAGCCGGGGCGCAGGGAATCGGCTTCAACGGCAGCGCCTCGCGAACGATCGATGGTCTTGGGGCCTTGCAAGCCAAGGCGAACGTCGGATTCGGTGGCGCCGACGGCCTCGGCCAGGGGCTCGACCATGAGGTTGATGAACCCGCCGATGACGAGCGGCGGGCAATTCTCGTTGGGATCGCGGCCGCGGCGCTCGGCGTACTCGCGGACGTGGGATTCCGGGTCAATTACGGGCGTGGCGTCGCCGTGCGCGTTGAGCCAGTCGGGTGGAGACGAGGGCATGGGAGTGGCGCGCCGGGGGTCTGGCCTGGCCAGACCCCCAAGAGCGCCTACCTGGCGATCACTCCAGGTCGAAGCGATCGAGGCTCATCACCTTGTCCCAGGCGGCCACGAAGTCGCCTACGAACGCTTCCTGCCCGTCGTCCGACCCGTAGACCTCCGCGAGGGCGCGGAGTTCGGAATTGGAACCGAAGACGAGGTCCACGCGCGTGCCGGTCCACTTGACATCGCCGGTTCCCTGATCTCGGCCTTCGAACACGTCGCCGGACGCCTGCCAGACGGTATTCGGATCCAGCAGATTCACGAAGAAGTCGTTGGTGAGCGCGCCCGGCCGATCGGTGAATACGCCGTGGGCGGACTGCCCGGTGTTGGCGTTGAGGGCTCGCAGGCCGCCGACCAGCGCCGTCATTTCGGGGGCCGTGAGCGTCAGCATGTAGGCCCGTTCCACCAGCAACTCTTCGGGGTTGCCTTCCTGATCGGCCTGCAGGTAGTTGCGGAAGCCGTCGGCGGCGGGTTCGAGGACGGCGAACGACTCGGCGTCGGTCCAGTCCTCGGTGGCGTCGGTGCGACCGGGGGTAAACGGCACCTGCACGTCGTGGCCGGCGTCGCTGGCGGCCTGCTCAACGCCGGCGCACCCGGCCAGGACGATCAGGTCGGCGAGCGAGACGCGCGTACCGTTGGACTGCGAGTCGTTGAAGTCGGCCCGGATGCCCTCCAGGGTCTCCAGTACGGTGGCAAGCTGGGCCGGATCGTTGACCTCCCAGGCGTTCTGGGGCGCAAGGCGCACGCGCGCTCCATTGGCGCCGCCGCGCTTGTCGGTGCCGCGGAACGATGCCGCCGAAGCCCAGGCCGTCGAAACCAATTGGCAGACGGACAGGCCAGAGGCGAGGACTCGCCCCTTCAGGTCGGCGATCTCCGCCTCGCCGATCAACTCGTGGTCGACGGCGGGGACGGGGTCCTGCCAGAGCAGCGCCTCGTCGGGCACGAGCGAACCGCGGTAGCGGCTGCGGGGACCCAGGTCGCGGTGGAGCAGCTTGAACCAGGCCCTGGCGAAGGCGTCTTCAAGCTCAGCGGGATCGTTGAGGAAGCGCGTCGAAATCTCGGCGTAGGCCGGGTCCATGCGCAGCGAGAGGTCCGTGGTCAGCATCATCGGCGCGTGCTTCACCGACGGGTCGTGCGCGTCGACCACGGTGGCCGCGGCGGCCGCGTTTTCCGGCTGATACTGCGACTTGCCGGCGGGGCTCTTGGTCAACTCCCATTCGTGCTCGTAGAGGTTCTCCAGGAAGTTGTTGTCCCACTTGACCGGGTTGTCGGTCCAGGCGCCCTCGAGACCGCTGGTGATGGTGTCGTTGGCCTTGCCGCTGGCATAGTCGCTGGTCCAGCCCAGGCCCTGTTCCTCGATGTCGGCGCCCTCGGGGTCGGGGCCGACGTGCGACTCGGCGGCGGCGCCGTGCGCCTTGCCGAAGGTGTGGCCGCCGGCGATGAGCGCGACGGTCTCCTCGTCGTTCATGGCCATGCGCTTGAAGGTCTGGCGGATGTAGCGCGCCGCCAGGGCCGGATCCGGGTTGCCGTTCGGCCCCTCGGGATTCACGTAGATCAGACCCATGTGGTCGGCGCCGTACGGACCCTCGATCTCACCCTCGGCATCGTGGCGCTCGTCGCCCAGCCACTCGCCTTCGGCGCCCCAGTCGGTGTCGTCGGCTTCCCAGACGTCCGGCCGCCCGAACGCGAATCCGAAGGTCTTGAATCCCATCGATTCCAGGGCGCAGTTGCCGGTGAAGACGAGCAGGTCGGCCCAGGAGAGATTGCGGCCGTACTTCTGCTTGATCGGCCAGAGCAGGCGCCGCGCCTTGTCCAGGTTGGCGTTGTCGGGCCAACTGTTGAGCGGGGCAAACCGCTGGTGTCCCGAGCCCCCGCCGCCGCGGCCGTCGCTGATGCGGTAGGTGCCCGCGGCGTGCCAGGTCATGCGGATGAAGAGCGGGCCGTAGTGGCCGTAGTCCGCCGGCCACCAGTCCTGCGAGGTCGTCATCACCTCTTCGATGTCGCGCTTGAGCGCCTCGACATCGAGCGACTCGACGGCCTTGCCGTAGTCAAAGTCGCCGCCCATCGGATCGGACAGGGAAGAATTCTGGCGGAGAGCCTTCAGGCTCAACTGCTCCGGCCACCAGTACTGGTTGTTGGTCATGTTGCCCTTCTTCCCGGTTTGCCTCAGGGCCGCGAAGCCCGGCGGTCACGGTATTTCTTCAGCATTCTAATCGCGGCGAAGCTGTCGAGTTTCCGTGCGCGAACACGTACGGGCGAGGCCCTCCGATCGGTGCTGTGCAAGGCGTCATCTGGCAGCGTTGTTTCCCTTGTACCCGGTGTCGGTGGGGACCGGCGGTTCAAGCAGGTAAGCCGCCAGGCTTCAGCCTGCGCAGGTGCTGGTGATCGCGGCGAAGAACAAGACGCCAAGGAGCAACGCCGCCGTTCCCAGGAGCAACCAGCCGCAGCCCTTGCCGTTTCCTGTCCGGCTGACTTCTCGCAGGGTTTTCGGACCCAAAGCCATGAGCGGTCCTCCTCAGTTCGGGTGGCAGCGGGTGCCCAAACGGAGCCTGACACAGCTCGGAGTACGAATCACGGAGATCATGGTGGTCCTCAGAGCGGTCAAACTGAAGAAGCTACGCCGAGACGCCGGATGCGCAGATCGACCCAGCGAAGCCGTAGCGACGGACGGGGCAGGCACGACAAGCGACGACACAGAGGTCGTCCCATACCGACTCCGTGGGTTTACCTACTGAACGGGTCAGCCAACTGATTTACGGTCCGAATGGTGCGCGTCGTGTCGACCACCTGCCGAGCGTTGACTCAATAGGATGGGCGTTTCCGCGCGGAACAGCGCGCATGCGCAAGCCGGTCGCACGGGCCGCATAGGACCTGGCCGTGAGGTCGCGGAATAGGAGCATTGGGATGGCGAACAGCGTGGTGCATTGGGAAATCAACGCCAAGGACGGGCCGGCGATGCAGAAGTTCTACGGCGATCTCTTCGATTGGGAGATCACCGTCGCCAATCCCATGGGCTACGGGATGGTCAGCGCGCCCAGCGAGGGTTCGGGCATCGGCGGCGGCATCATGGGCATGGGGGATGTCGAGCCGCCGACCAGGGTCACGTTCTACGTGGGCGTGGACAACGTGACCGAATACCTGGAGAAGGCCGCGAGCATGGGCGGCAGCGTGATCATGCCGGAGATGGAAGTGATGGACGACGTGGTCATCGGGATCTTCGCCGACCCCGAGGGCCAGGTGATCGGCCTGGTCAAGAACATCCCGATGTAGGGGCGGTTCGCGAACCGCCCCTCTCGCGGGCTCACAGGTTCAGCGGCCGCAAGATTCCCGCCTTCGGCGACCGTTGTATAAATCGAGGGGCGAACCGGACCATGGGGCGTCGCCAGGCGGGTGGCCCAGGCTGCGGGCAGCCTGGGACCGTCGGAGCGCCTACGCTGGGCAAGCCCACTCGCTCGTAGCAGAGACGTGCAATGAGTGCCGAACCTCTGATCGATCAGCCCGCCTGGGCCGAACTTGGCATGGGCGAACGCATTCGAAGCTTGGAGGTCGAGGGGTACGTGGTGCTCCCGGCCACCCTGGATGCCGAAACCGTGACGCGGCTGAAGGCGCAGGCGGCGGCATGGGACCCAACGCCGGTGCATTACAGCCCGCACCAGCGCACGCAGTCGGACGTGCAGTTTGCTGGCGGCGCGGTGACGGAGCTGATCGCGCACCCGCCGGTGATCGAGTTTCTGCGGGCGGCGCTGGGGCCTGACCTGGTGTTCATGCACGCGCACTACGCAATCTCGGCGCCGGGGCATCCGGGTATGAACCTGCACACCGACTCCCATCCCTACGGCACCAGCGACTGGGGCTACGCCTTCAGCGCGCCCAGGCAGGTGCGGGTGCTCTACTACCTGGACGACCTGACGACGGACGTTGCGCCGCTGCGCGTGGTCCCGCGGTCGCATCTGTCCATGCACCCGGACGCCAACCCCTACAAGCGCTATCCCTCGCATCCCGACGAGGTCGTGATTACCGCGCCGGCCGGCACGGCGGTGGTCATCAACCTGGCGCTCTTCCACGCCAACGGGCCGAACACCGGCGACCGGGCACGCGAGATGATTGCGCTGTCCTACCGCCCGGCCTGGTGCGGACCGACCGTGAAGGACCTGGAACCCTGGCCGGACGAGGTGCTGGCGAGTCTGCCGCCGCAGGTTCGCGAGCTCTGCGGCGACCGCAACCAGCGGGCCACCCACGACGAGCCTGGCATGCCGCCCATCGATCCGCGAACCGACGCCCCCGGAATCAGCCCGCGCCGGTGGGAAAGCGCCTAAAGCCGAACCGTCCGCCCGCTCTCAGCCGACTCATAGGCCGCATGCACCACCCGTAACGCCGCCAGGGCTTCGGCGCCGGTGATTGGCGGCGGCTCGCCCAGGCAGGCGCGCAGCGTGCGCGCGATCCAGGGGGTGTAGTTGGCGAAATCCGGGCCGCTGTAGGCGATGCGGCGGTCCGGCACGCCGCCCGGGTCCGGCGATGTGGAGTGCCACTCAAGCAGGTGTCGGTCGGACGCTCCGAAGCGCAGCCAGCCGTTGGAGCCCCAGAGACTCAGGTCCAGCTGGTAGGGCTTGTCCAGCAGGTAGCCGGACACCAGCGAGCCGTAGGCCCCGTTGGCGAAGCGCAGGTTGACCAGCGCCAGGTCCTCCACGTCGATGGGCGCGCCGCCCACCACGTCGGTCATGGCCTGGACCTCCACGACCGGCGATTCGGTGATAAAGGTCATCAGGTCGATCCAGTGAATGCCCAGCCAGACCAGGTGACCGCCGCCGGCCAGCGAACGCTTGAACGTCCAGTCGCGCTGGCCGTGGGCGGGCCAGATGCGGGTCTGGTCGGCGAGCACGGCGCCGCGCAGCGCGTAGGCCCGTCCCAGGGCGCCGCTGGCGAATATCCGGCGGGCGTCCTGCACCCAGGGGCTGAGCCGGCGGGCCAGGGGAACGATCAGGTGCCGGTCGCGCGCCTCGGCAAGTTCGACCAGTGCCGCGAACTGGTCGGGATGCGTGCAGGCCGGTTTCTCCACCATCACGTGACAGCCGGATTCGAGACATTGACGAACCGCTGGCGGCGCGTTGGCGGCGATCAGCGAGACGATGGCCAGGTCGGGCGCGGCGCTGGCCAGTTCGTCAGACAACTCGTGGTGCGTTCCGCGCAGCTTGGGTCCGAGCGTCGCTTGCGCCTCGGCGAAGGTACCGCCCGACTCGTCAACCACCACGACTGAGTCCACCAGGTCAAGATCGCGCAAGGCCTGCAGAAAGAACGCCCGATGCCCCTGCTCGTCAGCCTCCATCACCAGCGCAACGTGCATGCGTTTTTCCGGCTCGGTTCTACGCCCGACGATCCAGTCTAGGCAGCCGTCGTCACACTGACGTGAAGGGGCCCGTTGCTAGACTGAAATTCCAGCCCCTTGAGGTGCCTCATGTCCGTGCGTCCCATCCTGTTGGTCACCGGCGGCGCCGGGTTTATTGGCGCCAATTTCGTGCATCATGTGCGGGCCGTGCGTCCCGACTGGGACGTGCGCGTGCTGGATGCGCTGACCTACGCGGGCGACCGTCGACGACTGGCGGGCGCCGGCTGCGACTTGATCGTTGGAGACATCGCGGATACCGAAACCGTGCAGTCCGCGCTGGACGGGGTGGCCTGGCTGGTGAACTTCGCGGCCGAGACCCATGTGGACCGCTCGCTGCTGGACGCCGAGCCGTTCCTGCGAACCAACGTCACCGGCACCTACCGGCTGTTCGAGGCCGCGCGGCAGGCCGGGGTTTCCAAGGCCGTACACGTGAGCACCGACGAGGTCTACGGCGAGACCCGCGGCGCGGCCTTCGTGGAGACCGATCCGCCGGCGCCCCGCAACCCCTACTCAGCCTCCAAGGCGGCCGGCGATCTGATGGTGCTGGCGGCATGGCAGACCCACCAGTTCCCGGTGTGCATCACCCGCGGCGTAAACACGATTGGACCCTGGCAGCACCCGGAGAAAGCGGTGCCGCTATTCACCATCAACGCCATGCGCGGGCAGCCGCTGCCCCTGTACGGGCGGGGCGAACAGCAGCGGGACCGGCTGTACGTGGAGGACCACGCCAGTGCCATCCTGACCGTGCTCGAGCGAGGCGAGCCCGGCGAGGTCTACAACGTCGCCGCCGACAACAACCACGACAACCTGTCCGTGGCGCGGCGCATCTGCGAACGGGTCGGGGCGCCGCAGGACCTGATCCACTTCGTTGAGGACCGGACGGGGCACGACTGGAACTACGCGCTGGACAGCAGCAAGCTCAGGTCGCTCGGCTGGTCGCGCCGCTACGACTTCGAGGAAGCCATGGACGCGACGGTGGACTGGTACCTGGAGTACCAGGACTGGTGGGGACCGATCGTGGACGGCGACTTCCAGGACTACTACGAACGCCAATACGGTGAACGACTGGCCGGTGCGGAGGCCTTCCGCGGCTAGCGGGATCGCACAGACATCCCCCGGTCACGCGCGGCTTCCGCGCTACACCTGGCGGGAGGCCTGGCGCTGGATGCGCTGGGACGTTCCGACCCGAATCCTGTTTCTCATCGCCGCGCCGCTGATATGGATTGCGGTAGCCGGGATCGACCCGTCGGCCATCGGACTGCAACTGGGCCTGGGGCTGCTGGACTGGGTCCTGATCGGCCTGTGGTCGGTCGGCGTGGCGCTGGTGACGCTCAGCTACCGCCGCTGGCTCTGGCCGGTGCGAGTCGCCGGAGACCGCTCGGCCCTGATACTGAACCTGCCGTTCTTCCTGATCCTGAACCCGGTCGCCGAAGAGCTGTTCTTCCGCGGCGCGGCCATGTTCGGCCTGGCCAACCTGATCGGGATGCCGTGGTCGATCGTCGTGACGTCACTGGTATTCGGCCTGCACCACGGGCTGGACCGGCAGTTTCCGCGCTCATTCCTGGTGCTGGGCACGCTGGGCGGGCTGCTGTTCGGGATCGCGGCGGCGCACTTCGAGTCGGTCGCCCCGGCCATCGTGCTGCACATGGCCGCCGACGCCGTGATCTTCGTGGCCGCCGCACCGATCCTGGAACGCCTGGGCGCGGGTCTGCGGCTTCCGCAGCCGCCGTCGCCCGCTTCCATCGAGCAGCCGTCGTAGACCCGCAGCGGCAACCCGTTGCTAGACTGATTTTTCCTGACCCCGTAGCTCAGTTGGACAGAGCGTGTGGTTGCGGACCACAAGGCCGGAGGTTCGAGTCCTCTCGGGGTCGCCAAACAATCTTCAGCTTGAAGGCATCGTCCAGCCCGCATGACTGACGACCGGATTCCTCGTCGTCCTATTGGCGCCTCCGATCTCGAGGCCGGCGCCGTGGGCGTCGGCACCTGGCAGTGGGGCGACCTGCGGTACTGGGACGACCACGACGGCCGTGAACCCACCGACATCGCCGCCACCTACCAAGCGACGCTGGACCGCGGCGCCGACTTTCTGGACACCGCCGAGCTTTACGGCTTCGGCGAGTCGGAACGGGTAATCGGCAAGCTGCGCGCGGGTGACACGCGCCCGGCCGTGGTGGCCACCAAGTACATGCCCGCGCCCACGCGCTGGCGGGCGCGTTCGGTGGACACCGCCATCGACGGCAGCCTGAAGCGCCTGGGCGTGGACCGGCTCGACCATTACCAGGTGCACTGGCCGTACAGCTTCATCCCGCACCGCCGCCTGCTGGGGCGACTCGCGCGGGCGGTTCACGACGGGCGGGTTGCCTATGTGGGCGTCAGCAACTTCACCGAACCGCAGATGCGCCGCGCCCACGCGGTGCTGGCCGATGCCGGGGTGCCGCTGGTCTCGAACCAGGTTTCGTACAGCCTGCTGCGCCGCGCGCCCGAGGTGAACGGCGTGCTGGACGCCTGCCACGAGTTGGATGTGACGCTGATTGCCTACAGCCCCCTGGCCCAGGGCCTGCTCAGCGGCAAGTACGGACCAGGCGGCCGCTCGCCCCGCTCGCGACCAATGCGGCGCGTGCTCCGGGCCAAGACTCCCGAATCGGTGATGCCGCTGCTCGACACCCTGCGACGAATCGGCGATTCCGTTGGAGCCACAGCGGGGCAAGTCGCCGTGGCCTGGACGCTGCGGGGCCCGGCGGTGCTACCCATCGTGGGCGCGCGCACGGCCGGCCAGGCGGAGGCCAATGCGGACGCCGCGCTGATTGACCTGGATGAAGAAGCCCTGCGCGAACTGGACACCGCGTCACGCGCATACCGCACGGCCGGGCCTTTGGCGCGCCGACTTCGAGGCTGAAGACCACCGGAAGCAAGGATTCACACTAACCGGCTACGCGCGGGGCGCGTATCCTGAGACCGAGGGCTCAAGGGGGAGCGCAAGCATGTACGACGCTCGTAGAGGTCTAGGACCAGTGCTCAGGCGCGAATCACGTCCTGCTTTGGCAGGCCTGATAGCCGCCGGCGTGTCGTTTGGAATCACCGAGATTTTCGCCGCGCTGATTTCCGGCGGTCCATCGCTCATCATCGCGGTGGGTTCAGGCGTCATCGATCTGTCGCCGAAGTTCGCCAAGGACTTCGCGATCGCCGTCTTCGGCACGAACGACAAGCTGGCGCTCCTGATCTCCATCGTCGTGATCGGTCTGGGCGTTGGCGCGGCTGTCGGCGTGGCCGGAATGCGGAAGTTCTGGATCGCCCAGCTTGGCTTCGTGGCGTTCGGGATCCTGGCGGCCGTCGCGGGAATCGCCGAACCGCAACTCTCGCCGGTGTTGGCCCTAATCGGCGCCCTGCTGGCGGCCTCGGCCGGGATGTGGACGCTGGCCATGCTTCTGAAGCTCGTGCAAGTGCAAGAAATGCCACAGCCCGTTCGCGACCCGCGTTTGATTGGACTCGGCCGCCGCTCCTTCCTGGGCATGGCCGGGGCATTTGCCGTCGTGGCGGTTGGAACCGCTGCCAGCGGACGCGTGCTGCTGGAGCGCGCGCGCACGATTGCGTCCAGCCGCCTGGACGTGATCTTGCCGAAGCCGCGCGACGCCGCGAGGCCGGTGCCCGAGGGCGCCATGGTCGACGCCGCGGGTATCGAGCCCATCGTCACACCGAACAAGGACTTCTACCGAATCGACACGGCGCTGAGCATTCCGCAGGTCGATCTGTCGACCTGGACGCTCAAGATCGAGGGCCTGGTGGACCGGCCCTACCAGTTGACCTACGACGAGTTGCTGGACCTTGCGCGCGTCGAGCGCCACGTCACCCTCTGCTGCGTCTCGAACGAAGTTGGCGGCGAGCTGGTGGACAACGCCAAGTGGCTGGGTGTGCCGCTGACGGAATTGTTGGATCGCGCCGGGCTGCAAGCGGAAGCCAGCCAGATCGTCGGAATGTCGGTGGACGGCTTCACCGCGGGGTTCCCGGTGGACACCGTCTACGACGGGCGCCAGGCGCTGGTGGCTGTGGGCATGAACGACGAGCCGCTGCCGCCGAAGCACGGTTTCCCGGCCCGGCTGGTGGTGGCGGGTCTCTACGGCTACGTCTCCGCTACGAAGTGGCTGGACGCGATCGTGGTGAACCGGTGGGAGCAGTTCGACGGCTACTGGATCCCACGCGGCTGGTCCAAGGAAGGACCGATCAAGACGCAGTCGCGAATTGACGTCCCGCGTCGCGGTCAGACCCTGAACCCGGGCCTGCAGCCCATCGCCGGCGTGGCCTGGGCGCAGAACCGCGGAATTACCAAGGTCGAAGTCAACGTGGACGACACCGGCTGGCAGGAAGCCCAATTGGGCGAGGCGATCTCCAAGGACACCTGGCGCCAGTGGGTCTTGCCGTGGGACGCAGCCCCGGGCAGCCACGTGATCTCAGTGCGCGCCACCGACACCTCCGGCGAGCCGCAGACCGCCGTCGTCCAGCGCTCCGACCCCGACGGCGCGACGGGTCACCACACCATCGTGGTGGACGTCAGCGGGTAAGGAGCTAGCGGTCTAGGCGTAGTCCCCGTGCGCCCCGGTCCCACTCGGGTCGGCAAGCTCATCCGCGCCGCAGAGGTAGCGCCACCAGTCGGCGCGTTCCTGGGCGACGGCTGAGGATTCGCCGGTGAGGTTGTGGGCGTTCTTGTTCATGCGGAAGAAGCGCCGGATTTCCTCGCTGTCCCAGCCGTCGGTGTTGAAGATTCCGCGCTGCGGGACCCGCGGGTTGTAGCGAATCTTGAACATGAACCGCCACTGGTCGATCTCGTTGGTCTGGGCGCAGTGCCAGAGGGCCTCGTGCATGAAGACGATGCGTCCGGCCTTGCCTGACAGGCGCTTCTGACCGGCGATGTTCTTGTAGCGGGCCACGTCGGGACCGAGCACCGAGCGCATGTGCGAGCCGGGCAGCACCAGCGTGGGACCCATTTCGTGCGGGGTGTCGTGCGCGAAGTAGGCCGTGAGGATGTCGAACGACCAGGGGTGCACGCCTGGCAGGCGCACCTGGCGCCGTCCGCCGGCGTCCACGTGCCACTGCTGCGCCGTCTCCTGGCGAGGCCCGGTGCAGTGCAGAGCTGAGTGGCTGGCCACGTGCCCGGGGCCCAGCAGGCTCTGAAGCACGGCTTTCACGCGCGGCAGGTTGTGCACGGCGCGAACGGCGGCGGAGCGCTCGTAGAACCCGTGCGGGTTGTCGGTGATGTGCCAGCGGACCTCGGGAATGGGTCCGTCGTCATTGACCGAATCCAACTCGTCGGCGTATACGGCTTCGCTCAGTTCGTCGGGAATCAGGTCATCGAACTCGATGAAGCCATCAATGACGAACCGCGCCATCTGGTGCACGTCCAGGAGTTCGTTCTGCGCCACGACCTCGGTTTCTGCGATCGCCATCGTTCGCCCCTTCCGTTTCGGCGCTCAGGCGGCGCCGGTGACGTTTACCCCTCGACTTCGACGTTGCGCTCCAGCCAGAACTCGTTCGCCAGTTGCCCAGTCCCCGTGGCCGCGCTGCGCTCGGGTTGCGGGCTGGCCTGGAATACGCGCCAGCCATCGCGCATGGCATCCAGCACGGACTCGTACGGCGCCTGGTATTCGCTGCCGGTCTGCATTTGCACGGCGTCCGCCGGCAGCGCGCCGTCGTAGAGCGCCCAGGCGACGGTCGGCGACCCCAGGTCGCCCGACTGGAGATGCAGAATCAGAATCTGCTGCCGAACTGGCGACATTCCGTCCCCTTGCGGCGAAGCGCGCGGCTCATGGTACCGAGGCTGTCGCTGACGCCGCCTCTTTATAATCGAGACCTGGGGCGAGTGGGGGAGGCGGTGCGGCCATGTTCACCCTGACCAACGAGCAAGTCGCGTTCTACAACGAGCGCGGCTACCTGCGGCTGAGGAACGTCTTCTCGCCCGACGAGGTCGAGTTTCAGTCCGTCGAACTCGAGCGGCTGATGCTGGAGTGGGCGCAGCAGACGCCGGGCTGGCGCGGGCCCTGGCGCAAGGCCTACATGACCGCCGAAGAGGACGAGCGCGCCCGCCTTACGGCCATGCACGAACTCCAGAACTACTCCGAGGCGTTCGCGCGGGCGGTGGTCAACGACCGGCTCACCGGCGCCGTGGCCGACCTGATCGGGCCGGACGTGGAGTTGCATCACACCACGCTGCACGCCAAAGCCCCGGACATGGGAACCCCGTTCCCCATGCACCAGGACCACCCGTTCTACGCGCATGAAGGTCCCGCCTACGTGGACGCGATTGTGCATATCGATACGGCAAGCGAGGAGAACGGCTGCCTACAATTTCTTGAAGGCAGCCACCAACTGGGGCCGCTCCAGCACATCCGCGGCCCCGAATCGAGCCCGCACTTGCCAACGGACCAGTACCGCCTGGAGGACGCCGTGTCGGTTCCGGCCGACGCCGGCGACGTGGTGTTCTTCAGCTACTACACCATCCACGGCTCGGCGCCCAACCGGACGGACCAGTGGCGGCGTCTTGTGAGGTTTGGCTATCGCGACCCGGACAACGTGCAGACGGCTGGCCAGGGACTGGGGCGTGATGGACTGATGGTGCGCGGCCAGAAAAGGAATCGGGCAGCCTGATCAATGAGAAGTCTTCGTACCGTTCGCGCGTCGCGACACCTGTCGGCTTCGCGGGAATGACCCGATGACCAACCGGCAGCGCTATGGGGCGCTCGCCCTTGTGGTCGTTGCGGTGATCGGCGCCATTGCGTTGATCGAGATCGTGGTATCGCCGCCCGACCCGACGGTTGGCGTAGGACTCCCCGGCGCGGATGAGGTCCAGGCGACCGCTCCAACCCAGGCCGTCGCGGCGGTGACCGTCGTGGCGAGTCCACCCGCTGTTGCCGCCGATACGACCGCAGCTGCGACCAGCGCGCCCACGGCAGCACAGACCGCGCTGCCACCGGCAACCAGCGCGCCTACAGCGGCGACCAGTGCGCCCACCGCGCCGACAAGCGTCCCGGCTCCTGTCACCAGCGCACCCACGCCGGCCCCCGCGCCGCAGGTGGTCGTTGGACAGCTGCCCGAGTTGCCGGTCATTGGCGCCGCGCCGGAATTCGCGGGCGTCACCGCCTGGCTCAACAGCGAAGTGTTGACCATGGAGAGCCTGCGCGGGCGTCCTGTTTTGATCGACTTCTGGACCTTCGGTTGCATCAACTGCATCCGCACCCTGCCCCACGTCCGCGCCTGGCACGACGCCTACGCGCCGCACGGGCTGGTGATCGTTGGCGTGCACACGCCCGAGTTCAGGCACGAGTACGAGGAAGCGAACGTGCGCGAATCGTTGCCGTCACGCGGCGTCATCTGGCCCGTCGCCATGGATAACGGCTACAAGACCTGGCGCGCCTACAACAACCGCTTCTGGCCGCACAAGTTCCTGATCGACCAGGAGGGGCGCATCCGCTACCACCACATCGGTGAGGGCGCCTACCAGGAGACTGAGAAGGCCATCCGCGCGCTGCTGGCCGAGGGAGGAACGGAGCTCTCGCACATCCCCCTATCCAGCGCGTCCATCCCGCGCAAGACGACGCCCTCGCCGTCCACCGGGCCCCGGTCGCTCTTCGCCGGCAGCGGCTTCGCGTTCGGTTCCTACCTGGGCAATCCGATTGGGACGCCCGAGGATGGGGCGCGCGTGTTCACTGACAACGTGGAACACAATGCCGAGCGCCTCTACCTGGACGGTCGCTGGGACTGGGTCCCGAACGCGGCGCTGGCGCAGCCCCAGGCCGATGAGACGGCGAGGATCAGCGTTCCGTACCACGCCCATACCGTCTCGGTGAGCTTCGGTTCGTCCGGGGACGAACCGCTTCACGTGGTGGTGACAGTTGATGGCGAGCCAATCCCGGCTGATCGCCGGGGCGGCGACGTCTTGACCGGGCCTGACGGCCAGACGCACCTGCTGGTCGACCAGTTTCGTCTGTACGACATTCTGCGGAACGGTTCGGAGAGCGTTGGCGAATTGCAGTTCAGCGTTGGCGCGCCCGGGTTAGCGCTGTACGCCGTCTCGCTCACGTAGGTTTCGGCGCGCGCATCCTGGGCGGCTAGCGTGGATCAGCCACTCAACGTCGGACTGGCGTTCTTAGCCGGGGTCGCCTCATTCATTGCGCCCTGCACGCTGGCGCTGGTACCGGCGTATCTCGCCTATCTGGCCGGGTTCACGCTGTCTGATCCCGGTGGCGCGAGCCCCAGGCGCCTGCAGGCGGCCACGGTGCTGAACGTCATCCTGTTCGCCTCCGGGTTCACGGCCGTATTCGTCGTACTCGGGTCATCTCTCGGCGCGCTGTCCAGCTTTGCCGGGGACCAGGCCGTTTGGCTCAACCGCATCGGAGGCCTTCTGATCATCGGATTTGGTCTGATGACACTGGGGCTTCTCCGCGTACCGATCCTCGAGCGCGGCTTCACCGTCGACGACCGGTTCGCCCGGCGTTTGCGCTATGCGGGTTCGCTGATCGTGGGCGGCACGTTTGCGGTGGGTTGGATTCCCTGCGTGGGGCCGATCCTGGGCGCGATCCTGGTGCTGGCGGCAACTACGGCCTCCGCCGCGTCAGGCGCCATTCTCCTGACCTCGTACTCCCTGGGAATCATGCTGCCGTTCGTGCTGGCGGGCGTGTTCTCCGGCTGGACTCGTGTAGTGCTGCGGCGATACGGACGGGCGCTTCAGGTTGCCGGCGCCGGTGGCGGCGTGCTGCTGATCGCCCTGGGCGTGATTGTGTTCACAAACCTCATGCCGGTCATTGCTTCGGCGGTACCGATGGGCGTTCCCCCGATCAGTTAAGTGTGCAGTCAAACCGATTGTGCCGATGGGTGTGGCGCCCGCTTGTCGTACGATGAAACCAGGAAGCACCGTGCGAGGGCGGTGCGTCGCGGTCTCACCTAACGTTTATGTCACCCAAGAATGACGCGACAGCGGGCGGCGACGCGGGTGCGCGTCGGCGCCGCGTCCTGGCCGCGCACGCCGAGCTGTTCAACGAAGCGCTGACCGACGAGGCTGACCGCCTGGCCAAGCTGGCCAACGTGGTGGAAGCGCTGGCCATGGCTTCCGACGCCCAACCGCTCGGGCCGCTTGCTTTGATGGGCGACCACGTCGAAGGCGCCGTGCGCCTGGAACGTGTGCGGCGTCGAATTGCCCTGTGGTTTGACACCGACGATCACGCGGCGCTGGCCGAGGCCGCGCGCGAGCGGCAGGTCGACATCCTGATCGTGGTTCAGGGATTCCCGCTGCAGATGGCCGTGGACGCCGAGTGGGCCAGCGAGTTGGCGCTGTTGGACGGCCGCGACCTGACCCTCCTGCTGGAAGGCCGCTGGACGCTTGGGCAGGCCGTGCGGTTCAAGCACGGCGAACAGGCCGCGCACGGACGCTTCATATCCCTGCGTGTGGCGCCGCCGGCGGATTTGCCGGACGAGGCCGAATCCGAGTTTCGTCCGGAGGATGGCGAGGTCCTGCGCTCCAACGTTGATGACATGCCCTCACCGCACGACGAAGGCGACGCCGGGCGGGTCGACAATCCCGACATATGGGATGTGAGTTCCGGGCGGCGGCGTGACCCCGAACCGATCCCTACGACAATTCGCTCAAACATCGAGTCCCACGAGCAGTCGTTTGCTGAAACGGAGGCCTTTGAGCAGGCCGAGGCGAGGCGTCTGCGTCTGATTCGGACAGGGTTCATGTTGGCGGCGCTGTTTGCCGTGCTGATCGCGGTCGTCGTGGTACGCGGACGGCAGGATGCCGAGGCGGCCAGCCTGGACCGGGCGACCGATACGGCCGTGCGGGCCGCCCGACTGGAGTTCGAGGCCTATCAGTCGCTCGACTCAAGTGCGCTGCGTTCGGTGTACGACGAAGCCGTGGCACAGGAGATCGAAGCACGGGTCCAGCAACTACGCGCCAGCGGGGTGTACCTGGAAAGCGATGTTTCGATTCAGGCTATTGACGCCAGGATTGATGGCGAGAATGCCGCGGTTCTGGTTCGCGAGTCCGGAAACCTGGCAACTCGACGCAGGGCGGACGGTGAGACTATTCAGCGCGGACCTCTGAGTCAGGATGTCGGCTTTTTCCTCGCGCGTACCGCCGATCAAAGATGGCGCGTGGTGCAGCGCGCCGCGGTTGGTTAGGGAAAGACCGGCTCCTCAACGTCTGGTTGAATTGGCCGCAGTGCGGTGCTCTGGATATCCTTTGGCAGGCGATTCACGCGTTCGGGCGACGTAGCCAAGTGGTAAGGCGGGGGTCTGCAAAACCCCTATCCTGGGTTCGATTCCCAGCGTCGCCTCCAAGCTCCTCGTCGGGCGGGCGGCCCGGCGGAAGGCGTAATTGCTCGCCAAGGTCTTGAGTGATCACCCAGGGCTGGCGGCCTGACGCACCCGCCGCCAAACGCGTTTCACAAATGCACCTGAGAGGTTGGGGTCCCACGCAATTGCATCCGGATCCTCGGCATGCGTGTGCAGCCACGCGGTCACGATGTGCTGTTCATAGTCGCTTCCGCCGGATTCCGGCGGGCGCGCGTCAAGAAGGCGTTTGAGAGCGGCGCGCAGCGCCGGGCGGCGCGGGCGGGCGATTGACTCGATCCCGACGATAACGCCGTTCTCAATTCGAACGAGCTCAGCCTTTCCCGGCGTGGCACCCGGGGAAATCGCGAGTACGGGTGCGGCGCCGAGCCCGCCACGCAGCGGGTGCCGTAGGACGCGCGCGCGCCGGATGCGGCGCGCAAACGTTTCGCACTCCGCGGCCTCGGCGGTACCCACGATTCGCAAGGCCGCCTCGCGGCCCACACCCAGGAATGCAACGGCCGCGTCGCGCCGCCACGCGGGAACTTGCTTGTCGACGCTGCGTCGGGAGGGCAGGTCGAAAACCCGCCGGGCCGCGTCGCTTGCCAGCCTCGCGTCCCGCGAAGTCGCGAACGGCCCCAGGTAGTCGGCTCCGTCATCCCTTGGTACGGCGGCCGCATGCGTTACCGCGGATTCGGCAGGTCCGACCCGAACGAATCTCCGACCAATTCGCCAGCGCCGATTCCGGTTATACGTCGGGGACAGCGTGGTGATCAGCTCCGCTTCGCGCACCAGGGCGCGCAGTTCCGAGCCAGTTGGCTCCCACTCGATAGCGTCGATCTGCTCCAGCATCCCATCGCGCCGTCGAACGAACCCCGCGGAGTCCGTGAAGTGGCTGCGCACGCGCCGTTGCAGGGACGTGGACTTGCCGATATAGAGCGGCCGGTTTGCCGAGTCGCGAAAGATGTACACGCCGGGCGATGGCGGAAGATTTCGGGACGCCCAGCGAGCCAATTGCCGCGCCCGTCGCGGGTGGCGGCCTTCCGGCCCGGCTCTGGCCGCGAGTTGCCGCAAGTCGCCGAGGGTGCTGACATTCCGCTGCGCCGCGCGGTCCAGCAAGTACCCAAACAACTTGGCGGTGACTCCAGCGTCGTCAAGCGCGCGGTGGGTGGGCGTGTCGGCTATCTCGGCCGACTCCAGCACCGTGGCAAGCCCGGTGCCAGGCAAGTCGGGCATCAACGCCGCGCTCAACTCCATTGTGTCCAGGCCGTCGCCCGGATACAGTGCCCGACTCGCCCACACGGCTTCCCGGTTCAGGTAGCCAAGGTCGGTGGGCAGGTTGTGGGCCACCAGCACGCCGCCGGCCTGGAATTCACGGAACTCGTCCAGCACCGTCTCAATCGGCGGCGCGTCGGTCAGCATCTCGTCCGTGATGCCCGTGTAGCGCGTTACGAACTTCGACACGCGTCCGGGCACGTGTACCAGCGAGGCATAGCGTGAAATCTCCTGGCCCGCCCGCAAACGCAACGCCCCGACTTCAAGGATCCGGTGACGCCCGCCGCGCCCGCCGTTGGTTTCGATATCAAACACCACGAACTCGGTCTCAGCGATGGCATCAGAGCGCTGGGACCAGGCCGCGAGTCCCCAGTGCCCCGCAGCCACCGTTGCTAAACGATCGTCGGCTTCCAGCAGCGGCGACAGGATGCGCGAGCCAATGTGGGCACCGCCCGCCTGCACGTGCAGGACAGCACGCACCAACTGCTGCAAGGACATGGGGCGCCCCGCATCTTCAAGCGTCGAAACCGCCGCCTCAACCAAGACGCTGCGTCGGGCCGGCGCGGCCTCGTCGGCGGCCTTGGCCTCGCTCACTCGTCGGTGGAGCGGCCGCCGAACACCAGCGACCCGAATGCGCCTACCGCCGCCACGATGACGGTCCCAAGCAGGGCGGTACCGATATCCACGATCGTGAAGTCGTCCACCAACATCGTCGCGCCCCAAAACACCAGCGCGCTGATGACGAAGTGCGACAGCCCGAATGTCAGCACCTTCAGGAGGCAACTGATGGGCTTGAGGACGAGCTCCAGCGCCGGTCGAACGTAGGAGTTCAGTATGGCCAGCGCCACCGCCAAGGCGAAGATGGCCAGCCAGAACCGATCGCTGCCTCGCTCCGGCAGAACGATGCCGTCTTCCAGCAGCTGCGTCACCGCCAGCACCGCGAAGAAATTCGTGACGAGCCGGGCCAGCAAGTAGCTGATTTCGCGACTAAGCCAGCCCATGCGTCAGTAGCCGAATCCGGCGAGGGCTGCCTGCCTGCTTCTTTGAAATCGGTCGTTCACTGTGCGAGCAGGATCGGAAGGGTGTGGCTCTTCACCCACAACCCCTTCCTCTACGTCCGTCTCGCGACAGTTAAGGCTAGCCCGCGTCGGGCTCCGTCACCTTCACGCCGACGATTTCCTCCAGGCGCTTGAACGTGGCCGCGGCGTCCAGGTCGCCCCAGCCCATTGACCGAATCTCCTGGTAGATCGCGTCCGCCTGGGCCGTGGCCACCAAGGGCACGCCGCTCTGGCGGCCCACGTCCAGCGCCAGGCCCAGGTCCTTCAGCAAAAGATCCACGGCAAAGTTGGCGCTGTAGTCCTGGGGAAGGACCAGGTTCGGGATGTCCACTTCCATGCAGCGGCTGGCGGCAAACGCGCCCATCAGCGTCTCGTAGAGCTGCCGCGGGTTCAGGCCGTTCTTGACGGCCAGCACGAAGGCCTCGGCGTTGGCCTGGCGGACGCTGGCGATGATCATCTGGTTCGTCAGCTTGGCGATGCAGCCGGTGCCCGCCGGACCGAAGTGCTCGATCTTGCCGCCGATGATGTCCAGGATTTCGCCGCCCTGCGCGAACGACTCCTCGGAGCCACCCACGAACACGGCCAGCGTCCCGGCTTGAGCGCCTCCCGGACCACCGCTGACCGGCGCGTCCAGGTAGTTCACGCCCTTACCGGCCGCAGCCTCGGCGCAGGTTCGGGCGGTGTCGGGACCGTTGGTTCCGAAGTCGATCCAGAGCTGGCCTTCGCGGGCGCTCTCAATCGCGCCATCCGCCCCCAGGAGCAGTTCCAGCGAAATCTCAGGCGTCGGTACGTTCACGCACACCACGTCCGACTGCGCCGCAACCTCGGCCGCCGAGCTGGCGGCCACGCCGCCGTCGGCCACGAAGTCGTCCACCTTGCCGCGGCTGCGGTTGTGCACGATCAGGTCGTGCCCCGCCGCGCGCAGGTTGACCGCCATGGGCATGCCCATCTTTCCGAGACCGATGTAGCCGATTCGCATGTCGGAGTGCTCCCTCGCTGCCCTGCCTGGCGCTAGACCTGCGCCCAGGCGAGTTGGAACGTGCGCTTGCAGTTGCCGATTATCGCCGCTGCCGACTGGTCCGGGGCCGGCTTCATCTCGAACGAAACGAGCGGCATCGGCGTCGGCAGGTCGCGTTCAAAGTATCCAATCTCCAGCAGCGTCTTCAGGTACGCGGCCAGCTCCGGCACGTCGTTCTCGCCCGCCGGGTCCCCGAACACGGGGTGCTGGTCGCCGTACTGCGGGTGATTGCGGTCGCGCATGACGCAGTTGCCGATGTGCGCCTGGATCAGGTGCTCGCCGGCCGCCCGCAACGAGGTCGGCGGGTCTTCGTCCAGCAGCGGCAAATGGCTCAGGTCCAGGCACAGCCCGAAGTTCGGGGTCGACGCCCGAACCATCTCGCTGACCCGCACGCACAGGTCGATGGGACCAAGCAGGGAGTTCTTCTCGATGGCCCGGTCGAATTGCTCCAGCGCGATCCAGATCTTCTGCCGGCCCGCGTAGTCGCATAGTTCGGTCAGCGACTCCACGACGCTCGCCACTGCGGCTTCCTCGCCGCCTGGCGCCGGAGCCGAGTTTGGCCCGTCCAGCAGCGTAACCATAGTGATCCCGAGCTCCGCCGCCTGGTCGATGGCGCCCTTGACCTGGGTCACCGCGTCTGTCCGCGCATCCGCATCGGTCGAGGCCAGGTTCAGCCCGCCGCTGAGGATCAACGGATGCGCCCCGTAGCCCAGCGTCAGGTGCGCGGACTCGGCCAGCCGGCGCATGGCGACTCGCTCCGACGGATCATTGATGTGTGCGATCTCCAGCGCATGAAAGAAGCCGTCGGCCGCCAACGCCTCGGCGGTTCCCACGGCGGGTCCGTCGCCGGTCTGAAGTTCGGGATGCAGCATGAACTGCACGATCCCGATGTGCATGTAGGCCTCGGGCGGTCGATTCACGGCGGAAACCTCACTCAGGCGGGCGGACGCGCGGCAACCCTATGGTGACGCGAGCCCGTTGTGCGTGTCGAACAAATCCGCTGGCGACGGCGTTCAGACGCCAACCGCCGCCGGCTCGTACTCGGGCAGGTATTCCTTCACGGCCTCAAACGCCTCGTCAATCGCCGCGTCCTCTAGCGGAGTCTTCGGCGCCGCTACCCAGGGCTCCATGATCCCCAGCCGGCTCAGCACGCCCTTGGCCGTGGCCTGCATGAACGGCGAGGCCGCGCTCAGCGCGCGCAGGAACGCGTGCTGCCGGTTCTGGGCGGCAGCCGCGGCGTCCAGGTCGCCTTCACACCAGGCGTTGTAGATCGCCGTCACCAGTTGCGGCGCCACGTTGGGTGCGGGACCGGTCGTGCCGGCGGCCCCGGAGTTCAGCGCATGCAGCAGCGTCGCGTCGCCGCCCACGATCACGCGGAAGTCGTCCCCGCGCATCGCGTCCAGGTAGTCCAGCAGATTCTGCGGGCTGCCCGAACTGTCCTTGGTGCCCTGCACGCCCACGTCACGCAGGCGCAGCAGCGTGGCCGCGTCCACCGACACCTTGGTCATGCCGGGAATGTTGTACAGCAGCACCGGAACCGGCGATGCCGCCACGAGGTCCTCGAAGTAGCGCACCACCTCGTCGTCGCTCATCGGGAAATAGAACGGCGGGTTGACCAGCAACCCGTCGGCGCCCAGGTCGCCGGCCTGTACCGCCTGGCGGTGCGTGCGTTGCACGCACGGCTGGCCGCAGGCCACAATCACTGGAACCTCGCCGTCGGCCTCCTCGACGCCCGCGCTGATCGCCACCGCGCGCTGATCGTCGTCGATGGCCGCGAACTCGCCCGTCGTGCCCAGGATCACGTAGCCGTGACAACCGGCGCCGAGCACCCGCCGCGCCAGCCGCCGCATGGCGGGGCCGTCCACCGCCAGGTCCGCGGTCAACGGCGTGAGCAAAGCCGGAATCACGCCGTGCAGGCGTTCCTGGAATCGAGTCATGGTCTGGGCGCCCCCATCAGGTCGGCGACTCGAAGTATAGAGACCGCCGCCTCAGACGTTCGCCCGCGTCTGTCCGCCGTCCACGTTCAGGCACGCCCCGGTCACCAGGCTCGCCTGGTCCGAGGCCAGGAACGCCACCACCGCGGCGATCTCCTCGGGGTATCCGAATCGTCCCATCGGAAAGTCCTGCCGCAGGAACTCCGCCATTCCCTCCGGATCCGCCTGCATCCGCTGTTCCCAGCCGCCGCCCGGAAAGATGATCGAGCCGGGCGCCACCGCGTTCACCGTAATGCCCTCCGGCGCCAGCTCACGCGCCATGGTCTTCGACAGGCTGTTCATGGCCGACTTGGCGGCGTTGTAGGTCGGCGGACCGCCTTGCTCGCGCCCGTAGATCGAGGTGATGTGAATAATCCGCCCCGCCCCCTGCGCCCGCATGTGCGGCAGGGCCGCGCGGCTGGCCCGGATCGCCGGCCACAGGTTCACGTCCAGCGTCGCCGCCCAGTCGTCGTCCGTGGCCGCCTGAAACGTCCCGCCGCCGGTCGATCCGCCCACGTTATTCACCAGCACGTCCAGCCGCCCAAACGCAGCAACCGTCTGCTCAACCGACTGTTCGGACGCCGCCGCCGCGGCCATGTCCAGCTCGAACCCAGCCGCCTTTACCCCCACCGCCTCGATCTCTCCCACCGTCTGCTCCAACCGCTCCCGACCGCGCGCCGTAATCGCCACGTCGCAGCCTTCCGCCGCCAACGCCAACCCAATCGACCGCCCAATCCCCCGGCTCCCCCCGGTCACCAACGCAACCTTCCCGCTCAGCCCCAGATCCATGGCACCACTCCTTTAGCTTTGGTTCGTTCCAGGCTTCCAACGTCGAGGCTTCGGCTGGGCCAGCCAGGCCAGCAGGTCGTCCAGCGGCAGCGTGTTGATCACATCCGCGGCGCGCAGCCAGGCCCGACGCGCAGTCAGCACCCCGTAGCGCATGTAGGCCAGGCTGTCGGGGTGATGGGCGTCGCTGTTGATCGAGATGGGCACGCCCAGTTCAGCGGCGCGGCGGGCGGTCGTGTCGTCAAGATCCAGGCGTTCCGGCGCCGCGTTGATCTCCAGCGCGGTGCCTGTGGCGGCCGCGGCCTTCAGCACCGCTTCCACGTCAAACGTATAGCCGTCCCGCAGCCCCAGCATGCGTCCGGTTGGGTGCCCAATGATGTCCACGTGCGGATTCTCCATCGCCGCAATCAGCCGTTCCGTCATCTGTTCCGGCGGCTGGTTGAAATTGCTGTGAATCGAGGCCACAACCACGTCCAGCGAGGCCCGGATCTCGTCGCTGAAATCCAGGCTGCCGTCGGCCAGGATTTCCACCTCGCTGCCATGCAGCACGCGTACGTCCTGCGACGCCTCGCGTTCCCGCATGACCTCCTCAGCCTGCTCCGCCAGCCGCTCCGGGCTCAGCCCGTTGGCCACCGGCAGACTGCCCGAGTGGTCGGTTACCGCGAAATAGGCCAACCCGCGCCGCCTCGCGGCATCGACCATCTGACCGATCGACCCCGCTCCGTCGCTCCACAGCGAGTGCCCGTGCAACTCGCCCTGGATGTCGCCAAGCTCAATCAGCTTCGGCAGCGCCCCGGCCTCGGCCGCCTCGATCTCCCCCCGGTTCTCGCGCAGCGCCGGGTCGATCCAGGGCAGCCCCACCGCCCTGTACACATCCTCCTCGGTGGCCGCCGGACGACGTTGTCCGCTCTCCGAGTCCAGGAACCCTCGCTCGTTTAGCGAGAGCCCCCGTTGCAGCGCCCGCGCCCGAATCTCGATGTTGTGTTCCTTCGACCCCGTGAAATACGCCAGCGCCGCCCCGAACTCGTCCGGCGCCACCACCAGCAAATCCACCTGGAACCCGCCGCCCACCAAAACCGCCGTCTTGGTCCCGCCGGTACCCACCACCTCTTCCACATCGTCGGCGGCCACAAAGTGCTCCATCACCGGCCCGGGTTCGTCGGCGGCCGCCAGGATGTCCAGGTCCCCGATCGTTTCCCGGCCCCGTCGCAGGCTGCCCGCGTACTGCACGGTCTGAACCCCCGGCGCCGCCTCCACGTGTGCGATCAGCCGCTCCGCAATCGGCAGCACGTCGCCCAGCCGTCGCCGCGCAATCCGCTCTCGGAATCGGCCCAGTTCCCGCAGTAGCCGGGCCTGGCGCTTGGCGCCGATCGTGCGAATACCCGCTAGCCGCCCCTCGCGCGCGGCAACCTCAAGTACGTCCACGCTGTCGATCCCGTGCTTGTTGTACAGCGTCGCGGCCGTCTTGGGACCCAGACCCGGAATCAACAGCATCTCGAACACGCTGTCCGGAATCTCCGCCCGCATCTCCTCGTACTCGTCCACCCGGCCCTTCGCCACAAACTCGCCCAGCACGCCCGCGATACCCTTGCCGATCCCCCGCACCTTGGAGATCTCGCCGCTCTCCACCAATTCCGCCACGTCCGTGGTCAGCGAGTCCACCCGCCGCGCCGCATTCCGAAACGCCCGGACGCGGAACGTATTCGCCCCGCGAATCTCCAGCGCATCGGCAAAGCCCTCCAGCAATTCGGCGGCCGCCTTGTTCAGCATGGCGCGAGACTCCCAGGGCGTTCGGGCACCCCGCATTGTGTCCCATTCGGCGCGATTGCTCCGTGCATCCGTCGCGGCGACTCGTCCGCCGAATTGCGGAAGCAATGAAGCCTCGGAGGCGAAACAGCCAAGCGTCCTGACAAAAAGCGAACGTGCTGCTAGGATGCCATATGAATACCGAACGAACATTTGCCGTACGGTTGGCGGGACACGCGGGGAGGCCGTCGTCGCAGATGGCGACGGCGGCGCGTCCAACGCCACGGTGGCGCGGTGAGGTGCGGATTCGGGCCCAGCAGACATGTCCCGACTGCGGGGTTCCGCTGCGGCCGCTGGGCCGGTGCCTGAGCTGTCCGGCGTGCGGCTGGGGGGCGTGCGGCTAGAGGGGCCGGTACCAGCGGCGCGGTTTGTTGGACTGACGGCGGACGGGTTTGGGGCCGAGATGCCGACGGACGAGGCGTAGGTCGTCCCGTAGCAGGTCGCGTGGGGCGGGAGAGGCGTCCGGGTCGTGGCTCCAGACGTCGCCGGCGTGGTAGGGGCTTTCGAGGATTGCGAAGACGTCGAGTTCGCGTTGGGTGATTTCGTCGAGTAGCAGGGGCCAGTCGGCGACGCCGTGGGTGAGGGTGGCGGGTGTGCGCGACCAGCCGTCGGGCCCGGACTCGACGGCGGTGTTGGTGATGCTGAGGGCCTGGACGTGGTCGTCGAGCGCGTCGAGGTCCAGGCGCCAGGCTTCGGGATCGATGGGGCCAAGCTGGCCGGGGGCGAGGCAGATGCCGACGTAGCCGGGCAGGCGGCCGTGCAGCAGGGCGGCGGCGTGGCCGGATTGTTCCTGCAAGGAACCCGGAATCTGACGCACGAGGGCGCGCAGGTTGTGGCGGCGGCAGAGGGTTTCCAGCCCTCGCAGGCCGGCGCGGGCGGCCTGGAGGGAGTCGAGGTAGGAGGCGCCGTCGAGCCGGGACCAAGCGCCGTAGCGGATGTAGGGGACGCGGGCTTCCTGGCAGCCGCGGTGGATGTCTTCGGCATGGTCGTCGAAGGGCGAGGTGAGGTCGGTGGTGACCATGGCGACGTTGGCGCCGGCATCGGCGCAGTCGACGGTGACTTCGATGAGGTCGATGGCCTCGGATGGTTGCACCTGGCCGCCGGGAGCGATGACGAGGTCGATGGCGTCCAACTCAAGGGCGCGGGCTTCGGCGACGAGGTCGGTGGGTGAGTGCCCCGGAAAGGCGGTACCGGAGAGTACGTAGCGGGGGAACTTGAGGGCCACGTGGCGATCCGCGTGCGGGACGGGACTCGAGCCTACGACCAGTCCGGCAAGGGGCGGATTGGCATGTCGAAGACGTAGGCCTGGCGGAAGGGTTGGGGGGAGCTCAGGGCGCCGTCGTGCAGGCGGTAGTCCATCAGGAGAATCGCGAGGTCGTGGATGAGGCCGCGGGATAGCAGGAGGCGCAGGCGGTAGTCGCCGGAGAGTTGGGTGTCGCGGGCGACCCGGGGCGGGCGGGGCTGGGCGTCAACGGTTTCGGTGAGGGTGCGGGTGGTGGGGTCGTAGCGAAAGTCGATTCGTTGGGCGGACGCGGTGATGTGGGCGGCGCTTGACCAGAAGCCGTGGGAGGGGCGGGCCGCGTTGCGTGGGCTTTCGGCGTAGGCCATGCCGACGCTGCCGCCGGTGCCGGTGGGGTTGGCGGTGATGATGGCGCCGGTGATTGCGCCGTCGCGGGCGCTGACATCAACCGAGATGACGTGGCGGGGGATGTGTTCAACGGTGGCGGTTGGCGTGGCGCCGGTGGGCGCCAGACGGGCGGCGACGATCTGGGGACGGATGGCGTTTCCGCCCGAGCTGACCTGGAGCACTGTCCCGGGGGTGGGCGGGACGGTGATCCAGGTGAGGCCGGGATTGACGGGGATTTCGGCCGGCCCCCCCTGGATCACGCCGCGGGTCGGGGTGACGACGCCGAAGAGTATGGGCTGGTTGGCCGGTTGCAGGTTGGATCCGGTGGCCAGCCGTCCGTCACGCAGTCCAAGCCGCACGCCGCCGTTGGCCGGGATGTCGAGGGCGCCGAGGGCTTGTCCCAGGTCGTTGGCGGTGAGCCGCTGTCCGGGCGCGTCGCGGTAGATCGTCCAGTAGGGGGTGGCGTGGACCGCGTCCGAATGGAGCAGGCCGTAGGTGCGGGGATCGTCGGCGGTGTTGAGGATGAGGTGGTCGGAGGCCGGGCCGGCCAGGTTCTCGTACGGATAGGCGGGGGTGCTGGCGAGCCCGCCGAGCTGGCGCCCGACCAAGAGCCCGGCCCACACGCTGGTGGCGCGCCGGGCCCAGGATTCGGATTGATGCCGGGGGTAGTGGAAGGCCAGCACGTGGTCGCCGATTCGGCGGCGGGCTTCGGGCACGGGGTAGGTGAGGGTGGGCGCGAAGTAGACGCGGCTGCCGGGCGGCACACGGTCGGCGACGGCGCGGGCGTCGTGGGCAATGCGGCGCTCGGCGTTCCAGCCGACGCCCTGCCAGTTCCACCAGACGCTGAGGTAGGTGTTGTAGACGAGGGCGAGGGAGAGGACGGCCAGGATGATGACGGCGACGCGGCTGAGGGCGGGCTCGACGGGCGCGAGGCGGGATTCGAGGCGGCGGGTGGCGGTTTCGCTCCAGAGCTTGAATTCGGCGTGGTAGATGTTGGCGATTCCGGAGGCCAGAAGGACCGCGACCAGGAAGGTTACGTAGGAGAGGTTTTTGAAGTGGCCGTAGTGGTAGCCCGCGCCGGCCGCGACCCAGAACATGAAACCGGCGAATCCGGCGGCCAGGGCGAGGGTGACGCGCTGGTCGCCGCGGATGGTCAGCGTGCCGAGCAGAGCGAGGGCCAGGGCGGGCCAGAAGAGGGCACCCAGGACGGTCTCAAGGACGTCGGTGCCGCCGGCGCCGAGGAGCAGTTCCAGGGGGCCGTTGCGCGGGATGAGGCGGTAGGCCTCCAAGCCGAAGGCCAGTTCCACGTTGGCGAATTGGCGGTCGCCCCAGGCGTTGCCGAACTGGCCGTTGAGGTCGCCGGCGATGTCGACAAGCTGCGGCAGCGCCCAGACGAGGAGCCAGACGATTCCGGGGGCACCCAGGACGGCCGTTCCAGCGCCCAAGGCCAGGGCTCGACGCAGGGTGGCGAGCCGCCGGCCGGCGGTGACGATTAGCACCGCGACCAGCGTGACCGCCACGGCCAGGTAGACGGCGGAGATGGCCCAGAAGTAGGACACGAGGAGGGCGGCGCTGATCAGCGCCGCCAAGGCCAAGGCTCGCGAGCCGCCGCTGCGCAGGGCCACGATGCCCGTCGCGGCCGCCAGCGGGAAGAGGGCGAAGGCGACGGTGTGGGGTCCGAAGCCCATGCCGGCGAACCAGAGGGGCAGGCCGTGGAGCGCATAGAGCGTGGCGGCCAGGCCGGATGGGCGTTCGGACATTTGGAGGCCGGTTCGGGCAAAGACGTAGACGGCGGGCACGCTGGCGGCGAGGAGCAGATACAGCAGGGGCGCGTAGGCGTGGAAGGCGGGGGCGTTGGAGAGGATGGAGCCGATGGACAGCAGGTACGGAAAGCCCCAGCCGCGGGAGTGGTTGCGCAGGCTCTGGAACTCTTCCTGGAACGGTCCTTCGGTCAGCCCCTGCATAAAGACGGTGTTCCACTTGAGGGCCTCGGCCAGGGGGACGTAGAGGTCTTCGTCGATGTTGAGGCCCAGCACCGCGCCGGAGCGGCCGTGCAGGTGCGGCAGGAAGGCGGTGGCGAGGAGCAGGGCGCCGGCAACCAGGACGACGGTCTGCGGTTTGGTGGGTCGCGGCAGCCACCAGCCGTCGCGACGCACGGTCCAGGCGGCCAGCGCGGTTGCGGCGCCGAGCAGGAGCGCGGTTGCGACACGCAGATCGACGACGAGGTTGAGCGCGTAGGCGCCGACGATCAACGCGGCCGCCCCGACCAGGGGTACCGGCAGCAGTCCCGTTACCCGCAACTCCGGCGGCGCCAGCAGGCGAGTCAGCCCGTAGCCGGCAACCATGCACGCGGCTGACATGGCCAGGACCACGGTGATGGCTTCCAGGCCGACGGCCAGCAATTCAGGCATGGCGCGCTACCCGCGTTGGCCTCGGAAGTTCCGAGCGCCTACTGCCTTGAATCGGCCGATGCCCGCAGCAGGCCCGTACCTCCAGCCACACCAAATACGTGGCCGAGGCCGACTGCCGCGCCAATCGCAGCGCCCAGGCCAGTGAAGACGAGGACGACCGCGATGAAGTCGCCTGCGGAAACGGCAAAGGAGCTCTGGACCAGCGGCGTGTAAAACCTCAGCAGAATCAACTCGGTTGCGCCGGCGAGTTGGGTTGCCGAGACCGCTGCCAGTGCAAGGGTGACGCCTCCCAATCCGACGCCGGTCACCATGCCCGCCACGATCAGCACACCGGCCATCGACGTAACGGTCCATGCGGGACGATTTCGGAATAGGGTCAGGACTTCGTTGTAGGCCGCGCCGGCAGATCGACCTGCCACGATGACCTGGGGAATGACCGTCCAGAGACAGACACTTACGCCAGCCAACACCATCGCGTCGACTAGAAACAGGACGATGAACAAGGCGGCGATCAAGGCTACCGGTCGCTCTGCTGTGATATCGATGTCCGGCGGACGTGTGAAGCCGAAGACAGCGGTCTGCACCACGGCCAAGGCGCCGACGACCAGCAAAATCGGCAGGGCGGCCAGCGACAGCGCCGGCACCTGGCGCCACGCGTCCCGCAGCGCGCGCCTGGCCGAGGTGTCGCGCTCATCGGTGGCGCGATCGGCAATCAGCGCCGAGGCGCCCAGCGCGCACGACCACAGGACGAGAATGAGGATCGCCGCTGCGGGGACTGCCCCGAGCGCGGCCGGGGACCTGATGAACGCAAGACCTACCGCCAGGCCTCCGAGCGCGCCCACGGTGGCGCCGAGACCGAGCCCGATCATCAACATTCCCGGCTGCGCCACGGCAGACACGGCGGCACCAAGCGGCTCCAGGAGGTGCAGCGGATCGTTCAGCCGCGCGTTCGGCTGCAACGGGTCGGGTCGAGACATTGCTGAGTTACCGGCAGTATATCGGCGGGGCCTGCGGCTACATTGGCCTCGTACCGACGATAGCTGAGGTGCAGTGGCCGTGACGGATGGGCAGTGCAACGCTCGTTCTCGCGCCGCCGTGGTCGGCGCGGGACGCATGGGGCACGGCATCGCCCTGGAGGCGGCGCGCGGCGGCTTTCAGGTCTCGATCTACGACACGCAAGCAGGTCGGGCGGAGGCAGCCATTGCGGAAGCCAGGGCCGACGCCGCCGACCTGGTGGCGGCGGGCGTCATCCACGCGGCCGACATTCCGTCGATCATTGGACGGCTGGCCCCAGCGAACGACCTGGAGAGCGCCGCGGCAGGTGCGGAGGTCGTCTTCGAGGCGGTGGCGGAGGACCTGGAGATCAAGCGCGGGGTGTTCGCCCGGCTCGACCGGGCGGCGCCGGCGGCGGCATTGTTGCTCTCGAACACGTCCAGCCTGGCCATCAGCGATATCGCGGCGGCCTGCGAGCGGCCCGAGCGGGTGGCGCTGGCGCACTGGATTCTGCCGCCGCATCTAATTCCAGCGGTGGAGGTGGCGCCGGGGCCGCAGACGAGTCCGGCAACCATTGAGGCCGTGCGCGCGCTGCTGGAGCGGCTGGGGAAGTGGCCGGTGGTGCTGGAGCGGGAGATGCCGGGTTACCTGATCAACCGCCTGCAGTTCGCGCTGCTGCGCGAGGCGATGGACCTGGTGGGGCAGGGGGTGGCGTCGGCCGAGGAGATCGACCGCGCGGTTCGCGGGTCCATCGCGCGACGGATGCCCGTGATGGGTCTATTCGGGCAGGCCGACCTGGCGGGGCTGGACGTGTACCGGCAGATCTTCAGGTACCTGGCGGCGGACCTGTGCAGGTCCGCCGGACCTCCGCAAGCCCTGGACGATGCAGTACGAGCGGGAAACACCGGCGCCGCCGTCGGGCAAGGGTTCTACTCGTGGAGCGCGGATCAGCGCGACGAGGCCTTGCGGCGTCGCAATGCCGAGTTGATCCGGTTACTTCGGGCGGACGGGGGCGGCTGAGGCGGACTTGCCGGCGACCGGGCGCGTGGCCGGGTCCATGCCGAAGAAGCGACGGCCGACCAGGTAGGCGGCGCCTGCCTCGGTACCCATGGCGGCGATGCGGGCGACGGCGCCCACGCCAGCGCCGGTCCAGCCGGCCAGCGGCGTGATGAGGAACAGGAACGAGGCCATCATCAACAGCCGGGAGAAGGCAGTGAAGGCGACGCGTCGCGTCCTGCGCTGGTTCATGGTCATGGACTGGTAGAACTGGCGCACCGCCATCAAGAGCGGGAAGGCGGAGAGGATCTTCAGGGCGGTAATGGCGTCCGGGACCAGGGCCTCCGGGGCACCCACCAGGTCGGCGATGACGAGACGGTTCAGCGGGGTGAAGGCGATCAGGGCCATGAGACCGCCCATGCCGAGCCCCACGCCATAGACGAAGCGGCGGGCGCGGCGCTGCTGATCGGCGTCGCGCCCGAGTACCAGCACCACTTGCCGCAAAGCCGCCATGGCGGTGAGCGGCAACATGCCGAGGCTGAAAGCCACGCGGAAGGCCCCGACCGTTGCCTCGGGATTGGGCAGTCGCAGCAGCCCGGCATTCACCATGGGGTGACCGATGGTGAGGGCGAACTGGGTGATGATGAGCGGGATCAGGAAGCCGGTGAGGTAGCGGAAGTCCAGCGGCGCCTCGCCCGCCGGGTCGGGGGCGTAGGGGGCGGTGCGGTCGACCTGGCGGACGAGCAGCACGGCCAGCGCGCCCTCGATTACGGCCACGATGACCCAGACCACGGCGGCGCTGTAGATGCCGGGAACGGGAAGCTGCGGGACAACGCCGAGGCCGAGCGCGATCAACACCACCTGGCCGACGGCCGGGGCCACCCAGATCAGGTTCGAGCGACGCCGGTGCGCCAGTTGCGCCAGGTTGAAGACGCGCAGCAGGTTGAACAGCGGGATAGCCAGCGAGATGCGCATCATGGTCATCACCTCGGGCAGCAGGCTCTCGGGCGTCCCCATTGCGAAGCGGAAGAAGGTCTCGCCGATCCCGGGCAGTGCAAACAGGGTGCTGACACCGGTGATGACCGCCATGTACAGGAACATGTAGCGCTGAATGACGGCGAAGGACTGGCGGCCGCGAACCAGCACCAGATAGGCGCTCTGAATGGCGGTGCCGGAGGCGCTGAGGATCTGGACAACGCTGGCGACGATGGCGAAGGCCGCCAGCGACGTTTCCGGGTCGACCGCGCGCGAGATGCCGGCATCCAGCACCGGATTGCGCAGCGTTTGGAACACCTGCGCGGCGGCCAGCGGGAGAAAGAACACCGCCATTGCGCGGTAGGTCGTCGGAGCAGCGGTACTCGCCACGTACGGATTCCCTGGTAGCGCCGCCCTGACTATGGCGAAGTGAGCGGCAATCGCTCAAACGCCGGGCAGTACGTCAGGCTCTCGGTGGTACGGTTCGGGGGTGAGCAGTTCGTTACCGGCGGCCGTGTTTTTCGATGCGTACGGCACGCTGATTCACTTTCCAGCCGACCCCTCGCCGTTCGACTACATGGCCGACGCGGTGCGACGGGCGGGGGTGGACTTGCCGCGTGAGCGGCTGGATGCGGCGCTGCACGCCGAGATGCGGTACTTCAAGGCGCATTTCTCCGGCGTCCGGACGGCGGAGGACTTTCAGCGACTCAAGCTTGACGACGCGCGGGTGTACGTGGAGGAGCTTGGCGACACGGGGCCGGTGCGCCTGGACGTTGAGCATATGGCCGCCGAACTGCACGAGGCCTTTGCGACCCGGGTGCTTCCCGATGCCTGGCCGGCGATTGACGTGGTGAAAGCGGCCGGGGTGCGGGTTGGCGTGCTGAGCAACTACAGCTACCTGCTGCCGCTGGTGCTTGACGGGTTAGGGCTGGCTGACCGGCTGGATCCCATCGTCTTCTCGGCGGCGGTGGGCGCGGAAAAGCCAGATCGGCGTATTTTCGAAACCGCGGCCGACGCGGTGGGCGCGGAGCTGGCCGACTGCGTCCTGATCGGCGACGACCTGGAGAACGACGTGGCGGGCGGCCGCAATTGCGGGATGCCGGTGGTGTGGATCGCGCGCGATGGCGCGAGCGCCCCTCCGGGAGTGGCGGCTGCTCGGGATTTGGCGGAGGCGGCGCGGATGGCGCTGGCGCCCGGGTGGCGGACGCTTTCGCTATCCGAGCCACACGGCGCCGGGGCCGACGCCTGACGTGCCTCTCGCCACGCTGCGGGTCGGCACCTCGTCGCGGACGTCCGTTCACCCGATTGGGCGGCAGATACAGGCGGCGATTGAGGGCAGGGTTGGGCGCGACGGTTTGCTGCTGGTCAGCGTTCCGCACACGACGTGCGCGGTGACGTTGAATGAGCCTGAGCCCGGACTGCTGGACGACTTTGCGCGGGCGTTGGAGCGGTTGGTTCCGTGGGATGGCCGATACGCCCACAATGTCGGGGCCGAGGACAATGCAGCCGGACACGTGCGGGCCAACCTGGTCGGTCACCAGGTGCTGGTTCCAGTGGTTGACGGGCGGCTGCAAGTGGGCGTGTGGCAGGACGTGCTGCTGATCGAGTGCGACGGGCCGCGAAGCCGGACGATTGAGGTTCGGCTGCTCGCCGACGCAGCCTCCGCCTAAAGCCCGCGTTCCTCCAGTTCGGCCAGGAAGCGGTTGCCGTAGGGCAGGGGCTGGCGGTAGCCGGGGCGGTCGGCTGAGGCGGACCAGTTGCGCAGTCGAAGCTGCCGGGTGATGAGGGCGTCCGCCCGCGCCAGATAGGCGGCGGCTTCCTGGTCGCCCTGGCGCACCGGGGCAATTGAATCTCCCGTGAGCACATGCCAGGCCTTGGCACCCGGGTGCGCCAGGTTGCGCATGGTCCGGGCCGCCGCCTGGATCAGCGGCGTGCGGTTGTACGGTCGCTGATTCGGGTCCAGGTAGGCCGGGTCCTCCAGCGTTTCCAGCCGCGTGGGCGTGAGCAGATTGGTGCGGGCGAGCGCGCGTTGCGCCGGGGCGTCGAGCAGGAAGCGCGCGAAGGTCCAGGCGGCGTCCGGCTCGGGGCTGTGCGCCGGTATCGCCATGCAGAGTTCGTTGGCCTCGGTGAGCGATTCGCGGCCCTCCCAGGCGGGCAGCGGCGCCACGGCCCAGGGCACGCTGGCACGGACCCAGCGTCCCACGTCCGCATGGTCGATGTGCATGGAAGCCAAGCCACCGCTGAATGGCGCCACGAACCGGAAGGCAATTGGCAACTCAATGGCCAGCGCGGTCTGCCAGCCGGTCAGCCGTTGCAGGCGTTCCTGGCGCAGCGGCGTCGCCAGGGTCGACGCCCCTTGCTCCGCGTCCAGCCACGCCTCGTTTCCCTGGCCAAGAACGGGGCGCGCGTAGGCGGGGATGGCCGTTAGTCCGAATCGTTCCACGCGCTGGTTGTTGGCAATGACCAAGCGTTGGGCGGCCTCCTCGAATTCGGCCACCGTCCAGGGGGATTGCCAACTCAGCGGCGCCGTGACGCCCACCGATTCGAGGTGCTGCGCGTTGTAGAGCAGGCATTGGTGGGTGGCTCCGATGCTGAGCGTCGATCGTTCGCCGCCGGCACCGGTTCGAGCCGTTGGCGCGCCGGGCGCCGCGTCGCGTAGTTCCGCGTCCATATCGACGCGCGCGCCCAGCCCGTGGAGAAAGCCGGCCGCCGTGAAGTCGAAGACGTCCTCGGGTTCGATTCGGGTGACGTCCGGTCCCTCGCCTTTCCGCAGGCGAGTGCGCAGCGCGTCCGAGGTCAGCGCGTTGTCCAGGCGCGGCTGCACGGTGACCCAGGGGACGGTCTTACGAAACTCCTGTTCGATCTCGTGAAAGGCGTTCAGCAGCACTCGAGGTCCCCAGGTTTCGAACTCAATAGTGGCGGCGGGAGACCGGGGAGCGCCGACGCTTGCGGACGCAGCCGTGGGCTGAGATGCGGTCGGTTCCGGGGTTGTCGTGGGCAGCGGCGGCGGTTGTACCACTTCCGCCGGCGGCAGAGTCACTGGCGGCAACTCCGACCCAGCCCGGTCCAGCGTGCAGGCGGCCACGAGCCCGCTGCCCGCGATCAGGCCGGCGCGGAGCAGCGCCCGACGCGAGAGCGCTGCGGGATCTGCGGCCAATCCCGGCTTGTGTCTCGCGCGGCTCGCCGGACGTATCGCGCTCATGTGCCGGCCGCGCCGGGTCTGGGCATCAGAAATAGGCGGCTGATCCCGGCTGCTCGAGGCTCACTGGCTATTCTGACCTCAATTCCTCCACAGCTCGCGAACTCGAAAGGCATCGCGCCATCGACGTGCTGCTCTGGGCTGGCGCCTTGGCGGTGTTGTCCATTCTCGGGCTGCCGTGGGCGTTCCTATTGTGTCGACGTCTGCCCTCGCGCGGCGTGTTGCTGGCGGCGCCGGTTGGGCTGTTCCTGGCCCATTATCTCGCCTGGGCCGGGCTTTCAACGGGCCTGTTTGCGAATGGTCGCGGATACGCAGCCGCCGCGCTGCTGACGTTCGCGGGGCTTAGCGCGGCGCTTACCTGGATGCTGCGTTCGCGCTTGCCTGAGATGCGTGACCGCCGGCGGCTGTGGCTGATGGGCTGCATCTGGTTGCTGGCGCTGTTTGTGGTGGGCGCTGGACTTCGCTGGCTCAATCCCGAGATCAGCGGAACGGAGAAGCCGATGGACCTGGCGCTGCTCAACGCCGCCGCCCATGCGACGTCCTTTCCTCCGCCCGATCCGTGGTTTGCCGGCGAAACCATCAACTACTACTACCTCGGGTACTCGATGGCTGCGTTCGGACTGCATCTCAGCGGCGCCGAGCCGGCCGTCGGCTACAACCTGGCCCTGGCCGCGCTCTTTGCGCTTGGCGCCGTGGCCGCCGCTTCCGCCGGCTACGACCTGGCCGTGCTGACGGGCGCGGGGACGCGAGCCCGCAAGGCGGCGGCGGCGCTGGCGCTCATGCTCACCATGCTGTCCGGCAACCTGGCCGTCCTGCGGGACATCTTCTCGGAGAGCCTGGACGCGCCCACGGGCTTCTGGCGGGGCATTGGCTGGAATGCCTCGCGCACGATTCAGCGCGAGGACGGCGGCCAGGTGATCGACTACACGATCAACGAGTTTCCGGCCTTTTCCTTCATCCTGGGGGATCTGCATCCGCACGTGATGGCGCTGCCGATCACGCTGGTGGCGGTCTCGCTGGCCGTGCAGTGGGTGGTTGCAGGGTCACAGGCGAAGCCCGATTCGCTGGCCGAGCGACTCGCGCGCGGCGCGCTGACCGGGCTGGTGCTGGGCGGTCTGTATGCGCTGAATGCTTGGGACGCGCCCACGTTTGCAGGGCTGGTGCTGGTGGGCGGCGTGGTCATGGCCTGGCGTGAGCGGTCGCGACTGACGGCCCTGGCGCCCTCGATCTATGCGGCGCTGTTCGTGGCGGCGGTCGCCTGGTTGCCCTATACCCTGAACTATGCGCCCGGGAGCCGTGGGATCGGCATTGTGACGGTCAGAAGCGAGGCGATCGACTACTTCCAAGTCTTTGGTCTGCTGTTGGGCGCGGCGGTCGTCACGCTGGCCGTCCTGCTCTGGGATGTGCAGCCGGACGGCCGTCTCTTTCTTGTGATCCTGCTCGCCGCCGGCGCCGGGGCTACGCTGATTGCCCGCGGGGAGGTGGTGGTCGCGCTTGGCGCGCTGCTCATTCTCGGCGTCTATGCACTCTGGACACATCGGGCTGAGCCGGGGCTCTCGGCGCTGCTCTGGCTGCTGGTTGCCGGTCTGGGGCTGCTGACCGTGGTGGAGGCTCTGTATGTGGACGACTTCTTTGGCCCGCCGAATGAACGCATGAACACGGTGTTCAAGCTGCACTATCAAGCGTGGGGGTTGCTGGCTATTGCGGCAGGACCGGGCATGGTCCTGGCCTGGCGACGTCTCGCCCAACCGGGTGGGTTGCGTCTGAAGCTGACGCGGACGGCGGCCATTTCCGCATTCGTGCTGCTGGCCGTGCCGGCGCTGGCTTATCCGATTGTCGCCACCAAGGCCAAGACCGAGGCCAGTTCGGTGTCCGGATCGCTGGACGGGCTGGCCGCCGCCCGGCTTAGCCGCCCCTCGGAAGTTGCGGCGGCCGAGTGGCTGCACAGGCACGCTCCGGGCAGCGCCGTGCTGCTGGAGGCGCCCGGCCGCGCCTATTCCGGCGACTCGCGCATGTCCACCTGGACGGGAATCCCGAGCGTGATCGGCTGGACCCAACACGAAGAACTCTGGCGGGAGTCGGATCCTCGGATCGCCGCTCGGACGGCCGATATCGACACTGCCTACCGGACCGACGACTCCACGCTGCGGCACGCGGTGCTGGACCGCTATGGCGTCACGCACGTGGTGGTGGGCGACAGCGAGCGTGACCGTTACGGGCCGGAGGTCGTGGACCGCCTACGCCAAGACCTCACCGTGGCCTTTGCCTCAGGCGGCACCGCAATCTTCAGGGTTGGAGCGGCCCCGTGAGCGCGGGCACGCACACGATTCGGGGTTGGTTGGCTTGCCCGGCCTGGTTTGGCTGGTCGCGCGGGGAGTGGCTGCTGTACGCCGCAATCCTGGCCGTGGCCGCCGGGCTGCGGTTTTTCGATCTGGGCGGGCGGGTCTACCACCACGACGAAGCGATTCACGCCAAAGAGTCCAACGACATGATCAACGGAAAGCAATTCCGGTACGACCCGGCGTACCACGGGCCGCTGCTCTATTTCGGGAACGTGATCGTGTTCCTGGCGGCCGGTGTGAACGATGCGCTCGGGCGGGTGATCCCGGCGTTGTTTGGCGTGGCTTCGGTGGGCGCCCTGCTGATCTTCCGCCCGGAATTGGGCCGCACCGGCACGCCGCTGGCGATGGCGGCGATGACGATCTCGACGGCGTTTCTCTACTACTCCCGATTCCTGCGCATGGACATTTACGTGACGCTGTTCACCCTGCTGCTGATCGGCTCGGTCATGCGCTACCTGGAACAGCCGCGGCGGCGCTGGATCTACCTGGCCTGGGCGATGCTGGGACTCTCGCTGGCGACGAAGGAAAACACGTTTATCCACGGCTTTGCGCTGCTGATGGTTCTGATTGCCGTGGGAGGGTTGGCCTTTCGCGCCAAGCGCCTCGGACCGGGCGCGTCTCCGCTGGGCGACCAGGCGCTCAACGCCTTTCGGTCGTTGGGATACGACGTGGAACACGTGGTCTACGGCGCCTTGACGTTCGTTCTGATCGTGTTTGCGTTCTATACGTCGTTCCTTACGCACCTTCCGGGCTTTCGCGCCGCGTTTACCAGTTCCATCGAGTACTGGACGAGCGTCCATGAGTCCGAGCGGGTCAACCAACCATGGTTCTACTACGCGATGTTCCTGGGTCTGTACGAGCCCTTTGCGCTGCTGTTTGGCGCGGTTGCCCTGGTGCGCGGGCGCAGTGCCCGGCACCTGCTCCCGTTTGTGCTGGGCGTGTGGATCGTCGTGACCTGGATCGTCTACTCGGCCGCCGGCGAGAAGGCGCCGTGGTTGGTGCTGCACCTGCTGTGGCCGCCGCTGCTGCTGGCCTGTTGGTGGGTTGGCCGCTGGTTCGATGAACCGCGCCCGCGCATACCTCGGTTCGCGGTTGGGCTCTTGAGCGTCGGTTTGCTGTTCTGGACGGTGTGGTTCGCTATTCCGATCACGTATGAGCGGGGCAGCGTGCCGAACGACCTGGTGGTGTACGTGCAGACGACGGACGATGTGAAAGAGGTGGCCGCGATTGTGGACGAGGTCGCGAGGCGGACCGGTGAGGGGGACAAGCTGTCCATCCTCATCGACAACAACTACGCCTGGCCGACGGTCTGGTACCTGCGCGACTACACGGATGCGCTGTACACGAAGGACATGAATCTTGAGGACGCGCAGAAGGCGCAGATCGTACTGATGTCCCCGTCGAGCGCCGACACGTTAGGCATCCAGCTTCCCGAGTTCGTGGGCCGGCGGATGAAGCTGCGGTGGTGGTTCCCGGAGCATACGTACAAGGGCTGGGATCGGGGATTCCTAGGCGAGTTCCTGGCGGATCCGGAGGCGCGGGGATCGTTCCTACACTGGTTGCTGACGCGTGAGGAGCCACCGGTTCCCAAGGGGTCGTATGACTTCATGCTGTACGTAAGGACCGACTTGCTGAACGAGGGGCCGCTGGGACCGTTCCGGCTGTGAAGGTTGTCATTGTTGGGGCCGGGATTACCGGGCTGGCGCTGGCGCATGAGCTGCTGAAGCTTGGGCATGAGGTGACGCTGGTTGAGGCGGCGCCGCGGCCTGGCGGAGAACTGGCCACGGTGGAGGTGGGCGGGGAGCCGGTGGAGCGGTTCTATCACCACCTGTTCACGCACGACAGCTTCATGATCGGGCTGGCGGAGGAGTTGGGGGTTGGGGACCGGCTGGAGTGGCCGGAACCGGAGATGGGGTATTTCCTGGGTGGGCGGCTGTATCCGTTTACGTCGCCGTTGGATTTGCTTCGGTTTGGAGCGTTGAGTCCGTGGGCGCGGCTGCGGCTGGGGCTGGGAACGGTGCTGTTGCAGCGGAGGCGCGACTTCCGTCCGTTCGAGGATCGGACGGCGGCGGAGGTGTTGCCGCGGTATGTGGGGCGGGAGGCGTTTGAGGCGATTTTTGCGTCGATGCTGAGGGCCAAGTTTGCGGGGCACTGGGAATCAGTGTCGATGGCGTGGATGTGGGCGCGGCTGATGGCTCGGGCGCGGACGCGGACGCCGGACAAGCGACGGGAGCGGTTGGGGTATTTCCGCGGGAGCTTCCGGGTGATCGTGGATGCGCTGGCGGACTCGGTGCGGGAGCGCGGGGCGGAGTTGCGGCTGGCGTCGCCGGTGCAGGAGATCACGATTGGCGAACCCGGGGCGCCGGCGCTGCGGGTGAAGGACGAGCCGGTGGAGGCGGACGCGGTGGTGGCGACGGTGGGGTTGCCGATTATTCGGCGGTTGCTGCCGGCGTCGCGGCGCGGGTTCACAGACTCGCTGGCGGCGACGTCGTACGTGGGGGCGTGCGTGGCGCTGATCCAGATCCGGGAGCAGCTCTCGCGCTACTACTGGACGAACATCGGCGACCGAGATCTGCCGTTCGCGGGGTTGATCGAGCACACGAACTACGTGGATCGGGAGCGCTATGGCGGGAAGCGGCTGCTGTATGTGAGCAACTACCTGCCGCCGGAGCATGAGTTCTTCCAGCTGGATGACGACGTGCTGATCGAGCGGTTCGTGGATCCGATTGCGAAGGTGTTTCCGACGTTTCGGCGGGAGCACATCGAGGAGGCGTGGGTGTCGCGGGATCCGGTGGCGCAGCCGGTGATCGAGGCCGGGTACCAGCGGCGCAAGCCGCCGTATGCGTCGCCGATTCCGGGGTTCTACATCTGCAACACGGCGCAGATTTACCCCGAGGACCGGGGGACGAACTACAACGTGCGGATTGCCAAGGAGTGCGCGGCGCAGCTGGAAGCGGACGCGCCGAAGCTGGTCGCACGGCGGAGCGACGACATCTAGCCACCGCCCCAGACCCGGATGCGGCCATGGCCGCCGACTTCGGGAACCGCTTGCGACACGTCGACCTGGGCGCAGTAGATCACGTCCTCCCAGAGGCCAACGGGCTTGAGCGCCCGGCCGCTGCGGGAAGCGGCCAGCGCGGCGTCGGCCGACGGGTAAGCGCCGGCCACGTGGAGGGCGGCAACGGCCGATTCGTCCAGGCTGAGATCCGGTGACGCGTCTCGCAGGCGCTGGACGATGACGCCGGCGGTGTAGACGTCGTCCAGCGCCAGGGCGCCCGAGCGCCCGGCGCAGGCGATGGTGATAGCTGGGGTATCGGGGTCCTCCAGCAGGCAATCAGCCACCGCGCCCGCGTTGCGGAGTCCGGCGATGCAGATGCGGCGGGACCGGCCCCAGCGTTCGATGGCGTAGGCGCCGTTGGTGGTCGAGAGGACGGCGCGGCGACCGCTGAGGTCGGCGTGTTGGAACTCAAGAGGGGAGTTGCCATGGTCGAAGCCCTGCGGCGGCAGGCCGCCGCGTTCGCCGCAAAGGAGGGTGCCGGGGCCGAGCTGGCTGGCGGCCTGGCGGGCGGCGTCCACGTCGCCGGCAATCCAGACCTCCGGGTCACCGGCCTCGGCCATCGCGACCAGGGTGGTGGTGGCTCGGATCACGTCCACAACGGCGCACACGCCCTGGGGGTCGGGGGGCAGGGTGCCCGGCAGCAGTTCAACCCTCACGTTGCTCATAGGCGGATGGTTTGCCAGCGGCCGGACGTGAAGCGGACCAGGGAGGCGACGGCGATGGTGATGTAGTTGACGCCGGCGCCGATCCACAAGCCCGTGAGACCGAAGCCGAGAACGACGCCCAGGACGAGGGCCAGGGGGACGCGGATGGTCCAGAGGGCCAGCAGGGAGATCAGCAGCATGGCGCGCGTGTCACCGGCGCCGCGCAGAGCGCTGGGCAAGATGGTTGCCAGCCCCACGACGGGCATGAACATCCCGATGGTTCGCACCGGCAGCTCGCCCGCGTCCAGCACCGCCGGATCCGTGGTGAAGACCGCCATCAGCGCGCGCGGAAACAGGAACACGACCACGCCCACCAGCGTGGAGACCAGGGTCCCGGCAATGGCCGCCTCGCGCCCGTACCGGTGGGCCAGCTGCGGGTCGCGCGCTCCCAGGCTTTGGCCCACGGCGGTGGAGGCGGCAACGCCCAGGCCAAGCGACGGCATGTACGCCAACGACATGATCGGGCCGACGACGTTCTGGGCGGCGAATGACACCGTGCCCAGCTGCAGGCCGATGATGCTGAAGGCCATGATCCCGCCAATGGTGATGAACATTTCGCCGACGGCGGGCCCGGATACCCGTAGCAGGCGGCGCTGCATGGGCCAGTCGGGGCGGTAGGAACCGAAGCAGCCGACGCGGTGGGGTGAGCGGTAGATGGTGACGAGCATGAAGATGGCGGTGGCAACCCGAGCGACGCCCATGGCTACGGCGATGCCCAACAGGCCGAAGCCGGCGGTCACCAGGAGCAGGCCGATTACCAGGTCGACGGCGGCCATGAGCACTGAGCCGAGCATGGGGGTGCGGGTGTCGCCGACGCCGCGCTGGACGGCGCCGACCATGACGACCACGGTCTGGAAGGGGGCGCTCACGGCGCTGAGGGCCAGATACGGGGCGGCCATGGCGACGATGTCCTCGGAGCCGCCGACCAGGCGCAGGATCGGGTCGGCCAGGAAGACCAGGACGAAGACGGAGATGAAGGAGGCGGCGACGGCGGTGAGCATGCCCTGGCGGCCGGCGGTGTGGGCGGTGGTGAGGTCGCGGGCGCCGTAGGAGCGGGCCACGAGGGCGAGGGCGCCGATGCTCATGCCAAAGAACAGCGAGAAGGTGAAGAACATGAGGAAGTTGGAGATGCCGGCGGCGGCGAGGGCTTCGGCGCCCAGGCGGCCGGCGAGCGCCGTGTTGATCATGAACAGCGCGCTCTGCATCAGATTCTCGAGCATGGCGGGCCAGCCGAGCGCGAAGAGGCGGCGGCGGATCTGGGGGAGGGTGAGTTGGGGCAGGCCCGCGGCGGGGGGCGGCGTGACCGGACGCGCAGACGGCAACCGGGTGCCCCCGAGATTTGAGTGACCGAAGGTGGTTCGAGGGGATTCTACGGCGGGGTGGGGAATGGGGCGGGGACGTGGGGGTCTCGTGCGCGGGAAGAGTTTTTTCCAAAAAACTCTTGAGGTGATTCGGGGGGCGTTTTTGGCTGAGTGGGGAGGCGGTGGCGACGTGGGGGGAGCAGCGCGGTGGGGGCAGGTGAGGAGGCATGGGGAGCCTGGGATGGTT
>JAJEDE010000009.1 GCA_022821645.1 Chloroflexota bacterium
CCGGCTTCGTGGACTTCGCCCTTGGTGCTGGGAACCGATCGGGTCCCCTCCCCCTGCGGAGACATTTGAAAACCGTCTCTCGCCTGCTCTTGCGCGGCCGCTCTTGCTCCCTCCCCCGGGGGGTGTGGGTTGGGGTGTGGCTCTTCCGGGCAACCACCCCGGGGTTATGCAGAGGTTTCCTGCGGGTGTGCAGACCGGGGACATCATGAACACCCGTTCGGAGACATGCTGAACATCGTCAGCCCAGGTACTCCAGCAGCTTGTCGGTCATCGCGTCGGCAAAGGCCTCGTCATTCACGTTGAGATCCAGCTCGTAAACCGGAATGTCCTCGCGCACGTGCTGCTTGATCGCGTCGAACAGCGCCTGGTCCGCCTCCGGCCAGTGGAACTCCTCGCCCGGCGCCCCCAGCAGCGACAGCCCCCTCAGCGGCAGGAAGATCGCCGTGGCCGCCGAGGCGGCGTTGGCCTTCTCTGCCAGGATGCGGCCCAGTTCCGCGTTCTCGTCCGGGTCCGTGCGCATCAGGCTCACGTTGGGATTCCAGTAGTGGAAGCGGCGGCCCTCGAACTTGTCGGGAATCGTCGCCGGCGCCTGGAAATTCACCATGTCCAGGCAGCCAGGCGCGATCACCTGCGGGACCCCCTGCGCCGCCGCCGCGTCCATCCGCGTGGGACCCGCCGCCATCACGCCGCCCACCAGTTCGTCCGCCCACTCCGTGGTCGTCACGTCCAGCACGCCGCTCGTAAATCCGCCCGCAATCACGTCTTCCATCGTGCGGCCGCCCGTGCCCGTGGCGTGAAACACCAGCACCTCGTAGCCCAGCGCGTCCAGCCGCTCGCGGCAGCGCTCCACCGCCGGCGTCGTATTGCCGAACATCGAGGCCGCGATCAGCGGCTTGTCCTCGATCTCCGGGGCGGCTGTTGCCACCATGCCCGTCACCGCGCCCACCGCGTTCGCGTAGATACGCGCGCTGATCCGGTTCACCCCCGCCACGTCCACGATCGAGGGCACCATCACCACGTCCTTGGTATCCACGTAGCCGCTCGTGTCGCCGGAAGCAACGGTGCTCACCATCACCTTCGGCACCCCCACCGGCAGCGCCCGCATCGCCGCCGTGCCCACTGCCGTGCCCGCGCTGCCGCCCATGCTCAGCACCCCGTCGATCCGCCCTTCGGCATGCAGCCGGCGCATAATCTCGGCCCCGCCGGCGGCCATTACGCCAATCGCCGTGCCCCGGTCGCCCTGCGCCCGCAACGCCGCCAGGCTGGTCCCGCCCGCCTCCGCGACCTCCGCGGCGGAGATGTCCGGCTCGAATCCGGGTTCGCCGATCACCCCGCTATCGATCACCAGCGCCCGGTGACCCCGACGCTCGATCTCGCCGCGCACGAAGGCGAACTCGTCGCCCTTCGTATCCAGCGCGCCGATCACCGCAATCGTTTTGGACATTCCGTCACTCCTCCGCGCGCCTGCACCCGGGCGCGCCGCCGCCGGATACCCCGCTACCTTAGCCCGCCCACGACTAAATGGCCGAAAATCTCAGGGACCCGACAGCAGATCGTCCGTGACGAGCCGCGCCGCGTTCAGCGCCAGCGCCGTCAACACATCGTGCCGCACGGGCCAGTCCGGCGGCAGCCCGGCGAAAAGGGCGTAGGTGCCCGGCCCGACCGGCTGCACCACCAGCGCTTGGCCCAGCGCGACCGCCTGGACCGCCCGCCAAGCGTCGCCGTCAAGCCGGTAGATGCCTGCGGATGCGGTGCCCGGCTGGCTGATCGTAAGTCGAGCCGTCGGCGACAGGCCGATGTCCCGCCCGCCGGCGTCGCGCGCCGTGATCGTGATCGCCGGCGAGACGCGCACCAGGTTCGGCCCGGCCCTGGGCAGCGCCACGTACGTGGGTTGGGCCAGCAGCGTCAGGTCCGCGCCATCGGCCAGGGCGCGCCGGTCCTCCTCAAGCGTTGCGCTGGAGAGTCGCAGCGTCAGCCGCGTCGCGACCGCTGCCTCGCCGGGAGCCGGCGATGCCGGCGCCTCGGTTTCGCGTAGCCGCACGTCCGGCGCCGTCTGCGCCCTTGCCGGCGGAGGCGCCGATGGCCAGAGCGCCGCAGCCACCAGAAGCACGACCAGCGAGGCGGCCATCCCGGCCGTAAGCCAGCGGTTCACGGCTCGTAAAGCGTCCGGACGGTCGCCAGCACGTCGGCCGACCTGTCGCCGTGCACCTCGATGTCCACGGCCCAGAGCGGCCGGCTTGATGGCCAGGTACCGGAGGCCAGCAGATCCTCGGGCGGTGCTGCCGTTGGCAGCCCCGAGCGCCGACCAAGCGAGTCCCGGTACCAGGCGAACCGCCACAGTCTCATGTCGACGATCGTCGCGTCAGACCGCCCGTCCGGCGCATGACGCTCGTACCACAGCGGAAACGTCGCACGGTCGTCCTGGGTAAGGATCACGGTGCCGGGGTCGGCCTGCGCGATCGCCGCAAAAGCGAAGGCCGCGGCGTGCGTGGCATCGCGCATGGAAACTTCAGGGGCGACGTCCGTGCCGCGGATGACCGCCGTGGCGATCAGCAGCGCCGGGAGGGTCGCCGTGAACAGTCGGCGTGCGCGACCGCTCGGCGTCGACGCCCATCGTTCGACTTCGCCGACACCGACCGCCGACCACAACGCGAACACCGCCAGGGCGGGCAGGATGAAAACTTCGTCGTCGCGCGAGTTGTAGAGGGTGCTGACAACCAGAGCGCTCATCGCGATCCATCCCGTCGCCAGCGCGGCCCGTCCGTGCCGTCGGGTCAGGGAGGCGCCGCCAACCGCCAGCAGTGGCAGCAGAAGCCACGTCAGCTGGCGCACCGGTTCGCCAAGCAACCAGGCCGCCTTGCCTGCGATGGCGCCCGGGTCGCTGCCGCCCAGGCGGGAACGGTAGATCTCGCCGCTGACCACCGACCGGAACCGCTCCAGGTTCGACGGGTCGCCCCAGTTGATCAGTGGATCCAGCGACGCCGCGATCGGCAGGTAGGCAAACACCGAGCAGCCCGCGACAAGCCCCGCGCCCGCCAGCGCCGCCCGCCGACCGGACGTTCGGGAGCGCCAGCGCCCTTGCAGAAGGATCGCCGCCAGCGCCGGGGCGGCCAGGGCCACCGTGAGATGAGCGCCTATGCCCAGGCCCAGCAACATCCCGGACACCAACGGCCACCGCCTCGTGTCGCGTGCAGAGCGGGCGGTGGCTCGCGCGCGAGCCGCTGCGTAAACCGCGCTCCACAGCAGCAGGCTGGCGAGCGCGTAGACTTCGGTGACGATCGCGTTTGCCCAGACCAGCGGCGCCAATCCGTAGATGATCAGCACGGCCGCCGCCGAAGCCGCCGCAGGCAGGGGCATCGGCAATCCCGGCCATGGCCGCAGCCTGGCGGCCAGCAGCCCCAGCGGAACCAGCGACCCGGCCGCCGCCAGCGCGGTCAGCACGTTCAGTCGCAGCGCCAGGTCGCCCAGTGGAATCGCCCGCACCGCCAGGCCCAGCAGCATCACGGTCGGATAGCCGGTGGGATGCGGCACGCCGCCCACCGCTGCCGCCGCGGCAAGATCTCCGCTGTCGATGCCCGCGCCCGCCCACACCACCCCCGGCGCCAACGTCAGCAGATAGGCCGCCAATACGCCCATGGCGGCGCACAGGCCAATGGCGGCGCCCGCGAAGCGGCTGGGTATGCGCGGCAATGTCGGGCCTACGTCAACGCCCGTCGGCGGAAAATCCGGCCCAAGCGGGTCAGGTCCGAGCGGGCGTCCGGCGCCTCAAGCAACGAGATCCCGGCAAAGCTGGAAAAGATTGGGTCGGGAATCCCGTGATCCGCAAAGACGAACCAGCGCTCCACGCCCAGGTGCCGGCCGCGCGTTTCCAGCCAGTCGAGCGCCTCGCCCAGGAAAGCCTCGATCAGGTCGGCGCGAAAACGGCCGGCGGGAGCGACGAGTCGCTCGCCCTCCGCCCCCGTCTCGATACGCCAATCGTCAAAGCCCCAGATGATGGCGAACTCCGTCAACCAGATGGGGCGGCCCCGGTACGCGGGAATCGAGTCCAGGTATGACCGCAGGCCCTCCAATTGCGCCTGCATCACCGACACGTCCGTCATCGGCGGATCGATCCAGTCGATCTCGTAGGCATGAATGCCCCAGATATCGATTGGGGGCTCCGTGCCTCGCAGGTCGCGGTAGGCCGCGCGAAACGCGTCAATCCACTCGCGACCCGTCAGGTCGTCGCCGGCGCAGCCGCGGCAGCGGAAGTCGAAATTCAGCGTATTGGGCGCCACGATGCGCGCGGATGGGTCGCCCGATCGAATCGCCCTAACCACCCGGTCAAAAAAAGCCGCGTAGGCCCGTGGACTCAGGTTGTCCTGAAGACCCGTGTTCGGCTCATTGCCAATCGCCCAGGCCGCCCCCGGATGCCGCGCCGCCTGCGCTCGAAGCTCGGCGGCCATGGGTTCGTTGGCCGGACGCACCACGGCCACTTTCTCGGTCCCGTGCGGTGCGTCGTCCAGGTTTGCGGTGTAATCCAGGTAGCTGCGAGCGCCGGTTCTCGACAGCACGCTCCGCAGCCCCCCGGCGACATGCCTGTGCAGGGCAATCACGCCGTAGCGCGAGTCGCCGGTGGGCGGCCCGACCGTTGATTCGGTGGCGGGACGGAAAGCCTGCGTGAGATCGGTGCCTGGGATTGCGGCGGGGCGCCGGGCATCCAGCGGCCGGCCCGGTGCGTACTGTCGCAGCAACGGGTTGGTGGCCGCGTCCGCGGCCAGGCTGGCGCTCAGCCCGTCGCCTGTAATCAGCGACTTCAGGTGGTCGCCCAGCAACAGTCCGCCAGTGGCGCCAGAGGACGCATCAAAGTGCATCACGCCCCGCTGGAACCGCTGATAGATGAAGCTGGAATTGGCCGGGTCGGGACGTGGGCGACTGAGCGGCAGTCCCCATATCTCCAGCGCCGCGAGTTCCCGCAGGCGCCCTGGAGTCTCCGCCGGCGCGGCCGCCAGGAACTCGCGCAGGAAGCCCACGTCATGGTCCCGCCAGCGATCCGGGACGCGCTCGCGAATGAACGCCCGCACGGCCCCCGGGTATCCCTGCGAACCAACCGTCGGCGCGTCCGCGATCAGGTCACGGTCCACCGCTGGAATGGTCAGGCCGCCAAACCTGCGATAGTCCATGTAGGGCGCCTGCAGGATGTTCAGGCCGCGCGGCGAGCCGTCGGACCCGATCTGGACGACTTGTCGCTGAAAGAACTGAACCTCGAACCCGTAGAGCGTGAAGACATTGCTGATCGGGAACCCGATGGTTTCCACGCCCCCGCGTGACTCAAAGTAGCCGCGAATCTCGGCGTTCCAGACGCCGAAGCCCGTCTCAGAGAAGTACAGCGGAGCCGACCCGTCTGCGCGGGCAGAGTTTGCAGGCCCAGCGACGATTAGCGCAGTCGCCACGATTAAGGTCAGCCATGCCTGCCACCGCCGCCGCCTTGCGTGGCGGCCACAAAGAGGAGCCGGACGTCTGCCGGCTATGTCGACCCAGCGCTAGCCTGGCGATTGGCCGCCAGCATGGCGATGAACTCGCGGCCGATCGGTCGGATCGTGACTTCGCCGGTGGCGTCGTTCATCCGGAGCTTCAGGTATTGGAAGTACTGGTCGGTGAAGCCGGGCGCCGCCGCCAGCGATTCCGTGATTGGGTAGCCCAGCACGTCGGCTCCGCCCAGTGCGAGAAACCTGCTGAGAAACGGGCCGCTTACGTTGTGGCCGGTCTGCGGGAAATAACGTCCCTGGCCTGAGTTCGCCACCGGAGGATCAGGGCCGACGTAGGCTCCGTTCTCTCCGCGAATCCAGTGCGTGGCGAGCACAGGCTGAATCTCGTAGCCGGTCCCGGCCAGTTCTGGGTGATATCCCAGCACGCCATTGGCGCAGATTTGCATGTACAAGCCGGAGCCGGCTGGCGCCTCAATGATTGTTCCGGTCGGACTTACCGAGGCGTAGAATCCCTCGGTAAGGCACGGCCCCCAGGTGGCCGTGCCACCGGTCGACGCGTAGAAGTCGGCAAGCTCGGGAACCACGGGTATGGTGTGCGTTCCCAAGACGAATGCGCCGGGCTCGGTAAACACGAACTCCACGCACGCTTGGCGGCGGCTAATTTCAGCCTTGACCAGGCGACCGGGGTATACCACCAGCGAGTCCAGCTCTATCCCGGGCGGCTGCATCGCAAGCGGCACGCAGAGTCTCGCGAGTTGCGCGCGTGTGAGCGACCGCGGCAACGTGCCACGGCCGGTGGCGCCGACGTCGACTTCAATGCCGAACAGCGGCTGTCCACCCTGCGTCATCTCGATGAACTGATCGGCGGCCGAGGGAGTCGACCGTGGCAGGCGCCGGAGGCTCGGCGTCGACTCCAGCGTCGAGACGTCAAAGACCCGTGCCGCGGTTCTCGAGCGGTCGGGATGCTCCGCGTTGCCCGCGAACGGTCCGACGGATACCACGATGTGGCTGGGAGGCGGCGCCGGTGACGGGGCTGGTGGGGTCAGAGCGGGCCCGGTTTGACCGATTGCCGCTTCGGGCCGGGAGGTGAGGAGCATCGCCGCGACGCCCAGCGCTATCGCAATTGCGATCCATCCGGTAAGCGTGGGGATGTCACGCAACACAATCTCTGCCCGCCGCGAGTCGTCACTCGCTGCGCTACGGCGCATGTGACGCCGCTTGTCTCGATCCGGATTGAACGAGCCGCCGGACCAGGGATTGCCCCCAGCCGTGGTGGACTTGACCACTCCACACTAGGGCTACGGTGAGTACAGTCCGGTCACCAACAATGGTCCATTGCTCGACGACGGTCTTGGTGCTGCTTCCGTCGAGGGCAACGAACCAGCCGGCATGCCTGGAATGGGTCGCGGAGACACCGGGTGCAAGATCGTGACTGGAGGGACGAGATCCATTCAGCGCCGCTTTCAGACCGAGCGGGAGCGCCGTGCCACCAGTCGCTGGAAGGCGCCGTCTCGCGGCAGCGCTGATCTCCGCACCGAAGCGGGCTGCGGACTCGGCGGTTGGATGGACGGTTCGTCGCGCGACCGCGGCAAGCGGCCCGTCGCGTTCAATTCGCTCGTCGCGCAACTTGGCCCGTTCGCTGAAGCCGAAGGCAACCAGGTCAGTATTGGTTGGTCCTTCGCGGCGCTTGCCAAGCATCTGCTTGGACGAATCGACAATCAGCTCGAAGTAGTTCGGGCCCAAGTCTGCGGCGACAGGAAGTCGCAACGAGACTGCGAATGTCGCGTCGGGCGGGGACATCCGATCGTCTGCCGTAGCCGATGGCTCGCTTCGTGCTGCGCGAACCGGGGCCGAAGGAGGCACAGGTTCTATAGGGCGCTCGGTGAGGCCGCGCCGGGAAGCCGCCTTGGTGGTCTCCAGAGTCGCAGCTCTCGTCGGGATGCGTTGCGGTTCGGGCGCTGTTGGAGTGCACGCCGTCAGCAGCGCAAATGCGCCCACGGCGACGAGGACGCGGTGGAGGAGCATCCATTGCGTCACTGGTAGGGGCTTTTGAGTGTGAGGTCGGTTGCCAAGCGTCCGTCGAAGGCCAGCCGCTGCGGAATCTCGATCACGAGTCGGTGCCCATCAGTTCCGGGCTGTTTAAGCACCTGTAGCGCGTAGCCGCTGGCGCTCCATCGGGCCGGTAGGCGCGGGGGTAGCCAGTACTGGATCTCGACGCGCTGTTCTGCGCCGGCAGGAAGCTCCAGAAAACCGGCAAATTCGGTTAACCCAGCAACTTGGCGTGCCGGCTGTGCACCGATGAGCCCGGTTATCGATGTGAGCCGGCTCCCGGCGGGAACATAGACCCGCACGTAGTCCGCCAGGCGGCCATTGGGGTCGGCGTGCGAATTGTTGTTGACGTAGTCGATCGTCAGCGTCGCGCGACCGGTGATGGGTTCCGGTCGGTAATTGATGGTCTGGTCGATCGATCGGAACGGCGCACCGTGGTCCACCTGCGCGTCTACGATGTACAGCAAGTCGTCAGGCGTCGGTGGCACGCGTCCACCGGCGCCAACGCGCTCCGCCAGGTGTTGCAGGTCCACGTTCTGAAATGCGGCCAACAGGTGCTTCTCGGTCACCATCGCCTGAACGGCGCCCATGACGGATCCAGGATCGGCGCGCAGTCGTTCGGTGGTTGCCTGCAGCAGAGCCGCCGTCAAGTCGGCATAAAACGGCCGGGCGCTGAACCAGGCGCGGCGGTCGCCGGTCGAGTGGGCGAAGTGCTCCAGCACGGTGTACGCGTTGGCCGTGGTCACCCGCACCTCGTGGCCCGGAACGTTCACGGGACCAATGGCGGCCAACAGGATGCCGAGCGCCTGCTGGTCGAAGGCGAGCACCCCGTCGACCGGCTCGACGCCGTTCAGCGCCAGGAACCGATGGATCTCGTCGGCCGACGTGCGAAAGTCCGGGTGCCAGTTTGCGTCGCGCAGGTTCCAGTCGCGCATGTCCTGGTAGCCGCGGAATGCTGGCGGCGCCGGAACTCGCGGCCGGGTCGGGTCCTCCACCAGGTAGCTGCGCAGATACGTCAGGTCGCGCGGTTCGCCGTCGGCGAGCGTTACGAACGCCACGTTGCCGATGAAGCCGCCGGTTGGCCGCAGTTCGTCGCTCTTTTGCGCCAGCAACAAGTAGCGCTGCGGAACGGGCGACCCGAGAGCCTGCGGCGCCAGCAACGCGGCGTGCAATACCGTGCGCAAAGTCGTTGCCGTGTTCCGCAGATCTTCCGCCTGCCTGCTGTCCAGCACATTGCCGCCGGCGTTCGGCGCTCGGTCCAACCGCCGGATGGCCTCGTCGATGGCGGTCAGCTGTTCGCGAATGGACTCGCGCTCCGCGGTCAGGAAGTCGAGCAGCGCGGGCAAGGGCTCGTCGGCGTCTGCGCGTGGAGCCATCAGCTCGTCCAGCAGACGAGCTGTCATTTCCAACGTTGCCGAGGCTGTCAGTGTGAGGCTGTGGTGGATCTGCACAAGCGTTCGCGCATCTTCGTTCCAGCGACGCAGGGGCGGAACTACCGACGCTGCCGTCAGGACAGGGCCGTAGCGATCCATTCCATGCCGGACCCTGGCCAGGCGCGCGGCCGTGGCTTTGAGTGCGTCGCTGCTGGTTCGAAGATGGGCGGCGTCGGCGTCGGCGCCGAAGACCTGCCGGCGAATCCTTGCGGTGGTTTCGATGGCGTCTCGCGCATCCAGGGCCAAAGTGGCCAGGTCAAACGTGCCCAGGCCAAGCAAAACAAGCGCCGCGGCCAGCAGCGCCGCCACGCTGAAGCGTCGCACCTGCCATCGGGTGCCGATTGCCCTCTGAGGCTCGATCCCGGAGGGTCTACGCGGCGCCACGGCGAGAGAGGACGGCGGGAATCGTGCGTGCCAGGATGACCAGATCCAGCGCAAGCGATCGACGACGGATATACAGCAGGTCCGTTGCAAGCAGGCGGCGAAACGAGGCTCGCCCGCGCGAGGTGACCTGCTGCAGACCGGTGATGCCGGGTCGCACGGACAGGCGGCGCTTCGCTCGGACGTCGTAGTGGCGGTACTCGCAGGTCAGCGGCGGACGCGGTCCCACCAGGCTCATGTCTCCCCGGAGCACGTTTACCAGTTGCGGGATCTCGTCGAGGCTCCAAGCGCGGAGCACGCGTCCAACGCGGGTTAGGCGCGAGTCATTTCGCAACTTGCCGGAGGTCTGGATTCCTTGGACGTACCGGGCGGCAAAGGACTCGTGAGCGGCCGTGGAAACCCCGGCTCGCATAGTCCGGAACTTGTAATACCTGAATCTGCGGCAACCCAGACCATGCACCCAGGCGCTGTAAAGAACCGGGCCGCGGGAGTCGAGCTTGACCAGGCCCGCGATTAGTAGCCAAAGGGGCAAGCCAATGACCAGCAGAAGCAGCGCGAGGCCCAAGTCCAACGCGCGCTTGGATTGTTCGTACGGCACTTGTGGGCGGTCTGCGGGCGTGGTGGACTTTCACCACGGCTCGCACGGGGTGCGGGTTCGGCCGCCCGAACATCCTCGGTGGATGTTGCCATGAACCTGTCGGGTTCGAGATCAGTATCTCACATGCAACGCGGCCGATTCTCAGGACGGACCAAGCATCGAGCGTTCGAAGCGGAACTGGGAGCAGGCGGGGTGAACCTGGCCGCTGGCGGGATCAGACGGGGTATTGACGACGTAACGTCTAGCGGTAGCACTCGGTTGCAGGTCACGCGCGACGTTAGCAGCCAACGAGGGCAGGATGCCTAGTGTGGATCCACTTCCAGTCTGTCTACGGTGCTAGCCTACGGCATCGAATGCGTTTTGGTGTACATGTCGTTCTGACCAAGCCTTCGGAATCTGGCTATTCGGGATTTCATAGTCCCGAGCGTTGTTTGTACGCGCTCATAGCAGAGTGCAAGCAAACTTCAGTTGCACGCCAGATAAAGATGTTGCAGGCTTACGTCGTGTTCGAGTCTTCGTATCGTCGCCAGGAGGACGATTGATGAAGTTTAAGGAAGTTGTGTCAGGTAGCGAATGGGCGAGCCGCCCACAGCGTATGCGGCGCGTGAGCCCGGAGATCAGGGAGATCGTTCGTGCTGCCGGACGTAGCAAGGCCGGTCAATGGGTTGTCGTCAGCCTGTCCGATGACGAAAAGAAGCGTCAGCCGACGCTGCGCGGTCGAATCCAGGCCGCCGCCGTTCAAGCCGGATTCAAAGTGAAATTTGAGATGCGCAACGGCGATCTGGGAGTCCAGAAGGACGGCTAGCCGCCGATACCGATGGCAGAGGGCCGCGCTTTAAGCGCGGCCCTCTGCCATTGATGCGCACTAGCGACGTAGACGTTCAGGCATCTCTCCAGAGTTTGCCCATGGCCCGCACGCGCGCAAGTCGTGACTCGTCGAACGCAGGCAGCTCAAAACCTATGGGTTGCGGCGGACCGTCAATGCCAAGAGACGCCTGTACGTCAGGCCTTGTGTAGTACGCGTTGTAAGTCTGCTTCAGAAGTTCGGAAAAAGACTCGGGATCAGCGCTTTCTACCTCTCGAAGAACCTCCACACGCCTAGCAGAGTCGAGCTCAGCGAAGCATGTCTCCCCGGCACTGACCTCGATTGCCCGAAGCGTCGCCAGCACGGGGCGCCGCAATCGCGGTCGCTCGGCGAGGTAGGCGTCAACAGTTAGGGCCGCGCCCAGTGCCCCCGCCGCTGGCAGGTCGCCGTACGCCGGAATCAGCTCATCCTGAACCACCGTCAGCAGCGCCGATTCCTCCGGCGTAAGGACGCGCGTCGTCATGCCGCCACTTCCTGGTAGTTTCGGCCCAGCCAGTCGGCGCACCGGAGCGCGACAGCTTGAATTGTGCTGGTCGGGTTCACAGCGGCTGACGTGGTAAACGTACTTCCGTCAATGACGAATAGGTTTGGGCACTCATGTGCCTGGCCCCATCCGTTGACGACCGAACGTTCCGGATCGTCGCCCATTCGGCATGTGCCCATCAAGTGCCAACCGGACTCCCGAACCAACGGGTCAACCAGGATCTCCACGGCATCGGCGGCTTCGAAGAGTTCCCGCGCGCGCGCAATGCTGAATTTGAGCATGCGCTGGCTGTTCTCGCCCAGCCGATACTCTATTTTGGGCGCGGGAATGCCGTGGGCGTCGGTCAAGCCTGGATCCAGTGTGACGCGATTCTCAGGTTCTGGGAGATCTTCCAGCATTACAGAAAGCGTCATCGTATGTGCGTATCGCGATCGCAACGCGTCGTGGTGTTCATGACCCCACGGCACCGGGTGCCCGAGGATCCCGCCATTCGCGACTGAAAGAGGCCCAACGTTGCGACTGAGCTGGAGTTCAAACCCTCGTACGAAGCCACGCGATTCGTCGGTTTCGTAGAACTCCTGACAGTTCATCAATCCGCCAATTGGCCCACGCTGTCCGTTGACTACTTCCTCAAATACGCCGCTCACCAGCGCGACGGGATGAAACATCAAATTAGTTCCAACCAGGCCGGCGTTGTTCGCCAGGCCCTTCGGAAAGAGCACTGACGTTGAGTTGAGCAATAGCCGAGGCGTGCCGACGCCGTTTGCGGCCATTACGACAACGCCCGCCGTGTGACTCCGGCGCACGCCGTGCTCATCGTAGTAGAGAGCGCCGGTTGCTCGGCCGGACCGGTCCACGGTGATCTGTTCGACGCGCGCGTGGGTGATGAGTTGCACGCCTTGGGCCAGGGCCTTCGGCCAATACGTCACGTGAGCGCTAGACATCGCGCCTATCGGGCACCCAATGTCGCAGGGTCCGCAGCAGTTGCAGGGCGAACGGTTCTCGCCGAAGGGCTCGGAGATCAGGGCGTTGTCGCACGGCCACCAGTGCCAGCCCAGCTTCTCCAGACCCCGCAGGTAGGCCTCGCAGCCGGCGTCAAAGGCCAGCGGCGGCGTCTGTCGTGGGCTGCGCGGCGGATTTCCGGGATCGCCCGCCAAACCAGATACGCCAACCATCGAGTCGTTGAGGTCGTAGAAGGGCTCCAAGTCCCAGTACGTGAATGGCCAGTCGTCGGCTACCCCGTCCAGCGTTTTCACCCGGAAGTCAGACGGCCGCATACGCGGGAAATGACCGCTCCAGTGCACCGTGCTCCCGCCGACGGCGTTGACCATCAGCGGATAAATCGGGGTCGCGCTGTTGTTGAGCGGGTAGTCCTCGGCCCAGCCGCGAACGTTGGGATCCTTGGCAAACGAGGTTTGGCGGGCAAGCTCGTAATCGGGACGCGCGTGCGCGTACTCGGATGCATCGACCCAGCGACCCTGCTCCAGGCAGGTTACGCGCAACCCTCGGCGCGAAAGCGACCAGGCTGCCGCAGCGCCGGATGCACCTGAACCAACGATCAGGACATCGGAGTCTGATTCCAGTGCAGTCATGGCATTCTCACCGTTGGTCGGGGGAAGTGTACGAGCCATGGTAGGACCGTCAGTCCTTGATCGTGAGCCCGCCAAACAGCACCGTGCCCTGAATGCTCACAGTCGCCTCTCCGTCGGTTCTCGAATCCCGACGCTTGTCGTCCACGCCCCCAAACAGGGCCAGCACATCGTTGTGAATGGACCAGTCTTCCGGTACGCGCAGCTCCACGCCGCCAAACACGCAGGTCACGTCAATGACCGCCGGCGGATGATTGACGTGGGCGCCACGCAGGTCGTAATCCGCGCCACCGAAGAGTGTGGTGGTCTGCAATCCGTTGAATGGCCCATCCACGTGGTCATTCACGCTGTTGAATACGGCTACGTGATTCAGCCCGCCGCCGGAGCGACGGGCACCGGAACCGCGACCACCGAACGACGTTCGGGTCAGAATAAGAAACACTCCCGCGCCAATGATCAGCACCGGCCAGGTGGCCCCGCGAACAACGTCCGGAACCTCGTCCAGAACTGACAGTTGAAGCGCAAGGCCCACGCCGATCAGAATCCAGGGACCGATCGATCCGCGAAAGCCGCTGCGAATCAGAGCCCAGAGACCCAGCACGACAAGAAGGGATGGGGCGAATTCCCACGGGTTGAAGTTGCCTATCCCCAGGTTGCCAAGCAGCAGCAGCACTCCGACCGCCACGACAATCACGCCGATCAGGATCCGACCCGATCCGCCGTTCCTCACTGGAACCTCCGCACGTGCTCAATTCCGACTGGTCTCGGCAATCGACGGCCGGCTGCAGTCAGGACTCGGATGGTCGTCAGTTCCACCGGTGCACTTCGGGATCAATGGAGGAGGACGGCACGGTCTCCAGCTCGTCCCAGAGTTCGTCTGGGATCTCAAACGCGGCCAGGACCAGCGTTTTCTCAATCCGGTCTGGCCGGCTAGCGCCCACAATTGTTGAAACAATGCGCGAGTCTTTCAGCGAAAACTGGAGCGCAGCGGCTGCCAGCGGGATCCGATGGCGCTCGCAGATGGCTTGGAGGCGACGCGCACGTTCCACCATTCCCGCAGGCGCGGCCTGATACGCATAACGTGGATACGACTCGGGACCCCGCGACAGGATGCCGCTCCCGTACGGCGCCGCGTTGAGCACGGCCACGTTGCGCATGGCCGCGATTTCCAATAGTGGTTCGGCCGAACGGTTGAGCAGCGTGTAGCGGTTGTGTGTGACCACTACCTCAAAGCAGCCAGTTTCAACGTAGCGGATTTCCTGGTCGATCGGTCCGCCGGCCACGCCCAGGTGCTCGATAAGACCCTCCGCCTTCAAGTCAAGCAGCACCTCAAGCGGGCCGCCGGGCGCGGTGATGTCGTCAAAGGTTGAGTGCTCAGGATCATGCAGATGTACGAGTTGAAGACGGTCCAGCCCCAGCAGATCCAGACTCCGCTCAACCGACCGGCGCATCTGCGCACCGCTGAAGTCCCCCGTCGTCAGGTCGCGGTCGGCCTTGGTGCCAACCACATATCCCTCGGGGATTCCACCGCGTTCGCGAAGCACGACACCGATGCGCCGCTCGCTCTCGCCATCGCCGTAGGACGCTGCTGTGTCGATAAAGTTGACTGAGCTGTCCAGCGTTGCCCGCATGGCTGCGAGCGCATCGTCTTCGGCCACCGAGTAAGCAAACGTCTCGGGCATATCGCCGAGCGCTGCCGTGCCAATGCACAAAGGTGTCACCCGCAGCCCGGTCGTGCCCAGGGTTCGAAGCGAGAAGTAATCACCCGGCGCCGACATCACGGCGGCCCCGGGATCGAAGAGTGCGACTTGCGATCAGCTCGACCAGGCTCACGCCCGGGCGTCGTTCGACGACCCTCGATAACTTCCATAGCGATCAGCACAGTCGTGTAGGCCTCGCTCGCCACGTGACCGTCGTCCTTGGCAAATGACGGCGGCAATCGCGAGTAATCGCCGTCGGCCATCTGATCGACACGCCGTCGCAGCCAGCTTCGCAGACGTTTCCAAGTCTGGCCAGCATCATTGCGAGGCATTGTGCGCTCCTGACTCCACGGCGTCAGCGGCCTCCGTGTGGCGCCGAACGAACGCCTCGGCGAGGGTCCTGGCGCCTACCACGTCATTCGGCTCCAGTTCGCCGTCCAAGACCAAGTCCAGCAAGTATTGCTTTATCGGCTTGATCCACACGCCCGGCGGACGGTCGAAGAGCTCCATGAGCGCGTGGCCGTCCAGCGGCGAGTCCAGTTCGGCCACGTCACGCTCGGCCTGCAAGTGCTCGCAGCGCGCCTGGAGTTCGGCCACGCGCGCCAGTCCCGCTTCCACACGCCGCGGCCGATAGCTGGTGATGTCGGCGCGTGACAGGGCGATCAGCGCATGAAGGTCTTCGCCAGCTTCAAGAATGAAGCGGCGAACCGCCCCGTCGGTCCATCCGGGTTCATAGGCGTTCGCACGCATGTGCAGGCGAACGATGTGAGTCACGCGCTCCGTTAGTCGGCCATCGAACTTAAGCCGGCGCAGGATTCGTCGCGCCATGCGCGCCCCCACTTCCTCGTGGCCAAAGAATCGGATGCGTCGGTTACGGACGGACTTGGTCCGCGGCTTGCCGACGTCATGCAGGAGCGCGGCCCAGCGGATCTCGGGCTCGGGCCGCGTTGTGGAAAGGACACGCATGGTGTGGGCGAACACGTCCTTGTGCTGGCGCCGCTCTTCCTGCTCAGTCTGCTGCAGGGGAATCAGTTCGGGCATTACCAAGCCAAGCACGCCAATTTCCAGGAGGGTAACCAGAGCGCGACCCGGCTCCGGCGAGAGCAGCGTCAAGTGAAGTTCGGCGCCGATGCGCTCGGCGCTGACGTGGCGAAGTTCGCCGGCCGTGCGCCGTGCCGCCGCGAGCGTGCCGGCGTCGATATCGAACCCGAGCTGAGCGGCAAAGCGCACGCAGCGCAGGATCCGCAACGGATCTTCGGTAAACCGGTCGTCGGCAACGCCCACCGCCCGAATCCGTCCTGCAACCAGGTCTGCCAACCCGCCGTGCGGATCGACAATGCGTCCGCTCAGCACGTCCTGCGCCATGGCGTTCATGGTGAAGTCGCGCCGGCTGAGGTCGGCTTCCAGCGAATCGCCAAATTGGACGTCAGGCTTGCGCGATCCGGGACGGTAGGACTCGGCGCGAAACGTCGTAATCTCGACGGGGTCACCGTCAAACACGGCCCCAATCGTCCCGAACCGCTCACCAACTGTGAAGATGCTCGTGGCACCCGCCCGGCGCGCCAGCACCTTCACACGATCAGGATGCGCTTTCGTCGTGAAGTCCAGATCGCTTGACGGCCGCCCCATGATGCGATCGCGGACTGGTCCGCCAACGAGGTAGAGGTCGAAGCCAGCCTGCCGAAAAATGCGCGCGAGGCGCCCGGTGGGATTCATGAAATTGAGGCGTCGCCGCCGTCAGGCGGTGCGAGAGATTGGCCAGCGCAGGCGCCGCAACGTGCCGGGCGCCGCACGCAACGATCTTACACGCTCGCGAATCCGGTCCCGAATCTCTCGCGGGCGTCCAACGAGGCGTCGAACCCCAACATCCGCCACAAAGGCCAGCAGAGCGATGGTCAGCAACTGCGCCCAGCCAAATTGCGTGGCGCCGCCGTCGCGCAATGACAGCGCGACCAGATCGCCGCTGGACTCAATGATCACGCCGCCGGTCAACGCTGCCGCTCGCCGCAACACGCGATGATCCGGCTCGATGTGACCAACTTCCGCTCCGATTGGGACGACGAGGCCTGAACTGGCCGTGCGCTCCGCCCCGGTGTCGTCACGCTGGGTCACCAGAACTTCGTAGACCCCCGGGGACAGTCCGGCCAAGCTGCCCTGGTAGCGCCCCGGTCCAACCTGCGCGACGGTCAGCGAGTGATCGGTCCCCCGTGGGCCGACGAGGGTCACGCTTGTCGCGAGCTCGTTGAGGAATCGGCCTTCCGCGTCGACCGCGTCGACCTCTATCGCCGCAAGCCCGTCCGCATACTCGACCTCGACTCGCGGACTGTCACCAAGACCACCCGATAGCGGACTGACCCATTGAACCGCCTGGCGAAGAAACGGCGCAAAGCCGTCCCAGCCCAGCCAAACCTCAGCCCAGTCCGATCCAGCGTCGGAGGTCCAGGCAATGGCGCGACCGCGGCCGTATTGCCACTGCGCCAGGATCGGATCGTTGTTGTCGGAGCTCAGCACTACCTCGGCCGTAGGTTTGGCGCGTGTTCGCACGTAGCCTCGAAGGTCCGGTAGTTCCTGTCCCGCGAGACCGCCAGTGAAGACCGGGCTTGGTGCATCCATACGCGGCTGGAAATCCCGCTCGACGACCGCGAACTCGCCGGCCGATAGCGTTTCCTGGGTGAGCACCCGCGGAATAGAGCGCGGATCCGGAACGAAGTAGTAGCGGCCATTACCCAGGCGGGCGATACGTTCCAGAAGTTCCTGGTCGGATTCCTGGCCAATGGCGATCGAAGAGACCGTGATATCCCGCCGACGCAGCGAGCGCGTCAGGCCGTTGAAGTCGCCGTAGTGGGCGCGACCGTCGGTCAGCAGCACCACGTGCTTGACCGAGGCGCTGACCTGGTTCAGGCGCGACCTCGCGAAGAACATGGCGCGTGCGAGATCGGTGGAGGTCCCAATCTGAATGCCACGGATACGACTGACGGCTGTCGACACGTCCGCCGCCGAGGTCAGTTCGCGCGGCGGCACCACCCATTGTGAGTCGATATCGAACGTCATCACTCCGAGAATGTCGCCCTCTTCCAGCAGATCCACGGCGTCCACCGCTGCCTCGATCGCCATATCGATCTTGGCGGCGCCCTCGCTGGCGCCCTCGGCCATGCTGGACGACCGGTCGATAACCAGCACCAGCGCCAACCGAGGTTCAGGGGTTTCCTCGGTGGGGTCCGACCACACGGGCAGTGCTTCGTCAATGGCGGTGCCCTGGTAACCGCCGGCGGCAAAGCTATCGGGACCTCCCAAGACCACCAGTCCGCGACCGCCCGCCACATGCGCGCGCATTGCTTCGAGCGCGTCGGGCTGAAACGCTTCAGCGGGAACATTGGAAACCACGACGGCTTCAAACTGCGCGAGATCGACGCCGGCAAGCGCGCTTGGCGCCACTTCCCGAACCTCGAAATCCGCAGCCCGCAACACCGCCCGGACCTGTGACGTTTCACCGATGGTCAGGACTTGTCCGGGCTCGGCCACCTTAATGAACGTCTCTGCAACGTTGTTGGCCAGCCGCGGGTCGGCGTCCTCCAGGAGCTCAGCTCGCAGTCGGTGAAACCCGGCTGAAAGACCCGCCAGCTCCACACCGTACGTGCGGGTGCCGGTGGCAACGATGATGGGACCGTCGCTGATCAGTCGTTCACCATCCCAAAGGCGCAGGCGCGCCGTGGTACGTCGCTGGGAGGCGATGCGAACGCGCGCCTGAATCGCTACGCCGCTGTGGACGATGTCCGGAACGTCGACGGCCTGAACCACGAGGTCTGCGCCGCGTGTTGTCGCCGCGGGTAGGACGGAAATCGGAACGCCGCGGGCGGCGGCGGTCTGAACGGCCGACTCGAACCCGGCTCCGGCGCCCGCGCCGTCGGATAGGAGCACAAGCTGCCCGCCGGCGTCGGGATCGAGCAGGCCGAGCGCGGTCAGAAGCCCGGCCTCATAGTTGCTTTCTCGTCCGGGAAGATCGGAGCGAAGCGGCGGGGCCTCGTCCAGGCGCTGCGGCGCGGCGAGCACCGCGGTGCTCGCACCGAATTGGACCACCCCCACAGGCGCGTCGGCCCCGAACGCACGAATAAAGGAGTCAATTACGGCGTGGGCGTTTGACCGCTCGGCCAAGAGCACGCTGTCGGACGTATCGACCACAAAGACCGTGGCGGGCTGCGTATCTTGTCCGAAGGCGAATCCGGCCAGGGCAAGCACGATTGCGGTTAGCCCGACCAGGCGCAGTAGGGTCGCCAGCCCCAGTCGGATTCGGGACAGCCGCGTGACGCTGAGCGACGTCAGCCAAATCGCGGCAGGAAGCGCTATCAGCAAGACGAGCAGCCACGGACGTTCCAGAACCACGAGTCAGCGGACTCCCCGTACGCGGTGAAAGATCCACCACTCGACAATCAGGAGCGTCAGCGCCAGCGCGGCCACCCACGGCCACAGCTCAATCTGATCCTGGATCACCTGGGCCGAGTCGTCCGCCGCGACCGGTCCGGCGGGAGCGACGGCTAGTCCGGACCGAGTAGCCAGACCCGGGGCAAAGTTGATTGACGTTTGAGCCACCAGCTCTTGGCCCACGAACTGGCGAACCGTATAGGCGCCGGGTACGGTCACATTGAGGACTGCCGGCTGCGGCACGGTGAATTCGGTGGTGTCTCCGCCCGGATTCGTAACCGTGAGTCGATCGGCTCGCGGATGCGCGACCAGCCGTGCCGGTCGCCCGGGCTCCAGTTGGGCTCCGTCGGGCAAGGGTGTAAATGGATCGGCCCAACGTACGACGTTCGACCAGAACACGGGATACCAGGGCGCCTGGCTAACTCCAGGACCGGCCATGTCGAATCCGACCACGGCGGTGCGCCGACCATCAACGACCCCGTGTGCGAGCAGGGCACGGTCGCCCACACGCAAGTCAACCTGCGCCCAGTCCGGAGGCATGTAGGTCACATCCGAGCCGGACACCAAGTCGCCAACATCGATCGAGTTCAGGAGCGGGCTGTTCGCCACCGCCAGCGGACGCGTCTGGGCATTTGTTGGCGCATCAAGCTCAAGGGCTGGAACGGCCGGAGGCCGGACGAACACGGCCGAGGCTGCGGGCAGTAACTCGGGTGCGAACCCCTGGAACACGTAGAAGTCCGCGAAGCTGCTCTCGTGGTCGTATGCGTCGACGGCCATGGCCTGCGCTGTCACCGCGGGCACGGCTTGCAATGCCCGAACGATTGGCCAGGGCTCATCGCCCACGACCACGATTGAGAGTCGTGACGGCTCGTCCAGCGAAGCGAACGCCAGGTTGTCGGCTGAGAGACCGTCATCGGGTGCGCGAATCTCGGCCTGATAGCCCGCCGCGACGGGGAGGTCATCGAAGACCAGGATCTCGTGTGCTCCCGCCGGCAGGCTGACCGCCCGGCTCGTCGGCGAGCCGCGGCCCACCGTCAACAGGACCTCGGCTGCCGCATCCGACGTGCCCTCGTTTCGGGCTGCGACGACGCCCTGCACCGCGTCGGGCCGATCGAGGCGTCGCCTCACCTGAAATGACGCCAGTGCAACGTTTGGCGCCGGCTCCCCGACGACAACTGCCTGGACCCCGGCGTAGGCAGGATTGGCATCCGGGAGTGGCGCTTGGTCCGTGAAGAGCGCCACGATGCCGCCCGCCGCCGGATTCGCCAGCGAGCGCGCCATGTTCAACGCCGCCTCGAGACGCCCGGGCGAAACCTCAGGCTCAATCCCGCTGAGTAAGCGGGTCACTTCGGCTCGGTCGCTTGACTGCGCCACGAGGGTTCGCGGAACCGCCCCCGCGGTAATCAGCGACACCCTCCGGTCGTCGCCAAGGGAATCCACGAACGCGCTGGCTTCGTCCCGGGCACGCGCCATCCGCGGTGTCCCACTGGCGTCGGTTATCGCCATCGACGCTGAAACGTCCATCACCACGGCAACCCGAGGTCCTAGTTCCACCGTTGCCGGACGCTCGGGTCGCGCCAGCGCGAGCGCGAATACCGCGATGGCCAGCAACTGAAGCAGAAGAAGAGCGTGCCGGCGTAGCCAGGCCAGCCAGGTGTCGTCGGCCCGTGCGTGAATCGTGCGCCGCCACACGAGCAGCGAGGCCACAACAATGCGCTGACGGCGCGGACGCAGCAGAAAGAACGCCAACACCGCAACGGCCAGACCCGTCCACGCAAAGGCGAGCGGCGCGGCCCACGTCACGCCAGTGTTCCGTGCTCGCGCAGGCGTCGCAGCACGACATCCTCCACTGCCCAACTCGATCGGATCGGCACATAGCGAACGTGCCGGCGGTGACAGAATCGCTGCAAGTCACTCGTCCAGTTGCCGATGGCCTGACGGTAGGCGCGCAAGAGCTCCACGTCGCCGAGCACTTCCAGGGCGTCACCACCCTCGGCGTCCACCAGCTCAACCTCGTCGGCAAATGCTGGACTGACGAACTCTTCGTCAAGCACGTGGATCACCGTCACCTCATGCCCGCGCTGAGCAAGCGCCCCAATGGCTCGAGGCGCGTCAGGGGCAAGGAGGTCGGAGGCCAGCACCGCCACTCCGTGCGGAAGGGCGCGGGCGTTGTAGGCGGAAACGGCGCGCGCAAGCGCGGTCTGGCCCGACGGTTGTTGGCGCTCAAGGAACTCGAACAGACGGGCGACGTAAGCTTCCCCTTGCCTCGGCGCGAATGTCTGGACGAGATCGTCGCCGAGCGCGGCTCCCGCAACCACGTCGCGACTGGCAAGTGCCGTCCAGCCAAGCGCGGCCAGCACGGCCCGTGCCGTGTCCAGTTTCGCGGGCGTGCCGGACGCCATTGAACCGCTGACGTCTAATAGCAGATGGACGACCAGCGTCTCTTCCGACTCGCGGACCTTCACGAACAACTCGTCGGTGCGGGCATAGATGTTCCAGTCGATCTGCCGGTAGTCATCGCCCGGGCTATACGACCGGTGGTCGGCAAATTCAAGCGATGAGCCGGTGGCCCGGCTGCGCCGCCCGCCGGTGTGTAAGTGACCGTGCGGGCGCTGGGAAACGAACGAGAGGTTGGCCAGCTTGGCGCGGAGCGCCGCATCCGGCGCCAGTGCCGGGAGAACCTCGCCAGCCGTCCGGTCAGTCACCTGCCCGGCGGGTTGACATGAGGATGGCATCCAGAATGTGCTCCGCCGGAATCGCGTCGGCCTCGGCCTCAAAGTTAAGGAGCAGCCGATGGCGCATCGAGGGCCGGGCCGCGGCGCGAATGTCGTCAAATCCGACGTTGAAGCGCCCATCGAGCATGGCGTAGACCTTGGCGGCCAGCACCATGGCCTGGGCGGCGCGCGGCGAGCAGCCGTACCGTACGTATTGCCGAGTCAACTCGTGCGCGGTGGGATCCTGTGGGTGCGTGGACTTGACGAGGTCAACCACGTAACTCCCGACGTGCGGGGCGATGGCCACGCGCCGGGCAAATGCTCCCATCGCCAGCAAGTCGTCGCCTGTGGCTACTCGGGCGATGTCAGGCTGCGCCGCCCCGGTTGTGCGGTCCAGAATCTCGCTGAGTTCCCCTGCCGTGGGGTAGCCCACCACCAGCTTGAACATGAAACGGTCGACTTGCGCTTCGGGCAGTGGGTAGGTGCCTTCCATCTCGATGGGGTTCTGCGTAGCCATCACGAAGAACGGCGGATCAAGCACGTGCACCTCGCGAGCCACGCTAACCTGGCGCTCCTGCATCGCTTCCAGCAGCGCCGCCTGGGTTTTTGGCGTGGCACGGTTGATTTCGTCGGCCAGCACCAAGTTTGCGAACACAGGCCCAGGTTCGAATCGAAACGCCCGTTGCCCGTCAGTCCCGTCGACGACCACATTCGTACCGGTAATGTCGGCTGGCATCAGGTCGGGCGTGAACTGGATTCGGCTGAAGCGCAAGTCGATGGCTCGACCGAGCGCCCGCACGAGTTCGGTCTTGCCCAGTCCAGGCACGCCCTCAATCAAGACGTTGCCGCCGGCGATGAGACACACGACGGTGTCTCGCACAATCTGGCGATGGCCGACGATGAGTTTCCCCACCTCGTCGATGACGGCAGTGGCCTGGTCGCGAAACGCCCGGGCGAGTTCTTTGGTCGCGTCCGACCCGTTAACGGCAGTACTCACCGTTCTCTGAAGTAACGATCCAACATTGGCAGCATATCGAGTGGCACGCTGCGAGCGACGTCTGGCCGCCCAACGGCGTATCCGCGGTCGCCCGCCGAGGCCTCGAATCCGGACGAGCCGCCGGATCCAAGTTCCAGGATTGGACGCTCGACCATCTCGGCGCCCTCCTCGGTGGGTTTGATTTCAACGATCTCGAGTTGGCCCTCCACGTTTAGTCGCTGCTCGGGCGCCAGGGTCTCCAGCGTGCCCTCCAGCGCGCGTCCGCTGACGACGGAATCCCCGCCGCCCTGTGATCCGGCTGCCGCCTCGGCGCCCGCCTCGGCCTGCGCGGCGGCCGCAGCCGAGCTCGCAGGCGCGTCTGCGCTCGAGTCGCCTTCGGTGCCGGATGCGCTTGCTCCGGCCGAGGCTTCGGCTCTGGCAAGCTGTCGCGCAAGCTGATCGAGTTGCGCTTCGATTCCGCGGTCAGCGTTGACCGTGGCTCCCACGGCTTCGATTTCCTGGGCCAGTTGTGCCAGCGCGCTGCGGGCGTCAGCCAGTTGCCCCCGCTCCAAGGCTTCGGCTGCCGCGCGAAGTTGATTCGCCAGTCCCTCGTCCAGGCCCTCGGCGCGTCTGGACGCCTCTCGCAAGCCTGCGGCCAACTCATCCTGGCGCGTGCTGTTCATCCCGGAGATCTGCTCGCCCAGTTCACGGGCTTCGCCCGCGGCGGCCTGGAAGTCGCCGCTGTCGAGGGCGCGCCCAAGACGGCGGCCTTCGGCTGTCCGCCGCAACGCCTCACCGGCTGCCTGAGCGGCCATGGCGGCGGGCGCGGACTCGGGGTCGCGCTGGCGTTCAAGCTCAGCCATGGCGGCGCGAATCTGGTCGATCTGGGCCAGCACGGCCGGGTCCGCGAGCGCCGGCGCAGTGTCATCGACGGTGGTGCCCAACTCCTCCGCCAGCGACGAGACCGGCCCCTGTCTGCCAACGCCGGGCAATACGTTGGCGGTCACGGCCAGCAAGCCAGCGGCCAGGCCCACGGCGGCGATTGCCAGAAGTCCCAATTCGCTGCGGGGCACCCGGTAGGGAAACGCACGACTTGCATTGACTCCGGCCAGGGCCCGCAACGCGTCCTGCCGCTGTAGATCGCGCATGTGTTCATCGGCCTGCGAACCGACGACTGCCGTGGACAGGCGCTCGAACATCGCAAGACGCCGGTCGTAGGCCAGTGCCGCGCTGAGCGGTGGCGGCGCCACCAGGGCACGCATCGCCAACACGACAAGGGGAGTCAAGACCGCGACCAGAGCCAAGCCAATCACGAGTTGCGACCATCCCAGCGCCGTGGCGCCAAGCACCACCAGCAGACCAGTACTAAAGCTGATCGCCAGCATGCGCGGTGCCGACCGCAGGGTTTGGTGACGCTGCCATCGCCGGGCCAGTGGGATGAGGCGCTGCCCGAAGGCGTCGGACTCATACGCCGTCGCGCGGAAGGCCGGCCACGAAACGCCGCGCGGAATCAGGGGCGCAAGTTCAACTCGCATGAAACTCCACGGCGGGCCTACGCGGCGCCACGACAGACCTGCGAAGCGGGCGGGTTTTGGTACGGCCGTCGCGCCGGCATCCAGGCACCTGACGGTTCATATGTCTCAGTAGCGACGCCGAGGCCGGCCGCTGTCGGGTCCGCTTGGACAATCATGCCTCGTGCTTCCAGGATCGGGCTGCGGCCATCAGATCGCGAGCCACCCGCCGACCGGCGGTCGTCGATGCTCCACTCATGGCGGCGATTTCCTCCACAACCTGGTACCCATCCACCCGTGAGACACCGGTTGTTGTTGCTCCTTCAAGATCCGACTTCGTCACCACGAAGTGCGTATCGCCGAATGCCGCCACCGGCGCCAGGTGCGTGATGCACAGCACCTGGCGCCACGCGGCCAGCGCCGCGAGCTTTTGGCCAACGATGTCGCCGGCCCGTGGACCCACGCCGACATCGATTTCGTCAAAAGCCAACGTCGGAGTCTGATCAACCTTCGCCAGGACCACCTTCAGCCCCAGCAGGATTCGCGAACGCTCGCCTTCGGACGCCACGTCAGCCAGCGGCCGCAGCGGCTGGCCGGTGTTCACGCTCAGCAGGAAGTCGACTTGATCGATGCCGGAATCGTCGAACGCGACCGGCTCAGGTTCGTCCTCGAGCGTGAGGCCTGCCGGGTCGGGCTGGTGACGCAGCATGACCTGGAACTCGGCCGAGGGCATATTCAGATCGGCCAACTGCTCGGACACGGCGTTCGCCAGGTCCGATGCCGCCCGCCGACGCTCCGCCGACAAGCGAGCTACGGCCGGAAGCAAGCGGTCTTCCAGCCTGGCCGCGTGCTCACGCAGCTCCTCGATTCGTGCGTCGCCACGATCGATCTCCTGCAGTCGCGCACGTGCGGTCTCCCCGTAGGCGACAACGTCAGCCGGCGTGTCACCGTACTTTCGGATGAGCGCCTCAATCTGGTTCAGACGATCGTCGATCTGCCGTAGACGCGCCGGATCGGATTCCACGATTTCGGCGTACGACTGCAGGGACAGTGCCAGGTCAGAGGCCAACTCCTGGAGTTGCGCGGCCTGTTCGGCCAGCGGTCGCACGCCCGGGTCCAGCGCAGCCATCGCATCCGCCGCCTCGCGGGTGGCTCCGAAGACGTCGGGTGCCGGACCCAGAGCCTCGCCCTGGAGTTGACCGGCCGCCCGGCTAGCCAGGCTTTGCAGACGCTCCGCATTCGCCAACAGCAGCCGAGCAGCCCGCAGTTGCTCGTCCTCACCCTCCGTTAGTTCCGCCGAGTCAATCTCGTCGACCTGAAACGTCAGCAGATCGATCTCGCGTGCGGTCTCCCTTGCGTTGCGCTGAAGCTCATCGGCCTCGCGACGGGTAGCGCGCAGTTCGCGCGTCACTACGGCTACCGCCGTGCGCTGCGGCGTCAGTCCGGCAAACCGATCCAGGTATTCAAGCTGCTGCGAACGGCGAAATAGTGACTGGTGCTCGCTCGGACCGTGCACGTCAACCAACGTCCGGCCCAACTCCGCCAGCGCGCGTACGGGGACTGCCCGCCCGTTGACTCGCGCGGTCGATCGGCCTGCCCCCCGGATTTCGCGCGACACAATCAGCGACTCATCAACGTCGACGCCATAGGAGTCCAAGACAGCGACGGCCCGACTCGGCGTCGTGTCGAAGACAGCCTCGACAAACGCGCTGGGAGCACCCGAGCGGACATCGGCCGGGTGAGCTCGACGCCCAAGTACGAGCGCCAGCGCGTCAATCAGGATTGACTTTCCCGCGCCCGTTTCCCCCGTCAGGACGTTCAGCCGGGGTTCCAGCGCAAGATCCACCGCATCAATCAGCGCGAAGTCCCGAACGCTTAGGTGCCTGAGCACCGGGCCTAGCCGGACCCGTGAATCGGACGCGGCATCTCTCGCGGAACTCGCCAGCGCATTTTCTCGGCCAGCGTGGCGTAGAAGTAGTCGCTTTCGCGAAACCTCGCGAAGCGGGCCAGGTGTTCAGATGCACGGCAGACCACTCGGTCACCCGAGCCCAGCAGTTGATCAGTCTGGCCGTCAATCGAGAGTGTTGCCTCGTGGGTTGTATAGGTCGTCAATTCGACGCGCTCATCAAGGCCAACCACGATCGAGTTCGCGGGAGTAAGAAACGGAACCAGTGGAGTCATCACCAGGTCGCGAACTTCGGGGTGCAGTACCGGTCCGCCGGCCGCCTGCACGTATCCGGTTGTGCCCGTCGGGGTGGCCACAATCACTCCGTCCGAGGTATAGGTCGTAAGCACCACGCCGTTGATGCGTACCTCGACTTCGACGACGCGCGCCATGCGCCCGCGCCCAACGACCACGTCGCCGGCGGCCAGTCCCGAGGCAACGACGCCGTTTCCGTCGTGGTGCGTCCAGTCGATTAAGACCCGTTCCTCAATCCAGTAGTCGCCGTTCAGCATCGCGTCAAGGCGTCTGTCGAATTCGTCCGGTGTGAACTCGGTCAGGAATCCGAGGCGCCCGTAGTTGACGCCGATACAGGTCGCCCCGTGCGGCGCCGCCGCGCGGGCGGCCCGGAGCAACGTGCCGTCGCCCCCGAACGTGACCACAAGGTCGGCGCTTGCCAGGTCGTCGGGTCGCTCGGTGATCTCCCAGGACGACACGCACCAAGCGTCCAGGCTTCGACACGAGAGCTGTTGCTGGGTGCGCTGTGCATGGGCGACGGACGCCTCAATGCGCGGCTGAAACAGCAGGGCAACCCGCATCAGCCACTCGCTACATCGCCGTCGCATTCATCATAGTCGCTACGTCGAGGCGGCCGCAGTAAGACGAAGGTCTCCTGGTTGCCATCGCCACCTGGAAGTGCGCTGACCACGGAACCGGCGACACACATGCCCTGCCGCGTCGCCCAGGAAAGAAAGTCGAGAAGCACTTCGTTCCGCACCCGCCGGTCTTTTATGACGCCGTCACGAGGAACGTGCTGTCCAGGTAGCTCGAATTGCGGCTTGAGCAGCGCCACGACCCACCGGGCGTGCGGCGCTGCGGTCAGCACCGCCGGCAACACGTCTCTCAGTCGAAGGAATGAGACGTCCACCACCACAATGTCGGGCGACGGATCAAGTCGCGGCAGGTCGCGAGCGTCGGTGCGTTCACGTACACGTACCCGCGCATCCGTCCTCAAGCTCGGAGCAAGTTGATCGCGCCCCACGTCCACCGCCGTGACCTGCTCGGCGCCTGCCTGCAGCAGACAGTCGGTAAATCCTCCGGTTGACGCCCCCACGTCGAGGGCAATAGCTCCGTCCACCCCGAGACCAAAGTGCCCAAGGGCTGTCGCCAGCTTTCGTCCGCCTCGGCTTACATAGTCGCTGGAGTCGCCGCGCCGCTCAATCCGTGCATCGACGCTGAGGCGTCGTCCCGGCCGGGTCTCGATGCGACCGGCAACGACGACCAATCCATCCTTGACCAGTTGACGAGCCGAACTGCGGCTCCGTGCCAGGCCGCGGCGTACCAGCAAGTGGTCGAGACGAGGGTGGCGACCAGCGGACTGATCGCTCACGTCAGTCGGTTAACGTGCCCTTTGTGCTGGGCACGGCGCCGGCCCGGCGCGGATCCAGCGACGTCGCCTGGTCCAGGGCCCGTGCCAGTGCCTTGAAGATGGCCTCGGCCTTGTGGTGGTCGTCGTCGCCGGCCAGCACGCGGACGTGAATCGCCGCACCCATGTGGCGGGCCAGCGATCCGATGATGTGCGGCAACAGGCTGGTCTCCAGGCCGCCGATTCTGTCCTGCCTGAAGTCCCCGTCGAAGGCCGAGAAATCGCGCCCGGCCAAGTCCACTGCCACGTGAGCCAGCGCTTCGTCCATTGGCACGGTGGCGTCGCCCATGCGCTGAATGCCTTGCCGGTCGCCCAAGGCGTCGTTGAACGCGCGGCCCAGCACGATCGCCACGTCTTCGGCGGTGTGGTGCGCGTCAATGTGGAGGTCGCCCGTGGCGTTCACCTCGATGTTGAACAGGCCGTGCCGGGCAAGCTGCGCCAGCATGTGATCCAGGAACCCAATGCCCGTCGCGCCGCCAAAGTCGCCATCGCCGTCAATCGCGACCGTGGCGTCAACTTCGGTCTCGGACGTGGTACGCGTGACGCTGGCGCGCCGTTCAGCCATGGCAATCTCGCTTCGACAGGGATCTCGGCATTGTAGTCAGGAGGAAGCCCGGCGCTCCGCAGCTCGGGCGTGGCCTTCCAGTCCTTCGGCCCGGGCAAGGCGCGCTGCCACCGGGGCCAACGCCGCCGCTCGGTCTGCCGACAGGCGCACGACGGATACCGCCTTTAGGAATGAACGCACACCCACGGGCGAAGCGAAGCGAGCTGTTCCACCCGTGGGCATGATGTGGCTGGGTCCCGCCACGTAGTCGCCCAGGACCTCGGGTGACGCGCTGCCCAGGAACACACCACCTGCATGTCGTACATGCGGCAATAACGCTTCGGGATCGTCTACCAGCAGGCACAGGTGCTCCGGCGCGTATGCGTTGGAGAGTTCGACGGCCTGCACGGGATCGTCAACTACACCCACGCCGCCGCGCCGCTCGAAGCTGTCCCACGCCACCTCCGCGCGCGGCAACGATTCCAGTTGCGCCGCAACTTCTCGTGCTACGTCGGCCGCAAACGCGGCGTCGGTCGTCAGCGCAATGGGACTGGCCGGTCCGCCATGCTCGGCCTGGGCAATCAGGTCGGCGGCTACTTCCGCGGCGTCGGCCGCTGCGTCGGCAATCACCAGCGTTTCGGTCGGGCCCGGGAGCAAGTCGACGCCAACCACGCCATAGAGCGCACGGGTTGCAAGCATCACCCAGGCGTTGCCGGGAGCCACGATCACATCGCAGCGGGGTGTGGTCTGAGTTCCCAGCGCCAGGGCGGCGATGGCCTGGGCGCCGCCCAGTCCGAATACACGGTCAACATCGGCCGCGTTGGCCGCGGCCGCCAGTGCCGGTGCAATGCCCTCGGACCGAACCGGCGTGGCCATCACAACCTCGCCTACCCCGGCCACCCGCGCCGGTACCGCGGCCATGAGCAGGCTGGAAACCAGTGGCGCCGCTTGTCCCGGCACATGCAGACCTGCCCGGTCCACTGGCACCCACTGCTGGCCGACACCCAGATCGGGAAGGTCGAATCCGACGGGCATCTCGCGCTCGTGATAGGCACGAATCCGCTCGGCCGCGAGTTCAATGTCAGCTCGCAAGGCGGGTTTGACCCTACGATCGGCCTCGGCCAGTTCCGCAGACGAGATTTCGAACGACGGGCCCACGTAGTCGCCAAGGGCCAAGGCGATGCGTCGTATGGCTTCGTCGCCGTCGTCCCGAACCTCGCGGATAACACGCTCAACGAACCCAACCGGAGTCAGCGTTTCGCCGAAGACTCTCGAGGCCGCCCGTACAGCCGATTCGTCAATGGTGACGAGGTCCGGCGAGCGTGCCAGCAGCGTGCACCGCACCTCGTCGGCACCGTGCACGATTCGCACCGCGTGTTTCGTGGATTGGCGTGACCGGCGGTTCATGTAGGCGTCCTACGCCTGCCGACGCGGCCTGCGGCGGTCCTGGCTGTCGATGATGATGGTCACTGGCCCGTCGTTGACCAATTCGACTGCCATTTCAGCCTGAAATCGGCCCGTACGTACCGGAACGCCTCGAGCAGTCAGCGCCGTTCCCAGATCATCAATCAATTCGGCCGCGCGATCGGGCGCTTCCGCGCCGGTGAAGCTTGGTCGACGGCCCTTGCGCGTATCGGCAAGCAAGGTGAACTGCGAGACCAACAACACCTCCCCGTCGGTGTCAAGCAGCGAGCGGTTCATGCGGCCAGCCTCGTCCGCCAGCACTCGCAAATTCGCCACCTTGTCGGCCAGGTATGTCACGTCCGCGTCGTCGTCGTCCCTCGCGACGCCAGCCAGAAGCAGAAGCCCGTGACCGATCGAGGCGTACTCGTGGCCGCCGATGTGAACCGAAGCCCTTGCGACACGCTGAACTACCGCACGCATCTCCTGAACTCGCGTCAGCGTTAGCCGAACAGGCTAACTGGAGCTGTCTCCGGAGCCCGAGGCCTTCTCGGATCCCGCGGCGGACGCGCTGGCCTTGGCAGCGCCGTCTGAGGCGCTCCCGTTGCTCTTCGCTCCGTTTGCCTTCACAGGTTTGGAATCGGAGGTCTCGGGCGGTTTGCCGTCGTCCTTGAACTTCTTTCGCTCAGACTCGGACCGGCTATCGGTTGCGTACCAGCCGCTGCCCTTAAAGATGATGCCGGCAGGATGAAACACTTTTTTCAGCGTTTCGCCACATACCTCGCAAGTGGTCAGCGGATCGTCGCTAAAGCTCTGAAACACCTCAAACCGATTGCCGCAGTCGGAACACTCGTATTCGTAGGTCGGCACGCCTCAACTTCTCCCGACGGTTTGGAATTGGCGCAACCTAGATCGACGGGCGCCGGAACTGAGTATACGGAGACGGACGCTGCGAACAGGACGCCGGCGGGATGGCCAGATCTCGCCCACCCGGGCCCTCCGGCCGATGGCGCAACTTCGGCCTGGTGCTAGCATGAATCATTACCTGCAACTCACGGGCCAGACCGGAGTGCCATGCGCTGCCAAGAGTGCGATCACCAGAACACCGAGGGCGCTTGGCTCTGCATCAATTGCGGGGCCAAGTTGCCCCGACCCGAAGACCAGGAAAGTACGGCCGAATCGTCGAGCAAACCTGCTGAACCCGCGACCGAACGTGATGAACCGAGCCGGTTCGCACCTCAGATCAGCGAGAACCTTCGCCGCCTGCGCGACCGCACCGAGCGCGAACGCGCACGCCAGCGCCCAGCCCAAGCCTCGCCTGGAAGCAGCGGGAGCTTTCTCGGCATCCCAATCGTAGTTTGGGGGCTGGTCCTCTTCGTCTTCATCGCGTTCATTTACGCGATGTCCGCGCTGCAATAGTCGGGCGGCCAGGCGGCGACTCGGCCGCAGAGGGCGCGAATCCAGGGTACGTTCGGCGTTTCCTCGGCCCGGGCTGTCCCGTGTCGGAATCTGCAAGCTGCGGTCCTTGCCTTGGCGTGGCCAGCACCTTCAAGGCCCCCAACTCCTGACCGGCATCCCGTGACGTCTGCCAACGCCCTATCGCAGCGTCTTCAAGCGCATGCCAACCGTCAGGGGCTTCTGCCGTTCAGCGTGTTCATGGAACACGCGCTCTACGACAAGTGCGACGGCTTCTATACGAGCGGCGACGCACCGTACGCGGACTATTTCACGAGCGTCAGTGTGCATCCATCCCTGTTCGGTCAGTTGTTGGCGACTCACCTTGGTGACGTTTGGCGGGTCCTGGGACAGCCGGACCCCTTTCGCGTCGTTGAGCTTGGCGCGGCCGACGGTCGCCTCGCGGATCAGATCCGCCAGGCGGCCGCCAACTATTCGTGGGGCAAGGGCCTCGCTTATGTCGGCGTCGAGCGGGCGCCGGCCGCGCAGACCGCGGATGCGCTGGACTCCCTCTACGCGTCGATTGTTGACGTTCCAGCAGCGACCGCCACCGCCATCATCTCCAACGAGTTCTTTGATGCTCTTCCCGTACGCCTGGCCCGCCGGGCGACTGACGGCTGGGTGGAGGAGTGCGTGGCTGTCGAGAGCGAAGGATGGGTATTCGCGGACCAGCCTGCGCCTGAGGAAATTCGGGCCTACGCCAACCGGTACGCATCGGGCACGCCGATGGGCGGTCGCATCGAAGTCCGGCAGGGAATCGAGCAGATCTTCCGGCACGCCGCCCGACTCGCTTCGCACGTCGTTATGACGACCATTGACTATGGCGCCGTCAGCGCGTTGCTGCACTCGGAGCGCCTGGCTGCCGGCACCCTGCTGGCCTACCGTCGCCACCGAGCCTCCGACGACGTTCTCGCCAACCCCGGATCTGCGGACCTGACCGCCCACGTGAACTTTACGCAGTTGATTGATGTGGGCCGGTCCCAAGGATTCGGCTGCTACCGAATGGGCCAGCAGGCCGACTTCCTGGCTGCACTCGGCATCGGCGACCACCTCGTAAGATTCCAGGAGCGACCTGACGTCACCCTGGCAACCTATCGAGCCGAACGCGAAGCCGTATTTCAACTCGTCTCACCGACTGACCTCGGCCGCTTCCAGGTGCTGACCCAGGGCAAGGGAGTTGACTTGAGCCCGATCCGCGGCCTGGACGCGCTCACTGACTGATCCCTTCACACGGACGCAAAGGAGCAGAAATCAATGCAAACGCGAACCGAGAAAGACCCACTGGGCGAACTGCAAGTCCCGGAATCGGCGCTCTACGGTGTGCAGACGCAGCGCGCGGTCGAGAACTTTCCGATCAGCGGACTTCCGCCGCACCACGCCTTCGTCTGGGCCACCGTCCTCATCAAGAAGGCTGCTGCCGTGGCGCACAAGCAGACGGGCCGGCTTGACGGTGATCTGGCTGACGCCATCGTTCGAGCCGCCGACGAGGTGCTGGACGGCCGGCACGCCGATCAATTCGTGGTCGATGTCTTCCAGGCCGGCGCCGGCACATCGCACAACATGAACGCCAACGAGCTACTGGCTAATCGCGCCAATGAGCTGCTCGGTCGGCCGCGCGGCAGCTACGACCCGATTCACCCCAACGACCACGTCAACATGGCGCAGTCCACCAACGATGTGATCCCCACGGCGATCGCGCTGGCCGCGCTGAAGCTGCTGCCGGACCTCTATGACTCCCTCGACGTCCTGGCCGAGAGCCTGCAGGCCAAGGCCACGGCGTGGGACGGCATCGTCAAGTCGGGCCGAACCCACCTGCAGGACGCCACACCGGTCCGCCTGGGCCAGGAGTTCGGTGCCTATGCGGAAGCTGTCAGACGCAACGCCGCCGCCATCCGCGAAGCCACAGACCCGAGCCTCGAACTGAGCCTGGGCGGCACAGCCGTTGGTAGCGGGTTGAATGCCGAGCCTGCCTATCAGTCGCAGGTCGTCGATGTCATCGCCGACCTAACCGGGTTCAAAGTCCGCCAGTCCACCGACTATTTCTACGCGATGCAGAGCATGGGCCGGTTTGCTCAACTTTCCGGCGCCCTTCGCACCCTGGCGCTCGACTTGAACCGAATCGCCAACGACTTCCGCCTGCTGGGTTCTGGACCACGCACGGGCATTTCGGAATTGCGCATGCCGCCCGTGCAGCCGGGATCCTCGATCATGCCCGGCAAGATCAACCCGGTCATGGCCGAGTGCCTGAATATGATCTGCTTCCAGGTGCAGGGCAACGACCTGGCGATCGCCTCGGCGGTAACGGCCGGACAACTGGAACTGAACGTGATGATGCCGCTCATCGCGCACAACCTGTGCCAGTCCATCGAGATCCTGGCCACGGGCTCACTGGCCTTCGCCCGCAAGGGGGTGGACGGCCTCGAAACCGACGACGAGATGTTGCGCTATTGGCTGGAGCGCAACACGATGCTGGCCACTGCGTTGGCGCCCAAGATCGGCTATGCCGCCGCCGCCGAAATCGCCAAGCAGGCGGTAGCCACCGGCGAGACAATCCCGGTCGTGGCGGCCCGCTTGACCGACCTGTCCGCACAAGAACTCGCCGACGCTCTGGACCCGGCTCCCATGACCGAGGCCGGCGTGCGCGCCGGCGGCGGCGGAGGCGGCTAACCGACCGCGCAACGAAGCGCGGACGGAAAGCGACCTTCCGCACATGAGTTCACAGTTGCCGGCCGTGTCGGTACGGTCGCTGACCCGTGTCTTCGAGCCTCGGGTGCGCCGGGGCGTTCGCGGACTCCTCCCGCGATTCCGGGCCGAGCCCGCGGAGCCTGCGCGCATCGTCGCCGTCAACGACCTGAACCTGGACATTGCCTCCGGCCATTGCTTCGGCCTGCTGGGCCCAAACGGTGCAGGCAAGACCACCACCGTCAAGATGCTCGCCACTCTGCTGGAACCAACCTCCGGCAGCGCCTCGGTGGCTGGCTTCGACGTGGTCCGGTCGGCGCGTCAGGTGCGCCGCAATATCGGCGTCCTCTTCGCCGGCGAGCGCGGGATGTACTGGCGACTCTCCGGCCGCGAAAACCTCGAACTCTTCGGCACGCTGTCATTCATGCCCAGGGAGCGTCTCGCCGAGCGAATCACGGCAGCCTCCCAACAATTCGGCCTGCAGGATCGAATGGACGACCTCGTCGAGACCTACAGCACTGGCATGAAACAGCGCCTCAACCTCGCCCGCGCCACCCTGCACGAGCCGCCGGTGCTCCTGCTCGATGAGCCCACCGCCGCCCTCGACCCCGTCGCCGCCCGCGAGGCGCGTCATCTCATCCGTCAAATTGCCGAGTCGGGCACCGCCATCCTGCTCACCACCCACAACCTCTACGAAGCCGAGCAGATCTGCGACCGCGTCGGGATCATCCAGCGCGGCATGCTGGTTGCCGAAGGCCGGCCGGCGGACCTCATCCGGCAGGCCGGCGAAGTGCCGCGCCTGGACCTCCTCCTGCGCGGCGATCTGGCCACAGCCAAAGCGGTCATCGGGTCCGATGGCCTCTGGTGGGGTGAGGTCAACAGGGATCGCGAGTTCGCCGTCGCCGCTCGAGCGCCGCAAGGCTGGCGCAGCAGCGAGGCCCTGACCAGCGCGCTGGTCAGCCAGGGAATCGTCGTTGAGCAAGCCCGCCTCCGCGAACCCGACCTGGAAGACGCCTACATCGCCATCACCGGCTCACGCATCGAGCGCCCCTTTGTTGAACGCTAGCGCCCCGGGAATGCGGTCGCAGGTCTGGGCCTTTCTGGCGCTCGTTCGCAAGGGATGGCGGATTGACCGCCGTCACCCGTTCTTCACGTTTTCGAGCGCTGTCGCGTTAGCTCAATTCGTCTTGCCCACGGCACTTGCCACGATTGCTCTGGCTGGTCCAAACGGCGAAGCACTCGAACGGTTCACTCGTCTAACCGGAACTGACGCATATCTTGCCTATGCGGTCATCGGCTCAACGACATTCGTGTGGACCGGCTTTCTCTTTGTGGATTTGTCCAACAACCTCAGCTCGGATCGAAGTCTCGGTACGCTTCCAACCCTCTGGTCATCGGCCACCGCGCGTGTCGTCTTGGTTTGCGGCGGATCGATCGGACGGGCGCTGGCGCCCACGCTTATGGCGGCGGGAGCGTTTGGCATCGCCTGGGCGACGTTCAGGTTCCCGGTGGAACCCCACGTCGGCCCGGCCGCGATCGTTCTGCTCTGCGGCATATTGGCGACGATCGCGGTCGCCATACCTTGGGCGGCCGCCGTCCTGAGATACCGCGAATCTCGTCTCCTCGTGGCGCTCTTCGCCTCGGCATCAGGTGTTCTCGCCGGCACCGCCTATCCGGTTCACTTGCTCCCCGGTTGGGCACAGTGGCTATCTGGATTCCTTCCCACCACCTGGTTGATCCGCGGGCTCCGTGACGCTCTGATTTTCGGTGACATTCGGGACGCCCTGCTCTCCTGTGGCGTGCTGATTGCAATGGCCTTGGGATACGGCGCCGCAGGACTCGTGCTGCTGCGCGTCATGGATGCGTCGGCTCGGGCCAAGGGAGAGTTGGAGTGGATGTAAATGCGTCGAATCGTTCGTGAGTCGGTGTCGGTCTTCCGACCGTGCCTGGCCTTTGCGCGCGCCCAGTGGCTGGAGACGGCGCGCTTCAAGTCACTGTGGATCTATCAGGTCGGGTCGTCATTCCTGTTATTTGCGCCGCTCGCGCTTACCGGCATGGCGTTTGGCGGTACCGGCTTTGAAGCCAGTGGAGGTGGCCAGAGCTTCCTGACCTACGCCGTCACTGGTTATGTCGGGCTTCAGGTTGCCCTTTCAGCCTTGTGGGGCGGCCTTGCGTTCTTGGAGCGGTCCAATCGATCCGGCGCTCTCCCACATGTGTGGTCAGCCGCGGCGCCGCGCTGGACATCGCTGGTGGGCGTTACCGTCGTGGACGTTGGTTTCGCGGTGTTCCAGGCCGTCCTGATCCTGTTCATAGCCAGCGCGCTCTTTGAGGGTGCCGCCTTCGTCATCACCCCGCCAAGTGTCGCAGCCTTGCTGATCGCCTTCATCGCATTCTGGGGCATGGGACTTGTGTTCGCCGGCGTGGGCCTGGTGGCCCGTGGCGCGCGTCTCCCAGGGGCTCTCAGCACACTCGCGATGGTAATGGCCGGCGTCTCCTTCCCGATCGGTATCCTTCCCTGGAGCGTGCGCTGGATCAGTTACCTGAACCCCTACACCTACGTCTTGGACCTCGTGCGCTCGACGACCCTCGGCACCAAGCCCCTGCTCGCGCTCGAAATCGAGTTTGCCATCGGCGGCGTCATCGCGCTGGGCAGCGTTGTCGCTGGCGGCTGGCTCTTTACTCGGCTCGAACGTGTCGCTATCCGACGCGGGTTGGTTGGGCTACACGCGTAGACCTCAACGAACGCACAGACTTTCGACCCAGCAACCCGCCTCGAGTCGCACCGACAGGCGGGCCCACCACCGCTCGGCCGAACTACAAACGATCCGCACAGCTAGTACGCGTCGGGTTGGCACAATCGAGCGAGTTGGCCGGCAGCCGGAGCTGCAGTGACGCTGAAGCGAGGCACCGTAGCCTCTCCGCATAACAGAAACTGATCTTCGAAGTGGCTGGGGCTGAGGCCGCTAACCGCGGTGGCCAACATACTTGTGCGAATCGCGACCCACCGCATGTGACCCCACATCCAACCGCCCTGTCGCAACTCGCGCTCCCCTGCGTTTTCCTGCCCGCACTCAGGAGGGCCGGCACACTCCGCGGCTATCGCGGCGGCAAAGGAATCGGGATCGCAAAAGTCAAGCTCTTAGGAACCGACCTGGAAGATGCCCGCATGGAGATTGCGGAATCGCCGACTGAGCAATTCCTTGTTGAACGCTAGCGCCCAAGAAATCCGCCGCGAGCTCTGGGCCCTGGTCAGGCTCACTCGTAAGGGTTCGACGATCGAGCGCCGTCAGCCGTATTTCGCGACGGCCAGCGTCGTGCTAACGGTGGAGTGGGTGCTGCCGGTGGTATTGGCCACGATCGCGCTGGCCGGGCCAAACGCCACAGGGCTCGAGAACTTTGTCAATTTGGCCGGGACAGAGAATTACCTGGGCTTCACTGTGATCGGCGCAACGACGTTTCTGTGGATTGGCTGGGTCACGACCGTACTCGCCAGCGACCTCCGACAGGAACGGAATCTGGGCACGCTGCCCACCATCTGGGCCAGCGCCACATCACGCCTCGTACTCATGAGCGGTGGACCGATCGGACGCACGCTTTGGCCGTCGGTCGTGGCAGTTGGTGCGTTTGCGATTGCGTGGGCGCTCCTCAGGTTTCCCCTGGAACCAAACATCGGACCGGGCGCCGCTGCCATGGTCTGCGGCCTGCTGGCGAGCGTTGGGATCGCCTTTGCCTGGGCCGCAATTATCTTGAGATATCGGGAAGGCCACTTTCTCGAGCAGCTATTCCTTATGGGGTCTGGGATTCTCGCCGGGATTGCTTACCCGGTAGAAGTACTTCCGGCCTGGGGCCAATGGATCGGCAACGTCTTGCCGGCCACCTGGATGATTCGTGGTCTCCGTGCCGCGTTCATCTTCGGCGAGTTGGACGACGTACGAAACGCCTGCATCGTCCTGCTTGGAATGGCGCTGGCCTACGGTGCCATCGGACTTGGGCTGGTGCATGTGATGGATGCGGCGGCGCGTGCTAAAGGTGAACTCGAGTGGGTCTAAGTGGCTGATATCCGCACCGAGGTCGTCTCGATCGCACGTATTGCCTTTGCCTTCGCCCGAGTCGAGTGGCTGGAGACGGCGCGCTTCAAGGCCATGTGGTTCTTTCAGTTTGGCTGGGCGTTCCTTTTCTTCCTGCCCCTCGCCCTCACGGGCATCGCGTACGGCAACGACGGCTTTGAGGCAAGTGGAGGCGGCCAGAGCTTCCTGGCCTTCGCCGTGATCGGCTACGTCACGCTCGGCGTCGCAACCTCCGCCCTTTGGCACGGCTGGGAATCCCTGGTGCGCTCCAACCAGCGCGGAACATTGCCCCATGTCTGGACCGCCGAGGCCCCTCGGTGGGCCGCGCTGATCGGCGTAACGCTGGTCAACCTTGGCATTGCGGGATTCCGAAGTGTGCTCGTGCTCGTGATCGCGAGCGTGGTGATGGGAGGCGCCGCCTACATCGTTACCGGGCCGGCGGTCCTATCGGTGTTGATGGCGTTGGTCGCCTTCTGGGGCATGGGGCTCGCATTTGCAGGTCTGGGGCTGGTCGCCCGTGGCGCACGCCTCCCGGAGGTGCTTGTTGGGCTCGCGATTGTCTTGGCTGGCTCCAGCTATCCAATCGGCATCCTGCCCTGGAGCGTGCGGTGGATCACCTACATCAACCCGTTCACGTACGTCATCGATCTGTTGCGTGCAACGACGATCGGGACGACACCGATCGTTGCCGTCGAGCTCGAGTTCCTGCTCGTCGGCGCTATCGCCCTCGCCAGCGTTGCCGGCGGAGGCTGGGCCTACGCCAGGTGCGAGCGCATCGCCGTTCGGCGCGGTCTGATCGGACTGCACGCCTGAGGCAGTCCTGGCGCGCCTCGGTTTTCACCGAGCGCTTCCACAGGGACCATCAGGCTTCGTAGGATGTGCGTCTGACAGCCGCGCACGGCTGCCAGGGCGGGGCACCAGCTAACGCAGCGGCCAATCGAACGCCCTGGAGGCTGTATTGCAATCGCGCGCACGGCAGATCGCTTTCTATGCGTCGCTGGACACCGAGGACGAGATTCAGCGGCCCCGCCACTATCCGCGACCTGTGCGGTTTCTCCTTGAAGAAAAACTGCGTCGCGCGCTGGACCTGCTGGGGCGAGTCACGGCAACCGATGCTCTCTGCGTCTGCGGCGGATCGGGCATGGACGCCGAGTGGCTTGCCCACCGGGGAATTCGCCCGACGATCCTTGACTTATCGCCTGAAGCCCTGACAAGGGCTCGCATCCGCGCCCGCCGGCATGACTTTGAGGTCACGCTGGTTCGAGGCGACGCTGCCCGGCTTCCGTTCGCCGACCAGAGTTTCGGCATGGCGCTCGTTCATGACGGGCTTCATCACCTTGACGATCCGAATCGAGCCGTTGACGAAATGGCACGTGTCGCTCGTCACGAGTTGGTCCTGATGGAGCCGGCACGCGCGGTCGTGACCCGGCTGGCGGTGGCCCTTCGCCTCGCCGCCGACGTCGAACCAGCCGGCAACGCGGTTCGGCGCCTGGCCGCCGCTGAGGTTCGTGCACGTGTTCAGGCACGTGGCTGGCGACACGTTTGGTCGGCTCGCGACCTCGTTTACTACCAACCATGGACATTTCCCTTCTACCGACGCGCAGAACCCGATCCAGCCTTCTCGGTCTTCGTCCTTGCGTACCGCGTTCTGAATCTCGCCGTTGGTCGCTGGGGCAACTCGCTGAAGGTCGCCGCGCGGCGCTAGCCGTTCCTGCCATGCGTGTCGTCGTTATCGGGCTCAACTACCCACCCGAGGTTGCCGGCATCGCGCCGCAGACGGCCGCGCTCTGCCGGTATCTCGCCGCCCGCGGCGATGCCGTGCACATGCTGACCGCCAGACCTCACTATCCAGCCTGGCGGGTGCTCGACGGCTATAGCCGAGGGGCCTTCACGCGTGAGGTGGAACGCGGCGTTCAAGTGATTCGCCTGGCGTCCTATGTCCCACGAAACCCCGGCTCGCTCATGCGACGCATGCTCTACGACGGATCGTTTGCGCTGACCGCAAGTCTGGCGGCCCTGGTGATGCCGCGTGCCGACGTCTACCTCTATGTCGGCGCGCAGCCTGCTGTCGCGCTGGCAACGGCCCTGGTGGCTCGCGTCCGACGTCGGCCCTGGGTCGCCAAGGTCGCCGATCTTGCCGTCAACGCCGGTACCGCCGTGGGAATCATCCGGCACCCCGTGCTGGTGCGCCTTCTGCGATTCGTTGAGTACGCCATCTATGAGCGTGCGAACGCGGTGCTCGTCCTTTCCGAGGGATTTGCGGCGGAACTGTCTCGGCACCGGCTCTCCCGCGGCAAGTTGCACATCGTGCATGACTCCGAGGATCTGGGCACTTTCACGTCGAGCACGAATCGTGCGGACACGCGGCGGCGGCACGGCCTGGACCCTGACCGACCGCTCATTACGCACATCGGCAGCATCGGCCGTAAACAAGGCCTGCAGGTCGCCGTCCGGGCGGCCAGCCAGGATCAGTCAGGTGCCTGCTGGCTCTTCGTGGGCGACGGCCCCGCAAAACCGAAACTCCAGCGCTCCGTTCCCGCGAATCAAACATGTTTCCTCCCGTTCCTCGCGCGGCCGGAAGTGGCCGATCTGCTGGCTGCCTCGGACCTGGCGCTGCTGACGCAGCGCCGGCTGGTCGTTGAATCGGTTATCCCCTCCAAGCTCATCACCTACATGGCCGCCGGCCTTCCGGTCGTCGCGTCCGTCCACGCCAGGAGCGAGGCAGCGCGACTGATTCGCAAGGCCGAATGCGGGCTCGTCGTCGAACCTGAATCGCCCGGCGCGCTTCGTGACGCCGTTGCTGAACTCCTGGCCGACGCTGCGCGGCGTGAGCAACTGGCCGCTGCGGCACGTGCGTTCGCTGAACGCGAGTTCGACCGTTGGACGGTTGTTGCCCGGCAGGCATCGATTCTCGACTCGCTGACACGCCGGCGCAGTCGACAAGGGCGACAAGCGTGAACGCTCGAGACCGTCAACCAGGTGACGTCTTGGAAGCAATGGCGGGTCGGCACGTATTGGTCACCGGTGGCGCTTCGTTCATCGGCTCGCACCTGGTCGATGCCCTTGTCTCGCTGGGCGCCCGGGTTCGAGTCGTCGATGACCTCAGCAGCGGCCGGCGCTCCAACATCCGCCGGCACCTGGACACCCGTGCCATCGAGTTCGTGCGTGCTGACCTCGTGGACCCAAACGTCGCTGCGGAAGCCGTTTCGGGTAGCCACACCGTCTTCCACCTGGCCGCCAATCACGGCGGACGGGGATACGTTGACCTTCACCAGGCCGACTGTGCGACGAATCTCCTCCTGGATGGCTGCATGTTCCGGGCCTGCCGCCAGGCCGGCGTCGAGAAGATCGTTTACGCCTCGTCCGGCTGCGTATACCCGATCCATCTGCAGACCGATCCGACCATGCGGCTGAGCCTCAGTGAGGATCAGGTTGGCCCGCCCTACGACGCCGACAACATGTACGGCTGGGCCAAGCTCATGGGCGAACTCACGCTCCAGGCACTCCATCAGGACTACGGTCTCAAGTCGGTGAGTTGCCGCTACTTCACCGTCTACGGGCCGCGCGGCCACGAGAACCATGCGGTGATGGCCATGATCGCTCGTTCGTTCATCCGGCAGGACCCGTTCGAGGTCTGGGGATCGGGCCGCCAGGTGCGGAACTGGACGTACGTCAGCGACATCGTCGATGGAACCCTGCGAGCTGCCACCCGCATCGACAACGCTCACGCTATCAACTTGGGAAGCCGCGAACGGATACGCGTCATCGACGCCGTGCATCAGGTGATGGACCTGATGGGGCACCAGTCCGAGGTTCGCCTGCGCCCAGACATGCCCACCGGACCCGCTAACCGCGTCGCAGATCCCTCTCTCGCCAAGAGACTCCTGGACTGGACTCCGAGGATCCGTTTTGACGAGGGACTACGCCGGACCATTGACTGGTATGTCAACCGCCACCGCCAGCATGAAATTGCCGAAGTTCTGGCGCACCGCCTCACGGAGCGATAGGCGAGTCGGAGGTTGAGATTGATCTGAGTTGCGGAGTCCCTGGGAGAACGCGGCTGGCGGCGTACGTCCAGATCGGCGGGCCACTCCTTCTGCTCAGCATGACGCCCGCCATCTGGTTCGGCGGACTGGCCGGAGGCGGCGTTCTCGCTTTCTTGCCGCTGATCGTCGTCATTCGACGTTGCCTTCGACTGCCCGTTTCGCTCCCAGGTATTGCCGGGATACTGACAGCCTTCGCCTTCTGGACCTTGGTGACGGCGTTAGCCGTCCGAGACTGGCAAACCGCGCCGCCCAAGCTGTTCGGTGTACTTCTTGGATTGGCCCTTGTGTACCTCTTGGGCGTGGACCCGTCTTCCATTCGGCGTATTCGCGGACTGTGGCTGGGTCTTGCCTTCGGTCTCACCGGTGTTGTCGCCCTGGCAGCGTTATTTCTGACAGAGTGGCCGCATCGCAAACTCCTGCCGTTTGATGACCTCTATGCCGTGCTCCCCGAAGGGCCACGCGTCGTGTATCACGGCAGCCGTCTGGGAGGGGTTGGGCCCAACCAGATCGGTGGCCTGCTGGCCCTTCTCTCGCCGCTAAGCTTCGCGCTTTCGCTGGACTCCGCTGGCTCAGGTCGACTCGTCCGTGCGATCACAGTGTTTGTCCTTGCGCTCGCACTAACGGTGCTCCTGTTCACTCAGTCACGCAGCGCATACGTCGGGGCGCTTATGGGATTGGCCTTGGTTGGCTGGTGGCGCCTGAGTCGGTGTGCGTGGGTGCGTCAGCGGCGACTTCGACGCCTCGCGCTGCACGGGTCGGTGGCAGTTGGCCTCGCGATTCTCGTCGCCGCCATCGCCGACACATGGCTTGCGCCGCTCGACTCCACCTCCGACACCCTGGCCGGCCGCCTGCGCATCTGGACTGCCAGCTGTCTTCTGATCGGGGACCACCTCTTTAGCGGGGTGGGACCGGGCCAGTTTCCACTGGTTCTCAACGCCAACTTTCCGGAACTCTCCGAGTTCGTTGCGCCCCACATTCCTCATGCCCACAACCTGGCCCTTCAGGCCCTGCTTGAACTTGGCCTTCCAGGTAGCGTCCTTCTGGCCCTTCTGATCGCACTTGCCGTACGCGGACTGTTCGCGACCATGCGAATGTCCCGCAACGAATCGCTCCAACTGCTTGCAGTCGGTCTCGGCGGGTCCCTGCTTGCATACCTGGTGTACGGCCTGACGGACGCCATCGCCCCCGGAGCGCGTGGCGGTCTGCCGTTCTGGCTAATTCTCGGACTTGCGTTGGCTTGCGGCCGCCTGCGCGATCAAGCACAGGTCACTGAATGAGAGCCCCCCGCCTCCTGGCGCTGGGTGCATTCATCGGCTTTCCACTCGCCAGCTATGTGGGATATCCAGCTTTGGTCTGGGCGGCGGCGAAGCTTCGACCGCGTCCACTTGTCAGCGACTCAAACTATGAACCTTCAGTCACAGTTGTCGTCGCCGCCCACGACGAGGAAGCGCTGATTGGCGCCAAAGTCCGCAACATCCTTGCAGTGGACTACCGGCCTGAGCGGGTCGCCTGCATCGTTGTCTGCGACGGTTGCACGGACGCTACGGCTGAAGCGGCCCGCGCGGCCGGTGAGGCCCGACTCACCGTTATCGAATTGCCCCGCCAACTGGGCAAGCTGGCCGCAATCCGAGCTGCAATGCCTCACGCCGGCGCTGAGATCGTCGCGTTCAGTGACGCCAACGCGCTGCTTGAACGTGGCGCGCTCGGCCATCTCGTCGCACCGTTCGCCGACCCAACCGTGGCTGCGGTCTCGGGGGCCAAGCATGTCTGCGACGGTGCGGAAGCGATCTACTGGCGATACGAACGCTGGATTCGAATCCACGAGAGTGCCAGCGGTTCCATCGCCGGCGCCGACGGAGCCCTATACGCGGTTCGCGCATCCGCCGTCGACACCTCGCCCTGTTCCGGCGCTGCGGACGATCTGCTGGTTTCGTTGCGGGCGGCTCGAAGTGGCGGACGCATTGTGTGGGCGCCGCGAGCTCGCACGACGGAAGCCGCGGTGCCCAGCGCCGCAGACAGCTTCACAGCCCGAACGCGCACGACTTCCGGCGCGCTATTCGCCCTGGAGAGCCTTCCCGGGCTTCTTCGCCCTTCGCATAGCGACCTTTGGTGGAAGCTTGGCGGCCACAAGCTGCTGCGCATTGCAACGCCGCTTGCGATCGTGGCCGGGACCGTCGCGCTGGCTGAACCGCTTGCGACCATACGAGATCGGGCGTCGGCGAGATCGGCGGGTTTCGCCATACTCGCGCTGCTGCTCGGACTGCGCAGTCTCCGCCGGTTTCGTCGTGCGAGAGACCAGACGCGCTACGTGTTGCTGGCGAATCTCGCGGCGTTGGCCGGACTGGCTCGATACATCGCACGCCAGCCAATTGATGCCTGGTCGCCTGCCCGCGGGCGTGACGAATCCGAAGCAGCGTCTACCCGCGCGCACTGAACTGATCCGGTGCGGGGGTGCCGCCGGCAATAGGCCCGCGTTCGGAAATAACCCTTAGACCGCCGCCTGCTTCGATCCGCCGCGCCTGGTCAGCCTTGGCGGCGCTATCCATGGTTTCGGGATCCATGATGCTGCGCAACTGTCGCTCGAAGCGTTCTTTCAGCGGGGTCAGCTGTGAATCGCCGGCAAGGTCGCAGGTTTCGGTGGGGTCGACTGTGAGGTCGAAGAGCTGGGGAGGGTCGCCCACATGATGGACGTACTTGTGGGTCGCGTCGCGCAGCATGTACATGGCCTCGCGGCAGCCGGAGGCGTGGTACTCACTGAAGATCGTGCGTTCGGGCAACGGGTCGCCCTGAGCGGCTGGCCAAAGCGACCGGCCCGGTAGATCGGCGTCCGCCTCGGCAAGCGAGACGCCGACAGCGTCCACGATGGTCGGGAACAGATCGACCAAGGAGACGGGCTGGTGAATGACCCGGCCTGGGGCAATTTCGGGTCCCGCCATCAGGAACGGCACGGCCGAGGCGCCCTCGTACATCAGGTTCTTGCCCCACATGCCGTGGTCGCCGAGCATTTCGCCGTGATCGCTGGTGTAGATGACGCGGGTCGAGTTCTCCAGCCCCTGCTCGGTTAGCGCGGCGAGCACCGCTCCAATCTGGCGGTCCAGGTATGTGCACATGGCCAGGTAGGTGGCGATGGTGCGGCGAACCAACCTCTCATCGAGTTGCTCGTTGGGCGACTGGATGCGTTGTTCGCGGATGTAGTCGACGTGCGGGTGACGCGGCCAGTCGATTGAACGGAAGTTGACCGGCAGCTCCAGGTCCTGAAGCGGATACCTGGCGACATCCTCCGCCGAGGCGACGAAGGGCGAGTGGGGCAGGGTGTAAGAGACCCAGAGGCACCAGGGCGTGTCGTGCTGTGGGGCTTCGGTGGCGAGCCAGTCGATGGCCTGATGGGTGGTGGCGGCGTCGTAGCGCATGTACTCGGATTCGCCGACGCGTGGGTCGGCGGCGGTGTTCAGGTAGTTGCGCTGGCGCGGGACGTCGGGTCGAAGCGAGCCGTAGAGGTCGCCAACGCCCTCCTTGACGTGCATGGGGATGCGCTGGTCGGGGAAGCCGGTGTCGTCGTCGGGCCGTCGGAAGTGCAGCTTGCCGATGGTGGTTACGGCGTGCCCGTGCTCGGTCAGTCGGTGGCCCCAGCTGGGGCGTTGGCCGGTGTAGGGCGCGGCGTTGTCCCAGACGCCGAGCTGGTGGGCGTAGCGGCCGGTGGCCAGGCTGGCGCGGGACGGGACGCAGATGGGGAAGTTGCAGTAGGCGGTGTCGAAGCGGGCGCCGCGCTGGGCCAGGGCGTCGAGGTTTGGGGTGTGGGCCAGGGGATGGCCGTAGCAGCCGGCGGCGGAGCGGCGGTGCTGGTCGGAGGTGATGAGCAGGAGGTTCAGCGGATGGACGGGCATGGGGTTTCCGGCTTGAGTTGGTGGGTGGTTCCGACGGGTGGGGCGTCATCGTAGGGGGCTGGCGGTTGGGGTGGTGGGGATGGGGCGAATTGGGGCGGGTTCGTGCGCGTAAGAGTTTTTTCCAAAAAACTCTTGAGGCGCGGCGGGGTGCTCTTCAGCTGCGGATGAGGTGCGTCGAGGCGCGACGGGAATTCGGCTGGAGAGCGATGGCGAGCGGGGACGCAGTGTCGCCGGGCGAGGGGTCGGCGGCAGAGGCGTGTTGCCGGAACTCGGACGGGGCGGGCTCGTTCACGAGTTCTGGGTGAAACGGGGGGAAGCAGAAGGTCGGCGGGCATTCGAGGAACGGGTTGCAAAGACATCGGGACCAGTGTACACTTTCGGAGAACTAACGGCAAGGCTCACGTCTGGTTGCAGTCGGCGAGGGACTGCGGGCAGAGAGCCCAGTGCCGGGCGTCAGTCGCCAGAACCGGTGGCGGCTGACAGACCGTGGTTCGACGAGTGGATCGGGAGATTGACGGGCCGTCTCGGAGTGGGTCGGCGTGGAGATGACCCAAACGTCAGGAGTCGCAGAACGGCAATCGAAGATCCTGAAAATCGTTCCATTCCACGTCTTGCAGACCCAGGGGAATGCAGCCCTCGAGCCGATTTCCCAGGAAGTACACGTCTGTCAGATTTTCGAGGTCCGCCAGTTCGTTCGGGATTTCACCCTCCAGCCAGTTCCAGCTAAGGTCCAGCCACTCGAGGTTGGAGAGACGGCCCAGGGCCGGTGGGATCGTGCCTTCGAGCTTATTTCCTTCAAGATCCAACCATTCCAAGTACGTGAGCTGGCCCAGCTCTGACGGGATTTCGCCGCCTAAGTCGTTAATTGAAAGGTCCAAGGTGTCCAGCAGGACGAGATTTCCAAACGAAGGCGGGATCGTCCCTTCCAGGAGATTCCCCGCGAGGACCAGGTATTCCAGGTCGGTTAGCCGAGCCAGTTCAGGAGGGATCGGCCCGGTCAGGCGATTGTTATAGAGAGACAGCCATTCGAGCCTGGTGAGGCGGGCGAGGTCCACCGGGATCTCTCCGGTCAATTGGTTTTCGGCCAGGCTCAAGGTCTCCAACCTGGCGAGATCGCCCAGCGCGGGTGGAATTTCGCCAGTCAGCAGGTTCCGGCCCAGGTACAGCGAGTCCAGTTGCCGGAGGCGGGAGAGTTCAGCGGGAATCGGTCCCTCAAGCTGGTTGTCGCTGAGACTGAGCCACTCCAGGTTCGCCAGGCCCGCGAGGTCGACGGGGATTGTTCCCTGCAGCCAATTGTCCCCGAGCTCCAACCATTCCAACTCGGTGAGGTTGCCCAACTGGGCGGGAATCGCACCGTTCAACTGGTTTTGGCTCAAGTCGAGCTCGATCACGCGGCCGCGGTGGTCCACGACCACGCCGTGCCAGGCGCCAATCGGGGCGTCGCTGAGCCAGCCCGCGCTGTCTATCCACTGGGGGCCGCCAGTGGAGTGATAGAGCGCGACCAGAGCTTCCCGGTCTGTTTCCGACGTTTTGGCCGCTTCCGAAGACGCAATTGTTGCGGTAGCAGTGGGTGTGGGGGCGGCGGTCGCGGTCGGTGTGGGGGCGGCGGTCGCGGTCGGTGTAGGGGTGGCGGTAGCGGTGGGCGTGGGAATCTCGGCAACCGCAGGCGTGGACGCCGGAGACACCGCCGGCGTGCGAGCTTCGGTCCCAGGTACCGGAGGTGTCGAAGTGGCCCGGGGAGCCTCCTGGGCGTCGCAAGCGGCGACCAGGACGGCAAGCGTCGCGCAGAGCGCCAGCAAACGGGCCGCGCGGCGACGGTTGCCGCCGGTGGCGGAAATCGGCGGTTTCAGCACAGGGAAGCGCCAAGCCGATGGAAGGTTCCGGCACGCTCCAGAATACCGATGCCGGGATTTTCCAGGTGGCCGCCTAGAGCAGGCGGGAGCCCTTGAGCGACTGCGGCGCGCCAAAGTCCGACCTGACGCAATCTCCACAGGTTGGATAGCCGGGAGGCGTGGGCATGAAGACTATTGCCGAGGTGCGCCCTTGCGGGGTGGGGCGAGGCGGTGGACGGCGAGGAGGAGGAGCAAGCGCCAGGCGAGGAGCATGGCGGTGAGAAAGGCGATGGAGGCGATGGTGAAGGCCCAGGAGAAGGTGCGGTCGGTGAGCCAGACGCGCAGCATGACGGCCACGATCCCGCAGCCGAGCCAGATGAGGGGGATGCGCCAGGCGGCCAGGCGCCAGCGGGTGAGGGTGGAAGCGCGGAAGGCTCCGAGCCACGGCGACGCGAGGAACCAGACGCCGGCGAAGGGGAGGGCGGTGCGTCCAAACGCTTCGATCTGAACCATGCCGTGCTCGACCGGGGCCAGGACGATGAACAGCACAAAGACGAGCACGTCGCCGAGCACGGCGAGCGCGATGAGGGCGTGATGGCGGTCAGATAGAAATGTCACTTGCGGTTTTCGGGCGCGAGGCCAACGCGCCGAGTCTTTCAAGGAATCGGGCGGCGACCAAGACGAAGTGGCGTGTCCGTCGCTCGGGCGTTTCGTCGTCTCCGGCTGGTGCATCGTGTCATCAGCCGTTGGTACCGGGGATGGGATTCGAACCCATACGACCGAAGTCCCGGGATTTTAAGTCCCGTGCGTCTACCGTTCCGCCACCCCGGCAAGGCGCGTGCGGTGTTGGAGCCGCGCGCCGCGAGCGCCATCGTGGATCACTTTAGCTTCGAGGCTCGAGGATCCTCACCCCACGTCGGTGGCCCGACGGCGCGGGGGCCAGTGGCAGACCTTTGGTTGCCGTTTAGATTATCGATACGCTCATCGCCAGTACCACAGTACCCAGGATGCGGATTTCGCTGCCCGTAAAGGTCGCTGCGTGCAGTCCACGGGCCGTATCACATCCAAGCGCCGGTTCGAGGTGCAGCTCAGCAACCTCAGCGCGGCCGCGACGTACGAGGTCATCGTGGCCAGCGACAGCGCCGCGCTGGGGATCGGCGGGTACGGGGCGGCGGCACGAGCGAGATCCGGCTGGTCGAGCGAAGTCCCCGCAGGGCGCGATACCAGCGGAACCGGGACCACCCACACGGTCACGGGCCTGACCAACGGTGTGAAATACCACCTCCGGGTCACCCCCTGTAACCAGGCCAAAGGCTGCCTGCCCTGGTCGGATCAGGTCGGCTCCAGCCACGCCTCCGTCAGCGGGACGCCACAAGGCGGCGTTACGGCCCCGGGCCAGTCCAGAACCTGGATGTCAGCCCCGGCAATGGGCAACTCGTCGTGAGTTGGGAGGCGCCGGAGCGCGACGGAGGGACAGGTATCACCGGCTATGCGGTGGCGTATCAGTTGCGTTACGAAGTTTCTGTCGGCGCGAAGACGGTCAAGGCATTTGCTGGCCGAGATGTTTTCGTCTGGCCGTCACTTCGTCCGGCCGGTGGCGGCGAGCGCGTAGCGACGTTTCCCCTCAACTATCCCTTAAAGAACAAGACCTACGCGTACTATATATGTAACGATACGTTTCCAGACACTGCCGAAGTTACCGGCATTCCGAACGATGGCGAGTCCCGGGGTACTAATCCTTATCAGACCAAGGCAAGATTTGTTCATCCAGAATGCGCTGGAGCAGTGGGAATCGGCGACCAGAGTTGGGCCACAGGGGAGCTTGGTGACAATGACCTATATTGGCACTGGCTGCGCCAGCTACGAGACATTCATTGACCCCATCATAGTCTTATTGGAAGGGCTCTCTAGACAGGAAGCCGGGACGATTCGCATGCATCTGGATGGTCTGATCGATTCGTTTGATCTCACGGATTTCACGAAGCTTGATAAATCACTAAACGAGGTAATCTATATTGATACAACAGACGATGATTGTCGCAATAGTGTTTTCGCTGAAGTCTCGAGTGTTATAGGACTCAATCCGTGCGGATTCTCAGGCGCGGTAGGATGTGCTGTTCGAAGTTCCACAGGTACAACTGACATCCTTTTGCCAGAACGGGTTTTTAAGCCGGTGGACTACTTCGACTGGGATATTCCTCGTGTCGCATTTGGTACGTGTCTCGATGTTGGGTCTTCAGTGCCAAAGCGCTACGAGACCGTTGTTCATGAAGCCGGGCATGCCCTGGGAATACGGAGCGGGAGAACTCCGGAAGATCTGCGAATCTTGTCGCAGGTCGGGCCAAATCACGCTGACGTCCAAAAGACCCACCACCCCTTCGTCACTAGCTCAATTCTGAATTCCGGATTGAGTCGCTGCTCACCAAGCCAGCTTGACGTAATGGCCATTTACGCTCTTTATCAATCCAGGGATTGAACGGTTACGCGATGAGCAAAGGCCCAGCGAATCATTGGAGCGACGTCCGAGCTTGGAGTGCCTACCGGATTTGGCTCGCAGTCTTGCTCACGCAGATCGTTGTGATCGCAGGGTGCAAGCCTGAGGTCACCGACGTGCCGAGGAGAGGAAGCACAGTGACAGTGACGTCGGCGTTGACGCCGGCCCCGACAGTCGCAGCGAGTAAGTCGGTCCCGTCCGTTTTCGCACGACCTGAAGACAGCCAGCCAGAAGTCGTGACGCCAAGCGTCATGTCATCGACCCCTGCAGTCACGGACGCGCCGGGGAAGCCCACCTCGGCGACGGATGCCGCCGCAACGCCTCCTCCGCCGGTCACGGCGGCTGAGTCGGAGATGATGCCGAGCCCTCAACCCACCGGGGGTGCCTGGGACGCTTTGCAAGGTGGAATCATTCACGCGGTCGACGATTCCCCATGTAATGCGCTGAATTCCAACCACCTGCCGCTGGACCAGCTGTGGTTCTGGGCGAACGCGGTGCAATGGCATCCCGACAGCTCGGCCGTGTTCTTCAGTCAGGGTCCACTGGTGTATTCGGCCTCAGTGGATGGCACGCGGGTGATGATTGTGGCCGACGCGTCAGCGACGGTGCGTACACCCTGGTCCACGTATGTCTACGGACCGATGACGTCGTTTGACATTGCGCCGCAGGGCGACCGGCTGGTGTATGCCACCTGCGCGTATGCGCACGACACTGGTCGGGCGTTGGGGAAGGAACGCGAGTATGAGTTAGCGACCACGCGTATCGGGGGCTCGGCCGGTCAGCGGCTGACCGCCAACGGCCGCTTTGACAATTACCCGTCGTGGTCACCGGACGGGAGGCGAATCGCGTTCGTGGCCGGACGCAGTACCAGCTACAACGAGTTAGATCAGGCGACCCTTCGGGTTATCCGAGCGGACGGCTCGGACCGGCAAATCATCAGCATTGACGAGTATGGCGTCGGTTTTCATCCGCCGCAGTGGTCGCCGGACGGGACCCGGCTGGCGGTGGTTGGTGGACGTCACGGCTTTCGACGGGACCACGCCGTCTTCGTCGGAAGCGCCGATGGATCGGACATGCAGCGTCTCGGGGGCGCGGCCAGCGGACCGTCCTGGTCGCCTGACGGCACGCGGCTGGCCTTTGTGGGTCCCGAGACGTTTCAAGGCGACGAGCGCGTGCTGTTCACGATGGCGGCGGATGGGACGGACGTGCAGCGAGTTCCGCTACCGGCCGGCTGGCAGCCCCACTATGCGGGCACACACGGGGTTCTCGTGAGTTTGAACTGGATCCCGACGCTTGCATGGTCGCCGGCGGGCGATCACCTGCTGTATACGTGCGGCCATCAGGTCTGCGTGGTGACGTTGGACGGCACACCGGTGGGCCGGTCGCCGATCGAGCTGGACCGCGGCAGTGTGGCGGCGTGGTCGCCGGACGGCAGCCGGATCGCTGTCGCGGCGGGTTCGTATTGGATCGATTTCCTGGTCGAATGGGCTGACCCCGTTGATGAGTTGCTGTACACGATGGCGCCGGACGGCAGCGATGTACGGCTGCTGGCGAAGTATGACGCCGAGGGCCAGTTGCGCGCGGTGGTGCGGGAGCCGGATCGCGGCGACGTGGATGTGGCGGGATGCGGCGCCGGCATGGCGGTGCCGGACGCGGCGGCCAACCCCGGCCTGGTGCGGGATTGCGAGACATTGCTGCGGGTCCAGGCGGCCTGGCAGCACTCGCTCAACTGGGACACCGATCGGTCGCTCGGCGAGTGGGACGGGATTGTGCTTGGCGGATCGCCGCCGCGCGTGCACGAGTTGCGATTGGCTGCGTGGAGCGAGCCTCGCAACTCGTGGAAGAGGCTCGGTCTGTGGGGCACGGTTCCGCCGGAACTGGGCGCCCTGGATCAGCTGCGGGTCTTGAATCTGCGAGGCAACACGCTGACCGGCAACATTCCGCCACAGTTGGGCCAGCTGACGCGGCTGGTCAAACTTGACCTGTCCGACAACTACTTGGGCGGCAAGGTTCCGCCCGAGTTGGGTGCCCTCGCCGGGCTTAGAGCGCTGGCGCTCGCCAATTTCCTGACGGGCTGTGTTCCGCCGGAGTTGCCGGTGGTGGACCGCGAGGAGCTTGAGTTGCCGGACTGTGAGGCGGGAGCGTGAGGCAGAAACCGCGGGGAGTCCCGCGACGACGGCCACTCCAGCCACTCGCCCACCACCCACGACCTGAACGGATAGTGGTGCAGCGGCGGCGACTGACGCGCACGCCATCAGGCGGGTCACCAGCGCGGGCGGCCTGCAGACCTATTACCGCGACACCTCAGGGCCTACGCCGACATCGCGCCCGGCGACGGCACAACCACCACCTTAACGCCGGCCCAGCCACGGCCGGCCCCCACCTGCACCAGCGGCACGGTGCTCCCCAACCCCGCCGCCACCCGCGTCACCGGCCTCAGCCTGCCCGGCCAGTCCCTGAGCGGGAGGATCCCGGTGGGGCTCGGCCGGTTGTTCGGGCTGACGACGCTGAACCTGAAGACCAACAGCATGACGGGCAACATTCCAGCCGAACCGGGATGGCGCTGTTAGGTAGGGGCTGGGACCCAGTGAGCCGGCTACCAGGCAGGCGGCTTGGTGATCAGGCCGTGGGTGTCGGTGAGGGTGGCGGGTAGCTGGTTGGTGCGGAGGTGGCTTTTCCAGAGGCGACGCACGTAGGTGGCGGATTGGACCAGGTCGTTGTGGGTGCTGGTGCTGGGGTCGGGATTGACGACCACGACGCGGAGTCCGAGGTCGCGGCTGGCGTAGCGAATGGGGGCGGCGAGGTCGGAGTCATTGGAGACGACGACGGCCTGCTGGTAGTCGCCGGTGAAGCCGTCGACGAGGAGGCGGGTGGCGAGGTTGACGTCGGATCCCTTCTCTTCGGTGTCTCGGATGCGGACGTAGGGGGGATCTCCGGGCCTGGGCCTGGCCAGCGGGCGGTACTTGATGCGTTCGCGGAACTCGCCGTAGTGGATTTCGAGACCGGGCAGCGTGGCCAAGGCGCGGAGATATGCCTGCTGACGAGCTTTCTGCTGCGGGTCGTTGGCTCGTGACCGAACGATGGCCGTGAAGTAAGAGATGCGTTGAATGTTGTCGTTGGGAAAGAGCGTCTCAGCGAGTTTGCGCAGATCCAGCCACTTGAACGGCGTGTGCTTGACAGCGCGGTTGTAGAGGTTGAAGCCGTCGATGTAGAGGTTGGTCAGCACGGGGGCCCCTCAATCAGCCAGAGACCGCCCAGAAAGACAGAGACCGCCCGGTGGGGCGGCCTCGACCCTGCCGCCGAAGTAGCAGGGGGGGTATGCAGCATTTATACGCGATGGCCGGCTGGCTGTCAAGAACCAGCACGAACCATGGATGCCCGGAAAAGACAGAGACCGCCCGGTGGGGCGGCCTCGACCCTGCCACCTAAGCAACAGGGGGGTATGCGTGATTGTTGCATGATGGTCGGCGGGCTGACAAGGATCCGGGTCGAGACTGAGGCCGGTTTGCAGGCCCTCAGGCCCGACCCGCTGAGTTCGCGGTAACGAACCTGCGGGGCGGACCTCAAACCGAAGCGCCGGGTGGACTCCAGGCAGCGGGTGCGCGCCGGGCCCGCTACGATCCGGCGGCACCGTCGATCACGCCCTAGCCGGCGGTACCCTCCTCGGCGAGGCCGCTCTGGCCCTTGTACATCCCAATGCCAAGGGTCAGGAGGCAGAGGGAACCGAGGAACAGGAAGACGTTGTTTACCAGGAGGAGTCCAACAGGATCCTCTACGCCCGCAAACATGATTATGATGAAATTGACAAGGCCGCCAAGTCCAAACAGAGCTAGCCCGTACGACGCAATCTTATATGGATTGAGGTCCTGAAAGCGGCTGATCAGACCGGCACCAAGGAAGAACGAGGCAAATGGGAATAGCGTAACGAATACCACGAGAACCGCGGACATACTTGTATGAACCAACAGAGCGGTTTCCTGAAAGGAAGCCTGTAGTTCCGAGCCGTCCGGGGCGGCGGCGGCGTTCTGCGCGAGGTAGGCGACGTAGTGTCGCATTCCCATGCCGACGACAATGCTGCTCCACTCGATGATCGAGACAAAGATGCCAAACCTGAGAAAGGTACCGCTAAGCCCGCCCTGCCCGGTGGCGAGCGGGAAGAGGCCCAGGACGCCGAAGGACATGAGCAACATCGCGAGAATATTCAGGATGGTCATCAGGTGTGAGAGGGTTGGCGCATCGCCAATTGCGCCGACGGCGGCCGGAAAGTCGGTTTGGTCCACAGGATTAATGAGCGCAGTTCCCGGGTGAAGTAATGAAGAAATAATCACGAGAATCACACCAACGATTAGAAAAATTCCCGAGTACCTGGTTGCCACTGTCGATCCGCCCTTCGGTTTCAGCCCAGCGTCCATAGGCCCGCTTGACGCCTGCCGGTGAGCCTAGCACCCGCGCCAGCCGGCAACAACCGTCGTCAACGCACCCAAGTTTCCTTCGGAGTCAACAAATAGTCCACGTAGGGAAGGTAGATACAAAGGTCGAACTACTCGGACGGACCAGGGCGAGTCGTATTCGAGGCGCGGTCAAGCGTAGACTCGGGGTGAGGCGCGCTCACGCGGGGGGTGGCAGCGATGGCTGAGCCGAGGATTGCGGTGGTGGGGTGCGGGGGCATGGGCCACAACCACACGCGGGCGGCAGTGCAGGAGTTGGGCGCGCGAGTGGTGGGCGGCTGCGATATCAGCCCGGAGGCCCGTGAACGTTTCCGACTGGCCTGGGGGACGGCTGACGTCTACGAAGCCTGGGACGAGTTGTATGAGAAGACGCGGCCGGACGTGGTGTTCGTGACGACGCACGGATCGTTCCACGCGCCGGCCACGATCGCCGCGGCAGGCGCAGGTTGCCATGTGTTCTGCGAGAAGCCGATGGCGCTGTCGCTGGCCGAGTGCGACGCGATGGTCGAGGCCTGTGACCGCAACGGGGTGAAGCTGGCGATCAATCACATCAAGCGGGCCAGCGGGTACAACCGGCTGGTGCGGCACTTGATCGCGTCGGGCGACATCGGCGAGGTGTTCGCGATCCAGGCCTATAACAAGGGGGCGCGTCCGTCGGCCACCGAGATGACGGAGATGGGCACGCACATCGCGGACTGGGCGCGGGTGTTCGCGCCGGACGTGCAGTGGGCGCACGGGCACGTGACGGTGGGCGGGCGCGAGGCCACGGCGGCGGACATTACGCCCAGCACCGAGATTCACGGTAAGCACGTGGACAGCGGCACGGTGATGGGCGAGCGGATGTTCGCGACGTACGGGGCGGCGGGCGGTATCAACATCAGCATCAACTTCTGGATGGAAGCCGACAACGACGACCGCTCGTACGGGCTGGACATCTTCGGCACGCAGGGCCGCTACGCGCTGCGGCAGAGCGTGGACACGCGGCTGTTCCGGCATTACGGCTCGCACATGTCGCCGGTGTACAACCACCAGTGGGAGCATGTGCCGATGCCTTCGGAAGACGCGCCGACCGGTTACCCGCTAACCAAGGCGGAGTCGCGCGACCGGCTGCAGGGGATCATGTTCCGGGACCTGTGGGAGGCGATCCAGGAGGATCGGGATCCCGAGTCGAGCGGGCGTGAAGGCCGGGCGGCGATGGAGATGATGCACGCGGCGTGGGAGTCGCACCGGAGGCGGGCGCGGGTGGATCTGCCGATGAGTGTTCGTGAGAACCCGCTGGACGTTTGGGCGGCGGACGCGGCGCGGGGCGCCGGGTAGGAGTTGCCGGCCATGACATCGGCGGTTGACCTGGACTTTCGGCCGGAGGTGGCGGCGTTTGATGCGAATGCGGCGCTGGGGCGGCGGCATGACCGGCGGGTGGCGGTGGACGACGCGGCGGGGCTGCTGGCGGAGATGGACCGGGCCGGGGTGGAGCGGGCGCTGGTGTATGCGCCGCACGCGGCGGCGTTCGACTCGGCGGAGGGCAACGCGGGGCTGCTGGAGGCGATAGGCGAGGAGTCGCGGCTGGTTCCGCAGTTCGTTTGCAATCCGACATTCGACGACCTGGAGGCGACCAAAGCGCAGATCGAGGCGGCGGGCGTGCGGGCGGTGCGGATGGTGCCGACGCTGCACCACTATCCGTTCAGATCATGGGTGGTGGGGGAGTGGCTGGAGTGGCTGTCGACGCGCGGGATCCCGCTGTGGCTGCCGGCCAGCTATGAGGCGAACTGGCACGACGGCGGCGACCTGGACCCGCACGCGGTTCACGAGACGGCGCGCGAGTTTCCCGACCTGACCGTGGTGCTGTGCGAGGTGCACTATGTGCAGGCTTCGTGGGCGCCGCCGCTGTTGCGGAGCCTGCCGAACCTGTCGATCGAGGTTTCGAGGTACGTGATCGTGGACGGGATTGCGCGGCTGCTGGAGATCGTGGGGCCGGGGCGGGTGCTGTTCGGGTCGCGGTTTCCGGAGCAGGCCATCGCGCCGCAGCTGTATCACCTGCACCGGCTGGGGCTGAACGAGGTGGACCTGCGGGCAGTCTGCGGGGGCAACCTTGAACGTCTGCTGGGGATGTCGTCGAATGGATAGCCCGGTCATCGACTTTCATAGCCACGCCGGAAGCTGGGGGCGCTATGGGGTGGACGCCGACTGCGACCTGTACCTGAAGGTGATGGATGCGGCGGGGGTGGACCGGACCTGTATCAACTGCATCTGGTTCGGCGATGCCCGTCGCGGCAACGACCTGGTGATGGAGTACGTGAAACGGGCGCCGGACCGGTTTATCGGCGTGGCGTTTGCGACGCCGCACTATCCCGAGGAGGCGGTGCGGGAACTGGAGCGGGCAGTGCATGGGCTGGGCATGGCGTACGTGAAGATTTATCCGGACTATTTCGGGCTTCCGAACGACGACCCGGCGTACTTTCCGATCTACGAGTGGGTGGACGAGCAGGAGATGGCCGTGATGTGTCACGCGACCTATCCGTTCGATCCGCCAGGGACGACGATTGAGGGGCGGTTCACGGCGCTGACCGAGCGCTTTCCCAACGTGCGCTGGGTGATGGCGCACACGGCGGGGACGCTGGACGCGGACGCCGCGGAGACGGCGCGGACGCTGCCGAACGTCTACATGGAGACCTGTAGCTCGCGTACGACGCTGGGGGCCACCGAGTTCAACGTGGAGCGCGCGGGCGAAGACAAGGTGCTGTACGGCTCGGACATGGCGCTGATGGACGCGCGGCAGCAGATTGCGAAGGTCGTGACGGCGGACATTCCGCGGCGGGCCAAGGAGAAGATCCTGGGGTTGAATGCGATGCGGCTGTTGAAGCTGGAGGGTTGAGCCGGGGCTTGCTTAGAGAGACCTTGCATAACCCTGGAGTGGTTGCCCGGAAGACCCCTCACCCCAACCCTCTCCCCAAGGGAGAGGGAGCAAGAGTGGCTGCAGCATTGAGGAGGCGTGGTGTGGTGCAGACGTCTCCAAGAGGAGGAGTGGCATGAACGAGCGGGCGGCGGCGCAGACGGGGGACAGGGCGGCGATGCTGGACCTGGGGGCGACTCACGACTTCGGGGATGACGACATAGCGGCGGTGGCGGAGGTGCTGCGGTCGGGTCACGTGGGGCTGGGGCCGAAGGTGGTGGAGTTCGAAGAGGCGTTCTCGGCGCGGCACGGGGCGAAGCACGCGGTCACGGCCAGCTCCGGCACGGCGGCCATGCACGTGTGCATCGGGGCGCTGAACCCGGAGCCGGGCAGCGAGATCATCGTGTCGCCGTGGACCGCGGGCGGGTCGATCATCGGGGCGATCCTGCACAACTGCGTGCCGGTGTTCGCCGACGTGGACGACACCTACACGCTGGATCCGGCGGACGTGGAAGCCAAGATCACGCCGCGCACGCGGGCCATCATGGCGGTGCACCTGTTCGGCAATCCGTGCGACATGAACGCGCTGCAGGCGATTGCCGACCGGCATGGGCTGGCGCTAATCGAAGATTGCTGCCAGGCGCATTTCGCCGAGTCGCAAGGGCGGATCGTGGGAACGGTCGGCGACATCGGCGGGTTCAGTTTTGGGGGCAAGCACCTGTCGGCGGGTACGGGCGGGATGGTGCTGACGAATGACGACGCGCTGTGGGAACGCGCCATCCTGTTCCGCGACGGTGCGCTCCCGCGCGACAACGGCCCGCTGCACGGAATGCCCTACGCCAACTACTTCCTGGCACCCAACTACAAGATGGGCGACCTGATGGCGGCGGTGCTTCGCACGCAGCTGGAGAAGGTGGACGGGTACATCGAGCAAAAAATCGCGACGGCCGAGGCGATCATCGACGGGCTGTCGGACATGGACGAGATCACGCCGCAGCGGGTGCGGCCCGGCGACCGGCATACGTATTGGGTGCTGGGCTTCACGCTGGATACGGACACGCTGGGGTGTTCGGCCTGGGACTTTGCCGAGGAGGTCGGCCGGGCCGGGGTGCCGCTGGGCGGGCCGTACGTGGGGTCGGGCCGCGAGGGGCCGCTGTACCGCAACCCGTTCCTGGCAGGGCCGCACGGCTACGGTGAGAGCCGATTCCCCTTCGACTTCGAACGCGAGACGCCGATGGACTACACGCAGGTGGTGTGCCCGCGCGGCGAGGACATCATGGGACGCGGCGTGGCCTTGCAGATGACGCCGAACATCAGCGAGGCGGCGGTTGAGACCATCGTTTCGACTGTGAGGAAGACGACGGCTGCGTTCCTGGCGCGTCGCTAGGTTGGTCGTGTAGGCCGATTCGGCCCGCCCGGGTGGCCTGGAGGCAGCGAAGTGAAGACGTTTGTGCATGAGTCGAGCGTGTGGCTGCCGCGGCCGCTGGAGGAGGTGTTCGAGTTTTTCTCGGACGCTTCGAACCTGGAGGTGATTACGCCGCCGTGGTTGAAGTTCAGCGTGGTGACGCCGAGGCCGATCGAGATGCGGCCGGGGACGCTGATCGATTACCGGCTGCGGTTTCGGGGGTTTCCGCTGCGGTGGCGGAGCGAGATCACGGCGTGGGATCCGCCGCACCGGTTTGCGGACGTGCAGGTGAAGGGGCCGTACCGGCAGTGGATCCACGAGCATTCGTTCGTGGAGCGCGATGGCGGGACGCTGGCGGGGGACCGGGTGGAATACGCTGTGTGGGGCGGCGCGCTGGCCAACTGGCTGGTGGTGCGCCGGGACGTGGAACGCATCTTTGAATACCGCACGCAAACGCTGACGGCGATGTTCGCCAATGGAGAAGACTCATGAGCCTGGCAACGCAAGGGAGCCGCTGAGCGGTGCGCCTGGCAATCATCGGCGCGCAGCATGGGCACGTGCTGGGGATTACGCGGCAGCTCATTGCCGAGGACGGCGTGGAACTGGTGGCGGTGGCGGAGGCGGAAGCAGCAGTGCGGGAGGAGACTACGGCGGCCTTTGGGGTGCCGGGAATCGCGGACTACCGCGAGCTGCTGGACGGATCCATCGACGCGGCGGCGCTGGCGCCGATCAACAACGAAAAGGGCGAGGTCGCGGTGGCCTGCCTGGAGGCGGGCGTGAGCGTGCTGCTGGACAAGCCGGCGGTGACGACGCTGGAGGACCTGGACCGGCTGGAAGCCGCGGCGCAGGGCGAGGCGGCGCTGAGTTGCGCGCTGACGCTGCGGTTCAGCGGTCCATACCTGGCGGCCAAGCGGGCGATCGAGGCGGGCGAGATCGGGCAGGTGGTGTCGTCGATGGCGCAGCGGCCGCACAAGTGCGGGCCGGCGGGGCGGCCGGCCTGGTTTTTTGAGCGCGAGCTGAACGGCGGGGCGCTGCTGGACCTGTGCATTCACGACGTCGACGCGGTGCGCTGGCTGCACGGCAGCGAGCCGACGGGCGTGGCGGCGCAGCACGGGGCCACGCGCTTTGCGGAGTACCCGACGTTTGCCGATCACGCGGAGGTGTGGCTGCGGCTGGCGGACGGCGGGTCCGCGTTCCTGCGGGCCTCGTGGCTGACGCCGGACAGCGCGCCGTATCACGGCGACTGCCGGATGCTGATCGAGGGGACCGAAGGCTCCATCGAGATCCGGACGACGGCGGAGGACTCCTGCACGATCGACCATGGCGGGACGCAGCGGACGCTGTCGGACTTCGAGGGGCCGTCGCTGGATACGCCCACGGCGGACGCGCCGAACGCGCTGGCGCGGGACTTTATTGCCGCCGCGCGGGGTGAGACTGACCTCGCGATTACGGCTGACGACGTGATTGCGTCGCATCGATGGACTCTGCTGGCGCGGGACGCGGCGGATAGCGGGACTCTAGTTACGGGACAGTAGGTCCGGCGGCTATGGTTCGATCAGTCTGACGCGGCTGGTAGATCACAAGGGAGCGTGCGATGGCCTGGGAGTTTGAGCAGTTGGACGGTCCGTACGGGAATGTGACGGAGGGTCCGGCGTGGGACGGGGAGGCGCTGCTGTTCACGAGCATCCAGCAGAGCCGGATCATGCGCTACGACCCGAGGTCGGGTGAGTCGACGGTCTACCGCGAGGGCACGAACTACTGCAACGGGCTGATGTTCGACCCCAGCGGCGTGCTGTACGGCTGCGAAGGCGGGGCGCGGCGGGTGGTTCGGTACAACGCCGACGGGACGACGACCGCGCTGACGGACGGGTTCGAGGGGCAGCGGCTGAACATTCCCAACGACCTGGCGATCGACAACGTGGGGCGCATCTGGTTTACCGACCCGTATTACGAAGGGGCGGCGGGGCCGTGGACCGAGGATCGCGGGAACAAGGATTTGGACCATGACTCGGTGTACCGGCTGGATCCGCAGGACGACGGGTCGTGGGCGGTCAGCCGGGTGACGTTCGATACGACGCGCCCGAACGGCCTGCTGTTTTCGCTTGACCACTCGGTGCTGTTCGTGGCGCAGAGCGGGCGGCGTGAGGACGAATACCGGCAGCTGCGGTCGTACCCGGTAAACGATGACGGCTCGCTGGGCGAGATGACGGTGCTGCATGACTTTGGCGCGCACCGGGGCATTGACGGAATGGTCCTGGACACCGACGGGTATATCGTGGCGACGGCGGGTTGGGACCAGGGTGGGCCCGGGTCGTCGATCTACGTGTTCGCGCCGGACGGCGAGGTGATCGAGCGCCACGACGTGCCCGTGGCGAATCCGACCAACTGCACGTTTGGCGGGGATGACCTGTCGACCCTGTACGTGACCAGCATCGGCGGGTACCTGCTGCGGGTGGAGACGCAGCGGCAGGGGCGGTTGCACTATCCGCCGGCGGGATAGGGGCTGATTCGCGTCGCTGGCCGTAGTGGCGGGGTGAGTTGGCGGTGCGTTGTGCTGGTGGCTGTCGCGGGCGCGCTTGTGCTTGGTGCGTGCGAGCAGGGGAGCTCGCAGACGACCGCACCGCTTCCGACAGCCACGCCAGCTTCGACGCCCACGACTGAGCCGACGCCCACGGAGACTCCGGGTGCTACCGCGGAATCCACGCCCGTTCCCGCGCTGCCGCCGTTGCCGGGCACAGGGACGGACGGGCAGCCGATTCAGACGCAGGCGTATGCGCTGGCGGACTATGCGACGGAGGTCGCCAGCGATGGGAGCCGAACGCGGCGCGGGCGGGGTTCGGAGAGCTCGATCGTGTCGCTGCCGGGGGGCGAGAGCTTTTACGTGACGTTCAGCGTCACGCTGAATTTCGGCATCGTCCAGGTTGTGTGGAGTTCGGTGGGCGATGACTCCGGGAGCACGACGCCGGCAGCCGGCCAGGAGTCCTCCGGTGGATCAGCGTCGGTCGCCAGCGGCACGGCGCAGATCGCCATGGACGAAGGCGCGGTGTCGATCGGTCCAGTCAACACGGCGATTGCGTTGCAGATTCTGTCCAGCGACGGCGGGAGCCGGTGGGCGTTGCGGTTTGCCGGTGTCGAGCGTTGACGCCGACCAGCATGGGGGGAGTCCAGCTTTTGAAAATGTACTTTGCCGTGAGGGGCCGTTCCAGCGGAAGAGTTGCGGAGCGTATCGAGAGTCTCGACGAGTTCGTCGATGGAGAACTCGATGAGGCATTCGCCGACGTCACGGTTGCCCGCAGTACCTTCATCAGAATCGCGCAAGACGCTGATGCGAACCTAGCCAACACGTCCCGTTGTTCACTCGGTGCATCAAATTCATCGCAGCAATTCAGTGATGCCTCTGGGCATAGCAAATTTCCCGCACTCGATAGGATCGCAGAAGGCACTAGTTCTTCTCCTCAATTCTCTTTCGAGGAGCCTTACATAGCGTCGATGCAGCTTGTAGTCATCCGCCGGGAGGAGTTTTCCAAGCCAGACCAGAAAATGATCTAACCCTTGGTTACGTACGTCACTGTTCTCCAATGTTCTGATGATTCGATCACAGGCTGTGAGCAAGTCCTTATCGCCTAAACCTCGTATGCAATCAGTCAACACATCGGTCCTTTCTTGATCCAAAGGTTCTTGTGCAACTGAGACCACTAGAGCTGCAATCCTGCTATCAGTATGATCAAATGTATCAGGAATCGGCAAAACCAAGTTCTTGGATGGTTGATGACCACGCTCGGCCAAGAGTGCAAGACCAGGCAATAGCGATTCCTGCCCCTCCCGCGTCGAAGAGAATGAGAATGCTTTGCACAATATGTCCACACCAGCCTCGCTTATTCGTCGCGGACCTCCATAGGCGGCTAACTGAAAGTCACTTTCCCTTATGACGCGAAATAGACGTTCGATATCTTCATGCTTTGAAGATTCATCCAGTTGGTTTATGACAACTTCAATGGGTACAGTTGAATCGGACAATAGGTCTGTCAGAAGCACTTCTAAACGGCGAGTGTCAACTAAGGGTTTAGGCTTGTGGCCGCGGTGATAATAGGTGAATGAATACCCAATTAGACGCGTTATTATCATGGCGGATACAAATGATCTTGATCTACCTGGTTGGATGCGATCACGCAGCTGTATGAGTCTGTGCAATTGAGATGTGTCGTTCGAGTTTGCATGGTAAATAGGCCATAGTGATAACGTTGTTGGAAATCCTGTGTACGCGATTCTTGAATCGAAAGGCAAGCGTTCGTCCGTCATCCCGAGCAAATCGTCCTCTGTGACGCCGGACTTGGCCCAGCGATCCTCGGCCTTCATCCAGTCATTTATGTCGCCAAGTTCGCCATGTTTGGCCCTGGCTGCCATAGCTACCAAGTCAGAACTCTTGGTACACATTTTTATGCAGGCCGCTAATGGCCAAGGAAGCTGCCAATACCAACGGAATGTGAGGCTGTCTGGTTCCTGTTGAACAATGGCAGCGATATCGAGGAGTTCCGCTGCCAAAACGTGTCGAGTGGGATTCTGTAGAAATCGTGCTGCTGACCGCACCATTTCCCATGTTGGATGAGCACTCTTGGTCGAAGGGATTCGTTGAAGATCCTTTGACCATAGTGAGTCGTCGCCAACTCGGTGAGAACTAGCGAATCCAAGATAGGTTTGGTCGAGGATTCCTATTTGGCGTCTGGGATGAAACGGATCACCCATTAATGCCTTTATTATGGCATGTTTGTAGCGCTCCTCGTCATCCTGGGATTCCATCGTTGAATGAGGTCTAGTAAGGCGTCCAGAAGCGTACGGCACGCTCATCGATACAATCTCGCGCAGACGCTCGAACGACTCGGTCGGAACCAAGTCAAGGAGCTTGTCCGTAGCCCAATCGCCCATTCCGAAGTTTCGGGTCGCTTCCAGGACTTTCGCTTGCCTATCCACCTTCTTAGGCCAGTATTGCATGGCCATTGCTTCTGCCCAAGACAACCCGACCGCTACAAGATTTAGTAGACAGTTCCAGGCGTTCAGTTGAAGGCGAATTCGCTCATCGTTAAGTCGTTGGTCCAACTCGGATATGTATATTTCCTTCAACTGGTCGTTATATACTTGAGCCAGTTGTACGTGGTAACTCTCGTTGTCGACATCCAATGAACGAACAGCTATACGAGCCAAACTCTGAACGAATTTCGGCTGGTTTGTCGCCAAACCGTCCTCTAGGAGATCCATCGCTAGTCCAGATCCAGATAGAAACTTTCGCTGGATGGCATCGTCTGGACTCTCGTTCAGTTGGCCACATATGGCGTACACGGTGTCACGAAGATGCTGTCGTTCAGAGAAGCACTTGCCTGCAGCGAAGAGAAACACGTTCCTCCAATTCGAAAGAGGACCGATTTCATGGAGTCTTTTTTGAACGTAATCGTCGGATCCTTCCGTTAGACTCTCGGCTGCCATGAACTCTTGGAGCGACCGTATTTCGAAGCCCACTTGTTCGGACTCCAAACCCACAAGAAAAACCAAACGATGGAGGGCAGCTTTTACGATCTGATCAGTTAGTCCTTGTAAGCTGTCCCCGGAGTGCCCCTCTTCTTCTAGTCGCTTAGTGACGAGCTCAATAAATCGCTCCTGTGGAAACTTCGTGTCGGTGCGTCCAGTTTGCTCTGAGTCTACCTGTAACAGGAGACCTACATGGCTGTGAATGGCGTTGATGTCTGGCTGGTAGTTTCGCAGGATCGCTGAGGCCGGAATGTCTCGTTCGACCTCACGTCGATAGATGACGTCGTAATAGGCCTTGAATAGATTCCACCGAGACTGGGGTGGCTGTCCTAGTCGATCAACAAGGGCTGTCATAATTGTAACTTGCAATGGACTTTGCATTAGACGCGATGTGGATTCACTTTCCAAGGCTCGTTCTAAACGACCTAGTACTTTAGCCTTCCGGTCGGTTTGCGCCCCAAAACGAACGCTTGCTAAACGTCTTGCGAAGCGACGACAGAGTTCCTTTGAGAGTGGTGCTAACCTCTGATGTTGGTAATAGGATGGAGAAAAGTCGTCATTGTAACCCTGAGGCCTGCTCGTCGCTAGGACAAGAATGTCAGCGTTGGCGCTTGTCGTGTCTATCCAGAAGTCTCTGATCGCCTCCAACACTTGATCACGATTGCTCGAAGACGGTACCTCGTCAAGGCCGTCAAAGACAATGACCGTGGGATACTTGCTTATCCAATTCCTCAGGTCATCGGCTGACGTACTTCGGTTAGTTGTCTTATGAATGAGGTGGGCCAAATACGAAATAACCGAGTTTATATCTGGCAGGTCATCGTTAGATAGGGCGGTGGCGAATTCGTTCAGAACAACACGGAAGGGACATCGTGGCACCACTGACATTTCTAATCTGTCTTCTCTGCAGTGGCGACCAATCAGCATAAGAGCATCACGAATTTCGGGAGAGAGCGAATCCTGAGATATTCTGGATAAAATCGAAGCACGAAAGATCTGGCAGATGAACTGTGCGACAGTAGTCTTTCCTTGCCCTGGCCCGCCGATGAGTACGTATCTTCCTCGTGACCGATGAGACAACTGACTGTCTGAGTCACCTCCGATTCCGGTCGCTGACAGAGATCTACGGTCTAGTCGGTCGCCGGCGATGTCCAAAATTCGTCTGACGAATCCTCCTTCTTCGGAGTCAGACTCCTCGTAGTCGTAGTCCTCGTGATTGGTGTCGTGCGATTGACGTGCGTCGGGATCGTCAGGCTGATCAGTTGTGTGCAAGTCGATAAAAACTCTCGCAAGTGGAATCCGTTCGTCTATTTCATGCCCTGCTTGGTCGAGATTCACATACTCATCGCTAAGCAGCTGTTTTTGTAGAAAATTATACATAGTGTCTTTGAAGTCTGGCTGCGACAGTCTCAACTGAGCGATTATTTCTGCAAGGACATCCCCCGGTGTGACCCACGGAGCGTAACTTTGCCGTACTTCGTGATCGGAATCAAGGAATACTCGTATCTTGTCGTAATCCCAGATGTCAAAACCCTTTAGTGGCAGTCGACGCTTGAGGTCGTTGAGTATAGTGGTGGCGCGGTCTTTGGTGCCGGTTATGTTTACTGGTGAAAGGGTAACATTGGTAGCGAAGATAAGGTATTCGGGCCGCCTCAGAGCAGACTTTGGACTGAGATATTTGTCTACTTCTTTTTGTAATTCAGATAGCGCCCATTGGCGATCTTCTGTACTATGGCCTGGTCGCTGGCGAAACTTGGCTTGTATTACGCAGTACCCGTCCCATGCCGCTATTTCGTTCGGATAAGGAATCTTCCCTTGAAATGTGGCTTCGCGACCACCGTCAGGTCCGTCGCCAAACACTACAACACCTGGTCCGATGGTCTTAATTGAGAGTGCTTGGATGAGGTGCTCAAATGAGCGGCTGGAAAGCTGCGAGAGGTCGTAATCAGGCATGCACAAATCCTCCCTGAGTCACTGTTTAGTATCCTATTGGTGATCTGGTGATGTTGATATTAGGCACATCCATGGGTGATGTCAAATGGGGGGCTGTGCTCACAGGTCGGGCAATTGTGGATGTTGAGGTGTCAATTTCTCTATCAACCTGTGAAAGCTCGATTAGGCGAACGGCTGGATTGAAGCGTGCGTGTGTGAAAGTAGACCTTGTTCAACTAAACGGGCGATTAGGTACTCTTGAGGCCGGTTTCCTTTCGTTCGGTTGCAATGAGCGCATAGTAGCTGAAGATTCGATGGGTGATCGGTGCCTCCGCGCGAGACAGGGATGACGTGATCGACGTCGAACATTCGGAAGGGGAACTCCGTGCGGCAGCCGTTGCATCGTCCTTCCTGTTGGCCGAAGAGGACGTGTGCGTTCTTCCGATAGTGAACGGGCGCTTCGATGTCCGTCCGCTTCGGAATGTCTGTTCGGGCCGTCACGTAGCCATGGTGGAACAGATCACCCATCGTCTCTTGGAGACGAATGTTCACGAGGTCTGCGGCCTTGGAAGAGAGGTCGATCCCTGCCCATCTCCGTCCAAGGCTCTCCGCGGACACACAGGCTGTGGCGCATCCGCAGAAGGGGTCAAGTATTAGGTCACCAGGGTCGCTGGAACTGGTGATGATTCGCTCAAGCAGGGCAACGGGTTTCTGGGTAGGAAATCCGATGCGTTCTTTGGCATGTGCGGCGATGGGACGGACATCAATCCAAATGTCCTGTAACGGTACTCCCGGCATTTCGTCAAGGTATCTCTTGTAGGCTGGAACTGAACCGGGTCGCGATTGGATGATTCTCCCCATGTCAATCAGTTCCGCCATCCGCTCTTCGCTATATCGCCAGTGACGAGTAACCCCCAAGACCTCATATTCTGGGTTCCCTTTGGCGGCGCCGCCTGGGCCAGTCAAGTCGCCAAGTCTATACCTGCGTCCAGTCTCGGGTTCAGTGTGACGATAAAAGCGCTCAACATAATCGCTGTCGTACGGTGTATAGACGGTATTCCAAGTCCAGCGATCTGACTTTGTATAGAACAGGATAGAATCGTGAATCCTTCCATGCTGCTTTCGTCCTTGCCTACCGTCGCTATGTGCGCTTGATCGCTTCCAAATAATCTCACTCCTGAAACAATCAGAACCGAAGATCGTGTCCAGCAGTGCTTTCAGGTAGTGACTGGCAGTTGGATCACAGTGAAGATAGATGCTGCCTGTCTCTTTCAGTACCCGGTACATTTCCAATAATCGTATAGCCATCATGCACAGATAAGACTGCATACTCTTGCCGTGCGCCAAACCTGCGGACTCAATGACGCTATAGAGCGCCGGATGCTCGTCAGCGATGAGGCCCATCCAGGCAACGTCTAGGTCAGAAAGGGTCCAGGCATCCTTGAAGGCGGCGCCCGCCGCTCGTGATCCAACGGGCGCCTCATATGTCCGGTTCGAGTTGAACGGTGGATCCAGATAGATGAGATCGACGCACTCCGAGTTCATTCCTCGAAGAATGTCGAGGTTATCGCCCGTCCAGAGCGTCTTGTCCGCGAAATTCGGCTCGCCCATGCCGACCCGTTGACTTGTCTAAGGTGTCGGCGCGTTGACCGCACCGTGCGGCGTGTGGGCTCTTGCCTTTGTTGCCGTATTCGGCAGTATCACGCTCAAGAGTCGGTCGACGGATGGCTTAGCACTCATCGGACTGTCCCCCTGCCTCGCTGGCGAGCCGTGCGCCAGCGAACAGTCGCGGTGTGGCTGAAGATTAGGGCACTAGCGAGGCAGCGTCTACCGTCGCCGTGGGGCGAGACCGCCCAGCGTCAGGCCTTCCGAGTGACGTGTACCTGGCCGTGCGGGGGGCCGTTCCAGCGGGGGGAGTGGCGGAGGTGGTCGAGGATTTCCGCGAGTTCGTCGATGGAGGATTCGATGAGGCTCTGGCCGACTTCGCGGGTGCCCTTGCGAGCGTCGCCTTTGGCGCCGGAAGGGGCGTGGGCGTTGAAGGCATTGGGCCACTCGAGTTCGAGGTCGGTGAGGGGCTTCAGCATGTCCATGAAGGCCTCGTCGAGGGTGCCCAGGGATAGCGTTTCTTCACGGATGAGGTCGGGGGCCAGGTAGTAGTCGTGGGAACTTTCCATCTCGCAGGCGTGGCCGCCGGGGATTTCGCCGGCGATGGCCTTGAGCTTGGAGTCGTCGCCAAGGGTGTAGTGGCCGACGCAGCCGAGGAAGTCGATGTCCAGGCGAAAGCCGATGTCCTGCACGGCGACGGACATGAGCGCCTGGTTGCCGCCGTGGCCGTTGACGATGAGGAAGCGGCGGAAGCCGTGGTGGCGCATGGAGACGATGATGTCTTCGAGTAGTTCGAGGAACGTCTCGGGGCGAAGGGTCATGGTGCCCGGGAAGTTCATGTGGTGGTCGGAGATGCCCCAGGGGATGGCGGGCAGGGCGAGCAGGCGCGGGGCCAGGCGTTCGGCGGCGCGCTCGCAGTAGGCGTTGGCGATGACGTGGTCCTGGCCGAGGCCCAGGTTGGGGCCGTGCTGCTCGGTGGAGCCGATGGGGATGAGCACGAGTTCGACCGTCTCGGCGGCCTGGGCCACTTCCGGCCAGGACATCTTGTGGAGGGCGTAGGTGGTCGGGTCGCTCATCGGGTGTGCAGGGCGTGGCGCCAACCGGGGATGCGGCCGCGGGCGAGCAGGTCGTCGGGCGAGTCGAGGAGGGTGGTGATGAGCTCGTCGGCGCGTTCCTCGATGACGCGGATCATGCGCCAGCCGTCCTCGGCGGTGGCCAGGGTGGCGTCGCCGACGGCGCCGTTGGCGGAGAAGTCGGAGAAGTCGTGGTTGCGGCGGATGGAGCGTCGCCAGAAGCGCTGGCGCAAGCGGCTGCCGCGCGGGCTGAGGTCGCCGGGGGCCAGGCTGTCGTACTTGACGCGGTCGGGGCGCAGGGCCATCAGTTCGGCGGTTTCCAGTTCGCAGGCGTGGCCGGAGGTGGGGGACTTGACGATTTCGTCCTCCAGGTCCTCGTCCTCCAGGTCGTAAAGGGAGATGGCGGCCAGGAAGTCCAGGGGCAGGCGGGTGGGCAGGGTCTGCATGGACAGGTTCATGATCGACGTGTTGCCGCTGTGCCAGTTGGTGAGCAGGAAGCGCGTGAAGCCGTGGTGCAGCAGGGAGGCCAACTGGTCTTCCAGGACATGCAGGAAGGTCTGGGGGCGCAGCGTGATGGAGCCGGGGAAGCCCATGTGGTAGGTGGACATGCCGTAGGGCATGGTTGGGGCGACGAGCAGGCGGGGGTGGAAGCGCTCGGCCAGGCGCAGGGAGAGGTCCTCGCAGATCACCAGGTCGGTGTCGAGCGAGGTGTTGGGGCCGTGCTGCTCGATGGAGCCGATGGGGATCAGGACCAGTTCCACGCCATCGCGGGCGCGCTCGACCTCGGGCCAGGTCATGTGGGTGAGGCGGAGGGGGGACGGAAGGTCGGCCACGAGTGCGTTTCCGGGGCTGGGTCGGCGATATGATAAGCGGCGACGGCTGGGCGAGCAGTACGAATGGTTCTGGTCGTCGATGTCGGCAACACCGACACCAAATTCGGCGTCTTCAATGGCGAGCAGTTGGGCGCGCGCTGGGCGGTGCACAGCGACCTCAACCGCAGCGCCGCCGAGCATGAGGCGATGCTGCGCGCCATGCTGGCGCACCAGGGAGTGACCGGGATCGAGGCGGCCGTCATTGGGTCGGTGGTGCCGGCGCTGACCGAGCGCATGGCCGCGGCGGTGAGGGCTGCCGCGGGGTGCGAGCCGTTGATTGCGCGGTCGCAGGACGTGCGGGTGATCGACCTGGCGGTGGACCGACCCAGACAGGTGGGGATCGACCGGGTGGCGAACGCGCTGGCGGCGCGCGAGTTCTACCAGGCGCCGGCCATCGTGGTGGACCTTGGCAGCGTGACCACCTTCGACATCGTCAACGGGGCGGGCAGCCTGGCGGGCGTGATTATTACGCTGGGCATGCAGAACACGGCGCGGGCGCTGACCGCGGCGGGCGCGCAACTGCCATCGATCGAGCTGGCGCGGCCGGCGCGGCTGGTGGGAACGGAAACCACGGGGTCCATGCAGTCCGGCGTGTACTGGGGCTACGTGCGGATGGTGCGGGGGCTGCTTGAGCAGTTGCAGTCCGAACTGGGCGCGGACTACCGGGCCATCGCCACGGGCGGGCAGGCGCCGGTGGTGGTGGAAGACGTGGGGCTGTTCGAGATCGTGGACCTGGATTTGACGCTGCGCGGGCTGTGGCTGATCCAGCAGGCGGAGGCGGCGGCGTGAGCGTGCTGGAGGGCGCGCGCGTGGTCCTGTACGTCACCGGCGGCATCGCGGCGTACAAGGCGTCGGACCTGGCCAGCAAGCTGACGCAGGCGGGCTCTGAGGTCGACACGGTGCTGTCGCCCGGGGCGCAGGGCTTCGTGGGTCCGCTGACGTTCCAGGCGCTCACGCAGCGAGCCGTGTATCGGGCCGACGATGCGATGACGGCCGACAACGAAATCGCCCACGTGCGGCTGGCCGCGGACGCGGATGTGCTGCTGGTTGCGCCGGCCACGGCCAATTCGATTGCGCGGCTGGCGCACGGGCAGGCCGACGACCTGGGATCGGCCATCGCGCTGTCCACGCAGGCGCCCATCGTTGTCGCGCCGGCGATGGAGCCGGGGATGTACGCCAATACGGCCACGCAGGACAACCTGGAAACGCTGCGGCGGCGCGGCGTGACTGTGATCGAGCCGGAGAGCGGCCGGATGGCCTCGGGCGCGCAGGGCAAGGGGCGGCTGCCGGAGACGGCTGTGTTGCTGGATGAAGTTCGCGCGACGCTGGGTCGCAAGGGTCCGCTGAAGGGCCGGGTGCTGGTGGTGTCGGCCGGGGGCACGCGGGAGTACATGGATCCGGTGCGGTTTATCGGCAATCCGGCGAGCGGGCGCCAGGGCGTGGAGTTGGCGCGGGCGGCCATCGAGCGCGGCGCCAAGACCCGGCTGGTGCTGGGGTCGGCGACGGTGGAGCCACCGGCGGGCGCGGAGACGATGCGTGTCGAGTCCGCCGAGGAGATGTTGGAAGCGCTGCGGACGGCCGTGGATGGGTGCGACGCGCTGATCATGAATGCAGCGGTGGGGGACTACCGGCCGGCGGCAACCTCGGACGTGAAGCTGAAACGCGGCGGGGAGCCGGCGGGTATCGACCTGATCGAAAACCCGGACCTGCTGAAGTCATTGGCAGGCGACTTCCTGCGCATCGGGTTCGCGGCGGAGACCAACGACCATCTTGAGAACGCCAGGAGCAAGCTGCTCGGCAAGGAACTGGATGCCCTGGTCGTCAACGACGTGGCCGGGTCGGACACCGGATTTGCCGCCGAGACCAACGCCGTGACGATTCTGCGGCCGGACCATCCCGACCTGGAGATTCCGCTGACCAGCAAGGCAGGGGTGGCGTCTGCGGTTCTGGACGTCGTGGTCGACTTGATCGGGGACCGCTGACGACTTCGCCGGGGGCGCGGCTGAAGGGATGGCCGGCCGATCGGACGGCGGGCGGCATGGCTTTTCACGCGCTGCAGGCGGCGATGGCGGCGATGGGTATCGAGCGGTCGGTCGATTCGTTGGTGACGCGCTCGGGCGAGGCGTTCTGGGTGCCGTGGAGCGAGACGGCCGATGTGGAGACGATGCGGTACGCGCGGATGATGTCAACGCTGTTTCGTGCCGCCGACCTGAATCGGGTCGGGCTGGAGGTCGGGGGCGAGGACGAACCTGAAAGCGTCGTTGCCGCGCTGAGAAAGCACACGGACGCTGGGCGCCTAGTCATCGCGCCGGTCTTCAGCGGCGGGCGGTTTGGAGTGATCGAGTCGGTGGATTCCGTTGGCGTGGCCCGGGCCGTGGGCCCGGACCAACTGGAACCTGGCGACGTTGACCTGAGCCGCGGCTGGAGCGGCGCGTTACCGGCTCATCCACCGATCAAGTGCCTCTATGGCGCCGTGCGGCGTGGCCGACAGGTGAAACCGGCTCGGATCCCGGTGCCGGACCTCGCGGGAATCCTGTTCGTGCCTCTCGGAGACGATATTGAAATCCACGGCGTGCGGTTTGGGATCGAGGCCGTGCGCCTGGCTACCCAGGCTGTTCGCGGCGGGGCGGGGCTGCGCGACGTGACGGTGCTGGAGCGGCTGCTGGTGACGTTCGAGCAGGCGGAGTTTGGATTCGGGTGCGCGGAGCGCTGGCTGGGTTCGACGGAGGCCGACCACCTGTGGGACGCCCCGGACCTGGCGCGGCTGGCACGGAGTATGCGGGCGGCGTGCGGCGAACTGGCCGAGCGTCTCTGGGACTCCAGCGGGACGGCTTCGGCCGGGGCGCTGGGACGGGCGGTGACTGGGCGTAAGTCGGTGGTGTTCGAGCTGCCGCCAGACCTGAACCGCGAGCCACCCGGGCAAGTTGTGGAGTTGCCGCGGGGCCGGGCCGTGATCGTGGACACGCGCAGCCGACGTGCGGCGCTTGGCCGGCTGGCGGACGTGGTGGAGCGTGCGGCCCTGGCGTTTGCGAAGGAAGTGGACAGCGTCGGGGCGCTTACCAGGTAGCAACCCGGCAGGCTGGGCGAAACTAGGCCGGTGGAAGCCTCGCGCATGCCTGATCAGGGCCGTTGGGCGTGGAAACGCACGGCCGCCGCGCGGCTTTGGCGCGGCTGACGCAGGGCGTCGAGAACGCCGTGGCCGCGTTTGGGGCGATCGTTGGCTCGGACGACTCGAAAGCCTGACCTAGGCGCCGGGTGTGCCGACGGGCGGCGACAGCGGCTCGGGCTCTGGCTGTACGGGCCGAGAGCGCACGAGCGTCAGCCCAATCAGGGTGGAGACGACGAACGAAGCGGCCACGGCGATGCCCACGACGCCGAAGCCCTGGACGTCCAACAGCAGCGTGATCAGCGGGGCCACCGCCAGTGCGGCCAGATCAACGCTGAGGTGCATGATCCCGATACTGCGGCCAACGGTGGTGCGCGGCATGCGCTCGGCGATCAGCACGGCCGGCAGGGGCGTTACCAGTCCGCTGGGCGCGAAGAGCACCGCCACCAGGATGTACCAGGCCAGTCCGGCGGGGAACACCAGTAGCAAGGCCGCCGCCACACTGAGACCGCCCGTCGCAATCAGGGCGCGCCGATGGCCAAGGCGATCCATCACCGGTCCGGTCTTGTAGGTAACGAGTGTGCGCAACGCGTTGGCCAAGGTGAGCACGAGGCCGACGCGGGCCGGGTCGAAGTCGAGACCCACGCTGCCATAGAGGGGCAGCAAGACCTGCTTAAAGGCGAACGTACCGGCCCCAAGCATGAGAACGGAGAAGCCAACCACGGGTAGCAGGGAGGGGCTGAGCCCGAGCCGAGCGAGCCTGGGAATCGGCGCGGTTCCTGACTCCGGCGCTGGCCGAGACGCTCGCACGAACAGCAACGGCAGAAGCGCGGCGATGACGCCAACCAGCGCGCCCAGGGCAAAGGCGGCCCGCCAGCCAAACGTGCTGGCAGCCACGCCGGAGAGAATGGGCGCGAGGAGGGCACCCATCTGAACAGCGGCCAAGATCCGTCCGGCGGTGTGGCTTCGGTCGCTCCCCTCACTTGAACGCACGGTATGGGCGAGTCCGGTGGTGTAGACGAGGGCAGTGCCCAGCCCGGTCACCAGCACACCCGCCAGCAGCACGCGGTAGTCCAGGGCGAGCGCGCTGATCGCACAGCCGGCGGCGGTGCAGAGCGTGCCGGCGGTCAGTGGCGTGTGAGGCGGCAGCCGGTCGGCCAGGAAGCCGGCGGGCACGATGGCCACGGCGCGAGCCACGGCTTGCATGGACAGCAGCAAGCCCAGCACCGGCAGTGATACGTCAAACTCAGCTTGCAGTTCGCCCAGGATCGGTCCAATCAAGTTGACGTTGAACGCCATGACGGTGAGGAGGACGAAAATTGCGCCAAGGCTGGACGATGCAGGCTGGCGAATCATGGAGCCAGTTAGGAAAGCTAGCCGTCTACGTAGTTGGGGCGGATGGTAGCCTCGCTCATGCCTGTCGCGGGCCGCTGGCTGAACGCCCGACACATTGGGGCAGACCTTGGCTTCGGGTCATTTGCGCCCGCGCTTGGCGCCCAGCCGGCGGGAATTCAGCGGCCGTGAGTCGCCAGAAGCCAGTCATCGAGCAGATCTCGCCGGATCCCGAATCGCTGCGACGGCAGGAGGGGCCGCGAGCGCCCCAATCGTCCGCGCCCGGCGGCAGCGGCATGTGGCTGCTGGTGGCCATTGTGATCGGCATCGCCGTTGGCGCGGCGATCGGCGCGGGGGCCGGCCTGTATGTGTTCGGCTGGGTGGGCTAGAGCGCGGGCATCTCGCTCAGCGGCACGCAGCGGGCGCCCGAGGTCGCCGAACGGTCGGCCGCCGCCACCACGCGAATCACGTCCACCATTTCCTCGTTGCTGATCGGCGGCTCACCGGTTTCGAGCATCGCCAGGAACTGCTTGATGACCTCCAGGTACATGCGGGGAAAGCCGTCGATGGTGTCGCTCAGATGCATGTCCGCGTGGGTCCAGCCCGATTCGCCGAGGGCGACGCAGAGCATGCCCATCCAGGCCTCGCGCGCCTGGTTGGCGATGCCGACCTGACCATCGGGCCAGCGGATCGTCACGACGTCGCTCAACTCGCTGCGGAGGGACGTCACATCTAAGGCGCCGACGCCGAACACCGCGTGCATCACGTCCACGGCGTGGACGCCGTAGAGCTGCCAGTTCTGAGGCAGGGTGAACATGATCGAGCGGGTGCGGCCGAGGTCGGGCAAGCGGTCGAGCAACTGGCGCACGGCGCGGTCGTAGCGCACGGCTGACGCCGAAAGCAGCGGCACGCCGGCCGTGGCGGCCGCCCGGACCAGCGTGACGGCCTCTTGCGGGTCGTCGCAGAGCGGCTTGTCCACGAACAGGGGCAGCCCGTGATCGACGGCCTGCATGGCGGGCGCGAAGTGGTCGGGACCCCAGCGGTTGAGCACCAGCACGGCGTCCACGTCCTGCATGGCCTGCTCGGGCGCCTCGACGACCTGGTCAATGCCGGTTTCCATCGCCTTGGCGCGGGCCTGGTCGGGATTGGCGCCCCAGAGCCTGGTGACGCGCAGGCCGGGTCCGGCCAGTCCACGGTTGATGATGCCGGCGAAGTTCTCGGTATGGGTGCTATCGGCGCCGATAATCGCGAGATTCATGCAGCCGCTCCCAGCGCGGGCGAGTCCACCGCAGGGTATCGCGCCGAGGCCTGGCAACTCCGTTAGGCTGGCGCCGTGGCTGACACCGGCGACGATCCCAGGCGCAGTCTCACGGGGGCGGTGTGGGACATTGCGCCGCGCGCGCCCGCGGCGTTATTTGCCGAGATTGACGAGTTGCCACCGCTGGCGGTCCAGGTGCTGCATAACCGCGGGCACGACTCGGCCGAGAAGCTGCAGGAGTTCATGCTGGGGCCGCTGCCGCCGCACGACCCGTACCTGCTGGACGAGATGGACCTGGCGGTGGCGCGAATTGCGCAGGCCATGCACAAGCGCGAACGCGTGTGCATTTACGGCGACTACGACGTGGACGGTGTCAGCGCCACCGCGATGCTGCTGGAGACGGCCGAGGCGTTGGGGCTGGACGCGTTTCCGTACATCCCGGAGCGGCTGACCGAGGGTTACGGTCTGCACGCCGGCGCGATCGACGCGGTGGCGCAGGAACGCGCAACGCTGGTTATCACCGTCGACTGCGGGGCGACGGCGGACGAGGAGATCGACCGCGCGGCCGCGGCCGGCCTGGACGTGATCGTGACCGACCACCATCCGACCGAGTCGCGCCCGGCAAAGGCCGCGGCGCTGCTCAACCCCAATGCTCCAGGTTCGGGCTATCCGTTCGGCGGGCTGTCAGGCGTAGGCGTGGCCTACAAGCTGGTGCAGGCGCTGGCCGACGAGTTCCCGGAGCAACTCCCCGATCCCGAACGCTTCCTGGACCTGGTGGCGCTGGGCACGGTGGCCGACGTGGCGCCCATCCGCGACGAAAACCGGGCGTACGTGATGGAAGGCCTGGAGTGGATGCGCGCGTCGCCGCGGCCGGGGCTGCGGGCGCTGGCGGAGGCGGCACGCCGCCAGCCGGAGGCGATCAGGTCGGACGACATTGCCTTCGCACTGGCGCCCCGGCTCAATGCCGCCGGGCGGTTGGCGAGCCCGCAACTGGCGCTGGAATTACTGCAGGCCAGGCATCCGGTGCGGGCCGCGGAGATCGCGGATGAACTGAACGAGCTGAATGCCGAGCGGCGCCGGCTGACCGAGGACGTGATGGACGCGGCGCGCGCGATGGTGGACGGCAGCCCGGTGGTCTTTGCCACCGATCCGGGCTTCGCGCCGGGAGTCGTCGGACTGGCCGCCTCGCGACTGTGCGAGGAATTCGGGGCGCCCGCGTTCATCGGCGCCGAGATCGACGGGCTGGTGCACGGGTCGGCGCGCGCGCCGGACGGATTCAACCTGCGCGACCTGCTGAGGCGCCAGGGCGACTGGCTGGAGAGCTGGGGTGGGCACGCCGGGGCCGCCGGATTTTCCGTGCTGCCGCAGAACGTCGAGGCTTTACGTCGCGGCCTGGCGCAGGCCCTCGCCAGCCTTGACCTGCCCGAATTCACGGGGCCGCGCCTAAGCGCGGACGGCCGCGTGTATCCGCGCACGATCTCCTGGGAGACCCACCAGGCGCTCGAGTTGCTGGGCCCCTGGGGGCAGGAACATGAAGAGCCGCGCCTGGTCGTAGAGAATGTACGTATCCAAAACACCCGGCTGGTAGGCGAGGATCACGTGGTCCTGCGGTTCGAGGAACTGGCGCGCAATGTGGAAGCCATCTGGTTCCGCCACGGCGATCAGCAGGCCGCCCTGGGCCCAGGGCGCTGCGTGGACGTTGCGTTCAGGCTGGGGCTGCGCACCTTCCGCGGGGAGACCCGGTTGCAGATGCTGGTGGACGACATCCGGCTACGGCCGGTCTAGCGGCGGATAGGGGAGGAGCAGTGCCCTCATCGGTCACGGCCACGCTGGCGCCCATGGTCGGCGCGGGCCGGACGGAAACCACGCTGGATGATCTGCTGGAGGCGGTTCGGTCTTACACGCCGCCCGACGACGCGCCGGCGGCCGCGCGACTGATTCGCAAGGCCACCGCGCTGGCCGAACGCGCGCATGAGGGACAGCGCCGCCTGACCGGCGAGCCGTTCGTGCAGCATCCGATGAGCGTGGCGCTGATGCTCACGAACCTGCACCTGGATCCCGACACCGTCGCCGCCGCGCTGCTGCACGACTGCGTGGAAGACACGAACGTGGACATCGGGACGATTCGGTCCAGGTTCGGATCCAGCGTGGCGGAGCTTGTGGATGGCGTGACCAAGCTGGATGACATCACGGTCGTGAGCATGGATGACCGCCAGGCGCAGAACCTCCGCAAGGTGTTCCTGGCGATGGCGCGGGACATTCGTGTGGTGCTGATCAAGCTGGCCGACCGCCTGCACAACCTGCAGACGGCGCACGTATATCGACCCGAGAAGCGGGCGCGGTACGCCAGCGACACGCTGGAGATCTTTGCGCCGCTGGCGGGTCGCCTGGGCATCGAGGAGTGGCGCTGGCGGCTGGAGGATCACGCGTTCAAGCTGCTGCAGCCCGAGCGCTACCGCGAGATCGCCAGCTGGCTGCTGGCCGAACGGGCGGCCCGCGAGGACGTGGTGCAGGCGGTGACCGGCGGTTTGCGCGAGGCGCTGGACGCGGCTGGCACGGACGCGCTGATCCAGAGCCGTATCAAGCACGTCTACAGCATCGAGCAGAAGACGCAGCGTAAGAACGTTCCGCTGGAGGAGGTCTACGACATCCTGGCCGTGCGGGTGATCGTGGACGACGTGCACGACTGCTATTCGGCGTTGGGCGTGGTGCATGGCGCGTGGCGGCATATTCCGGCCGAGTTCGACGACTACATCTCGGCGCCCAAGGAGAACGGTTACCGCTCGTTGCACACGGCGGTGCTGGGGCCGGACGCGCGGCCGATCGAGATCCAGATTCGAACCCAGGAGATGCACGCGGCGGCCGAATTCGGCGTGGCGGCGCACTGGCGCTACAAGGCGGACCATCACGTCGGCGAGGAGGACTTCTCGGAGAAGCTGGCCTGGGTGCGGCAAATCCTGACGTGGCAGGCCGACGAGGAGACCGCCGGGTCGTTTGTGGACGCGGTCAAGACCGACTTCTTCAGCGATACGGTATTCGTGTTCACGCCGCGCGGCGAGATCAAGGACTTCCCGGCCGGCAGCACGCCGCTGGACTTCGCCTACCGCATCCACACGGACATCGGGCATACCTGCATCGGCGCCAAGGTGAACGGTCGGCTGGTGCCGCTGGAGTACCAGCTACAGAACGGCGACGTGCTGGAAATCCTGACCAGCAGCAACAGCCAGGGACCCAGCCGCAACTGGGTGTCGCTGGTCCACACGGCGCACGCACGGGACAAGATCCGGCAGTGGTTCAAGCGGCGTCAGCGCGCCGAGAACATCGAGTCGGGCAAGGAACTGCTGGAACGGGAGTTGCGGCGCCTGGGCCAGGGCCGGATTTCACAGCTGCCGGGCGATGGATTGGAGCCGGTGGCCGCCGACCTGGGCTATCGCGACGTGGACAGCCTGCTGGCGGGCGTGGGCTACGGCGCGACCACGGTTCCGCAGGTCATCAACCGGCTGAAGCTGACCGAGGAAGTCGAGGAGGCGGACGACGAGCCGCTGCCGGCGGAGGATCCAACTGATCGCGAGGTCCAGCCGCTGGTCCGCGTTCTCGGGGTCGGCAACCTGCTCACGCGCGTTGCCTCCTGCTGCAGCCCGCTGCCAGGCGACGACATCGTGGGGTTCATTACGCGCGGTCACGGGATCAGCGTGCACCGGCTGAGTTGCGCCAACGTCAAGAACCTGCGCGAGCCCGAGCGGCTGGTTGACGTGGAATGGGGCGGGCAGGTGGTCGGCGCCGACCTGGACCTGCCGATTCGGCTGGGCGCCTGCTGCAAGCCGCGACCGGGCATGAAGATCAGCGGAATTGCCGCGAACAAGAGCATTGAGGTTCATCGAACTCGCTGCCGTCAGGGTGCGGGGCTGCCGGGCGCTCGAGTTCGCGTCTGGTGGATCGACGAGACGAGCCAACTCCTGCCGGTGCAGATCCTGGTCCAGGCCGATGACCGCGAGGGCCTGGCCCACGACGTGACCGGGGTGATCCGCGACGAGGGCTTGAACATCACGTCGGCGAACGTGCATACCAACCGGCAGCGCCAGGCCACCATGCGTGTCACGGTGGGCATGGGCAGCGTGGCCCAGATGGCGCGGCTGATGCGGCGCCTCGAGACGATACCCAGCGTCTACTCGGTCTCACGCGACACCATTGGCCCGCGCCGGAGTCGGACTCGCGAGGCGGCGCGGCGGAATGGCCAATGAGCACACTGCTCGTCCTGCTGCTCGCTTACTCCATCGGGTCGGTGCCGTTTGCGTACCTGGCGGCGCGTTTGGCCGGGCACGATCTGCTGGCGGAGGGATCGGGCGGCGTGAGTGGGTCCGCGGCCATCGAGCGGATCGGCAAAGTGCCCGGGGCGATCGCCGGGCTGGCCGACGCGCTGAAGCCGGTGCTGGCCATCTTCATCGCGCAGCGTCTGGCCACCTACGAAGTGTCGGCGGTGGCGGGTGTTGTGGCGGTGGCCGGGCACGTGTGGCCGTTCACGCTGCGGTTTCGTGGCGGCCGGGGACTCGGGCCGGCCGGGGCCGCGCTGGCCGCCCTTGGGTCGTGGCACATGGCGCTGGCGTTCGCCGGCATGGTGCTGGGCAAGGCGATCATCAAGGACTCGGCCCCGGGCGCGCTGATCGGCTTTTTCGCCACGGCCATCGTGCTCAGCCTGACGGGCGCGGCCCTGGCGCTGAGTCTCACGGGCTGGACGCTGCTGGGGCTGCTGATCACCGCCCGCCTGGTCGGCTACCGCAAGTCAGACGCGCCGGACGACGTGTCCACGGCCACGCTGCTCTGGCGGAGATTCCTGCTTGACCGCGACCGGCCGTGACGATGCGCGGCGCGTCCGGCTGATTACCGACTCGAGCGCCTGTCTTCCACCGCACGAAATCGAGAGGCACGAGATATCCATCGTGCCCACGGTGCTGGTGTGGAACGGCGAGGAGCTTCGTGACGGTGTTGACATAACGAACGAGGCATTCTGGAAACGCCTGGCGACGGACCCCAACCTGCCGACAACCAGCGCCACGTCGCCGAGGGCGTATGCCGCCGAGTTTGCGAAGGCGCGCGAGGCCGGGCTGGACGTTCTGTGCGCCACGATTCCGCGTCGAATCTCGGCGATGACCGAGGTGGCGGAGATGGCGGCGCGGGATTTCACCGGCCCGCCGTATGTGCGGGTGATTCAGACCGGCGCGGCAACCATGGCGCACGGGTTTCCGGTACTGCTGGGCGCCCGCGCGGCCAGCGCCGGAGCCGACCTGGACACGGTGGAGCGGACGGTGCTGCAGGCGGCGGACGACAGCGGCATCGTCGCGTTGCTGGGGTCCCTGGATTACCTGGCGCGCGGGGGTCGGGTGCCATGGGTGGTGGCTCGCGTGGCAGACGCGCTGCCGTCGACGCCGATATTTGGAATGCGCCATGGCCGTATCCGGTTTCGGGCTGCGTTCGGGTCACGGGCGCGGGCGCTGCGTGCCATGGTGAAGCAGGTGCGGCGCGCGTCCCGCGACGCGAGCTACCTGGGTGTGGCGGTCCACCACGCGGCGGCGGTTGACGAGGCGCACCGGCTGGCCGAGCGGATTCGACGGGAAATGGCGCCGGACGATCTGTACGTCACCGGCTTCACGCCGGTCATGGGTGCGCATGTCGGTCCCGATCTCGTCGGGCTGGCCTATTGCGCCCGATCAGACTGACGCGCTGCCTACACTGGATGCAATGTTGACCGGGACGGAGCCGTCGCACGTGCGGGTTGAGGCGATGCGCGCCACGATTATGGCGATCGGGCGGGCGGCTATTGCCGCCGTGGACCCCGCAACGGCGGTTCGCGAGACCGTATCGCTGGACAGCGACGGCATACGGTTCGGGCAGGTCCACGTGCCGAATGCCAAAGCCCGGCGCGTGGTCGTGCTTGGCGCAGGCAAGGCCAGCCCGCGCATGGCCGCGGCCCTGGTGGACATCCTGGGCGATCGTGTTTCCGGCGGTCTGGTCATTACCAAGGATGGCTACGCCTCGGCGGCCGGGCAGGTCGAGATTGTCGAAGCGGGCCATCCCGTGCCCGACGCGCGTGGGCAGGCGGCGACCCGTCGCCTGCTGGATATGGCCGGCGACGCCGACGAAGGCGACCTGGTGCTCTGTGTGATCTCCGGTGGCGGATCGGCGCTCACGCCGTGCCCGCCGGACGACGTCCCACTGTCCGAGCTTCAGGAAGTGACGGACCAGTTGCTGCGCTCGGGCGCCACGATCAACCAGATGAACGCCATTCGGAAGCACCTGTCGGAGTTTCACGGCGGCCTGCTGGCGGCGGTGGCGGCTCCGGCGCGAGTTGTCGGTCTTCTGGTCAGCGACGTGGTGGGCAACCCGATGGACGTGATTGCGTCCGGGCCTGCGTCGCCCGATCCGACGACGTATGCCGATGCTTTGGCCGCGCTGGACGCGTTTGGCCTGCGCGCCACGGCGCCGGCGTCCATCCGCGATCGCCTGGAACTGGGCGCTCGCAGCGGGTTGCCCGAAACGCCGAGACCGGACGATCCGCTATTCGAGCGGGTAACGAACCTGGTGATCGCGGACAACGCGCGCGCCGGTCTGGCCGCGGTCGCGGCGGCGGAGGCCGCGGGTCTTCATGCCCAGTTTGTGACCTCGCGCGTGCAAGGCGAGGCGCGAGAAATCGCCAAGCTGGTTGCCGGCGCCGCCGTCGACATTGCACGAAGCGGACGGCCCGTCGAGCGACCGGGATGCGCCATTTTCGGTGGCGAGACCACGGTGACCGTGCGCGGCCAGGGGCGCGGCGGCCGCAGCCAGGAACTCGCCGTGGCTGCCGCCCAGGAACTGGCGGGCGAGCCCAATACCGCCGTCTTTGCGCTGGCCACGGACGGGACCGACGGGCCCACCGACGCCTGCGGCGGGTTGATCGACTGGACGACGATTGAGCGGGCGCGCGCGGCCGGCGGCGATTGCGCCGCCGCCCTGGATGACAACGACTCCTACAGCTATCTGCAGTGCTGCGGCGACCTGGTGCGCCTGGGGCCGACCGGCACCAACGTGAACGATTTGTACATGGCGTTCGGATGGTGAGCGACGGCGAGGCGGGCCCGGCCATTGAACCGGAACTTCGCTGGGTCAAGGTCACGGGGCCGGACGCCCTGCGGCCACTGGACCGGCATTGGGTCCGTTACGTGCGCCTGGCCCTGCTGCTGGCGGCCGTCCTGATCGCCTGGCGGATCCTGGCCTGGCAGGAGGATGGGTATCGGGCCGCGGCGTCCGAGGCCGGCAGCGCGGCACAGCTGCAGCCGCTGCCAGTCTCGATTTCGGGCCAGCCGGCAACCGCCACGCCGGAGGCCGCGCAGGCCGGCGTCCAGATTGTGAAGCTGTCGCCCACGCCCACGTCCACCCCCACGCCGGTTCCCACGCCAACGCCCACCCCGGCGCCGACGCCGGCGACGCATGTCGTGCGGCCCGGCGAGACGCTGACGCGAATCTCCCTGCTCTACGACGTACCCGTGAACGTGATCGTGGACCTCAATGACATCGCCGATCCCAACAATGTGGAGGTGGGTCAGCGGCTGCGGCTTCCCGAAGGCACCGAGATTCCGGAAACCACGGATGCGCCGGGCCCATACATCGTGCAGCCGAACGACACGCTCAGCGCCATTGCCGTGGAATTCGGCGTGACCATTGACGATCTGATGGCCGCCAACGGCCTCAGCGACCCCGACAGCATATTCGTGGGTCAGGAGTTGCGGATTCCAGGCTGACCCGGAGAGTTGCCTTTTCAGTTGTTGCGGACTATCGCTACTTCGTACACTGCGGAGAGCCCCGATGGTCGCGCACTGCCCCATCGTGGGCTTTATGCTGTGGTCGCCCTTTCGAGAGAGCGTTGAAACGCCGGGGCGCCGGCGGCGTACTCCATTTCGTCAATCCGCGAGTCCGGAGGCTCTAACGCATGGTTGAAGTCGAAACCATCGACCCGGCCGTCAATCGCTGGCAGCGCGTCGGCGGCCAAGAGGGCGGCACGGTGACATCAATCGCGATGGCCTCGCATTCCGAGGGCCGTCGCATTTTCATTGGCACCATGTCCGGTGTCTTTCTTTCCGACGACGATGGCCTGACCTGGCGCATTTCCAACGCCCAGCTCACCAGTCCCTACATCCAGGCCGTCGCGGTGTCGCCGGACTACAACCGTGATAGCAACGCCTTCGCCGGCGCCGTCCAAGGTGGCGTGTTCAAGTCGTTCGACGGCGGTGAATCCTGGAATCGCTTGTCCTTCTGGGGTGCGATCCCCAACGTGGTTGCCCTGGCTCTGTCGCCGTCATACGCCACTGACCGTATCGCCCTGCTTGGCACGGACGGCGACGGCGTCTACCGCAGCACCAATGGCGGCCGCAGTTGGAATCCCTCCAACGTCGGGCTGTCCGGGCTCTCAATTCAGACCCTGGCCGTCTCTTCCGACTTTCGTAGCGACCAGATGGTCTTTGCCGGCGTGGTCAACGGCGGCGTGTGCCGGTCCAGCGACGGCGGCCGAACGTGGGAACAGCTCGGCGGCGACGACTTTGGCACGGCCACGGTGCAGGCCATAGCCCTGGCCCCGGACTTCAGCACCGACCGAACTATCGTGGCCGCGACCGAAGAACGCGGCTTGTGGGTGTCCAAGGATGCCGGGCGCACCTGGGCGCAGGTGGCTGAGGTTGGTGACGAGGCCGTCAACGCCATTTGTGTTTCCCCGTCGTTCGCGGACGATCAGACGATCGTTGCGGGAACCGGCGCGCAAGGCGTTGTTGTAAGCACCGACGGTGGCGAGACCTGGGAAACGCGCGTCCTCGAGGATAGTTACGGATCGATTCTGACTCTTGCGCTGCTTCCCACCGACGACGCCACGCAACTCTGGGCGGGCACTTTCCTTACGGGTCTGCTTTGCTCCAGCGATTTGGGCGTCACCTGGGAACCGCGCAACTCCGGCATCACCAGTCAGAACTGGGTCACCCTTGCCATTTCCCCTGATTTCGGATCCGACCGGACGATGTTCGCGGGCGGGTCCGGCAGCGGAGTCCACGTTTCGACCGACGGCGGCGAGACCTGGGAAATGCGCGGCGAGGACATGGCTGAGCTGGATATCGCCGGTATCGCCGCTTCGCCCGAGTATTCGGCCGATGGCATCGTTCTGGTCGCCACGCAGGCCGGGCTCTTCCGCAGCGCCGACCACGGAGATAGCTGGGACGAAGCCGTTGACGGCTTTGACCTTGACGACGTGCGCGCCGTGGCGTTTTCCTCGGACTTTGCCAGCGACCACACCGCCTTCGCGGGTGGTGCGCTGGGTTTGACCTACCGCAGCACCGACGGCGGCGAGAGTTGGGAGCGGCTGTCGCACGACTTCGACGGCGAGACGGTCGTGGCGCTGGCCACCGGTCCCAATTTCCAGGTGGACCGCGCGGTCTTCGCGGGGACGGTTGGGCAGGGCGCTGCCGCGGTGCACGTCAGCTACGACGGCGGTGAATCGTTCGATCGGTTTGTGGAACACGAGACCAACACCCCGTGGGTTTCGCTGGCAATCCCGTCGACCTACACCGACAAAGAGCGGTCTTGGCTATTTGCCACGGCCAGCCAGGTGTTCCGTCCGGCTGCCCGGTTTGAAGACGTGTGGTCGGGAACCTATCCGGGCGACGCCGAGACGGCCGTGCTCTGGATTGACGCCACGCCCACGTTCGCCGACGACACGACGGTGTATGCGGCGACCAGCCGCGGCGTTTTCAAGTCGGCAAACGGCGGCGCCGGATGGTCGGAATTCAACCCCAACCTGCGCAACCGCGCGGTACTGCGCGTGGCTGCATCGCCCAACTTCGCCGAAGACCGCACGGTCTTTGCCATGGCGCTGGGCGGCGAGATCTGGCGACTGGTGGACGACCCGTCCACGATTCGCGGCGAGGAACTTCGCCCCACCGACATCATTTAGCGGTCGGCGATTCCTGCTCCGACTCTTGCCGGCGAGTGTGTGATTGGGCCGCCTGCGTTAGGGAACGACCGAGTACAGCCACGTTCCCAACACCAGCGACGCCGTGGCTAGCGTGAGGACGACAATCAGGGTGCGGACCGTGACTCGGGCTCGGCTTGGGCGTCGCAGCATGGGGGAGTTTCGAGGAAGGGCGCGGACCCGGTGGCCCGCTGCATGGCAAGCCTAGTGCCGCAGACCGCTCCTCCGCAACACGTCCGACAGCTCCGAGTTCCATGGTTCCGGACCGGGTTGGGGCCTTTGCTAGACTACCGACGGCGAGAACGTGAACGTTTTCACAAAGTCGTAAGGGCTGCGTGTCCCCGTGGGTGCGCTTCGGTCTGCGGCGCTTGCACTTGAGTTCGGATTCATCGTGGGCGCGTTCATGGTCGCCGGCATCCTGGGAGGACGCTGGATCGATGACCGGTTGGGCACCGCGCCCTTCGTGCTGCTCGGAGGAATACTCCTTGGCTTGGCGTCCAGCGTCTACGTGATGTACCTGATTTTCAGCTGGCAGCGCGGGGGCAGCCGCTAGGCATGGCCGCGGAGACAGGCCACGATCTGGCGCCCCACGTCAGCGCGGCGGCCGAGCCGCTGGCCGGCCCCTGGGAGACACCCCTGGGGCCGTTCACGGTGACCAATTCGATGTTCACCATGTGGCTCACGATGGCCGGCATCCTGGCGCTGGCCTGGTTCGCCACCCGCCGCATTCGCAAGGATCCCGATGCCGCCCTGGTGCCCGAAGGCCTCCAGAACGTGGCGGAGACGGTCACCGAGTTCCTGATGGAGTTGGTGGAATCCACCGTTGGCCGTCGCTACGCCGGGAAGGTCTTTGCCTTCGGCGCCACTTTCTTCGTGTTTATCACGATTTCCAACTGGTCGAGCCTGCTGCCGGGCATTGGAACGATCTGGACGCCGTCGGAGGTCTACCACGACGGGCATCTCGAAACCATTGCGGCACCGCTCTTCCGTCCGGCCACCGCCGACATCAATATGACCATCGCGCTGGCCCTGACGGCCTTCGTGGTGATCCACGCCTCGGGCATCGCGTCGCACGGCCCGCTGGGCCACATCAAGGAAATGACGCAGGTCGCCTTCCTGGCGCCGGTCTTTATCATCATTGAGCTTTTCGTCATCATTTCGCTGTCCTTCCGACTCTTTGGCAACCTGTTCGCGGGCGAGGTGCTGCTCAACGGACCCATCCTGGGCGCCTTCGCTCTCGGGCATCTGCCATTGATCGGGGCGGTGTTCCTGGTGTTGGAGATTCTTTTTGGTCTCGTTCAAGCCGTGATCTTCTTCATGCTCAGCATGGTGTTCACGGGCCAGTCGGTTGGGCCGGATACGGCCGAAGCGCACTAGTGCGCGCAGGAGGAGAGTGACCTCGTGGAACAAGCAATGGACCTCACGCCGCTAGGCGCGGGCCTCGCTATCGGTCTCGGCGCCATCGGGCCGGGCCTCGGCATCGGCTTCGGAGTTCAGGCCGCCATGAACGCCATCGGGCGCAACCCCGAAGCCTCGGGCGACATCCGCAACACGATGATCGTCGGCCTGGGCCTCGCAGAGGCCATCGGCATCTACGCGTTCATCATCGGGATCCTGCTGGCATTCGGATAACCCCGACGCGTACGACGGCTACGGAGATGTGGGTATGAGTGAGCCTGCGCCGCTGGGCATCAGCTTCCCGAACATCCTGTTTCAGGTTGCCAACTTCCTGATCTTTCTGTGGGTGCTGCACCGTCTGCTCTTCAAGCCGCTGGTGGCCATGCTGGAACGCCGGCGACAGCGGATTGCCGAGAGCCTGGACGAAGCCGAAAACCTGCGAACGCAGGTCGAGACGGAACGCGCGGAGTTCCAGGCTGAGTTGGCCAACGCACGGGCCGACGCGCAGCGCATCCGGGAGGAGGCCAGCCGCGCCGCGGAAACCCTGCGGGCCCGCGAGTTGGAACAGGCGCGCGCCGAGGCGGAACGCATGCGCACCGAGGCAGCCGCCGAGGTTGACCGTAACCGCGCCCGCGTCGCCGCCGAGCTTCGCGCCCAAACGGCCGACCTGGTCGTCGGCGCCACCGCGCGCGTGTTGGATCGTTCCATCGACGATCCTGAACACCGTCGCCTGGTCCAGGAGGCAATTACGGAAGTCTCCGGAGGCTCGAGCTAGCGATGCGCGGCAGCCGCCGCCGTCGCGCCGCGCGCTACCTGGAGGCCGTGGTCGCCGACGCCCGCGCCGGGCAGGCCTGGGACGCCTGGGAGGCGGACCTGGAAGTCCTCAGCGCGGTCGTAGACGACGATCAGGCGCGACGTTTTCTCCAGAGCACCTCGATCGGGTTGGATGACCGCCTCCAGGCCGTGCAGCGCGCGGCGGGTGAGGCGATCTCCGCCCGCGGGCTTGGGTTGCTGCGCCTGCTCGCCGAGCAGCGCGAGGTTGACCTCACGCAGGAGATTGCGCGCCGCTTTCGCGACGCCGCCGACGAGGCGCAGAGCGTCGATCGCGTGCATGTCACAACTGCCGCGGCCCTGGGAGAGACCGAGTTGCGCGACTTGCGCGACAGCCTCACGGCGCCCGGCCGCACCCTTCGTCTCACCACCGATATCGATCCCGCCCTGCTGGGCGGATTTGTCGTCCGACGCGGCGACGACGTACTTGACCTCAGCGTCCGCGCCAGGCTGCAGGCTCTGGCGTCCACCTTGCGCTAGCGGGAGCCCCGAATGGCTATCAGCCCACAAGAGATCGCAGACGCGCTTCGGCAGCAGATCGAAGGCTTTCAGGCCCAGGCCGAGCAGGCCAACGTCGGTCACGTCCTTGAGGTGAGCGACGGTGTGGCGCGGCTGTCCGGCCTGTCGCAGGCCATGGCCGGCGAACTGCTGGCCTTCCCGCACGACGTCACCGGCATGGCCCTGAACCTGGAAGAAGACACCATTGGCGCCGTCATCCTGGGTGACTACCTGCGAATCGAAGAAGGCGACGAGGCCCGAACCACCGGCCGCGTGGCCCAGGTGCCGGTCGGTCCGGAGTTGCTCGGGCGCGTGGTCAACGCCATCGGCGAACCGGTTGACGGCAAGGGGCCGATCAACGCCGCCCAATCTGACGTCATCGAGAAAGTGGCGCCAGGCGTCTCACAGCGCCAGAACGTGGACACGCCGGTGCAGACCGGGCTGAAGGCCATTGATTCGATGACGCCCATCGGCCGCGGTCAGCGTGAACTGATCATCGGCGACCGACAGATCGGCAAGACCGCCATCGCGCTGGACACCATCATCAACCAGCGCGGCGGCGACCTGATCTGCATCTACTGCGCGATTGGACAGAAAGAAAGCGCCGTTGCCCAGGTTGTGGCCACCCTGCAGGAAGCCGGCGCGATGGAGCACACCATCGTGGTCCTGGCCTCCGCCAGCGAGCCCGCCGCCTTGCAATACATGGCGCCCTTCGCCGCCTGCACCATCGGCGAGTACTTCCGCGACAACGGCCAGCACGCCGTGGTGATCTACGACGATCTGACCAAGCACGCCTGGGCGTACCGCCAGGTCTCGCTGGTGCTGCGGCGCCCGCCCGGACGCGAGGCCTATCCCGGCGACGTGTTCTACCTGCATTCGCGCCTGCTCGAACGCGCCGCCCGCATGTCGGACGATCACGGCGGCGGCAGCCTGACCGCGCTCCCGATCATCGAGACGCAGGAAGGCGACGTCACCACCTACATTCCCACCAACGTCATCTCGATCACCGACGGCCAGATCTACCTGGAAGCCGACCTGTTCAACGCCGGTATCCGTCCCGCCATCAATCCGGGTATCTCGGTCTCCAGAGTCGGCGGCGACGCCCAGATCCGCGCCATGAAGTCGGTCTCAGGCGGCCTGCGGCTTGACCTTTCGCAGTACCGCGACGTGGCGGCCTTCGCGCAGTTCGCCTCCGACCTGGACCAGGCCACGCGCAACCAGTTGGAGCGCGGGCAGCGGGTCACCGAACTGCTCAAGCAGGGCCAGTACGCCCCGATGGAAGTCATCGACCAGGTGTGCGTGATCTTCGCCGGCACGGTGGGCCTGCTGGACGACATTCCGCTGCCGGACGTGGCCCGTTTCGAGCAGGAGATGCTGGACTACCTGCGCGACAGCCACCCGGAGCTCATCGGCGGTATTCGTTCCAGCTTCGACCTGGACGACGACGCCGAAGCGGCGCTGCGTGCAGCCATTGAAGATTTCAAGGCCAACGTGTTCGCCGCCAGCGCGGTCGCGGCCAGCTAACGCATGGCCAGCCCGCTCGAACTACGGCGCCGCATCCGCAGCGTCGACAACACGCGCCAGATCACCAGGGCGATGCAATTGGTGGCGGCGTCGCGCATGCGGCGCGCCCAGGAAGCGGTGCAGGCGGCGCGACCGTACGCCACGCACATTTCGGGCATGATCGAGCGGCTGGTGCTGGCCACGGGCAACGACCGGCTACCACCGATTCTTCAGCCGCGGCCCATCGAGCGAACGGCATTCCTGGTGCTCACGACCAATCGTGGGCTGGCCGGACCCCTCAACACCAACATCGTCCGGACCACGGTCAACGAGATCGAGGCCACCAGCGACGAAATCGAAATCAGCGTCGTGGTCGTCGGCAAGAAAGGGCACCTGGCCCTGCGCGGCCTGTACACCCTGTCGGCCGTGTTTACCGACATCAGTGACCAGCCAACCGTCAACGACATCGCACCCGTCACCCAGCTGCTCGTCGACGGGTATGAGCGAGGCGACTTTGACGAAGTCCGCATGATCTATCCGGAGTTCGTCAACATCCTCACCCAGCAGCCGCGCGTCGTCCGCCTGTTCCCCGTCGTGCTGCCCGAGGTGCAACAGGAAGCGCGAGAAGCGGACATCATCTTTGAGCCGGACCCGGCCTCGGTACTGCAAGCGCTGATCCCACGCTTTGTGGAGATGACCGTCTACCGGGCCATGCTGGAACTGGCAGCCAGCGAGCAGAGCGCCCGCATGGTCGCCATGCGCGCGGCTACGGAAAACGCCACCGAACTCATCGAGGGGCTGCGGCTGGCCTACAACAAGCTGCGGCAGTCCCGGATTACCAGCGAGATCATCGACATTGCCTCCGGCGCCAATGCGCTGGCGGACGCCTAGGGCGTAGGGGAGTTATCAGATGGCTGAAGGCCGTATCGTCCAGATCGTAGGCGCGGTCGTCGACGTGGAGTTTCCGCCGGACGACCTGCCTCCCCTGTACAACGCACTGGAACTCGACACCGACGCCGGCGACAGCGTGGTGCTGGAAGTCGAGCAGCACATCGGTGACAGCACCGTCCGCTGCGTATCCATGCGGCCCACCGAGGGCCTGCGCCGCGGCACCAGCGTTCGAGACACCGGCGGTCCGATTCGCGTTCCCGTCGGGCCCGAGACACTTGGCCGTGTCTTCGACGTCACCGGCGAGCCGGTGGACGGCGGAGGCGAGGTCGAAGTCAACAACACCTACCCGATTCACCGTCGCCCGCCAGCCTTCACCGATCAGAGCACCACGGCGGAAGTTTTCGCCACCGGGCTCAAGGTGATTGACCTGATCGCGCCATTTACCCGCGGCGGCAAGACCGGCGTGTTCGGCGGCGCCGGCGTGGGCAAGACCGTGATCATCATGGAGATGATCAACAACATCGCCGTCCAGTACGGCGGCTACTCCATCTTCTGCGGCGTCGGCGAGCGAACCCGCGAAGGCACGCAGCTCATCGGCGAAATGACCGAGGCCGGCGTGTTGGGCAACACCACCATGGTGTTCGGCCAGATGAACGAGTCGCCCGGCGCCCGCCTGCGCGTGGCCCTGGCCGGGATGGCCATGGCGGAGTACTTCCGCGACGAGGAAGAGCGCGACCTGCTGCTCTTCATCGACAACATCTTCCGCTTCACCCAGGCCGGTTCCGAGGTTTCCGCGCTGCTGGGCCGCATGCCGTCGGCCGTCGGCTACCAGCCGTCACTGGGCACGGAGATGGGCGAGTTGCAGGAGCGCATTACCTCGACCACGCGTGGATCAATCACGTCGCTCGAAGCGATCTACGTTCCCGCCGACGACTACACCGACCCCGCGCCCGTGACCACCTTCGCGCACCTGGACGCCACCGTGCGCCTGGAGCGCTCGGTGGCCGACCGCGGCATCTACCCGGCCGTGGACCCGCTCACGAGCACATCCAAGATCCTTGATCCGCGCGTCGTCGGCGACCGTCACTACAACGTGGCGCGCGGCGTGCAGCAGGTGCTGCAGCGCTACAAGGACCTGCAGGACATCATCGCCATCCTGGGTATCGAAGAGCTATCGGAAGAGGACCGGCTCACGGTGTCGCGAGCGCGCAAGATCGAGCGATTCCTTTCGCAGCCGATGAACGTGGCCGAGGTCTTCACCGGTACGCCCGGCGAAATCGTGCCGCTGGAGGAGACGGTGGCCGGGTTCGAATCGATCCTGAACTGCGACCAGGACGAGCTGCCGGAGCAGGCGTTCCTGATGGTTGGCAACATCGAACAGGCTGCGGCCAAGGCCAAAGCGCTGGAAGTGGCTGCCTAAACTGGTCGGCAAGGCTTCCAGGCACCCTTTGATAGACTCGACCCGGAGGTCGTGGTGGCTGAATTGACCCTCACGGTCGTATCTCCCGAGCGCGAAGTGCTGCGGGAAGAGGGCGTGACGCTGGTGTTGGCGCCGTCAGTGGAAGGACAGCTTGGCATCCTGCCGCGCCACGCACCGCTCATCACCCAACTCACACCTGGCACGTTGGAATTACGCCGAGGCGCCGAGGTCCAGCACTTCTCCATCACCGGCGGTTTCCTTGAAGTCATGGACAACACCGTCACCGTGCTGGCCGACGCCTCGGAGAACGCCTCGGAGATCAGCCGGGAGCGCGCCGAGGCCGCTCGTGAGGCCGCCATGCGTGATCTGGAAGAGGCCCGACGGTCGCACGACGACGTGATGACCACACAGGCCCGGCTGGCGCTGCTGCGTGCGCTGGCACGCCTCCGAACCGTCGAGCGGGCCCGCCGAGGCTGAGTCCGCCGTGGATCCCGACGCCGGACGGGGCGCCCACGACGAGCAGCAAGTACGCGCGACCATCGCCGGCGGCAATCCGCTGCGCGGCAGCTATCGGACGCCCGGCGCCAAGAACGTCGTGCTGCCCATGATGGCGGCGTGCCTGCTGACCGATGAGACCTGCGTGATCCAGAACGTCCCGATCATTTCCGATGTGCTGGTCATGTCGGACCTGTTGCGACAGCTTGGCGCTGAAGTCGTAGTCGATACCAACGAGCGCACCGTAACGATCACCGCCGCCGCCGTGCGCTCCAGTTCGCCCAATCCCGATCTGGTGCAGCGCATGCGGGCCTCGTTTCAGGTCACCGGTCCGCTGCTCGCCCGCTTCGGTCGTTTCGACTGCGCGGCCCCCGGCGGCTGCCAGTTGGGCGCCCGGCCCGTGAGCGTGGATATCACCGGCTTTCAGGGCATGGGCGCGACGGTAGCCCTGGCCGAAGGCGTCTTTCACGCCGAGGCCGACGCCCTCTACGGCCGGCGTATCTACCTGGACTACCCCAGCCACACCGGCACGCAAAACCTGCTGATGGCCGCGACCCTTGCCAACGGCTATACGACGATCGTGCATGCCTCGCGTGAGCCCGAGGTCGTGGCGCTGGTGCAATTCCTGCGCAGCATGGGCGCCGATATCCACGGCGAGGGCACCAGCCTGATCGGCGTGCAGGGACGCAGTCACCTTTACGGCACCGTGTCGCGGGCCATTCCCGACCGGATGGTGGGCGGGACCATGGCGGTCGCGGCCGCCCTGACTGGGGGCGACGTTGAACTCCTTAACGTGCGCCCGGATCACCTGGAGCCGGTCACGGTGCAACTTCGGGAAATGGGCGTGGACGTGATCGAAACCAATCGCTCCGTCCGCGTCGTCGCTCCGGACACGCTTGGCGCAACCGACGTGCAGGTGATGCCGTTTCCCGGATTCCCCACCGACGTACAGGCGCCGATGGGCGTGCTGATGACACAGGCGTACGGTGTCAGCACGATTATCGAACGGGTCTTCGACGGCAGCATGGGTTACATGGATAGCCTGGCGGCCATGGGCGCCGATGTCAGCGTGCAGGGCACGCGCGCCGTGGTTCGCGGACCTCGCCAATTGCGTGGCCGCCACATCGATCTGGAACACAGCATCCGCGGCATGACGGCCCTGACGCTGGCCGGGCTGGTGGCCGAGGGCGAGACCGTGCTCGATGGATTCGAGTTCGTGCGGCGCGGCTATGAGGATCTGGCCGGCGATCTGCGCGGGCTCGGCGCCGTGATTACCACCGAGCCTCAGGCCACTTCGGTGCATCGCGCGGCTGCGGCGGTCTAAGTGCCCTTCGGCTTTAACGCGCCGCGGTTGGGCATCGACCTCGGAACCGTCAACGTCGTCGTCAACCGCGTCGGCCAGGGCATCGCGATCAATGAGCCGTCCGTGGTTGCCGTCAGCATGGATCGAAGAATTCAGGCCATAGGACATGCGGCGCACGCCATGGTCGGTCGCACCCCCGGCAGCCTGCGGATCATTCGTCCCATGCAGGACGGTGTGATCGCCGACTACCTGGTCACCGAGGCAATGTTGCGCTACTTCATCGACCGGGCCTGCGGCCGGTTTCGCCTGGTCCGCCCTGAAATCATGGTCGCCGTCCCTTCCGGCGTCACGACGGTCGAGCGACGGGCGGTGCTGGACGCCGGGCTCGCGGCCGGCGCACGCCGGGTCCACCTCATCCCGGAGTCGCTGGCGGCGGCTATCGGCGCTCAGGTTCCGGTCTCCGAGCCATCCGGCAGCATGATCGTCAACGTCGGCGGCGGGACCACGGAGATCTCCGTGATATCGCTCAATGACGTGGTTGCCGACTGCTCGACGTCCTCGCGCGTGGGCGGCAACCGGATTGACGACGCGATTGCCGCGTACATCAGGCGCAAGTACAACCTGATGATCGGCGACCAATCCGCCGAGCAAATCAAGATCGGCATCGGTAGCGCCATCGTGCTCAGCCCGGCCGAGACCATGGAAGTTCGTGGTCGCGACCAGGTGCAGGGCCTGCCGCGCACCGTGACCGTGACCTCGGACGAGGTTACGGAAGCAATCATCGAGCCGCTGGCCCAGATCGTTCGCGGCGTGCGCATGGTGCTGGAGAGCACGCCGCCCGAACTGTCGGCGGATATCATCGACAAGGGCATCGTCATGAGCGGCGGCACCTCGCTCCTGCGTAACCTCGATCAGTTGCTGTCGCAGGAGATCGGCATCGCCGTGCACGTGGCCGACCAGCCGCTCATGTGCGTGGCGCTCGGCTGCGGCATCGCCATCGAGCACACCGATGTCCTGCAGAAGGCGCTGACGTCGAGCCCGTAAACAAAGGTCGTCTGGTGGTACCCATGGACAACGTGCTGCAAACCTTTCCGATACCCGAGGCCGTGGAGCAGAAGCTCCGCGCTCACTGCAACGTTCGACAGGCGTTCTTCGTCGAGGGCGACGAGCTTGTCGAGGCGGCGCGCGGCTGCCGGGGCGTTGTGGCTGGAACCGAGTTGTGGCCGCGGGAGGCACTCGCAGCGGTTCGCGGCGATCTGCGAGCCATCTCGCGGGTCGGAACCGGCGTGGACAGCGTGGATATCGCCGCGGCGACCGACTTCGGCATCGCCGTGCTCAATGCGCCAGGCGAGAACGCTCAGACCATTGCCGAGCTGAGCGTGGGCCTCATGTGGTCGCTGGCCCGTCGCATGGTCCTGGCTGATCAAGCGGTTCGTACCACCGGCTTCAAGATGCGCACCGAACTCGACGGGATCGAGCTGACCGAAAAGACCGTCGGCATCATTGGTTTCGGCGAAATCGGACACCGTGTCGCGGCCATCTGCCGGCATGGCTTTCGCATGCGCGTGCTCATCACGACGGCCCATCCCGATCCCGCGCGGCTGACGGCGGCCGGCATCGATGGGCAGTTCGTCGAGTTGGACGAGTTGCTGGCTGAGTCGGACTTCGTGGCGCTGCATGCGGCGGTTACGCCCGAGACCGAACGCATGATCGGTGCCCCGCACCTCCGGTCCATGAAGGCCGGCGCCTACCTGGTCAACACCGCCCGGGGACAACTGGTAGACGAGGACGCGCTGGTGGCCGCGCTCAAGTCAGGAGAAATCGCCGGCTACGGCGCCGATGTGTACGACGTTGAGCCGCCGCCGCCCGATCACCCGCTGTTTGCTCTGCCGAACACCGTGCTTGGTCCGCACTTCGGCAGCGGCACCTTTGAGGCGATGACCCGCATGGGCGGACGAGCCGTCGACAACCTCATCGAGTTCCTGGACGGCGGCCAGCCTGTCAGGACCGTTAACCCCGAGGTCTACTCCAGCGGCTGAATGAGCAAGACCCGCGCCGAACCCGGCGCGGGTCTTGCAGCGATTCAAAGGAGAGATCGCTCGGCCGTCGCTATTCGGCTACCCAAACCTTCGTCGGCTGACGCCTGGCATTCGTCAATCCAACGCTCAGGCCGGTACAGGGTGTCGCGAATCCGCGCGGCCTGCTGCCCCGTCGGCCAATTAGGCCGCGGGGCGCGACCTGTCGACTTGCCAGCGCCCTATGAGCACGCGAATGTTCAGCCGGCGCGCTCCAGTCTGTCGGCGCCGACGGTATGCAAGCGCAACGTCGCGCATGGAAGTACCTCCAGCCGCCGATACTCCAGGCAACACTGCCTGCAGTTGATACATCCTATATGATTTCTTCCGCAGAATCAATGCTTGGCGACGCCAGGGCGGCGCTCCTGGCAGCGCCGGCTTGTTGCAGATGGTCCCGGATCATCGTTTCCACCCCGGTTGTATCGCCTTTTCGAATCGCGACAGCGATCGCCCGATGTTCGCGCAGCGACGCACGGCCGCGAGCTCGAGCCGGATAGGCCGTACGCACCCTCTCCTTGGTGGCCCAGAGCTGTTCGACTAGCATCAATAGGTGAGCCGACGGGCACTTTGCGTAGAGCGTGCGGTGAAACTCCTGGTCCAGCCGGGCAAGCGCCCTGACGTCGTTCGCTTCAAGGGCGGCGTCCATATCCACCAGCGTTGCCTCTACGTGCCGGTGGTCGACCTCGGTCATGTGCGGTACGGCCAGCGCGGCGGTCGCGCCCTCGACGATGGAGCTGGCGACGTACACGTCGCGGACTTCTGCCGGATCCAGTCCGGCTACCGTGGCGCCCACGTGCGGTTCGTTGTCGATGAGTCCTTCGGCTTCGAGCTGGAACAAAGCCTCTCGCACTGGCACGTCGCTTACGCCGAGCTCCGAACCGATGTTGTGGATGACCAGCCGATCCCCGGCCCGCAGGCGACCGGACTGGATGGCATCGCGCAGAGCGCCGTACACCAATTCGCGTTTCGTCCGGTAGACCCCCGCGGGCCGCAGGCTCCCCGGGGCCGGTCGCGTCCGCCGGGGGCGCGGCGTGTCGTCCGGCTCCGGCGTCATGGCGGCGGTGCTACGTGCGTTGCACCGCGTCGAAGAACTCGGCGCGGGTGGCGGGGTTATTGCGGAAGGCGCCGCGCGTGACCGAGGTGACCATCTGGCTGCCCGGTTTCTTGACGCCGCGCATGGTCATGCAGGTGTGTTCGGCCTGAATCGTGACCGCCACGCCCACCGGATCCAGCACCCGTTCGATGCGGTCGGCGACCTGGCACGTCAGGCGTTCCTGGACTTGCGGGCGTCGGGCCAGGTGCTCCACCACGCGAGCCAGCTTGCTCAGCCCAACAATCCGCTCGTTCGGGATGTAGCCCACGGCTGCGCGACCAAAAAACGGCATCAGGTGGTGCTCGCAAACCGAGTAAAAGGGGATGTCCCGCACCACGATCATCTCGTCGTGCGCGTGCTCGAACGTGGTTGCCAGGTGATCGTCGGGCTCGCCGACCAGCCCTGCGAATAACTCTTCGTACATGCGCGCCACACGGGACGGCGTCTTGACCAGGCCGTCGCGATTAGGGTCTTCGCCGACGGCGATCAGGATTTCCCGAATCGCGGCTTCGATCCGCGCATGGTCCACGCGCAGCGCCCCGTTGGGCGAGACGCTTGAGGCGTCAGCGGTGTGCGGGACGGTCGCCGATGACGGTCCGTCGGGCAGGGGCGTTGAACTCATGTGTGAAGCTCGTTTCTTCAGGGATTTGTGGCGTTAGCCTGGCGTTGCCGTGGGTTCCACCCGCTCAACACAAGCCTTGTCGTCTGGATCTTCGCCCAACGGCGTATCGAACCACGCCGTCAGAATCTCGTCGGCCAGCGCCGGGGTGGTCAACCGCAGGCTCAGCGCCAGCACGTTTGCCCGGTTCCAGAGGCGGGCTCCTCGGGCGGTCTCCGCATCCGCGCAAAGGGCCGCGCGGACTCCGGCCACCTTGTTCGCCGCAATACTCACCCCCGTGCCCGTCCAGCACAACACAATGCCCTCGTCCACTGATCCGGTCATGACGGCCTCGCCCACGTTGCGTCCGGCTTCCGGCCACTGTTGATCCATGCCGGCCAGGGGTCCAAAGGGCGACAGCGCATGCCCGCGTTCCTTGAGGTTCGCGATGATGTGGTCGGTCAGGTCCGTTCGTTCGTCGCTCGCGATGGCAATTCGCATGGTCGGCGCGGCCCCGGGGCATTCCAGCCGAGTATACGAGCGGACACTCGAGCCATTGGAATGGTCCTTACCGGATTCCATGGCTTGCCACGATGCTGGAGAGCCCTGGTGACTGTCATGTCAAGCAATCTGGAACGCTCCCGATGGGCCATCCACTGTCGGGTAATCTGTTGAGCGTTGCCAATGAGTGTGAGCGGCGGCGTGTCGTTGTCAGAGGCCTATCCGCGCGAACCGTCACCTCAAGCTGCGGGGCGTTGCCCATGATTGGCGACAGGGTGTAAGCATGGCCAAGGCCAACGGTTCACCCTCGCCCGAAGACCTTCCCGGCCGCCTCTTCATCGTCGAAGGCATCGACGGGTCGGGAAAGAGCACGCAACTCGACCTGCTTCACAAGTGGCTCGTCAGTCAGGGTTACCTGGTCATCTTCACTGAGTGGAACTCGTCGCGGATTGTTCGCCGCACGACCAGGCGTGGGAAGCGTCGCCGAATCCTCACGCCGCTTACGTTCAGTCTCATCCATGCGGCCGACTTCTCCAGCCGCGTTCACGAGCAGATCATTCCGGCACTGCAGGCGGGCGCCATCGTTCTTGCCGATCGCTACGTCTATACCGCCTTTGCCCGCGACGCCGCTCGCGGCGTCAGCGGCAACTGGTTGCGACGGCTCTATTCGTTTGCTCCGGATCCCACCCTGGCCTTCTATTTTGACGTCCCACTTGATGAGGCGATTCGCCGTATTGAGCTCGGACGGGACGAGCTCAACCACTACGAAGCCGGCATGGACCTGGGATTGAGCCAAAACCCCGCGAATTCGTTCCGGAAGTTCCAGGGCATCATTCGCGAACAGTACGGGAGGCTGGTTGACGAGTTCGGGCTGGAGCGCATCGACGCTACCGACACCCTGGTGAATCAACAGGAACAGATGCGCGCGCTCGTTCGGCCCCACCTTGCGGGCGCCATGCGCGCCGAGGATTCGGGATTGCAGGATGCCCTGGCCGCCACCGGCCTGAGCGGACGCTACCTGGCTGACATGTGGCGGGCGCTATGACTCGTCCTGTAAACCGTCCCCTGAGGTTTTACGGTGAGCCGCCGCCGGGGATTGACCTGAGCCCGCTTCCGGGCCGCTTGATCGTGGTTGAGGGTCAGGACGGTTCCGGCCGCTCGACCCAGATCCGCCTGATGAAAGAGTGGCTTGAGGATCACGGGTTCGGCGTCGTCGACACCGGGCTGACGCGGTCCGAACTGGCCGGCCCCGGCATTCGGCGTGCGAAATCAGGTCACGATCTGGACCCAATTACGCTCAATCTCTTCTACGCCACCGACTTTTTTGACCGCCTGGAGCGGCTGATCATCCCGTCGTTGCGGGCTGGAATGGTGGTGCTGGCCGACCGATACATCTACTCCATGATCGCCCGAGCGGCTACCCGCGGCATCGATCCGGCCTGGACCGCCGACGTCTATGGCTTCGCGCCGGTTCCCGATGCCGTCGTGTATCTCGACGTGGACATCGAACACCTCCTGCCCCGCATCTTGATCAACGGCGGATTCGATTTCTGGGAGTCAGGCCTCGACGTGATGAGGGGCCAGGACGTGTTTGAGAGTTTTCTGCGATACCAGGCACAGATCAGCTCTCATCTCCGTGAACTTGCCGAGCAGCACAATTTCACGGTTATCAACGCCCGTGGTCCAATAAAACAGACCTTCAGCGCTATCCTTGTCGAAGTTCAGCGCGTGATGGACGAGATGCGTGCGACACAGACGAACGGAGCAAACTAAGCACGCAGCAAGCCTCAACCAATATGCTGATCTTATTCGGTCATTTTATTGGCCTGTTGCTTGATTGTTTACCTCACCGACTGGCCAAAGCTCGAGTTGAAATTACCTCAGCAATCGGTCAATCAGTTCCTCGTCCAACTCCATCCGCTCGTCCGCTGTCTTGAATAGCTCGAACGAGTATGTCGGATACCCGTGATTGCCTTGCGGCGGGCCGTGAATCAGCCAGACGATAATGCCCTCGTTCTTCAGCACGCGAACGGCGGGAACGAAGTCGCCGTCGCCGGCAACCAGGGCAATGTGCTGAACGTGACCCTTGCCGGCCAACAAGGCCATGTCGAGACCCAACAGGAGATCAACTTGCTTCTGCTCGAAGATTGGCACGCCCGACTCGTCCATGCCCGACATTCGTAGGTGACCCAGGCGGACTTCGAATCGTGGCAGGTACCGAAGCGCGTCCTCGAACCGCCGTGAGTTCGAGTACCGCTCCATCTCTTCAGGCGTTGGCGGATCGCTCCGGTACGGTCTGCAGTGGTAGTAATACGCACGCAATAGTTCCACGGCGTCGGCGCTCTCGCCCTCCACGTGCCGCAGGATTTCGTCTACAAGCTTCTTGACGTCGAGCCGAACATCGAACTCATGCTTCTGCAGAGCTTCGAGATAACCGCCGTCAATAAAGACCGCTAGATTCCCCATATCACGACCTTTCGACCAGGAAACTATGTTGGCGCGGCCGTGCCGGTCATTGAACAGGAACTTTGCTATGCGCCGACGCCGCGGACGCGCTCTCGGATGATTCGCCTAGCCGCCCGCTTCATACATAGTGATGCCGTCTGTAGTCTCCGTCAAGCTGGAAAGGTAAGAATTCTTACTTAACAGTTGGCAACAACTGATTGGTTGCTACGCGCTGGAGATGTCCGATCGCGTGCGCTCAATGGTAACCGCGGCGTGGCGCAGAATCGATCCCGCAATTGCCACCCCGGGCTTTGCGATGCGAACTCGTGTCCTCTGAACCTGCGGAAATCGCTTCAGCGCACGCTGAGCGATCCGCTCGCCCAGGGTTTCCAGCAGATTGACCGGTTCGCCCTCCACAATCTCCGCAACCAGCGCGTAGACCTCGCTGTAATTGATGGTCAAGTGAAGCGCGTCGGTCGTGCTCGCCGCGCGCAGATCAGCTTCCAGGTCCACGTCCACCACAAAGCGCTGGCCCAGCGTTCGCTCTTCCGGGCGCGCGCCGTGATAGCCGTACAGCGTGATTCCGGAAAGGCTGACGGTGTCAGGCGGCATCCTGGTCCTTTTCTCGTCGCGAGCTCACGGCGTGGTACAGCACGATCGCTCCGGCCACTGCGACATTCAACGAGCCCACCCCGCCGTACATCGGAATTCGCAGCGCGGCGTCGCATGCCTTGCGAACCCCTGGCCGAACGCCGCGGGATTCGTTGCCAACCACAAGACATGTCGGGCGGGTGAAGTCCGCGTCGGTGAAGTCTGTATCACCGTCCTGGTCCAGCGCGTAGACCCAGGCGCCGGCATCGCGCAACTGGTCGAGGGCCCGCGAGATGTTGGCTACCTGCACCAGCGGTGTCCGCAGGCTGGCCCCGGCGGACGCCCGCGCCAGACCACCGGTCAGGGCGGCGGAGCGTCGGCTCGGAACGACGGCTCCCGCGCCGTCCACCGCCTCAAGCGTTCGGAGCAGGGCGCCCAGATTGCCCACGTCCTGCACCTGGTCCGCGGCGAGGATCAGCGGCGGCCCGCCGGCGCTCTGGCTTGCCACTAAGTCCTCAATGGAGGTTGGCGGTGGCGGTCGCACGGCCGCCACCACTCCCTGGTGCTGCCCACCGATGCTCAACTGGTCGAGTTCCGATGTGTCGGTAAATGTGACGGCCACCGCGGCTTTCGCGGCCAGCGAACGGATGTCCGCCATCGCTTCGGCTTGCGCACGGGCGATGAAGACGCGTTCCACGCTTGCACCGACGCGCAGCGCCGAGGAAACGGCGTGTCGGCCCCAGACGCTGGCTTCGGCGGGTAGTTGCGGGCGACCTACCCGCGACGCCAGACCGTGCCGTCGGGCGTGTCCTCGATTACCACGTCGAGGGCGCCCAGATCGTCGCGGATTCTGTCGGCGAGCTCCCATTGCCTGGCCTCTCGCAGTTGCTGGCGCAATTGCACCAGCAGATCAATGAACGGCGTCGCGTCGTCCGACGCCGCATCAGGTTCATGCAGTTCGATGCCCAGCACGCCTAGCAGGCTGGTCAACGTACCCTGCGCTCTCTCAACGTCCGCCGCCGAGCATCCTGGCGCCAGTCGATTGATGGCGCGCCCGAAGTCGAACAGCGCGCCGATGGCGCGGGGCGCGTTGAAGTCGTCGTCCATGGCGGCTTCAAACGCCCGCCGGGCAGTTGCAGCCTCGCGGTCCAACTCCGCGCCGGATGTTTCACGTGAAACATCGGCGCGGCCCTGGGCACGGGTGACCGCTAGCAGCCGCTGGTATCCCGTTCGCGTCTGCTCGATCGCGTCCATCGAAAACTGCAACGGCGACCGGTAGTGCACGCCCAACAGGTAGAGCCGCAGCACGTCGGGCGGCACGTCGGTCAGCACGTCGGCCGTGGTGGTGAAGTTCCCCAGCGAGTGCGCCATCTTCTCGCCGTCGGTCAGCACCAGGCCGGTGTGAACCCAGTACGAGACGAACGGCTGGCATCCCGTGGCGGCTTCAGACTGCGCAAGCTCGTTTTCGTGGTGCGGGAACATGAGGTCCGCGCCCCCGCCGTGAATGTCGATCTGCTCGCCAAGCGTGCGCCGGATCATGGTCGAGCACTCGATGTGCCAGCCGGGGCGCCCGCGTCCCCAGGGGCTGTCCCAGGTCACCGAACTCTGGTCGTCCAGCTTCCACAGCGCCCAGTCGCGCGGGTCGCGCTTCTCGTCGTCAACCGCAATTCGGACGCCGGCGGCGCCGTCTTCCACGGTGCGGCCGCTGAGCGCGCCGTAGTCCTCAAAGGTCGCTGCGTCGAAATACACCCCGGTGGACGTCGGATAGGCGTGGCCACCGTCGATCAATTCCTGCACGTCCTGGAGGATCCCCGAGATGTTGGCGGTCACCAGCGGATACTCGTGCGCGCGCCGTACGTTCAGCCGGTCCATCACCTCGAAGTAGGCCTCGGTGTACTCGCGTGACCAATCCAGCGGGTCTCGGTCCGCCGCGCGAGCCCGGTCGATGATCTTGTCGTCGATGTCGGTGAAGTTCTGGATGTGGCGCACGGCATAGCCGCGGTACTCGAGATATCGCCGGATCACGTCCATGTGCACGAACATGAACGCGTGTCCCAGGTGCGGTCGATCCTTGGGCGTCATGCCGCACACGTACATCGTGACCGGATCGCCCAGCGGCTTGAACGGCTCTTTTTTCCCGGTGAGGGTGTTGGTGATCGCGAGCGTCAAATGACGGGACCCCGGCAGGCGTGCGGCATCGGCATTTTACGCAGGGGCCTGGGTGGGGCCCCGCACAACCAGTACGACTGCATGGCAGGCCACGGCCTCGCCGGCGCCCACGGCGTCGACGCCTTCGTTGGTCTTGGCCTTCAGGCTGATGCGCTTGGCATCGGTTCCCAGCGCCGCCGCTAGCTGTTGCCGCATCGCGTCGGCAAACGGCGAGACCTTGGGCCGTTCCAGCACGATGGTGAGGTCGGCGTTCACCAGGTCCCAGCCGGCTTTTCGCAAGTCGGCCATGGTCTCGGCAACGAAGCGGGAACTGTCGACGTCGCGATTGGCGGGATCAGTGTCGGGATAGCGGCGGCCGATGTCGCCGCCGCCGGTGGCTCCCAGGAGGGCGTCCACCAGCGCGTGCATTGCCACGTCGGCGTCCGAGTGGCCGATCGCGCCTCCATCCGGGGCGATGTCCACGCCGCCGATCCGCAGCGGATGGTCGGCGCCAAGCCGGTGCAGGTCATAGCCGTTGCCGACCCGGTACTCGGGGAGCATGGGCTGGGCCGGTGAGGTCGCCGGCTCGTCGGATTCGCCTACCAGTAGTCCTCGGTGATGACCTGGGACTCGCGGCCTTCGGTCTCGAATCCCTGCTCAACCAGGACGCCCTTGGCGTCGGAAATCATGTCGGGGTTACCGCACAGGTAGACCGCCGAGCCTTCCGGCGTCAGGCGCTCCGTCAGGGCGGCCAGCGGTTCGTCGGGCAGCCAGGGTTCCACGCGGCCGCTCATTTCCTTGCCGCAGATCAGGCGCACGGTGTCGTTGGCGCGTCCGCGGCCCATGCCCTCGCCGAAGTTGGGGTCGCTGTCCGGCCGGCTGACGGTTGGGATGTAGACCAGCCCGAAACCGGGATCGGCCGCCATGCGCTCCAACTCGTCCTTGTAGCCCAGCTGGTCGGCATAGGAGACGCCGTGGACGATGGTCAGTCGCCGGTCCACCTGGCCGGTTTCCTGGTACTCCTGCCACGCGACGCGCGCCATCGAGACGAACGGCGCCAGCCCGGTGCCGGTAGCCACGCAGATGGCGTCCGGCTGGCTGGTGCGGGAGAGCGTGAAGCGTCCGGCCGGTCGCGGCATGTAGAGAATCTCGTCGCCCGGCTTGTGCCGCCAGAGCGTGCCCGTAAACACCCCGGGAACGTTGGAGCCGTCCTCGTGCGCGTCCCGCACCAGGATCACGTAGAACTCCAGGTAACTCAGGTCCAGCGGGGCCGAGCCAATGGAAAGTTGCCGCGGCCGCGGGTCGTCGGTGGGCTGGTCCCAGAACGCCAGCATCGTGTACTGGCCGGCCTCGAACGTTGCAAAGTCGCTGCCGTCCGGCCGGCGGATCGTGAAGATCGCGATGTCCTCGTCGTCCAGCAGTTCCCAGTGATCCAGCACGGCCCGTTCCATCCGTTCGCGAATGTCGCGGCGCTTGCGCGGGGTGCGGCGTGGCGTGGTTGGGGCGGATCGGGCGTCGGACACGCGGAACTCCAGTTTGGGGCGGGGAGGGTAGTGGCCGCGGTTGCGAGGGGCGAGCGGCGAGGACGGTTCCATGATACGTGGCGCTGCCGGGTCCGGCGGCGGGCGAGCCGCCGCGCCCCCAGGCGTGGTCGCTCCCAGGTGGCGGCCCCTTCTTAGGGGC
>JAJEDE010000008.1 GCA_022821645.1 Chloroflexota bacterium
GCCCCCGCTGTCCTTCCGCGCCCCCCGCTCAAAGCAGAACTCCTCGCCGTCCGGATCGGCTTCCACCGGCGTCAACTCACCCAGAACCGCGCACAGATCATTGAAATGCGACTGCGAGACGGCCTTCTCCGTCTGCGTGACCTTCCGCCACCTATCGATGAACTCCGCAGCCGTCATCCCGTTGCCCAAAACAATTCCTCACAACACCAGTAAGCCTCGTCCTCGCCCACATTCTGCCCACACCCCGCCACGCTCCCCCGCCGCCCCAGCCAGGGCCAGACATTCGCCGCTCCTTGCCCGGCAGCCATCGGCTCTCAAGAGCGCCCTTCACACTCTGGTCCGTGCTACCGTTGAACTCCCATGGGCGGTGGATAAGCAAACCCACACGAAGGAGCCGCCCATGACCCCCGAACTCATCGGCATCCTCGCCGTCGGCGCCACCATCATCGGCCTGCTACTCACGTTTTGGCGTGACGCACGCGCCGACATACAAAAACTCCGCGCCGAAGTCAGAGCCGAGTTGGCGGATCTTCGCAAGGACGTCCAGGCCCTGACCGAGCGCGTGTCTCGCATCGAAGGCGTCATAGAAGGCCTCCTCGTCCGGCGCAGTGACCGCGACCGCCACGACGACGCCTGACTGACCCGAGCATTGAGCGTCCACGACCAGGAATGGCACGTGCAATCCCGCGTGTCGCGGCCCGTGCTACCGTGCCAACCACAGGGCGGACGCAGTACAACTGCGCGCTAGGAGCCGCCCATGACCCCCGAACTCATCGGCATCCTCGCCGTCGGCGCCATCCAGATTGTCATTGACGCCACAGTGATCGGCCTGCTGCTCGCGATCCGCCGCGACGCGCGTGCCCACAACCAAGCCCTGCGCGCCGAATTCCGCGCCCACAAGCAAGCCCTGCGAGTTGAATTCCGCGCCCACAACCAGGCCTTGCGAAGTGAATTCCGCGCCGACAGCTAGCGTCTTCGCGACGAAGTCGATGCCGGCTTGGCCGACGTCCGCGGCGGCCTGTCCGACGCGAGCAAGGGTGTCCAGGCCCTGACCGAGCGCGTGTCCCGCCTCGAAGGCGTCATCGAAGGCCTCTTCGCCCGTCGCCGTGACCGCGACCGCCACGACGACGACGCCTGACCCCAACCCCCTCAGCGTCCCCAACGTCCACCCAATCCCCGGACCAATCACCCGGCAGCCCCCGCACCCAGCCATCCCCCCAACCACCACCAAGCCCCCAGCACGCAAGCCACCGAGCCATTAGCCGTTTAGTCCGGCAGTTATGAGGTGCATCGCGACCGTAGAACGCTAGGAACCAATACCCGGTGTCCGCCGGTCAATGCGCTCCCCGGTTTATTCCCTCACCGCAGCAAATTGACCCACAACCGGTCGCTTGCCCCAGCGCCGTCAACCCTGCTGGTCAGGGAAGCAAGACTCGAATAACTCCAATAATCAGGCTTCCAACCAGGCTCACGCCAGAGGCCACGAGCACACCCACGACCCATCGCATGAGCGCGGTTTCCCTCTCCGCCATTCGTTTCTCGGCGTCTGAGATAAGCACCTTCACATTGGTCACATCGTTCTGGGTGGCCAGATAGCGGAGATGGGTTTCGAGTGACGTGAGTCGGCTGATTGTTCCGCTCGACGGAACCGCATCGTTCTCTCCCGGTGCGGAACTCGCCTCGGCTGGCTGATTCATACTTGCGGAACTGCTTCGGATAGCCAGTCCCACATGGCTCGTGACGCATAGCCCGCGTACGCTCCGTTGAGACTAAATACGGCGCCGCGCACGGCGTCGATGCGATTGTCGCCCTTGATTCCGACCTTATGCGCCACGTCTTCTGCTAGGTCATCGCTGGGGACAAGAAACACGTTGGCTGCAACTCGATACGCGCTCGGGTACACGTCGCTGATCCGCTGGGCAATGTCAGGTACGCCGCCGCTTTCTTCCGCGAGCACCACGACGAACACCCGGTGGTACATGGCTCCTCCTTGGGTTGGTGTCCGCCCTGCACCTGTCGGGAAATCTATCCCGTTTCAGCCTAGGTTAGGCGTCCTGCCCACGACAAGACGCAACCACGGTGACGAAGCCGCTGGTCAGCAGCCTCGCCACCCGGGATATGGGGTGTGAGGCGCCCGGCTAGCCCCTCCGCTGCCTAGTTGGAGTCGATGCCCGCCGCTGCTTTCTTCGCCACAGGCCGCAGCGACACCCGCCATCGCCAAAGCCCCCGAGGGTCCGGCAGCGCCGTCCCATCGCCGTCAGCCGATTCAGCCCTCCCGTTGACCGTCCGAGCGTCCAACCTAATCCCTTCTCCGTCTGCCGCCCCGCACCATCCCGTCCACCCCTGCATCCCCAGTCCGCCATCCCCACCAGCCTTGCTTGCACTGCCAGCAACGCTTGCATTGCATACATTGCCCGCGTTGACTGCATTGCCATCACTGCCGGCATCCCCCATCGCCAGCTCCGGCCCCGGCCGCCCCACCCCGTTCGTGGTGAGCCGGGCCAGAGTCCGTCGGCGGCCCGTAGAGCCTGCCCTGAGCCTGTCGAAGGAAACCACCCAGCCATCAGCACCCCAACCGCCTCTTGCGATCCTGCCCCATCTTGCGTACCGGCCGGTTTCTAACCGGCCTCTTCCGCTCGTGATCCATCAGTCGCCAGCCGCCATCCCGTACTCCCCCCACAGCACCCCTCCCGTAGCCCGGCGTCCCGGGCTCGCCATCCCCGCCAGCTCTGCCTGCACTGCCAGCAGCGCATACCGTGCCTGCGTTGATTGCATTGCCATCACTGCCGCCCGTCCCCTTCCGATCTCACTTCTCTGCCCTCTGCCCTTGTATGTTCCCGAAGCTCTGGATTCGCCAGGGTGACAGTGCAGGGGCCGGGACAGACCGATCTGCCCTGGGTCGTGAGAGACCGTGAGAGAGCAGGGTCGTCCCGGCCCTGACGCTGGCGCAGAGCCCGA
>JAJEDE010000027.1 GCA_022821645.1 Chloroflexota bacterium
GTTCGGGCTCTGCGCCAGCGTCTGGGCCGGGACGACCCTGCTCTCCCACGGTCTCTAACGACCAAGAAGCGATCGGTCTGTCCCGGCCCTTGCTGTGACCTTGGCCAATCCAAGGTTCGAGAGAACGTACAAGAAGTGAGAGGGACGAAGAGGAGACCCTCACGCGAACCCTCTTTCCCAGGAGAGACCGTTGCGTAACTCGGGGGTGGTTGCCCGGAAGACCCCCACCCCCACCCACACCCACCGGGAGAGGGAGCAAGAGCCGTCCCTCTCTCGAGGGCGCGGGGCGTTTTGCAAAGGTCTCCTCCGGGACGCGGCACCTAAGGCCCGGAGGCGCGGTGAGGCCGCCATCCGCACGATGCGCCCAGGGATGGGTACCGCCGGCAGGGAGAGACCGCGGACACGTCAAAAGGGGAGTGTGTCCCGTGTCCAGGGTCGCCGGCGGCGGCGGCGGAGAGCGCCTGTCAGCAGACGGCCAACCAAGCAACCGGAGGCCACGACAACGATCAGCAAGCAGAATCCCCAGGCCAGGATCACCGCTTCCGACGCCATCGCAACCTCCGGATGCTTCAAGGGAGCGAGGGGCGGGGATTGCTCCCCGCCCCTCGATTCAGACCCCGCCGCTAGCCGGTCGAGCAACTGGGGTAGTCGCTCCGAGCCGGCTGATCGGTCGCCGGATGCGGCGAGCCAATCGTGATGCGGTTGAAGAAGTCCGCATCGGCCGCGGTCACGTCGCACCAGTACAACCCGAGCGCTTGGAAGGTGGGGATGTTCGGCACATGCCGCCACTGGCCCATCGTGTAGCTGAAGATGCGGTCGTCACCGCCGTCGAAGCGCCGGACGAGCTGACCGTCCGAGCCCGACTGGTCATCCAGTAGGATCGAGCCGATCACGCCGACCGGAACCGTGAACGCGCTGTTCACAACGGCCCAGTTGATCTGGTAGACCAGCGGGCTGTTGGGGAGACCCACTGCCGCACGATGGCGCCGTCGGCGCGTCGCACGACCTGATAGGTCTGCCCGAGGTCCGCGTCGCGGATGAAGCCACCGATGTCGATCGCCAGGGAGGCGCCGCCATCGTGGCGCGTGATCAACACGCGGCCGTCGACTTCGGTGGCCATGGCCTGAGCGGTCCCGCCAATCACGTTCGGCGGAGCCTGCACTTCCACGGTCCTGGTGACCGTGCGCGTCTGCGTCTGCGTCACCGTTCGCGTGGGGCCAGGAACCTGGACCGGCGGCGGCGGCGGCGCGGCGCGGTTGACGACGACGGTGTAGATCGTTTCCGACCCGTCGCCCGCCGTCACGACCACCTCAAAGTTGTTCGCGCCTCGCGACAGAGACTTCACGCCAGTGGCGTCCACCGAGGCGGTGGCGTGCGTCGCCGTCGCGGACACGGTGGTGCTGCCCACGTCGTGCGCCGCTTCGGCCGAGTAGACATACGTGCCGGAAGCAAAGGCCGGCGTCAACTCAAGCCCGCTCACACTCAGGGCACTCAGCGACGAATCAGACGACCCGGCGCGTGTGACCACCACGGTGTAGGGCGTGGTCACTGCCGCGTCACCCGTCCCAGCCGTCGCCGCCACCACGATGGTGTTTTCACCCACCACCAGGGGCACCTGGTGGCCGTCCATCTCGGCGTCGGCATCCTCGATGGCATCGCCATCCGCGTCCTGGAAGGCCACGCTCGCGCCGCTCACCGGCGTACCGGCAACGGTGACGTGCATGGTCGTGTGGTCCACGTCGGCCGTGTACCTCGTCGTGCTCGAGACGAACTCAGGCGTCAGTGCGACGCCTTCGCCCAGACTCAACGCCGTCAAGTGCGCGGTCGCGTGAACCTGGAAGACCTTGACCGTGTAGACGCTTTGCGCCGTCGTATCCGAGGACGTCACCGTCAACGTGATGGTGTTGTCGCCGGCGCTCAGGGTCACCGAATGGCCAGCGGTTTCGGTAGCCGCCGCCGGATCAACCGTGGCGTCAGCGTCCGTCGTCGCCGCCATGACGGTGACCGCCGTGACGGTGGACGCCACGCTGGTCGTGTAGCTCATGGTGCCGGCGTCGAATGCCGGCATCAGCGCCACATCATCGCCCAGGCTCAGCGACTTGAGCGAAGCGTCGGCGTGGCGGCGATTGACCGTGATCGTGTAGGTCGACGTCGTCGTCATATCCGACGAAGTCACTATCACCTTGATCTCGGTCTTCCCGAGGCCCAGGGCCACCTGGTGACCCTTCGTGGCCATGTCGGCGTCAGCCGGCATGTACTCCACGTTGGCAGCGGTATCCGCTGCCGTCGCCGTCACCGTGGTGCTGACGACGTGCCGCGGCACCGTGGCGGTGTACGTCGTCTCGGTGGGGAGGAAGCCGGTCGCACCGCCGGACTGAGTGAGCTCCACGTTGGTGTCGGTCAGCGTCAATCCGGAAAGCGTCGCGTCAGGGGACCCAGCGCGAGTGACCGTGATCGTGAAGGTCTTCGTCGACCCGTCTTCCGCCTCCACCATCACCTCGATGACGTTCTTGCCGACCTCCAGGTCCACCTCGTGGGTGGTGTCCGAGGAGGCATCGGCGTCAGCAGGGATGATGACCGGATCCTTGGCCGTAGTGGCCTTCTCTGCCGTGACGGTGACGCGGTCAACGTTGTTCGCCGCGTTGGCCGTGTGCTCGTACACCATCGGGTCGCGAGCCGCGTCGAAGGTCGGGGTCAGCGGGACGTCGGTAGTGTCGGCGTCGGCCAGGGTCAAGGCCGTCAGCTATCGTCGGAGCCGGCGCGGGTGACCACGACCGTGTAGGTCTTGGTGCTTCCGTCCACGGCCCGCACGACCACCTTGATGGTGTTCTCGCCCACGTTCAGGACCACCGGGTCCGTCGTCGGGATGACGGTTGCGGTGGCACTCGTGTGCGTCCGCGTTGGCGCGACCGTGGTGTCGGCGACGCTGTTCGCCACGCTGGCCGTGTACATCTCGGTGTCGGCGTCAAACTTCGGGCTGAGCGTCGCGCCGGCGGCACCCAGACTCAGCGCCGACAGCGTTGCGTCAGAGGCCGCGACCCGCGTGACCTTCACCGTGTAGGTTCGTGTCGTCTGCTCGCCCTCCGACGTCACGACGATTTCGATGGTGTTCTCACCGACGTCCAGGCCTACCTGGTGGCCGTCGGTGTCACCGTCAGCGTCGTCCGGCTTGATAACCCTCGTCGCATCCGTCTCCGCATCGGCCGTGACCGTGATCTTGTCTACCGAAGCGGAAGCATTGAGCCCGTCGTAGACAGTCGCCGTGTACGACGTCGTGGTGGCGACGAAGGTCGGCGACAGCGCAACAGCGGTCGTGTCGTCATCAGTCTGCGCGAGCGACAAGTCGGTCAAAGTGGCCGTGTGGTTATCCGCCCGCACGGCCTGGGTCACCAGCAGGCCGAGGAGGAGGGCGGTCCCCAGCGCGAGAGCCAGCCAGTAGGCCGGGCCTCCCTGGCGATGCCAGCGCTCCTTGCCCTGCACTAGAGAAATGTTCATGTCACGTCCCATTACCGGCCCTCCGAGGTCGCCGAGCGCACTGCGCGACGGTCTGCTGGCTGGCGTGTAACCACCGGGCCGCACCGTCTGTCAAGCAATTGGTGCTGTTGTTGACAACTGAAGGCGGGCGGGGATGCGAGCCGTGCCGGCGGCGTTCATTCAAATCGGGCGATCCAGGTGTCCGCGGCGGGCGTGAAGCGTCCTGACACGGCGTGGGACGACCGTGATCGCGGCTTCATCCGCGACCGGCGGTCACAGGCGGCGGGGGGACCGCTTTTGACGCCGCGTGCGCGGCGGACCGCGCAGGCGCCGGGACCGGGTGACGCTGGATGCCCCGGCCGGCCCGAGCCGCGGGCTACTTCAGGTCAAACCGGCTTCCCTGGCGTGGCGAACCGGTTCTTTGCCGGAGGCCGGGGCCGGGCGGGCAGGCCGATCAGGCGACGGGGGATGCGGCGGTGCGCGACGCGGCCGCCGGCCAGGTCAGCACCGGCGACCATGGGCCTGTGGGACGCTGGCGCGCCAGGCCCTAGTTCCAGTCGCTGCCGAACCGCCGCATGCTCCAGCGCACCCGGCCCACGACCCTGACCGCGCTGCCGGCGGGAAGTGACGTGTACCGCCGGTTGTCGCTGGCCCACTCCAGGCCGCGCCGCCCGCTATAGCGCTTGACGAACAAGGCGTCGCCAGTCTCCACGACGAAGATGTGCCCGCGTCGCGGGGTTTTCTGGCCCTTGTCCACCAGAATGCTGGTGGTGTCGGTGAGCGTGGGCATCATGGAGTCGCCGACCACCTGAAACACCGAGACGTTGGCCGGGTCGATCCCGTCCGACTCGAGCCGCCGGCGACTGACGGCGAATGGCGTGTCGGTATCGGGGGTGGTGACGCTGCCGCCGGCGGTTCCAGCGAATACCGGCTCCGGATAGAGCGCGACGAAGGTGACGCCGAACGATTCGGTCTCGTCCGAGAGGCCCAGGAGCCAGTCGGCGGAGACGTTGAGCTCACGGGCGACGGCGGCGAGCCCGTCGGACAGCATGGAGGCGTGCCCGCGCTCGACCTTGGAGATCATGGTGCGGTCATAGCGGTCGCAAAGCGCCGCCGCTAATTCGTCCTGTGTCAACCCGGCGCGCTTGCGTGCCTTGGCCAGCCGCCCCCCCATGACCATGCGCAAAGGCTAGCAGCAACAATCCGTTGACAAGTGAACTCAATTCACCTAACGTAGCGGGCCGTGAACTCTATTCACCTTAGGCATAGGCAAAGGAGCGGACGTGAGCACTCTCACATTTGAAAAACTTCGCCAGCGAATTCGTGACGCTTCCATCACGCAGGAGCGCCTGGCGCTTCAGCTTGAGTGCGATCCGAGCCTGTTCAGCCGATATCTGCGAGGGCTGCGACCGGCGCCGGATGGTTTTGCGGCGAAAGTCGCCGCCGCCCTGGACAGGCTGGAGCAGGCCGAGGCGGCCGCCGACGAAGCGCGGCGGCGCGTGCTGGCGGGGACGGTGAAGTAGGAGAGGAAGGGGAGAGGGGAGAGGGGAGAGGAGTGAGAGGGGGAGGAAGAGAGGATTTTCGCCCCAGCCCTCTGCTCTAGGAGAGACCCTTGCGTAACCCTGGGGTGGGTGCGCGGAAGATCCGTCACCCGAAGGCGAGGAGTGAGATGAAGAAGGGGAGAGGGGAGAGGGGAGAGGAGTGAGAGCGGAGGGGACGGTGGGATGACGGGGGAGGTAGGCGGGTGGGTTGGTTGCCAGGACTTTGTGGTTCGACACGCCCCTCCGACGGACTCCGGGGCGGCTCACCACGAACGGAGATGGGTCGGGGGTGGTTGCCGCATCCGGGGGTGTGGTTCGACACGGTCCGGTGGGTACACCGGCCCGGCTCACCACGAACGGTTTCGCGGGTGGCCTGGACCGGAAGAGGCCGGTTGGAAACCGGCCGGTACGAAAGAGGGGGCGGACGCCGGAGGGTGGTTCGACACGGTCTTCCGCGGACTCCAGCCCGGCTCACCACGAACGCTAGGGGACGGTTAGGCGTTGGGGGGTGAAGGGGTGGAGGGGGTAGGCGGGGGGCTGGTTGGTGAGGAGGCGGGTGATGAGTTGGGCGGTGTGCCAGCTCATGGTGATGCCGTGGGTGTGGTGGCCGGTGGCGAGGTAACAGCCGCTTTCAGGGTCGCGGCCGATGAGGGGGAGCCCGTCGGTGGGTTCGGGGCGGAAGCCGGTCCAGATTGAGGCCAGGGGGCAGTCGGCCAGGGCGGGCAGGGTGGCGAGGGCGCGGTTGAGCATTTCCTGGACGGCGCCGGCGCGGAGGCGTCGATCGAAGCCGACGCGTTCCTTGGTGGCGCCAAAGACCACGCGTCCGTGGGACCGCTGGGCGAGGCTGCCGCCGGGGAGGTGGAGGATATGGCGGAGGCGGAGGTGGGGGGCATCAAAGGCGAGCATGTGGCCCCTGGAGGGCACGATGGGGGCGCCGGGGAGAAGGTGGGGCAGCCAGGCGCCGGTGGCGAGGACGATCCGGTCGGCACTGAGCGTGCCGCGGACGGTTTGGACGGTGGGGTTGGGGCCGGCCGCGACGGCGGTGACGTCGGTTCCCTGGTGAACATCCACGCCGGCGGCGAGCAGGGCGCGGTGGACGATGGGGGACCAGCGCTGGGTATCGACCTGGCCGTCGGGGTAGAGGGCGGCGCCGGTGAGGTGGGGCGGGAGGAGGGGTTCGCGGCGGCGGGCTTGGTCGGGTTCGAGGAAGTCGGCCTGGAGTCCGGCGTTGCGTTGCCAGGCGACGCGGTTCTTGAGGAGCTGGCGCTGCTGGTGGGTGAGGGCGAGGCCGATGGTGGGGCCCTTGGAGAACCCGATGTCGAGGCCGGTGAGTTCCTGGAGAAGCTGGGCGAATTCGGGGAAGGCGTCGCGGCCGGCGGCGCGCAGGCGGAAGAGGGGGGTGTCGTAGTCGGCGTCGTACTGGGCGCAGATGAGGCCGCCGGCGGCGGATGAGGCTTCGCCGCAGATGCGTCCGCGCTCGAGGAGGGCGACGGAGAGGCCGGCGCGGCGGGCGGCGAGGGCGATGGCGCAGCCGATGATGCCGCCGCCGACGACGGCGACGTCGGCGTTCTTCAAGTCAGGGCTCACGACGCGTGATCACTTGCGGAGATGGAGCGACGGCCACGGGTAGGTCCAATCGTAGCCGGGGAGGAAGGGGAGAGGGGAGAGGGGAGAGAAGTGAGAGCGGAGGCGGAGGTTGGGAGGATTCGGTCGGGGTGGATTGCCAGGGGTGGCTCGGGGAAGGGGTGAGCGTTGAGAGAAGAGACGGAGGGGATGGGAGTGGTCCACGAAGGGCACGAAGGGCCACGAAGGGGGACAGCGTGGCTGGTTCGGGGGTTGGGAGGGCGTGTGGGCTTTCGACCTTCACCCGAAGGCGAGGAGTGAGCGGAGAGAAGTGAGAGGGGGAGGGGATTGCGCGGGCGGGTTGGGTGCTGGGGTGTGTGGTTCGACACGGGCCTCCGACGGACTGCGGCCCGGCTCACCACGAACGGAGGGGTGGGCTGGGGATTGGGTGCGCGCAGGACGCCTGACCCGAAGGCGAGGAGTGAGCGGAGAGAAGTGAGAGGGGGATGGGGATGGGGAGATTGGGAGCATTTGGTCTTGCTGGGTTGCCAGGGGTGGCTTGGGTGGGGTTCGGTAGGTGGTTGCTGCTGGATCCCGGCCGGGGACGCCGGGATGGCGGAGGTTGGTTGCTGTAGCCGGGGGGTGTGGTTCGACACGGGCCTCCGACGGACTGCGGCCCGGCTCACCACGAACGGAGGGGTGGACTGGGGGTTGGGCGCGCGGAGGGCGGGCTTAACATGGGGTGATCCTGTCTGCCGAGAGTTGCTTGTATGTCTGCGCGGCGCCTTGTGTTGTGGGTTGGGATGGCTACGTTGGCGGCGGTTGGGGGTGCGGCGGTGGCCCGGCGGCCGGTGCCGGAGGGGCTGGTTGACTGGGGGCTGTGCGGGCGGACGGCGCGCCGGCTGGCGGGGGAGCCGGTGGCGTGGCGGCCGGATCCGGAACTGACGGCGCATTACGACGGGATTGTGCGGCGGAGTTTTGCGGCGGTCTCGGAGTACACGGGCGAGCCGCTGGAGCTGGGGTCGGACGAGGTTCGGGTGCTGGGTCGGGCGGATTGGATCGATGCGAACCTGGTCAATTTCGAACGGTTGCTGGCGCCGCTGGCGGTGGCGTATCAGCAGACGCGATCGGGTTCGGGCGCGCTGAACCGGGTGGCGGCGCACGGGACGCGCTTTACGGTGACGGGACAGATTGGGCTGTTGCTGGGGTACCTGGGGCGGCGGGTGCTGGGTCAGTACGACATCCCGATCCTGGACGCGGAGGCGGATTCAGCGGGGATCTATTTCGTTGAGCCGAATATGGCGCGGGTGGCGGCGAAGGCGGGGGTGGACCTGGAGGCGCTGCGGTTGTGGGTGGCGCTGCATGAATCCACGCACGCGTACCAGTTCCGGGTGGGCGATCCGCCGTGGTTGCGGAGGTATACGGCGGGGCTGATCGAGGATTACCTGGCGGAGGCGATCAGGGCGCTGGAGTCGGGGGAACGGCTGGGACAGCGGCTGCGGGATATGTGGCGACGGTTCGACCGGGACGATCCGGCGGGCACTGGCTTAATGCGGCTGGCGCTGACGGATGCGCAGGCGGAGTCGCTGGGGCGGATCCAGGCGCTGATGACGGTTATGGAGGGGTATAGCAATCACGTGATGCGGGCGACGGGGCGCACGGTGATTCCCGGGTTTGACGTGTTGGAAGCGCGGATGAAGGCGCGGGAGCAGGCGCAAGGAGCGTCGTCACGGGTGCTGAACCGGTTGCTGGGGCTGGACTTGAAGCTGGAGCAGTACCGGATTGGCGAGGAGTTTGTGAACGCGGTGGTGGAGGCGCGGGGGCTGGCGTTTGTGAACCGGGTGTGGGAGGGGCCGGAGGTGTTGCCCTCGTTAGAAGAGACGCGCGATGCGGAGGGGTGGATGGCTCGAGTTGAAGAGGATATTCCTTAGGGCTTGGTTGGTTGGGTGATTTACCCGACGTTGGTTGCTGAGGTGCGCAGCCACCCTCACCCTAACCCTCTCCCTCAAGGGCGAGGGGATAAGAGGAGGCGCTCGGCAGCGGACTGGGCTATCGCCCGGGGCTTGGGTGGTAGGGGTGGCAGCCACCCTCACCCCAGCCCTCTCCCTCAAGGGCGAGGGAGGAAGAGGGAGATGCGGGGCAGTGGGTAGGGCTGTCGCCCGAGGCAAGGTGCTGGTGCTGAGAGCCACCCTCACCCTAACCCTCTCCCTCAAGGGAGAGGGGAAAGATGGAGCCGTGGTGGCGAGTGGCGGGGTAGCTCTTCCCGGCGTGGATGCCACCCTTGGTGTCCACCAAGTCTCCGAACACCTGTCCACCATGTGTCCGGTCTGGACACCCTCAAGGGCGAGGGAGGAAGAGGGAGATGCGGGGCGGTGGGTAGGGCTATCGCCCGGGGCTTGGGTGGTAGGGGTGGCAGCCACCCTCACCCCAGCCCTCTCCCTCAAGGGCGAGGGGAAAGATCGGAGCCACGGGGTGGTGGGTGCGGCTTTTTGGGCGGAGTCGGGGGGGTACGTTGGGAATCGGTGAACTGTAGACGGAGGCGCGGTGCGAGCGCCTGAACAGCGGCTCCGAAGGATCCCGCCGCGGCTGAGAGCGCTGGCGCGGGCGATGCGGGGGCGGCAGTCGGACGCGGAGACGGCCGTGTGGCGGCTTGTGCGGAGTCGAAACCTGGGCTTCAAGTTCCGCCGACAGCACCCGCTGGGGCGGTTCGTCCTCGATTTCTACTGTCCGGAGTTGCGGCTGGCGATTGAAGTGGACGGACGTCAGCACTTTGAAGAGGAAGGACAGGCCCAGGATGCCGCCCGAACCGCAGTCTTGCGTCAGCAAGGGATTCGGGTCGTTCGCTTCACGAACCAAGAGGTGTTGCAGGAGTTTGAAGCCGTAGCTGAAGCGATCTGGCTGGCCTGTAATCAGAAGCCAGCCTAGGTGTCCACCGTGTCTCCGAACACCTGTCCGCCATGTGTCCGGTCTGGACAGAGGAACAGGAACGTGGAGAGGGCTGAGGTGTGAGAAGGGGAGGTGGGGTGACGCGGCGGCGGGTGCTTGGGGCGGTGCTGGCAGTTGGGGCGGGGGTGGTGTTGGGGGCTTGTGGGGAGCCGGAGATGGTGACGATTGAGCCGCCGGTGTTGCCGAGTGCTCGACGGACGGTGACGGTGAGGTCGATTGCGGTGTCGGAGCGGGCGCCGAGCGGGGAGGGCGGCCTGCCGGCGGCGGGGGCGGAGCATCCGATTTCGCTGGCGCTGCCGACGTTTGGCGGATCGAACGTGGGGGTGGAGCAGATTCTGATCTCGGCACGGTCGGGGGTGCGCGCCGAAACGCAGAGCCGGTACCGGTATTCGGACGTTCCGCTGTCGTCGACGCTGGGGTATCGCTGGAATTACACGGAGTTCCTGGACGACGGCTCGGGCGCGGCGCGGGCGGACCTGGTGGTGCTGGAGGGCTGGGACCTGGAGAACCTGGTGTCCAACGCGCTGCTGGAACCGCTGGACGATTACCTGACGAGCGATGCGAGGTTCGAGCCGGACGATTACTGGCCGGGGATCCTGGCGGCAGGCCAGATTGACGGGGTGCAGTACGCGCTGCCGGTGGCCGTGGCGCCGTGGGTGACGGTGGTGAACCTGGACCTGGCGAAGGCGGCGGGATTTGCGGTGCCGCCGCGCGAGGCCTGGGATGCGGATGCCTTTGTGCGGGGGGCGGCGGCGATGCATCAATCACCGAATGTGGAAGGGCCAAGGCCGACGGTTGGGGTAGGGATTGACGTCGAACCGTTGTGGATGGCGCCGGATCAGCTGTGGAACGACGCGCCGAGCTTTGTGTTTCTGCAGTCGACGCTGGGGGCGCTGCCGGACGGGCAGGGGTCGTTTGCCGCGCTGCGGACGGCGGAGGCGCGGGCGACGCTGGAGACGTTCCGGGAGCTGGCGACGGGGTATGGCATCTCGCCGGACCAGCGGAGACGGCGTGTGGACGCGTCTGACCTGATTGACGACGGGCTGCTGGGCATGGCGGTGTTCGGGCTGTCGGGCCGGTGGTTCGGGAACCTGATTGGCAGTTTTCTGCCCAGCACGAATGTGCTGTATCCGTTTCCGAACTTTGGGGACGGGCGGACGCCGGCGTTTCTCTGGCTGATGCTGGGAATCGGCGCGGGCAGGGCGAATCCGCGAATTGCCTACGACGCGCTGCGGGCGCTGGAACGGCACGCGGCGGCGGGGGCGAATGTGCCGGGGCGGCGGACCTCGGCGGAGGATCTGCAGCGGCGGTATCCGTCGTATCGGGACGATGAGGCGCAGATGGTGGTGGACCTGATGCATAACGCTTCGTACGTGAGGTTGAGCCGGGCGGAATGGGGGGCGTTTATCGCGGAGGTGGATAGCGGGATCATCCTGGAGGAGCTGAGCGCGGAGGAGGCGCTGGACGGGGTGGCGCGGCGGCTGGAGGAGCTGGGCGCGCGAGTGTAGCGGCGGCTACGAATGGCCCGGGTGCGTCGGCGATGGGTCGCGGCCTGGCGGATTTCAATGATTGCGCCACTGTCTGGCTGGTGCATAATGGGCGCATACCGGAGAACGGCGTTGGGCCGTGGATTCCGAAACGCTGAGGGGGTGATACATATGGGTGATGCCAGTCGTGGCTTTTCGAGCGCTGCCGTATGTGAGGTGAGCGCCCGGTAACGTCGCGTGACACCCGGGTACGGTTTTTGCCGCGCCCGAAAACGCTACGAAAAACGAGCGGTCCATTTGGTGGGCCGCTCGTTCAACTTAAGGGGCCGGGGCGTCTTTCCCGGTTGCATGCCCGGCCGGGAGCGGGCGGCGAAAAGAGATTCGCGCCATGCGTCACAATGCGGGCAATGTTGCCGACCTGAGCGAACCCGACGATGACCACCGCCGCACGTCCGATTGCGATTAACTTTGACCGTCTGCTCGACACGTTCATCGCGCTGCTGTCGGTGGACAGCTATTACGGCGACGAGGAGCGCGTGGTGGCGGTGATCAAGCCGCGGATGGAGGGGTTGGGGATTGCGTGGCGGTCGGATCCGCACGGGAACCTGATCGGGGAGTGGCCGGCGCGGGGAAGAGACGGCGAGCCGATCATTCTGAACGCGCACATGGATACGGTGCGGCCGACGCCGGAGATGACGCCGATAGTGAAGGACGACGGGGTGTATTCGGACGGCTCGTCGGTGCTGGGCGCGGACGACAAGGCGGGGGTGGCCGCCATCATGGAAGCGGTGTTGGCGTACCACGAGTCGGGCGAGCCGCACGGGCCGGTGGAGCTGCTGTTTACGACCGGGGAAGACGTGGGGCACATCGGTTCGAAGGCGTTTGACGCGAATGACGTGGTTGGGCGTCGCTGTTATGTGCTGGATGCGGGCGGGCCGGTGGGCAACGTGGTGATGCGGGCGCCGGGGCAGCGGCGCTTCAACTTCACCTTTCGGGGCAAGGCGGCGCACGCGGGGGTGGAGCCGGAGCTTGGGGTGAGCGCGATCAGCATGGCGGCGCGGGCGATCGACCGGATGCCGCTGGGGCGGGTGGACGAGATTACGACGGCGAACGTGGGGATCATCTCCGGCGGCGAGGCGTACAACATCGTTGCGCCGGAGGCCGAGGTGACGGTGGAAACCCGCAGCCTTTCCGAGGAACGGCTGGAGGGGCAGGTGGCAGACATCGTGGGCGCGGCGGAGCAGGCGGCGGACGACTTCGGCGGCGAGGTGGATATCGAGACGCACACGTTCTATACGGCCTACGAACTGGACGAAGGGGATCCCGCGGTGGAATTGGCCGACGCCGCGATTACGGCCGCCGGGATTGAGCCGCAACACGTAAGCACGGGCGGCGGCAGCGACGCCCATGAGTTCAATGAGAAGGGCATCAGGTCGGTGTGCCTGGGCATGGGCTACATCGACGTGCACTCGGTGCGCGAGTACATGCCGCACGACCAGTTGCGGGCGAGTACGCAGGTCACGACGGAGTTGATCCGGCTGGCCTGATCGGAATCCCGCCGGCTGGCTGGAGCGAAGATAGCTACCCGGAGACGCTGGCTCCGTTCTCCAGCAGGGCGTACTCGTAGCTGTCCTTCAGGGCCAGCCAGGAGGCTTCGATGATGTTGGTGGAGCTGCCCACGGTGCCCCATTCGCGCGAGCCGTCGGTGGACTGGATGAGCACGCGCACGCTGGCATCGGTGGCCGAGGCGGAGTCGAGGATGCGGACTTTGTAGTCGGCGAGGTGCATCTCCTGCAGGGCCGGAAAGAAGCGTTCCAGCGCCTTGCGGGCGGCGTGGTCCAGCGCGCTGACCGGGCCGTTGCCTTCGGCGGCGGTGTGAAACATCTCCTCGCCGACGCGGATCTTGACCATGGCTTCGGAGAGCATCTCGCGGCCGCCGCGGGTTTCGGCCAGCACCAGGAAGTCGACGAACTCGAACGGCGAGTGGTAATCGGCGCGCAGGCGGCGAAGCAGTAGCTCGAAGGAGGCCTCGGCGCCCTCGAACTGGTAGCCGCGTTCTTCGAGGTCCTTGACCTTGGCCAGCGCCTCGCTCACACCGGCATCGTCGGTGCTCAGGCCCAGGCCGCGCGCGCGTTCGGCGATGTTGCTGCGGCCGGCCAGTTCGGAAATGAGGATGCGGCGTTCGTTGCCGACGGTTGCCGGATCCACGTGCTGGTAGGCCTGGGCGTGCTTGCGCATGCCGCTGCCGTGATAGCCGGCCTTGTGCGCGAAGGCGCTGTGGCCGACGTAGGGCATAAAGGCGCTGGGCGGGGTGTTGGCCAGCTCGCCGACGTAGCGCGAGAGCTCGGTGGTCTGGCGCAGCTGATCGGGGGTGACGCACTGGTGGCCGAGCTTGATCTGAAGGGTCGGAATGAGCGTTGTTAGGTTGGCGTTGCCGCAGCGCTCGCCGAACCCGTTGACCGTGCCCTGAATCTGGAGGGCGCCGGCCGCTACCCCGGCCAGAGTGTTGGCCGCGGCCAGGTCGGCGTCGTTGTGCATGTGAACGCCGATGGGGACCTGCGTCCAGGCGCGCGCCGCTCGGGTCGCCTCGGCGACCTGGGCCGGCAGGGCTCCGCCGTTGGTGTCGCAGAGGATGATCCAGTCCGCGCCGGCTGCCGTCGCAGCTTCGACGCAGGCGTGCGAGTAGATCGGATCCTGGCTGAAGCCGTCGTAGAAGTGCTCGGCGTCGACGATCACCTCGCGGCCGGCGGCCTTCAGGTGCGCGACCGTGTCGCGGATCATCGCCAGGTTCTCGTCGGTGCTGGTTTCCAATACCGTCTCGACCTGGAAACGGGAGAACTTGGCCACGATCGTGACGACGGGGGTGTCGCAGGCCAGGAGTGCGGCGACGGTAGGGTCGTCGGCTACGTCGCGGTCCTTGTAGCGCGTGGCGCCGAAGGCGCAGATGCGGGCCTGCTTCCAGGAGATTTCGGCGGCGCGGCGGAAGAAGTCGCGGTCCTTGGGATTCGAGCCTGGAAACCCGCCCTCGATGTAGTGGACGCCGTAGGCATCCAGCCGTTGGGCGATGCGCAGCTTGTCCTCGGTCGAGAATGAGATGCCTTCGGTCTGCGCGCCGTCGCGCAGGGTCGTGTCGTAGAGCGAGAGTTGCATGGGAATCGGTCAAGCCTCGGCGGGAAAAAGATCGGTTTCGCGCGAGTCGACTCGCCGGCTTCCCGCGAGACGTTGAATACGCCTGTCAGCCGGCGGCGGGCCCCTCGATGCGGGTAATGACCGCCGCGGTCATGGACTTTGTGTCCACGAGGCGCGCATCCTCCTCGCCGATATCGGGCGTTCGGAACCCGTCGTTGAGTGTGTGTTCGACGGCCGTCTCGATTGCCGCGGCCGCCTGTGGCTGGTCGAACGTGTGGCGAAACAGCATCGCCACGCTGAGGATTGTACCCAACGGGTTGGCAATCCCCAGGCCGGCGATGTCCGGCGCGCTGCCGTGGACCGGTTCATACAACGCCCGTCCTTCGTCTCCCAAACTGGCCGAGGGCAGCATGCCAAGCGAGCCGGTGAAGACGCCGGCCTCGTCGCTCAGCAGATCGCCGAAGGTGTTTTCGGTCACGATGACGTCGTATTCGGTCGGTTGGCGCACCAGCGCCGCGGCACACGCGTCGGCCAGCATCGTGTCGTACTCGATGTCGGGGTGTTGCGCCGCAATGTCGTTGGCGATTTCGCGCCAGAAGCGACCGGTGACCAGCACGTTGAACTTGTCCACCGACAGCACCTTGCGACGCCGCCCGGCCGCCCACTCGAAGGCGCGCTCGACAATCCGGCGAATCTCGCTCTCGCGATAGGCCAGGGTGTCCACGGCGCCGCGCTCGCCGCCGATGAAGCGCATCTCCTTCGGCTGGCCGAAGTACAGACCGCCCGTCAGTTCGCGCAGGATGACCATGTCGGTCCCGCGCACGACTTCCGGGCGCAACGGCGACTGGTCGACCAGGGCGTCGTAGACCCGGACGGGTCGTACGTTGGCGTAGAGTTCCAGGCCCTTGCGCAGGCGCAGCACGCCTTCCTCAGGGGTGAACTCGGCATGCGGGTCGTCCCACTTCGGACCGCCGACGGCCGCGAGAAAAACAGCGTCCGCGTCGAGCGCGTCCTGCAGAACCTCGTCCGTGCACGGCTCGCCGAAGCGGTCGATGCTGTTGCCGCCAAGCGGTCGCTCGACCTGCGTCACCCCGATCCCGAACTGCGCGGCGGTGTGATCCAGCACCTCTGCCCCGGCCGCCATCACTTCCGGGCCGATGCCGTCGCCCGGCGTGACGACGATGCGCCAGTCCTTCACCGAGCGGGCCAGCCGCTGATGTAGGGCAGCCGGTCGCGGACTGCGCTGATGGCGTCGTCGGATTCGAGCAGTGAAGACAATGCGTCCCACTCCCCGCTCACAAACGCCTGCCGGACGGAGGCCGGCAATTCGGCCTGGTAGGTGGCCTGACCGGCCGTGATCGAACCGCTGCCCACGTCGATGGCCAACTGCGTTTCGGGCGCCTCTTCAATCAGGCTTTGCAGCGACTCGATCTGGGCGTCGGACAACGTCAGACATGGAATGCCGATGGTGGTGCAGTTGCCGAAGAAGATCTCGGCGAAACTCTCGCCCACGATGGCTTTAATGCCCCTGCGCATGAGAGCTTGCGGGGCGTGTTCGCGGCTGGAGCCGGAGCCGAAGTTGCGGTTGACCACCAGGACGCTGGCGCCCGAAAACCGCGCGTCGTCGAACGGGTGCCTTCCGTTTAACTGCCGGCGTTCGTCTTCGAAGGCGTGCGGACCCAGCGTCTCGAACGTGATCTCGCGCAGGTAGCGGGCCGGGATGATGCGGTCCGTGTCGATGTCGTTGCCGCGCACCGGCACACCGGTTCCGGCGACGTTAGTGATGCGTCCGTCGTCACTCATTGGTCGCCCCCTCAGCCCGCGGCCATTGCGCGCACGTCGGTCACCTCGCCGGCGACCGCGGCGGCCGCAACCATGGCCGGGCTCATCAGCAGCGTCCGGCCCAGCGGGCTGCCCTGGCGGCCCTTGAAGTTGCGGTTGCTGGACGAGGCGCAGACCTGGTCGTTCACCAGCTTGTCCGGGTTCATGGCCAGGCACATGGAACAGCCGGCGTCGCGCCACTCGAAACCGGCGGCGCGGAAAACATCGTCCAGACCCTCGGCCTCGGCTTCCGTCTTCACCTGCTGCGACCCCGGCACCACCAGCGCCTTGACGTGCGCGGGCACCCGGCCGCCCTCGGCCACGCGCGCGGCTTCACGCAGGTCGGAGATACGGCTGTTCGTGCAGGACCCTACGAAGGCCACGTCGATCGGCGTTCCCGCAATCGGCGCGCCCGGCGCGAGCTTCATGTGGTCCAGGGCGTCCTGGATCGAGCGGCGGTCCAGCCCTTCCACGTCATCCGGTGACGGGATGAGGTCATCCACGCCCACGACCTGTCCGGGGTTGACCCCCCAGGTGACCATCGGCGCGATCGACTCGCCCTCGATGTGGACTTCGTCGTCGAAGGCGGCATCCGCGTCGGAGGCCACATCGCTCCACCATTGGCGGGCGCTGTCGAACTCCTCGCCCTTCGGCGAGTATTCGCGTCCCTGGAGGTAGGCGTAGGCGGTCTCGTCGGGGTTGACGTAGCCGACACGCGCGCCGCCCTCGATGGACATGTTGCAGACGGTCATGCGCTCGTCCATGGACATGCCGTCGAAGACATCGCCGGCGTACTCGTAGGCGTAACCGACGCCGCCCTGCACGCCCAGCCGGCCGATGATGGCCAGGATCACGTCCTTGGCGAATACCCCTTCGGCGAGCTTGCCGTCGACGGTTATGCGCCGGCACTGCGGCTTGGCCACCGAGATGGTCTGCGTGGCCAGCACGTCGCGAACCTGCGACGTGCCGATGCCGAAAGCAATGGCACCGAAGGCACCGTGCGTGCTGGTGTGACTGTCGCCGCAGGCGATGGTCATGCCCGGCTGGGTCAGACCCAACTCCGGCCCGATCACGTGCACGATGCCCTGGCGGCCGGTGGAGCGGTCAAAGAACGGGATCCCGGTCCGCTCAATGTTCTGCTCGATCGCCACGAACATTTGCTCTGCCATCCCATCCACGTAGGGCCGCGTGGACCCGTCAGTCGGGATGATGTGGTCGACGGTGGCGAAGGTGCGGTCGGGATAGCGAACCGACAGCCCGCGTTCCGCCAGCATCTGGAAGGCCTGGGGGCTGGTGACTTCGTGAACCAGGTGCAGTCCAATGAACAGTTGGGTTTGCCCATTTGGCAACTCACGCACGGAGTGCGCGTCCCAGACCTTGTCGAGCAGCGTGTGGCCCATGTCGTCTCCTAGATTCCGGGAACGCCGGAGGCGTCCGCCAGCAGCGTGGCTTCGGGTGTCGTGGACCAGCCCTTGCCGAGCCCGGCCATGAGGCGGTTCAACGCGTTGACGTAGGCCTGGGCGCTGGCGACGAGGATGTCGGTATCGGCGCCGTGCCCGCTGAAGGTCTTGGCGTTGCTCTCGATACGGATCGTCACCTCGCCGATGGCGTCGATGCCTTCGGTGACAGAGTTGATCGAAAACTCGGTGAGCTGGTTCGGCACTTTCACCAGGCGGTTGATTGCCTTGTAGATCGCATCCACGGGACCAGTGCCGATGGCGGCGTCGACGTGCTCTTCGCCATCATCCGTGCGCAGCCGCACGGTCGCGGTCGGCATGGACCCTGTGCCGGTACTGACCTGCACGTGCAGGAGTTCGAACGTCTGGTGGAAGGCACGGCGCTGCTCGTTCTGCACGATGGCCTCAAGGTCACGATCGGTGATCGTCTTCTTGCGGTCGGCGATTTCCTTGAAGGCCTGGAAGGCGGCCTGGAACTCATCGTCCGCCAGCCGGTATCCCATCCGCTTCAGCCGGTCGCGAAACGCGTGGCGACCCGAGGTCTTGCCCAGCACGATGCTGCTCTCGTCCAGCCCGACGTCCGACGGGTTCATGATTTCGTAGGTGGTGCGTTCCTTCAGCATCCCGTCCTGGTGCAGGCCGGAGGCGTGTGCGAAGGCGTTGGCGCCAATGACGGCCTTGTTGGGCGGCACCACCATGCCCATGTAGTTGGACACCAGCCGGCTGGTGCGGGCCAGTTCCGTCGTGACCAGGCGCGTGTCGGCGTGGAAGTAGTCGCCGCGCGTACGCAGCGCCATCACGATCTCTTCGAGCGAGGCGTTGCCGGCGCGTTCGCCCACGCCGTTAATCGTGCATTCGACCTGGGCCGCGCCTTCCTTGACAGCCGCCAGCGAGTTGGCGACCGCCTGGCCCAGGTCGTCGTGGCAATGGATCGACAGCACGACGTCCTCGATGCCGCGCGTCTGGTCCATCACATACCGAACCATCTCCCCGAATTCCGCCGGCTGGGCGTAGCCAACGGTGTCCGGGAAATTCACGACGGTCGCGCCGGACTCGATCGCGACACTGAACACCTCGCTCACGAAGTCCAGGTCGGACCGGGTGGCGTCCATGGCCGAGAACTCGATGTGGTCGGTCAGCGTGCGCGCATGGCCCACCGAATCGCGGGTCAGGTCCAGCACGACCTCGCGACGCTCCCGCAGTTGATGCTGCAAGTGGATGTCGCTGGTGGAAATGACGATGTGCAGCAGCGGCCGTGCGGCGGCCTTCAGCGCGTCCCAGGTGGTGTCGATCTGCTCGCGCTTGAAGCCGCTCAATCCGGCGATTTCGACGTTGCGCAGTTCGCGGGCCAGCAGGTCCACGGCCCTGAAGTCGCCGGGTGAGGTAAACGGAAACCCGGCCTCAATGACGTCAACATTCAACCGGGCCAGTTGACGCCCGATTTCCAGCTTCTCGTCGATGGTCAGCGCGCCGCCGGCAGCTTGCTCGCCGTCGCGCAGGGTGGTGTCGAAGATGCGGACGTTCCGCATGGTGACAGCTTCCTCAGCTAGGTCGTGGGCGGCCGCGATGGCGGCCGCGGATAGTCCCGGGATTCCCCTCCGCTAGTGGGAGGGGCCGGGAAGCGCGAGCCGAGAAGTCACCAGGAACATTCGCATCCGTCGTGTGTCACCTGCGGTTCATTCGCGCGTCTTGGGGAGCCAGTCCATCATGCTGCGGAGCTCGCGACCAACGACCTCAACCGGGTGTTCAAGGTCGCGGTTCCGAAGGGCATTATACGCGGGCCGACCGGCCTGGTTCTCGAGAATCCAGCGGCGGGCGAACTCGCCGTTCTGCACGTCCTCCAGGATGCCCTGCATCGCCTCGCGCGAGTTCTCGTTGACGACGCGCGGCCCGGAGACGAGGTCGCCGAACTCGGCCGTGTCGCTGATCGAGTAGCGCATGTAGCTGATGCCGCCCTGGTAAATCAGGTCCACGATCAGCTTGAGCTCGTGCAGGCACTCGAAGTAGGCCAGGCGCGGGTCGTAGCCGGCGTCCACCAGCGTTTCGAAGGCGTTCTTGATCAGCGCGGTGGTGCCGCCGCACAGGACGGCCTGCTCGCCGAACAGGTCGGTCTCGGTCTCGTCTTTGAAGGTGGTTTCAATCAGGCCGGCCTTGGCGCAGCCGATGCCCTTGGCGTAGGAGAGCGCGACGTCACGCGCGCGACCGGTGGCATCGTGGTGGACCGCCACCAGACCCGGAACGCCCACACCCTCCACGAACAGATCGCGCAAGACGTGCCCCGGACCCTTGGGCGCCACCATGGCCACGTCCACATGGTCGGGTGGATTGATCTGGCCGTAGTGGATGTTGAAACCGTGAGCGAAGAGAATCATGTGACCGGACCGCAGCACCGGCGCGATCTGCTCCTCGTAGACCCGCGGCTGATCCTGGTCGGGCAGCGCCAGCATCACGGCCTCGGAGGCGTCGACCGCTTCGGACACGTCAAGGACCAGCAGGTCCTCGGCCTCGGCGCGGGCGCGCGAGGGGCTGCCCGGGCGCAGACCGACCACGACGTCCGAATCGGAGTCGCGCAGGTTCAGCGCGTGAGCGTGCCCCTGGCTGCCATAGCCCAGGACCGCGACCCGCTTGCCCTGCAACTCGTCGGCCGTAATGTCGGCCTCGTAAAGAACCTTGCTATCCACGCGCACGTCCATTCCGGGGGCCGACGTCGTCGCGCGCGATGGCGATGACGCCGGTTCGGGAGATCTCCTCGATCGGGTATTCGGTAATCACGTCCAGGAAGCGGTCGATCTTGGACTGCGCGCCGGTCATCTGCACGATCATCGACGACTTGCTCACGTCCACGATCTCGCCGCGGAAGATATCGGTGATCTCGGCCAGGCCGGGCCGTTCGTTGGACTTGACGCGCACCTTGATCATGGCCAACTCGCGCGTGACCGCCGGCGCGCCGGTCAGGTTTCGGACCGAGACGACCTCGACCAGCTTATAGAGCTGCTTCTCGCACTGCTTGACTTCCTCCGCCGAGCCTTCGACGGCGATCGTCATGCGCGAGTAGCCGGGCTCCTCGGAATGCCCAACGGCCAGGCTGGCGATGTTGAAGCCGCGGCGGCGAAAGAGGCTGGCCACCCGGGTCAGGACACCCGGATGGTCGGCCACGGTGGCGACCAGCGTGTGCGTTTCGGCCCCGTTCATCGCGGGTCCTCGATCACGCTGTTCACGCCGGTGCCCGGCACGATCATCGGGTAGACGTTCTCCACCCGGTCCACGTGCAGGTCCAGCACCACCGGACCGTCGTATTCGTGGGCCATGGCGATGGCATCGTGCATCTCATCGCGCGAGTTGGCGCCCACGCCGTGCAAGCCGAAGGCCTGGGCGACCTTGGCGAAGTCGGGGTTGTCCAGGAAGGCGCCCATGTAGCGGCCTTCGTAGAAGAACTCCTGCCACTGGCGGATCATGCCCAGGTGGGCGTTGTTGAGCACCGCGACCTTTACGTTGATGCCTTCGGCGGCCAGGGTGTTGAACTCCTGGATGTTGATCAGCAGGCCGCCGTCGCCGGTGACGCACCAGACGTCCTGCTTTTCGTCGGCCAGCTTCACGCCCATGGCCGCCGGCAGCGCGTAGCCCATCGGGCCCAGCCCGCCGGCGCTGAAGAACATGCGCGGGCGCTCGTACCAGAAGTGCTGGGCCGCCCACATCTGGTTCTGACCCACGTCGGCGATCACGCGCGCTTCGCCGCCGGAAATGTCGTAGATGGCCCGCACGACTTCCTGGGGCAGGACCGAGTCGGGACTGTCGGGAATCTTGAGGGACGGATGGTCGCGCCGCCAGCCGTTCATCTGGTCCAGCCAGGGCGTGCGATCGCGCGATTCGATCAGCGGCAACAGCTTCTGCAGGGTGAGCTTCAGATCGCCGACGATCGGCACGTCGGTCTCCAGGACCTTGCCGATCTCGGCCGGATCAATGTCAATGTGCACGACCTTGGCGCCCGGTCCGAACTCGTCCTCCTTGCCCACGGCCCGGTCGTCGAAGCGGGTGCCGAGGCCGATGATGCAATCGGTCTGCCGCATGGCGAAGTTCGCGTAGGCCAGGCCGTGCATGCCCAGCATCCCGAAGGACAGCGGATGCGTTTCAGGGAACGTGCCCACGCCGTGCAGCGTGCTGACCACGGGGATGCTCCCGCGCGTGGCGAGCAGCAAGAGCTCTTCGGCGGCGCCGGAGATGTCGATGCCGTGGCCGGCCATGATGATCGGCCGCTCGGCCGCGTTGATGACCTCGGCCGCCTTGCGAACCATCCGGGCGTTCCCGACCTTGGACGGCCGGTAGCCGCGCAGGTTCACCTGGTCCGGCGCCGTCTCGGTGGTGGTTTCCAGGAAGACGTCCTTGGGAATGTCGACGTGGACCGGGCCTGGGCGACCGGTGGAGGCCAGGTGGAAGGCTTCCGACATCACGCGCGGCAGCTCGTCCACGTCCATGACCAGGTAGCTGTGCTTGGTGATCGGAATGGAGATGCCAGTGACGTCGGCTTCCTGGAAGGCGTCGGAGCCGATGGCCGGACGGGCCACCTGGCCGGTGATGTAGACCACGCCGACCGAGTCCATGATGTCGTTGGCCATGCAGGTGACCATGTTGGTGGCGCCGGGCCCGGACGTGCTGGTGGCCACGCCGACCTTGCCGGTGGCCCGCGCGTAGCCGTTGGCGGCGAAGCCGGCGGCCTGCTCGTGCCGGATCAGGACGTGGCGGATGCGGTCCTGGTACATGTACAGCGAGTCGTAGAACGGCAGCGAGGCGCCGCCCGGCATCCCGAAGATGACGTCCACCCCCGCGGCAAGCATGGCGTCGCACACCACCTCGCCGCCGGTACGCGGGGTCTTGGGCGCGGCGGTGGAACCGTTGCTGGAGCGGCCGTTGATTGCGGACATGTCGTGGGTCTCCTGGAGAGTTTTGGAACGCGGTGTCGTGGTGTCTGGTGGGGCGAAACGCGGAGACGGCGGCTAGGCGGCGTCTCCGTCGGGTACCGCGACCGAGTCAACCTGAGCGCGCGCAAGGTCACGCCTCTGCGTGCTGCGTCTCATCGCTCCGTGTCCTTCACCTCGGTCGGCCGTACGGCAACAAAAAACCCGTCCCTCACAGGGACGGGTTGTCACCCGCGGTACCACCCCGCTTGCCCGGTCGGCTGACCGAACCGCTTCGTTACCCGATCACGGCGGGCACCGGACCGGTCTACCAGGCGAACCCTTCAACCGGTCGGCTCGGGGGCGACCTTCGGCCTGGAGAACCCGCCGGCTCACACCATTTCCGGCTCGCTCGGGGTTCTCGGGAGGCCTACTCCTCCCCGTCAACGCCTTTGCGTCGTGCGCATTGTGCCTGGGCCCCGTGACAGGCACGGCAAACCACGCGCGCAACGCGCACAGCGCAACCGTAACAACGCCCGGTGCCCGCGGCAAGGGAATTCGATAGCGAACGGTGGGTCACGTTGAATTGCCGAGCACCTTGCGCCGCGGCATCACGTCAAACCAGCTTAGGCCGGTACCGAGACCTCGACGGTTTCCGGTACAGGGATTGCAAGGCCGTCCTCACGCAACCCTTCAAGATGAAACTCAAGGGCCTCCCGCAGGTTGCGACGACATTCTTCCGCCGTGTCGCCGGTGGCTGCACAGCCAGGCACGGCGGGTGCATACCCTGAGTAGTTTCGAGGGCCAGCCTCAATGATGACCTCGTATTGCATCGCTACCTCTCCAACCCTGCCTGTCTTCGGATGGATGCCCAGGTCTTTGGCTTCAGTTCGTCGCTCATCTTTCCGGGGATCGTCACTCGCCCCGGGCGATGCGGATGCTTGTACTGCCGATGGCTACCACGGGTCGCTACGTGGACCTATCCCGCAGCCCGCACGCGACGCTCGGCCTCGTGAACCGTTACGGGCATTGATTCGGCGTCGCTGCCCCATTATTTGCTGCCAGCGCGCCGCCTCACGTTGGAAAGCAACCGCGGAGCGTGGCGATTCCCTTTCCGCTGTGGCGCCCGACTGTACAGTGCCGCTTCTGCACGTCCGGTATTGTTCCTTCCGTTTGCGCGACGACTGGCCCCGCCTCAGAAAAGCCTGCGCATAATGCGCAATGCGCGCACGGCCTGATCTGTCACCGCCCGACGGCCGTTATGTCGTCTTTGACCTGGAAACGCTGTACCTAAGCCATGAAGTGCGTGGCGGGTGGCGCAATATCCGGGACTTCGGGCTGGCGGTTGGGGTCACCATCGACGAACACGGACGGCAGCACGTCTGGCAGGAGCCCGACGCCCAGGATCTGATCGACTACCTGGCCGAGCATCCGCGCGTGGTTGGGTTCAACTCGCGGCGCTTCGACCTGACGGTGCTGTCGGCGTATGGCGATGTCTCGGTCTTGCGCGAGCGGTCGTTTGACGTGCTGCTGGAACTGCAATCGGTGACGGGCCGTCGCAAGGGCATGCGCCTGCAGGACATCGCCGGCGCCATGTTCGGGGAAGCCAAGTCGCTGAGCGACGGCACGGAGGCCGTTCACCTGTGGCGCACCGGGCGGCCCGAGGACCGCCGGCGGGTGATCGACTACTGCGCCCAGGATGTTCACCTCACCAAGCGCATTCTGGAGTTTGGCGTGGATAACGGCTACGTGTTGGTGCCGGTGCCGAACCTGCGCCGGGGGCGCGGGCCCGTGGCCGCGGAGGTTTCCGTCAACTGGGCGGAGGACGACGCCTTTTCGCGCTGAACTCGCGGCAACTACATGAACTCGAGGATCGCCTCGATTTCGACCGGCATGCCGCCGGGCAACTGCGCCATCCCGACGGCGGAACGCGCGTGGCGGCCGTTCTCGCCCCATAGCTCCACGAACAACTCGGAGTAGCCGTTGATAACCAGCGGCTGGTCGGTGTAGTCGTCGGTGCAGTTGACCATGCCGAGCACCTTGACCACCTGAAGCACGCGGTCCAGGTCGCCCAGTGCGTCCTTGAGCGCGCCGAGGTGCGCCACCGCGATCGAGCGGGCGAATTCGGCCGCCTCGGCCGTGTCGAAGTCTCGTCCGACCTTGCCCACGGGCGTGGCGCCGGTGGCGTCGACGGGACCGGCGCCCGAGAGGTAGATCAGGTTGCCGCTGATGTTCCACGGCTTCAGCGGGGCCGTGGGCGGGATGCTTGGCGCGGGAAGCTCGATGCCCAGGTCCGCCAGCTTGCCTTCGATCTTCATGCGTTCGAAGTTCCTTTCACGCTCAGTTGTCGAAGAGACCTTCAGCGGCCACGGCGCCAATTGCCGCGTCGAAGGCCGCCACGGTTTGCTCGATGTCCGCCTCGGTATGCGCCGCGCTCGTGAACCCACCGCCGGAGATGAGGTGGACGCCCTCGTTCAGGAGAGCCTGGCCCAACGCGTCGCCGGCGGCGCCGCCAAGGCCGCTCTTGGCCGGCTGGCCGCTGAGGCTGATGTGGAAGTAGGACGTCTCGCCATAGACAAGCGCGCCCACGTCGTGACGGTCGAACGCCTCCTGCAGGCCCTGCCGCAGCTGCTCGCCCAGGACGTCGATGTGCGCGTGCACCGCGCCGTCGGCCAGGAAGTCCAGGACGGCAGTCCCCGCCGCGGCCGAGACAGGATTGGCGTTATAGGTGCCGGGGTGGGCGATTCGCTGACCGCGGTCCCAGGCGGGGTCGCCGCGCTTCTCCAGGCGGTCCATGATGTCGGCTCGACCGCCCACGGCCGCCCCAGGCAGGCCGCCGGCCACGATCTTGGCCATGGTGGTCAGGTCCGGTGTCACGCCGGCCATGACCTGGAACCCGCCGGATGATATGCGGAAGCCGGTGACGACCTCGTCGAGAATCAGCACGGCGCCGTGTTCGGTCGTCAGGTCACGCAGGCCGTGTATGAACGGCGGTTCAATGGGCAAGGCGCCCCAGCCGGCGCCGCTGGGCTCCACGATTACCGCCGCCACGTCGCCGCTGCCCAGTTCCTCGCGTACGCGGTCCAGGTCGGTCGGCAGCGCGGTGATGGTCCCCTGCGTGGCCGCTGGAACGCCGGCGGAAGTTGGAATGTCGTACGGCTCTTCGACTGCCACGGTCGCGTAGTCGTGCCAGCCGTGGAAGTGGCCCTGGAACTTGATGATGCGGTCGCGTCCGGTGTGGGCACGCGCCAGGCGCATGGCCATGTGGGTGGCCTCGGTGCCCGAGGAGTGGAAGCGCACGCGCTGGATGCTGGGCTTGAGGCGCTTTATCTGCTCCGCCCAGGCAATTTCGAGCTCGTGGCCGGCCCCGTAATGGGTGCCTATTTCCAGTTGCTCCCGCGCGGCGTCCACGGCCACCGGGTGGCCGTGCCCCAGGATCAAGGCGCCGTGGCCCATCGTGTAGTCCACGATCTCGTTGCCGTCCACGTCCCACTTGCGGGCCCCCTGGGCGCGGGCCGTCATGACCGGGAAGGGCGCCTGGATGCGGGTGTCATGCGCTACACCGCCGGCCAATGCCTCGCAGGCCCGCGCGCGCAGCGCCGCGGAACCGGCGTGCCGGGTAGCGAACGACTGCTCGATCGCGCCGTTGTCGGAGTCGGCGCCCATATCGAACCTCCAATGAGATAAAGACGGAACCCGCGGTACCGCGGGCGTTCGGGCTGGTCAACAGGATTGAGTGTGCCAGTCCCCCATGTCAACGCGCGTGACGGGCAAACGATGGGTTCTACGGGGCCAAGCGCGTTGGCGACATAGCATCGGAGCCAGCGGCGAAGGACCAGCGGCGTTGCGAGGCCGATCTGGTCCGGTTGAGATGCCGCATTGAAGCTTCAGACCCGTGATACGGTGATCACAGTTGACCCGAACCGTCTTCGACATGGCAACGCTCAGGGAATCCCGCACGAACGCAGGCATCGGCTTCAAATTCGACGTGCCCATCCAGGTCAGGCCTGACGACGTGGGCTACGTTGCTGGATGCTCGTCACTTGACGTCTTCAGTCAGGGCCGGACGGAGCAGGAAGCGGTCGAGAACCTCCACGAAGCGCTGAACCTGTTTGTCTTGTCCTGCTTCGAACGCGGCACCCTGATCCAGGTCTTGAAGGACTGCGGGTTCGAGCCCGTCGACGGCCAGCCGGTGCCAGGCGAGAGTTCCCTCAGGGTCGAGTTCCCCCTAAGGCAGAAGGGTGTCGCGGAGGCTTACACCGCTTCATTGGCGTGAGCTTGTCAGGGTTTTCGAGGCGGACGGATTCCTGGAAGAGCGAAGACGCGGGTCGCACATCGTCTTGACTAAGCGCGGTGTGGCCCGGCCGATCGTCATTCCGCAGTACCGGGCAGTTGGGCTTGACATCATCAGAAGCAACATGCGAACGGCCGGCATGTCGCGGGCGAGATTCTTCGAGCTTCTCGACGGACCGGCTGCGTCGAGACGCGGCAACTAGCCTCTCCTCCAGCGTCGTACGCTTGTGACGTGCTCTTCATCTTCCTGGGCGGCCGCGAGCCACGCCTCCGAAACGCGGTGGATGCGGTGCTGGGACACCCGGTGCCGGACGACCTGTCGTATACCCACCTGGATGGCAGGCGGGCGGGGCCTGACGAACTGCGCGCCGCCTGCGGTGCGGTGTCGATGTTCGGCGAGCGGCGCAGGGTTTACCTGGACGGCGCGCCGCCCAGCGGGCCGCAGGCCCGGAAACTGATCCAGTGGCTCACCGCGTTTGCCGACGCCCGGAAGAACGATCCCGGCCTGGACACCTGCGACCTGGCCGTTTCGGTGTACCTGGACCTGGGCGACCGGCGCACTGCATCACGCGTAAAGGCTTTCAACGCCCTCACCCAGCACGGCGCGCGTGTTCAGCAGTTCGGGCCGTTGCGGGGCGCCGAGGCCGTGCGATTCGTCCGCTCCGAGGCGCGGCGCGCGGGCGTGAGCATCACCGAAGACGCCGCCGCGCGCCTGGTGGAGCTCATGACCGCCGACGCCGGCCTGCTCGGCGGCGAGGTGGAGAAGCTGGCGGCCTACGTGGGATTCAGCGGTCAGATCAGCGTGCGCGACGTCAATGCCGCCTGCGCCACCATCGGCGAACACGCCCGCTGGGACTACGTGAACGCCCTGGCCGATCGGCGCGGCGCTGAGGCGCTGGGGGTGCTGCACGACATGCTGGCGCTGCGCACACCCCACGAAATGATCCTGGCCGACATCACCCGCTCACTTCGGCAAGTGGCCGCGGCTCGCCAGGTCGTCGTGGAAGGCGGCAACTTCCAGCAGGTCGCGCGCGCTGCCGGCGCGCCGCCAAGTCGTGGTCGCTACCTGGCCCAACAGGCCCGTCGCATGTCCGACCGGCTGATCGCGCGCATGTATGCCGAAGTCGTGCGGACCGACGCCGCGCTCAAGTCAACGGGCGGCGACAAGGACGCGCTGCTGGAGATTCTGACCGCCCGACTGGCCACGCGGCCGGCCGACGCGCGCGCTTAAGCGGCTTCGGCCGCCCGCAACTGCCGCACCAGGCGCGACAAGCTGCGCGCCGCCTTGCGGCGGTGGATGATGCCCTTGCGCGCGGCGCCGTCGAGACGACTCTGGGCCTCGCGGATGGCGGCCCGCGCCGCGTCGGTGTCGCCCGACTCGATCGCCTCACGGGCCTGTCTGACAAACGTTCGCACCGCCGAACGGGTGCTCACGTTGCGGGCGCGCAGGAATCGCTGTCGGCGCACTTGCTTGGCCCGGCGTTGCTGTCGGACGAGTTCTTTAGGTGATGGCACGAGACAGGCGTACCCAGGGACGCAAACTCTCAGAGGTAGGCCACTACTATACCAACCACGCCGCCGGGTTCGGTCAGCCGTCAAATTAGGGGAATCGTGTGCCGGTAATCGCGCTGGCAGGCGATTTCGAGGCCGGGGTCGAGGCCGCCTTCGCCGCCGCCGTCGGCCAGTACGTTGTTGCGGCGCCGCAGGGACGGCTGGGAGTCCAGACCGGGGCCATGTCCCTGCCGGACCCGCGCCTGCACGACCTCCAGGCTGTGTTTCGCGCGGCCCAGACGGTTCCCGTTTCGTTCACCCTCTGGCACGCGCCGGGCCACGCGCTGGCGGCAGGCGAGCTACCCAACGCCGAATGGATCGGTCGCCTGCGCACTGCCGACGCGCTGCTCCTGGTCGTCTCGGGTGAAGGCGGCCTGAAAGCCGCCGCCGATCGTCTCGACGCCCTGCACACCGAACTGGCCGTGCTTGACCTGGCCGTGCTCGAACCGGCCCAACAACGCCTGCAGGAACGCCTGACCAGCGGTCCGCGCGTCGAACGCCGTGAGGCCCGCGAGCAACTCGCCGTCGTGAGCCGGGCTCGTGAGGCGCTCGAAGCCAACCGTCCAATGCTGGAGGGGCTCGCCCCGCAGGCAGTCGTCAGCCTTCGCGGCTTCGGCCTGCTCAGCGCCAAGCCGTGCGCCGTGGCCTGCAACGCGCCGGACGATGACGCCGCGGCCATTGAGGCGCAGCGGTCCGCCGGGGGCCTGGACGACTGGTGCGTGGTTGCGGCCGCCACCGAAGGGGAACTGGACGACCTGCCGGAGGAAGACGCGGCCGCGTTCCGCGAAGACCTGGGCCTTCCCGGCCTGGCCTCCGACCGAGTCGGTCAGGCGCTGCGAACAGCCCTCAACCAGATCACGTTCTATACCGGCAACACACGCTCAGTGAACGCCTGGATGCTGCCGCGCGGCGCGACCGCGCTCGACGCCGCCGGAACCATCCACAGTGATCTGGCGGCGGGCTTCATTCGGGCGGACGCCGTGGCGGCGGACGAGCTTGTCGAGGGGGGCTCGCTGGCTGCGCTGCGGGAACGCGGCCAACTGCGTCGAGTCGGTCGCGAATACGTGGTCCCGGACGGCGAGGTGATCCAGGTCCACTTCAGCCGATAGCCTGCTCCGGTCGCGCTAGCCCAACCACGTCGTCGATGGCCTCGAAACGGCGGCTCTGGAGGTAGCCGCAGAGCCCTTCAATGAGGCGCTCGGCGGTGCGCGGCTCCCTGAACGTTGCGGTTCCGACCTGCACTGCCGAGGCCCCGGCCATGAGGAATTGCAGCGCGTCGTCCGTGGTCACGACGCCACCCATGCCAATGATGGGGATCGAGACCGCTCCGGCGACGTCGTAGACGCAGCGAACGGCCAGCGGTCGGATGGCCGGGCCTGACAACCCGCCGGCGCCGGCGCCCAGAAACGGCAGCGCCGCGTCGGTATCGATCACCATTCCGAGCAGGGTGTTGATCAGCGAGAGGGTGTCGGCTCCGGCGTCTTGGGCGGCGCGCGCGATCGGCCGCAGGTCGGTCACGTTGGGCGAGAGCTTGGCAATAACCGGCAGCGACACACCCTGCCGCACGGCCTTGACGGTGGCCGCGGTCGTCGTGGGATCGGTCGAGTAATCCAGCCCACCGGCCACGTTCGGACACGACAAGTTGGCCTCGATGGCCGCGACGTTTTCCAGCCCGTCGAATCGGGCAGCCAGCGACGTCCAGCTCTCCGGATCGTGCGCCGCGATGCTGACGACCACCGGGCATGGCAATTCCGCCCAGATCGGCGCCTTTTCGCGGACCGCGCCTTCGCCGCCCGGATTCGGCAGCCCGATCGAATTCAACATCCCGGACGGCGTCTCGACCGTGCGGGGCGTCCGGTTGCCCTCGCGCGGCTCCGGGGTCACCGTCTTGGTGACGATGGCGCCAAGCGCGGCCAGGTTCACGACGTCCCGGTACTCGTCACCGAATCCAAACGTGCCCGACGCGGTAAGGACCGGCGCCCGCAGGCGCAGTCCGCGCGGATGGCCGGGCGCGAGGTTTACAGCCAGCGGCGATGTCACTGAAACGCCAGTCGTCGTGGTTATCGCTCGCAGGCGTCCGGCCGCATGCGCCGAGGCTAGCATGGGGTAACGACCAGTTTCCGCCGAAACTTATGTTGACTGCCAGAAAGCCTCTGGCATAGCATCCCTTCAGATCGTCGCCGTGGGGGCCGGTGGGCGACGCTTCCGTGGAGGCTCCCCATGGCCGTGACTATCGCCATCGCCAACCAGAAGGGCGGCGTTGGCAAGACGACCACCACATCCAACTTGGCGTCCACCCTTGCGCGCGCCGGTTCGAGGCTACTGGTGATCGACTGCGATCCGCAGTCCAACCTCACCTCTTCGTTTGGCGTCGAACGCGTGATGGACGCCAGCCTGGCCGACGCCCTGCTGAACCGAGACGTCGAACTGCCCCGCTACCGGGTCAACGATCCTTCCGGTGGCACCGTGGACGTTGTGCCGGCCTCGCCCGAACTCGCCCGCGTGGAGACCACCCTGCAGACCAAGCTGGGACGCGAACTGCGCCTGCGCGAGCACGTGCTGCGCGTGGACAAGGACTACGACTACATCCTCTTCGACACCCCGCCGTCGCTGGGCGTACTCACCATCAATGCGCTGGTGGCGGCCGAATGGGTCATCATCCCCACCGAAGCCCGCTTCTTCTCGCTGCAAGGCTTGCAGATGCTGAATGAGAGCATCGAGGAGGTCACGTTCCTCAACCCGCGCCTGAAGGTGCTGGGCATTGTGCTCAGCAAGTTCGATCGACGGCTGCGCGAGGAGAAGACCGTGGCCGAATACCTGCGCGAACGCTGGGGCGCCGGAGTCTTCGAGTCCGACATCCCAACCAACAGCAAGATCCTGGAAGCCGCCAGCACCGGCGTCTCGATCTTCGCCGCCGGCAGCGGCAACCGCGGCGCCCGCCGCGCGGTCAAGGCCTACGAGACGCTGGCCGCGGAGGTGCGTTCCCGTGCCGCCTAGGGACCGCGGCGGGTTTGACCCCGACCGCCTGGACGACCTGCGGCGACCGGAAAACCTGGTGCCGCGAATCCTGCGCCAGGAGCCGGAACCCGGCTCGCGCAACACGATCCCGGGCCTCACCGACATCCGCGTCATCGGCGTCGGCGGCGCCGGCAACAACGCCGTCAACCGCATGGTCGCCGCCGAACTCGACGGCGTGGAGTTCATTTCCGTCAACACCGACGCGCAGGACCTGTCGGCATCCAACGCCCACCGGCGCCTCCTGATTGGCAGCCGGGCCACCGACCACCTGGGCTCGGGCGGCGACCCACGGCTCGGCGAGCGAGCAGCCGGCGAGAGCAGCGACGAACTGGCCGACCTTGTTGATGGCGCCGACATGGTGTTCATCACCGCCGGCATGGGCGGCGGGACGGGCACCGGCGCGACGCCGATCCTGGCTGACCGCGCCATGGAGGCCGGCGCGCTGACCGTGGCGGTCGTCACCGTGCCGTTCAGCTTCGAAGGTTCGCGGCGCGTCCAGGTCGCCAGTCACGGCCTTGCCGAACTCGAGAGCCGCGTGGACGCCCTGATCACGCTGCACAACGACAAGCTGCTGGAGCACGCCAGCGCCAGCACCGCATTCTCCGACGCGTTCCTGATGGCCGACGAGATGCTGCATCGCGGGGTGCAGGGCGTCACCGACCTGATTACGACCACAGGGCTGGTCAACGTGGACTTTGCCGACGTGCGCTCGGTGATGCGCGCCTCCGGCACAGCCATGATGGGCGTCGGTGAGGCCGCCGGCGAAGAGCGCGCGCTGCGCGCCGTGCGCCAGGCGATGGAGAGCCCGCTGCTTGAAACCTCGATTGACGACGCACGGGGCGTGCTGATCAACATCACGGCCTCGGAAGACGTGGGCATTGCGGAAATCAACGCTGCCGCAGAGCACGTCACCGCCGTCGCCGCGCCCGATGCCAACATCATCTTTGGCACGGTGGTCGATCCGCGCATGGGCCAGGCAATTCGAGTCACGCTGATTGCGACCGGGTTCGAGGCCGCGCGTTCAGCGGATGTTCCGCGGGCCGGGCCTGGTCGACGCCAAAGCCCCCGAACTACTCGTTTGATGGGACGTGAACGCCTGGCGGACGACGACGTTGACGTGCCGGCCTTTTTGCGTCGCCGCTCGCCGTCCTAAGCTCTTCACGCCAGCGCAGCCGCGGCCTGACCGCGGTAGCCGGAGATTCTGAGGCGTGACCCAGGTTCGAGACGGGACGGAACAGGGCCGGCAATTTGCCCGCTGGTTGGCGGACCAGGCCGACGCGGCCCTGGACGCATCCATGCTGGACGCCGGCCGGCTCCTCCTGCAGTTGCGCGCCAACCGCGCATTCCTCGGTCACATCGAACGTGCGGGAACCACCGTGGCCGAGCGCGGTGGGTCACTTTCCGGCCTGCTCGCCACCGCCCTCGAACGGATGGGCGCGTTGGGCGCGGCGGTGTTGCGTGACGCCCATCCGTCGCAGCACGAGACCATCGTCGATCAACTCGTCCAGTTGCAGACCGCCGCCGTCCAGGCTCTCGTCCGCGGTTACGACGCCATCGTTCCAATCAACGCGACGCCTACTGAGCGCGAACGTCTGCTCGACAACACGGTGCGAGCGTTGGACCGGATCAACAGCGTCATTAACTCCTCCCTGGAGTTGGACGAGGTCCTGGTGGCCACCGTCGAGTCCGTCTCGGATCACCTTGACGTCTCCGAGGTCACGATCTACCTCTACGACGAGGCCATCGACCGCCTGATTCTCAGCGCCACCCGCGCCTTCAATCCGGAAGCGGTCGGCCAGACAACGCTCGCCCTCGGCGAGGGCATCATCGGCTGGGCGGCCCAGGTGGGTCAGCCGGTGGCCGTGCGCGACGCCTGGAGCGATCCGCGCTTCAAGTACGTCCCCGGCCTCGGCGAGGAAGACCTGCGCAGCTTCCTCGTCGTTCCCATCGTGCTCTTTACGGTCGAACGCCTCATCGGTGTCCTCAGCATGGCCAGCCCGGAGTTCCGCGACTTCACGGACGAGGAAGCCCGCTTCGCCGAGATCACCGCCGGGCAGCTCGCCATCGCCGTGGAGAATGCCCGCCTCCACGGGCAAACCGACGACGCCTTACACGGCAAGATCGAACAGCTCACCACCGTCCAGAACCTTGCGCGCACGCTCACCTCGGACCTCGAACCCGCCTCGGTCCTGGCCCAGATCGCGCAGACCGCCGCCCACCTGATCGGCGTGGACAAGGCCGCCATCTGGCAGCTGGACGAGGACGGCAGGCGCATGCGAATCGTCGCCTCCCACAACCTGGGCGACGCCTACCGCCGGCACAGCCTGGGCATCGGCGACGGCGTGGTCGGCCGGGCCGTTTCCACCCGGGCGCCGGTGGTTGTCAACGATGCGCTGAACGACGCACGCCTGGTCGCCACCCGCGAACTCATCGCCACGGAAGGCTACGGCGCCCTGTTCAGCGTCCCGCTGATCCTGCGCGACCGGGCGGTCGGCGCCATCAGCCTGTACAGCCCCGCCCCCAACGAATACACCCAGGAACAGGTGGACCTGGCCTTCACCTTCGCCAACCACGCGGCTATCGCCATCGAGAACGCCCGGCTCTTCGAGGAAGTGCGCCAGGGCCTCGAAACCAAATCCATCCTGCTCCAGGAAATGCACCACCGCGTCAAGAACAACATGCAAACCATCGCGTCACTACTCGAGATGCAAGCGCGCCGCACCGAAACCCAGGAAGCCTCCACGCTGCTCAAGCTCAGCGCCGGCCGCATCGGCGGCATGGCGCGCGTCCACGACCTTCTCTCCCAGGACGCCATCGGACAGACCACCGTGCACCAGATCATCGACTCAATGGCCGACATGCTGCGCGGCGACCTGAATGCCAGCGGCCGTCGCATCGATATCACCGTTGACGCGCGGCCCGGCCGCATCCAGTCCGAAAAGGCCACCGTATTCGCGCTCGTCATCAACGAATTGCTGTGGAACGCCGTGGAGCACGGCATGGCCGGACGAACCACCGGCCGTATTCACGTGGACGCCTCCGCGCACAACGGTCGGCTGGCCATTTCGATCGAGGACGACGGCATCGGCCTGCCCGACGGCTTCAGCCTCATGCGCGATCAGGGCCTCGGCCTCACCATCGTTCGCAACCTGGTGGAGCGAAACCTCGACGGCGACTTCGACATCACCCCGCGCCCGGACGCCGAGGGCGCCGTCGCCACCCTGCGGTTTCGCCCCTAGCCGTCCCCCGCCTCGCGCGCGCTTCGCCCGAACACGACCACCGAAATCACCCCGGCCAGCGCCAACAGCGCGCCCAGTACGGCGCTTGGGCCCGGAATCTCGCCGTAAAGCAGCGCCCCAAGGATCACGCCGCCGGTCACCTCCTGGGTTGTGATGACGTTGGGAATCGTCGCGGTTGCCCGCCGCAGTGCCGCGTTGAGGAAGGTGTGACCGAGACCCAGCGGCACCAGGCCAAGGATCGCAATCGCCACGATGCGCCCCCCGTCGTAGGCCCCCGCGTCAAACGAGACGACCGCATACGGAAGCGCCAGCAGCGCCGCCCATCCGTACACCGCGAATACGTACGCCGGCAGCGGCATCGCCCCGCGGTAGTAACGACCCGCCAGCACGTACGCCGCCAACGCCGCGCCCGATCCGGCCGCCGCCAGGTCGCCGCTCAGCGTCGCCCCGCTCTCGGCCGGCTCGAACCCGACCAGAATCGCAATCCCGGCCACCGCCGCCAGCACGCCGACGATCTGCATGGCTCGCGGCGGCTCCCGCAGGATGACCGCCGACCCCAGCGCCACCAGCGCCGGCGACCCGTACACCAGCGCCAGGGTGTGCGCCGTGGTCGTCGTCTGCGCCGCCAGCGTGAACAGAAGGAAATGCGCGTAGAGCGTCGCCCCGAGGATGGCCGTGCGCCGCTCGCGAAGGTGCGCCAGCGAGGCCCCGGAAATCCGGGCCAACCCAAACGCTACGAGCGTCGCCAGCCCCAGCCGCCACAGCGTCACTTCCGCGGCGCTCACCGGCACGGCCAAACGCGAAAGCGGCGCTCCCAGCGAAAACGCCGCCGCCGCCGCCGCGCTCAACCCAACCGCGCGGCGCGTGCTCGACGTCAGTGCGTCGGCCCCTCGCCCAGCCACCGCGCCGCCTCGGGCGCCCAATACGTGATGATGATGTCGGCCCCCGCCCGCGCCACCGCCGTCAGCGCCTCCATTGCCGCCGCGCGTTCATCCAGCCAGCCCCGTTCAGCCGCCGCCTTGATTGCCGCGAACTCGCCGCTCACCAGGTAGGCCGCCAGCGGCGCGTCGTATTCGGCGCGCACTCGCGCAATCACGTCCAGGTAGGTCAGCGCGGGCTTGACCATCACGATGTCCGCGCCCTCCTCCAGGTCCAGCCCGACCTCGCGCAGCGCCTCGCGCGCGTTGCCGGGATCCATCTGGTAGCCGCGACGGTCTCCGAATGCCGGGGCCGAACCTGACGCTTCCCTGAATGGCCCGTAGAACGCGCTGGCGTACTTGGCCGCGTAGGCCATGATTGCCGTCTCGCTGAATCCCTCCGCGTCCAGCACCGACCGGATCGCGCCCACGCGCCCATCCATCATGTCCGACGGCGCCACCACGTCCGCCCCGGCCTGGGCATGCGAAAGCGCCACTTCCGTGATTCGCTCCACCGAGGCGTCGTTGTCAATGGTGTGGCCATGCAAGACGCCGCAATGCCCATGATCCGTATACGCACACAGGCAGACGTCCGTAAACACCACCAATTCCGGAGCGGCCGCCTTGATTTCCCCAATCGCCCGCTGCACGGCCCCGTCAGACGCGGAAGCTTCATCGCCTACCGGCGACTTCACCGCCGCCTGCCCGAACAGCAGCACGCCCTGAATCCCCGCGTCCGCCACCTCTCGAGCCGCCGCACCCATCCGGTCCACCGACCGCTGCAGCTGTCCCGGGAGCGACCCGATTTCCCGTTCGACGCCGTCGCCCGGCACTACAAACATGGGATACAGCAACCGATCCACCGACAGCCGCGTCTCCCGAACCAGCCGCCGCAACCCGCTTGACCGTCGTAACCGCCGCGGCCGCTGCGCACCCGCCGCGTCAGCGGCCGCCACCGGTTCACTCAGCCGTTCGCGCAACACCTCGCGCCCTCCAGCCTCGGAGTGCCATTCTAAGCGTGCAGGTTGGTCGCGAGCCTGGCAGGCCCACCCGACGGCATCTCACCTACACCGAACCGGGGAGGCAGCGCTGTTCGTACGGCACCGCGAACAGCCGGCTCGCTGCAACGATCATTTCCTGCCGAGTGCCCTATGATCCCTGCCACCATGCCCGTGTCCTTGCGTCCATCGAGCAGACCGGCCAAGGCGATACGGGTGCTTGGTGGACTGGCGTTGGTCGCGGCAGCCATGTGCCTTTGGGCCGCCTGCGATCCGTCGACGCCTTCGCCAACGCCGACGTCCACAGCCGCGTCAACGCCAACAGAAACGACAACGGCTCAGGCGACCCGAACAGCTGAGCCTCAACGTGAGCCAACGCCGGCAGCCTCCCGGCCATCGTCCACGACAGAGACTCCGGGTCAAGACCGTCGGGCGCTCGTTGCTCTTTACCGTGCCACTGACGGTGACAACTGGTCCGACAACCGCGATTGGCTGACCGACAAGCCCGTTAGTGAATGGCATGGCGTCACCGTCGATGCCAACGGACGCGTCGTCGAACTGAATCTCTGGAAGAACCAGCTACGTGGCGAGATACCCCCCGAGCTGGGAAACCTGGCCACTTTGCGTGCGCTGTTTCTCGACCACAACGAACTTCGGGGAGAAATCCCAGCCCGGTTAGGCAGTCTGACCGGGCTGCTCGCGTTGGGCCTGGCCCAGAACCAACTCAAGGGATCAATCCCCTCGGAACTGGGCAACCTGCAACGCCTGGAAACGCTCCGGCTGGCCGGCAACAGTCTGACGGGGTGTATCCCCGCGGCCATCAGGTATGTGCCTGTCAACGATCTGTTCGAGCTCGCGCTGCCCGTGTGCGACGACGCTGTGTCCAACCTCTCAGACCGGGAGGCGCTCATCAGCTTCTACCACGAGGCCGGCGGGGACTACTGGACGCAACGTACGAACTGGTTGAGTGACGCGCCCCTCGGCGAATGGCACGGAGTTGCGACTGATGCGAGTGGACGGGTCGTCAGCCTGGCCCTCCTCGGAAACGAACTGAGGGGCGAGATATCGCCCGCGCTTGGCAGCCTTACAAACCTCCGCCACCTGGTGCTCTTGAAGAACGATCTGCAAGGGACGATACCGCCGGAAATCGGCAACCTGGCCAATCTCGAAGTGCTCGGCCTGGCCGAAAACAGGCTGCGGGGAGAGATTCCCGACGAATTGGGAAACCTGGGCAGCCTGAAGGAACTCGGCCTCTGGAAGAACGATCTCACTGGCCCGATTCCGGAAGCGCTGGGCAGCCTCGGCAACCTGGAGGGACTAGTCCTCGGCCAGAACCAGTTCGAAGGGGAGATTCCCGCAACCCTCGGTCGACTGTCGCGGCTGCGGTCACTCGGCCTGCAAGAGAACCGGCTGCACGGCGAAATCCCCGCTGAACTGAGCCGGCTCACCAACCTGACGACATTGAACCTCGCCTTCAACCAGTTGAGCGGGAGCATCCCTGCCGAGTTGGCCCAACTGACGGACCTGGAATTCCTCGCCTTCCACTCGAATCAGCTGGAAGGCGAGGTGCCCGCCTGGCTCGGCGACCTGGTTCAACTTGAAACCCTCGCGCTGGCCGGGAACCGGCTTGAAGGCAGCATCCCGCCGGAACTGGAACGCTTGAAGAACCTGGATTTCCTGACGCTGCGTCAGAACCGTCTGACAGGCTGCATCCCCGAGGAGTTGCGCCGTGTCCCCGACAACGATCTTCCCGAGGTCGGGCTGCCATTCTGCGGGGACTCCCGGGAATACCCCGCGGCCGAGGCGGGGACCTCGGATCGCGCCGCGCTGGTCGCGCTCTACCAGGCCACGGACGGAGCTGACTGGGCCGACCGCCAGAACTGGCTCTCAGGAACGCCCATCGGCGAGTGGCACGGCGTCACCACGGATAGCAACGGTCGCGTCATTGAGTTGAACCTGGCGTCGAACGGTCTCAGCGGCGAGCTTCCCGCGGCGCTCGGCAACCTCGACGCCTTGCAGGGCCTGTACCTCTACGAGAATCAACTGGTTGGAGGGATTCCTGCGGAGATCGGCGGACTCGCCGACCTTCGCGAGTTGGACCTTGGAATCAACAAGCTGACCGGTTCGATACCGGCGACGCTGGGAACTCTCACCAGCCTGACAGTCTTGAATCTCCAGCAGAACCAGCTGTGGGGAGAAGTTCCTGTAACCCTGGCCGACCTTGGCAATCTTGAATGGCTGGTTCTCAGCGGCAACGAGTTACAGGGAGAAATCCCGGCCGAACTCGGCGAACTTTCGAACCTGATGGGCCTGGCCCTGCAGCAGAACCAATTGCAGGGAACCATTCCTGCCGGCCTGGCCAGTCTGACCAACCTTGAGTCGTTGAACTTGCACGCCAACCAGTTGCGTGGCGAGATTCCGGTCTGGATCGGAGACCTCGCCAGACTGGAAGTTCTGGAGCTCAGCTCCAACCGACTTCAGGGCGCGATTCCGCCCGAGTTAGGCCAACTCTCGAATCTCAACGCCCTCTCCCTCGGCGGGAACGGGCTGAGCGGCGAAATCCCATCCTCGCTGGCGCGGCTCACGAACCTCGAAGTGCTGGCGCTCCTTGACAACCAGCTTGAGGGCGAGCTTCCCGCCTGGCTTGGGGATCTCACCAATCTTCGGCTGCTCAACCTGAAGGGCAACCGGTTGCGCGGTCCGATTCCACTCAGCCTCGGCCGCCTCTCCAACCTGACCTTCTTGAACCTTGGCGGGAATCAGCTGCAGGGACCAATCCCGGCGGCGCTGACCCACCTCCGGAACCTGGAAACGCTAGGGCTCGCCGGCAACTCGATCACGGGCTGCATTCCCACACGTCTGCGCGAGGTGCCCAAGCACAACCTGGGAGAACTCACGCTCCCGTATTGCGACGCATTGGGCTCGAGACCCACATCCAGCGAATCAGCCGCGGACAGGGAGATCCTGATCGAGTTCTACAACGCCACAGGTGGGGCGGACTGGGTAAACAGTGACCGCTGGCTCAGCGACGCGCCCATTGGCGAGTGGCACGGCGTCTTCACCGACGAGCGTGGGCGTGTCGCCGTGCTCAACCTCCCGGACAACGGGCTGAAGGGCACTATCCCTCCGGAAATCGGCGGCTTGACCGCCCTCATGGCGCTCTTTTTGGGCAACAACCAGTTGCAAGGACAGATACCGCCCGAGATTGGTCAGCTCGTCAACCTTCAGCAGCTGGTGCTCCGCCAAAACCAACTCGACGGCGAAATCCCTCCGGAGTTGAGCCAACTCTCGCGCTTGGAAAGACTCTATCTCTGGGAGAACCAGCTCACTGGGCCGATTCCACCCTGGCTGGGAAGCCTCACCAGCCTCAAGTGGCTTTCGTTGTCCCAGAACCGGCTGCAGGGAGAAATCCCCCCGGAGTTCGCCAATCTCACGGACCTTGAGTGGCTGTGGCTGGGAGATAACGAGATCGTCGGTGGCATCCCCGCCTTTCTCGGCCGCCTCACCAATCTCACGGTGCTGGCGCTTGGCGGCAATCAACTCACCGGCGAGATCCCGTCCGAACTTGCCAGCCTCACCCGGCTTGAGTGGCTATACCTCCAGCACAACCGGCTGGAAGGCGCGTTGCCGGCGTGGCTCGGAGACCTTCCCAATCTTGAACGGCTCTGGCTCGACGGGAACTCGTTGCGCGGAGCGATACCGTCCCAATGGGGCGAGCTAACCACGCTCGTGTGGCTTGGTCTTCGCGGCAATGCGCTGACCGGCTGTATTCCCGAAGAACTCCGCAGCGTCCCGGACAACGACTTCCCGGAATTGGGGCTGGAGTTCTGTGACGAAGTTTCGTCCAGTCTCAGGCGCACCTCCGTAGCCACGGACAGAGACGCGCTCGTCGCCTTCTATCACGCGGCGGGCGGACCGGGATGGAAGAACAACGAAAAGTGGCTCAGCGACGCGCCGATAAGCGAGTGGCACGGCGTGCAAACCGACGACAACGGCCGCGTCCAGTGGTTGGACCTGGTGGACAACGGATTGCAAGGCGAGATATCCGCCGCCGTAGGCGACCTGACCTACCTGCAGTCCTTGAATGTCCATCAGAACCAACTGCGCGGTGAGCTCCCGCCGGAGCTGGGGAATCTCGCCCGGCTTCAGTGGCTGGCCCTCAGCGAAAACCTGCTCGAAGGGCCGATTCCGGCCACGCTTGCCCGCCTGGAGTTTCTGCAGGCGCTGACGCTGCACGACAATCTCATCAGCGGCGAGATTCCCGCCTGGCTTGGCGACCTCGCCTACCTGAAGTGGCTGTTCCTCAGCGAGAACGACCTGGAAGGCCGGATTCCGGCAGCCCTTGGCAGCGCCGCCAACCTTGAGGCGCTCGTCCTGCGCGACAACCGATTGAGCGGACCGATCCCTCCCGAGTTGGGCGACCTGGCGAAGCTGGATTCGCTCAACCTGCAGGGCAATCAACTCACCGGCGCCATACCGGACGAGTTGGCCGACCTGGCGAACCTTGAGCTGTTGGGCCTGACGGGCAACCAACTCACCGGCTGCATTCCGTCGGACCTGCGCCGGATCCGGGAGAGCGACCTGAGCGACCTGGACCTTCCCTACTGCGCGTCCTAGGCCGCCCGACCAGGCAACGCGACGTTCGGCAGACCCACGGTGGCGTGGCGAAGAACGCAGGGACTCAACGTATGCTGACCGCCGTCGGGCGGACTCCACCAGATTGAGTTTCCGACTGCGGTGAGTCGTTCAGTCCTGGTCAGCCTGCGGCTGTCCCTGCTTGTTGTGGCGGCGGCGCTCATTGCGCTGCCCGTCGGTGCTCGCGCCGATGATCCGCCGCCGACCTCGCAGTTGGTCGCCACCATCCTTCGCACCACCTTCTCCCAGCCCGATCCCCACCTCGCCCACAACATCCCCGATCTCCGCCTCAGCGTCGGCGACCAGGTCGTCACCTGCGGTTTTCTGACCCACTACCAGGCCACCGGCGACCTCATCCGCTGGGGCTTCCCCACCTCCGAGGTGCTTGAAGAACGGCAGGGTGTCCTTACCCAGTACTACCAGCGCGGCGTCGTGGACTGTCATCAGCGCGCCGGCGCCTGGCGGATGGAACGCCGTCTCGCCTGGGACTACCTGGGCGGCGGGGTCGGCGGCTCACCCGACCTGGGCGTCGAACCCGACCTGCTCAGTGACCAGGAGGGTCTTGCTTCCGGCCCCTGGGGGCACCGCGTCTCCAACTTCGCCATCGACGGCACGCCCATCGGTTTCCTGGACTTCTTTGAAGCTCTCGGCGGCGTCCAGGCCTTCGGCTTTCCCAAGTCCGACGCCCGCTCCGATCTCGATCCCCGCGCCAGCCTTCAGATTCCTGGCGCCAACCCCAACTTCATCCGCCAGTACTTCCAGGCCGCCGTCCTCGAATTCCATCCCGGCACCCCGCAGCCCGTCAAACTCCGCCTGCTCGGCGACGACGTCCGCAACCTGATCTACCCCGATTACAGCTTCCAGGCCTTTCCCAGCTTCAACCCCGCCGAACCGCTGACCGCCGGCCAGACGTTCCGCCCCCACGGCCTCACCGAGCGCGCCATCCTGGCCGCCCTCTACCAGGCCACCAACGGGCCGGGCTGGGCGAATAGCGCGAACTGGCTCAGCGACGCCCCGCTCAACGACTGGCACGGCGTCACGACCGGACCCGACGGCCGCGTCGTCCAACTCGCGCTGCCCCTGAACCAGCTGCGCGGCGAACTCGCGGTGCCGCTGGAGCGACTGCCCCACCTGGAGCACCTCAACCTGTCGGGCAACGAGCTGCAGGGTCCTATCCCCGCCGCGCTCGGGAAACTCGCCAACCTGCGGTCCCTCCAGCTCAGCAACAACCAACTCAGCGGCCAGCTGCCGGCCAGCCTCAGCAACCTTCACGCCCTCACCTGGCTGGACCTCAGCGCGAACCAGCTCGGCGGTCGAATCCCCGGCAACCTGGGCGGCCTCCACGCGCTCGCCGTCGTCGATGTCAGTGCCAACCAGTTGGTCGGCAACGTCCCGCCCTCGCTGGCCGCCCTGCCCAACCTGCGTGAGCTTCGCGTCAGCCGGAACTTCCTCAACGGCTGCCTCGACCCCGCCCTGCGCCGCATCCCCAGCCACGACCTGGGCGAGCTCATCGAGCGCTTCTGCGACCAGGTCCCCGCCCAGACCAATGCCGCCAGCGACCGCGCCGCGCTCGAAGCCTTCTACTACGCCACCGGCGGCCCCGGTTGGAATAACAGCAACCTGTGGCTCAGCAGCGCCCCGCTCCAGTCCTGGCACGGCGTCTGGACAAATAGCGACGGCCGCGTAACTGACATCGAGATGAAGAACAACAACCTGCGCGGGGTGCTTCCATCCATGCTGGGCGACCTCACCTACCTAAAAGGCATAGAAATCCGGGAGAACAAGCTGCGGGGTGTCATCCCGCCGGGACTCGGACGGGCCAAGGAATTGGATTGGCTGAATCTCTCGGACAACCAGATGGAGGGCACGATTCCCGACAGCCTCCAGGATCTGACCAAGTTCCGAAGGCTGAGCCTGTCGAACAACCAGTTCGAGGGTGAGATTCCCGCCTGGCTCGGCAGCTTTCCTCGCCTGCGGGACCTCCATCTCGACCGGAATCAGTTTCGGGGCACCATTCCCGCCACGCTCGGCAACATTCCCGCCCTGGATCACCTTCACCTGCGTGACAATCAACTCGAAGGCCAGATCCCGGCCTCACTTGGCAAGCCACAAGGTATGTCGGGTCTGGTGCTCTCAGGCAACCGGTTGACTGGGCCGATTCCACCGGAACTCGGTCGGGCGGTCGATCTCTCCGGCCTTCTGCTCCACAACAACCAGCTCAGCGGCGAGATTCCAGCCACGCTGGCCGATCTCCCCCTGCTATCCAACCTGAACCTCTCGGGAAACCAGCTGCACGGCGATATCCCGGCATCCTTTAGCAGACTCACGCGGTTGCGGAGGCTCAATCTCACCAACAATCGCTTGCAGGGCGAGATCCCCGCCTGGCTTGGTAACCCGGTGGAACTCCGAGTCCTGGACCTGTCGCACAATCAGTTCAGCGGGACCATCCCCGCCAACCTCGGCGCCGCGTCAAAGCTGATGGAACTGCGCCTCGCCGGGAACCGGCTTACCGGCCCAGTCCCCCTGGAACTCGGCCAACTGTTCCACCTGACGGACTTGACCCTCGCCTCCAACCAGTTGCAGGGCCCCATCCCGCCCGAGTTGGGCAACCTCACGCAACTCACGCACCTGGCCCTTGCCGACAACCAGCTGACAGGCGACATCCCGCCGGCCCTCATCCGCCTCCTCAACCTGGACACCGTGTCCCTGGCCGGCAACGCCCTCACCGGCTGCCTCCCCGTCACCTGGCGCGACATCCGCCAACACGACCTGGCAATCCTGGGATTGCCGTTTTGTGATCAATAGAGCCGGATACCGACCGTGAGCCGGACCGGCGGCAGACCCCGAAGCGGAAAAGTCAGCCCGAAGTGCTGATAGGCGACTTGCTGGCAAGGTAAGCCGCCACGGCCAGCGCCAATGCCTCCGCGCGTGACTCCGCCGCCACCACGTCCGGCTTGCGCCCGGCGCGCTCGCAGGCCGCGGCGGTCGTTGGACCCATCGCAGCGACCGCGACCTCCGGTGGAACGCGTGCCAAACCGCCCAGCGCAACCGCAAAACTGACGGCGCTGGACGGACTGGCAAACGCCAGGGCGTCGACGTCGCCGTTCCGAACGGCGGCCACGACCTCCCGCGGCACGGCTGCCGGTCGGGTCCGGTAGGCCGGGACGCGTGTGACCCTCAGCCCGGCGGCGCGCATTTGATCGGCGGGCTCCTCGCGCCCGTCTTCCGCCTGTACGAGTGCGACAGCGGCCCGAGGCGACGCCAGGGCAGACACGGTGTTCGCGAGATCAACCCCGGTGCGCCCCTCCGAACGCACGGCAACGGCCATCCCGGCCCGTTCAGCCACCGCGGCTGTTGCCGAGCCGACCACGCCCACCTGCACGCCCGCAGGCACTGGCATACCGCCGCGCCGCAGCCGTCGCGCGCGCTGCACGTAGTAGCGGACCGCGTTCCGGCTCATGAACAGCAGGTAGTCGTACCGGCCCGCCGCGCGAACCAGCCTGTCCAGCGCCTCGTAGCTGCGCGGCGGGCCAATCCGGATCGCGGGCGCCGCCACCACCTCGCAGCCCAACTCCTGCAGCCGTTCCGTCAGCCGATCGGGCCCGTTCGCCGGCCGCGTCACCACGACTCGCGGCCGCTTCACGTGATCTCGCCGTCGTTCAGCACTCCGGCGACAGGTCCCACGACGATCACCGCCGGGGCCTTCAGTCCCGCCTCCCGTGCAAGCTCTTCGATGGTCGCCAGCGTTCCCGAAATCACCCGCTGCCCCGGCAGCGTGGCGCGCTCCACCACCCGCACTGGCTCGTCCGGCGACCGTCCGCCGTCGATCAGCTTCCCGGTAATCGCTCCCAGGTTCCCGACGCCCATCAACACCACGATCGACCCCGGTGTGCCAGCGATGCGTTCCCAATCCACCCCGGCACCCGCAGCCGACTGCGCGTCGTGCCCGGTTACGACCGTGAAGCTCGACTCGACCCCCCGATGCGTCACGGGCACGTTGGCCGCGGTCGGTCCGGCCAGCGCCGAGGAAATCCCGGGCACCACCACAACCGGGATTCCGGCCGCTCGCGCCGCCAGCACTTCCTCGCCGCCGCGACCGAACACGAACGGATCCCCGCCCTTCAGCCGGCACACCGAGAGTCCTTCACGCGCCAATTCAATGAGCAAGTCGTTGATATCTTCCTGGCTCCGCGAAGCCCGGCCCGGCGTCTTGCCAGCGTCCTCGATCCGGGCACCGGCGCGCACCAGCTTCAACAGGTCACGCGAAATAAGCCGGTCGTGAACCACTGCGTCCGCCGACTCCAGCACTTCCCGGCCATGCACCGTAATCAGCTTCGGATCGCCCGGACCCGCGCCGACCAGGTAGATCGTCCCCGCCTGCGCCTTCACTGCGCCGCCTGTTCCCGAGCCGCCAGCACCCTGGCGGCGGCTTGCCGTCCTAGCGCGTCGGCGTCGGTCACACGTCCGTGCAGCGTCAGCGGCGGTTCTTCGCCGTCGCCAAACAACCCGGCCGTAAGCCTCAACTCACCACCGTCCATGGTCGCCAGCGCCCCCGCTGGCGCATTGCACCCGCCGCGAAGGTCGCGCAGAAAAGCCCGCTCCGCCGTCACTGCCGCTCGCGACTCTGCGGCATCAATTCGCTTCACCAGCCCCTCGACATCCGGCCTATCGGTTCGAACCTCCACCGCCAGCGCGCCCTGCGCCGGTGCCGGCAGAAACGAGGGCGGCTCTAGAACCTCGGCTATCGCTTCATCCAACCCCGCGCGCTCCAAACCCGCCACCGCCAGCACCGCCGCATCCAGTTCACCGTCCTTAACCCGCGCCACCCGCGTTCCTACGTTGCCGCGCAGCGGCTTGACCTTCAGGTCCGGACGTACTGCGAGCACCTGAGCGGAGCGACGGGCGCTGCCCGTGCCTACGCTGGCGCCTGCCGGCAGGTCAGCTAGAAGTGCTCCACGTCGACTTACCAGCGCATCCCGCGGATCGGCCCGCACCGGCACGGCGGCAATTCGCAGTCCCGCCAGCGGCACCGTCGGCAGGTCCTTATAACTGTGCACCGCAATGTCGGCCTGTCCATCCAGCAATGCCGCCTGTACGCCGCGCGAAAAGACGCCCCGCTCCCCGAGTTCCTCGATCGGCTTCGATCGATCCCGGTCGCCGGCCGTGACTACAGGCACGAATTCAACCCGCAGGCCCGGATTGGCCGCCACCAGCAGATCGGCCACCAACGCCGCCTGCGCGCGGGCCAGCGGCGAACGGCGTGTCGCGATGCGAGCTTTCACCGCCGCACCTCGATCCCGCCGCCTTCGCCAGCCGCTAAAGCGTACGCCCCGTCGCTCAGCCCTGGGCGTAGGCCGCCGCCAACACCTCCGCCACCTCCGGACGCGTGAACTCGGCCGGCGGTCGCTGGCCTTCACTCAGCATCCCCCGCAGCCGCGTGCCGCTCAGGAACACGTGGTTGGCTCCGTCGTGCGGGCAGGTCTTGGCCGAGCCCATCGCGGCGCAGGCCGTGCACCAGAAGGCGTGCTCGAAGAACAGCGGCGTAATGCCCAGTTCACCGGCGTCGAACTCGTGGAAGATGTGCTGCGCGTCGTGCGGGCCGTAGTAGTCGCCCACCCCCGCGTGGTCGCGTCCCACGATGAAGTGCGTGCAGCCGTAGTTGCGCCGCACCAGCGCGTGAAACACGGCCTCGCGCGGACCCGCGTATCGCATCGCCGCCGGCAGCGCCGCCAGTACCACCCGGTCGCGCGGGAAGTACCCGTCCAGCAGCACTTCGTAGCAGCGCCAGCGCACATCGGCGGGCACGTCGTCTTCCTTGGTGACGCCCACCAGTGGATGCACCAGCAGCCCATCCACCATTTCCAGCGCGGCCTTCTGGATGTACTCGTGCGCGCGGTGAATCGGATTGCGGGTCTGGAACCCCACGACCGTCCGCCACCCCAGCGCGTCGAACCGCTCGCGCAACTGCAACGGCGTCAGGTGCCGCGGGTCGTCCGCCCGGTCCGGCGATTCCCCGAAGCACCGCACCGGCCCGCCCAGCAGGACCTCGCCCTGGGCATAGAGTGCCGCCACACCGGGATGCTTCGCATCGGTCGTGCGATACACCGCCTGCGCTTCCGCCACCTTGTCGTAGTGATATCGCTGCCGGACCTCCAACTCGCCGCGAGGCCGGCCCGCGCCGTCCAGCAGGTCCAGCCGGTCGCCCTCGCGCACCAGCGCCGCCGTCTCGGCGTCGACCGCCAGCGTGATCGGCAACGGCCAGGGCTGTCCGTCCGGCAAGTGCATGTCCTTCAGCACCGCCGCGTATTCCGGCTCGGTCATGAACCCGGTCAGCGGGCGGTAGCCCCCGACTCGGAACAGCTCCAAATCCGCCAGTTGCCGCGGCGAAAGCTCGATCGCCGCGGGCGCTGCCACGGCGCCCATCAGGCCGCCGCCACGCAGTCGGTCACCGGCGCCAGGTAGCCCAGGCATTCCAGCCTGGAGATGATCCTGGCCGCGCTCTCCTCGACCGATTCCATGTCCGTCTCCACCACAATCTCCGGGTTCACCGGTTCTTCATACGGATCGCTGACTCCGGTGAAATTCTCGATCTCACCCGCCAGCGCCTTTGCGTACAGCCCCTTGGGGTCGCGCTCGATCAATTGGTCGAGCGAACACTTCACGTAGACCTCCACAAACTCGCCGATTTGCTCGCGCGCTTCGCGGCGGCCTTCGGTATAGGGAGAAATCGCCGACACCAGCATCGTCGCCCCGTGCCGCGTCCCCAGCGCCGCCACCCAGGCAATCCGCCGGATGTTCTCGTCGCGGTCCTCGCGCGTGAACCCCAGCCCCTTGCTCAGGTGCGTGCGCACCACGTCGCCGTCCAGCGACTCCACGCGGTGGCCGCGGCGTTGCAGTTCCGGCGTCAGCCGATCCGCCAGCGTGGTTTTGCCGGCGCCGGAAAGCCCCGTCAGCCAGATCGTGACCCCGGCCGGTTCCTGCCGCCCGTAGGCGGCAAACCCATTGCAGTCCATTGACTTGACCATCTCCTAGGTGTTTCCGTGCAGACCGCACTCGGTCTTTGACAGTCCGCGCCAGCGGCCACTCCGGAGCGACTCACCCGGCAGCGGACGCGACGTGCAGCGCGTGTCGCAGCCCAGGCTTGGGTAGCCCTCGTCGTGCAGTCGGTTGTACGGCACGTCGTGGTGGCGGATGTAGTCCCAGATCTCGGCTTCGGTCCAGCCGCTCAGCGGCGCGACCTTCACCAGCCCGAACTTCGCGTTCCACTCGATCACCGGCGTTGCCGCCCGCTGCGCCGACTGGTCGCGGCGCACACCCGTGATCCAGGCGCGCTTGTCGGCCAGCGCTCGCGCGTTCGGCCCGACCTTGCGGATCCCGCAACAGGTGTCCGGATCACGGTCCCACAGTTCCGGGCCGTACAGCGCGGCCTGGTCCACCAGCGACAGCTCCGGGTGATACGCCGTGGCCTCGAACCCGTAGCGATCTTCGATGCGCTCGCGGACTTCGTGCGTGGACTGGAAGAGCAGGCCGGTGTCCAGGTAATAGACCTCGACGTCGTCCAGCAAGTCCAGCCGCGCCAGCATGTCCACCAGCACCATGCCGCTGGGGCCGCCGAAGGAGCACGACAGCGCCACGTCCGGGGCATAGGCGCGCACGACTTCGCGCAGCACCTCCTCGGCGGGCAGGCCCTGCAGCCGCGGGCCTTCGCGCCGCAGGTCGATTTCGGCAAGTTGCACGTTCACGATTGAGAGAAAACCTCCGGTGGCACAGGGGCAGAAAACGCCCCTTGCTCGATTTCAGATGCTCGACGCCGTTCTAGGGCGTAGTCAGTTGAGACCGATCACGCGGCCGGGGCGCAGACGCCCGGCCGGCGTCGAGAAATGCCTGGCATGGCCAGGACTTTGCGGGCGTGAGAGGCCTAGACCACCACGCCCCGTATACAGGCGCAGGTGCAGTCGCAACAACAACACGTGCAGCCGCTGGGGTGCTCGCGTGAAGCGGTAGCCGCCGACGCAAGCAGCCGCTGGCCGCTCGGCGTCGGCGATGGATCGGACGGTTTGTCTGGGGTCAGACCGCGCATTCGCCCTCGCCGCGTTCCAGCACGTACAGCCGGTCGCGGTCCCAGTCCACGAAGTGGTCCGGTTCGTCGTCGTATTCGGGCGGCAGCGCCAGGTCTTTCAGCAGTCCGTCAAAGTAGAGCCGGTCGTGCCGGTCCACGTACTCGTTGAACGACTCGTCGTCCGCCAGGCGGCTTTCCTCGTAGTCCAGGATCAGGCGCTCCACCACCGTCGGCGCGCGCTTGGCCGGCACTCGCGTGCGCAGCAGCAGGCCCAGCCGCATCGGCGACCCGTAGCGGCGGTTGCCGCCGATGAAGGTGTGGTAGGCCGGAACCTGGCGTCCGCCGGTCTTGATGGCCGCGCCGTGGAAGCCGATGTTGCCCACGTGATGCATGCCGCAGGAGTTGGGGCAGCCGCTCATGTTGATCAGGATTTGCCGCGTCAGCGGATCCTGGATGTGCATTTCCTCGACCTTGGCCTGGATGGCCTTGTTCAGGCCCATCGACGAGGTGATGCCCAGCTTGCAGCTGTCCGTGCCGGGGCACGACACCACGTCGTTGATCTCGTAGGCGCCCGGATTGCCGAGACCCAGGGCCCGCAATTCCTTCCAGACCGGGTAGACGCTGTTGTCGGGAATCCAGCGCAGCACGATGTTCTGCCAGTGGGTGGTGCGGGCACGGCTGGCGCCGTAGTCACGCAGGATCTGCGCCAGGCCGCGGAACTGTTCGGGACTCAGGTCGCCCTGGTTCACCTTGACTTCCATGGTCGAGTACCCGGCCTGCACCTGCGGCGCCACGTTGGTTGAGCAGAAGCGCTCGAACAGGTCGGCGTGTTCCTCGGCGATCACCGGCGCCTCGGCCGGCATCGCAGGCGCGTCGGCTTGCTCGTTGTCGATGAAGACCAGATCGTCCAGGTCGTAGTCGCGCTCGGCCCAGGCGCCGGTCAGTTCGGCCTCCACCATCTCGCGGAACTTCTCGATTCCGACCCGGTGGACGAGGAACTTGATGCGGGCCTTGGCGCGGTTGCGGCGCAGTTCGTCGGACCGGTTGAAGATCCGCAGCACGGCCTCGGAGACCCGCAGGTAGTCGCTCAGCGGCACGAAGTCGTACAACTCGAACGCGTGCTTGGGCATGATCGAGAGCCCGCCGCCGGTCAGGATCCGGAACCCGCGTTCTTCCTTGCCGTCCACCATCTTGATGGTCGAGAAGAACGCCAGGTCGTGAATCTCGCCGATCGTGCGGTCGGTGTCCGATCCGCTGAACGAGACCTTGAACTTCCGCGGCAGCAGCTGGGTCAACGGGTTACGCACGAAGTAGCGCACGAAGGCCCCGGCGTACGGGGTCGCGTCGAACGTCTCGTCGTCCGCCACGCCCGCCCAGGGGTCGCCGGTCACGTTGCGGACGGTGTTGCCGCAGGCTTCCCGCGTCGACAGCCCAGCGCGACCCAGCACCCGCAGCGCATCCCAGGCCAGCGGTAGCGGGATGTGGTGCAACTGGATGTTCTCGCGCGTGGTGATGTGGCCCTTCTTCAGCGGGGCAAAGCGCTCGGCCACCTCGGCAAAGGCGTCCAGTTGGTCGGCCGTGACGCCGCCCATGGGCAGCTTCACTCGCAGCATCTGCACGTTGGGCTGGCGCTGGCCGTAGACGCCCTGCTTCAGCCGGTAGCCGATGAACTTCTCTTCGACGCGCTGACCGGCCAGGTAGGCCCGGGCCTCCGTGGTGAAGTCCTCGAATTCCTCATCGAGGATCTCGATCACGTGGCCTGCCGTGTCTCTTCGTTCAGTTACTGCCATGCCTGGCCTCCACGAGCCGCCCGTCGCGGCCGGGTGATAAGCCTACCTGGATTCCCCGCGCAGGCAGGCGGGCCGATTCTATGAAGAAACACCCGCGGGGCGCCACCCCACTTAGACCCGATCGGCCGACCATTCGTGAAACTCCAGCGGCAACCCCGCATCCTTCACCCCCGGCGGCCGCTCCGGCCCGAAGAGCAGCTTGACCACATCGTTGCGGCTCAGACGCACACGCCGGCCGCCTACGGTCAGCGCGATCGTGTCTCCCTCGTCCACCGGTTCCAGATCCTCACGTCCATAGGCGCGGACCAGCCCTACCGGGTCCTCGATGCGGATCATGCCGATGTAGTCGGTCGATTGCATGATTCCAACCGAATCCAGGACGTCCGTCACGTCGTCGGCTCGCGCCGGGGTCATGAGGGTGGCGTGGACCGTTGGGCTCTGGCTGGCCTGGCGCTCGGCCACCGACTGCGTTGAGGTCTTGACCGACGGGTCGTCCCATTCCGCAAGCAGCCGCGCGATCATCGGCACCACCAGGTCGGCCGGGCCGCCGTATTCCGCCATCGTCGTGCCGCGCGCGAATAAGTAGGCGCCGGCCCGGCCGTGCCGCTCGGCCACCCATACCGTCGAGTTGCGACGTTTCAGCATCGCCCGCATGTGGTCGGGCGGACGCACCGCGCCCCAGGCCCGCGCCTCGCTGATCTCCGACAGGGCCTCGAAGTCCGCATCCGTCGCCGGCCGGATCCCGGGCACCGGCTCCGACGGTAGGAACATTCGGTTGCCGCGGTCGAAGCGATACACTCGCACCGTCCCGCCGTATTCCCAGCCCTGCTTGCGATACCAACTGGGCACGCCCGTCGACAGCAGGCTGACGTGGGATCCCAGTTCGGCCATGCGCTCGATGCAGGCGTCCAGCACCCTCGTGGCGTAGCCGCGCCGGCGGTAGGGCACGTCGGTCGAGACCCCGTTGATGCCGCCGATCCGCAACTCCACGTCGCCCAGCCGCGTGTCGTGGGGATAGATGGCCGTGGACGCCACGATCTGGTCGTCCTCGCGGACCACGAAGATGTTCGGCACGTTCTCCGGCTGGTGCACGTGGGGCCAGTCCTCGCCGTAGGTGGGATCGCTGCCCACTTCCTGGCGCATCACCCGGTTGACGTGGTCGATCAGGTCCTGCCGCTCATCCAGCCGCATCACCCGCGGCCCATCCGCGCTCATGTCAGACCTCTGTGGCTCATCGTGGATTCCCCGCGCGGCGACTCGCCCTAGCCTGAATCCCCGGCGTCGACGCGTCCAGCCACGGCGCACAAACGGTCACAATGGACCGTGCTCCCATCCACTGCAACCCGAACCCTCCCGTGAACGACTACACCTCGGCCAACCGCGATGCCTGGGACGCCATCGCCGACCTACGGCAGGACATCTGGCCCTCCGCCGAGTTCTTCGCGAACGGCGGAACGCTGCTGCGCGAGCATGAACTCGAGGTTGCGGGCGACGTCCGGGGCCTGCGCCTCTGCCACCTCCAGTGCGGCAGCGGCGAGGAGACGCTCTCCTGGGCCAACGCCGGCGCCCGGGTCACCGGGGTCGACATCAGCCCAAAGCAGATCGACTTGGCGAATCGCAAGGCCGAAGCCGCCGGCATCTCCGCCAAGTTCCTGGCCGCCGACGTCAGCAGCCGACCGGCGGAACTGGCCCCGGAGTCCTTCGACATCGTCTACACCGGCGGCGGCGCGCTCGGCTGGCTGCCGGACCTCGATAGCTGGGCGGAATCGATCCACCAGCTACTGAAGCCGTCGGGTCGTCTGATCCTCAACGAAGAGCACCCGCAACTGGGCAACCTCGAGGTTCGCGACGGCTCAATTGCGATCGTCGGCGACTACTTCGACCGCCAACCCCACCGCACCACCGGCTGGCGCCACTTTGCCGGCGCCGAAAACGCCCCGGAACCCAGGTGGCAGTTCAGCTGGACGCTCGGCGACATCGTCACCAGCGTCGCCCGCGCCGGCCTCCGTATCGAAAGTCTCCAGGAATTCCCCAGCACCGCGTCCTGGCGCTTCGGCGACGACCTCCCCACCATCCGCCGCCTGCTCGGCTCATTTCTCCTCGTCGGCCGCAAGACCGACGCCTAGCGCCGTCGACGAGGGGCGGGCTGGACTACGCCGCCACCAGCGGCTCGATCGAACGCAGATCGGTCGTGGCGCGCGCAACCTCAAGGTCGTACATTCGCTGCAGATTCAGCCAGAACTCCGGCGTCATCCCCAGCGCCTTGCCCAACCGCAGCGCCGTGTCCGCCGTAATCGACCGCCGCCCGTGAACGATCTCATTGATCCGCCGCGGCGGCACGCCCACCGTCCGCGCCAGGCGGTACTGCGTGACCTCAAGCTCCTCGAGCATCTCAGCCAGATGCATCCCCGGATGGATAGGCCCCATGCTGGCCATGTCGTCCTGCTCCCTAGTGGTAGTCCGTGATCTCAATGTCCATGGCGCCCCGCCCGGTCCAACGAAAGCACACGCGCCACTGGTCGTTGATGCGAATGCTGTACCAGCCTGCTCGGTCACCGCGCAACGCCTCAAGGCGATGCGACGGCGGCACGCTCAGGTCCGACAGCCTTGTCGCCGCAACGACCCGCTGTAGCCGCATCCGTGCTCGTCGCTGGATGTCTACCGGCAGCCGCCGCACAAACTCTCCGTTGAAGAGTTGCTCAGCGCGCCTGTCGGCAAACCGCCCAACGCCCCGATGATAACGCGGAGGGATAATAGTGGCAACCCAGTCGTCCGAGGCGCGAAATCCCGGGCATCAGCCCCTTCCGTCCGCCCCGGGGCGAGGGCCGCGCACCCTCAAGCAGAAAACTAGCAGAAGAGTCGGCAGCTACCGCGCCGGCCGGCAGGCATCGCTCAGACGGCGAGACCGATTCTCGCGTCCGGAGGTGACGCTGGCGGAGCGACCCAAGGAGTGCGATGCGCCTTTGCGGTCCCAGGCACAGGCAAGCCAACGGGGCGCCGGTGCGCGTTACAGACGGAGAGGGCCCGTCACCTGCAATCCGGGTGCGGGCCCTCTCAGACCTTCAGTTTCGGCGGGAGCGCCGCCTGGAAGGCTAGACCTCCGCCGGCGCTTCCTCCTCGTCAGCGGCAGGCTCGCAGAGCGGCAGCCCCAGTTCGTCTATGTCGTTACGCGTGCCCTCCGCCAACGTCGCCGGCACGCATCCGGTGAAGTCGTTCCCCGCGAGGAACAGCCTCCGTAGATTGACGAGACCTTCGAGCGCGGCCGGAATCTCACCAGTTAGCTGGTTCTGCTCGAGGCCCAGCACCGTCAGGCTGCTGAGGTTGCCCAACTCGGCGGGGATCGTCCCGCTTAGCTGGTTATGCCTGAGCCAGAGTTCGTCCAGATCGACGAGGTTGCCCAACTCGGCCGGAATCGGGCCGCTCAGGCGGTTGTGATCGAGGTCCAGTTGCGTCAGGCCGGTGAGATTGCCCAGTTCCGCAGGAATCGGGCCGCTCAACTGGTTGGACCAGAGCCCGATCCAGACGACATTGGGGAGATTGCCCAACTCGGCGGGGATCGGGCCGCTGAGCTGGTTCAATGTGAAGTCCACGTGCGTCAGGGTGGTGAGATTGCCCAGTTCGGGCGGAATCTCACCGGTCAGCTCGTTAATGCCGAGCGCCACCCACTCCAGGCTCTCCATGTCACCCAATTCGGCCGGGATGGACCCGCTCAGCTGATTGGCCCAGAGGGAGAGACGGGTCACCTTGTCCAGGTTGCCGATCGTCGCGGGAATCTCGCCCGTCAGCTGGTTCCCAAAGAGGTCCAGATTTGTCAGACCGGTAAGCAGGCCGATTTCCGACGGAATCTGGCCGCTCAACTGGTTCTGCGAGAGGTCCAGCTCGACAACGCGGCCGGCCCCGATGGTGACGCCGGTCCACTGGCGGAGCGGCGCGGCGCTGACCCAGTTGTGGTTGAGATTCCAGTTGGGGCCGTCCAGGGCGTCGTAGAGCGCAACCAGCGCGGCGCGGTCGGCGTAGTACTGCGCAAGCAGCTCGCCGATTCCCGAGATTGCCTCGGGGGCGAACTCCTGACCGTCCTCCAGCGGTTCCGCGGGACGGAAGCTCTCGAACGCCTGATGGATATCAAACGGGTAGTGCGTGTCGCGAGCGACATCGCCCAGGAAGCGCAGATGCACCACCTCCGGGCTGTCCGGCCGGTGTTCGAGGACCGCCGACTGGAAATACTGGCGGATCACGCCCGGAGCGGCGCTCTCCAGTTTGAAGATGGCGCCGGGCGCATCGTCCGAGCGAGCCTCGGACTTGGGGTGGCCGAAGGCCTGCAGACCGCCCAGGGCATTGAAGAAGTCCAGGAAGCCGATGGGCGTGCCGTCGACGGCGACGTTGGACACGCGGTGATTCCACGGCCCCAGCGGCAGGCCGGGCTGCTCGCTCAGCAGGTCCGGCTCGCCGCCCAGACCGCCGATGTCGTCCCAGACCAGCCGGCGCTCCATGTGCCAGTCGCCGTCGCGTTCCTGGCAGTCCACGATGCCGCGTTGGTAGTACTGGGTCAGGCCGCCGGTGCGCTCGGAGAGGACCTCGGAGGTGGCGTAGCCCCAGCGATCAACATCGCCGGTCTCCCGGTAGAACGTCAGGAAGCCGCAGGCTACCTGGGCGTCGCCGACCGACAGCATCAGGTCGGGAATGTTGTGGCCCAGGATTTCGGTGGGCTGTGTGAAGGCGGAACTCTCGACCACGGCCGAGAGACCACCGGTCGCCATTTCGTCCGCGTCGTGCTGATCCGCCGCGACGGGCGCCGCGAATGCGACGAGGGCCAGCAGCGTCGTGACCGCAACCGCCGCGATTCGGCGTGGATGTCCACTGAGCCCTCTAACCCGGAGACGCCGAGAAACCAGACGCTTCATCACTTTCACGAGACCTTCCGTAATGGCGCAACCGCCCCGAATCCTGATGTTGAGTTTAGGGCCCGCGTTTGCCCAGCGCGAGACATTGCCCCCTGCCGCTAAGGCGTTGCTCGCGCGCCGGCCAATCACGCGGTGCGCGCGGGGCCGTATGCCTCCATGGTCTGGAGGGCGATGCGGTCCCAGCCCAGCTCGTCGGCGACGGTGTGGGCCGCGCGGGTTCGCTCGGCAAGGTTCCAGTCCTGTGAGTCCCGCATGGCGGCGCGCAGGTCCGGGATATTGGCCGGTGGGACCAGGACGCCGGCGCCGGTGTCGTCGAGCAGCTCGGGGATGCAGCCCACGCGGGTGGCGATGATGGGGCAGCCGAAGCCCAGGGCGGTGATGATGGCGCCGCTGGTGAGGGCGTCGCGGTAGGGAAACACGGCCACATCGCCGGCGTGGAAGTAGACCTGCAACTTGTCGATGGGGACTTTGCCCTCGTGCATGAGGACGCGCGGGTCGCCCATGGGCTCGTTGCCCACGACGCCGTCGTAGAACTGGTGGCGCTGCCCGGCCACGACGAGGCGCAGGTGGTCGCCTTCCAGGCCCTTGAAGGCTTCCAGCATGTCGTCGTGGCCCTTGTAGCCGCGGATGTTGCCGAAGGAGGTGTAGACGAAGGCGTCGTCGGGGATTCCGAGTTCGCGGCGAGCGTCTTCACGGGTCATGTCCGCGGGATATGCCTGGCGGAAGTCGCCGTGCGGAATCACAAAGAGGTTGCGGCGGCGGATGAAGCGGCGGGTGTAGGTGCGGGCGGCGTACTCGCAGTGGCAGATGATGGAGTTGGCCAGCAGGGCCATGACGTAGCGGCCGACCACGTCGACGCCCCAGTGGGGGCGCTCATGGGGCAGCATGTTGTGGAGCGTCCAGACGACGCGGTAGCCGAGCAGCCGTGCGAGCAGCAGGGAAGCGACAAACGCGCCCATCCGCAGCCAGGCTTTCGTGGCCGTGTCCGTATTGGTAATGCCCTGCAGCCAGTGCAGATGTATCCCGTGGACGCGACCGCGATTGCGCCATATCCAGCCCAGGTTCACGCTGGGCGTATCCGGGCTTGGATTCAGGCTGATGAGTTCGAAGCTATAGCCGTGGCGCTGCATGGCCTCGACCAGCGATCCGCCGTAGGGATTGCCGAGCATGTTCCGGTAGTTGAACAGGCTCGGGTCCCAGCTGAACGCGACGCGCATGCTTAGTTGCTCCCCCGCGGTGGGTGCGACAGGGTCGCGCCTCGCGCCGCGACCTCAGGCATTGGCGGCCTGGATGAGCTTGTTGAGTTCGGCGAATTCGTGCCTGGCGGCGGCGACCGAGGTCTCCCAGTCGGGCCAGGCGCATTCGGATTCATTGGCGATCCAGCCGGTGTAGCCGCCGGCGGCGAGTTGGCGCAGGGTGTCGCCGTTGCCCACGTCGCCCTCGCCCAGCGGCACGTGGACGTAGTAGCGGCCATCCACTTCCAGGGTGTGCCCGTCGGCGTCCGGCAAGCCGCGCATGTCCTTGACGTGAACATCGAAGATTCGGGCACCGAGTTGGGCGACATCGTCGGCGCCGACGGACGTAGCGGCGGCGTGCAGGTTGCCGGTGTCGAGGGCGGCGCCGAGGTTGGGGTGGTCGATGGCGTCGACCAGGCGGCAGGTGGCGTCGGTGCTGGAGGCGAGGCCCTGGGCGTGGACCTCGATGGTGACGCGTACGCCGGCTTCTTCGGCGAGGCTGGCGGCCTGGCCGTACCAGGCCGAGGCGGCGGCCAGATCGTCGGGATTGTCAACCGACAGGCCGTCGGCGCCGCCCCAGAGTCGGAGCAAGCCGGCGCCAAGGATGTTGGCGGCCTGGAGGGCACGGCGGACGCCATCCAGTTCGGCCTGGGCGGGTGCGCCGGCGAAGGACTCGGGTCGGCCGAGGCCGGAGGCCAGCCCGACGACCTGGAGGCCGGCTTCGGTGAGGACCCGGGAGCCAGCGCGGGCGGAGGGACCGGGGGTGTCGAGGTCGAGGTGCGGCGGGCGGCACATGAGCGCGACTCCGTGGTAACCGATGTCGCGGGCGATGGGCGCCACGCGGTCCAGGGGATAGCCGCCGAACATGAGCGTGTGAAGCGCCGCTCGCATGGCCGGGTCTCCAGACCGTACGCGGCGTAAGCGTAACGCTTCGGGCAGCGGCCGTTCACCGCCGGTGCGGAAGCATGAGGTTCCGGCCGCTGGCGAACGCGGAGGCAGGTCCTTCGGAAACCGAGGCGCCGGGAGGGACGCGTGGTGGCGCGTGGGGAAGGGAGCGCGTTACATTGACTGCTTGAAGCCAACAACCAACGGCCAACCCTGGGGGACGGAGTATGAAGATTTCGCTGCGCCGAGGCTTGATCGGCGCTCTGGCGGTCGCGTTGGTCGCGCTCGCCGTGCTTGCGGCGTGTGAACCTCCGGGGATCACCGAGTTTCCTGAACCTGCCTGCGTTGCCGCCGGCAACTGCCCGCCGAACCCCTGTCCCGACAACGAGGCCCTGCTTGCCGAGGGTGAGCAGATCTACCTGACGACCTGCGCCACCTGCCACGGCTATGCGGCGGACGGCTTTGGCCCGCAGTACCAGCTCTATTCGCCGCGGCCGGCGAGCTTTAAAACCGAGGAATTCCAGGCCGAACTCAGCGCCAACCCGGGCTCGGTCTTCCTGAAGGCCTGGCACGGCAACACCGCGATCGGCGAGGACGATGTCGGTGACGTGCCGCACAGCCTGCCGCAAGAGCTGGGCACGCAGCACACCGAGTTCAACGTCGCGATTCAGACTCGCGAGAACCTTCGCGAGCAGTGCATTGCCGATGCGCCGCGACCCACGGACACCAGCGGCATGACCGAAGAAGAACTCTGGAAGGTCGTGTACTTCCTGCGCACCGCGCCGGGCCGCTAGCACGCTCAGGGTCCGCCCGCGTTGAAGGGCGCCGGGGTATCCCCGGCGCCCTTCAGGCGTTAATCGGGGCCCTCCACAGAGGCGTCCCATTCCGGAAGGCGACGCAGCTTGACGGGGCACGGCTTTTGTGTACATTGAAGGTGCTGACAACGGCGTCAGCCCGCAGACCGGATCGTGGAGATCTGGCGGAAGTTCCCACTACGAGGAGGGAACGATGACTCACTACGTCGGCCCACGGGCCACCTACACCGCGACTAGCGGGCACGAAGCTTGCGCCCGCTGCGGTGGGCGCGGATCGCTGCGCTACGCCCCCACGGGTCGCCACGTCAGCCGCGCTTACTACGGTGAGACGGCTTTCTGGCGCACTTGCTCCCGCTGCGGGGGCACGGGGCACACCCAGGAGTAGGACGCCGCTCCAGCAGTAGTCCCGTGGACGCACGGTGATGAACGGAACCCCCGCCGCGGCGGGGGTTCCAGTCGTTAAGCGAGGGTTCCGGAACTGGCCGGAGTTCGACGTTATAGCCCGCAGCCGCTGTCCATCACCAGGACCTCGCCGGTCATGATCGGGTTCTCGACCAGCAGGAGCACGCCGGCGGCGATGTCTTCAGGCGTAGCCGCGCGATTGACGGGGCTGCGGTCGACGGCCCGTTGCAGAAAGTCCTCGTGCCCGATCATCCAACGTGTGTCGATGGGGCCGGGAGCCACGCTGTTGACACGAATCTCGGGCGCCAGCGTGCGGGCCAGCGACTTGGTGATGGTGTTCAGCGCGCCCTTGGAGGCCGCGTAGGCGATGGAGGAGCCGGTGCCGGTGATGCCCGACAGCGACGAGATGCTGACGATCACGCCGTCGCCGCTAGCCTTCAAGTGCGGGGCGGCGGCGCGGCTGACGAAGAAGGGGCCCTTGAGGTTGACCGCCAGGATGCGGTCCCAGTACTCGTCCTTCATGCCGTCCAGGTCGTCGTAATCGACGAAGAACGTGGTGCCAGCGCTGTTGACCACGATGTCCAGGCGGCCGAAGGCGGCGACAGTCTGCTCCACCATGGCCACGACCGCGGCGTCCGAGGCGACGTCGGCCTGGATGGCCAGGCCCTCGACGCCGTGCGCCTGGATGTCAGCGGCGGTCTGGGCGGCTTCGTCGGCCGAGCGCGAGTAATTGACGGCCACGTTGGCCCCGCGTTCGGCCAGCATGAGCGCCGTGGCCCGGCCCACGCCGGTTCCGCCGCCGGTGACCAATGCGGCCTTTCCCTGTAGCGACATACGTCCTGCTCCTTCATTCAGGTGTCAGAGCGGCTATTGTGGCACCCACGAACGCGCACCCGGAGATCAAACGGCATGGAAAAGGTATTCGCGCTGCCGAATGGCGAGGACCTGGTGGCGAGCGTGCTGGGACCGGGTGAAGGGCGTGGCACCACCGCGGTTCAGCACGACATTTACAGCTTTCTGACCCGCCCGTTCGATCCCTGGATGGTCCCAACCGAAGGCGGGTTCCTGGCGGAATTCCTGGCCGGGACCCACGACCCGTCGCTGGCCGACACAATGCTGGTCGGACGAATCGACGGGACGGTGGTGGGGACGGCCTGGCACGGGACCGACGGCGACCTGCCCGAGATGGGCGGTTACGGGTTCGTCTTCACCGAACCGGAGCAGCGCGGCAAGGGAATTGCGCAGCGGCTGACGGAGTTGTCGATCCAGGGATTCTGGACGGTCGGCGGCCAGGTGAGCTACCTGGGGACGGTGAACCCGGTGGCACAGCACATCTACGAGAAGCACGGCTACCGGCACTACAACGGGCTGACTTATCGCGCGCTGCGGCCGGGGACTGACGCGGACGACTTTGACGAGCAGTTCTTTGGCCGGGCGGGCGACGGGGCGATCCGCGACATCCGGCTGGGTGACATTGGGGCCTACACGGGCCTGGTGATGCTGCTGGCGCCAGTCGAGTGGATCGTGCGCGACTACACCGAGGCCATGTTCTACGCGCCGCCGAAGGTGCAGGCCAGCGGGTGCCTGCGGCCGTTCTTCAACTCGATGACGCGGCATGCGACCAGTGCGGCCAACGCCTGGAAGGTGCTGGTGAACGACAACGGGCGGCTGGTGGCCTCGGCCAACCTGTGGGCGCCCACCCACGCGCCGGTATCGGCCAACGCGACGATGGAGTTCCAGGCGGCGCCGGCGTACGTGGACCGCGCGGGTGCGGTGATCGAGGCCGCCCTGGAGCACGCCGCCGCGAACGACGTGCGGGCGGTGCGTGCGTTTGGAGTGGCGGAGGAACGGCTGGCCGCGCTGCGTGAGGCGGGTTTCGTTGCCGAAGTCGTGCAACCGGGCGCTCTCGACCTGGGTGATCAACGCGTGGACGTCACGGTGATGCGTCGTGACCTCGGCTGAGCAGCCGGAGTTCCAACCGGTCGGCCCCGCCTCGCTGCTGCCGCCGCCGGGCCGGCTGTCGTCGGTGTTCCTGGACAAGGCCGAAATCGTGATCGCCAACGTGGACGGCCGCTACCACGCCCTGGACGGCCTCTGCGAGCACGCCGGCTACCCGCTGGCCTCCGGGCAACTGGTCGGTTGCGAGCTCACCTGCCCCCTGCACGGCTGGGTCTACGACGTCACCGACGGCTGGGTCATCAACCCACCCTTCGGCCACCGCACCCGCAGCTACAAGGTGCGGGTGACGGAGGGGGTGGTGGAGGTGGCGCTGGCGGAGTAGAGGCGTGCCGGCGTACGGCTTCCTTTCGGGTGGGCGACCGGTACGGCGGGTCGGAGTGACCTGCGGTCGATTGTTAGGATTGCTCTACGGGCGGCCTGACACACTTCAACCTTCAACTGGAGAAACGTCCAATGGCCGACCCGAGCATCAGCGCAATGGCACTGACCCGTGCAGAACTTCGTGAGGAACTGGACCGCAGCCTCGCGCACTACGCAACCAAGGAAGACCTCGCCGCTCAGCGCGCTGATCTGATGACTGAGATCGCCAATCTGCGCGGCGAAGTGAAGGCGGAAATCGCCAATCTGAGGGCCGATCTGATCAAGTGGATGATCGGCTTGATGCTTGGTTCGGTGACTGCTGCCGTCGCCATCGCGGTCGCGGTGGACCGCTTTTTCGGATAGCTCGACAGAACCTCAGCTACTCGGGGGCGACGGTCGGTGAATACACCCGTCGCCGGCTGCCGTCGTATCCAGGACGTCGAAACAGTTCTTCTACAGTCCTTTGACATGGGAGACATCCGAATGTCCGACCCGAATGTTGGCGCCGCTGCGCTGACCCGCGATGACCTGCTTGAGGAATTGGACCGCAGCCTCGCGCACTTCGCGACCAAGGCGGACTTGGCCGAGTTGCGCGGTGAACTGAAGTCCGACTTCGCCAATCTGCGGGCCGATCTGATCAAGTGGATGATCGGCTTGATGCTTGGTTCGGTGACTGCCGCCGTCGCCATCGCGGTCGCGGTTGACCGCTTCTTCGGCTAGGGCGTAAGAACCTCAGCCACTCGGCGGCGACGGTCGGTCCGAACTCAGGTTCGGGCCAGGCGCACCGTTACGCGAACACCGTTGAGGGTCGGGGCGGCCTCGGCGGCGCGCTCCGGTGGCATGCCTTCGTTGACCTCCACGGCCAGGACCTCGGCGGCGATTTCGGACTCGTGCGCGGCCAAGGTTTCGTGCAGTGCTGCCGGGCCGTCGAGCCAGAGATTTATCCGGTCCGAGACTTCCAGGCCGGCGGCGCGGCGGAGGCCCTGGGTGGCGTGGACGAGTTCGCGGGCGAGGCCTTCGCGCGCGAGTTCGTCGTCGATGTCGGTGGCGATGGCGACGATGACGCCGTCCTGCTCGGCGACGCCGAAGCCTTCCTTGGGTGTGCGGCGAACGTCCAGATCACCCGGCTCCAGCGTCTCGGTCACTCCGTCGACCTCGATGTGGAGCGAGCCGAGTTCGTCCAACTCGCGCACGGCCGCCGGTGCGTCCAGCGCGGCCAGCGCGGCGGCGACCTGGCGGACCTGGCGGCCGAAGCGCGGGCCGAGGGCGCGGTAGTTGGGGCGCACCTGGTAGTCCACCAGTTCGTGCTCGGAGGTCATGCGCCGCAGTTGCTTGACGTTGAGTTCATCGAGGACGTGCGGTTGCAGCGCCGTCACGGCCTCCCAATCGGCGGCGGCGACCCGTACCAGGGCTGAGCGCAGCGGCTGGCGCAGCTTGACGTTGGCGCTGTTGCGGGCGGCGCGGCCGGCGCGGACGACCTGCTGGACCAGGGCCATGGCCGCGTCCAGATCAGGGTCGCGCAACGCGTCATCGGCCTCGGGCCAGTCGGTGAGGTGGACGCTGGTGGGCGCGTCGGGGTCGGCGCGGCGGACGAGGTTCTGGTAGATGTCGTCGGTCCAGAAGGGCATGACCGGGGCTAGCAGCCGTACCAGGCTGGTCAGCAACTCGTAGAGGGTCTGGTAGGCGGCCTGTTTGTCGTCGTCGGAGTCCGACTTCCAATACCGGCGGCGTCCGCGGCGCACGTACCAGTTGGACAGCTCCTCGATGAACTCCTGGGCGGCCTGCACGCCGCGGTGCACGAGGTAGTCGTCCAGCGAGGCGGTCATGGTGTCGATGAGGCCTTGCAGGCGTGAGAGCGCCCAGCGGTCCAGGTCGGGACGCTCGGCCACGGGGATGCGGGGCGCAGTGGGGTCAAAGCCGTCCAGCCGCGCGTAGGTCACGAAGAACGAGTAGACGTTCCAGAGCGTGAGCATGCGGCGCTTGACTTCGGTGGCGGGGCCGTAGCCGAAGTTGATGTTGTAGAGCGGGTTGTGCCCGGCATACAGCCAGCGCATCACGTCCGCGCCCATGCGCTCGGCGGCTTCGCCGAAGTCGATGGCGTTGCCCCAACTCTTGTGCATCGCGCGGCCGGTTTCGTCGTTGAGCTTCTCGTAGACGAAGACCGACTGGTACGGCGACTGGTTCCGGATGGTGACGCTCATGAAGAGCATGGAGTAGAACCACAGCCGGATCTGCTCGCGCATCTCGGTTATGAAGTCCGCCGGGTACCAGTTCTCGAACTCCTCGCTGTTTTCCAGGTAGCCGAGGGTTGAGAAGGGCACGATGCCGGCGTCCAGCCAGGCGTCGCCGACGGCGTCGATGCGCTGCGTGGGCGACTCGCAGGACTCGCAGCGGATCGTCACGCGGTCAATCCAGGGGCGGTGCAGTTCGCGCAACTGGTCCATGCCCTCGACGGCGCGCTCTTCGAGGTGGGCCTTGGACCCGATCACGGTCAGGTGCCCGCAGGACTTGCAGGGGTAGAAGGGGAGCGGCAGGCCCCAGTAGCGGCGGCGGGAGATGTTCCAGTCGCCCATGTTGCGCAGCCAGTCGGCCATGCGCGCGCCGGCGTACTCGGGCGTCCAACTCACAGTCGCCGCGGCGTCGAGCATCGGCTGGCGGACTTCGTCGGCGCGGATGAACCACTCGTCGTCCACCCGGAACACCAGCTCTTCCTGGCAGCGCCAGCAGTGGGGGTAGCGGTGGGTGTAGGTGTGGTGGCGATGCAGCAGGCCGCGTTTGCGCAGGTCGGAGACCACGTCGTCGGCCACCTCGCGGGCATCGCGGCCGGTCAGCCAGTCGTAGCCGTCGGTGTAGGCGCCGTTCTCGTCGATGGGCACCAGCACCTCGAGCCCCAGGTCCTGGCCGAGGCGGAAGTCCTCCTCACCGGCGCCGGGCGCGATGTGCACGACGCCGGTGCCCTCGTCCGCGCCAACGTCCGTCCAGGGAATCACGCGGTGCGTCACGCCGCGCACGGCCGGCAGGTCGTCGAACGGTCCGACGTACGTCAGGTCAAGCAGGTCTTTGCCCTGGTGCTTGCCAACGACTTCGGCGTCTTCTCCAAAGACGTCTGACATCGCGGCTTCGGCCAGGAGGTAACGCCCGTCGTCCGCCGCCACCTCGACGTAGGTCAGGTCGGGATGGACGGCGGCCGCCACGTTGGCGGCCAGCGTCCAGGGCGTGGTGGTCCAGATCAGCAGCCAGGTGCCGGGGCGACCGTGGATGGGCAGCCGCACGTAGACGGCGTCGTGCTCAACTTCTTCGTAGGTGTCGATCAACTCGTGCTGCGAGAGCGCGGTGCCGCAGCGGGCGCACCAGGGCATGGCGCGCTGCGCCGCGTCGATCCAGCCGCGCTCGTTGCAGCGCCGCAGGAAGTGCCAGATGTGCTCGATGTTGGTGTCGGAGTGGGTGAAGTAGGAGTCGTCCCAGTCCATCCACTGGCCGAGGCGAACGGACTGGTTGGTCTGCACGCCCGAGAACTTCTCCACGCGCTCGCGGCAGGCGTCGGCGAAGGCTTCCAGGCCGAATTCCTCGATGTCGCGCTTGGAGTTGAAGCCGAGGTCCTTCTCGACCTCAACCTCCAGCCACAGGCCCTGGCAGTCGAAGCCGTTCTGATAGCGCTGGTGGTAGCCGCGCATGGCGCGGTAACGCTGGTAGACGTCCTTGTAGGTGCGGCCCCAGGCGTGGTGCACGCCCATCGGGTTGTTGGCGGTGATGGGGCCGTCGAAGAAGGACCAGCGCGGGCCGTCGACGTTCTTGTCGCGCAGGCGATTGAATGTGTCCTCTTCGGCCCAGAACTCCAGCATCCGCCGTTCCATGGACGGGAAGTCCAGTTCGTCCGGCAGCGGTTCGAAGGCGGACTTCGGCTTGGTCGGGCTGGAAGTTTCGTCACTCATGGGCTTCGTCTGTCAGGGCGATTTCGAGGCGGCGGTTGATGCGCCCCTTGTTGGCGGCGTTGATGATGGCGACGCGGCCGACCTCGCTGGTGTTGGCGACGTGGGTGCCGCCGTCGGCCTGGCGGTCCAGGCCCTCGATTTCCACGATGCGGATGTTGGCGATGTGGGCCGGTACCAGGTTGACGTGCGTGCGGATCAGGTCGGGCAGTTCCAGGGCTTCGGCGCGGGGCAGTTCATAGGCGCGCACGGGCCGGGCGGCGGCCAGTTCGGCGTTCAGGCGCTCCCCGATCTCGTCGCGCACGTCGTTGATGCGGATGCCTTCCAGCGAGAAGTCCATGCGGGCCTTGCCGCCGTCGTCGTAGATGTGGCTGCCGGTCACGTCGGCCTGCCAGCCGGTCCAAACCACGCCGGAGAGGGCGTGCAGCGCGGTGTGCAGGCGCATGAAGGCGTAACGCAGGTCCCAGTCGAGGTGACCGGTCAGTTCGGTGCCGACTGGTGGCGCTTCGCCTTCCAGCCGGTGGACGATGTCGCCGCCCTGGCGGCGCACGGCCGTCACCGGCCAGACCTGGCCGTGGGCGCGCAGTTCGCCAAGGTCTGTGGGCTGCCCGCCGCCGTGCGGATAGAAGGCCGTACGGTCCAGCGCGACCCCGTCCGGCCGCACGGCCGTGACCGTGGCCTCAAAGTCGCGCAGGTAGCTGTCGGCGTAGAACAGTGCTTCGGTTGCCATGTCGCTCCAACAACGAAAAAACCCGTCCCCAACGGGACGGGTCGGTTAACCCGCGGTACCACCCGCGTTGCGCGGCCACCAGGACCGCGCCGCTCAGCCGGCACGCGCCGCGAGGCGGATGCCGTTGCGCCGATCACGGAGCGCAACTCCGTCCGGTTCTACCTGCCCCTGGGGGCCTTCGACCGGCGGCTCGGGAAGGATGTTCCGACGGGACCCTGACCGCCCGGCTTTCACCGTCCCGGGCTCGCTGCGGCGGGCCGCCCGCCAAACGCGTTTCCGTCAACGCCTTTTCTACAGGTTTGGAGTGTCGCCGCCGACCCAGCGACGGTCAAGACTTTGATCAGTGGCTGGTGGTCAGTGACTCTTGAAGAGGCTGGCCACCAGTCACCAATCACTGACCACCGTTCGCTGGCTATTCGCCCTTTGCGCCCGCAATGTCGCGGCGTTGGAAGATCCAGAAGGACAGGCCGCTGAGGATCACGATGTAGGCCAGCGAGACCAGGAAGCCCTGGAGGGCTTCCGCCTGCGCGGCGACGGCTGCGGCAGTGCCAAGCGACGAGTCGTCGCCGATACCGATGGAAGCCAGCTGCGCCTCCGTGCTTCCCAGCCAGTCATCGATTGCCCAACTCATGACGAAACCCGAAACCCGCTCGAACCACTCAAATCCCGTGAGGCTCTCGAACACGATGCTCTCGACGACGGCGTAACCAAGCGACAGCCCGACGGCTAAACGAGTGGATCTCGTAAGGACCGCGAAAAGTGTCGCCAAGGCGATCCAGGGAAACAGCCCGTAGACGACCTTCGCAAACGTGCGGATCAACTCGCCCCACGCCGCGGAGGCGGGTATCCCTCGGCCGCCCTCCAAGGTTACGTAAGCGATCTGGGAGCTAAGCGTCACCAAGAGAGTCCCAACTAGCGTTGCGCCGGCGCCCAACAGCGCGACAAGTAGGAGCTTTGCAGCCAAGAACAGCCAACGCGTGTCGCTTACTCGTCGCACGGGGCGCGTGGTGCCCCAGCCGTACCCGGTTGCCGTTACCGGGGCGGTAAGGATCATGATGAGAATCGCCACGAAGCCGTGAGAGGCCAGAAGGCCGAAAACCGCGCTGTTCGGGAGGGCCAGAACTTCCGCGGGGACAGCACCCACGATCCCCGTGCTTGGGTCAACACCAAGAGTTATCTCGTCGCCGGCACGAAAAGAGGCGTATGAGATCCAGAACGTGAGCTGCATCAGCATCACGTTGACCAAAAGCAGAATCCAGGGCAACCGGCGGCGGCGAAGCTTGTACCACTCCCAGCGGGTGAGCGCCAAGACTTCAGCAGTCAAATGGGCTCCTACTGTTCCTCAACCATGGCGTGCAGAAGTTAGCGCACCGCAGTTGGCGGGGCCGAAATTTCCCCGATGGACCGTTACTCGCCCTTGGCGCCGGCGATGTCGCGGCGTTGGAAGATCCAGAAAGACAGGCCGCTGAGGATCACGATGTAGGCCAGCGAGACCAGGAAGCCCTGCAGGGCTTCGGGTTGCATGGCGAGGACGGCGGCTTCGCCAAACGATTCGTCGCCGCCACCGGAGAAGAGTGCTCCTCCGTCCGTGCCCAGCCAGCCGCCGACCGCCTGGCCGAGGATGTAGCCGGAGAAGCGCTCGAACCAGTCAAAGTTCGCCAGGATGCTGATGACAATGCCCTCGGCCACGGCATAGCCGAGCGCCAGCCCGATGGCCGTGCCGGAGGACGTGGTCAGGACGGCAAAGAACACCCCAAGCACAACGTAGGGCAGTAACCCAAAGATGGCTTTACCGAACGTACGCGCCACCTCGCCCCATTCCGCCGACTCGGCAAGCCAGGCGCCGCCTTCCACGGTCAGCGAGGCGATGAAGCTGCTCAGCGCCATGCTGAGCGCCCCGACGATCAGCGCGCCAACGCCCAAGAGCGCGACGAGCAGCAGCTTAGACGCCAGCAACTGCCAGCGTCCGGCGCCGCGCGTCAGGACCGTGCGCACCGTGCCCCAGCCATATTCGGTCCCGGTCAGCGAGGCGGCCAGGATCATGATGAGGATGATGCTGAACCCGTGGGAGATTGCCAGCCCGATCACCGCGTTGTTCGGAAAGGCCAGGAGTCCCAGGAAGTCGCCGCTGACGCTGGCGGTTCCGCCGTCGCCCAGCGTCACTTCATCGCCGACGCGGAACAAGGCGTAGGCGCTCCAGAAGGTGATCTGCAACAGCAGCACGCTGACGAACAGCAGGATCCAGGGCATCCGACGGCGGCGCAGCTTGAACCACTCCCAGCGGGTGAGCGACAGAACCTCGGTAGTCATTTGGGATGTTCCTCGCTTTTTCCGATTGCCGAATGGTCGTGTTGCGACCGAAGCCTCGGCAACGTCGTAGTTTCGCGCATGGTCCGCTATTCGCCCTTGGCGCCGGCGATGTCGCGGCGATGCAACAGCCAGAAGGCGGCGCCGGTCAGAACGACCACGTAGCCCGCCAGGACGACGAAGGATTGGGTCGCGTCCGGCAGCGAGGCCGAACCGAACGACACGCCGCCGGCCGAGCTCTCCATCCAGCCGTTGACAGCCTGACCCAGGATGAAGACGTCGATGCGTTCGAACCAGTCGAACTGCATCAGCACGCCGAGCAGGATCGATTCGGCGAAGTAGTAGCCCAGCGAAATGCCGATGGCGGCGCCCGTGGATGAGGTCACGACCGCCGCGAACACGGCCAGCGCAACGTACGGCAGCATGCCGTAGACGGCCTTGCCGAACCCGATGCCGAGGCCGGACCAATCGGCGGAGGCCGCGATCCAGTTGGCGTCCAGCGTAGTGAGGGCAATCACGCTGCTGACGCCCAGCGCGGCGGTGGCCACGATCAGCGCGCCGGCGCTCAGCCCGGTCAACAGCATCAGCTTGGAAGCCAGCAACGTCCAGCGCCCCGTGCCCTTGGTCAGCACGGTGCGCAGGGCGCCCCAGCCGTATTCGCTTCCGATCAGGGACGCGGCCAGGATCATCACCAGGATCCCCGCAAACCCGCGCCCGGCGACGAGTCCGTTGGCGAGGCTGGTCGGAAAGGCGAACATCTCGAGGAACTGGTCGCTGGTCGACACGGTGACGTCGCTCGACCCGCCGCCTTCGCCCACCATCACCTCACTGCCGTTGCGGAACAAGACGTAGGTGACCCAGAAGTTGACCTGTACCAGGAGCGCGGTGATGGCCAGGAGAATCCAGGGCATCCAGCGGTGACGAAGCTTGAACCACTCCCAGCGGGTGAGGGTCAGCACATCGGCGATCATTCGGACCGTTCTCCGTTCTCGCCGGTGATGTCCAGGAAGTACTGCTCCAGCGAGACCTGCAGCGGCGCGATTTCCGTGACGTAGACCTCTTGCTTGCTGAGCAGGGCGGTCAGCTCGGACGAGCGTTCGTGCGCGATCGTCACCACCAGCGCGTCGTCCTCGGCGCTGGCGGCCTCTACCTCAGCCGATGCCGTCAGGATCTCCAGGGCCCTGGCGTCGTCGGTGGTCCGTAGCCGCACCTGCTCCTGCGGCCGCAGCAGGTCGGCCACGTCGCCCTGCACCACCAGGCGCCCCCTGGCAATGATGGCCACGCTGTCGCAGACCTGCTCGACCTCGTTGAGCAGATGGCTGGAAAGCAGGATCGTGCGGCCTTCGCGGCCGAGATCGCGAATCAGGTCGCGAACTTCGGCCATGCCGGCGGGATCCATGCCGTTGGTGGGCTCGTCCAGCAGCAGCAGTTCGGGATCGCCCAGCAGGGCGTAGGCCAGACCCAGGCGTTGCTTCATGCCGAGGGAGTAGGTCTTGAAGGCGTCGTTGGAGCGGTCGGCCAGCCCGACGAGGTCCAGCAGCCGGTCGAGTTCGCGGGGGTCGTTTCGACCCATGACGCCCTGGAAGTAGGCCAGGTTGCGGCGGCCGGAGAGATACGGGTAGAACGCCGGCGTTTCGACGATGGCGCCGATGCGTCGCAGGGCGTCCCGGCCGCCGCCGTTGGCGCCCAGCAGGCTAAAGCTGCCGGAGGTTGGGCGAACCAGCCCCAGCAACATGCCCATCACCGTCGTCTTGCCCGCGCCGTTGGGGCCGAGCAGTCCGAACACGTGGCCGCGCGGCACCTGGAGCGAGAGCCGGTCCACGGCCAGTACGCGGCCGTAGCGCTTGGTGAGCGCGTTGGTTTGGATGACGACGTCGGTCATGGCCGAGGATTCCTGGGCAAGCTGCGCATTTGGCGCTCCTTGTGCGGCGTTCACGCAACTCACTGTAGGCGGGGCCGCGCTGTGCGCCATCGCCCGAACGGCGTAATTCTCACCTGCCGAATCGGCCTTAAGGACTACGAACGTTGGCCGACGGCCGCTCTGCCTAGGTGTAGGTGGCGCCATCGATGATGGCGAGGAGGTCGCCGGAATCCGGCCAGTCGCGTTGGTGGGCGCCGACGCTGATGAAGCGGATGCGGCCCCTGGGATCGACCAGGAACACGCTGGGACGGGCGATGTTCCAGGACTCGAAGTTGGCGCGGACGTAGACGCCATAGCGGCGGATCGCGGCGCGATCGGGATCGGCCAGCAGCGGGAACGGCAGCGTCAGGCCTCTCGCGAAGCGCCGCACGCCCTCGGGCCCCTGCCCGTACACCCCCGCAATACGCACCTTGCGCCGGCTCCATTCCTCCAGCTCGCCCGCGAGCTGCGCCAGATACCTCCGGCAGTTCGGTCACCAGGTATGGCGGAGGTAAATCAGGAGTTGCCACTGACCCCTGGCGGGAATCTCACAGAGCTGGTCGGGATCCGAAGCGAGCGGCAGGGTGAAGCGGGGCGCGGGGTCCCCGAGCTCGAGCGTTTCCGAGCCCTCGGCGCGCGGCAAGGCAGGACTTTCGTGGGTTTTCGGACGAGTGACGCAACCCTGAGTATCGCAATGCCGCGCGCCCGCGGCAGCCCGAACTCAGGCGACGATATCGCGACGCCGGAAGATGGCGAGCGCGAGGACCGCCGTAACCACCGCGGTAACCCCCAGCACCAGGGTGTCTCGCCAGATGAAGTCGCCGGGCCCCAACTGGTCCACCGGGTTCCAGTATCCGAAGATGCTGACCTTCTCCAGCCACTCCAGGTTGGAGGCGATGTCCGCCACGATCAGCAACACGAACATGATGACGATGATGCCGGCGGCCAGACCGTAGGTGCGGCCGGGCTGCAGGATCAGCGTCGCCAGCAGCAGCCCGCCGCCGGCGATGGCCAGCGTAAAGACCAGCATTTGCAGGTGGACCAGCAGCAACTCCAGCGCGCCCAACTCAACCTCGGCGGCCCAGATGGCCGCGCCGATCAGGATGGCAACGTAGGAAGCGGCAATCACCACGGTCGTCAGGATCAGCAGGGCCGCGATGCGCGAGAGCAGGAAACGCGTGCGGCTGATCGGCGCGGCCAGCAGCACGTCCAGCGTGCCGGACCCGAAGTCGCGCGTGATCAGCCCGGCTCCGAACCAGACGCCGAAGTAGGCCAGCACCAGCATGAGGGTGCTGGTGTACTGCGAGCTGAAGTAGCTGTAGAACGTGTTCTGCTGCGCCGTCGCCCCCGTAACCTGGGTGCCGCCGAAGACCTCGCTGCCGCCCATGGCCTGGGTGAGGTCGTCCCAGTTTTCGGCAAACAGCGGCCACAGGCCCATGATCAGCAAGCCCAACGCGAAAATCCCGAGGTCAAACCATATGGTCGCGAGCCGCCGGGTGCGCAGGGTCACGCGGATGATGCTGAGGTTCATGCACCACCCTCGCTTTCGTAGTGCTGGAGGAACGACTCCTCAAAGCTGGGCTCGTCGGTCTCCAGGTCGACCACGGTGTATTGCGCCAGGGCCTTGATGACCGGATCGATCGAGCCGCTGACTTCGAAGCGGGCGGCGCCGTCCTCGATGCTGATGTCGCTGACGCCGGGAAGCGACAGGTGGGCCGGGACCTCGCCATCGAACGTGACGGTGACGCGCCGCACGCGCGCGACGCTGAGGTCGGCGACCGTATCCACCTGCACCAGCCGCCCCAGGCGCAGGATGCCCACGCGGTCGCAGAGGGCCTCGGCCTCGGACAGCACGTGCGTGGAGAGCAGGATGGTGCGCCCCTCGTCGCGCATCTCGCTGATGATCTTGCCGAACTCCTGCTGGATCAGCGGGTCCAGGCCGCGCGTGGGTTCGTCGACGACGTAGACGGGCACGTCCTCCTGCAACGCCCGTACCACCACGACCTTCTGACGGTTGCCCATGGAGAGGTCGCCGATCTTGCGGGACGTGTCCAGTTCCAGCCGCTCGGTCAACTCGTCGCGCCGCTTCTTTGGCGCGTTGGTCAGGCTGCCGAAGGCGTCCAGGTACTGCCCGACATTCATGAACGTGTAGAGGCTGCTGTCGCTGGGCATGAAGCTCATGGCGTCGCGGGCGGCGGGACCGTCGCGGTGGACGTCGAGACCCAGCACCTCGGCGCGTCCGCGCGTGGGCCGCATCAACCCCATCAGCATGCGGATGGTGGTGGTCTTGCCGGCGCCGTTGGGTCCCAGATAGCCGAAGATCTCACCGGTACGGACTTCCAGGTTCAGGTCGGTGAGCGCCTCGACGTCGCCGTAGTGCTTGGTCAGGCCCCACGTCTGGATGGCGATTTCGCTCATGTCGGCCCGGAAGCCTCCACGCCCGCCCTCGGGCGACAGTCCGGTGAGTTCTCCTGGTCAGGGCGCCTCAATGTATCAGCCAGATTGACACCGGCAATGTGGCAAACCTTACGGCCCTCGCCTACCGCCTAGACTGCGCCATGCGGCTCGACCTATTCCCGCTCAACACGGTGCTGTTCCCCGGCATGCGCCTGCCGCTGCACATCTTCGAGCCGCGCTACCGGACCATGCTGGGCCGCTGCATCGAGACCGAGGGAGTCTTTGGCGTCGTGCTGATCGCCGAGGGCGAAGAAGTGGGACCGGCCGCGATTCCCTACCAGATCGGCACCACCGCGCGAGTGGAAAAGGTTGAGTACCTGCCCGACGGCCGCTTCAACCTGCTGGCGTTGGGCGAGACGCGGTTTCGGATCGAGCGCATCGTGGCCGAGGAGCCGCACGTCGTTGGCGAGGTGGAACTGGCGCCCATGCCGGCCGACGCCAACGACTCCACCATGCAGGCCATGGAAGACGTCCGCGAGCGCTTCGAGCGGCTGGTCACCCTCATGATCGAGATCCAGGCCGGCTACATGCCCGAGTTCGAACTGCCGGACGATCCACTGCAACTGGCCTACCTGATCGCGGCCGGCATTCCCACCGGTCCGGGCAGCGCCCAGCGCCTGCTGGAAGCTGATTCGCTGGCCGACCTCCTGTCGTTGGAGCACGAACTTCTGGACTTGCGGATCGAGCAGGCGCTGCGTCGCCTGCAGGAGAAGCTGGACGCGCGCCGGAACTAAGGCCCAGGCGCCGCGCGCTGAAGACATCCTGGTTGATGCGGTCGCCGTCTCGGTTAGAGTCAAGTACACGCGAGCCAGGGACTGAGGCGGACGGATGGACTACTACCCGGTTGATGTTGTTGCCGAGTACCCGGAGCGAACCTCACGCCTGCTGGCGCTGGCGGCGTTGCTCGGCGGCGTGATCAAGCTGCTGCTTCTGCTTCCGCACCTCATCGTGCTTTCGATCCTGGGGTTCGTGGCCGGGATTGCGGCCGTGATCGGCTGGATCGCCGTTCTGATCCTGGGCTCCTACCCGCGCGCGCTCTTTGACTTCCAGGTGGGGATCCTGCGCTGGAATCTTCGGGTGAACGCCTATTTCCTGAGCGTGACCGACCGCTACCCGCCGTTCCGTCTGGATCCCTAGACCGCGCACCTGCGTTTCGGGATCCCGAGCCGCCGGCGCATGCTGGCGTGATTCGGCTGGGTCTGCTGACTTGACCGGGTGACCTGCGCCGTCGGCGACCGTGGACAATGATGGCCGGAGCATGAACGTCGCCGACTCCCAGACTGTGGACCTGCTGGAACTGCCAGCGGTTCTTGAACGGATAGCCCACTTCGCCTCATTCTCGGCCGCGCGGGCCGGGGTGCTGGCGCTGCGCCCGGACGCCGATCGCGCAAGGGTTCGCGACCGCCTGGAACTCACGTCCCAGGGTCGTCAATTCCTCGAGGTGAGCCCGTCGTTCAGCGTGGGCGCCGCGCGGGACGTGCGCGACCGGGCGGAGCGGGCGGCCCGCGGCTCGCGCCTGGACCCGGCCGACCTGCTGGACGTGCACGACCACCTGCGCGCCACGCGCCTGGCCGTGGCGGCCGTGGGCCGGCAGGCGGCCGAGCTTCCCGCCCTCTGGTCGCTGGTGGAGATCGCCAGCGATCCGCCGGACCTGGAAGGTCGCATCTCGGCCGCCATCGATGAAGAAGCCAATGTTCGCGACGAGGCCTCACCGGAGCTCGCGCGCCTGCGACGCCTGCTGGCGCGGGCGCGCGGGCGCCTGACGCGTCTCCTGGAACGCATGATCCAGCAGGTTTCGTCGGACGTCCTACGCGAACGCCTGGTTACCGAGCGCCGCGGAAGGCTGACCGTGCCGGTACGGCGCGAACGGCAGCGCGACTTCCCGGGTGTCGTCCACGACGTGTCGGCCAGTGGCGCCACCGTCTTCATGGAACCGCTGTCGGCGATTGACGCAGGGAACGAGATTCGCTCGCTGGAAGTGGCGGAGCGCCGCGAAGTCGAGCGCATTCTGCTCGAGCTGTCGGCGGCGGTCGGCGCGGAGCGGCAAGCCCTCAACGCCGCCGTTCAGGCCCTGGCCGACCTGGACCGGACCTTGGCGGTGGCGCGCTCCGCGGTAGCCACCCACGCGGTTCCCCCGGAAGTCAGCGACGACACCTCATTCGATCTGCGGTCGGCCCGCCACCCGCTGCTGGAGCAGCCGGTGCCAATCGACGTACATCTCGACGGCGTCGAGGCGCGAGCGCTGGTGATTACCGGCGCGAACACCGGCGGCAAGACCGTGGCCCTGAAGACGGTGGGCCTCCTACACCTGATGGCCGCCTGCGGATTGCACGTGCCCGCGAAACCGGGGTCGCGGGTGGCCGTGTTCGAGCGGGTGGTGGCCGATATCGGCGACGCGCAGAGCATCGAACACAGCCTCAGTACGTTTGCCTCGCACGTGCGTAACTTGCGGACCATGGTCGAGACCGCCGGGACGGGAGCCCTGGCGCTGGCGGACGAAATTGGCGCCGGCACCGACCCGGACGAAGGCGCGGCGCTGGGCCAGGCCGTCATTCACGCCCTGCTCGCGCGCGGCGCGACCGTGGTGGCCACCACGCATCATCCGGCCCTCAAGGCCTTCGCCGCGGCGCACTCGGCGGCGCGCAACGCCAGCGTGGAGTTCGACCACGCCACCCTGCGTCCAACCTACCGCCTGCGGCAGGGTATTCCGGGGTCCAGCAATGCCCTGGAAATCGCGGACCGGCTCGGCATCGACGCCGCGATTGTCGAGGACGCTCGCGCACGCATGGCCCAAGGGGCGCTGGACCTGGAGCGCGCCATTGTCGATGCAGAAAACGCACGAGCGTCCGCGGAACGCGAACGCACCGCCAGCGCGCAGGCACGCAGCGCCGCCGAGCGATCGCGCCAAGAGCTTGACCGGCAGGTCGAGGACCTTGAACGCGACCGCGACAACCTGCTGCGCAACGCGCGGCGGGAAGCCCGCGGGCTGCTCCATGACGCGCGGCAGGCTCTACGGGATGCGCGGCGCGCGGCCCGCACTGGTCAGGCCGGCGCCCGGCGAACGGCGCGCGCCAGCCTGGCGGCGACGGAAAAGCGACTGGCCCCGCCGTCGTCGCCGCCAGAGCAACCCGCCCAGCGCGACCCGCTTGAGGTGCGCGTCGGAGACGAGGTGGAGGCCGACGGATTCTCCGGCCGGGCCCTGGTGCTGACCCTGACCGACCAGTCCGTGGAGGTTGCCATTGGCAGCGCTCGGGCCTCGTTCGACCGCGCAAGACTTCAGCGGGTGTTTCCAGCGTCACCCCGTCCCCGGCGCCGTCGCCGTAGCGCGCCGGGAGGCGGCGGAACGCAGGAGATCGACATTCGCGGAATGCGGGCGGAAGAGGCGACCGAAATGTCGGAACGCAGCGTCGACGAAGCGCTGCGTCAAGGCGCGTCCACCCTGCGCATCATTCACGGCAAGGGCACGGGCGTGCTCCGCGCCGTGGTGGCCGAAATTCTGACCGGACACCCCTCGGTTCGGAATCACGATCCCGCGCCGCTGAACGAAGGCGGCGACGGCGTCACGGTCGTGGCGCTCCGCAACTGAGCGGCGTCGGCCGTCCGTTCGGAACCTGAGCGAAGCCGCGGTTACTGGTGGAGCGACTCGAAGTCGACGCCGGGTTCGACGCCGAAGAACTTGCGCGCGACTTCACGCCGAAAGTTGGCGGTCTGCTCCGAGGTAAGAACGTAGGCGGTCACGAGACCTGCCGCGAATCCAGCGGGAAAGGCAAGCCCCACACCCAGCAGGAGCATCTTGAATCCACGCATGGCCGACCCTACTGAACCCGCAACACGACGGGCGCTTCCGTCCAGAACTCTTCCAATTGATAGTACGCCCGGCCGTCCTCGGAAAACACGTGAACGACGACATCGCCAAAGTCGGCCAGCACCCAGGCGTCCGCCGCCTCGCCTTCGATCATCGGACGTCGTCCGGCCACGCCCTTCAACTCGCGGTCCAGCAGGTCCCGCACGGCCCGCATCTGCGGGGTGCTGGAAACCGTGGTGATGACGAAGTAGTCCGCCAGGACACTCAGGCCGCGGATGTCCAGCAGCAGGGTATCCGCGGCGCCGCGCGCGGCCACCGCATCCACGATGTGGCGGGCGAGTTGGATCGGGCTCAGAGACAAACCGGGATAAGCGCGGGCCGCTGAATCATATCGCTCCGGGCTGCTCGGTTCCGCCGTCGGCGTACAGCTGACGAGCGGCAATGTACGTGGCCACGGCTGGCGGCACCCAGGCGTCAATTGGTCGACCCCGCGCGCACGCCGCCCGGATCCGGGAGGCGGCGATGTCCACCGGCGGCATTTGGTGTACGTGGATCCGCCGGTCGGCATTCGGATGCAGGGCCAGCACCTCCTGGGGAATCGTCGACGAGTGCCCGGGCCGCGGCACGGTGATGATCTGCGTTGTCGTCAGAATCCGGCCGGCCTGGCGCCACGCCGGAAGTTCTCCCAGGGCGTCGGCGCCAAGGATCAGGAACAGCTCGGCGGCGGGATGCTCGGAAGCGAGAACCCGCAGCGTGTCGATCATGTATGACGGCCCCGGCCGCTCGCTGTCGATCGGCGATACCTCGAAACCCGGAGTCCCATCGATAGCTCGCCGAACCATGGCCAGCCGGTCTCGAGCCGAGGCCAGCGGCGGGGCACGCAGCGGCGACTGGCGCGCCGGGATGAAGAGGATGCGGCTGAGGTCGAACGCCTCGCGCACACGGTGCGCCACGGCCAGATGCCCGCAGTGCACGGGATCGAACGTCCCGCCGTAGATCCCCAGGCGGGCCATGTCAGGCGGCGTGCAGCGTTTGCGTGCGGCCCGACGAGGCGCCGGCCAGCACCGCGCGGGTCAGTGCCACGGCCCGAACGCCGTCGGACAGGCCCGGCACCGGCGTATCGCTCCCGCCGGGGCAGACAAAGGCCCGCACCAGGTCGCGAAGCGATTGGCTCTCCGCCTCCACTCGCGCTAGCCAGGACCGACCGTCACGTTCCAGCCTGACGCCCGGCAGCCGCGGTGGATCCACGGATCGATCGCCGACAGGCTGGATCTCCGCGGTCGTCCAGTTGGATCGGATTCGCACTCGCGTTGCGCCGTCGGTCAGATCCACGACCACCGGGCCATGCTCGGGATCGGCGTCGCCGCCGGCGACCGTCAGCGACGCATGGTGCTCGCGGTCGAAGTAGAGGTCGGCTGCCAGGGCGTCCGCGCGTGGCGGCACGCTGATGGTCGCGGCTCCTCGGTCCCCCCTCGGCAAGGGACCGCCGTCCGCCACAATCTCCGCCGGCGCGGCGCCGAACAGGTGCATCAGCAGGTCCAGCGCCGCGTGGGGTGTGGCCCAGGCGCTTTCGAGCACGGATTTCGGGGCCTGCGGCGGGCCTGGATCGATGACCGCGCCGATGTGAGCGAACCGCGGCTCCGGCACGATTCCGCGCAGCAGTCGAACCAGCGACTCGAATCGCCACGCAAAGGCCATGCCGATTCGACTCGGCGCATCCGCGACCGCGCGAGCCGTGCGCCGGGCCCTGACGACACCCCGGGCCAACGGCGGATCCACCAGCACCTGGCTGCCCGCCTGTACGGCGGCCACCAGGCGGTCTGCATCCAACGTCGGCTGCGTCATGATGAGCGTGTCGAGCCCCTGGCCCGCCCAGGAGGCCGCCGCCTCCCCGCCATGGGCACGGGCGCAAGCGTCGGCCGCTTCCAGGTCGTCATCGATGCAGAGCGCCAGTTCGACTTCGTCCAGCGAGGCCACCGCCGCGGCGAACGCACAACCGCGCGAGCCGCAGCCCAGGATCCCGATACGGTGCGTGCGCATGGAACGAATCTGCGCAGGCCTGCGCGCCGCGTCAACCCATCGCGCGGGTTAGGATGCCGAAAGTCCGACGCGCGGAGAGACCTGATGGCAGAACCGAACCCTCAGCTGAGCGGCTGGGCCCTGGTGCTTGGCGCATCCAGCGGATTCGGGGCCGCAACGGCCCGCTATCTGGCCACCTGCGGTATGGACATCGCCGGCGTGCACTTCGACCGGCGCAACACCCAGCACCTGGCGGACGAGGTCAAGCAGGACATCGAGGCGCAGGGTCGTCAGGCGCGCTTCTTCAACACGAACGCCGGCAGCCCAGCCGCGCGAACCAGGGTGCTGGACGCGATCAGCGAGGACGTCCAGGGCGGCGAGCCGCCGATCCGCGTGCTCTTGCATTCCATCGCGTTCGGAACCACCGTGCCCTACGTGGGAACCGACGACACGCCCGGTGTCACCTCCAAGCAGATGGACATGACGCTGGACCTGATGGCTCACACCCTCGTCTACTGGTCCCAGGACCTGGTTGAGCGCGGCCTGATGAGCCAGGGCTCGCGCATCTACGCCATGACCAGTGCCGGCACCTCAACCATCTGGCCCAGCTACGGCCCCGTCGGCGCCGCCAAGGCCGGCCTGGAACAGCACATCCGGCAACTGGCGGTGGAGTTGGCCCCGCAGGGAATCTCGGCCAACGCCATCCGCGCGGGCGTCACCGACACGCCCGCCCTGCGCAAGATCCCCGGCAACGACGCCATGATCGACCAGGCCCGGCGCATGAACCCGGCCAAACGGATAACCACCACCGACGACGTAGCCCGCGCCATTGCGGCCCTGACCGTGGCCGACGCCGCCTGGATCACCGGCAACGTGATCGGCGTGGACGGCGGCGAAAACCTGGTGATGTAGCCACGCGAGTGAGGAGCGCCAAGACCTTCAGAGGCAACCGAGGTGCCGGCGCCGCACGCCTATTGGCCGATGAGGAATCAGGGATCTCTCATGGCGTGCCGTGCGGCGCAAGCACCTCACACCGAAGTCCGGCGGCGCGACTAAGCCTGCGGTCAAGTGTGGCCAGCGGACATTCCAGCGCCTCCGCCAGCGCGACATACCAGGCGTCGTAGCTCGTCAAGTTCTCTCGCAGCGCCCAGATCCGATCGGCGAACGGGGCAAACGGAAACAGTTCCATATCAAGGTCCAGCAAGTCGACGTAAGCGAAGGCAGCCTCAAAGCGCGAAAGCCGTCCCAACTGCTCATGGCGTCGTAGAACATTGGTGGCCTCAGCCAACGCCAGTTCCGGGCCAGCCAAAGCGCGTTCGGCCAGCGTCGCTTCCGCCCACTGACCGTCGCGGCCCGAGTTAACCAGGGCCGCGACAAGCACGGAGGCGTCGACTACCAGCGTCAAGTGCGGTCGGCGTCACGCGCTCGCAGGATTTCCGAAGAACTGATATGCGTTTGCGTGATTGACTTTCGACTTCGAACTTTCGCTAGCCACGCATCGACGGTGGGGCGTGACGCAATTCGCTCCAGTTCGCCACGCAGAAACTCCTGCATGGACTGGCGTTTCAGCGCGGCGCGTGCGGCCAGTTCGTCACGCACAGCCTCAGGGACTCCGCGGATGGTGATTTGTACGGGCATGCTTCCATGATGCCAGCAATGCCATCGTTTTGCAATACGGCCCAGCGTCAGGCGAACGTACCTGCCGCCATCCTCGTCGGCACTTGCGGCTCGCTCGCGCCAGTGTGCCTTTCGACTTGCCTTGGAATGGGCGGGTTCGGAGACCCCAAACTGAGGCGCCATTGGATGGTCGGTGGGCAGGCGCACTTCGCCGTCTCCGCACCAACGCGCTACCCTTATGCAGCTTCTGGCCAAAACGAGTCAAGCGAGCCGGCCTATGTAAACGTCCAGAGCGCGGGGATCGAGGACGAATCCCCGTGGGGCGCGCGCCCTCAACGTGCCGCCACGGCAGGTGCGGCGCAGGCGCCCGAAGACGACTCGTGGCGATGGGGAATGCCCGGCGATGGCGCGCGGGCGCGGAACTCAACCCTTTTCTCTTTGAACGGAGACACGCAACGATGTCGCTTCTCTGGACGCGCGACGCGCCCCGCTGGGCGTTAACTGTTCGCGCGGTGACCGCCGTGATGCTGGCGCTCACGGCCTTCATGCTTATTCGCAACCTGGTCTTCGCCCAGGCCGATCCTTCGGGCGAGGCCACGCTGGAGGCCGACCCGACTGTCGGCCTCACCTTCGTATGGACGCTGCTTTCCGGCGCCCTGGTGTTCTTCATGCAGGCCGGATTTGCCTTCCTGGGCGCCGGTCTCATCCGCGCCAAGAACACCGTCAACTACCTGACCAAGAACATCCTGGACTTCGCGGCTGGCGGCCTCTCGTTCTGGGCCTTCGGCTACGCATTCATGTTCGGCGGGTCGGGACTTTTCCCCGGACTTGAACAGGGCAACGCCTTCATCGGCTACTCCGGGTTCTTCCTGGTCAACCAGGCCTACGACGTGTCGACGGCGATGTTCTGGTTCTTCCAGATGGTGTTCGCCGCCACCACCGCCACCATCGTGGCCGGCGCCGTGGCCGAGCGCACCAAGGTCACCGCCTACCTGGCCTACAGCTTCCTGGTCACCGCGCTGGTGTACCCGATCTACGGGCACTGGATGTGGGGCGGCGGCTGGCTGGGCGGCGAGCAGCTGGAAAGCTGGATCGGCGCCGCGGCCGTGGACTTCGCCGGTTCTGGCGTGGTTCACACCATCGGCGGCGTGCTGGCGCTGGCCGGCGCCTACACCGTGGGCGCCCGCATGGGCAAGTACGGACCCAACGGCGAGGTACGCGACCTCAGGGGCCACAACATGGTGTACGTGGTCATTGGGACGTTCATCCTGTTCTTCGGCTGGTTCGGCTTCAACGCCGGCAGCACGGTCAACGGCAACGACCCGCGCATCGCGGTCATCATTGCCAACACCTTCCTGGCCGGCGCCGCGGGCGCGGTTACGGCCGCCTACATCCGGCTGGTGCAGCGCGGCAAGATCAGCGCCGCCGACACCGCCAACGGCGCGCTGGCCGGCCTGGTCGGCGTCACCGCCCCCTGCGCCTTCATCGCGCCCTGGGCCGCCGTGGTGGTTGGCGCGGTTGGCGCCATCGTCATGCTGGTCGGCGTCTGGTTCATCGACACCAAGCTGAAGATCGACGACCCGATCGGCGCATCGTCGGTCCACGGCGTGGCTGGCGTCTGGGGCCTGCTGGCGGTCGGCATCTTCGCCGACGGCACCTACGGCGTCAGCGGCTTCGTTGCCGGCAACGGGATCCAATTCGTGGCGCAGTTGATCGCCGCTGTCGTGGCGGTCGTCTGGGCGCTGGGCACCGGCCTCCTGCTCTTCAACGCGCTGAAGCTCACCATGGGCCTGCGCGCGTCGCCCGAGGAGGAAATGAGCGGTCTCGACATGCCGGAACACGGCGAAGAGACCTACCCGGTCGAGGCTTCATAAAGCTCGACTTCCCGCTCGTAACGGGAAATCCGAGGGGCCGCGGCGGTCGCCGCGGCCCCTCGGCTATTTCGGACCGACCTACCGGTGAGCTTCCACCGACTCCGTCGGCCACATGGCGCCCGGGTTCATGATGTTGTCCGGATCGAAGGCGCGCTTGATCCCTCGCATGGCCGCAAGCGTGGGCGCGTCGTACGCGCGGTCGACGAAGGGCTGCTTCACCCGCCCCAGGCCGTGCTCGCCCGAGAGAATGCCGCCTGCGGACAGACCGGCGTCCGCCACGATCGGCAGCAAGCCAAAGGCTCGCTCGCGCTCGTCTGCGTCAGTCGGGTCGTAGAGCATGTTCGGGTGCAGCGTGCCGTCCGCCGCGTGGCCGAAGATCGCCACCACCACGTCGGCATCGTCCGCGGCCTGCTTGACGGCCGTGAATGTGGGAGCCAGCTGCGAGTAGGGCACGCAGATGTCTTCGCCGATCTTGGCCGGCCGGATCTTCGCAAGGGAGGCCGTGATCCCACGCCGCGCCTCCCACCAGCGCTCGGCGCGGTCGGGATTCACGCGGTCCATCCCGCCTCCCGCCGACCTCAGCAACTCATCCAGCGCGATGCTCTCGGCCCGCACCTCGGCTTCAGTGCCGTCCAGTTCAACGAGCAGCAGGCCGCCCGCATCGCGCGGGAATCCCCAGGGACGCGAGCGCTCCAGCGACTCCACCGTGATGTCGTCCAGGAACTCGAGCTTGGCCGGCGTGATGCCGCCTTCCATGATCCTGGCCACCACCCGCAGCGCGGATTCGCCATCGGGGAAGCTGGCCGCTCGCACGGTCCGGTGGGACGGCAACGGGCGAAGCTGAAGCGTGACCTGGGTCACGATGCCCAGCGTTCCCTCCGAGCCAATGATCAGGTCGATCACGCCATCGTCCGCCCCGCGCGCCAGGCTCAGCAGACCGTGGCGGGGCGTGACCACGCGCAGACCGATGACCGCGTCGCGGGTGACCCCGTACTTGAAGGCGTATGGACCACCGGCGTTGGTGGCCACGTTGCCGCCGATCGTGGCGGCCGCTTCGGATGAGGGATCGGGCGCGTAGAACAGACCTCGCTCGGCGGCAAAGTCTCGAAAGTCGCGGGTGACCACGCCGGGCTCGACCACGGCGCGCCGGCGTTCGGCATCAAAGTCCGTAATGCGGCGCATTCGATTCGTATCGATCACCAGGGCGCCGTCGGGCGGCACCGCCGAAGCGGACAGGCTCGTTGCCGCGCCCCGCGCCAAACAGGGCACTCCCCGTGCTACCGCCGCCGCCAGACCCTCGACAACCTGGGCCTCCGTCTCGGCCAGCACCACGGCGGCCGGCGCCCCGCGGTATCCCATCGTGGCGTCGTAGCCATAAGCGACCAGTTCATCGGGATGCACCAGCAGGTGCGGTGCGCCCCCAAGTCGCTGAAGGTCGGCAAGCAAGGCGGTCGTCACTGGAGCGCTCGCGCCTCCTCGGCGCCGGGGTCGGATTCGTCAAGGTACGCCGGCATGGTAGGCGGCGCCGAGCCGGCGGTCAGCCGGCTGAATCCACGGCCCACGGGCGTATGCCCGGCGAGGATATGTTCGGTATATGTATGGTATGGACATGGCTCGCCGTCGCACCATCCGTGAAATCCAGGCGGCCGCCACCCTGCTGCGACGACAGGGCGGCCTGGCGCCGTCAGCCCCGATCCTCGACGCCGCGGACCTGGCCGAATCGGCAACGCGGCTGCGCGTCTACCAACAACCGTTGCCGCTCGGGATCCGCGGCCTGCTGGCCGACCTGGACGGTCGACGACCGGCGCTCGTGCTCAATACCCGGCTGGCAGGCGCCGACCGGAACGTCACCGCCGCCCACGAACTGGGGCACTGGGTGCTGCATGCGGGCACTCCATGCATCACCGGCAGCCGGTTCGGTCGCCAACGCCTCGAATGGGAGGCGAATCGGTTTGCGGCCGAACTGCTGCTGCCGGAAGCACTTGTGCGGCGGGCCATCCGCGAGCGTCGTTGCTCGGCGGCCGCTACGGCGGCCCGGCTAGGTGTGCGCGGAAGCTATCTGTCGCGTCGAATCCGCGAGCTGCGGCTCTAGGATCAGCCCTTCTTGAGCAAGGGAAGCCCGGTGCGCGGGTTTTCCGAGACAACGTACCCCTCGGGCATCTCGTCAACCGCCCCTTCGCCCACCGTTTTGGCGAAGTAATAGATGCGCTGCTGACGACCGCCGCGCAGCGTCACCACTCGCGAGTGCAAGTGGTACGTGTGTCCGGACTTCTGGCTGATCACGCTATACGCCACAGTCTTTCCCCCACATGGCCACACTAGCTAGAGTGGCAGCGGGGAGCATATCCGCCAAGCCTGCAAGCCACAAAGCCGCAGGCGCCGCCTACTGGTCAACGGTGACCTGTCGCTGACCGCTTGCGCCAGTGTATAGCCACCGAGGCCGCGGCCGCGCGCCCGGAGACCGCGGCCGTGCCCCGGTCTTTCGTCGGAACCAGGCGTCGGTGAAACTGGGCGCGTCGCCATCCCGCTCGAAAAGCCGTTGAAGAGTTCGCCGATTCAGTGGACGTCGCTTTGCCCGTCGGCCATTCAAGCGGGGTTGTCGGCACACGGCCTGCACGGACCCGTGACCGTGTGGGAACGCATTGGCTCCACGCAGGACGAGGCGCTGGCCGGCCTGCGCGCCGGCACCCCGCACGGCGCGGTGTACGCGGCCGAGCGCCAGACGCGGGGACGCGGGCGTCGGGGCCGCCGCTGGCTCACCACCCCCGGCGGCCTGCTGTTCTCGGTCGTGGTCCGCCCCGTGTCCGCCCCTTCCGGCGCGACGGGTCGCCTGACCGTTGCGGCCGCGGTGGGCGTGGCGCGAGCGATCCAGGCGTGTACAGGCGCATCGGTTTCCATCAAGTGGCCGAACGACTTGGTCGTTGGCGAGGCCAAGGCCGGAGGCGTCCTGGTTGAGACATCTGGGAACGCCGCCGTGATTGGCGTAGGGCTGAACGCCTTTAGCGGGACCGGCATCGCCGAGGGGCAGGCCACAACGGCCATTGCCGCCTATGCAACCCGGCCGTTTGATCGAAACGACCTGCTGGCGACCTGCGTTGCCCGGGTCCTGGAGTGCCTGGCGGCCGAGGACGCCGCCTGGGACGCGGTCTTCTCGGCGTGGGTTCGCCGGTCGGCGCTGTTGGGCCGCCAGGTCAGGCTGAGCGGCGCCCTGTCTGCGAGCGGCCTGGTTGAAGGCTTCGATCCCGACGGTGCGCTGCGCCTGCGCGACGCGGCCGGCGATCTCCAGCGAATCTCCAGCGGCGATGTCTCCGTGCGGCTGATACCGGACGTCCAGTCGCGGCGTCCATGAGCGACTGCGCCACGGCGCTGGCAACAGCGGTCTCAAGGTTGCTGCGCCAGGTCGTGCATCCACCCGCGCCGGCCCTGACGTTGCACGCGGGTGTGGTCGCCGTGGTGCTGGCCATGGCCGCGGCCCTGCGCTTCATCGGCCTTGATTGGGACCAGGGACAGCACCAGCACCCGGACGAGCGCTTCCTCAGCACGGTGCTGCTGCAGATTCAGCCCGCGCCGGACGTGTGGACCTACTTCGATCCCGGCCGCTCGCCCCTGAATCCGTTCAACCACGACATTTCGTTCTTCGTCTACGGAACCTTCCCGCTGTTCTTCGTCGAGTCGCTCGCGCGCGCGCTGGGCCGCACCGGATACGACGAGACCTACCTGGTTGGCCGTGCCCTTTCGGCCCTGTTCGACCTTGGGACCGTGCTGCTCGTCTACCTGCTGGGTCGGCGGCTGCTCGGTCCATGGCCGGCCGTAATCGCGGCAGCCCTCATGACCGTGACCGTGCACTCCATCCAGATCGCCCACTTCTTCGCCGTCGACACCTTTGCCACCTTCTTCGCCACGCTCGCGCTCTGGCTGCTGGTTCGCTACGCCGCGTCGCGCGACGCCCGCGGCCTGGGACTCGCCGGTATCGCCGCCGGACTGGCGATGGCCAGCAAGTTGAGCACCGGTCTGATGCTCGTGCTCTTTGCCGGCTGGTGGGCGCTGACCTGGCTGCGCGAGGGAATGCTCCACGACACCTGGGCGCGGCGTGGCCTGTGGCTGGGACACCTGCTCGCCTTTGGCGCGTTTGCGGCGTTGACCTTTCGACTCTTCCAGCCCTACGCCTTCGCCGAGGCATGGCCCTGGGACTGGCGGCTGTCCTCCGCGTTCTCGAGCGCGCTGGCCCAGCAGCAGGCCATCCAATCGGGCGCCCTGGACTGGCCGCCCGGCATCCAGTGGGCGGGGACCGCTGCCTGGCTCTATCCGCTGGAACAGATCGTCCGCTGGGGCGCGGGCCCCGCGTTCGGCCTGGCGGCGCTGGCGGCGCTCGGCCTGGCGGCCGCGGTGTGGTGGCGCGGGCGGACGCACCCTCTGGCGCTGCCGCTGGCCTGGGGTGGGCTGAACTTCCTTGTCTTCGGCGCATTCGTGCTCAAGACCATGCGCTACTTCCACCCGGTCTACCCGGTACTGGCCCTGGCGGCAGCCTGGATGTTTGCGTGGGGCTGGGCGCGGCGCGGGCGACTGCGCGGGCTGGCGGGCTGGGGCGTCGGCGCCGCGCTCGCGTTAGTCCTGGGTGCGACGGCGTTGTGGGCGCTGGCCTTCGAGCAGATCTACGGTCGCGACCACACGCGGGTCGCGGCGTCGGCCTTCATCTACAACCATGTCCCTTCGGGATCGGCGATTGCCGTGGAGCACTGGGACGACGCGCTGCCCCTGCCGCTGGAGGGGCTTGGCCCGGATCTATTCACGCACGTGCAACTGCGGGTCTACGAACCAGACGACGAGGCGAAACGCACCCATCTGATCCGGACACTCAGCCAGGCCGACCTGGTGATTCTGGCCAGCGATCGCGGCGCCGCCACCATCCCGCGCATGCCGCAGCGTTATCCGCTCACGGGTCGCTACTACGAAGCCCTGGCTGACGGTTCGCTGGGGTTCGACCTGTTGGCGCGGTTCGAATCGCGGCCCACGCTCGGCCCCTGGAGCATCGATGACCGCGCGGCCGAAGAGGCGTTCAGCGTCTACGACCACCCCACAGTCTCGATCTACGCACGGCGAGGGCCCGGAACGTCGGCCACCATCCAGCGGGAGCTTGGCGCCGTTGACCTGCGCGGCGTGATGCAGGTGCTGCCCAAGGATGCCGTTACCCGCCGCACCGACCTCACGACGGCGGAGGCGGCCCGGATACAGACGCAGGCCAGCTGGCCCAGCCAGTTCCAGGACCGGCCCATCGGGGGCGCGGGCGCAGCCCTGGCCTGGTTCGCGGCCGTCTGGCTGTCGGGACTCCTGGCCTGGCCCCTCGTCTGGCCGGCGCTGCGGCAATTGCCCGACCGGGGATATGCGGCGGCGCGGGTGCTGGGACCGGCCGTCGTTGTATTCCCTGCGTGGTGGTTGGCCAGTACCGGGGTGCTGCGCTTCGACACGCCGGCGATCCTGGTCGGCGCGGGTGTCGTTGCGGCGGCCGCGGGCATCGTGGTCTGGCGCCGCGGCAGCGAAATGCGTTCGTCAATCGCGACGTCAACCGGACCGGTATTGCTGATCGAAACGCTCATGCTGGTGGCCTTCGGCGCGATGCTGATCCTGCGGATGCGAAACCCGGACCTCTGGCATCCAGTATTCGGCGGCGAGAAGCCCATGGATTTCGCGCATCTCAACGCGGTCATCCGCAGCCCGGAGTTTCCACCCCACGATCCCTGGCACGCGGGCAGCCGGCTGAACTATTACTACCTGGGCCACGTGCCCACGGCCGCGCTGGCCAGGACGCTCGGCATCCTGCCGGCCACGGCCTACAACCTGGCGGTGGCCGGCGCGTTCGCGGCCGCCGTCGCCGCGATCTTCGGCGCGGCCGCGGGTTTCTGGTCCTCGCTGGGGCGGCGCTGGAGCGAGGCGGTGGCCGTCGGCGTCGCCGCGGTGGCGTTGGTGCTGCTGGCCGGCAACCTGCACGTGGCGCTGCAACTCGTGGTGTTCGCGCAGCAAACGGCCGGAGATGCCGGTACTGCCGTGCTGGAGATACCCGGGCTTCTCTTCAACGGAGGCCTGGCCGAATCGTTCGACTTCTGGGCCGCCACACGCGTCATCCCCCGAACGGTGAACGAGTTCCCCTGGTTCACCTTCATGTACGGCGACCTCCATCCCCACCTGATGAACTTCGCCAACACCGGCATGGCGCTGATCGGCGCGGTGGCGATCCTGGGTCTTGGCGAGGCCGCGCGGCTCAAGCGAGTCACCGGATGGCCTCCGTGGGTCGCGGTGCTGGCGCTCCAGGCGTTCGTGCTGGCGCTCCACCGGGTCGTCAACCCCTGGGACTACCCGACGTACACCGTCATCACGCTCGCCGCGCTTGCCTATGCGCTCTGGCGCAGCGGTTCTCCTGGACCACGAGCCCTGGTCGTGACCTTGCTCGGCGTGGGCGTTGGACTGTCGCTCGCGTCGCAACTGCTCTTCCAGCCCTTCCATGCGGCCTACCTGGAGTTCTACGGGGGCTTTGATCCCACACCGGGAACCACTCCCGCGGCGCAATGGCTGCTCATCTTCGGATTGCCGGTCGCCGTGCTCGCGTCCTACGCGGCGCTGCGCCTGGTGGATGGCCTGCGGACACGGCCGTCAATCACACGCCTGGCCTGCGGCCTGACAGCCGGCGCACTCCTGCTGGCAGGACTCGTCGGCGCCGGCGCCGACTGGTCGACTCGCGCGCTCATCGTCGGCCTGCTCATCCTGGGCGCAACCTCGGCGTGGCAGCTTCGCGGCGACCCCAGGGCGCTGGCGCCGCTCGCGCTGCTGCTGGCCGGCGTGGGGCTAACGGCGGCGCCTGAGTTCATCGTGGTTCGGGACGACATTGGGCGGCTCAACACCATCTTCAAGTCCTACCTGCAAGCCTGGACCCTGCTGGGCCTGGGCGCGGCGCTTGCCCTCCCATACCTGACTCGCGTGCTAAGGCCCCGGCGCGGACGGCGATTCAATGGGGCGCGCATGGCCTGGAGCGCCGGGCTGGTACTGCTGGCGATCACCGCGCTGTCCTATCCGCTCCTGGCCACGCCGCACAAGCTGGACCTGCGCATTCAGCCGCTGCCCGCAACGCTGGATGGCGAAGCCTTTATGGACGGCGGCGTCATCTACGACCAGGGCGTGCCGGTTGGCCTGAGCGCCGACCAACGTGCCATCGAATGGCTGCGGGCAAACGTGCCGGGAGCCCCCGTGGTGGCGGAAACGCCAACCACCATTTATCGCTGGGGCGGAAGGGTCTCGGTCTACACCGGCCTCCCAACGGTCATGGCCTGGGACTGGCACGCCAAGCAGCAACACTGGGGCTACGTACACGAAGTCGAGGCCCGCTTCGACGACGCCCGCGAGCTGTTTGCCACCCGGGACGTCCGACGTGCGCGTGCGCTGCTCTCGACGTTCAACGTTGGTCTGGTCTACGTTGGCGAACTCGAACGGAGCATCTACCCGGCGGAAGCGCTGGCAAAGTTCGACCGTATGGCGGCGTTCGGCGTACGCGAGATATACCGGGACGATGCTACGGTGATCTATCGCGTAGATCCCACCAGTCAGCCGGCGCCGGCCGGATGACGCACGCGTTGGCGACACCGAGGGCAGGCGTGAGATGGCGACCCAACTCTTGAGCCGCGTGGTACTACAGCAGGTGACGCAGCAGGTGCTGCCGCGGGTAATCCAGCAACTGCCGGAACTCATGGCGCGGACCCAGCCCGGCTCTCCCCAACAGGCCCCAATGGGGGACCTCCCGCGGATGAACGCGCTGGCGATCGGCGAACTGCGCGCGGAAGCTGGCCAGGCTCAGGCCCGAGCCGAGCGCGACGCTGCTCGTCTGGATCGCATGGGACGCCGCATGGAGCGCCTTGAGCAGCAAATCAGGTGGCGGCGCACAGTGCTGACGTTTGCGACGGCCGTCGTCGCCTATGGCATTGGCCTTGGCACGGCCGTCCTGCTCGTATTGCTCGGCGCATTTGGCTAGGCCGAGAGTTGTCATGCGTTGCGCGGTCCACGGAATTCGCCGGGGGCGAGCGGCCTCGCTGAGAGAATCAGGTCATGCCCGCTGACCTGTCCACCGCGTTTACGCGCGTTACCGACACGCTGGGCGACGACCCAAACCTGATCACTACGCTTGAGGTGGTGGACACGCTGAACGTCCTGGTTGAAGGCGCGCATCCCATCCTGCGCTGTCCCAGCGGCTGCGCCCGCTGCTGCCATCAGCAGGTCTATATCAGCGAAGAGGAGTGGGCCATCCTGCTGCCGGCGCTGCACCGGGACTCCACGGCCGACGAGCGACGCCGAATCGTCCGGCGCGCCCGCCGGCTGCTGGACCGCAAGCGCGGTCCCCTTCGACGGGCCTTGCGGGCGCGCAGCATGGAGGAGCTGAGCCGGCTGATGCAGAACGTCGACCGGCGGCGCGTCCAGCGCTGCGTGCTGCTCACCAACGACAACCTCTGCGCCGGCTACCACGGGCGGCCCATGATCTGCCGTGCCTTCGGGCGCGTCGCGCACACCGTCAACCTCCCGATGCTGTGCAAGATCTTCTTTGACCGACTAAGCGAGACGGGGGTGGCGCACGAATCCCTGCAACTGGCGGACTTTGCCCCGGTGCGCCAAGCCTATTTGCAGGGTGGCGCGGACGATCTGCGCTGGAGCCTGTTGCCGGTCTTCGTGGTCCTTCATGCGGACGCGGACGGCGATCTCGTGCGCGAGCCCCAGCCGTTGCCCCGCGATGGCTCCTGGCCGACGATGACCCGCGAAGACATGGAGCACTTCTGACCACGTCCGCTGACGCGCTGGCCCCGATGACGGTGGGCACGGCCGGCCACGTGGATCACGGCAAGTCCACGCTGGTCGAGGCGCTCACCTCGATCTTCCCGGACCGTCTGGCCGAGGAACGCGAACGCGGCTTGACCATCGATCTGGGCTTCGCCTGGTTCACGCTGCCCGGCGGGCGCGAGGTCTCGGTGATTGATGTACCGGGGCACGAGCGCTTTGTTTCGAACATGCTGGCCGGCGTCGGCGGAATCGACGCGGTGCTGCTGGTCATTGCGGCGGACGAGGGCGTCATGCCCCAGACGCGCGAGCACCTGGACATCATCGACCTGCTGGAAATCGACGCCGGCGTGGTCGCCCTGACCAAGGCCGACCTGGTTGACGACGAGTGGGCGGAACTGGTCGAAGAAGACGTACGCGAGGCCCTGGAGGGACGCACGCTGGCTGACGCGCCAATCGTGCATGTGTCGGCGCAGTCCCGCACCGGACTGGACGAGCTGGTCGAGACGCTGGACGACGTACTTGCTCAGCGCCCGCCACGGCTGGACCGAGGAGGCGCTCGCATCCCGATCGACCGCGTGTTCACCATGCCGGGCTTCGGTACCGTCATCACCGGCACGTTGTCCGGCGGGACCTTGCATGTCGGCGATCAGCCCCGCCTCTATCCCGGGGCACGCAGCGTTCGGGTCCGCGGCTTGCAGTCCCACCAGACGACCATCGGCGCCGCGCCACCCGGCCGTCGGGTGGCGGTGAACCTGGGCGGAACGAGCCCCTCGCAGACGCGTCGAGGCGACGTGCTGGCCGTGGAAGACGCGGTGTTCGAAACGCGCCGCATCGACGCCCGGCTGCGCATGCTTCCGGCGGCGGCGCGGGCGCTGAAGCCCGGCGAGGACGTGTCGCTGCACATCGGGGCGGCGTCGCGCGTCGCGCGGCTTCGGCTGCTGGAGCGCGATCCCATTCCACCGGGCGGATCCGGCTGGGTTCAGTGGCGACTGGACGCCCCGATTGCCGCGCGCCGTGGCGACCGCTACGTGATCCGGCGGCTCTCGCCAGCCGCCACGATCGGGGGCGGCGACGTCGTTCGCGCCCTGGCGCGCCATGCACCGCGAGGCGACACGGCGATACTGGACGCCCTGGAGCGCGCCGCGGCCGGCGATGCCGCCACGCTTGTTCGTGACGCGCTGGCCGACCGGCTCGTCACGCTGGCTGAGCTGGCGCGCCGAACCGAACTGGATAGCGAGACCACGGCGCAGACCGTGACCGACCTGACCGCCGGCGGCGAGGCACGGACGCTCCGCAGCTATGTGGGCAGCGTGCAGGTGATCGAGAACCTGACGTCGGAGCTACTCAGCGCGCTGCGGACGCACCACGAGTCCGACCCGGGGGCCACTGGTCTCAGGACGTCCGACCTTGCCCGGACCATGGACGCGCCGGCCGATGCGGTCGGCGAGCTTGCGGCGGAGGCCGCGGCCCGGGGCGCCGTGCGGCTGGACGGACCCCGCGTGGCCCTGGCCGGTCACAGAGCCGAACTCACCGAGGCCGAGCAGCGCGCCGCCGATCGACTGCTCGCCCAACTCGACCAGGGTGGATCGACGCCGCCGTCGCTTGCCCTGGCGTTGACCGCGGCCGGAGGAACGCCGCGCCTGGCGTCGGCGCTCGCGCAGGACGGCCGGCTTGTGCTGCTGGCCGCCGATATCGCTCTATCGAGTCGGACCTACGAAGCCTGGCTTGGCGCGGTACGCGAGCTATTCGAATCCGCGCCGTCGGTTACCGTTCGCGAGGTGCGGGACGCGCTCGGAACCAGCCGCAAGTACGCGCTCGCGCTGCTGGAGTACCTGGACAGTCGCGCTATCACCCGCCGCGTGGGCGATGCGCGCTTGTGGCTGGGTGAGGACTCGGAGCGCGACTAGTCTCAGGCGTCGGGCAAGGCGGCAAGACCCGGGAGTTCGCGGCCTTCCAGGAATTCCAGCGTGGCGCCGCCGCCGGTGCTGAGATGGCCCATGCGGTCCGCCACGCCGGCGGCCTGCACCGCGGCCAGCGCATCGCCGCCCGCGATCACCACGAAGGCGGAGGACTCGGCCAGCCCGCAGGCCACGGCCAGCGTGCCCTGGGCAAACGGCTCATGCTCATAGACGCCCAACGGCCCATTCCAAATCACGGTGCGGGCCTCGGCCAGCACCTCCAGGTACGCGGCGGTCGTCGCGGGACCGATGTCGAGCGCCATCCGGTCGTCGGGAACCTGATCGGCGGCAACGATGGATGTGGCAGCTGTGGGATTGATCTCCATTGCCGCGACAGCGTCGACCGGCAGCAAGATTCGGCAGCCGGAAGTCGCCGCGGCCGCGCGCACGTCGGCCACGACCCCGGCCTGGCCTGGCTCGACCAGCGAGCGCCCGAGCGAACCGCTCGAGTTGGCCAGGAAGGTGTTGGCGATACCCCCGCCCAGCAACAGCGCGTCCACCTGCGTCGCCAGCCGCCGCAACACGCCGATCTTGTCCGAGACCTTGGCTCCGCCCAGGACGGCCACGTAGGGACGAGCCGGATCCCGAGTCACGCGGTCCAATGCCTGGATCTCGGCGTGCATCAGGGGTCCGGCGGCCGCGGGCAACAACCGCGCGACGCCCACCGTGCTGGCGTGCGCCCGGTGAGCCGTGCCGAAGGCGTCGTTGATATAGGCGTCGGCCAGCCTCGCCAGGGCGGCGGAATGCGCGGGATCGTTTTGTTCCTCGCCCGGATGGAAGCGCAGGTTCGCCAGGAGCAGCACCTCGCCGTCGCCCAGGCTCCGAGTTCGGGCTTCCACAGCCGGACCAACGCTGTCCGGCGCGAGCGACACCGCGCAGCCCAGCAGTTCGCCCAGGCGCTCGGCTACCGGGGCCAGGGATAACGCCGGATTGATCTGGCCCTTCGGCCGGCCCAGGTGCGAAGCCACAACCAGCCGCGCGCCCCGTGCCCGCAGGTCGGCCAACGTTGGCACGATGGCCCGCAAGCGCGTGTCGTCGCGAATCGAGCCGGCGTCCAGCGGCACGTTGGCGTCCACCCTTAGAAGAACGCGCCGACCGCGAACGTCCAAGTCCTGGCTACCGCGTTTCACAAGGCGTCCCTACACGTGGACCCGGGGGCCAGCCCGGCGCACCGGACCAAGAGGTTTGCGGGACGGGCTGCCGCCAATGTTTCACGTGAAACATTACGTGCGGACGATCCGCTCAGACCTGGGCGGGTGCTCCGACACGCTCGCCGATGGCCATGGCCGCGTCGCCGATCCGGCAGGCGTAGCCCCACTCGTTGTCGTACCAGGCCGCGACCTTCACCAGGTCGCCGCCGATGACCATGGTCGAGCCGGCGTCCACGATCGAGGAGCGCGTGTCGCCCTTGAGGTCGATCGAGACCAGCGGTTCGTCGGAAACGCCCAAAATGCCGTCCAGCCGGCCGGCCGCCGCGGCGCGCAGCGCGTCGGTGACCTCACCTTCGTCGACCGGACGCTCCAGGTGCGCGACGAACTCGACGATGGAGACCGTTGATACCGGCACCCGGTAGGCCGCGCCGTGCATGCGGCCGTCGAGTTCCGGGATGGCCAGTCCGATGGCACGAGCCGCGCCCGTACTGGCCGGGACGATGCTCATTGCGCTGGCCCTGGCTTCGCGCAGATCGCCGATGGCGGTGTCCACCAGGCTCTGCGAGGACGTGTAGGCGTGGATGGTTGACATCAGCCCCTTGCGCACGCCGAACTCGCGGTGCACCACGTCGAGCGGCGGCGCCAGCCCATTGGTGGTGCAGGACGCGTTGCTGACCACGTAGTGCGCGGCGGGATCGAACTGATCGTCGTTGACGCCCAGGACCACGGTCAGATCGGCATCCCCGGAGGGCGCCGAAATCAGCACCCGACCGGCGCCCGCATCCAGATGAGCCGCGGCCCGCGCGCGTTCCGTGCCCACGCCGGTGGACTCCACCACCAGGTCGGCGCCCAGGTCGCCCCAGGGCAGCGCGGTCCAGTCGCGGACGGAGTAATACGGGATCGACGTCCCGTCCACGACCAGCCCGCCGGCCGTGGCTTCCACGCCTTGTCCAAAGCGGCCGTAGTTGCTGTCGTACTGGAGCAGGTGCGCGGAGGCGCGTAACTCGGCCAGGTCGTTGATGCCGACGATCTCAGCCTGGGGATGGCGCTCCAGCAGGGCCCGCAAGGCCAGGCGGCCGATCCGCCCAAATCCGTTGATTCCAATTCGCACGATGGCTCTCCTCGGTGTCACAGCGCAGGGATTGACTGGCCGTCATGGCCGGTTCGGCCGCATCCGGTCACCGTCGGGTTCGCGGCGCTGGCGGTGGCCGTAACTGGCCACCGACGCTCGCGGGCGGCGTATCGGGACGACGCAGCCGGGCGCTGATCTTACGCGACGAGGCGGTGGAGTGAGCGATCGGTTCTGTCTTCCAATCAACTGGTCAGCGCTCGCCCGGATAGCGGCATGGAGACGTGGCCTAAACTTCCACCGGACCGGTCGGCGGTGGGCGGCCGCTGGAACCCTGGACTGGAGCGCGTGTCACATGGATGCTCCGCCGCCCGCACCCGTCCCGACCTGATCCGATGACCGCCACCTCCCCTCCCAAGTCCGTCCCGTCTCTGGCCGCCGTCATGCAGCGCGCGGGCGGCGAGAACTTCCCGGTGGCATCGCGGCTGCTGCCGGGACATCTGCGGCGGCACCTGCACAACATCTACGGATTCGCCCGCCTGACCGATCAGCTGGGCGACTACGCCGAAGGCGACCGGCTGGCCTTGCTGGACTGGCTGGATGGCGAGGTGGACGCCGTCTTCAGCGGGGGCCTACCCAGCCACGACGTGATGCGGCGAATCGTCCCTACGGTGGAACGCTACTCGATCCCCGACACGCCGTTCCGCGCACTCATTGGCGCCAACCGGCAGGACCAGACCAAGAAGCGATACGCGACCTATGAAGAGTTGGCGGCCTACTGCGAACTGTCGGCCAACCCCGTGGGCCACCTTGTGTTGTACGTCTTCGAGGCGGCCACGCCGGAGCGGTTCTGGCTTTCGGACCTGATCTGCACGGGCCTGCAACTGACCGAGCACTGGCAGGACGTGGCCGAGGACTTCCAGATGGACCGGGTGTACCTGCCGCTGGAAGACCTGGACCGCTTCGACGGCTCGCTGGAGGCGATTGCCGAAGGCCGGCCCACGCGGGAGTTTCGGGAGCTGATGCAATTCGAGGTGGACCGGGCCTGGAACCTCTTCGACCGGGGCGCCACCCTGGTGCGAACGCTGCCCGGCGTGCGCGGGATGGCTATCGCGGCGTTCATCGAGGGTGGGCGAGCGGCTCTTGGAGCGATTCGCGAGGCGGACTACGACGTCCTGACGCAGTCGCCGCGGCCAAACGCCCGGGCCAAGGCGCGGGCCGCGCTGCGAGTGTTGCGCATCGCGCTGGACTGGTAGGCGATGGACCCGGTTGCGGCCTATGCCCACTGCGAGCACATCACCCGCACGCGGGCCGGCAACTTCTACTGGGGCATCCGCCTGCTGCCGGGACCGAAGCGGCAGGCGCTTTGCGCGGTCTACGCGCTGGCGCGCGAGATCGACGACATCGGTGACGGCGACCTGCCCGTCGAAGCCAAGGCGAGGGCGCTGGGCGCGGCGCGAGAACGGCTGACGGAGATCGGGCCGGATGCGGATCAGCCGGTGCTGGCCGCACTCGGACACGCCTCCCGGCAACTCCCGATTCCGCTGGAAGCCTTCGGCGAACTGATCGACGGCGTGGAAATGGACGTTCGAGGCACGACGTACGAGACCTTCGACGACCTGGTGGTCTACTGCCGGAGAGTCGCGGGAACCATCGGCCGCCTCTCATTGGGAGTCTTCGGCGCCAACAACATGGAGCGCGCGGCCCCGCTGGCCGATGCCCTGGGCGTCGCGTTGCAACTCACGAACATCCTGCGAGACGTACGGGAGGACTATCGCAACGATCGCATCTACCTGCCGCGGGAAGACCTGCGCCAGTTCGAGTGCACGCTTGACCCGGACGCTCCGCCCAGCCCGCAATTCGACGCGATGATTCGGTTTCAGACTGCTCGTGCGACGAAGTGGTTTGATGATGGGCTGCGGCTGCGCCCCATGCTGGACCCGCGCAGCTCCGCCTGTGCGGGAGCCATGGCGGGCATCTATCGACGCGTCTTGCGGCGCATCGAGCGCGATCCGGCGGCCGTCTTGCGGGGACGCGTGGCGCTGCCGGCCTGGGAGAAGGCGCTGGTCGCGGCGCAGAGCCTGGCGGGCAGGTGAGCGCCGCGCGGGTGGTGGTGGCAGGCGGCGGCCTGGCCGGAATCAGCGCGGCGCTGGCGCTGGCGGACGCGGGTCTGCGAGTGACGTTGCTGGAAGCCCGCGGGCGGCTGGGGGGCGCCACCTACTCGTTTCAGCGCGACGGGCTCTGGCTGGACAACGGCCAGCACGTATTCCTGCGCTGCTGCACGGCCTACCGTGCGTTCATCGAGCGGATTGGCGCAAGCGACCTGGTGACGCTCCAACGGCGGCTGGACATCCCGGTCATCCATCCCGAGCGCGGCCTCAGCCGCCTGGCGCGGTCCGACTTGCCGGCGCCGCTGCACCTGAGCCGCAGCCTGGCGTCGTACCGGCATCTCGGCCGACTGGACAAGTGGCGCGTCGTGCGCTCGGCGGCGGCGCTGGCGCGGTTGGACCTGGGCGACCGCAGCCTGGACGAGCAGACGTTTGGCGCATGGCTGCGCAACCACGGCGTCTCGCGGCGAGCGCTTGAATCATTCTGGGACCTGATCGTCCTGCCGACGCTGAACCTGCCGTCCGACGAAGCCTCGTTGTGGCTGAGCGCCATGGTGTTCCAGGTGGGATTGCTGACCGACGGGCCGGCCGCCGATCTTGGATACGCAACCGTGCCGCTCGGGAAAGCGCACGGCACGCGGGCGGAAGCGGCGCTGGCAGCCTCTGGCGTAGACGTCCGGATGCACAGCGCGATTTCGGGCGTCGAGCGCGCGGACGCCGAGGGCGTTCAGGTCCGGGTAGGCGCGGAACAGATCCAGGCGGCGGCCCTGATTCTGGCCGTGCCGCACGAGCAGGCGGCCCGGCTGGTACCGGCGGAGGTTCACGTCAACGCCGAGAGCTTCACCGGCCTGGGGCACAGCCCAATCGTCAATCTGCACGTGATCTACGACCGACCGGTCATGGCGCATGCGTTCGCCGCGGGCGTGGGGACGCCGGTGCAGTGGGTGTTTGACCGCAGCGCCGCGGCAGGCTTGACTATAGGCCAGTGTCTGGCCGTTTCGCTTTCCGGCGCCATGGCTTACGCCGAGCGCCCGACCGAGGAGTTGCGCGCGATGTTCGTCCCCGAACTCGCCCGTCTGTTCCCCGCGGCCACCGAGGCTCGCGTGACGGCGTTTTATGTCACGCGAGAGCACCGAGCCACCTTCCGTCCGTCCCCCGGCACGCTGCAGCTGCGGCCGCGCGCGACGACGGCTGACCCGCGAATCGCATTGGCCGGCGCGTGGACCGATACCGGCTGGCCCGCCACGATGGAAGGGGCCGTCCGCAGCGGCCGCCAGGCGGCCCGCAACATCCTGCTGGCCCTCGGGCGAGATCGGGGCTTGCCGACAGCCGCATGAGCGTCGAGGTATCCGCGAGGCCCAACGCGCTTTCCAACGCTATCGAGCGAGCGCGACGATATCTGCTGGGCCTGCAGGATCCCGAGGGCTGGTGGAAAGGCGAGCTGGAGAGCAACGTCACCATCGAGGCCGAGGACCTGTTCCTGCGGCGTTACCTGGGCATCCTGGATAGCGGTACGACCGAGCGAACCGCGCGCTGGATTCGCTCGCGCCGGCAGCCGGACGGCACCTGGGCCAACTTCCACGGCGGCCCGTCCGACCTCCACACCACCACCGAGGCCTACGTGGCGCTGCGCCTGGCCGGCGACCAGCCGGACGACGCCCCCATGCAGCAGACGGCGGCCTGGATTCGCGAACGGGGCGGCGTGGAGGCGACCCGCACGTTCACGCGCTTCTGGCTGGCGCTGAACGGCTGGTGGTCCTGGGACGACGTTCCGGCCATGCCGCCGGAAGTCATGCTGCTTCCGCCCTGGTGGCCGCTCAACATTTACGACTTCGCCTGCTGGGCGCGCCAGACCTACGTGGCGTTGACGATCATTCGCTCCCATGAGCCGGTTCGTCCCGCGCCGTTTTCGATCGACGAACTGCGTACGTTTGACGCTCCGCGCATGGACCATTCGTTCCTGACGTGGACCGGGCTCTTCAACCATGTCGACCGATTGCTCCGCTGGTACCAGAAGCGTCCGATCGGCTGGCTGCGCAAGGCGGCGCTGAGTCGCGCCGAGGCCTGGATCGTGCGCCGGCAGGAACGCGATGGCTCGTGGGGCGGCATCCAGCCGGCGTGGGTCAACTCAATCATTGCGCTCACCCTGCGCGGTTATTCGCTGGACCATCCGATGATCGCGCGCGCCCTGGATGGACTCGACACCTTCACCATTGACGACGGGTATGCGCGCCGGCTGGAGGCCTGCCAGTCGCCGGTCTGGGACACCGCTTTGGCCATCGTGGCGCTCAATGACTCCGGCACGCCAGGCGACGATCCCCGCCTGATTCGAGCGGCGGACTGGCTGCTGGACCAGGAAGTCCGCGTGAAAGGCGACTGGAGCGTCCGGCGGCCCCACCTGGCGCCCGCAGGCTGGGCGTTCGAGTTCGCCAACGACAACTATCCCGACATCGACGACACCGCCGAGGTCGGGCTGGCGCTGCGGCGGGTCGACCATCCCGACCCCGATCGTGTCGACGCCGCGCTGGTGCGGGCGCGTGGCTGGATCGAAGGCATGCAGTCGCGCAATGGCGGCTGGGGCGCGTTCGACGCCGACAACACCAATGCGCTTTGCCGCGAGCCGTCGTTTCGCGACTTTGGCGAGGTCATCGATCCCCCATCGGCCGACCTGACGGCGCGTGCGCTGCACTTCCTGGCGCAGGAGGACGCCCTGGGCACCGAGACGGCGCGGCGGGGACTGGCCTGGCTGCGCGCCGAGCAGGAGACCGGCGGCTCCTGGTTCGGCCGCTGGGGCGCCAACCACATCTACGGGCTGAGCGTGGTTGTCCCGGCGCTGGTTGCCACCGGCACGCCGCTTGACGATCCCGCGCTGCGCCGCGCCGTGGCCTGGCTGGAAGCGCACCAGAACGCCGACGGCGGCTGGGGCGAGGACCTCCGTTCCTACGACGACCCCGCCTGGATCGGTCGCGGGGCCAGCACCGCGTCGCAGACCGCCTGGGCGCTCATGGCCCTGCTGGAGGCGGACCTCGAATCGCCGGCGGTGCGAGGCGGCGTCGAATTCCTGATTCGCACGCAACGCCACGACGGGAACTGGGACGAAAAACACTACACCGGCACCGGTTTCCCCGGCGCCTTCTACATCAACTATCACTTCTATCGACTGCTGTTTCCGTTGATGGCACTGGGGCGGTACGCCAGGAAAGCGGGGCGGGACGAGGACGGCATGTGACGACGGGAACTGCTTCCAGACGTTTCGATTCCAATTGGGACTGCCGACCGTCCTCATTCCGCAACAATCTGCGAGTTGATCTCTCCGGCGGGTGGCTTCGCCCGGTAATCGCATAAATGCTATACTCCCGATGACCCTGAGTTGGACCGTTGAGGTCTTGAATGCGACCGTCGAGAAGGAGCTCGACGCACTGCCCGCCGACATGCGGGCACGATTCGCGCATATCGGCGAGTTGATCGCCGAGTTCGGGCTGAACCGGGTTGGTATGCCGCACGTCAGGCACCTGACCGGTCCACTGTGGGAGATGCGACTGAGAGGAAGGGATGGAATATCACGCGCGCTGTACGTGGCCGTACAGGATCGGCGAGTCGTCGTGGTGCGAGTTTTCGTCAAGAAGACGCAGTCGACGCCGCGACGGGAGATTGACCTCGCGTTACGACGCGCCCGGGAGGAATTGACATGAGCGACGTTCGCGCCCTGCATAAGAAGTGGCTCCGCGATCCGGCCTATCGAGAGGCTTATGACGAACTCGCGCCAGAGTTCCGGCTGGCCCGGGCCCTGATCGAGGCGCGCACGAACGCCGGGCTCACACAGGCACAGCTGGCCGAACGCATGCAGACCACCCAGTCGGTCGTGGCGCGCCTTGAAAGCGGACGCGCCCATCCCTCCACCCGCACGCTCGAGAAGTTCGCCCAGGCCGCCGGGATGCAGCTGAAGATCAGCTTTGAGCCGATCGAAGGGACGGCCTGATCCGAGGATGCGTCGCCTTCCCAGCATCACTCGGTGCGTAGAAGTCGTCGTGTCACGTGCTCACGACTTGACCCGGAAGGTAGGCGCGCTAGCGAGAGACTTGGGCATTTCGTGCAGCGCGCGGTACGCCGCCACCGTAGCCGAGCACCTTGCCTCTCGCCGCGACAAGAAGGTCACGGCACAGCTCAATCAGGTCTATCGTGAGCAGCCAAGCAGGCTGGCGCCCGAGCTGCGCCGGGCACAAGGACGCAGCCTCCCGCCGGATGAGTGGCCGTCCAGCCGTCGGCCTTGATTTAGGAATCGCACACACCGAAAGCTCCTGCGTTTGGTCCCTGACCTCCACGAACGCCTGGGCAACACGTGGCGGGCCATTCATTCCAGAGTTCTCGAACTTCGGCCTTCAAACTTGAGGACTCTGGACGCTCGCGCGCTCCCGTCGTAGGTTTGGCGGCCGCCTCTGGAAGGTGAATGATTGTTCATGGGCGTTCCGCTGCGTCAGAGCCTGGCGGTGGGGTGGTATCTGTTTCGCCAGCGGCTGCAGGGGCGGGAGAAGTTCCCGCTGATCGTGGAGCTCGAGCCGCTGTACGCCTGCAACCTGGCCTGCGAGGGCTGCGGGAAAATTCAGCATCCCACCGAGACGCTGCGGCGGCGTATGCCGGTGGAGCAAGCGCTGGCGGCCATTGAGGAAAGCGGCGCGCCGATGGTTTCCATCGCCGGCGGCGAGCCCCTGATCCATCCGGAAATCGACCGCATCGCCGAGGAACTGGTGCGCCGGCGCAAGTTCGTGTACCTGTGCACCAACGCGATCATGCTGGAGCAGAAGCTGCACCTGTTCACACCGTCGCCCTACTTCGCGTTCGCCATTCACCTGGACGGCCTGAAGGAGCGGCACGACCAGTCCGTGGCGCGCGAGGGCGTGTTCGAAGTGGCCGTCGCCGCCATCAAGGCCGCCCAGAACGCCGGGTTCCGGGTCACGACCAACACAACCTTTTTCACCCAGGATTCGGCGCAGGACGTGCGGGCGGTGCTGGATTTCCTGAATGACGAGTTGGACGTGGACAGCATGATGATCTCGCCCGGCTACGCCTACGAGAAGGCGCCCGACCAGGATCATTTCCTCCCGGTCGATCGCACCCGCGCCGTCTTCAGCGAGGCCTTTGCCGAGGGTCGCCGCGATCGCTGGCGCCTGAATCACAGCCCGTTGTTCCTCGATTTCCTCGAAGGCAAGGTTGACTACCAGTGCACGGCCTGGGGAATTCCCAGCTATTCCATTTTCGGCTGGCAGCGGCCCTGTTACCTGATGGCCGACGGCTACACGGAGTCGTACAAGGAACTGCTGGAAACCACGGATTGGGACGCCTACGGCCGCGGCAAGGACCCGCGCTGCGCCAACTGCATGGCGCACTGCGGCTATGAGCCGACGGCGGTGCTGGAAACCGCATCGTCGCCGAAAGAGTCGGTTCGCGCCCTCGTGGGCGCGCTGCGCTAGGGCGTCCGCCTAGGCAAACCAGCGCTCCAGTCGTCCGTACAGGCCCGGCAGCGTGGCCTGCAACCAGATTGGTATGCGCAGCCAGCCCGGAATCACGACGTCGGACCGGTCGCTGGAAATGGCGAGAACGATCGCCCGCGCCACGCGTTCCGGCGGCATCGGCCGCGGCCAGCCCCGCTGATAGGGCGCACCTCGCCGTTCGAAAAAGGCCGTCTCCACCACCCCGGGATAGATGGTGGTCACTCCTACGCCGGTTCCCGCCAACTCGGCATGCAAGGCTCGGCTGAACACGGCCAGCGCGCCCTTGGTCGCGCTGTACACCGTCTCGTTCGGCACCCCCAGGCGACCCGCAATAGATGCCACGTTTACGACGCGCCCTCGCCGCCGTTGCCGCATCGCGGGCAGCACGGCCTGGGTAAGCGCAATGGGCGCCCGAACATTCAGGGCCAGCAGCCGGTCGATCTCCTCCGGGTGGTGGTCGGTCAGCGGCGCGAACCGCCCGGCACCGGCGCAATTCACCAGGATGTCGATGGACGGAAGATCGGGCAGCGACTGTTGGACAAAGCGCTGCAACTCGTCCGAAGCCTCCAGGTCCACTTGCCGCACGATCACGCCGCCGGCTTCCTCGAGGGAGCGAAGCGCCGGCAGGTTGCGGCCGATCCCGATAACCCGAGCGCCGGCCTCGGCCAGGGCCATCGCGACGGCGCGCCCGATCCCGCTGCTGGCGCCCGTAACGAGGGCCGTGGAGCTAGCGATATCCATGCAAGATAGACGTCAGGCAGCTCGTGGGGCGGCGGCGTCAGTATTGCGCGAATCCCTGTGCAACGGGCAGTATCGAAGAACACCCGCGGCCCGGGTGCTTCAAAAAGGGGGACCGTGATGGACCGCATACTCGACCGGATTGCGGATCCATCGGATCTGCGTGCCATGACGGACGCGGAACTCGACCGCCTGGCCGGCGAGATTCGCCAGTTGATTGTCGACACCGTCGATGCCAACGGCGGGCACCTGGCCAGCAATCTGGGGGTCGTCGAAATCACGCTGGCCCTCCACCGTGTCCTCGAGAGCCCCAGGGACAAGATCGTCTGGGACACCAGCAATCAGACCTACCCGCACAAGCTCGTCACGGGTCGCGCCGCGGACTTTCCGTCGCTGCGGCAGCCGGGAGGCTTGTCCGGGTTCGCCGCGCGCGAAGAAAGCCCGCACGACGTGATGGGGGCCGGACATGCCGGCACAGGCGTGTCGGCCGGCGTGGGAATCGCGGTCGCGGCCCAGTTGCGGGACGAGACCTCGGCCACCGTGGCGGTCATCGGTGATGGGTCCTTTACGTCGGGCGTGGTATTCGAAGCCCTTAACCAGGCCGGCGACCTTGGACTGCCGTTTATTGTTCTTCTCAACGACAACGGCATGTCGATCTCACCGAATGTGGGCGCGCTGAGCCGCAACATGGGCCGGGGCCGCGAGACCTGGCAGCCGGACGATGCCGAGGCCCGGTCCCGCTTCACCCCCACGCAAATGGCCACCCAGCCGACGCAGCCGTACGCCGACGCGGCCGACTTCTGCGCCGCGTTCGGGTTCGAATACGTCGGGCCGGTGGACGGTCATGACCGCCCCCTGCTGGAAGACGTCATTCGCGCCGCCGTTGAACGCCGGCGTCCGGTGCTGATTCACGCGTTTACGCGCAAGGGCAAGGGCCTGGCCGCGGCCGAGACCGATCCCGTGACGCTGCATCAACCCGGCACCGCCCAGGCCGTGGGCGCCGCCAACGCCACCAGCTACAGCAAGGTCTTGGCTCGCACGCTGACGGACCTCGCCCGCGAAGACGACCGCATTGTGGCCATCAGCGCCGCGATGTGCGAGGGCACCGCGCTGGCGGACATGCAGCGGGAGCTTCCCGACCGGGTCTTTGATGTGGGCATCGCCGAGGGCCATGCCGTCGCCATGGCCGCCGGGCTGGCCACCCAGGGGCTGCGGCCCGTGGTCTGCATTTACAGCACCTTCCTGCAGCGCGCGTTCGACCAGATCGTGCACGACGTGGCGATCCAGAACCTCCCGGTGATCCTGGGCGTGGATCGCGCCGGAATCGTCGGCGACGACGGGCGCACGCACCACGGGGTCCTGGACCTGGCCTATCTGCGCGCGATCCCCAACTTTGTCGTGGCGGCGCCCAAGGACGAGGACGAGTTGCGCCACTTGTTCCGCACGGCGCTATCGAGCGATCGGCCGTTCGCCGTCCGCTATTCGCGCGGCTCGGGCGTCGGTGTCCCCCTCGCCGGCACCCCGCGAGTCCTACCCATTGGCCGGGCCGAGATGCTGCGCGACGGTTCGGACATCGCGATCTTTGCCCTGGGATGGGGCGTGGCCCCGGCCCTGGAAGCCGCCGAGCGACTGGAGCGGCTGGGCGTTCAGGCCGCCGTCGTCAACGCGCGCTTCGTCAAACCGCTGGACCGTGACCTGATCTGCGAGCTCGCCGCGCGCAACCGTTGTGTGGTCACGGTGGAGGACCACAATCTGATGGGCGGGTTCGGCAGCGCCGTCGTCGAACTCCTGGCCGATAACGATCTGGGCGACGTCCAGGTCCGACGGGTTGCCATGCCGGACATGTTCCACGAACACGGGCCGGCGGATAGCATTCGGGCGGCTCACGGCGTCAGTGCCTCGGGCATTGTGGACGCGGCTTGCGCGCTCACCGACCACGCGATCGCGGTTCGCATCGACGCGGGACGGCTGATCGTCGGATCCTGAGGCGGGACCACTGAGCACTCGGCCGTCGGGCTCGATTCGGGCGCCAGAGGTTCTCGAGCGCTATCGCCAGCGCATTGACGCAGAGCTTCACCACGCCGTCCAGGGACCCGACCTTCCCCTCTACACCATGGCTCGCTACCAGCTCGGGCAGGTCAACGCCGACGGCTCGCCGGCGACTGCCGACCGCGGAAAAGCCGTCCGACCCACGCTGTGCCTGCTGATGTGCGAGGCGCTGGGCGGAGACCTGGCGGCGGCGCTCCCGGCGGCGGCCGGCCTGGAACTCCTGCACAACTTCACCCTGGTGCATGACGACGTGATGGATGACGACGAGACCCGCCGACACCGCCCCACCGTCTGGGCGGTTTGGGGGCGCGCCCAGGCGATCGACGCCGGCGACCTGCTGCACGTGCTGGCGACGCTCAGCGTGCTGCGGAGCGGCGGCGGCGGCGATTCAGCCCTGCTGGCCAGGGACGCCGTGGAAGTGCTAACGGACGGATGCCGGCTGGTAACCGAGGGGCAGCACCTGGACATCGCGTTCGAGACCTCCGCGAACGTGGGGGTGGCCGACTACCTGGACATGATTGCCCGGAAGTCGGCGGCCTTGCTGGCGGTGGCCTTTGAACTCGGCGCAGTCTTCGCCGGAAACGACGCCGCCACGCGAGCGGCCTGCCGCGCCTACGGCCGGGAACTGGGCATCGTTTTCCAGATTCGCGACGACGTGCTGGGCATCTGGGGCGATCCCGCGGTGACCGGAAAGCCGGTCGGCGCCGACATTCAGAAGCGCAAGAAGACCTTGCCCATCATTCACGCGCTGGAGACGGCTGACGGGCCCGACCGGGCTCGCCTGCGCTCCATGTTCGGCGACGAACGGGCGCCGCCGGACGCCGAGACAACCACCGCCATTCTGGAACGGGCCGGATCCCGATCCTTCGTGGACACCCGTATTCGCCGGCACGCGCGCCGAGCCAGGGAAGCCCTGGAGCATCTGCCCGTAAACGATTGGGGTCGCCGCAACCTGGAGGCCGTGGCGACCTACATCGCCAGGCGCGACCGCTAGGTCAGACTTCCGGTCGGCACCAGACGCCTGGCTCCTTAGCGCGACGCCCCGACGGCCAGCGGGGTCGGCGTCTCGTGCGACGCTTGCTCGTAGAGTTCCATCAACGCGGCGGCGAGCGTGGTCGAGTCGTGATGCCGCGGGTCGTTGTGGTCGACCACGTCAACCATGACGGCCCGAACGCCCGTTGCCAGCAGTTCAACCTGGACCGCCGGATCGCATTCCACGATTCGCGACCCGCTGCCCGGCTGAACGCCCAGGGCCGTAAAGCTGTTGATCAGCGTGTACTGAAAGAGGCCGGGGCCGACATTCGCGGTGAGCGACGTCACATGGTCGGCCAGGCTGTAGCCGTCGGTTTCGCCAGGTTCGGTAGCCACGTTGCAGACGTACACCTTCACGGCGTTGGATGCGCGCACGGCCGCCGCGATGTCGCCGACCAGCAGATTCGGAAGCACGCTGGTATGCACGCTGCCCGGCCCCAGCACGATCATGTCGGCGGCCAGCAGTTCCTTTACGGCCTCGTCGTTGGCGGCCACGTAGCGCGGCTCGATGAGCACGCGGTGGATCGGCTTGCCGGCCGAGCGGATTCGAGATTCGCCGCGCACAATGGACCCATCGGACATCTGCGCCGCCAGCCTGACGTCGGTAAGGGTTGACGGCAGAATCCGTCCGCGCACGCGGAGCACTTCGCTCAGGTCGTTGACCCCGCGCTCGAAGTTGCCCTGGTTCAGGTCGGCCATGGCCGCGATCAACAGGTTGCCGAGGCTGTGCCCCTGCAATCCCTGACCTCGGCTGAAGCGATACTCCATCACGTCCTGCATCAACGACTCGGAGTCGGCCAGGGCCGCCAGGCACTGGCGAATGTCGCCAGGCGGCATCAGGCCCAACTCCTCGCGCAGGCGACCCGAACTGCCGCCGTCGTCGGCCACCGTCACCACGGCCGTGATGTTGTTGGTGTGTTCCTTCAGACCGCGCAACAACACGCCCAGGCCCGTGCCCCCGCCGATCGCCACGATGCGCGGCCCGCGTTGCAGGCGCCTGTTCTGATAGAGGATCTCGGCCAGGTCGTCCTTTGGATCCACCACGACCGACAGCACGCTGCGCCCGAGCAGGAACGCGCCAACGGCCGCGATAATCAGTCCCAGCACACCCACGGTCAGTTCGCGAACGGGATGGGCCAGGAATTGAAGGGTGAGGTAGTAGACCACCGTCCCCGCCGGTCCGGGGATGTCGATCGTGCGATAGACAAAGGCCAGGAACATGGCCATCGCCAGGGCCAGCACAACCGTGCCCAGGAAGATGAGCAACAGGTAGCGCTTGACGCCGATCCCAAGCGTCAGCCAGCGGCGGGAGCCCATCTAACGGCCTCTTACGACAGTATCCGTGCCAATATTGGCCCGCTTTGCACCGGGGACAGACGACGAGCCAGACGCGTGAGCGACGCTACACGGCATTGGCCTGAAGTATATCGCCACGGCGCTCGACGGGAAGAGTTTGGGCGCTGTGGCTGAGCCCGCCCGGATTCGCATCATCGCCATGGATTTGGACGGAACCCTGGTGAAGGGCGATCTCGGCATCACGTCGCGCGTTCGCCGAGCGATCAACGACGCGCGGGCCGCGGGCCTTGGAATCACTATCGCCACGGGACGCATGTTCCAGTCGGCCCGCCGCTTTGCCGAGGACTTGCAGGTCACCCTGCCGATCATCTGCTATCAGGGATCGCTGGTTCGCGATCCGGTGACCGGCGTGACCTACCAGCACGAGGTGCTGCCGTCGGAACCAGCGCAGGCGGCCGTCGAATTCGCCCGCGAGCGCGGGCTGCACGTCAACGCCTACATCGACGACGAGTTGTACATGGAAGCCGACACGCCCGAGGGCCGGTTCTATGCCGCCAGTTCCAACGTCCCCATCATCTTCGTCGACGACCTGGCCGCGGCCGTGACCGCGGGCAGCACCAAGCTGGTCTTCGTGATGGACGAAGGCCAGGTGCTGGACGCGATTGCCGAGATGGACGGCCGGTTTGGCCCGGCCGTGCAAGCCACGCGCTCGCATCCCCGCTTTGCCGAAATCGTTCGGCGCGACATCAACAAGGGGCGCGCGCTGGCGCGCGTGGCCGCCGTGGCCGAGGTGTCGCTCGATCAGACCATGGGAATCGGCGACAACCTGAACGACCTGGACCTGGTCCGCGCCGCGGGCATTGGCGTGGCCATGGGCGACGGCGATCCGCGCGTGCTCGCCGCCGCCGACTGGATTACCGGCAGCTACGAGGACGACGGCGTGGCCCAGGCCATCGAGCGCCTGCTCAACGGCAGGACCGGCCGTCGGAGCTAGCGGCCGGGTCCGGCTGCGCTCAGGCCGACGGCGCTAGCAGCGAGTCCGCTTCCTGCTCCGCCGTGTCCGACGGCGGCACCAGCGGCAGGTCGATCATCATCTCGGTGCCTTCGCCGTCCTCGACATTGACTCTGATGTGGCCGCCGTGCTGGCGCACGATGTCGCTGCACATGGCCAGGCCCAGCCCGGTGCCCTGGCCCGTGGGCTTGGTGGTAAAGAAGGGATTGAAGATCTTCTCAACCACGTCCGGCGGCATGCCCCCGCCGTTGTCGCGGATGCGGACTTCAATGTGGTCCTCATGCCGCCGTGTCGCCAGCCAGACCACCGGCATGAATGGTGCGTCCCCGTCGTCCGCCTTGGACGCCTGGCGTCGCTCGTCGGTCGCGTAGCACGAATTGGACACCATGTTCAGGAAGACGCGACCCAGGTCCTGGGAAACAACGTTGAGTTCCCCAACGGCGTCGTCAAAGTCCCGCTCAATACTGAGCTGAAAGTTCTGGTCCATACCCCGCGCGCTGTGATAGGCCAGCCGCGCGTATTCGTCCACCAGCTGGTTGATGTCGGTGGGCGATCGGTCCCCCGAGCCCCGGCCCATGGACAGCATGTCCTGCACGATCCGGTTGGCGCGGTCGCCGTGCGAACGAATGCGCGCCAGGTTGTCGGTCAGGTCTTGTGACACCTCTTCGATTATCTCGCGGTCAGCCTCCGGCAGACTGTCGCCGCTCTCTTCAAGAACCTCCTGAAACTCCTCCAGCAGCTCTTCCGAAGCTTCCGCAAAATTCTTGACGAAATTGAGCGGGTTGCGGATCTCGTGGGCCACCCCGGCGGTCAGTTCCCCCAGCGCCGCCAGCTTCTCGCGCATCACGATCTGGTCCTGCGCCTTCTGCAGATCACCAAGCACGCTCTCCAACTGCTCGTTTTTGTCCTGCAGCTCATCGGCCAGCTTCTCGACAAGGTTCAGGCGCTGGACTTCGAGGGCGTGACGACGAAAGACCTCCAGGGCCGCGGCCATGTCCGCCACCTCGTCGCGGCCGGTCATTTCGACGCGAGTCTCCAGATCGCCGCCGGCCATGCGGAGCATCCAGTCGGACAGCATTTGCAGGCGGCGCAAGAGGAAGCGGCCAACGAAGAGCCAGGCAATCAGCAGCGCGCCGCCGACGCTGATCGCTCCGATGACCAGCAGCAGGAAGCGGCCGGTGGCGATCGTGTCGGTCGAACTCTGCGTCGCCTCGTCGGCGCTGGCGCGCGCCGCGTTCACCAGGCCATCGACCTCATCCAGCAGTTCAATAGCCTGGGCGCGGTTGCCTGCCAGCAACACTTGCTGGCGCTCCAGCAGGGTGAGTTCCTGTTCAAGCACATCGAAGCCGCTGGGTTCACCAGTGCCAACCTCAAAGAGCCGGTCAAAGAGCGGCACCAGCTCGCCATAAAACTCGGAATCCGAGAGCCCGTTGAGGTTGCGTTCGATACGGCGAGCCGAGGCCTCAAACCGTTCGCGCAACGGCTCAATCAGGGAAGGGCTGGATAACGTAAAGGCACTGGCCAGCAGTTGCGTCGCAATGTTGACGTCCGACTGCAGTTCCGCCAGGCGTCGGTACCGGTTGAGTTCAGGCTCGGAGAAGTACACCTGGCGGATCGGCGGCACTTCCTCAATCGCTCGAAAACCTGTCATCGTGTAAAACAACTGGTCGTCGAGGGCCGGGACGATCACGCCCTCCAGGCTGCTTCGAAGGTCTTCAAGTTCGGTTCGCAGAGCCTGCCGTTGCTCGCCGAGGTCGAAGAGGTCAAACCGCTCGCGTTTGATCGTGTCAATGTTGGACAGCAGCGTGTCGGCGTAGCGCCGAAGGCGCTGGGTTCGCTCCGGGTCACCGGTGCTGCGATTCAAGATGGCGAACAGCACCTCCAGATCCTGGCGCGAACTCTCGATGTTCCGGGCGACCTCATTCACCTCGTCGCCACTGGCAGCCGCCGCCAGGCGCGGCGCCGCGGCCACCAGCGTGCTGCTGTATTCGGCCACGCCGAAGGCCGCGGCCAGTTCGGGCACGCTTCCCTCGTTGACCCGGCTCTGCGCCTCGCCGACCTGTGTAAAGGACGCCAGCCCGACGATGCTGGCAGCCACCGTGAGCGCCACCGCGCCGCCGATACCGAAGTACAGCTGGGTCGACAGGCGATAGCGGGCCTCAAGCAAGCGTTTCAGTCGGTCGAACATGCTCACGAACTCGACAGTCTGGTGACGGAGCGGTAGCGACCGTCCGCGCCAATGACCGAGAGGAACACCGCATCGGAGCCCTGGTTGTCGGCATCGTCGTAGTGAAGCCTGAACCCATCGATCTCCTCGGCGCTGCGCAAGCTCTTGAGAAAGCAGTCACGGCTCAGTTCGGGTCCGCACCGCTCAAGGCCCAGGATGGTCAGACGGCCGGCCAGATAGCCCTCGAAGGAAACAAAGCCCGGAACAGCGTCCGGATCGAACGCGGCCAGCGCGCGATGGTAGGCCTGAACCACCGGCAGCGACGTGTCCGTGGGAAAGGGCACCACCTGCGTGACGAAGACGCCGGCGCCCTCCGGCCCCAGCTCCTGGGCCAGGGCGTTGCTGCCGACAAAGGAAATGGTCATGAACACCGGAATGAACCCCAGGTGCCGTGACCACGCAACCAGGGCGGCCACCGGTTCGTAGGCGCCAACCATGATCACGGCTTCCGGCTGCCCCTCGCGCAGGTCCAGCAGCGCGGTCTTCACGGCCGTGGTGTTGCGCGGATACACGCCAACCGCGGCCAGGGTCATGCCGCGCCGCTCCAGGGCGGCCTGCACGCCGTTGTAGCCGGCCCGCCCGTAGGAATCGTCCTGGTACAGCAAGGCAATTCGACTGATCCCCAGGTCGTTGGTCAGGCGATCCACCATCTCCTCGGTCTCCTGGTTGTAGGAAGCCCGCAGATTGATCACGACGTCATGCAGATCCTCGCCGCGCAGAAACGCCGCGCCGGTAAACGGCGCCAGGTAGGGCGTATTGGCCTCAACCGCCACGGGCACGGCGGAACGCGAGGTCGGCGTGCCCACGGCGCCGATCAGCGCAAACACGTTCTCCTGCTCGATCAACTGCTTGGTGTTGGCAATGGCGGCCTCGGGCTCATAAGCATCATCCAGCGTCGTCAGATCCAGCCGGCGCCCGTGCACGCCGCCCTTTTCGTTCGCCTCCTGAAATGCGGCCTGAATGCCCAGGCGCATGTTCAGGCCCAGCTCGCTGGCCGGACCGCTGAACGCGGCCGACTGGCCGAACAGGACGCGTTCATCAGACACACCGGCCGCTGGAGCGGAATCCGCGTCAATCACGGACGCAGTCGCGTCCACCTGGGCTGTCGGCGACGCCGGCGCGCTAACGGTCGTTACCGTCATGCCACCCACCGCCAGCATGGCCCAGACCACGATCGCGATGGCAGCAAGGCCCCCAATCCCTAGTGCTGCGAGCAGCCACGCCCTGGGCACGGGGGCCAACCGAGTCATTCCGCCCGATAGGCGACGAGCGTCAGGTGGTTGCGGCCTTCTTCCCGCCGATATGTGAGTTCGTCCATCAGCTTCCGCACCAGGAAGACCCCCAGCCCCCCGATCGGCCGTTCGTCCATCGGCGCGTTCACGTCCGGAACGGGCGCTTCGGTCAGGGGGTCGAACGGCTTACCGTCGTCCACCATCTCAATGGTCAACGCATCGTCGCTGGAGCTAAAGGTAAAGGAAATCTCGTGCAGCCCGCCGTCGTGACCATGATTGATGGTGTTGATGGCCAACTCTTCGAGCACCAGGTTCACCTTGCCAACCAGACCGGGCGACCAGTCGTCTTCCTCACCCAGATTCTCCACCACCTCGGTCAGTCGCGTCAGTTCCGCCAGCCTCGTCTCGATCACGACGGTGCGCGTGAGGCTCATCCCCCACCCCCCGTACGGCGAAACGTCAGGCAGGTAATGTCGTCCGACGCCGGGGTGTCTCCCACAAAGTCACTCACCGCTTGAAAGATCGCCTGGTTGGCCGCTCGCGCGTCATCGCCGGGGCCGTCCGCCATCGCCGTTTGCAGCCGCTCCAGGCCAAACTGTTCCTCGGTGCTGGTCATCGCTTCGCTCACGCCGTCGGTGTAGAGCACGATGGTCTCGCCCGGCTCCAGTGTGACGCTGTTCTGCCGATACTCCAGGTCGGGCAGCAGGCCCAGGGCAATGCCGCCGGTCAAGGGCAGGGATGACGACGTGCCGTCCGGCTTGACCAGCAAGGGCGGGTCATGCCCGCCGCTGGCATAGGTGAATTCACCGTTCGCCGGGTTGTACTCCGCGTAGAGCACCGTCACAAACATCTCGGTCTCGTTGTCCTCGTACAGCAGGTCATTGACCTCACGCAGCACGTCGCCGGGACCGGCTGATCCAATCGCCGAGCCCTTGATCAGGGTTCGCGTCGACATCATGAACAGGGCGGCGGGCACGCCCTTGTCGGACACATCGGCAACGGTCATGCCGATGCGATCGTTCTCCAGCATCACGACGTCGAAGAAGTCACCGCCAACGCTGCGGGCCGGTTCCATGTTGGCGAAGAGTTGATAGTCGGGGCTCTCCGGAAAGTGGGTGGGGAGAATCGACTGCTGCATCTTGCTGGCGACGCTCAACTCGTTCTGCAGCGCCACCAGTTGGTCGCGCGACGCCAGCGCCTCTCGCCACTCCATCAGGTGTTGCAGCGTGCGGTCGATCGTCACCCGCAGGTCGCGGAAATCAATGGGCTTGGTCACGAAGTCAAAGGCCCCGCGGTTCATGGCCGTCCGGATGTTCTCCATGTCGCCATACGCGGAAACGATGATGGACTTGATGTTGGGGTCGACCTTGGGTATCTGCTGCAGCAGCGTCAGCCCGTCCATCTCCGGCATGTTGATGTCCGACACCACCATGTCGATGTCGTCTTCCGCGTGCAGTCGATCAAGGGCCTGGACCCCGTTCCGCGCAAACACGAACGTGTATTCGCCTCGTCGGATACTGCGACGCATCCGCTGCAGCATGAGCGGCTCAAGGTCCGGCTCATCGTCAACGACCAGGATTTTGTACGGAGGTTTGACTACCACGATTTCACCCCCACGTTCCCTGTGCCATGGCCCGTGCGAATCCCCCCCGGATGAGGCAGGCGGAGTTCAACGTGCACATGCGGTCAGCGCCTCGGCCTGAGTGTCACGCACTGGAATGATCTGATCGAAGCCACTCACATTGAAGACCTTGCGGACCGGCTCGGTCACCGCGCAAAGGCCCAACTCGGCCCCTTTTTGTCGAAGGGACTTGGACAGCCCCAGCACCACGCGAAGCCCGGCGCTGCTGATGTAGTCGAGCTTTCGGCAGTCGAGAATCATGGCCAGTTTGCAGGCCTTGCTCACCACGTTGATGGCGCGTTCGAATTCCCGCACGGTGTTGGCGTCCACGCGCCCTTCCAGCGCAACCACGACGGCTCCGTCCGGGGTTGCATTGAGCACCGAAAGCTTGATGCCACTCCTCGCCGGCGGCCTGTCCTCATCCGCGTCATCCGCGTACATGCCATCGTGCTCCATGTGGATCAGCACCGGGGCACTGGCCATCGCCCGTCGGTCGTTGGCAGTTTCCACCCGGCCATCGCCACTCGAGTCCGTCGCGCTGCGCAGGAGCGCCCGGTGCTCCAGGGCCCGCTCAATCGTGGCGCGCAAGTCCCGGAAGTCGATGGGCTTGGTGATGAAGTCAAACGCCCCGCGGTTAATGGCCGATCGAATGTTGTCGATATCGCCGTAGGCCGTAACGATCACCGATCGCACCTCCGGATCCACATCCGGAATCTGCTGGAGCAGGGTCAGTCCGTCCATCTCTGGCATGTTGATATCCGAGAGAACCACGTCAAAGTCGTTCTCCCGTAACCGCGCCAGCGCTTCCACGCCGTTGCGGGCAAACACAAACTCAAACTGGCCCTTTCGGATGCTCCGGCGCATCCGCTGCCGCATCAGCACCTCAAGGTCAGCCTCGTCGTCGACAACCAGGATTTTGGATGGGGACCCCGCGTCCACGGTCATGCCTCCGGGTTCGCGAGGAAGTGGCCCGGATCGGGCGCCGCCGCGGTGGTATCGGTGATTGCTAGCTTGAACATGCGGCCAAAGCCTCGGCCTGGGAGTCATGCACGGGAATGATCTGATCGAAGCCGCTCACCTCGAGAACCTTGCGCAGGGACTCCGGCACGGTGCAGACCGTGAGCGTGCCGCCTTTTCGCGCCTGGGCCTTGGTGAGTCCCAGCAGCACGCGCAGCGCCGCACTGCTGATGTACGTGAGATCCTCGAGGTCCAGGACTATCCCCCGCTTGCCGGCGTCCGCCACGGCATCCAGCACCCGCTCGAACCGCTGGGCGTTGGAACTATCGACTCGGCCCTCGATCGCGACGACCATCACCCCGTTCCCCGTAACGTTCACCACACTCAGCTTCACTTGGTCTCAGGCTTCCTGCTGACAGGCAACAGGACAGGCCGCGTTGCTGTCGGCGTGTACCCCGTTCGGCCTCTCGCGGATCGGCCCCGTCGCCGTCCGCCACGCACGCCGGGCTCAGCTCTTGCGGGCGGCGAGCGCTTCGGCCTGGGTGGCGTGAATGGGGATGATCTGGTCGAAGCCGCTAACGCTGAAGATCTCGCGGATCGGATCCGACAGCGAGCAGATGGTTAGCGTGGCGTCCTTGCGCTGCAGCGACTTCGCCGCCAGCAGGATCACCCGCAACCCCGCACTGCTGATGTACGTCAGCCGCTCCATGTCCAGAATCACTGCCTGGTCGCTGGCCTCGATCACGGCCTCCAGGGCACTCTGGAAGTCGCGGGCGTTGGTACCGTCCACCCGGCCATCCGCGGTGACCACGATGGCTTCATCGTTCCACGCCCACTCGGTGCTAACGCTCATGGGGTTCGTCTCCTTGCCTGCTCCAGCAGTCTCCTACGCGTGGGGCCGAGGTCATCTTCTGATGCGACCGCGCTTCGCGGGCCCGTGCCGCGCAGAGTTCGAGGCCACTACTGCCCACTGGCACATTGACGACCGTAACGCCCACAACATCATTGCCCGAGACGTGTATCTCAGTATTTGATATCGGCATCGTAGGCAGAACGGTTTGGCCTTGTGCGGACGGCAGCACCGCCAACATGCGAATAGGTTTGCGTAGCCTAGCAGAAACCTGTGTCCCCGGGGTGCACGGCAACGACCGTGTCGCGTCGTCCTGACGACATCCTCAGGTGGTCGGCTTCCATTCAACGGTCGTGGCCCGGCGCGAAATATCATCTGGCATGGCAGCACCACTGCCGCCCGGCCGGTGCGCGACCGGCGACTGACCATTCGACGTGCTGAGGAGTTCACTGGCCCACCCTCATGGCTGGACAGTTCAACCCGCCTGACGCCGCGCCCCCTGGGTGACGGGATGGCGTCGACAGCCGCGGTAACTCGGTGCGCCAGACTGCTGGCTGACGGCGGGGTTGCCGCCATCCCAACGGACACCCTCTATGGATTGGCCGCCAGTATCCGCGTCCCCTCGGCCGTGGCGCGCGTCCTTCGCATCAAGACTCGCGGCCCCGGCGGCGGTATCCCGATCCTTGTCGAGAGCGCGGCCCAGGCTGGCGAAATCGCCGACATGTCGCCCGACGCCCGTCGCCTCGCTCAAGCCTTCTGGCCAGGCGCCGTCACGCTGGTGCTGCCGGCCCGACCGGGCGTTGACCAGCGGCTGCTCGGCCCTGGCGAAACGGTCGGCGTCCGCGTTCCCGCTTCCGGCGTGGTGCGCGAACTGATACGCCTCGTCGGTTCCCCACTGACGGGCACCAGCGCCAATCTGCACAACGAGCCGCCGCCCATGACCGCCCCGGCGGCCGCCGACGCGGTGGGAACCCTGGTGGACCTGGTGTTGGATGGCGGCCCGGGGGCCGGCGCGCCCTCAACCGTAATCGACCTGGCGCGGGATCCCCCGCTGATCCTGCGCGCCGGCGCCGTGGACGCGACGACCATTCAGGCCGTGGTCCCGGCTGTCCGCCCGCCCACGCCTCCCGACTGATGCGCGACAGGTCGGTCGAACTGGTCGGTGACTTCGACAGCGCTGAGGCGCGCTTCCTGCGCAGCCAGTTCGACGACTGCCGAATCGAACTGATCGCCCGCTCCCAACTCGACGAGCGCACCGCCCTGCTGCGCTGGCAGCCCGCTACGGATGTTCCTCCACGCGCCGTCGAAACCACGTCGCCGCGCGTGACCGACAGCCGCCGTCGTCCACCCGTCGCCTGGTACGTCCTGGAACACGAACCCGACCTGCGCCTGACACCCATCGCCACCAACGCCGACCTGCGTGAGCGATACCCGAGCCACTTCCCGTCCGATGCCGTCCCCGATCGGCCGGCGCCCAGCGGCTGCCTACCCTTCGGCCGATGGTTGTGGCCGTGGTAGCAGCCGTCGCCCCGGCGTCGGCCTGAAGCCGGGGCGACGGCTCGAGACTCACGCGTGCGGCGTGGCTGCGCCAACCGCCGGGCTGGGCTAGGCCGCGAGCCGGCCCTTGATCTGGCCCAGCGAGTCCGCGATCGAGGCCTGGTAACGGGTCATCTCGGTGTGGTGCGCCGTCAGGCTGCGGTCAATGCTTGCCAGCAGCTGCAACGCGCGGGTTTCCGAGTCGGTGCCGCGCGCGCGGCTGCGCCACCGCACCATCTCGCTGCGTACCGCGCGCACGATGTAGATGGTCACGGCCGTGATGATCCCAATGGTCTCGGGTTCCATGGAGGTCTGCTCCTTCGTATGACTGTTGGGGGAATTCGGCATCGCGCCGGCCCCTTCGGTATTCCGGCCGGGGTCGATCCAGCCGGGCTCGTCCACGCGTTGCACTACACGGCTCCAATCGCCAGCCAATAGACCAGCCCCGGGCTGGCGTTGCTGAAGTTGCCGGCGTCACCGGTGGCGGCCTGCAGGGTGAAGCCGTCGACACGCAGGTTGGTGCAACGCGCCACCACCCGACGACCGCCAATATCCTCGCGGGGCGTGGCGAATGCCGCGTAGACCGTGCGAAACGGGTTCTCGAACGTCACGGTGTGATCGGACCAATTCTGCGAGGGCGCGCCCGCCACCGAGGCCACGCCCACCTCGGCTCGCCACTGACCGCGATCCACGTGGTTGGCGGGCGTGCTGTCCTGGAAGTTCGACAGGCGCAGCGCCTTGTCCATTGGGTGTGGAGCAAAGGCCGACGCCAGCGTCCCCTCGGCGACCTGCATCCCGTCGAACCAGGCCGTGGTGTCCCCCTGCTTGAGCTTGCAGAGCGCCAGCAGGGTCGGCGCCGCCCGGTCCGCGGTGATGGTGACGGTCAGCCACTCCCACGCCGAACTGCCGGAGTGGTAGGTCGAAACAGCCGTGGTGACGCCGTCGCCCACTTCCAGCCGCGCTCGATTGGGGACCGTCGCATGCACCCAGCCGCCCAGGGTGAATGTCCGTCCGCGCAGGTAGGTCAGTCCGCCCAGGTCGTCGGCCAGGCGGCGGCGCAGATCGCAGTCGGCGCCCCGCCGCGTCAGCGAGGCCGCGTAGCGCCCGTGCTTGACGACCGAAGTCGCGCGCGCGACCTGGGCGCGAGCGCCCGACAGCCTCCAGCCGTCCGGCGCATCCGACCCGCCGCCGGACCACGACTCGAAGTCGCCATTAGGCAGCGCGTTGTGGAATTGCTCGGCATGGAAGGCGCCCGGCGCCAGCTTGGCGGTCGTTACCGCGCCCGCGGCTAGAGCGGACTCCGTCAGTTGGGGGCCGTCGCCCGCCCTGCCGGAGTGATCGTGCCCGGTCATGGCATGGAAGCCGGCGTCGATCAGATCGGCGTTGTTGTTGAACACGTTGATGTCGTATCGCTCGGCGCCCAACGGCTTGGTCAGCCGCAGGTTCGCCGTGGTAGTTGCCATGGAGGGCCTCCTAGAGCCTGGCGAGTTGCGTGTGCAGGTAGGCGGCCTGCTCCCGGTGGGCGTAGGCCGCCAGTCGGTTGTGTGTGCCCGTGCCGGCGGTCGGCCGGTATTCGGTGGCTGTCACGGGCATCAGCCATTCCAGGTTGCGTCCGGCCTCGCTGCGCCTGGCCTGGGCCTCGGCGCTCCGCACCAGCGCCTCCACGTGCTCGCCGTCCGGACTGACCAGCACCACCGGCTCGCGCGTGGCCGCCGCGGCGGCGATCGCAAGCTTGATTTCGCGTCCCGACCGCCGGTCGCGTCGCCCATCCCGCAGCGGCGTCTGGTCCGCGATCCGAACCACGAACTCGAACACGCGCTTGAAATCTGCGCGCACCGCGTAGGCCAATGACGCGGCGTGCATCACCGGCGACGTTGCGGGATCGTCCGTGTGCAGCGTCAGGCGAAGGTCAATGGCTGTCGCCGCGGCTTCCCGACCAAACTCAATGCGCTGGCCATCGGCGGCGAAGCGTCCAAGGTGCCGGAACGTCGTGCCGTCGCCGAGTCGATAGGAAGTGTCCACCCACGTGGAAGCCGTCAGCCGGTCTCCGCTCACGGCCAGTGCCAGGAAGGCCTTCGGCTGAGCCGCGAAGCCCGCGTCGAAACGCGACAGCGTCAGGTCCGCGCTCCTGGCATATCGGCAATTCCGATCGTGCAGCGGATTGGCGGAGTCGCGCGGAAGCACCATGGCCGCCAGTGATCCGCCGATGGCGACATACAGCCGCGGATTCGGACCCGGCCAGTCGGACACCCACATGTGCCGGCAGTCCACCCGCCCCAGGCGCGCCAGCGGGTGCCATGTGTCACGGTCCTGGTTCAGCGCCAGCAGGGTGACGTATCCGTTCTCATCGCGGAGAGCCGCATAGAGGTAGTGGGCGTCGCCCGCGCAGGCCGTAACGCGACCGCGGATCGGCGAGTCGTTCTCGCCCAGGCGCTCCGGACCCGACGGCCTTAACTCACCGGGACGAAATCGGCAGAGTCCCTGCGGCAGCGGTAGCCACAGATACCCTCGCCAGGCCGCCGCTCTTTGACCGCTGTACGGGCTGTTGTGCCGCACCGGCTGGGACCATAGGTGGTCCACCACCGCACTCGTGTCCGTGCCGGGCCGAAGTGCATAGAGACCATCCGCCTTTACGAGATACGCCGTTCGGCCCAGGCTCTGCAGCGCGCTAACGTCAAATGCCCCATCGCCGACGGGGATGCCATCCGTCCAGGTGGAGGCCGCGCCACCGTCCGCCGAGATTGACAGCGCCGGCGCACCGGCTTCGCTGCTCACTCGTGCGAGTACCGAACCGATGACCCGGAACGCCTCGGCCTTGCGGACCTCGCGAACGGCGAGTCCATTGATGCGGGTTGACGAGTCCAACGCCGACGCCACGGTTAGCCGCAACCAGAACGCCTCAGCGCCATTGATGGCCGCACGCCGCCAGTCGGACGGCTCGCGAAAGCTCACGTCACCGTCGCGCGCCAGCGTCCTGCCATCCTGTGCCGTGCCGTCGCGCAGCCCGGCTACGCTTATCCAGGCCGAGCCGTTCCAGTACTCAGCCGCAACGTCGGCCGCGTTGCCGTTTGCGGCGACGTTCATCTCGACGGCCAGGGCCGCGAACGGCGCCTTTCCGCCAATCAACAGCCACGCCCCGTCGGTCACCGCGCCCAGTGAGTCCAGGTGCCCATAGGTCCCTGAATCCCCGTCGCTCACGGCGTCGGTGAGGTCGGCGTAGGTCTGGCCGCCGTCGCCGGTTCGCAGGACCGCCACGGGCGTGGCGCGCTGGCCCGTGTGCTGTGTCCAGTTCGAGCCGTCAAAGGTCCAGAACGGCTCGTCGGCCGCGGCGCCGCCCACGGCCACGAAGGCCATCGGCCGGTCCGCGCGCCCCGCAAAGACCGCCGCCGAGCGCGCCGTTATCCCGGGTTCGAATGCCTTCGCCAGGGTCCAGCGCCGGCCGTCCCGCGACCGGTACACGGCCGACCCCGCCAGCACGTAGGTGGTGTCGCCCAGCGCAAAGTGATCCGTGATCGTTCCCGACGAGGTAATTGGCGTGGTCAGGATTTCGGGCGGCAGCGTGACCTGGTGCGGGATGCGCGTATCGGCCACGCCGTGGGCGTAGCCGGTCGACCCGCCGCGCGGCACGACCCGCTGGCCGTATCCGCCCGACAGGTCGTCCACGGCCCAGGTCGTCTCGTCTTCCGGCGGGAACTGGGCATAGGACTGGTCCGTCTGGCTGACTCGCGGCGCAAAGAAGTCCAGCTTGCGTTCGCGCCAGGCAATCTCCGCGCCCGACCGCTGGCTCAGCATCAGGCCTACGCCGTCCACGATGCAGTCGTAGGGATAGGGCGGGCGGTTTCCGCGCGGCATCTACCAGCCTCCACTCAGCATGACCCGCCGGGTGGCCCGTGGGCGGTAGAGGCGGGACAAGTGCTGGAACTCCAGCGCCGCGTCGCGCTGCAACGCCGCGTAGCGCGCCACGTCCCCCGCCGGCGCATCCCGGTTCAGGTGGCGGTACACCTCAACCAGCGCCCCTTGCGCAACCCAATCCACGGGCGCCTCGGTGGTGGCGTTGTCGTTGGCCAGCGGCGCGTAGGCCCGCAGGCCTTCGATCAGCAGCGTCTCGCCCAGGCTGGGCGGTGGGTCCGCTTCCAGCCACAATTCCGGCCCCCGCGGCCCCGGGTTCACCGTGGTTCGCCACCAGTTCACCGCGGTCATCACGCGCCGCGGATGTTCTGCCGCCCGCCGCCAGACTTCGACAACCTGCTGCCGCTGCCTGACCCAGGAGGGCAAGGGAAATCGCCGGCGGTTGGCCGCCAGCAGTACCACCTGGGACCATCGCGTCACGGCGTCTGCCTCCGCGCCGCCCAGCCGGACTTCCATCGCCTCGCAGTCGTCCGGAACCACGAACGTCAGGCGCGCACGTCGCCAGGCAGTGCCGGCTACCGTCGCCCCGTCCACTTCGGCATCGGTCGCTAAGTTGCGGACCGACAGTCGCGCCGTGAAGCCACCGGGCGCCACCATTGCCTCAAGCGTGAACGGCTGACCCGGCCGCACGGCCAGGCTGGTCGACGCCGCATAGCCGTCCGCCGAGGTGTTGCGTACTTCCAGGCTGGCGGTGCCCCCGGATGCGTCGGCGTCGACCGAGGCTCTGGCCACGGTGGCGTTCCAGGCGCGCCAGGCGCGCGTGTCCGGGTTCTCCATGTCGCCGTCGGCCAGCGCCGTTAGCGGCGCCAGGGTCTGAAACCAGCAACGTGCCAGCGTGGCATCGATGGCTGCATTGATGACCTCGGGCGCAACCAGGCGTAAGAGCTCGTAGGACGCGCCGACGGCCGCGTGCGTGAACGCCCGGCTGACGGTGATTGACCCCGCCGCCGGATCGTAGGCCGCCACCCGCCGGGTTTCGCCCGCGTTTGGACCGTCGATCACGTGGATCCAGCTGTCGGCCCACAAGTCGGCGGATGCCGTCGAGTCCTGGAGCCGCGCCGGGTCGACCAGGGTCACGGTGGACCCGCCATCCGCCGTTCCGCTCAGGAACGGCGCCAGCCGCCGGGCGATTCGATGGCGCAAGGCGCGCCTCGTCACGCTCATGGCTGGGCGCCGGAGCGCTCAGCGTCGCCCCGGCCCCATGTCGCGCGTTGGGGATCGAGTTGGTGCATGTCGGCCGCGCCGTGATCTCGCAGCCGCGCCGCCTGGCGCTCGCGCATGGCCAGCGCCGTGTCCTGCGCTTCCTGGCGATCCGGCGTGATCACCAGGATCTGGCGTCCGCCCTCCGCGCCGGGAAAGCGGTGGATCAGGCGCCGCGCCGGGCGGCGCCTGATCCAGATGATGGGAGCGTGCATGTGCCGCTACCTCCTCCTGGAATCGCCCAGCCTTAGCTGGACGGGGTGGACGCGTCGAAGTACATCTCCACGCCCCAGGCGTCCGCGTATTCGCCCAGGCCGTAGTCCGCCACGACGTTCAATTCCCAGGCCCGCAGCGAGGCGTCGCGCTCGCGTTCCACGGCCCAGTCCTTGAACATCACCAGCACCAGCGCCTCTTTCGAGAACACCGCGCCCTTGGCGTCGTCGCTGCCGTCCACCGCCAGGTTTCCGGCCTGGAAGACATCCACGCCGAACGCGCGCGCCACCCAGTGGTTTTCCAGCACCGTTTGCGAGATGCCGGCCGGCACCGGATAGCTGCCCGTGGGCGAAATGTCCGCCGCCAGGTCGTGCGCCTGGTACGGATGCAGCACCGCGTGGAACGGCTGCGGCGCCGGTTCGGCCGCCCCGTGCAGGCGCGACACCGCCGCCCGCAGGTGGCCCATCGAAATGTCCTGGCCGGCCCCGCCCAGCGACGCGCTGAAGCCGTCCAGCAGCCCCAGCAGGTCCTTGTCCAGCTTGCGGGCGATCGCGTCGCCCAACACGCGCCCGGCCGCCCGGGCCATGTCTTCCTTGGCCGTCCGCAGCGCGCGGTCCGTCAGCACGATCTGCGCGCCCACCTCGGCGGGCGTGATCGTGATCTTGCTGGTGGTCAGCGTCTGCGGGTTCGTCATGTCCACGCCCTCGGTCAGGGCGCTGGCCGCTACCGTCCCGAACTTGGGAATCTCCAGCCGGTCGCCGGCCCCGCGCGGGACCCGATAGGTCCGCACCAGCGGTTCCATCACCGTGCGGTGCATCTGCGTGCGACGGGCTTCGGCAATCACCGTGTCCACCACGTCGCCAATTGAATCGGTCTTCGTTATCGCCACTGCATTGCCTCCGGAGCGCCCGCCAATGCGCGGCGCTCGTGACGTTTCGTCAGCTGTAGGTCGCCCACAAGGGCGCGCACTCGGCGAAACTGCGCTTCGCCGGCGCTTGGGCTCGTGGGGCACGCCGGATTTGATCCCGGCCATCCGGGGGCGACGGCGGCGCACCGAATCCGATGTCCTCTCGGGCGATGCCGTCGTTCCGCCGCCTCCGTGCTTCACGCAAGCGCGTTGGACCGTGATGACTCGGACGCCGGGATTGCCCGTGCCCCCGCCAACGGCTGGGCAACGCCTCGTTGCCTCGCGCCGCTGGCGGGAGCCGGATTACCCGGCCCAGGTCGCCCCGGTCCCGCCTCGGCTGACCGCCGCTCGTCTGGCGGAGTCGATCAGGTCCGAAGCGCTACAACCAGCAGTGTACACACTTTGGTAACAGGCCGCAACCTCAATGGCACAGCCAGCGCCTGGTTCCTTTTCGCGCCTCGTGCTTCCCATGCCGCTGGTCTACGGCTACGATGCTCATCACTTCCGGACAGACAACGGAGGCGGCGGATGCCGGCTTTGCACGCGTTTCTCGGCCACATCACGTTCCGCACTGCTCTGGTCGTCGCGGCGTTGGTCGCGGCTCTCGCGCTGGCGTTCACGGCCACGCCGGCCCAGGCTCAATGGCCAACAAGCTGTGTGGACCTGAACGACATTGTCGAGGCTCACCTGGGCAACCGCCAAAACGTGGGCATCTATCAGCGCGTATTCGGTGACGGGGCCGAGCAGGCTTGCCAGAACGATCACCGCGCCGATGTCCAGGGCACGTTCGCGTGGGCCATCCCGACGCCGGCCCCCACTCCGGCGCCAGTTCCGGCCCCCGGTCCTGCGCCTGCCCCGGCGCCCGCGCCGGCTCCGATGCCGAGTTCGGCGCCCATCGGCGAGATTTCGGTGGTCGCGACCTCACCTCTCGTCTTCCAGGACAGCACCATCTGGCTGGGAACCACCACCGGCGGCGTCCTCCGATCGGGAGACGCCGGAAGAAGCTTCACGCAGTCGACGATCGGGCTTCCAAACCTGACGATCAATGCCATCGCACCATCGCCCAGGGTGTCGGCCGACGGCGTGGTGCTGGCCGCCACGAACCTTGGGATTGGCCGTTCGGGCGACCGCGGCGCGACCTGGTCAACTGCTGCAGGCCTGCCGGCGGTTCGGTTCGGTGCTATCGCGGCATCGCCTCGATTTCAATCCGACCGTACCTTCTACGCCCTGGCAGACACGGGAGCGCTATTCCAGTCAACGGATGGCGGCGCGAATTGGTCGGTCATATCCACTACCCCGGCAAATGGCCAACCCGCGGCGACCTACCTCGGTCTGATCGCGGTTCAGGGACGCGGCGACAGGATCCACATCTTCTCGTACACCGTTAACAACGTGTTCGTAAGCGACAACCGTGGGCGGAACTTCCGATCAATACTGGGCAGTAACGCCCTGCCACGGCATCTCAAGATCACAGCCCTCGCAGTCCATCCTGAATGGAACTACGACAACGTCGTCTGGCTGGGTACCGAGACGCTGGGCGTCTATCGTTCGGAAGACGGCGGCGATCACTTTACGAACGTGCTCCACAATCCACGGGGCCGGGACAATGAGCTAGGCCGAATCAACGTGATCGCCCTCTCGCCCAACGTCACCCGCGATGGGACCATTGCGGTGGGCACCCAGCTTCGTGGGTTCCTCATGAGCAAGCGCAGTCAGCGGCTGGGAACCGTGGACGACATCGGAGCTCCGGGAAGTTGGAACCACCTCAGTGCAAGCCTGGCGATCCGCAACGTCCGCGGGATCGGCTTCAGCAATGGCTTTGCCGGTGACGCGACGATTTACGCCGGAGGCGAAGTGCAGTTCGCGTTTAGCGGAAACGGGGCGACGAACTGGCTCACCTACCCCAACCCGGTCGGGCCCACCAGCTAGCGCCTTGTAGCGCGTAGTCGGATTTCGGGGGGCGACGGATTCCCGTCGCCCCCCGGGTTCCGTAGACCTCTCTCGTCATAACCCCGTAGCCGATGGCCCTCGTCGGATAGGCTCAATGCCTCAATTGGCCGAGGCCTGACGCCGCGCCCCACTCGATTCCGGAGACAACGTGGATCCCAAGAACCTCCTGGTTCTCATGTCCGACGAGCACAACCCCCGCATGCTGGGTTCCGCCGGCCATCCCCTGGTGCAAACACCCAACCTGGATGCCTTGGCTGCGGCCGGAACCTCGTTCACCACCGCCTACTGCAACTCCCCCATCTGCGTCCCCTCCCGCGCCAGCTTCGCCACCGGCCGTTACGTCCATCAGATTCGCGCCTGGGATAACGCCGCGCCCTACACCGGCAATGGCGCTTCCGGCTGGGGTCATCGGCTCACAGAGAACGGCCACGCCGTCACCACCATCGGCAAGCTCCACTACCGCAACACCGCCGACGACATCGGCTTTCCCGATCAGCGCATCCCCATGCACGTCATGCACGGGATAGGGGACGTCTACGGCTGCATTCGCTCCAACATGCCCGTCACCCGCTACCAACTCGGCCATGTCGACCATGCCGGCGACACCGACTCCGAGTACATCCGCTACGACACCGCCATCGCCGCCGAAGCCGTCCGTTGGCTCCACGCCGAGGTGCCAACGCACGACAAACCCTGGTGCCTGTTCGTGTCCTTCACCCTGCCTCACTTCCCCTTCGCCGCCCCGCAACGGCACCAGCGCCGCTATCGCCTGGACGACATCGACATGCCCATCGCCTGGTCGCCCGACCAGTGGCCCATGCACCCGCCCCTGGCCGGATTCCGCAAGGCCCGCGTACAAACGGTTAAGGACATTCGCTCGGAAGAGGCCATCCGCAGGGCTCGTCTCGTCTATTACGCCATGTGTTCGTTCGTTGACGAGCTGATCGGAGATGTCCTCGGCGCGCTCGGCGACGCCGGCCTGGCCGACGACACCCGCATCGCGTACACCAGCGACCACGGCGAAACCCTTGGTGACTATGGCCTCTGGGGCAAGAGCGTCATGTACGACAGCGCCGCCGCCGTCCCCCTCATCCTGGCCGGGCCCGACGTGCCATCCGGCCGTTCAGTCGACTGCCCCGTATCGCTGGTCGACCTTGCGCCCACCATCATGGCCGGCACCGGTGTCGAACCTGCCGCTGCGGACGCGGACCTGCCAGGCACTGACCTCTGGTCAATGGCGGCGGGCGAAGAGCCCGCCGATCGCACCGTCTTCAGCGAATACCACGCCACCGGCTCCGCCTCCGCCACCTACCTGATGCGCGACCGCCGTTGGAAATACGTCCACTTCGTTGGCCACGACCCGCAACTCTTTGACATGCAATCCGATCCTCACGAACTAACCAACCTGGCGGCCCTGCCGGCCCACCGTCAGCGCGTCGCCGACTTCCAGCGCCGCCTGGCCGCCGTCTGCGACCCCGACGCCACCGACGCCGCCGCCAAAGCCGACCAGGCGCGCTGCATCCAGGCCAACGGCGGCGAAGCCGCGATCCTTGCCGCCGGCCAGAAAATCAACTTCACCCGCGCCCCCAAACAGTTCCGCCTCGACTGAGCTCTCAGGGGTGCGGTGCTACGCTCCCGACTGAGTGGAAATCAGTGAGTTCGTCACCGGCACTTGATTCGGAGAGGCCAGATGGATCAGGTTCGGCGCGTTGTCGCCATCGCCCTCATCGTCCTGGCCGTGGCCGTTGGGCTCAACCTCATGCTCACGCCCGTCTACCACGATGGCGGCGAGACCTACCCCATCTGGCAGGTGATGAATTGGTTCATGGCCGTGGCGGTGGTCATTGCGCTCCTTATCAGCTTCCACCGCGTCCGCAGCCTCAACGGCGGCCCCAACGACCCCGTCACCCGCGAATACCTGGGCGCCACGGCCCTTTTCCTCGGAGCCACGGGCCTGATCATCATCTTCTTCTGGAACTGGCTCTGGACGCTGCTCCCCGAGAGTGAAACCGGCATGGCCGCGCAGTCCCACCTCAACCACTTTCCCTGGATGGACGTACTCTTCACCTGGGTTGCCGGCAGCGCCGGCCTCTGCCTCTGGCGCGCCGTCGGCGAAAAGACGAGCCGCGGTTAACGTCGGCCAGACTCGAAACCCACAGCCCGCGGCAACGGGCGTACGGAGGAATCACGCGTGCAATCAGACCAGCTTGGCGTAACCGGAAAGACCCTGCAGGACGCCGAATTCGACCGCCGCTACATCGCCTACTGGCGCGTCCTCATCTCGCTCTACATGACCATTACCGTCGTCGGCATTCCCTTCATCCCCATCTGGCTCATCTACAGCCTCTGGCTCGGGCCAAAGGACTTCCAGGCCCTTTCCGCCCGCCTGACCACCCAGGCGCTGGAACTCCGCAAGGGCGTCTTCAACCGCAGCGAGTCCACCGTCCCACTCAACCGCATCACCGACCTCAGGCTCTACCAGGGGCCGCTCATGCGTCGCTTCGGCCTCCATGGACTGAAGGTCGAGACCGCCGGTCAGTCCGGTCAGAACGCCAGCAGCGAAGGCAACCTGCTCGGCGTCGTCGATGCCGCCGGCTTCCGCAACGCCATCCTCCGCCAGCGCCAGGTCATCCTTGGCGCGGAACCATCCGAGGACGCCCCCAGGGCAACCGCGCCGTCGGGCGACGCGACCACCCAACTGCTCACCGAAATCCGCGACATCCTCGCCCGCATCGAAGCCAAAGACTGACGCCGCTCGACCAAGACTTTAGACGTTAGTCCGTCTATGTAGGACAATCTGTATTACAGGAGGACTCTGGGGTTTGGGATGGGCGTCAGAACCGTGCGGCTGGACGACGAGGCCGAGCGGGCGCTCGCTGCCGTCCGCAAGCGAACCGGCCTCACGATCTCGGAGGTGCTGAAGCGCGGTCTGCGTGCCTATGACGAAGCGTCCCGAGAGGAAGCGACGGCACGTCCCTACGATGTGTATCGGCGACTCGATCTAGGATCCGGCGGCTATGCCGTGGCCCCGGCCGGGGACGCGAAGGCTGCAATTGCCGAGGTTATCGCCGCGAAGCACCGACGGTGATCCTGGTCGACACCGGCCCGATAGTCGCACTGTTCGATCCCGCCGACGCCGACCACCAGCGCTGCGTGGATGTCCTGCGGACGCTCGAGCAGCCGATGGCAACGACCGTGCCGGTCCTCACCGAGGCATTTCACCTTTTGCAGCCGGACAGCATCGGTGCGCAACGCCTCATGGATTTTCTGGCCGACGATGGCCTGCGAGTTCTCTTCCTGGATGCCGAGGGTTTGGCGCGCGCATTCCAGCTAATGGCGCGGTACGCGGATGCGCCGATGGACTTGGCTGACGCCTCGCTGGTTGTACTGGCGGAGCGTTTGGATCTGCGCAGGGTCTTCACCATTGACCGCCGGCACTTTCACACCTATCGCATCCAGCGCGGCCACCGGCATCAGGCGTTTGAATTGATCGGCCAACTGCGGTAATTCGGCAAGCTCACGTGCCGCAGCTCAGCGCCGCCGACGCTCCTGTGGCGCACTGCCGACCTGCGCCGGCTCGCTCTGGCTTCTCGCCGCCCGCCGCAGTCCCTCAATCTCGATCTTCGACATCTCCGGCCGCGCCTCCAACTGCCGCCGCGCCCAAATACGGACACCGGCCCGGTGCCGAAGCGCTGGGCCGGTGTCCGTGGTCAAAGCGGGCAACCGGGAATCCGCTACGTCAACCCACGTCGTCGCCGGGCGGTTTCGTAGGTTTCCAGGTCCACCTCGCCGCGGGCGAACCCGGCCTCGATCTGCTGAAACGCGTCCGCCGGCGCGCCCCGGCTCGGAAACAGGTCGGGTGCGGGTTCCAGGCTGCGCTGTTCAGCCAGGCGTTCCCGCGCCTCGGCCTCGCGTTCCAGGTCCGGTGCCGGCGAGGCAGCCTCCGTCTCCCCGGCGTCCTCTGGCTCGTCCTCCTGCTCCCTGGCCGCCGCCGGGACCGCGTGGGATCCGGCATCCACGGCTTCTGGCTGCGAGTCCTCGGTCTCTTCGTCTGATTCCGCGGCCGCGTCGGACGTTTCCTTCGCTGCGACGGACTCCACCTGGTTCTCCTCGGCGGCGTTCGATTCCGGCGCGTCTGATGCCTGGCCTGCCGTTAGCCCCGACTTCAGCCAGTCGCCCACTTCGCGCGGGTCCGCTTGCGCTATCCAGGCCAGCAGCTCCGGGTCGATAGCCTGGCCGGCCTCCGACTCCCAGCGCCGCCGGGCGCGGTTCAGCTCGCGGTCCTTGCGCGACTGCCAGCGGCGCTCCACGCGCTCGATTCGCCGAGCCACTTCCGCCTCCAGCGCCGCTTCAAAGGCTTCCGCCGAGGCCGGTGCGTCCGGCGTCTCGTCACCTTGTTCCGGGTTCGGACGTTCGGTCCCGTTCGGAGACGGCGCCGTCGTTGCCTGTTCCGTCAGATCGCCACTCATACGTACTCCTTTGCAGACGCGCCCGGGGACTCTGCCCGGGCGCTGGTTAGGGCGGCGCTCAAGTCCGCCTCGGGTGTGGAATCGGGTCCGGCGTGAAGCCGGGTGCCCAGCCGGGCCGCCAGGTCCAGCATTTCGGTCGCCCGTACGGCGTGAATCTCGTTGGCTTCTTCCGCCCAGCGCGTCAGTCGACGCGCCAGACCCGGGCGACACGCGCGCAACAGCGACGTCAGGTCAAACCGAAGACGGCGCAGCCGAGCCGCATGGGCTTCCGCGCCGGTCCGCTCGTAGCCTTCGCTCACCATCAGCGTCAGCAGTTCGTCGGCCGAGGCGACCCGGCATACGTCCCAATGCACCAGGCGTTCTGGCGCAGGCTCCTCACAGGCGACTCGCAGACAGCCTGCGGTCCACTGGCTGCCTGGCGCTCCGCACCGCGGGCAATGCCAGTGCGCTCGCAGCAGCAGTCCGCGCCGCACGGCTTCCTCGTCCAGACGCTGGCTCACGTAGCGTCGGAAGGCTGGCGAGACGTCGGGCCCTCGGGACATGTCAGCCGCGGCCTTGACCCGGGCGCGTTCAAATCGGTCGGCATCCGTCTCGCGCAGAGCCTGGGCCACTGCGTCTCGCGCCGCCTCGAGGTCGGCTCTCGCGAACCCGTGCGTCGCCGCGTCGTCATGGCCCGGTGTCCGGGCCAGAAGCATCAGGCGCCCGTCATGGCGATCAATTGTCAGCACGTCAACCTTTCTGTGTGACGGGGGCGTCGACGCCGGGGATTCCGCCCAGGCCAGCGATGTCTGATTCATCATTCCCCGGCGTCAACGCCCTCTGTACTCATGCAGAGTATGGACTCGCTGGCAGGTTGTCAACCCCATGGGTACAATGAGGGCAACATGAGCGAACCGCGGCAGGGGATACGCTTCGCGGCCGTGCTGAACAGCACCCGCCGCGAGGCTGGCTTGTCATATCGGCAGTTGGCCCAGGCCAGCGGCATTTCGCACTCATTCCTCAGCCATGTGGAAAAGGGCGAACGCCGCGCCCCGCCCGCCAGGGCCATCCTTGCGCTGGCCGACGCGCTTAAAGCCGACCGCGTGACCTTTGCATTGGCCGCCATCGCCGATCGCGCCGGCAGCGATGTCGCCACCACCATGGTCGCGGCCCTTCGGCGCGGCCCCGTCGGTCGCGATATCGACCCGACCGCCGGCGTCCTGATCGAATCCGGCCCCGCCGGTGCCGAATCCGAGCTTGCCGACCTCGCAGACCACGACGACGCGGTCGACGAACTCGCCAGCCGCCTGGCCTTCGTCGACCTGCAATTGGACGTCGGCTACATGCGCCTGGGCATCAGCGCCGTGGGCGGAAGCGAGCCCATCGTCCTCTTTGTCAGCGCCCGCGCCGACGCGGAGTCGCTGAGCGACTAGTCCGCGGCTCCGCCGCGGCGCCGCAAGACCTCCAACGCCCGGCGCAAGCCGTGGGGGTGAAGGGGGGAACTGTCCCTGGCCAGCCCGACCCCTAAGGGGTCGGGCTGGCCAGGGACAGTTTTTGGCCGATTTCCTGGGCGAGTCGGACGCGAGGTCGCCGGGTGGGTCGGCGACGGGAGGGCGGGTGCGACTGCCGAGGGCGTTGGGCTGGAAAGCCGCGGGCTGGTGGCGGGAAGGGCACGGCAGATACGGCATGAGGGTTACCACGTGATTCGGAAGGGGATGCTCTGGCGGGGCGGGCGTTCGACGGGGCCGAAGCGGTCGTAGAGCCAGTAGCTAAGGGCTTTGAGGGCGTGGTTGTCGCGGTCGATGGGGTCTTCGGAGACGGACTTGAGGTCGGAGTCGTCGTGGTAGCGGTAGAGGCCGAACTCGCGGATGAGCCATCTGCACTGCGGTGCGATGGCGAGGCGGGGCGACCCAGAAACAGGGTCGCGGAGGAAGGTGCGCAGGCGGTCGATGCCGTCGCGGAGGAGCACGCGGTGGGAGCGGAGGCGGACGTGGGCGAGGGAGGCCCAGACTTCGACCTGGCTGGGCGCGGCGTGATGCTGGTGGCCGGCCACGTCGATGACGCCGCCGCGGACGCGGGGCCACCAGGGACGCTGGCGGCAAGCGGCGATGACGTCGCCCGCTATGGTGCGGCGCATATAGACCTCGTCGATGACGGCGACATGGGCACCGCGCTGCTCGATGGCGAGGACGGCGTAGGCGCCGGCGTATCCCGGGTCGATGGCCAACTCCACGGGCGATCCGCTGGGCTGCGCCTCGGCGCTGACATGCGCGCGCGGGTCGAACTCGCGGAACACCAGGGTGGAGGGCGGGCAGGGGACGCCGCCGAAGCGCTCCATGAAGAGGTCGGCGGGAAACATGGCCTCGAGTTCGGCGATTTCAGGATCCTTGCGGCCGCCGGGGTAGAGGGCCAGGTTTTCCCAGGAGGGGATCGAGAAGGCGCGGGCTTCGGAGGGTTGGGTGAGTTGCCAGGCGCGGAACCTGTCGGCGTACCAGCCGCGAGCGCTCTCGAAGGTGCCGCTGAGCCAGAGCCAGCCGCGGCGTTCGGCGACGCGGGCTCGAAGTCGAAGGAAGGCGGCGGCGGGAAGCTGGGCGGCCTCGCAGGCGAGGATTCCGTCGGGGGCTTCGCCAGCCAGGCGTTCGGGTTCGCGGGCGCTGCGGGTGACGATGCGGACGCCGGTGCGGGTGATGAGTTCGGCGCGCATGGACGCCGGTTCGCGGACGGAGGCGACGGCGTCGATGCGGCGGCAGGCGTCCAGCACGTAGTCGAATTCGGGCCGGCAGAGGTCGTACTCGGGCCCAACGATCCAGTAGAGGCGGCCCTCAAGCAGCCGGCCAAAGAGTTCCATGGCCGCGCTATGGCTCTTACCGGCGCGCTCGCCGCCGGCGATGAGGCGGATGCGGGCAGGGCTGTCGTGGGCGGCGCGCTGGGCGGGCGAGGGCTCATAGCCGACGCGCTCCCAGAGGTGGTCACGGATGGCGCGTTGGGCGTCGAGGGACGGATGATTGGGGGCCTGATCCTCGGCCTCGGCCTCTCGGAGCCATCTGTAGCCGGTGGCAGGCGCGATACCGAAACGACGGAAGAGCGCCCGCCGGTTGGCTCCGGGCTGGCGGGCCAGAGCTACGAGTTCGGCGCGACGGTCGCTCATCGGCAGGTCCTGGAACGTCTGAGTCCCAGGCGCCTGTGGTGGTGACATGTGTTCAGTCCGTTCGAGCCGATGTGTTCACTTTTTGGCTGAATGTGTTCAGTTTCGGGCCGAATGTGTTCAGTTTTGGGGCCGATGTGTTCAGTTCTGGGCTGGATGTGTTCACGGTGTTTCCTCGTCGGATGGTCCTGGATCGGGATGTTCGGCTCGCATTCAAGGGTCGCCGCGGAACATGAGCTCGGTGCGGGGACACGAGGTGAGGGGCGTGAGATGACAGGAGCGTGGGGGTGGGTTGGGATTGGTTGCCCGGAAGACCCCTCACCCGCCGCCGAAGACGACGCCGGCCTCTCCCCCAGGAGAGACCTTTGCGTAACTCGGGGTTGGTTGCTCGGAAGACCCCTCACCCCAACCCTCTCCCCGAGGAGAGGGAGCAAGAGGGGCCGAAGCTTTAAAGAGGCAGGGGTTTTGCAAAGGTCTCCCAGGAGAGGCAAGAGGGCACGGCTCCAGGCAGAAAGAAGTTGCACAAAGGTCTCTCGGGAGGGAATAGACACGCGGGCCGCAGGGAGTGAGGGCAGGCGCCAGCCGCAATGGCGGAAGGTTCCAGGTGGGATCAATGGGCGGCCGCGGGGGGCCGGGAATGGTGACATGAGCAAGGTCCAGACTCCGTTCGCGCAAGGCGAAAAGGGTGGACATCGCTGGCTGGTTCGTCTATCATACTCTCTATGAGTACAGACGGCAAGCTTACGTCCACGACCGGCGCTCGAGGCGGCGGGCTGTGGGCGAAGGTCAGGAGTCTTTCGCATTGGCTGGACGACGGATTGGCGTGGATGCAAATGGCAAATGGGGCTGGTTGGCTGTCGTGAAGCGGTTTCCCAGGGGGCGTTGTGGACTACCTGGCGGACCTGCGGCTCAGCTACCGAGACTTGATTGGAACGGCTGCATGATGTCGAGTGCTTCAGATAGGACCGGTCGTGATACGCTAAAAGTGCAGTGGTAGGGAACACTGTGAGGCCCCCATGCGCAAAGGAGACGGCGTGCCAGCGGACCACCGATCCGGCGGCGCGCCTAAGCGCGACTTACGGATTGGCAAGAAACCTGAAGTCGAGGCGCACGTCATGCTACGTGGCGATGCGCCTACTAAGCCCCCAGTGCCCAATTGCAGCCCTGCGGCGACTTCGGCGGGCGCTTAGACTCAAGAACCCCGAAGACGACTGGCTTCGGCAAGTACCCGTTGGCACCCTGACAGACATGGGCATGTCGGGCTATTCTCCGCAACTCTGACGCGAAAGGAGGCGGATTGATGCTCAAGACCGTTGATCAGTCGCGCTCTTCGCCTAGCGAAACGCGCGACCAACACATGGACGCGCTATGGCATTCGCTCCAGTCGTGGCACTCACGACCGTTCGACCCTCCCGTTGTTGAGCCACCACGAATTGACGCTTCGGAATACGACGCGGCTATTGGAGTGATCCTTGCACAGTACAACGAGGGCAAGCTTGATCACGCGACGGCGAGCTCAGTCCTTCGAGTCCTTTTGACAGCGAGGATCCAAGACCAGTTCCTACGGAGCCTCGAAGGCTCGTATGAGCCAGAGTCACGCTGGTTCTTCTCAGCCCCCTCGGTAGTGCGGCATGGCTGACGAGCAGGAGCCAAACGCCGAATCCACTAGGGAAGAGATCGAGACAGCTGGCCAAGGTGCGGCAGATTCCGAAGTAACACCCCCTGCGCAACCGCAAGCCCCGAATCCCTTTCAGAACTTTCCCGCTGATGCCCAGCACGTCATTCAGCAGGCGTTTGCCTTGGTCAGCGGTCCAATGCGATCTCCGTTCTGGGAGTCATTCGGGCCGGAGCACATGACAACTTTTCTTGAAGGTCAAGATCGGGAAGCTGATCGGGCATTTGCGGATCGACAGCGTGATCGGCTGTTTCAAGGCTTCCTATTTGTAGCGGCCCTCATCTTCGTTCTCGTGATCGTAGTCCTAGCGGTGTTCGGCGATGTGCGGGAAATCTTGCCAACAATCGTCGTCGGCATGCTTGCATTCGGATCAGGATTCGCCGCTGGGAGTCGCTTTCGACGGTAAGTCCGCGCACTCGTCGCCGAAGCAAGTAGGCACTGGCGTGTAAAAGCCCCTCTGATACCTACGTGCCGAGTGTGGCCAGTGTCCAAGCGGTCGGCATAGGTGGCGCTCGGTTCGTGGAGCCGAGGGAACTAGGCGGATTTGCGCACGAGAGGGAATGACGGGCTCAGCGTTGCCATGAATCGACGCACGGGTCGGTGGGGTGTGAGCGAAGGCGAGGAGTCTCTCGCCTTGATTTTCATTTCGGGGTAGCGTGGCCGGAAAGTGCGTGGGGCGGCTGACGGGCTGGGATGAAGAAGCTATTGAGCGTCGTTGAGGACTACCTGGGGAACCTGCGGCGCATTCGGGCGTCGGGTGGGGCGACTGCTGAGATTTCGAGCTACGGGCCGCTGGAGCAGTTGCTGAATTCGATCGGGGACGGGCTGCGGCCGAAGGTCTTTTGCGTTGGGCAGTTGAAGGACCAGGGGGCCGGGCATCCGGATTTCGGGCTGTACGCCAGCCGGGGCCGCACACGGGGCGGTCGAGCGAACGTGGGCGACCTGCCGGAGCACGGCGTGGTGGAAGTCAAGCCACCGGAAGACGACGCGTGGCTCACGGCGGAGAGCGCACAGGTGAGCAAGTACTGGGGACGCTACCGGCAGGTGTTGGTGACGAACTACCGAGACTTCCTGCTGGTGGGCGAGGACGCGAACGGATATCCGGCGCGGTTGGAGAGTTTCCGGCTGGCGGCGGACGCGGAGAATTTCGACCGGCAGTTGGAGAAGCCGCGGGCTTTTGCGGGGCGGGTCGGCGTGGGGTTGGGGGAGTACCTGCGGCGGGTGCTGTCGCACCGGGCGCGGCTGGCCGAGCCGCAGGATCTAGCCGAACTCTTGGCCTCGCACGCGCGGGACGCGCTGGCGCGGGTAGAGGCCGCCGACGACGAGCCCGGAGCAGCGGCCTCGCCGCTAGCGACCGTGAGGGCTGCGCTGGAAGAGGCGCTGGGGGTGCAGTTCAAGGGCGAGCGGGGCGCGCAGTTCTTCAGGTCGACGCTGGTGCAGACGCTGTTCTACGGGGTCTTTTCGGCCTGGGTGCTTTGGGCGCGGCAGACGCCTGCGCCGACCGGTGCGTTCAACTGGCGTGAGGCTGTGTGGCACCTGCGGGCGCCGGTGCTGCGGGCGCTGTTTCAGCAGCTCTCGGATCCGGGGCGCCTGCAGCCGCTGGGGCTGGTGGAGGTGCTGGACTGGACGGCGGCAGCGCTGAACCGGGTAGAGCGAGACGCTTTCTTCGCGCGGTTCAACGAGGGACAGGCGGTGACCTACTTCTACGAGCCGTTCCTGCAAGCCTTCGACCCGGCGCTGCGCAAGCAGCTGGGTGTCTGGTACACGCCGCCGGAGGTGGTGCGCTACATGGTGGCGCGGGTGGACAAGGCGCTCAAGGACGACCTGGGGATAGCGGACGGGCTGGCGGCGGAGAACGTGTACGTGCTGGACCCGTGCTGCGGGACAGGCGCGTACCTGGCGGAAACGCTGCGGCGGATCGCGGCGAACTTGGAAGGCCAGGGGCTGGGCGCGTTGACCGGCGCGCAGGTGAAGAAGGCGGCCACGGAGCGGGTGTTCGGGTTCGAGATCATGCCGGCGCCGTTCGTGGTGGCGCACTTGCAAGTCGGGCTGACCATGCAGGACCTGGACGCGCCCTTGACCGAGGACGGGAACGAACGGGCGGGGATCTTCCTGACGAACGCGCTGACCGGCTGGGAACCGCAGAAACAGAAGCTGCTGGCGATTCCCGAACTGGCAGAAGAACGTGACCGCGCCGAAGAAGTGAAGCAAAAGAAGCCGATCCTGGTGATCCTGGGGAATCCGCCGTACAACGGGTTTGCCGGCATGGCGGTGGACGAGGAACGGGACCTTTCGGACGCCTACCGGACAACCCGGCGGGTGCGGCGGCCCGAGGGCCAGGGGCTGAACGACCTCTATGTGCGTTTCTTCCGCATGGCCGAACGGCGGATCGCGGAGAAGACCGGGCAGGGCGTGGTGTGCTTCATTTCCAACTACTCGTGGCTGGACAGCCTGTCGTGTCCGGGAATGCGGGAGCGGTACCTGGAGGCCTTCGACACGATCCGGATCGACAACCTTCACGGAGACCGCATCATCTCCGAGAATTCGCCGGACGGGCGGACAAGCGAAACGGTCTTTGCCATGCGGGGCCAGTCGCCTGGGATCAGGGTAGGCACGGCGATCACCCTGCTCTCAAAGTCCCGAAGTGAAGCAACTTCGTCATTCCATCGAAACGTCTGGTACCGCGACTTTCATCAAGCTAGGGCCGAGGACCGCCGCCTAGCGCTGTTGGACAGCCTTGAGCTTGGGGACGCCGACTCAGGCTATTGCGAACTGAAGCCTGAATCCCGCCTCGGGCTACCGCTCAAGCCTCTGGCCGTCAGTCCAAACTGGTTCGACTGGCCGAGTCTGCCTGACCTATTCCCTACGTGGTTTCCAGGAGTCCAAACCAAGCGAGATTCATTCCTCGTCGACATAGATCTCAACCTCCTAGAGGCACGAATCGCCGACTATTTCAACTCCGATATCAGCCACGAAGAGATCGCAAGACGTTACCCGCGGGTTATGACGGACACCGCGCGGTTCGATGCGCGCACAGTACGCGACTCGCTACTCAAGCGTGGCGGCCCGGACAGGAGTGGATTCGTCCCTCACGCCTACCGGCCCTTTGACAGCCGCTGGCTCTACTGGGAAGGCGAGACCAGACTCCTAGGCGAGAAGAGCCCTGACTACAAGCCGCATGTGTTCGATGGAAATCTGTGGATCGTCAGCCAGCAGAAACCGCGCCGGCAGTGGTCATGCCCTCAGGTGATTTCACATATCGGTTGCCTTGATCTGATGGACCGAAGCGCAACGTGTATTCCCGCCTGGCTGAGCGAAGAAACCCTGGGAAGCGAATCAACCGTCGGACGCCGACCCAATCTGTCCCCAGCCGCCCAAAGCTACCTGGAACACGTGGACCTAACCGTCGAAGAACTCTTCCACCATGTTCTGGCCGAATTGCACGATCCGGCTTACTCGGAAACGAACGCTGGCGCGCTGCGCATGGGATGGCCGCGTGTTCCGCTGCCGCACTGGTTGTTGCTCTCCACCCGGGCGGGCTCACGGGAGGACGACCTGGCGGTTAGGTCAGATGAGGCCGCAAACGCACTGGTCAGCTCGGTCGCGCGCGGGAGAGAGCTTTCCGCGCTCCTGGATTCGGAAACACCGGTGCCGGGCGTGACGACCGGGCACCTTAGCCCTGAATTCGCCGGCATCGCGGTGCCGTCTACGACGCACCGGCACAACATGACCGGCGACGACTTCAGCCTGACGGCCGGCTGGGGCTACTTTGGAACCGCGCAAGCAGTGATGCCGCGTCAAGGACGCGCGGTGGAACGGGCGTACACCGATTCAGAACGATCCGCACTGGGCAACAGGATCGACGCCCTGGGCGAGACCACGTGCGACATCCACCTGAACGCCACCGCCTACTGGCGGAATGTGCCGGCCGCCGTGTGGAACTACCGGCTGGGTGGGTACCAAGTGCTGAAGAAATGGTTGTCATATCGGGAGCAGCAGATTTTGGGACGAAGGCTTCTGCCTAAGGAAGTTGAGCACTTCACCGATACGGCCCGGAGGATCGCCGCTGTATTGCTGCTAATGAACGCGACCTAGTGACGCGACGCAAGATATATCTATGAGTCGAAGTGCCTGCTCAAAGGGGCCGCGAGGATTGGTTCGTATATTTCTTCGGCGTGCCCGTCGATGGCGCCGTCGCGCTTCGACGTTCACTGGAACGCCGCGGGGTCTGCGCAGTCTGGTGGCGATTCTCGCTGCTAGTCTCAGTGTTTACCGAGTAATTGAGGGGTGGACGACCACGATAGCTGTGATCGGATTAGCTTTATTTGCTATATCACTTGGCATATGCTTGGTCGCCATCTGGCCCACACAGGTCAAGATGCTGCTGCAAGCCATTGATCATTGGACAGGCAGCGTTCTAGATAGCGTATTCGGCTTTGCCGAAGCCCGACTGCGGCAACTAACGGTGCTAACTATCGCGCTAGCCATAACTTTATCGATTGTACTTTGGGGTTGGCTCATTGAAGGCAGTGAACTTCGCACCGAGACCCAGGAAACCCGGCAAACAGTCATTCGCACAGACATCACCGAGACAGGAAGTACAACAGTCCGTAATCTAAGTCTTGTTCTTGCTGCTCTGCTTGCTCTACCAATTGCAATCTGGCGCACGCGGGTCGCCCAGCTCCAGGCCACTACGGCCCAGCGTGAACTCTTCGACAGCCTCTACCGCCAGGGCGATTTGAAGCTTCGCAGCGAAGACCTCTCGGTTCGACTAGATGGCGTCCATATTCTTGATCGCCTCGCCAAGGATGAGCCCGACCGATATCACATTCAGATTATGGGTCGACTATGTGCATTCTTGCGCAGCTCGAGGAAAGTGCAAGAGGAACACAACGGTCTTCAAGAGGACGAACGGGCCGTTGTCGAGTCGATCCGTTCACGAGAATCAGCTGGCCGTGACATCGAAGATCAGTCCAGCTTCACTCTTGACCTTAACAGCACGAACTTGAAGGGGGTCTGGTTCAACAGCGCAGTACTTTCACGCGCGGATCTGAGTTTGACGTGTCTGGAGGAAGCCAAACTAAACAATGCCGACTTGTCAGAGGTAGTCTTTTATAGGGCCAACCTTAAGGGCGCAGGAATCTATGATTCAGAACTGACCGGAGCCAAGTTCTCATTGGATGGCAGACATCCGGCAACTGGTTTGACGCAGGAACAACTCGATAACGCTTGGTCCGAAAAGGAAAACCTGCCTGCCCTAGACGGCGTGGTAGATGCTGTCACGGGCAGGCAACTCACACCGCCAAAACGTCGCATGTCGATCGCCAAAGAGATGGAGCAATGGAGATTAGAAATTAAACAGATGCTAGACGAAAGGTAGATCGCCTTACGTGACCGCTTGATCGCAGCGTCAGCTTCCGCCTACGGTGGCTCTTCTTGTCGTGAGTGAGTGTTGGGTTTGCGAGATTGCTCAGTGACCATGCGATGACACTGGGAGCGGGAGCGTCTGTCTTGTCGGGTTGGGTGACAAGGGATGTGGTTCGACACGGCTCCTTCGACAGACTCAGGACAGGCCCTCCGACGGACTCCGGACCGGCCCTTCGACAAGCTAAGGACAGGCTCGCGACGAACGGTTGGTAGGTCGGGGTGGAGCGGAGGAGGGCGCCCACGCGGGGCACCCTCCTCCTGATGTGGTTGGTTAGCGGCTAGGCAGTAGTGGCGGTGCGGTGGCGGAGTTCTTGGAGGAGGTCGAGGAGGGCGTCCTGGCGGCCGGCGGTGTCGCGTTCGTAGGCGTAGCGGATGACGAGTTCCATGGCCCAGCGTTCGCCGGCGAGGGCGCGCTCGATGACGGTTTGACATAGCTCCTCGTACCTGGCGTCGGCCAGAGCGGTGAGGCGGTTGGCGAAGGTGGTGGCAGGCGTGGGCTGAGGGGTGGTCATGGGTGCACCTTTGGGCGTTGGGGCGGCTTGGAGCAGTCGGCGACAAGCTGCCGCAGGAGGGTGGACGGCGCGGATTGCGCCGGGTTGGGGGGACTGGTGGGTGGGGTTCCGTTTCCAGACGCTTCCGGAGTGTCAGGGGTTGCGCCGGGCTTGACGGAACGGGATGGGATGACCGGGAGCGTCGTGGCGGTGGCCAGCCGTCGGTCCTGGATGCGGAGGGCCAGCTGCTGGATGAGGCGGCGGACGCGGAGTTGGGTTGCCTCGGGGGTGGCCATTGGCTCAGGCATCGACATTGGTCGTCTCCTGGGTGGGTGAGGGTTGCAATCCGGCTTGGCCGAGGGCTTCGCGGGCGATGGCGGAGCGGATTTCGGGGGTGTCGATGAGTTCGTCGAGGAGGATTTCGTCTTCGACGGCTTCGGCGTCTTCGATGCCGAGTTTTTCGCGCATGGCCCAGCGGCGGGAGGCGAGGCGGGCGTTGACGAGGCTGGCGGCCAGGGTTCCCTGGGCGACGTCATCGGCGGGACCGAGCGGATCGAGGCGCACGCGGACGGCGTGGTAGCCATCGATGTCCTGCGGGCCCAGGCCGATCCAGCCGTGGTCGTCCTCGGCCTCGAAGACAAACACAGGTTCGCCGATGCGGGTTTCCACCAGCCGCCACATCAGGCGCACGATTTGTTCCAGCGCCTGTTCGGCGTGGCGGGCGACCTGCTGGAAGGAGACGCGCGCGGTGTTGATGAGCTGGTTGAGCAGGTAGCCGCTGGTGTTGCCGTCGGGCGGGACGCCAAACAGCACGCTGGGGGCGCCAGCCTGGTCGATCATGGCGCGGGTTTGGGCGATCAGCTCGTCCAGATCGGGCGGGGTGCCCTGCCACTGGAGAAAGGTGAGGTCCTCGCCCTGGAAGAGGGGCAGGATTTCGCCGGGGCGAAAGTCCAGCGCGCGCGGCCGGCCGTCGTTGCTGAGGCTGGGGTCGAGGGGCGAGAAGTTGGTGATCTTGGGGGTGGGGTAGGCGTAGAGGAATAGGGCGTTCTGCTTCATGGTGAGCAGCTGATCCAGCAGGGGGATCAGGTATTCCATGGAGGCCAGCATGGAGACGCCGGCCTTGGCGGGATCGCGGCTGGGGGTCTGGTCGCCGTAGGCGTGGACGTACGGGATGGCCCCGTATCCGTGCCGACCGCGGCGGACCAGGTGGCCGTCCACCAGGTAGGCGAAGTATTCGTCGTCCCAGTACTCCACCACGCGGGCGGTGGCGCGAGGCGCGGCATTGGGCGCTTCCGGCTGCGCGCCGGGTGTGTCCATGGCCTGGGTGTCACCGCCGGCCGGAATCAGGCGTCCGCTGCGCTTGTCGGTGATCAGGCCGTAGCGGCGTTGCACCAGGTGGCGCGGGCGCTCGGCGATCTCCAGGCAGGCTTCCAGGCCGTCCTCGCCTTCCAACGGGTAGAAGGTGGTGATGTCGACATCCCGCCAGGCCAGCGGGAACCGGGCGGACTTCTTGAAGCGCTCGGCGCGCTGCAGGAACGTCTCCGCGGGCTCGTCGGTGTCGGAGGAGCGCCGCGGGTAACCAGCCCAACGGTCCGGCGCGTAGAGCAGCTTCAGCACGCCGGCGCCATCCGCCACCATGGCGTCGATCAACATGCCGAACACGTCGCGCGCGGCTTCGCTGTCCATGCGCCGCAGGGCCGCGTTGGTCCAGCGGGCGCGCAGGTCGGCGCCGGCGCGGGCGGCCTCGGTGGCTTCGGCCGGCGGCACGTGCACCAGCGGGCGGTTGGCGGTGAGGCTGCCGATCACCCGTTTCAGTTGCTCGCGCGCCAGCGGCGTGCGCACCTCGCGCGCGCTGGTTCGGTAGGCCGGCGGAATGTCCACCGGCAGTTCCATGTGCCGCAGGCGGCGCAGGCGTTCGATACGGGCGTTGCGCTCACCAAACTCGGCGAGCAGTTGTTCCTCAAGCTCACGCAAATACGCCTCGCTCGGCGGCGGGCGTTGCGCGTCTGACTCTGGCATAGGTCCCATTCCAGGTCCGACTACGCGGACCAACGGGACATCGCTGGCTAGCTGGGGCGATTATACTCTCTAAGAGTACAACTGACAAATGGGGCAGATGGCGCGCGCTGTCACTTCTCATCTCGCGGCTGGGTTACCCGCTCCAAGTCGCCGGCTTTGAAATGACGCCCGTCCTATCCGTGAGCGCGCTCGGGAACTGGCATCGCGGCAGCAGCCTCCGGTCGAGTAGGCGGTAGCTGGTGGCCGCGCTCCGCAGGCGCCGGCTGGACGCCTTTCGCGGATCAACCACGTGCACCGGAAAGTTGAACTCACGGCGCACCATCTGGATCACACCCGTGAAGTCGGAATCGCCGGTGATGACGAATGCCGCTCCGCCATCCCGCTTGGCGGCGTCCCGCGTTAGCCAGGCCGCCAGGTTGGCGTCTGAGCCTTTCTCTTCAGTCCGCATCACCTTGACCCGCCCAGGCTCGCCAGGCTTTGGATTCGCGAGCGGCATCCACGTTGGGTACGAGAGAAAGTGACCTTCGTGGACTTCCAGTTCCGGGATCGTCCTGAGCGCCCGTAGGTACATCTGCTGTCGTAGGCGATTCCCGGGGTCTCGCCGACCCGCGATGCGCGCAGTGAAGTACCGGATTCTGTGAAGCGAGAACCCTGGCTCCAGCAACCGGCGTGCAAGAGCTTGGAGATCCAGCCACCAATGTGGTGTGTCGGCAAGAGCGCAGTGGTAGAGGTTCAGACCGTCCACATACATGTTGGCAGGAGCGCCACGCATCGAGTCTCGCAACGCGCGCCTGCGGACTGAATCCGGGTTACGCCCCGATCCAACTGACGACAGCGCCGGACGCCCGCCCCCAAGGCCGCCAATAGATCCCGGGTTCCCGCCCGCTCCCGGAATCGCGTGTCGCTTGTCGTCGCAGATTCCGGTGATGCCTTTAAATGTGGCAGCGACCGCCCGCGGGCGGTCGCTATCCCAGCCGCCGAAGAGACTGGGGGGGTTACGGAGCAGGTGCCACGTGCTCCCCGCAGCTCCACTTTCTCACCGACCCGGGAGGTCGTCAATACTCAAGTCGGGCCCGCCTGCTCCTTGCTAGCCTTGCGCCCACCGGTCCAGTGCCGGGTTTCCTGAATGAAGATGCGGAGCATGACGCAGGTGACCGACCGCTGGATTACACCCGGCCCGCAGCCCAACGGCCTGCAGGCCGCTGACGACGGCCTCTGGGTCATCGACCAGGACGACTGCCACCTCTACAAGGTCGACTACGCGGACGGTTCGGTGTTGGCGCGCGTACCGACCGAGACCAACCACGCCAGCGGCGTCACCATTGGCGGCGGGCACCTCTGGGTCTCGTCAACCATCGGATCCCGCATCTTCAAGCTGAACGACGACGGGACGACCGTGGCCCACTACGACACCCCCGGCAAGGGCGCTGTCGCCTTCGTCGACCCCACCAACGCCCAGGTCACCGGCGCGCACGGCCTGCAGTGGGTGGACGATCGCCACATGTGGATGGCGGTGCCGCCGGCCCAGCAACTGTTCCTGGTCGACCCGCGCGACATGTCGGTGCATTACTCGATCCCCACGCCCAGCCACCGCCCTCACGGCGTGTTCGTCGCCGACGGCCACGTCTGGTGCTCCGACGTGGGACTGCGCCAGATCCACAAGCTCGACCCGGCCAGCGGCGAAATCCGGGCCGCGATCGACGTGCCCGACCCCGAAGTCCACGGCATGACCATGCACAGCGACCAAATCTGGTTCTGCTGCGCCGTCACGCGCCGCGTCTGCACGGTCCCGCTGCCCGACGGGAGCTAGCCCCTGCTCAGCCGGTGAAGTGCACCTCCACCGAGGTGCTGACGATCAGGGCGCCGTCGATGACGCTCTCGTCTCGGACTTCGATGCGGAGGGGGCCGGGCGCGGTGGCAATGAATTCGACTGGCGCGGCGAAGGTTCCCGGTTGATCTCCATACCCGTCGACTGGAAGGTTGCCCGTGCCGATGACGCCGCCGCGGGCGTCGTAGACGAGGTAGGCGAGGGTTTCGGCGGACGGGTAGGTGCTGGCAGTGCCGCGAAGCTCGACGCCGCTGGCCACCGTTTCGCCGGGCAGCGGGGACTCGATGATCAGCGCCTGGCGCGGGATGAGCCGGTTGCCCTGTAGCGTGAATGTGCGGGTGATTTCGAGGGTCGGGCAGCAGAGGCCGTCGCTGGGGCGGTGGGCGACCGTCGCGGCCACGATTTTGCCGCTGGCGATGGTGAGGCTTTGCACCGGCACGCGGTCGCCCAGGTAGGCCCAGTCCGCCTGCACGGGGGCGCCGTCGCGATTGAGGACGGCGATCAGGTAGATGAAGGTGCCGCTGCCGCCCGAATTGACGTAGGCGACGACCGCGGCATCGGCGATTCCGTCGTCATCGAGATCGCCAAAGGCGACTCGGTCGTTGACCAGGCCCACCTGCACGCGCTCGGTTGCACCCTCGCCGTACGCCAGGGCGCCCATGCCGTCGACGAGGCGAATCGCGGTGTCCTCGTCACCGAGGAGCGGGAGGTGGTATTCGGCGTTGCGTAGCTGGTCAAGCGTCAGGCGCTGCGTGACGACTGCTTCCCAGGGAAATTGCTCGCTGTTCAGCCGCTGCTGCAGGCCCTCGGGGCCGTTGATCCAGGTGCGCTGGCCATCGCTGAACCCGGTCCAGTTGTCGGCTTTGCGCCAGGTGAGCTGGCCGTTGGTGGTGGTTTGCTGGGTGATTCCTGTTGCCGGGTTGTGCTGCTCGTTGTCCAGGCAGTCGCCTACGACGTCCGGGATGAGGTCGTGGAGGGACTTGAAGCCCAACTGGAAGGTGCAGTCCTGGGCAAGGAGGGGCTGGAACGAGAAGACGAGTCCGACCATCGCGGCCAAGAGCGCAAGTCTGGTTTTCATTGAGCCGCCCTTCCTGTGTCTACCCAAGCTTCATATCGGCCTGCCACGTCCAGGTCGGTTGGGTAATTTCAAGGGTCGGATCGCCGCCAACCTGACGAGTCTTCTTCTGCAGTTTTTCATCGTGTGTGTGCAGGACCGCGCAGCCTGTGGCGAGGGCTGAGGCCACGTGCACTGCGTCCTTGGGGCGGATGCCGTGACTCCAGCAGAGGTCACGCGCGGCTTCGGCAATCGGCCGGGTGAGTTCGACGAGTGTGAGGTTGCGATCCCCCGTCGGTCTGAAGAGGTCAAGCAGATCCTCCCGGCGCGACTCGTTGAGCCGGACGGCGGGTTGGATGCCGGGGACGTAGAGGACTTCCGCGATGGTCAGGGTTGACGTGACCAGCGTTACCTTGCCCGCTTCCCAGTCGCGCAGCACGGCGCGCAAGTGCTCCTGGTTTGGATGTCCGCCGCGGAGAAAGTCGAGATATGCGCAGGAGTCCCAATAGACGAGGGCTGGATTATTCGCCACGAACCTCTGCCAAGTAGTCGAGCGAACTCCCCTCCATGGCGGCGTACACGCCTTCAAGCGCAAGCACTCCACGGCGCTGAAGACCAACGCTCAGTGGTCGGAGTTCCGTGATCTCTCGGATCTCGCGAGGTCTGCCGTCGGCATCGCGCCGCACGCGCCCTGTGACCAGCACTTTGGTTCGCATTCGCAGTGCTTCCACGACCTCGTCAAAGAGCCTGTCGTCGAAATGGCAGCGCACCGAATACCCGGAGACGTCGTCCCAGACGGTAAAGCGCAAGCTCCCGTGCGTATTCACGGCCTCCAGGCGGCCCTCAACAGCACCAAGCGTGTAGGTCCGCGCCAAGAGCTTCTTCGCATGCCCGGCCGCAGTCGGAGTGAAGTCGACTTGCTCACCGCTGTCCGCGGATTCCAATCCAAAGCCGGAAACTCCGTCGCCAATGATCCGGCCAATGCGTTGAATCCGTCGGAGTGCATTTGGCCCGAAGGTTTGCGGCTCACTAATGGCATCTTCCAGTTCGCGGACACCCCTCACGCAAAGCAGCGGCACGTTGAGGTCTGGGTGGCCGTTGGAGCGCCTGCCTGCCTCGTCAAAAGACACGACGGCCGACCCGGACTTGAGCTCTCCAAGATGCCAGCGCATGGTCGGTTGATCGTCGGGCGAGTGCGCCGCGTCAACGTCGTCCAGCAACTGGTGGAAGAGAGACACGGCGTCGGCAAACCGACGTGGCTCGATCGCGTCGCCCTTAACGGTCAGCACCAATCGAACCGGCGACATTCCTCTACCCTTCGCTCCCAGATCCGTTTAATCCGAGATCGCTGTACCTGGCGGCCTCTCACGTGCCGCTCAGACTGCCTACCGCGACGCGAGTGCCGCCCAGTGAGTCTAACCCTAGGGACAGGTGCTGGAAGAGGCGCCGTGGTGCCGCGTCGCGATGAGTCGTCAGCGAGGAGTCCGTTGCGTCTGCTGTTGCTGGAGCAAAGCGGAGTTCCGCTGGGGAGCGCGACGACGAGGTTGTTCAGGCAGCCTTCTTCGCTCAGCCTCTTTCCCTCGATAAAGGAGACAGTGTTATGTTGTGTGACAGCGGCATACGGGCAAGGTGACCAAAGCGATGAGCCGGCATCTTTCGGTGCGGGTGGGGGAGGAGTTGTTTGAGCAGTTGGAGGCGCAGAGCCGGAGGAGCGGGCAGTCGCGGTCGGCGGTCGCCAAGCAATTGCTGGAGGAGGGGCTGCGCATGGAGCAGCATCCCGGGATCGTGTTTCGGTCGGGTCCCGGCGGGCGGCGGGCCGGGTTGATCGGCGGTCCGGACGTGTGGGAAGTGGTGGGTGCGATCCGCGGTTCGGATGGCGGCGATGCTGACAGTCTTGAACGTATTGGTGAGCGGACGGGACTGACGGCCGATCACGTAGGAGCCGCCCTGCGCTACTACGCCGACTACACCGACGAAGTCGCCGACTGGATACAGCGAGTCGAGGAAGAGGCTGCACGAGCCGAGGCCCGCTGGCGACGGGAGCAGGCGCTGCTGGGCCGGTGAAGCTGCTGCTGGACGAGATGTGGGCGCCGGCGATTGCCCAGGCGCTGCGGGACCGCGGCCATGAGGTGGTGGCGGTGGCCGAACGGCTTGACCTTAGAGGCTTGCCCGATGAGGCGATATTCGATGTGGCGCTGGCGGAAGGTTGGGTGATCGTGACCGAGAACGTTGTCGACTATCGACCATTGGCAGCCGATGCGATGCGAGCCGGCCGCCCGCATCCGGGGCTAATCTTCACCAGCAACCGGGCCTATCCGCGGGCCAGCCGACGGACGGCCGGGAGGCTGGTGGCGGCGCTGGACGCCTTGCTCACTACAGGCAACGCGATCCAGCACGAACATTGGCTCGGGTAGCCAAGGACCGAGCCGCCCCTGGACAGACTTCCGACTAAGAGCGGTTAGCCGACGACGAGGTTGATGAGGCGGCCTTCGCGGTAGATGACTTTGCGGACCTGTTTGCCGTCGGTGTGGGCCTGGACGCGGGGGCTGGCGAGGGCGAGGGATTGGGCGGCGGCTTCGTCGGTGGTGACGGGGGCCTCGATGCGGTCGCGGACGCGGCCGTTGACCTGGACGACCAGGGTGAAGGTCTCGTCGGCCGCCAGAGCTTCGTCCCAGCTGGGCCAGGCTTGCAGGTGGATGCTCTCTGAGTGACCGATGCGTTCCCAGAGTTCCTCGGCCATGAAGACGGCGCAGGGGGCCAGCAGGACCAGGAAGGTGTCGATGGTCTGCTTCCAGGCCGGGGTGGCGCGCAGGTCGTCGTCGCCGACCTCGATCAGGAAGTTGGTGAACTCCATCAGCGCGGCGACCATGGTGTTGAATTTCAGCGCGTCGATGTCGTTGCTGACGCGGCGGATGGTCTGGTGCAGTTGGCGTTGCAACTCCACCTCGACATCGGCGTATTCGGCTCGGCGGCGGCGGGTGCCGCCCATCTCGATGTCCAGGACCAGGTTCCACACGCGGTTCAGCCAGCGGGAGACGCCGGCCAGGCCCTGATCGCTCCAGGGCAGGGTGCGGTCGAACGGTCCCATGAAGAGGATGTAGCAGCGCAGGGCATCGCCGCCGGCGCTGGCGGCCACTTCGTCGGGCGTCACGACGTTGCGCCAGGACTTGGACATCCCGGTGGCGCGGAACTCGACGAGCGCCTGGCCGTTGCGCTGGGCGCGCTGGCCGGTGAGTTCGAAGCGGGCTTCCAGGGGGTAGCGGCGGAAGGGTTGGGCGGCCTCGGGGCTGTCGAAGGCATCGGCCCCGTCGGGCGCATCCACGCGGGCGCGGCCCTGGCTATCGACCCGCAGGATGGACTCATCCACCCAACCGGGCTGCGCCAGCATCAGGCCCTGGTGGCGCAGGGCATGGAAGGGTTCGGTCAGGTCCAGCACGCCGGCGTCGCGCATGGCCTTGGTCCAGAAGCGGGCGTAGAGCAGGTGCATGACGCTGTGCTCGGCGCCGCCGACGTACAGGTCCACGGGCATCCAGCGGCGAACGGTGTCGGGGTCAAAGGCCTGGTCGTCCCGGTCGGGGCTGCAGAAGCGCAGGAAGTACCAGCTGGAGCAGGCAAAGCCGCCCAGGGTGTCGGTTTCGCGCCGGCCGGGCTTGCCGCAGTCGGGACAGGGGGTGTTGACCCAGTCCTCGACGGCATCCAAGGGCGAGCGTCCACCCGACTGCTGCGGGTCGATCTGCTCGACGTAGGGCAGCAGCACCGGTAGCTGGTCCTCGGGCACGGGGACTTCGCCGCAGGCCTGGCAGTGGACGATGGGGATGGGGGTGCCCCAGTAGCGCTGGCGGGAGATCAGCCAGTCGCGCAGCTTGTAGTTGACGGCGAAGTCGCCCCTGCCCTGGTCGCGCAGCCATTCGGTGACGGCGCGCACGCCGTCGTTGACCGACAGGCCGTCAAATTGGCCGGAGTTGACCATGGGACCGTCGCCGACGAAGGCCTCGGTCAGCGCTTCGTCGTCCCAGTCCGGCGGGGCGATGACGGTGCGGATTTCGATGCCGTAGCGGGTGGCGAAGTCGAAGTCGCGCTCGTCGTGGGCCGGCACGGCCATGATGGCGCCGGAGCCGTAGGACATGAGCACGTAGTCGGCGATCCAGATGGGCAGGCGCTCGTTGTTGACGGGGTTGATGGCGTAGCCGCCGGTGAAGACGCCGGTCTTGTCGTCGTCCAGCGCCACGCGATCCAACTCGGCCTTGCGCGCGGCGGCGGCCACGTAGGCCTGGACCTCGCCAGCGCGGTCCGGCGTGGTGACCCGGGCGACCAGCGGGTGCTCCGGCGCCAGCACCATGAAGGTGGCGCCGAAGAGGGTGTCGGGGCGGGTGGTGAAGACGGGGATTTCGTCGCCGGTTTCGGCCGTGAAGGTCACGTCGGCGCCCTCGCTGCGGCCGATCCAGTTGACCTGGGCCGCGCGGGTTTCCTCCGGCCAGTCCAGGCCCTCCAGGTCCTCGATCAACTGGTCGGCGTAGTCGGTGATCTTGAAGAACCACTGGGTCAGCTCGCGCTGGGTGACGTCGGGGTGGTCGCGCCAGCAGGTGCCGTCGGCGTTGACTTCCTCGTTGGCCAGGGCGCCGCAGATAGGGCACCACCACTGCAAGCCGGAGGCCCGGTAGGCCAGGCCGCGCTCGTAGAGCTTCAGGAACATCCACTGGGTCCAGCGGTAGTACTCGGGGTGGGTGGAGTTGATCTCGCGATTCCAGTCGAAGGACCCGCCGGCCAGGTTCAGCTGCCGCTTGTAGTTGGCGCTCCACTCGCGGGTCAGGTCGGCCGGGTGGCGGCCGGTCTCGATGGCGGCGTTCTCGGTGGGCAGGCCGAAGGCGTCCCAGCCCATGGGATGCAGCACGTCGTAGCCGCGCATGCGCATGACGCGGGAGATCACGTCGGTGGGCACGTAGTTGCGCAGGTGACCGACGCTTAGCCCGTCGCCCGAGGGATAGGGAAAGAAGTCCAGGCAGTAGAAGGTGGGGCGGTCGGAGGGCTCGGGCGTGCGGTACAGGTCCTGCTCAGCCCAGCGGGCGCGCCACTTGGGATCGATTTCGGTGGGGCGGAAGTCAGTGCTCATGGGAATACAGCAGACGGGCCAGGGAACGGGGATGTGGAGTAATTCTAGGGCAGACGCGGGGGTGTTCCGGCGGGTCTTGGCGATGGGTGGGGGTTGGCTATTGGATTCCTGAGTTTGCGTCTAGCCACTGCCGGCCGAGGTTGGCGCCTTGGGTGAGTACCTGGGTCCCGGCGAGGACGGCCGTGCGGCAGGCGCTGCTGTTGGTGAATCCCGAGAGGAAGTAGTCCCAGCCGGACAGGTAGAACGCGGAGTAGGCGTCCGCCAGGTCGTGCAGCGCCAGGTCCCGCAGTGCGGCTGTGACTCGGGTCCGGTTCAGGGTCCAGACGTGCTGGGTGTCGAGGCCGGAGAGGTGCAGCGCCAGTGGGCCGACGGGTGAGATCCGCCAGGTCAGCTGACTCAGCAGGTCGCGCGCATGGGTCCAGAGCCGATCGATGGCCAGCAGCGGCACCCGCTGCACGAACTCGGCTCGCTCCACCAGGTCCGCCGCGTTGTGGCGGCGGATGGTGTCGGGATCGCTGTAGTCGTCCTTCGGATAGGCCTCGCCGTGGAGCGCGACGACCGTTGACAGCGGGGCGTAGCCGAAGCCCTCGCGCTCGGCGATTAGCTTGTTCATGACGAGGAGTTGCGGCCTGGGACGGTGAAGGGCCCGCGGGCAACGCTTCTCGAAGCACGCCTCGATTGCCGCTTGCACTTCCAGTGCCCGCGGCACGGTGTCCAGGTGCTGACGCCAAGCGCCGTCATCGCGGAACGACACGTGGATGTCGACGTCGCTGACTTCGGGCACGTAGTCCAGCGGGGAGTCCCAGGGCTTGACCGTTGAGCCGGTGAGATACATGCCGCGAATCTCGTCCTCGGGAATCAGCGCCAGCAACTGGTCCCGAACGCATTCGGCCAGGCAGCGGGTTTCAGCCCGCAATTGATCACGGTCGGGGTGGCGGGCTCCCCATTGCGGAGGCTTGTGGCTCACAGCTCTTTCGCCAGGTAAAAGTGGACGACTCATGAGTCACTGATCCAGCCCAACATCGCCTGAATCGGATTCCCGGAGGTCCGGAAACTCCAGTTGTCGCGAATCGGAATTTCCCTCACGGCGGCGCGAACGGCCTGGTTCGCGGTTCCGCAGGCGGCCTGGAAAGTCACCAGGATCCGGGGGGATGAGGGCAGCGCGCTGCTGCAGCAGTTGGTCTTGCGTCTGGGTTCTTGGCGTCCCGCCGGGATGGACACGGACTCTGCCGTGGATCTGACGGTCAAAGAACCCGGCCCAGTCCGAATACGTCACCAGCAAGGTTCCGACGATTTTCGCGGGATCGCCCATCGTCGAGGGGCCGAGATTGATGACGCGACCTCCTCGAATGGCGATCTCCCAAGCCACCCGCGAACTGCTCGGATCCGACGGGCGGTGCCTATCGTGGGTAATCAAGATGCGCCGGCGGTCGTTAGCCCACCGAATCAGAGAGTCGTCGCTCGCAATTCGCAGATCATCACGCTGGACCGCGTGAACCACATCGAACCCGACGGCCTCGGCCAGGCCAGTGGCGCCGAGGTCGATGTCGGCGTCAAACAGCAGGCGCTGGTATTGCCGCTGGGGACGCCATCTCGAGGCGTCGCTCATAGTCGAGTACTTGCCCCACGGTCTCGACCGCGATTCCGTACGCCTGGGCGATACGGCTCGGCGACCATAGCCTCCGGGCGAGATCCGCGAGCGCGCTGGTGGGTATTCGCGTGCCGTGAACCACGGGCTGCCCGTCCTTTACGCGGGGATCTATATCGACGTGGCCCCAGTACTTCTCGGGAACCACGATTGAGATGCCTTCCTCGATCCGGCGGAGCTTTGGAAAAACATCGCCAAATGCTCGCGTCTCTACCTTCTGCCCCATCGCGGTCGCCTCGGTCACGTCCCAGTCGTCGGGCTTCCACGCATAGATGCGCTTTCCTCGAAAGTAGACATGCGCATCCGCCCATCCCCGGCTTGGAGGACCGAGGCGGGCGAACAGGTGGTCGATCGCGATTGCGGCCGACGTAAAGTCGATCTTGTCCTCGCGCAGCGCGCGAAGAATCCTGATCAGGACCAGGTCAGCGTAGGTGTATCCCTGAATCGTCTTGCCGTCGTCACCCTGAAGCTCAAGCGATGGCTCGATGATCTTGCGCTGTTGCCACTCATAGAGAGTGCTAGACGGTATCTGCGCAAGACGCGCCACATCACGTGCGGTGTAGAACCCCGGCCAGCTTCCTGACGCTGGCATACCCGCCGACATCCTCAAACGCCTCGCCACGCCTGTTACGTGAGGATACTGCGCTATAGCCCAGCACCAGCCGAAGGGGGCAAGGACCATGGCGCGCGAGGAGATGGCCGAGGGGTTGACGCGGTGGAATCTGCATGGGATCTGGATTGCGTTGACGACGCCGTTTACGGCGGACAACAGGATCGACACGGGGATCGTGCGCGAGAACGTGCGGCGCTGCCATGCCGCCGGGTTGCACGGGGCCTATACGACGGATAGCGACGGGGAGTTTTACGCGGTCGAGCTGGATGACTTCCGCACGCTGGTGGAGGCCTTCGGCGACGAGTGCCGGAAGGTGGGCATGCCCTCACAGGCGGGGGTGACCTGGCTGAACACGCAGGGCACGGTGGACCGGCTGCGCATCGCCGCCGACAGCGGGGTGATGGGCGCGCACGTGGGGCATCCGGTGTTCATGCCGATGACGCCGGCGTCGTTTAACCAGTTCTGGGAGGACGTATCGGACGCGGTGCCCGACGACTTTGGCCTGATCCAATACAACACGCCGCGGCAGCCGCACGTGCTGGGAGGCTCCGAATACCGGTCGCTGGCCGAGCGCTTTCCCAAGCTGATCGGGGCCAAGTACGTGCAGGCGGGAGTGGACGGGTTCATGGACGTGCGGCGGCAGGCGCCCGAGTTGAGCTGCTTCGCCGGCGAGCACGTGCTGACGGCGTTCGCCATGCACGGCGCGCGCGGCAACTACTCGTGGATGGCGGGCTACAACCCGACCTTCATGCTGGACTGGTGGGACGAGATCGAGCGCGGCGACTGGGATGCGGCGGCGCGTCGCAACGAGCGGCTGCAGGCGTTCGGGGCCGTCGTGAAGCGCCACCTGGTGGAGGACGGCAACCTGCACGGCATCATCGGCAAGGCCATGTCGGCGGCCTCGCCGTTCCTGGTGGAAACCACCTGGGAGACGCGGCGGCCGTATCTGCCCGTGTCGCGCACGGGTTGGGAGGACTTCGTGCGTACGGCGGCGGAGGAGTTTCCGGACCTGGCCTATCAGTCCTGAGCGCTTAGCGCGTGAAGACGATTCCGCGACCGTGGTCGGAGTCTCGCTTGGATCAGCCGCCGCGGAGCTGGGTGCTGCTGCTGGCGCCTATCTGGATGCCGGTGCCGGCGGTCTGGGATAGCGCCGCCTCAGCGCTTTGCTCGAGGAGTTCGTCGATGGCGGCCGCGGCAGCCGTGAGCGCCTCCGAGGGATCCGCCTGGCCCAATGACATAGGGCCGTCCACATGCCTCAGCAAGGCGCCCTTGATTGGCGAGGCATAGGGGCCCGGGATGGCACGGGCGGCCTCGATGGCCTGCATGATGGCTCCGGCGTCGGCGTCGTCGTAGCCGCCCTGACCACGTAGCTGCTCGGCCGAAGCCCCGCGCGCGGGCACGGTGGCCGCGGGAGCGATCTGGGCCGCCACCCAGTCCAGGGTCCGGAACGCGAGGTCCGGGTTGGCGCTGGTGGTGAGCAGGCTCAGCACGCCGAAGACCTCCGATTCGACAGCCGCGGCGCGGCGGCTGGGCGGGGCGAGTAACACGCCGCCGCCAAACGGGTTGCCAATGGCGCCGCCGCCGAACAGGCCACCGAGGAGGCCGCCGATGGGGGTGCCGGACATGGCGACCGGCGCGCCCTGGATCGTCATCCGGCCGTCGGTGATCTGCACGGCGACAGCGCTCTGCCCTGACGCGTCGGGGTCGAACCTGGGGCTTACGTCGTCATTCGCCAGGTCGCGCAAGAACTGAACGGCCTCCAGGGCGCCGGTAGTGTCCAGGGCGGCCCGGCGCGCTTCCAGGTCGACGACCGCGCCGCCGTTCTGCCAGATCCACTGCTGGCTGGGCAGCATGCTCGGCGGCATCCAGAGTCCTCACTGCGAGGGATTGCCGGCGGCATCCACCTGCATCAGCCGGCGGGCGGTGTCCCGGAACTGGTCCCAGTCCCAGCCGCGCAGGCTTTCCAGATCGACGCCGGCATCCTGCAGGAGTTCCGGGCTGCATTGCAGCAGGTTGACGGACACCCAGAGCGGCAGCCCGAAGAGGTCGCCGTCCCAGGTCAGCGTGTCGATGGCGGAGGGCAGAAAGTCGGCCGCGTCGAAGTCGGGCGCGGAGGCGGCCGGGCCGTTGACCGCAGCCACGTGCCCGCGCGCAGCCAGCAGCAGGGCTAGGTCGGCGTTGAGGAGCAGCAGCGCGTCGAGCTGCGGGTGACTGGCCAGCAGGGCCTCAACCGCGGTCGCGATCTCCGTTGCGTCGAACGTGAGGGCCTGCTCGAACTGCACGACGCGCAGTTCGGCGGGGGCCTCGGCGGCACGGGTCGCGTCGGCGGCCAGTCCGGTGACCCGCAGGGCTACCTGGTCGAAGAGCGGGTTGCCGGTGGGCACGCCGATGGTGACCGGCGCGCCGGGCTGCGGCCGGACCTCGCGTTCGTTTGCGGCAACGACGGGAGTAACGCGCTGAGGAACCGGCGAAGCGGTCTGGCCCGAGGTCTGCGGCGGGTCGGGCAGTTCCGGATCGCCGCAAGCGGCCAGCAGGGCGGCGGCCGCGGCGCCGACGGCGGCCCAACCGGCGCCGCGAAGCAGGGTGCGGCGCGAGACTGGGGTCGTGGGATGCCTGTCCAGCCTCATGGCTCACCTGCGGCGATATCTGGCCTGCGAAGCCATCTTATGGCGGGTTCTGGAGGGCACCATCGCCCAAAAGGACTAATCCCGAGGCCGCATCGACTGGCCGAACGGCTGAATTGCCTAAGGTCCAGAAGCCGCTTGGATTGCGCGAGCGGCAGGCCCAACTTCGTCAGGCCTTCCCGGCTTAGCGAGTGAAGACGGTGCCGCGGACGTAGTCGGCTTCGTCGGAGGCGAGGAAGGCGAGGACGCGGGCTACGCCGGCCGGGTCGCCGAGTTCGGCCTGGCTGCGGCGAATGTCTTCGTCGGAGCGGCCGGCGGCCTGGCCGACATCCACCACGTTTTGCAGCTTCAGGGCGGTGGCGATGCTGCCGGGGGCCACGGTGTTGACGCGAATGGGGTAGTAGCCCATTCGTCCCTGCATGACCAGGCCCAGGCCGTGCACCGCGCCCTTGCTGGTTCCATACGCGAACGACGAACTACCGCTGGTGACGCCGGCGCCGGAGGCCAGCAGCAGGATCACGCCGCCGGCTTCGCCCATGGCGCGCACCGCGTGCTTGGCGCAGAGGAACATGCCGCGGGCGTTGACGCCGAGGACGCGGTCGAAGGTCTCGGTCTCGAAGTCCTGGATCGGCACCGTGGCGCCGTGGAGGATGCCGGCGCAGGCGATCAGGACGTTGAGGCGGCCAAGTTCCGACGCAGCCGCCAGCAGGTTCTCCACCTGATCCTCGTCGGCAACGTCGCAAGCGACGAAGCGGACGGTGCGGCCCTCGGCGGTCAGGCTGTCGGCAATGGCCGCGCCCTGGCTCTCGGGCAAGTCGGCCAGCACCACATTGGCGCCGCGCTGCGCGCAGAGTTCGACGGTGGCGCGGCCGATGCCGGAGGCGCCGCCGGTGACGATGATGACGCGGTTCTCAAGGGAGTCGGTAGTCATCGGACAGCGTCCTCGTGGAGGCTGCAATGTTTCACGTGAAACATTGGCACCGTTTGTGGTGAGCCGCCTGCCGGTCAACTCGGTCTGCTGGCGGAATCTACGAGATTCGTTGCGACCGCTACAATTGGTGCAGGGCGGGGCTCCGAACGCAATCGCACAAGGGGGACTCGCCTGGACACGCAAACTTCTGACGTCTGCACCGAACGACCTGAGCGGCGCGCCGAATCTGACGACGAGACGATCCGCAACATCCTGACCATATTGGAGCGCATGGACGAGCGGCTGGCTGCGCTCGAGGCGGATGTCGCCGACCTCAAGTCGGATTCGTCATCCCTCAAGGCCGACATGAATAGTGCCAAAGCCGATATCGCGACGGTTAGGTCCGCGCTTGTCGACATAGCCGGAGACGCCAAGGTTCGCGAGTCTGTCGAGTACCGGCTTCTTCGGCTGACCCCATCAGTAGACCAACGTCGACCGTTCGCCTTCAGCCACCAGTCGAACTCAGTACCGGTGCCGTCCAACGACTAACGTCGCCATCAGGTGAGATCCCATTCGAGGCCCGCCTGGGCCATGGCGGCGTCGAGCACGCGCTTGGCGGCGGGGATGAGTTCGGGGGGGAGGTGTTCGATGAGGATCCAGGCGCGGGGGGCGATTTCGTTGAGGGCCGTGAGCCAGGCGGCGTGGTCGATGACGCCCTGGCCGAGGGGGACTTCCTCGATGTGCAGGACCAGGCGGTCTTCGAGGGTGTAGTCCTTCCAGTGGGCGGCCGGGATGCGCCCGCGGGCGGCCTCCAGCAGGCGGGCGTAGACGGGGTCGGGGTTCCAGGCGTCCCAGATGCTGCCGATGAAGTTGACGGGGTCCAGGTTGAAGCCCAGGGCCTGGGTGGGAATGCGGCGGAAGAGTTCGGCGATGCGTTCGGGCCGGTCCAGCACCGAGAGCACGTGGCCTTCGACGGTCAGCGTAATGCCCTCGGCCTCGGCGGCCTCGGCAATGGCGGCGATGCTCTCGACGGCGCGCTCGAAGGCGGCGTCCTGGTGGTGGTCGGGATGGGGATACCAGGGACCGACGGGGTTGAGGCCGCCGGGGCGGATGTAGAGGGTCTCGGCGCGCAGCGCGTGCGCGGCCTGCATGTGCCGCTTCATGCCGTCGATTCCGGCCTGTCGAACGGCCGGGTCGAGCGAGATCAGCGAGGGGTACTGGCCGTTGGCCTGGGCGACGGTCAGGCCTTCCGCGGCCAGCAGGTCGCCGACGCGGCGGAACTCGTCGAGCGAGTAGGTGTCGGGCTCGCCGAGCTGAACGCTGGACCCGGTGAAGCCCAGTTCGAGGGCGCGTCGCACGTCGGCCGCCGAGATTGACGGGGGATCGGACGGCAGCAGGCCAACGACTCCGCTACGCATGCGCCGTCTCCGTTCGCGAAGGGCCGAGCGATGGTAGTACGGCCATGCGGCATCAGTCCTCGGAGGGGTCGAGCGCGGCTTCGGCGTCGAGGGTCCAAAGTTCACGGCCCCAGACCATGATGAACAGCACCACGGCAACGCTGAGGCCGCCGCCGAGGACCATGGCGGTCGGCATGCCGAGGTTTTCGGCCACGATCGAGATTGGCATCAGGCCCAGCGGCGTGAGTCCCCAGCCCAGCATCCAGATGGACATCACGCGACCGCGCAGCCGGCTGGGCGCCAGCAGTTGAATCATGGTCTGGTTGTTGGCCATGTAGACAGCCGAGAAGAAACCGGCGACCGCCATGACGATCCCGGCCGTCAGGGGCGAGCGGGTCAGGCCGAGCACCGCGATCGCGGCGCCAAACGCGGCGGCACTCAGCATGACGACGGGGCCTTTGCGGCGGCTGCCAGAGTGGGCGACCACAGCGACTGACCCTGCCACGGCGCCAATACCCTGCGCCGACAGCACCAGGCCCAGTTCGAAGGACCCAGCCTGCAAGTCCTGCTGCACAAAGATGGGCAGGATAAAGATCATCGGCATGCTGAAGAGCGACGGTGAAAGTCCCAGGAGCAGTAGTGCGGCCAGCGGGCGGGTGCTGAAGGCGAATTTGAATCCGTCGCGTAGCGCGGCGAAGGGTGATCCTCGAGTCCTTGGATGCTGGTCGGCGCCGCGAACCAAAAGGACATTGAGCATGCCCCACACGTATCCGCCGGTCTGTACGAAGTACGTGCCGGCGATACCGATCAGGCCGACCAGGGCACCGGCCAGGGCCGGTCCGGCGATGCGGGAGGCATTCATGGTGGTGCTGGTGAGCGCGATGGCGTTGCCGACGTGGCGGCGCGGCACCAGGTCGGACACCAGGGCATTGCGCGAGGGCACGCTGATGGCGAACGAGGTGCCGGCCATAACGCTGGAGACCGCCAGGTGCCACACCTCGATGCGGCCGGTCGCGACCAGCACGCCAATGGCAAGCCCGGCCACGGTAAAGAGCAGCTGCGAGGTGATGAGCAGCTTCGTGCGGCTGACGCGATCGGCCAGGACGCCGCCGAACGGCGACAGCACGAGCATGGGAATGGCGCGGATCATGGCCAGGGTCGCCAGGACGAACGCCGATTCGGTGAGGATTGCGACCAGCCAGCCCTGGGCGACGTTCTGCATCCAGAACGCCATCATGGTTCCCAGGTTGGCGCGCCAGAGCCTGACGAAGTCGCGGTGGGCGAAGGCGGGCGCCAGGCGATCGCGGTGGCGGGCCAGGCGCGAGCGCCGGCCGGGAGGAGCCTCAAACGGCGAGGGCGGGGCTGCCGGGCTGTCGCTGGTCATGGGTCGGGCCTGCGCGGCTCCTTCCGGCGAAAACCTGAGATCAGGTCCCGCCTGACCGCATGATTGACGATTGGCGCGCGCGCGCCAACTGGCGGATCAGATTTCGGCGAAGGCTGAACCGGCGTCGGCCGACCGGCGGGCGGCGTCGATGATGTCGACGACCCTTGCGGCTTCTTGCGCGGAGACGGACATGGGGCGGCCCTGGCGAATGGCGGCGACGAACTCGCTCAGCTCGTCGTTCCAGGGGTCTCCGTCGGGAATCAGCAGCATCCGTGGCCCGTCGGCTTCGGTGACGCCGATGTGATCGGCGGCTTCGCTGAAGTCGACCACTCCCTGCCGGCAGACGACGGTGCGGCCCGACTCAGCATCACCGTCGAAGCCGCGGCGGTAGGTGATGGTCGCCAGGCCACCGTCCTGGAAGCGCAGGTTGACGACCGCAACGGCACGGTCGAAGACATGGCCCGCAGGTTCCTGGGTCACGGCGGCGGCGATGTGGGTAATCGGGCCGCGGCCGTAGATGGCGGGGTAGCCCAGGAGGATGGCGTAGACGAGGGGATGGCCGCTGATGCGCTGGTCGAACCCGGCGTCACGGCCGGCGCGCAGGTCGTGGGGAAAGTGAACCACCAGGTCGTCGTGCAGCGCACCGCTCAGCGCGGCGACTTGCTCGCGGACCAGGCACGGACCCGGACGGAGCGGGCTTGTGTGGCCGACGCGAATGACCAAGCCGCCCTCGTCGGCCAGGCGGAGCAGCCGCGAGGCATCAAGGGGCGTTAGGGCCAATGGCGACTCGCTGAAGAGGTGCTTGCCGGCCGCCAGGGCCGCCGCGCCCATTGGGGCGTGCGTGTCGGGGTGGGTGGTGACGATAACCGCGTCCACGTCCGTACGCGCAACGGTGGATTCCCAGTCCTGCGTGTGCTCAACGCCGAATCGTTCAGCCAGCGCGGCGCGAGTTTCGGGATTGCGAGCGGCGATGGCCACGAGGTCCATGTCGGAGCGGGCCGCAATGCGCTCGGCTCGAGCCACGGCCATGCCGCCGCTGCCGACGATGGCGACACGTAGTGGGGCCGACGTGGGATCAGTCATGCGGCTCTCTCACGCGCACTCCGACGGATCGGCCGGTCCGGATGCCGGTCGTCGATTGGAACTTGCCATGGCGCACATTCTGGACGGCGGACGCGCGGTACGCGAACCGGCGCGGGGCGTGCCATGATGCCGCGGCAGGGATTTCCCGATTCAGGAACTCACATGTCGAATGGCAGCCTCGGCATCGGCATCGTCGGCGCGGGCGACATTGTGCGCACGCGGCACATGCCAAACCTGGCGGATGTAGACGACATCGCCTTCGTGGCGGTGACGAACCGGCGTCGTGAGACAGCCGAGGCGTTCGCCGCCGACTACAACGTGCCGAACGTGTTGGGGAACTGGCGCGAGGTGGTGGAGCACCCCGACGTGGACGTCGTCTGGATCGGGGCCACGCCTTACTTGCACGCGCTGGTGTCGGTGGCCGCCCTGGATGCGGGCAAGCACGTGTTCTGCCAGGCGCGCATGGCCCGCAACCTGGCCGAGGCGCGCGAGATGCTGGACGCCGCGGAGCGGAATCCGGGACTGGTTGCGGCCGTGTGCCCGCCGGGCATCGGCGTGGCCGGCGACCGCACGATGCTGCGACTGCTGAAGGTGGATCGCTTTGCCGGTGCGCTGCGACAGGTCCGAATGTCGTCGTTCGGGGACACCGCCGTGACCAACGACATCCTGCACTGGCGGCACGACTTCGACGTCAGCGGCTACAACGTGATGAACGTGGGGATCATGGTGGAAGCCCTGCAGCGCTGGGTGGGACCGGAGCGCGACGTGCAGGCGATGACCAAGGTGCACATCAAGGAGCGCCGCAACGCGGAGACCGATGCGTTCGAGGCTGTCCGAGTGCCGGATTCCTTCACCGCAATGGGCGAGTTGGTATCGGGCGCGGACTACGTGTACCAGTGGTCGGGCCTGGCGCATCACGAACCGGCCACGGAACTCTGGCTCTACGGCGACGAGGGCACCCTGGTCTACGACTTCGACCACGACACCATCGCCGGCGCCAAGGCGGGCGAGGACGAGTTGGCGCCGATCGACATCCCGGCCGACGAGCACTACGACCCGAACGTGGAAACCGATTTCATCGACGCCATCCGCAGCGGCAGCCACGACACCGGGCTGGCGCCCAGCTTTGCGCGCGCGTTCAAGTACATGGAGTTCATGGAGGCGGCCACGCGGTCCGCGCGGGAGGGGCGGCGGGTCAGTATTCCGCTTGAGTAGGCACCCGCCGGCCACGGCGGCCCAAGAGGCCGTGCCGTTGCCCCGGTCATGACGACCCTCGTCGGCTGGGCGCAACTGGCGGGGACCCTGCGCCTGGCCCTGCTCGGGGTTGTCCTTGCGCTGGCGGCAACCACGGCGTCCGGCGTTCAGTCGTCCGAGCAAGCCGCCCCGGTCTCGGACGCCGCCTTCTTCGCGACCGAAGCGCCGGACCGAGGGTTCGCGGTGACCGACTTCGAAGACGTCAGCCTCTGGTCGTCGTGGCGGGATCTGGGGGGCGAACTGACGTTTGGCGCCCCGGTGTCGCGACGTTTCCCGCACCAGGGGCAAGTTGCCCAACTCTTTGAGCGCGGCATGTTGCGCTGGGAACCCGACCGCGGCGTCTCCGTGACAAACGTCATGGACCTGCTCTCGTCGAACGGCTACGACGCTCAACTGCTCAGCGACTTCGGAATACCGCCGTCCGCCGACTGGTCGGGCACCACCGGTCTGGCCTGGCCGGACGTCCAGCAGCGGCACCTGGCACTGCTCGAGGGATCAGAGCCCTGGCGCAACGCATTGCGGGATGCGTTCTATACGGCGGGCGCGGTCCTGGGCAACGACGCCGCGGCCATCCTGGTCCACGGCCTTCCCCTGGCCCTGACCCAGACCGACGGCGGCTACGCGTTACGGGCGCAGCGAGCGGCCTGGGTCTACGCGCCCGATGTGGACGATGCACCGCGTCGCGTGGACATTGCCGAATTCCTGAAGAGCACGTCGCTCATCCCGCGGCGCGCGACCGTCCCGCACGGCCCGGACTACCGGCTGCCGCCACGCCCGGTCAGCGTGGTGCAGTTTTTTGACTGGTGGGACCACGACTATCTGCCGACCGAGTACTTCACCCACCAGCTGTCCTGGGAACGGATTGGCATCACGCGTGACCAGGTCGGGTCGCCCGCCTACTACGACGCCAACTTCCGGCTGATCCGCGACCTGGGCGTCGACGGCGTGATGTGGGAGTGGTACCTGACCGGCGACAGCCTGACCCCCACCGACGTGGTGTTGGACTCGCTGCGCCGCCATGACCTGCGGATCGGGTTGTTCTACGACTGGGAACTTCTGCATTCCGGGGGAGAGGCCGTGCTCAGCGATCGCGCGTACATCGCGGCCGACGAAGCGAGTTTGAGCAAGATTGCGGATGAGGTGATTGCCTTCTACGAGGGCATTCCACGGGATCTCTGGCTCTACGACGCCGACGGCCAACTCCCCGTGATCGTGTACGGGTACGGGTTCCCGGATGTGCTAGACGACACGGAAGCCTGGACCTGGTTCTTTACCGAACTCGTGCGGAGGGTCGAGACCGCCCTTGACGTGGACGTGATCTTCGACTGGTCGGCCTCGTCACGCGTCCAGGAATTGGCGTTCGAGCGCTGGCCGGACGACTACGCGCCCTTCAACTTCGTGGTGGACACGCCGCAGTGGCAGTTCGGGCATCACGTGGTGACCTGGAACTACATCTTCGATAACCGCGGCGTCGCCGCGCGCGACCAGTTGCAACGCGTGGTCCGCGACGACAACCGCTATCTGCAGGAGACGGCCTGGCTGGCCGCGCACACCAGGCCAAGCCTGGTGTTCATCTATAGCTGGAACGAGTTCTGGGAAGGTTCGCACCTCTTTCCCGACGACACGTACCAATGGCGCCGCTATGAATTGGCGCAGGCGCAGCTGGCGGAGCTGGCCGAGAAGCGAGCCGACGACCTGCCGCGGGCCGTCATTATTGGCGACCCGGTTGACGCCTTCGCGGCGCACACCGACGGGCTGTTCGAGAGCCAGCGCCTGCACATTCGCCACACGCTGCGGCGCTACGTGCCGCAGGCCGACTTCATGACCCCCGAACAGGCCACGGCCGAGGCGCTGGCCGGCTATGACCTGGTGGTCAGCATGGCTACCGACCGCACCGTTGACCCGGTGCTGGCCGGGCTGCCCGACGAGGTGCAGATCGTGTATTGGAACGCCACGGATCGGGACAGCGCAATGTTGCAGCGCTTTGCGCAGGTGCCGGTGGAATGGATGCGGCCCGAGGGCGATCTGGGTCTTCTCGACAGTGCGGGTCAGCCGACCGATGACACGGTTAAGCTCGGCGGCGACGCGTGGTTGGCAACGGTCGCGGAGGGCGCGACGACCACCTTGGCGTTCATGTACAACGACCAGCCCCACCCGCTGGTGGTGCAAGCCGACAACGATTACTGGATCAACGTCTACGGCCCCAACGAGGCGGTCCTGGCCGCGGCGTTCGAGTCTGTGTACGGCCGGGAACTCGAACAGGCGATCACGTTCGCGCTGGGCGACCGCAGTCAGCGGCTGGAGATTTATCCGGATGGGCGGGTGGTGCAGAACACGTTCAGCGCGCCCGCGGTCTTCGTTCACGAACCGCTGCCGATACCGGATTTTGAAGCGGTACCGCCCGAGGGTGTCTAAGTCACACCGTTCGCAAGACCGATGAGAGGCCGGCGCCGGGTCGCAACGGTTTCGCCCGAAGCTGCAGCCCGATTTGGTGCCCTGGTTCGACGCGGACGCGGCGCAACCCGATGAGCCCACGGCGAACGATACGGGCGCCGCGACCGACACCCGCCTGGCTCCAATGGCCGCGGTTAGGCGTTCTTGGACACCGCAATTTCGCCCTCTTCTGGTTCAGCCTGGTGATTTCGCATTCGGGAACCTGGATGCAGATCATGGTGGTCGGGTGGCTGACCGACGAGATGACGCGCTCGGCCTTCTGGGTCGGCATGGTGGCCGCGGCGCGCGGCGTGCCGATGGTGGTGCTGCCCTTCTTCGGCGGCGTGGTGGCGGACCGGATGGACCGTCGGATGCTGCTGTGGATTACGCAGGTCAGCCAGGCTCTCCTGGGCCTGATCCTGGCGATCGTGGTGGCCGCCGACGTGGCGCAGGTATGGCACTTCGCCGTCATCGCCATGCTGGCCTCCGTGGCCGGGGCGTTCGACCAGCCGACCCGCCAGGCCATCGTGCCCGCCCTGGTTCCACGCGAAGACCTGCGCAAGGCCATTGCCCTTAACGCCGTGGTCTTTACTGGCGGCGCGCTTATCGGACCGTCGATCGCCGGCTTGCTGGTGCCGGTGATCGGCGCCGCAGGGGTCCTGTTCATCAACGCCACGACAACATTGCCCGTCTTCGCGGCCCTGGCGCTGATGCGGCTGCCGCGGTTCAGGCCGCGACCGCCCGAGGCGGTCCTCAATACGGTCCGGGACGGCCTGCGGTTCGCGTTCAGCCGCGAGCTGATCGTGCTGGTGTTGCTGGTGTCGGCCGTCGCCAGCCTGTTCGGCCGCTCGTTCCAGCAACTGGCGCCGGTCTTCGCCAGGGAAGTGCTGTTCGCGGACGTTACCGGCCTGGGCTGGCTGGTCGCCGCGCCAGGCTTAGGTGCGGTGATGGGCGCCTTCCTGGTGGCCAGCGGCAACTGGCTGCCGGCGAACGGGCGGCTGGCCGGAATATCCGTCGCGGGTTACCTGGCGGCGCTGGCGGGCTTTGCAGTCTCGACGAACTTCGGCCTGTCGCTGGTGTTGCTGGTGCTCGTGGGGATGCTGAACACCGTCTTCTCAGCCAGCGTGCGCACGATGCTGCAACTGGAGGCCACCGAGGCCTACTACGGCCGTGTGATGAGCCTGAACACCATCACCTTCATCGGCCTGTCGCCAATCGGCGCGCTCGTCATTGGCGCCATCGCCGAGTCGGCCGGCATCCAGGCCGCCACCCTCCTCGGCGTGGTGGTGGTGACCACAGTGTTCGGGGCCGTCTGGCTCACCCGTCCGACCCTGCGACGAGCCGCGTAGACTGCGTCGGAGCGGGTTTGACGGGGTATGGACGGATGGCGCATATCGGTGTGTTCTACAGCGAAGGCTTTGATCCCGGCGCCTACACCGTGGCGCTGTATCACGCGCAGCTGGAGGCGGCGCGCGGCGGGCATGGGCTGAGCATTCACCAGTTTCCGGAAGGCTCGCTGGCGGTTGCCGCCGAGCGCGCGCCGGAGGTGGACGGCTTGCTGGCGTTCGCCACGGGAGCGGCGGACCTGGAGTTCCTGCGCGGTCACTCGCGACCGTCGGTCGTATGCGAGCGCGTCGCGCCCGGCTGTGCGTGGGTGGCTCCGGACAATCACGACATTGGGAGCACGGCGGCCCGCCACCTCCTGGACCTTGGGCACGAGCGCCTGGCGGTGGTGCTGCCGGGCGACCCTGCTGACCTGGACAGCTATCACGGCTCCCGCTTCGCCGGGGTTCGGGACGCGGCGGCGGACGCCGGTCATCCGCTGGACGACGCGGACATCTATTTCGGCGCGAAGGTCGCGACGACCGGCCAGGACGCGGCGGAAGCCATGCTGGCGCGTGGCGACCTGCCGGACGCCATCTACGTGCAGAACATGCCGATGGCGCTGGCGACGCTGCGGACGCTGACGCAGGCGGGCGTGGCTGTTCCGGACGACGTTTCGGTCCTTGGGACCACGTTCATCCAGCTCAACGCCCCCGCCGCTACCGAGTACACCACGCCGCCGATGACGGCGGTGACCTTTGAGAAAGAGGAGATGGGCCGGCAGGGCGTGGCCTACCTGGCGGCGGCCGCCGAAGGCCGTGCGCGCGAGCGCCCGGAAGTTTTGTTGCCGGGGGTGATGGTTCCGGGCAAGTCAACGACCAGAGCACGCGCCGGAGTGCCCGTGGGCTAAGCGGCGCGGCCAGGGCCCACAGAGCCCAGCCTGGGCGCAGCCCGGGCCCCGGTTGAGGGCGGCGGCTTAGTCGGCGGGCTGGCGCTGGAGGACAGGCCTTCGCAGGGACTGCGGGAGCGGGGGGCCGACGAAGCCTTCCGCTTCCAGCCGGTGCCCCAGCTTGAGGGCCAGCGAACGGCCGATGCCGAGTTCTCGCGCCAACTGGTCGGGCGTGACGCTGTCGTGGCGCATCACCAGTTCGGTGGCTTCGACGAAGATCTCGTCCTCCTCGTCTTCCTCTGACCGCTGGAGTTCCTGCCTGGATACCTGGGCGGGTTCGCCCTGTTCGCGCCAGTGCTGGACAACCGCGCGAACTTCCTCGTCGGTGACGCGGGCGCCCTGAATGCGCTGCGCCTTGCCGCCCTCGGGCGGCGCGTAGAGCATGTCGCCGCGGCCGATCAATCGCTCGGCGCCGGCGCTATCCAGCACGGTGCGCGAGTCGGCCTGGCTGCTGACCATGAAGGAGATACGGGTGGGGAAGTTGGCCTTGATCAGGCCGGTAATCACGTCGACCGAAGGTCGCTGGGTGGCGATGACCAGGTGGATGCCGGTGGCGCGCGCCATCTGCGCCAAGCGCGCCAGCAGCCGCTCCACGTCGCCGGGGGCCGTCATCATCAGGTCGGCCAATTCGTCGATCACGACCACGATGTTGGGCAGCGGGCCGTCCGAGTCCTCCGGCGGGGCCGCGTTGTAGGACGCCAGGTTGCGCACGCCAGCCTTGCTGAACGTGCGGTAGCGGCGGGCCATCTCGTTGCTGACCCAGGTGAGCACGTCCACGACCTCGTTAACGTCGGTGACCACCGGCATGCGCAGGTGCGGGATGCCCTCGAAGGCCACCAGTTCGACCATCTTGGGGTCGATCAGGACGAACTGCATTTCCTCGGGCGTCTTGTTGAACATGAGGCCGGTGATGAACGACGTCAGGCAGACCGACTTGCCGGACCCGGTGGCGCCGGCGATCAGGACGTGCGGCATCTTGGCCAGGTCGGCGACGCGCACGTTGCCGGCGACATCCTGGCCGAGCGCGATCTTGATGTCGGCGTCGGACGCGGCCCAGGTCTGGCTCTCCATGACCTCGCGCAGCGTGACCACCGCCGGGTTGTCGTTGGGCGTCTCCAGCCCCACGAACGGCTGTCCGGGCACCGGCGCCTCGATGCGCACGCTGCGAGCGGCCAGCTTGAGGGCCAGGTCGTTGGCCAGCGCGGTGATGCGCGCGACCTTGACGCCCGGGCCCGGCTCCAGGAGGTACTGGGTGACGACAGGCCCCGGCACGGCTTCGGCAACCCTGACCTGGACCTTGAACGACTCCAACGTTTCTTCGATCGACGCGGCCTTACCGACGATTTCGTCTTCCGGAACCTCGCCCGTAGCCTCGGCGGGCAAGAGCATGCCAAGGCCCGGCAGTTGCCAGCGGCCGTCCTGCTGCGGGGGCGCGGCGGCGGCCGGCATTCGGTCGGCGACGCGAATGAGCGGCTGCTGGCCCCAGGCGGGTCCTTCGTCGGCCTCGGCTTCGGGCGGTGCGGCCTCGGCTTCCGGCCGCGTCCGGTCAGCCTTCTCCTCGGCGTCCGTTCGCTCGGCCGGCGAAAGCCATGGCCGCGCGCGGGCGTTCGCGGCGGAAATCACCGATACCAAACCGACGGCCAGGTAGCGGCCGGCCCGGATGACGACGCGTCCGGGCCGCATCACGGCTTCGGTGCCCCACGGGGAGGCGGCCATGCCGTAGGCGAGAGCCAGGACAGCGGCCACGGCCAGAACCAGGAATGCGGGAACGTCGCCAATGGCTGTCCGGATGGTCGACCCGATGAGCCCGCCAATCACACCGCCGCCTTCGGGCTGCCCCTGGTTGGCGACGGCGGCGGCAAGGTCGGTCATGGCCGCCAGCGCCGCCACGAATACGGCCGCCGCGACGAAGTGGGTAACGTCGATGATGGCCCGGCGACGGGCGCCGGCAACAAGGACGGCGGCGCCAATCGACGCGCCCGCCAGCGCGCCCAAAGGCGCGGCGCGGCCCAACCCGGCGGCCACGGTGGCGGCGGCGCCGGTCACCACAAGAGCGTCGTCGACAATCAAGCCAACGAACGACAGCACGCCGAAGGCGGCCACGATAAAGCCGCCAAAACCCGCAATATCCCAGTGTTCGGGCCGCGTCGCGCCTGTAGATAGCGCGGCGGCCTTTCGGCTCGTGGCCACGGGAGGCCCTCCTCGGTGCGAGCTGTCGCCCGCCCCTTAGCTAGACCTCAGTGACGATCGGCAAAATCACCGGTCGCCGCCGGGTCTCCCGGAACAAACGCCTCCCGAGTGCGTTCCGGATCTTCCTCTGTAGATGTTCGGGGGATACGTCCGCGTGGTCGCCGGTGTCCACCACCGACCGCACGGTGTCGCGAGCACGCGTCAGCAACTCGTCCTGAGCGTCTGACGCATACACAAATCCCCTTGTGATGATATCCGGGTCTGTCAAGCATTGACCAGTGTGTCGGTCCACGTTAACAACGGTAATCACCAGGCCGCCTTCCGCCAGGTGCCGACGGTCGCGAATGGTGGCGTCGCTCTCCTCGCCGACGGTAAGTCCGTCGAGGTACACGTTGCTGACGTCGGTTTGGCCGACCACGCTGATGTCGTCCGCGGATAGCTCCACGATGTTCCCGGACTCGGCCACCAGCACGTGCTCGGCATCCACGCCCACGCGCTCCGCCAGACGCCGGTGCTCCTCCAGGTGCCGGAACTCGCCATGCACCGGCATGAAGAACTTGGGCTGCAGCGTGGACAGCATGTACTTGAGGTCTTCCTGACCGGCGTGGCCGGAGACGTGAACCGGGAGCAGGCGCTCATAGAGCACGCGGGCGCCCTGCCGGGCCAGGCGGTCGATGGTCTGGTTGACGGCCTCTTCGTTCCCGGGAATGGCCGACGCCGAGACGACCACCGTGTCGTCCGGCAGCAGGTCGATGAAGCGATGATCACGATTGGCCATCCGCACCAGCGCCGAGCGCGGTTCGCCCTGGGAGCCGGTGCAAATAACAGCCAGTTCATCTCCCGGGTAGTCCCGCAGGTCGCGCGCATCGACCTCCATGCCGTCGTCGGGAACGTGCAGGTAGCCCAGGTCGCGGGCCACACGGACGTTGCGTTCCATGCTGCGTCCCACGAAGGCCACACGGCGCCCGTAGGCGTAGGCCGCGTCGACAACCTGTTGGACGCGCGAAATCAGCGACGAGAACGTGGCGACAATGATTCGGCCGGGCGCGTCGTTGAAGACCCGATCGAAGGACTCGGCAATGACCGCTTCGGACGGCGTGTGGCCGGGCTGGTCGGCGTAGGTGCTGTCGGACATCAGCAGCAGCACGCCTTCGTCGCCCAGGCGGCCCAGGGTCTGGAAGTCCGGGGGGATGCCGTCCACCGGCGTGTGGTCGATCTTGAAGTCGCCCGTGTGCACGATGGTCCCAATGGGCGTGTGGATGGCGATGCCCATGGCGTCCGGAATGCTGTGGCAGACGTGGAAGAACTGGCAGCGGAACGGTCCGATGGTGACGGTCTCGCGCGCTTTCACCACGCGCAGGTCCGCCTGGTCGCGCAGGCCGGGTTCTTCCAGCTTCACGCCGACCAGTCCAAGCGTGAGCTTGGAGCCGTAGATCGGCAGGTCAAACTCGCGCAGCGCGTAGGGCAACGCGCCGATGTGGTCCTCGTGTCCGTGCGTGATCACAAAGGCGCGCAGCTTGTGGCGAATCTCGCGCAGATAGCTGAAGTTCGGCAGGACAAGATCGACGCCCAACATGCCGGCGTCGGGGAAGGTGATGCCGCAATCGAGCACGATGGCGTCGTCGCCGTACTCGATCACGGTGCAGTTCTTGCCGATTTCGCCGATGCCGCCGATGGAGACGACACGCACGTGTTGGGCTGTAGCTATGCCATTCATATAGAGGTTTCCGGTGTGTGGGGCGTTAGGCGAAGAAGGAAAGTTGCTGCGTATCGGGCGGCGGCGGAGGATCAGGTTCAACCTCGGTCGCGTCCGCCAGCAGCTTGGGAATCATCTGGAAGTCCTGCGACAGGATGTCGCGCAGGCGCAGTTGTCGCAGCGCCGCCGCCGGATGGTAGACGGGCAGGTACACGCGGCCGTTCAGCCGCCGCGCCACGCCGCGCGCCCGCGAAATCCGAGCGTCCGGGAAAAAGGCGTTCAGCGCGTGCCGCCCCAGCAGCACGATCAGGTCGGGATTGATCAGCTCGAGTTGCTGGTCCAGGTACGGGCGACAGGCCTCCGCCTCGTCAGGCAGCGGGTCGCGGTTATTGGGCGGGCGGCACTTCAAGACGTTGGCGATGAACACGTCGGCCCGGCGCATGTCGATCCCGTGGATCAACTCATCCAGCAATTGCCCGGCCTGGCCCACGAACGGACGGCCCAGCCGGTCCTCGTGAAAGCCCGGCCCCTCGCCGATGAACACGACACGCGCGGTGGGTGAACCCTCACCAGGGACCGCGTTCGTTCGTCCCTGGTGCAGTCCGCACCGCTCACAGGTCCGAACTACCGACGCCAGACTCGAGAGATCGGGAAAGGTCGGAAGGCCGATCACGCGCTACGCATGCACCGCGGCGGGCTGGAGGAAGGCGTCGAGTTCGTAGAGGTCGAGCACCGATTTCAGGTCTTCCTGCATGCCGGCGGGAAACTCGATCAACGGCGAACGTGGGACGCCCACCGAAAAGCCGCTGAGGTTCACGGCGGCCTTGACCGCGATCGGGTTGGGCCAACCAACCGGGAATAGCGCCCGAGCGATCGGCAACAGGTGCAGGTGCTTGCGGCGCGCCGTCTCCATGTCGCCTTCGACAAAGGCGTCGATCATGTCGCGGGTCTCGCCGCTGACGACGTGCGACTGGACACTCACGACGCCCACGCCGCCCAGGGCCATGAGCAGGTAGGTGTCGCTGTCGTTGCCGCTGTAGATGTCGAAGCCGTCCTCGGCCGTGCGGGCGATCTCCGCGATCTGGTCAAAGTCCCCGCTGGCCTCCTTGACGGCCACGATGTTGTCCACGGCGCTGAGGCGCGCCACGGTGTCGGCGGTCATGTTGAGGCTGGTTCGGGCGGGCACGTTGTACAGCATGTTGGGCAGCGGGGTGGCTTCCGCAATGGTCTCGAAGTGAAGCACCAGCCCGTCCTGCGGCGGCTTGTTGTAGTAGGGCGTGACTTGCAGGAGGCCGTGGACGCCGATCTCGGCGGCTTCGCGCGACAGGTGCACGCTCTCGACGGTGTTGTAGCCGCCGGTGCCCGCAATCACCAGCGCACGGTCGCCGACGGCCGATAACGCTTCGCGGTAAAGCTGGAAACGTTCGTCGTCGCTGAGCACCGGCGATTCGCCGGTCGTGCCGGTGACGACGACCGCGTCGTTGCCGGCATCGACGAGTCCGGATACAAGACGTCCGAACGTGTCGTAGTCCACCGATCCGTCATCGGCGAACGGGGTGATCACCGCGGTAATGAGCCGGCCAAAGGTCAACATTCGACAGCCTCCGCCCGCGACCGTACGAATGGTCGCGATACGCCGTGCTGTAAGGGCTGATTGTACCTAGCGGCTACGGCTGAACCTGCCCCGCGGGGCTGGCGACCGTCGGATGGCCGCAGTCAAGATTGCTATGTGGGACTCGACGTGCTCACCGCTGCCGAACGGCGCACATCGTCGGCCGGTGTGACGCCCGTTCCCACGTCTGCGGGCTGTACAGACGGTCCGTCCGTCGGTCGGGTGTGCTCTTCAATGCGGGACAGGGTAGCCAGCATGGCCTGCTGGCTAGCTTCCAGTCGCGCAACGGTTTGAGCGATTTCGTACTGACGCGCCTCAACGGTGTCCATACGGGCGTCCATACGATCCATGCGAGCGCCCATGCGATCCATGCGGGAGTCCATACGGTCCATGCGAGCGCTCTGACGCCGTTCCATATCGTCCATGCGGGCGCCCAGACGCTCTTCCATAGCGCCCATACGGGCGCTCTGACGCCCATCAAGTCTGAACATCAGGCCGACAACCGCGCCGGCGGTGGCCAGGCCGCCCACCAATAGCGTCGCGCCAACGCTCAGGATGCCGACCAACTCGGCGCTCATGGCGAGAGGTCGTTCGTTCCCGTGCGCGATTCAACGGGGCGACTCTAGCACGACGCCGTCAGCCCTCCATTCGAAGGCGCGAGAGCCGGCGCGGCCAACGGCGCGCTGAGCCGCGCCTACCGCCCTACCAGTTGACGCGGCGGCTGAAGTAGCGGTGCCAGCGGCGCCAGACGCCCTTGCCGTAAAAGGCTTCTTCCTGGCGCTCGATGACCACGGCCTCGGTGGTGAGAATCTGCGACGCAAGACCGGCGGCGTTGTAGGGACTGAGCGCCTTGAGGATGTCGGGGAAAGCTGAGCGCCAGAGCGAGCGGAACAGCAAGAGCCCCAGGGCCAGCAAGAACAGCACCGGCACGGCGCTGGACTCGCGAAGATACGGGGTCAGCGCCAACAGCAGCGGAGCCAGCATGGCGACCCACAGGAGGATTTCGACCTGCGCATTGATGCGCCGCGCGCGTCGCCGGTGCGCAAACGTGTAGGGCGCGCGCTGCCGCTCGAAGCGTGCCCGCTCCAGCAGGGCCAGGCCGGCGCCCATGACGCCAAAGACGGCGGATATGGCCAGGCCGGCCGCAACGATAACGCCGCCCGGCGTACCGACCGGCGGGCCTTCGCGCTCTCGCGGAATCTGCTCTTCCGCTACGGCCCGGCTGCCCTTGCCTTCGGGGTCGATCAGCAACTCAACCACGCCCGTCGCGACGATCATGAAGATGAAGAGCGCCAGGGCCGCCAGGACAACCCCCATGCCGGCCAGAAAACCGGACGTCAGGAGATCGAGCGTAGGCGTTCGGGCCACGCGAATCTCCTCCAGGTAGATATCCAGCTCTTCCTGGGATGCCTCCGGCGACATGCCGGCCCGCACCAGCGCCTGCTGGGCCTGGCGGTAATCATCGCGGCGGTCGGCCGGACGCGTGACGTCGCGCCACCACGACTGGATCGAGTTCACCAGCGCCATGGCCCCATCCTAGCCGGGCCGGGATCAACCTTCGGCCAACGACTGGCCGCTAGAACGGCCTCCGGCTCAGACCAGGCCCTGCTCGATCATCGACTCGGCGATCTGGAGGGAGTTCGTCGCCGCGCCCTTGCGCAGGTTGTCGGAGACGACCCAGAAGACCAGGCCGTTGGGGTGCGACATGTCCTGCCGCAGGCGGCCGACCCAGGTGGTGTCGTTGCCTTCGGCGGTCATGGGCATGGGATAGACCTCGGCGGCCAGGTCGTCCACGATCTCCACGCCGGGGACGTCCTCCAACAGCGAGCGGGCCAGACCGGCGTCGATGGGATCGCTGAACTCCGCGTGGACCGCGGCCGAGTGCGCCCGGAACACCGGCACGCGCACGCAGGTCGCGGACACGGCCAGGTCGGGAATGTGCATGATCTTGCGGGTCTCGGCCGAGACCTTCCATTCTTCCTTCGAGTAGCCGTCGTCGCGCGGGTCGTCGATGGATGGAATCAGGTTGGACGCGATCTGGTGCGGAAACACGTCCGGCGTCGACTCGGCGCCGTTGGACATCGCGGCGCTCTGCTCGGCCAGTTCCTCCATCGCCATGCCGCCGGCCCCTGAGACCGACTGGTAGGTGTCGGCGATCACGCGCCGCACGGGACTGTGCTCGTGCAGCGGCGCCAGCACCTGGACGATCGGCGTCGTTGAGCAGTTGGGGATCGCCACGATGCCCTTGTGCTCCTTGAGATCCGCCGCGTTCACCTCAGGAACGACGAGCGGTACGTCGTCGTCGTAGCGGAAGGCGGAACTGTCGTCGATGGCGATGACGCCGGCGGCCGCGACCCGTGGCGCCACGGCGCGGCTGATGGAGCCGGACGCCGAGATCAGCACAAAGTCCAGGCCCGAGAAGTCGCTGTCGTCGTCCAGCACCATGACGGTGTGGGACTCGCCGTTGAATTCGATCTGCTTGCCGCGACTGCGCTCTGAGGCCCAGAGGCGCAACTCGCCAACCGGGAAGTTGCGCTCTTCCATCACGCTCAGGAACTCGCGGCCCACGGCGCCTGTGGCGCCAACAACCCCGATACCAAAACTGCGGCTCATGCGTCGTCACTTTCCTCAAAGAGCAGGTGCTCAAGGCCTATGACCAGGCCGGGCAATTCTCGCACCCGACGGGCCGCCATCAACACGCCGGGCATAAATGAATCACGGCTCGTGGAGTCGTGCCGAATGGTGAGCGTCTGGCCGAGCGCTCCGAAGATGACCTGCTGGTGCGCCACGAATCCGGGCAGGCGCACGCTATGCACGCGCACGCCGTGGTTCACGCCGCCGCGTACGCCGGGCAGCGTGAAGCGTTCGGTGGGCGCGTCGATGGCCGGACGGCCGTCACGCGCCTGCGCGATCAACTCGGCCGTGTGAGCGGCCGTGCCCGAGGGCGCGTCGATCTTCTGGTCGTGGTGAAGCTCGATCACCTCAACGTGGTCCAGGTGGGGCGCGGCCAGCTGCGCCATGGCCATCATCAGGACGGCCCCGATGGCGAAGTTGGGGGCTATGAAGGCGCCCACACCCTCGCTCTCGGCGGCTGCGCGAATCGCCTCGATCTGGTCCGGGGACATCCCCGTGGTTCCGATAACGGGCGATACGCCGGCCGCAATGGCCATCGGCGCGTTCTCCGCCACCGCGTCCGCCACGGTGAAGTCGATAGCGACATCAGGCCGAGTCTCGCGGACGGCTGTTGCCGCGTCGGTAAACCAGGGGAAGTCAGTTGACTGGTCCACCTGATCCACCCCGGCCACCAGTTGCATGTCGGGAGCGCCCTTCACGGCGTCCACCACGGTCTGCCCCACGCGGCCTGAGGCCCCGAAAACGGCGACTCGCAACGGCGTTCCCATTACATTGCTCCTTTAGTCCCGGTAGCGGCCTCGTCGCGGTCCCCGACCGCCGCCGCCACGGCCGCCACGGCCGTCGCGGTCAAAGCGACCGCGCCCGCCGCGCCCCCCGCGGCCATCGCGACCGCCGCCATCTCGGCGCGGGCCGCCGCGTCCGCCGCCGCGAGGGGCGGGGGCGGCGGTAGCCAGCGTTTCTTCGGGCGAAAGACCCATCAGCACGGCCCGTCGCGACAGGTTGACGCGGCCCTGGTCGTCGGTCTCGATGACCATCACCATGATGTCGTCGCCGACGTTGACCACGTCTTCGATCATGCCGGGCGGCTCTTCGGCCAGTTCGTGGCGCGGGACCAGGCCCTCGCGACCGGGCATGAACTCGACCATGGCGCCAAACCCGAAGATGCGGGTCACCTTGCCAAGCATGGTGCGCCCGGCGTCGATTTCACCGGTCATGTCCCGAATCATCTGGACGGCTTGCTCGGCGCCTTCGCGCGACGGCGAGCCGACCATGATCGTGCCGTCTTCCTGGATGTCGATCGACGCGCCGGTGTCGGCCTCGAGCTGGCGAATCATGCGGCCGCCGGGGCCGATGACGCTGCCAATGTTCTCGGGGTTGATCTGGGTGCGCATGATCTTGGGCGCGAATTCGCCAACCTCCGAGCGCGGAGCAGCCAGGGCGCCGTTCATGACTTCCAGGATCTTCATCCGCGCGTCGCGCCCGCGCCGGACGGCCAGTTCCACGATCTCCGGCGTCAGGTACTTGACCTTGATGTCGAGCTGAATGGCGGTGATGCCCTTCTCGGTGCCGGCCACCTTGAAGTCCATGTCGCCGAAGTGGTCTTCGGCGCCCTGGATGTCGGTCAGGACCTTGAATTCCCCGTTGTCCGAGGTCACCAGGCCCATCGAGATCCCCGCAACCGATGCACTGATCGGCACGCCGGCGTCCAGCAGCGCCAGCGTGCTGCCGCAGGTGGAGGCCATGGAGGTCGAACCGTTGGAAGACAGGACCTCGGAGACAACGCGCACGGAGTAGGGGAAGTCCTCGTAGCTGGGGACCACCGGCAGCAGCGCGCGCTCGGCCAGCGCGCCGTGCCCGATCTCGCGTCTGCGCGGCGAGCCGAGCCGCCCGGCCTCGCCGGAGGCGAACGGCGGCATGTTGTAGTGGTGCATGTAGCGCTTGGGCTGGGCCAGTTCCTCAAGATCGCGGAGGCCGATCTTCTGCTCGTCCCGCTGGGTGCCCAGCGTCACGATCGAGAGCACCTGGGTTTCACCGCGCTCGAACAGGCCGGTGCCGTGGGTTCGCGGCAGGATTCCCACGTCGGCGGAAAGGTCTCGCAGGGCGTCGTCCGGGCGTCCATCCGGCCGGATGCCCTCGTTCACGATGGCGCGGCGCGTGTAGGCGCTCTCCAGGTCGTGGAAGGCCTCGCCGATGTCGCCGCCGTCGTGCTCGCCGTCGAAGGCTTCCTCGGCCTCGCCCTCGATCGCGGCCAGCTTCTCGACACGGGCCGAGCGGTCGGTGATGCGCGCCGCCTCGGCGATAGCCTCGCCAAAGCGGGAGTTCACGGCCTCGAGCACGCTGTCGTCCAGCTTCTCGATCTTCACCTCGCGCGGCGTGGGGTTGACCAGGTCGCGGAGCTCGAGTTGCAAGTCAATGGCCGCCTGCAACTGCTCCTGGCCCCAGGCGATGGCCTGAATCATCGTGTCGTCGTCGACCTCGCGGGCGCCGGCTTCCAGCATGACCACGCCGTCGCGGGTCCCGGACACGACCAGGTCCAGGTCGCCGCTGGCGTTCTCCTCGATCGTCGGGTTGAGCGTGAACTCGCCGTCGTCCAGCCCCACGCGCACCGCGCCTACCGGGCCGTCGAACGGGATGCCGGAAATCATCAGCGCGGCCGATGCGGCAATGGTGCCGATCACGTCGGTCTCGGCTGTGCCGTCGTGCGAGAGCACGGTCAGGATGATTTGGACCTCGTTGCGCATGCCCTTCGGAAAGAGCGGGCGCAGCGGGCGGTCGGTGAGCCGGGAGGCCAGGATGCCGGTCAGCGGCGGCCGTCCCTCACGCCGGAACACGCTGCCCGGAATCTTGCCGATGGAATAGCTGCGCTCTTCGTAGTCCACGGAGAGCGGGAAATAGTCGATCCCCTCGCGCAGGCGGTCGGACATCACCACGGTGCCCAGAATCACGGCGTCGCCATAGGTCACGACAACGGCGCCATTCGCCTGCTGGGCCAGGCGGCCGGTCTCAAACGCGAGCCGCCGCCCGCCAAATTGAGTCTCAACGGTATGCATACAGGTCACTCCTCGCCGGCGGTCTGGACGAAGAGCGAAGAAGCGAGCCCGCAACCTCCGTTGCGCCCTCGGTTCTTGGCTCTTCCGTCAGGTCCCGTCGGCGTTCTGATCCGAAGCCGTTTACAACAAAGAAAAGCGGTCCGGCTTCGGCGCGGACCGCTCATCAATCCATGCGGGATTGCCGCGCCTGGGGCGGCGTGCCGCGTATCGCCAGGTATTCACGCGCCGTTAGCGCCGCGCTCGAATCTGGAGCTTGTCGATCACCTGCCGGTAGCGTTCGGGGTCGCGGTCCTGCAAATACTTGAGGAGCCGACGCCGGCGGCCGACCATCTTCAGCAGACCATAGCGGGAATGCTTGTCCTTCTTGTGCTGCTTGAGATGCTCGGTGAGCTCTTCGATTCGGGCGCTGAGCAGCGCGATTTGCACCGGCGCGGAGCCGGTGTCGTCGGAGTTGAGGCGAAGCTCGTCTACGAGTTCGCGCTTGGGTGAGCTAATGGCCATCAGTGGTTGTCGTTCTCGCCAGCCCTGCGCGGGCCGTCGCGTCGCGGATGGGAGAAACCAACGCGACGCCTGGATTTCGTAAGTGTAACGCACCACCGCAGCCCGCGAACCGCCATTTCCACGTTCGCCGCACATCTCGCTTGCGCGGCAATCATTGGCTCAATAAACTAGTTTGCATAGCAAACAACACAGTTCCGCACGCCCGCGGCACGACGAAGAGGAATGACATGCCGAGCGCAAAACACAACGCCTCGACGCTTCAACCCGAGGAGAGTTGGAACGCCATCCACGACACCGTGGACCGGGCGCGAACCTCCATGTACGTCGCCGGCATGGAATCCATCCTGCTGCTGTGGGGCGCCATCGTGGCCCTGGGCCTGCTTGGGCAATACGCCGTCGCCACGCTTACGCCCGAGATTGCTTCCGAAAATCCCTGGTTTCCCGCGCTGCTGTGGGGCGCGTTGACAGCGGCCGGGTTTGCCGCCAGCGCCATCCTGGGGCACCGCGCGAGCGTCAAGAAGGCTGCGGGCTCTGCCGCGCAGCGCGCGGGACTCCGCGTGTTTTTCTACTGGCTGACGGTCACCGGCGCGGCCTTTGTTGTTCCCTCGGCGGCCGGCCTGTGGACCGCCGATGTCGAGGGAATCACGATCGCGCGAGTCTCCATTGGCATCGTGGCCCTGGGCTACATCCTGTTCGGCATCATGCACCGCCCGGTGCTCGTGGCCGTGGGCCTGGGCTTTGCGACGCCGTTCTACCTGTCCAGCCACTTCGCGGGCGAAGCCGCCATGCTGATCTCGGCAGCCGCAACCCTGCTCGTGGTGGCGCTGGCCTGGGTGTGGATCCGCCGGAGTGGCGCCTCTTGACCGACGAACCCATCGTCCTCAACGAAACCATCCACCAGTCCACGCGCCTGCGGATCATGACCATGCTGGTCGCCCAACCCGAGACCGATCGGCTCGCCTACGGATTCATTCAGCAGACGCTGGACCTCACGGGCGGCAACCTGACGACCCACCTGCGTAAGCTGGAGGACGCCGGGTACCTGGTCATCACCAAGGAGTTCGTGGGCGTCAAGCCGCGCACCTGGGTGCGGGCCACGTCCACGGGCCGCCGCGCCTTTGCCGAATACCTGGCCAGCCTGGAGCGGGCGCTGAACTGGCAGCCTTCACCGTAGTTCCGACCGATCCCGGCGGTGCGTCCAGGCTGGGCCTCGCGGCCGCCGTGCTCGCCTGAACCGGGCTAGCTGCGCGAAACCCTGTATATCTTTCTCCCCACGTGGTCGCTGACGAGCACCGCGCCGTCGGGTGCGATTACGACGTCGGTGGGGCGGTCGAGGCCGGTTACGAAGGGATGAACTTCGCCGACGTAGGTATCGCCCCGCGGCTCCAGGCGTACGCGCAGGACGTTGTGCGTATAGGAACTGCGGCCCAGTCCCGGCCCCCAGGTTGCAATGAGGGCGTCACCCTCGAACTCGCCGGCCTGCGTCCCCGTAAAGAACGTAATACCGGCAGCCGCGGCGTGCGCCGGCAGCGCCGCCACGGGACCCTCAATGGATGAATCCTCCGGCAACTCCTCCCAGTACATCGGATGCCCGTAGTTGCGGCCTTCAATCACGTGGTTCAGTTCGTCGGGCGCGTCGTCGGCCGTGCGCACCGGAGTGTCGGGAGCGTTATCGGTGCAGAAGAGTTCGCCGTCCGGCGCGAACGCAAGGTCGAACGGATTCCTGAGTCCGCGCGCCACCACCTCCACGCGCGACCCGTCGGGCGCAAGCCGCAGGATCGTGCCCGAGAGGTCAGTGTCCGGCACTTCGCCGCGGTTACTCGTGCTGCCGACGGTCAGGTACAGCTGGCCGTCGGGTCCCGCCTCAATGCCGTTGTTGCGGTGGAACAATTCGGCCCGTTCCGGCAGGCCGGTCAGGATCTCCACGGACTCGTCGGCCACGCCCGACCCGCTGGTATCGCGCAGGCGGATGACCTTCTGTCGCACCGAGGCGTACACGGCGTCGCCGATAAAGGCCACCCCGCGCGGCTCATCCACGCCCAGCGGATCCAGCCCCTGGGCAAAGGCCACCGGAGCCTCGGCGCCGGGAAGTCCGGAGTGCGTGAGGATCGCGTTGTTCGACATCGAGATGTAGAGCCGTTCGTCCGGCCCAAAGGCCAGGGCAACCGGCAAGCCAAGGTCATTGGTATCCAGAAGCAAGGAGATCGTGAAGCCCGCCGGCGCCCGCGGCACGCCGGTAGCCACCACGCCCCGCTGGCGTTCCAGCGATTCCAGTTCAATGCTGTCGCCGGCCGTCAGCGGACTGGCGGGGCGGAAGCTGCGAATCAGCGTCCACAGGCCGGCGGGATAGGCGCGGTTGCGCACCTCATCTCCGCTGAGCCGAAGGCGCACCGGCTCCGAGCGTCCCGGGGCGAACTCCAGCACACCGGCCTGGAAGTACTGCCGGATGACGCCCGGTTCGGCCGTGGGATCGATCACCGTGCCTGGCTCGCCGGTGTCGAGCCGGGCCTCGGTCTTCGGGAATCCAAGTCCGGCCGCGCCGCCCAACGCCAGGAACGCATCGAGGAATCCGATCTCGTCCCCGTCAACGGACTGATTGGACACGACGTGGCCAAACGGACCCACGGCAGTGCCGCCGAACGGGTTGCTGGTGCCGGACTCCGCGCCAAGGTCCAGGCTTCCGTCCAGTCCGCCGCCGATGAAGTCCCATACCAGGCGAGGCGTGGGCTGTCCGTCGACGGAATCGCCTGACCACTCCATCACGCCGCGCTGGAAGTACTGGACCAGCAGGCCGTTCTCGATGAGTGGCTCGGAAACCGCATGGCCCCACCGCCGCAAGCCGCCGGATGCGTGGAAGTACGTCAAGAGCGAAGCGGCCTGGGAAACGCCGCTGAGACTGACGTCCAGGTCGGCAATGTTGTGGCCCAGCGCCGAGTCAAAGGCCGCCCGGCGAACCGTGACCGTTTCCAGGCCCTCGAGCGCGCCTGCGCGTCCGGCGATAAACGCCGGAACGCTGAGGGCGGCGGCCGCCAGGACCGCTCGACGGCCAATCCCGCGGCCGGCAGGCGCTCTGCGCATAAAAGGTGGGAAGGGCGGACACGCCCGAGGGTGCGAGATCGCGCAATAGTACCGAGACTTGCGACCGGCTTCCCTATACTCGCGGCAGCCCAACCGCAGGATCAGCCCCATGGCATCGCGCCGCCGCCGCCGCACCCGCCGTCAGTCCAGCGGCGGCCAGTCCAGCACCGCACGTAGCGAGCGTCGCTCGTCCAGCGCCCAAAAGGGCGGGCAGCGTGAGCAGCGGAAGGGCGGGCAGCAGAGAGGCGGCCTGGGACGCGGGTTCTGGCTGTACATGATCGCGGTCATGGCCCTGTTCATCCCGCTCAATCTGTACTGCTTGAATCAAGCCAGCCCCCCGGGCCCCGGTGAGGAAACGGATCAACAGGCCGCCACGATTCTGAACTCCGTCAACGACCCGCACGAGCCCTACGCCACCGACCCGCCCACCTCCGGGCCGCACGTCACCCAGCTGGCCGATCACGGCTTTCGGCCCGAAACCCTCGCGGACGAGATCCAGGTGGCAAACCTGTCGCGCGGCTATGTGATCGTTCACTTCAGGGACACCGGACTGGAGCCCGAAATGCGGCGGCTGGCCGCGGAGTTCGAAGGACACGACGTGATCGTGCAGCCCGACGCAAATCTGCCAGCCGAAACGGCGGTCGCGTTGACCGCCTGGGGCCGCATTGAGCGTCTGGATTCCTACGACAAGAACCGCGTCTACAACTTCGTACGCAACTACGCGGGCCTCGGACAGCCCGTGGCCGCGCCCGTCACCGGAGGCGGCGGCTAACTCACGCGCAACTGCACCGGGCCCAGCAGTCCGGAAACCAGCGCCTCGGCCTCGATGTTGTCCTCGTGCCAGTAGCGGTGCCAGGCATTCCCCATCTTCGTCTCGTCCCGCTTCCAGCGCATCTCGTTCGCGTACAGGTTGCTCACCCGAACCCGCAGGCTGTTGGATCCGGTTTGCACAAAGCCGCTGAGATCGAACTGGTACGGCGGCCAGAGCCGCACGTCCACGCGCCGGTTGTTGACGAAGACTTCGGCGTGATATCGCACCTCGCCGAGATCCAGCGTCACCGCCGAATTCGCTTGTTCGGCCGTGAGCTCAAAACTGCGCTCATAGACGCCGGTGCCGGAATACCAGCCGTAGCCAAAGTTCCCCCACGGCTGGAGGGCGATCGTCGTCGGCCGCGTGAAGAGCGCCAGCGGCGCCAGGATGCCGTTGGAAAAGTCGGCCGCCTCGATCTCAACGGTCAGCATCCGGCCGGTCGTGATGTTGTAGATGCCCTGGATGTCCGGCGTGCGTTCGCGCACGTCCACATAGACCTTGTGCGTCCCCTTGATGTTGGGAATGCCGATGCCAACGCAGCCCACCGGCAGGCGCTGGCGATAGACCACCGTGCGGGGAAACGCCACCGGCTCGCCCAGCAACGGAATGTGCCGCCACGGTTCGACCGGCGGCTGCCCGCGTTCCCACGTCTCCAGCGGAGTTTCGCGCTCATAGGCGAGACCGGACCAGACCTCGCTCGGTGGCGCCTGCACCTCCCACGAATCGTCCGACACAATCACGATGGAGCCGCCCGAACGCAGGTCGATCTGACCCTCGAAGAGGAATGAGATCGGCTCGTCCGACTCGCACTCCACGTCCGCGACGATCGTGTTCTGGCCCGGACGCAGGTACGGCATGATGTTGTAGGTCACCGGGCTGGACCAGTCGTCCGACTCGCCCAGTTGCGTGCCGTTCATGTACACGGCCACGTGGTCCACCCCCACAAATGTGGCCCACGCCTTGATTGGCGGCTCGGTCAGATCGATCGTGCGGTGGAATCGCAGGCGACGGTGCTGATCGCTCGTCCGCTTGACCGCCCAGCCGTCGTGCTTGCGGACTCCCGTAATCCAGCTGGCGCGCCAGTTGCCAATGGTGTCGGCCCCGGCCCGCGCCAGCCACGTCTCCGGCCATTCCGAGTCGTCATACGTCGGGTCGCGCAACTGCTCCAGGCGGCCCGCGCCCAACGAGAAGCTGGCAACGCGCATCACCGGAAGCTCGGAACGGCGAATTGACCCCTGGCCGGTCGGGACTCCACTGTCCAGCGCGAACGTCCAGTCCGTCTTGAACTCCAGGTCCTTCTGCGGCGCCGGCTGGCCGGCGGGCACCCGATGGCGCGCGGCCCGAACCGACGTGTCGAACACCACCAGGCGAGCCCCGTGCGGCGGCAAGTCAAGCTTGAACCGCCGCTCCCCGTGCTTGCCGGTGATCGATAGGGCCTCGGCCGCGCCGGTCTCCGGATTCCACACCTCCGGCCGACCGGGCACATCGGTCCTGACCGTCGCCGTCGTGCCCTCGGCCGAGCGGTTGACCGCCATCAACACCTCGGCGCCGTCCAGTCGCCGGGGAACGACAATCACGTCGGTCGCACTGTCCACGGTGGTTCCCGGCGACAGGATCTCCGCGATGCGCTCGAGTGCCTCCGGCAGCACTTCGGACGTCTGAAACGTGCGGCCCTTGCCGACCGTGGCGCCCGCCGGCGTCGCTGAGCCGTTGCTGAACAGCGTGCCCGCGGCCCGTGTTATCGGGCGGTGCCGCCAGCCGCCTTCGTTGCTCCCGGTGGGACGTTCGCCCATCACGATCAGGGTGCCGCCCGAGCGCACAAAGGCGCCCAGGCGCCGCATGGCCTGGGGGCTGATAACCGGCGTTGGCGGAAGCACCAGGGTCGTAAGGGTCAGCGCGCCCTGCCGCAGGCGGCCGTTCTCCAGCCGCGCCTGACCGTGACTGATGAATCGCTCGTCCACGATGTGCACGTCAATGCTGGCATCCGCCAGCCCATCGATCAGACCCTCGTAGTCGTCGGCGATGGCGCGCGCCCGCGCGTTGGGACGCCCGTCGGCGGTATTGGCGGCAATGCTGGTCCATGGGTACAGCACGCCCACCGTGGTTGCCGCCCTGGAGTGGCCCACGACCGCCGACAGGCGAGCCACGTATTCGGACAGGCCCTCGAAATGCGTCCAATAGGGGTTCTGGTGGCCAAAACTGGGCGGCCAATCGTCGGCGGCCTCGGCGGTGGCCATGGAATAGAACAGCCCGTGGAGCACCTGCATGTTGATGCCGTAGGCGGCCAGCAGGTTGGCGCCATGCCGAATCTCATCCAGCGTCACGCCCCAACCGGCGCCGCCGAAGGCTTCCGCCATCACGCGCGGCCGACCCGTCATCGCCGCCACCGACACCGCCGGCTTGACCTCCGCGGCCTGCACCGTTCGCGGTCGCGCGTAGCGGAACCCGTGATGATCGGTGCCCGGAATCGTGAGGTGACGCAGACCGCGAAAGTAGTCGCCCTGCCGGGCGGGATGGGTGGCCACATGCTCTTCCGTGTGACCCGTCCACTCCAGGCCATGCCGCTGGCACCACGCGCTGATCTGGGCGAACCAGGCTTCTTCGTAAAGCTCGGCCACCGTGTCGTAGAAGTCGCAGCGAACCTTGACGGTCTCGTTCCCACCCCGCAGCACCAGCAGCGGGAGCCATGGCAACAGGTCGTACCCCTTGTCCTTTTCGAACCGCGCCGGCAGGTCGTCGGTCCAGGGCAGCGGCTCCGCGGTGATGTACGGCTCGTCGAAAAAGACGCCCGGAATCCCATCGCCGAACGCGGCCTTGTGACGCTCCGCGTAACTTTCGTAGGCCGAATCAAGAAAGGCCTTGACCGTGGCGGCGCGCAGGTAGTCGATCCGGTCGTCAAAGCTGCGGACCGAGAAACTCAGAACACGCCAAACGCCTTCCGGGCACTCCCAGGTGTTCAGCTTGGTCACGTCCGTCAGCGTCTCGGGATCCAGGTCCCCATTGGCGTCAAGCCGGGCGGCAACCTGGCCAAGCGGCGTTCCGGTCGGATAGCGGCCTTCCAGCCCGACCTCGGCCGGACCTTCGACCTCGTGGATCATCCGTGTCAGGGTCTTGGCGTAGTGTTCACTGCCCTGCGCCAGGACCGCGGACTCGGTCTGCCCGTGTCGGCCGCCGGGCGAACCCGCGGGCCCGCTGGGCCAGGCGTATTCGTCGTAGATCCAGGTCTTCAGACCGGCCTCGCGACCCTTCCGGACCGCAAAGTCAACGGCGTCCCACCACCGCTCGCCGCCGTAGGGCGTCTGCAGGCTTTCGCGCGCATGCATGAACACGCCGCCGATGCCCTTGGCCGCGAACTCCTTGATCTGTCGACCCAGCTCGGCTTCATGCAGCCGGCCATTCCAGAACCAGAGCGCCAGCGGCGCAAATTCACTATCGGGCTTGACAAACGCCGTTCGCAGACGATCAAGTGCTCGGCTCACAGTGGGTTAGTCCTGACAAGGGTGCGCGAACGGCGCGCAGCGGCGGGTCATCGTCAGCGCAGGTGCGTGTTCAGAGGCGCCACGAGTGGGTAGAAAATGCGAGGCGAAATTCGCGCCGAAACGGCACGCAAGGCCCATTATAAGAGCCAGCCCAAATTTACACCAAATTGCTTGACATAAGCTCAACTTTGACGCCCGTCAGGCCGATCGCTTTCGTCCGCCGCCGCTGGCCCCGGGCACACGTTCCCGGGACCGGCGGCGGCGGAGAGCCGTGCTATTCCACCGGCCAGCCGTCGGGAGTCTCGTTAGCGTCCAGCGCCGTCTGAATCGCGGTTGCGGCGTCAGCGGTCACCCACCCGGTCCAGATGCCCGGGTTGCTCTTGAGCCACCAGAGGGCGGCGTCGTTCGAGCTCGCGCCTTCGTTCTCACGCTGCCACTGCGCAATGGCGCTATAGACCTGGATATTGAGGCCCCAGGACCTGAGCATGTCCACCACGTCGGGCGCGCCGGTCAGCACATCGGGATGCACCGCGATCAGGATCGTGGCGTCTTCATACGCGCACGCCTTGGTGGTGAACCAGCACTCGTCGCTGTAATCCGGCTCCTTCAGCCGCACCAGGTCCAGCACCAGCGATGGGTCGTTGGTACCCCACTGGTATCCCAGCCACGGTTCGCGCCGCTCGTACGCGCCGTAGAGGTCCGCGTTCGCGGCCGCGCCATCCCCGGGATTGACGATGTGCACGTGGTCGGTGAGACCGTAAGCCTCGATCTGGGCGGCGTTCACCTCTTCACAGGCCCAACCGATTACGCATGAAACCAGCCGCGCCTTGTCCCCGGATTCTGTCGTTTGAAACAGCGCCTTGTACTGCTCGTCCTTCAGGTCCTCCACGCTGTCCAGGTCCGGATACTCTTCCTGCAGGTAGGCCGGAATCACAAAAGCCGACTGCCAGTCCTTGCCCAGGCTCTCGCCAATCGAAACCACCTCGCCGGCTGTCTGCGCCTCGGCCCAGGCCTCATCCTGGTTCGGCAGCCAGATTTCCATGGTGATGTGGCTGTCGCCTCGGCGCAGGCCCTGGAACAACGGGAGCGTAGCGCCGAACACGACGTCGGTCGGATATCCGTAGCCCTTTTCGACAATGTATTGGGCAATCCGGTTCTGAATCTGGGCGCTGGTCCAGTTGAGGTCGCTAAAGACAAGCGTTTGCTTCTCTCTGGGCGCCGCCTCGACCATCTTCTCGACGACCTTTTCGACAACCACCTCTTGCGTAACGATCTTCTCGACGACCTTTTCGACCGGCACTTCCTTTTCAACAATCTTCTCAACTTCGACCTGCTGCGTCACAATCTTTTCGACGATTTGCGTTTCCCCGCACGCGGCTGCGACAACGGTTCCGGCAAAGCCCAATGTCCCAATCCGCAACATCCGCCGCCTGCTGATGTGTTTCATAGTAAAGCCTCCACTCCTCGCGGGTTGACCTGGGCGGTCACCAGCGCTCTGAGTTGCTGCAAACATGCCTTAGTACTTCAGGACTACTGCCATGCACAACACAACAATTGTGCATCTTGCATGCAGCGACCTACCTGCCCACTCTACCTTACGAATGCATGCCTGTCAATCCAACGCTTGGCATGGCTATCATATTGCCGACACAATTCACATTATCTTTCGAATTACAGCGCCTATCCAGCGACAACTAACCTACGGATCTCAGCATTTCCTGCCGGCTGCGCGACACGGCTTGGGTCAGTCGATCAATGATGATGGCCAGGAACACGATAGCGAGTCCGGCAATGGCCCCGTTGCCCGGCTGGTTCTTTTGCAGCGCCCGCAGCACGTTGTCGCCCAAACCGCCGGCGGCCACCATGCTGGCAATGGTCACCATGGAAAGCGCCATCAGCGTCGTCTGGTTGATCCCCGCCATGATCGTCGGCAGCGCCATCGGAATCTGAACTTTCGCCAGGATTTGCAGCGGCGATGCACCGAACGACCGCACAGCCTCGATCGTTTCGCTCGGAACCTGCCGGATTCCCAGGTTCGTCAACCGGATGACGGGAGGAACGGCGTAAATGATCGTGGCAAAAATGCCGGCCGGCTTGCCCAGCCCGAAGGCCAGAATGCCCGGCAGGAGATACACGAAACTGGGCATGGTCTGCATCGCGTCAAGTATGGGACGCATCAGGTTGTCGGCCAGCTGGTTTCGAGAGCCCAGGACGCCCAGCGGAAGGCCGATCAACACCGCAATAGCCACGGCCACGACCATCAGCGCAATCGTGTCGATCATGTTCTCCCAGAGATCCATAAAGCCGACGAACAGCAGCGCCGCCGCCGTGAACGCCAGCAGCCGCCACCCGCCGACGGCCAGCGAGAGGAAGGCAAGGCCGATCACAATTGCCGGCCAGGGCAGCCACTTCAGGCCGTTTTCGATTTGCACGAGCACGGTGTCCACGGCCGTGCTCAGTCCGTCGAACAGCCAGCTGCCATCGTTGGTAATCCGTGTCACCACGTCGTCAATGGCGCCGCTTGTGACTTCGCGCACAGTGCGGTCCAGCGTGATGGACCCTCCCCCCGAGGTCGGAATCTCGGAACTGGAAACGGTCGTCGGAAACTCCATTTCCGGGCCCCACACCAGCAAACTGACGAGCAGCGCCGCGCCGACGATTCCAAGTCCGGCCAGCCACACAGCGTGAGGTCGGACGAAGTCCAGTGGATGGTCCCCCGAGGCAGCCGCCTGTTCGGGTGATGCCCGGTCAGCTCGAGCCATGCTCAAGTCTCCTGCTTTCCTTCAACCATGCCGGCGAGCAACGCCCCGCGGCGAATCTCGCCCAGGAGCGCTCCCGTATCGCCAACCACGGCGATCGGATGCCGGGTCTGTGCGGCAATCGGGATGATGTCGTCAATGAGCGCGTCCGGGGTCGTGATCGTGGCCGGATCGACCTCCGCGCCTTCCAGGGCGCGCCGTCCCTCATCGATCAGCGCCATCACCCGGTCCTTCGTCAGCACGCCACGCAGCGTGAAGTCGCGCCCGATCAAGAACACGGCCTCGAGGCCGTGGCTGTCCATGATGTGCAGCGCCGCCCGCGGCCCCTGACGTTCATAAACGACGACGTCCGACTCCCGCATGATTGCCTTGGCCTGTATGACCTTGGATCTGGAAACATCCTGTACGAATTCCGTCACATACTCGTCCGATGGCAGTGTGACGATCTCTTCCGGCGAACCCTCTTGGATAATCTCGCCGTCCCGCATGACGGCGATTCGATCGCCGATCTTCAGGGCTTCGTTTAAATCGTGCGTGATGAATACGATGGTCTTATTCACCCTGGTTTGCAGGGACATAAGTTCGTCTTGCAACTCCCGCCGTATGAGCGGATCAAGCCCGCTGAACGGCTCGTCCATCAGCAGCATATCCGGGTTGACCGCCAGCGCTCGCGCGAGTCCGACCCGCTGCTGCATGCCCCCGCTCATCTCTCTGGGACGATAATCTTCCCAGCCGCCCAGGCCAACGGTTTCAATGCTCTCCGATGCCATTCGGTAACGTGTTTCCTTGTCGATCCCTCGAATCTCAAGACCCAGGGCTACGTTGTCGAGCACCGATCGATGCGGAAGCAACCCGTAGCTTTGAAACACCATGGCGATCTTCTGGCGGCGGAACTGCATCAACTCGCTTGGCGAATAGGACAGCACGTCTTCGCCATCAACAAAAACGCTGCCGCGCGTAGGCTCGATAAGCCTGATCAACGACCGCACCAGGGTTGACTTACCGCTGCCCGAAAGCCCCATCACGACGAATATCTGTCCCTGCTGCACACAAAACGACACGTCGCGCAGGCCAACCACAAGTCCAAGTTCGTCCTGAATCTCAGTTCGAGACTTCGCGCTATAGGCGGGCTCCAGCGCGCGCTCCGGCTTGTCGCCAAAGACCTTCCAAAGCCCTCGCACGTCCACTTGCGACACTGCCTGCGTCATTGCGGACCATTTCCTTCGTTACGCCGCCCCTGGCCAGTCCGTGCTAATCGACACTCAAACAGTTGCTGGCTCCCCCGCAGGGCCCAGTGCGGCCCTCAGGTTACCCGAGCCGCGTCCATTCTCGTGGTGCCGGTGCCGGCAAGTGATACGCGCCGCCTGGAGTTTCCGCCCGGCCGCGCCGAAGTATGCGCGCCGCGCTGCCCGGACGGCCCTCCACCCGAATTGGTCGCCGATAACGGACCGGCCAGCGTGACAGAATCGTTACAGCCGCTCGGTTGCTGCTTGAAAGTTCATTGGTTCCGCGCATGCACCGCACGCCATGACGGCCCCACCATCCATCGCGCCTGATGACCGCCGCTTGCAGGCAATGGTGGACATGCTCGCCGACGACGATTCGGCCATCCGCGCACGCGTCGTCGCGCACCTGGTGCAAGCCGGCGATCATGCCGTGACCGCGCTGAAGGCGGCCCGCCGCGAATCCTCGCATCCGGATCGCATCGAGGAAGCGCTCGCGGCAATCCACCGCGCCGACGTGTTGGGAGAACTCGACGCGTTCCGCGCCATCGAACCGGACGGAGCCTCCGAAACGGGAGCGCTGCTGGTTGCCAGGGCCATTCATCCCGGCATTGCTACCGACGAGATTCTGCGTTTCCTCGACGAACTCGCCGACGCAGCGCCCGGCCCCGTGCGCGCCGGCGACCCGGACCAGGCGCTACGCGCGCTGGCCGTCTACATGTACCGCGAGTCGGGATTTGACGGCGCGCGCACCGACTATCCAAACCCGTCCAACAGCCTGCTGGACCAGGTCGTCAAGCGCCGCACCGGCCTGCCCATCACCCTTTCCGTCGTCTACCTGGCGGTGGCCCGGCGGGTTGGCATGCCCCTGGAAGGCGTGGGCCTGCCCGCGCACTTCGTGCTGCGCCATCCCGGTGCAACGAAACAGCCGTACCTCGACCCATTCAACCGAGGCCGGCTGCTCAACGAGGCCGCGTGCAAAGACATCGTTCGCACCCACGGCTTCACGCTGCGGCGCGATCACCTGGCCACGGTCAGTCCGCAGGAGATCGCCGCCCGCATCTGCCGCAACCTCATCCTGGCCTATCGGCGGCAGCACGACGAAACGCGCGAGGAACTCGCCCGCGAAGCGCATCGCCGACTTCGTCCCGGCCAGGACTTGCTGATCGCATGACAGGGCAAGGCGCCCACTGCGCCACGCCGATCCTCGGCCGCGCGCCGAACGCCTGACCGCGCACCGCCCGGTGCCCGCCGCCACTGCGTTTCATGACTGGCAACTCGGCCTGGTCGACATAGACCGCGTGTACAGCGCACTTGACGTCGGGTGCGGCCAGGGACGCATGACCCGCGCGCTGCGTCTGCGGGCGGCGCCCGGCGCCTGGATTGTGGCCGTGGACGTGCAGCCCGAGGCGGTGGCAACGACGCGGAACCGGTTCGCCGTCGACGGAATCCTCGCCGCCATGGAATCGCTCCCGCTGGCGTCGGGTCAGTTTGAGCTCGTGACCGCCGGGCATGTCTTGCCGTCGTCGGACGACATCGCGGGCGCCATGCGCGAACTGCGCCGGGTAGTGGCCCCGGGCGGCATCTTGCTCGCCAGCGCCGATAGCGAATCCTCCGGCCGGCGGCTGCTCCACTGGCACGTGGAGGCCTGCCGGCGAGCCGGACTGGTGGAACAAGCCGAGCGAGCCGCCGCGCCGTCGGCTCGCGGCCGCTTCACCCTGGAGAACGGCGCGCGTCAGTTGTCCCGCGCGTTTGCCTCCGTGGACATCCATTCCCGCGACGAGATGCTGACCTTCCCGTCCGTGGACGCCTTGCTGCGGCTGTATCTGAACGGCCTTCACCTGCGCGGGGCGCCGGCCGTGAGCGATCCGGTCGACGCCCTGGCGCTGGCGAACCGCCTGCGACCGCACCTGCGGGCAATTGCCGCCGCCGCCGCCGAACCTGATGGCCGGGTGATCGTGCCGCGCCGTTCCGGGTGCTTCGTCGCCCGAGCCACCGATCCCTATACTGCGATGCTGCCTGTGTAGCTCAGCCAGAAGAAAGCGACCAGCATGTCGGATACAGCACAAACCGGGATTGGCCAGGCATTCCGAGGAGTGGCCGGACTAGCCACGGTGGCGACGCTGCTTGCCGCCGTCATTGTCACGATTCTGGGAATCGTCGGCGTCGTCGACATGGACTGGGTCGTGGCGGATCAGCCGGTGTCACTCGCCTACATCGTCGGTGTTGGAACCGTGGCCTTGAGCCCGCTCGTCGCTGTTGGAATCGTCGCCATAAGCGTTGGCAATGCCATCGGAATCGTTGCAATCAGCGCCGGCTATGCCGGCGGCATCATCGCCATCTCGGGGGATCACGCCAGCGGCGTCATTGCCATCAGCGCCGGCGGCCGGGCCAACGGCATGTTGATCGGCGTAGGCGACGAAGCGCGCGGCCTCATCGCCATCGCCTACTCCGGGCGCACCGCCAGGGCCTTCGGAAACTGGCCCGCATGGCCGGGCGACGAGTCGTCTTCCGCCTGACGCGAGGGAGCTCTCGAGCGGCTCGAATCCCGCCGCGCGCCATTCGTCGCACCCTGAGCTGAGGCGCGGCCGCCCGGCGGCGAATCGCGAAGCGACTACAATCCAGCGGACGCCGGGGCGTCGAACGCACGCCTTCCGGAACGCGTGCGACGGCGGGCATTGGTTCCGGTAGGCCCTGGGATCCTGGGGGGCCCGCAGACAGCACTCATGTCCACCAGCCGCGCGCTAACCATCGCCGCCATCGTGGGCACCGTCCTGTTGATTCCGGTGCTCGTGATCCTGGCCCTGGGCTTGTATGGCTCCTCGATCACCGGCGACTTTCCACTGGCCGAGGACCACGGGCCGGAGCTCCAGATCGACCCTCCCAGCGGCGTGGCCGGCTCCGATATCACCATCCGCGGTATCGACTGGATTCCGCGAACCCTGATTCGCCTGGAGATGATCGTCGCCTCCGGTCGACCGGCCCTGACGGCCGACGGACGGATCGACACCCAGCACGCCGCGTCGCCGGCCGTCTATGTGGGCGAGGTCATTGCCTCACGCGCCGGCACATTCACCGTGGAGACCCAGTTGCCCTCCACCTTGCCCCTCACCGCCCAATCCCACATCAGCTTCCGCGCGGAAGCCAGCTATCGCGGCGGCGAGTTTGCCGGCGAGTCTCAGACGGACTTCGATGTCATCGCCGGGCCGGGCGTCATCGAGGTATCGATCACCGACGAAGCCAGCGGCGAGCCGCTCTCCGAAGGCTTCGTGGATTTGCTTGGCCTTCGAGGCGACCCACTCGCCATCATGCCGATCGCGGCTGACGGCACCGCCGCCTTTACCGGCCTGGCCCCGGGTCAGGGCTACGACATCCAGGCCCGCGTGCCCGGCTATCGCGTGTTGCGGTCCCGCGGGGTCACGGTGGGGGAGTCCGAGCCGTCGACCGTGCGGTTTGAAATGCCGCCGGCGCCGCCGGGCCGCATCCTCGCCGCCGGCGTCCCCATGGTTGGCGCGACGGCCGAGACCTCCATGGCCATGATTGACCTCCCCTCGCTCACACCGCTGCCGCCGTCCGCCGCCAGCATCCTGCCGCCGGCCTGGGCCATCGCGTCGGATCACGAACGCGGACGGGCCTTTGCCGTGGACGAGGTTGCCAAGCATGTTGAGGTGATCGATGTGGACTCAGGCGTCCTGGGGCTGCCCATCCCCCTCACCTTCACGCTTGAAGTGCGCGTCGTCGGTACCAACGAAGAGCCGGTCGCCGACGCTCTTGTTCGACTCTTCTGGAACATTCGCGGAACCCGGGTCTTTGTCAGGGCCGCGCGCACCGATGCCCAGGGCCGTATCCAGGTTCCCGACCTCATCAGCGGCAGCGAGTACCAGGTGCTGGTGTCAGCCAGCGACCACTTTCAGCCGCTCGGCGAGCGAACCATGGTCGCAATCAAGCCAAACGTGATTTCAACCGCAACCGTGATGATGCGACGGGAGCCCGGAGCCGAGCGAAGCCTCTGGTCCGGCGAGCCCGGCGACGCCGCTCCGGGCAGCCGCTTCGGGCTGGTGCCGCTGCCCGGCGCCGACCGCGCGCCCGCCACCGCCCTCGTAGCCGCCGATATCGCCATCGAACCCGCCAACGGACGCGTCTACGTAACCGGATCCGATATCGATCGAGGTCACCTCTTCGTCCTGGACCCGGATTCCCGCCAGGTCATTCACGACTGGGAGGTCCCTGCCGGAGTCGGCGACATCGTGCCGGCCGGCGACGGCACCACGGTCTACCTGGCCAACCGGCCGTTCTCCACCGTCACCCGCTTCAACGTCGAGACCGGTGAAGAGGAGGCACGGGCATTCGTTCCCTCCTGGCCGGAAGCCCTGATCGGCGACGCGGCCGGCCGGCTGTTCGTGGGCAGCCTGCGTGATGGCAGCGTGAGCCGCCTCGACCCCGCCACGCTTGAAGTGCTACAGACTCGCCGGTTGGAGGAAGGCATCAACCGGCTGGCGCTGGACGAACGCACCGCCACGCTCTTTGCCACCAACCTCTGGACCGACACCGTGACCGGCCTCGATGTCGAGTCCCTGAGCACTCGCTTTCTGTTGCCGGTCGCCAAGTCGCCGCGCGCAATCGCCCTGGACGCCGCCAGCGGATTCCTGATCGTGGGCAGTGCCGACCAGGGCACGGTCGCCATCTACACCCCCGAGACCTTCGAGTTGGAGCAAACGCTGGAGTTGCAGATTCCGATTAACGACCTCGTATCCGTCGCGACCATCGAGGCCTGATGGATTGGGGCTTTGTTGGCAACGCCGGCGCGGTACGGGCAATCCAGGGCTCGCTGCGCGCCGGTCGGGCCGTCCAGACCTACCTGATCACCGGGCCGCCAGGCGTCGGCCGTCGGACGTTCGCCATCCGGCTGGCGCAGGAAATCTGGTGCGCGGGTCTGCCTGAGCCCGTTGAGTCCTCGGAGCCGTTCAAGTTCCTCGACGACGCAAACGCCATGTGGCGCACCGCCGTGCGGCGCGGTCACCCCGACGAAGAGCCGGACCCCGCCAGGCTCACGACCGCCGATGGTCGCGCCGTGGACCTGCGCTTCGTCCTCACGGCCTACAACGACCTGCACGTGCTGCGCCGCGCCGACGGCGCCCGCGACATCGTGATCGACGGCGTCCGCGAGTGGGGCGCCGGCCTGTACCGCACACCCGCAACCCAGCCCATGCGCATCGGCCTGATCGATGCGGCGCACGAGATCAACTCCCTGGCCGCCAACGCGTTGCTGAAGACCCTTGAAGAGCCGGGCAAGCACGCCATCCTCATCCTCCTCGCGCCCCGGGCCGCCGACGTCTTGCCGACGATCGTGTCCCGCTGTCGCGTCATAGAACTCGGCCCCGTCCCCGTGGCCGTTATCGTGGCGCATCTTTCCGCCAACGTTGCGCTACCGGCCAACACCGTCGGGCAAATCGCGCAGGCGGCCCGCGGGCGGCCCGGCTGGGCCATCCGCATGGCCCGCGATCCGGAGGCCTGGAACGCCTATCAGGATTCGCGCGAAGCGGCGGCCGCGTTCGAAGAGGCGCCAGCGCCAGCCCGCTTTCACGCCGTGGACGGCCTGCTGCCGCGTGGTCGCATGGTGGCGCAGACCAATGAGGCCCTCGCCTGGTTGGGAAAGGTCGAGGAGGAACAGTCGCATACACTGCGCTCGGCGATGCGGAGCAACTCCATCGGCGCTCCTCCCGAACGCCGCGCGGCCCTCGCCAGCGCGGTCGGCCGGCTGGCCCGGCTGCGCGAGACGCAGCGGGCGCTGATCGCCAACGTCTCGCCGCGGCTTGCGCTCGAGGATCTGGCTCTGCGACCGGAGCCCGACCCGGGTGAGGCACAAGGAGGTGGTCGTGGTCGCCGCTGATGCGCCCGCCAGGTTGGGCTGCGCCATCGGAGTTCGCTTTCGCCGCGCTGGCCGCCTGTACTACTTCGACCCGGCCGGCGCCGATCTCGCCGTGGGCGACTACGCCATCGTCGAGACGCCGCGCGGCCTGACCGCCGCCCGCGTGGTCATGCCGGCCACCGAAGTCAATCTGGACGATCTCCGCGGCGATCTCAAACCAATCGTCCGGCGGGCCACCGACGACGATCTGTCCAACCTGACCAACTACCGCGAGCAGGAGGCGGAAGCCGAACGCGCCTTTGCCAGGGCCATCATGGAAAAGCGCCTGCCCATGCAAGCCGTCAAAGCCGAATACACCTTCGATGGCGCCACGCTGACCCTCCACTTCTCCTCACGCGAAGCCAGGCTCGAGTTGGGCGACCTGGTGGCCGAGATGGCCCAGCGGTTCCGCACGCGCGTCGAACTACGGCAGGTCGGCCCCCGCGAGCGCGCCGCCATGCGCACCGGCATGGGCCGCTGCGGACGCGAGCTGTGCTGCGCGACGTTCCTGTCGGAATTGGACACCGTCTCGCTGCGAATGGCCAAGGACCAGAACCTGCCGCTGAACCCCGACAAGATCTCCGGCGCCTGCGGACGCTTGCTCTGCTGTCTGCAATACGAGCATGACGGCTATGTCCAGGACAAGCTGGAGGCCGAGCAGGCGCAGGGCGGAGGCGGCTGCGCGACCAGCGGCGCCTGCGACAGCTGCGGCGTCCACGAACTGAAGGATGTGCTGGGCCAGGCCGTCGCCCCCGGCTATGAGCCCGAGTCGCCCGCCGAGCCGTCCGAGCAGACGCGAGCGCAGGCGCCGGAACGCGCCGAACCCGATCCGCGGCCTCCTCGACGCAACCGGCGATCGCCGACCGCAACCTCCCAGGATCCCAGGGCCGCCGCAGAGCAGGACGCCGGGCCCTCCGGCTCACCGTCGCGACGGCGCCGTCGTCGACGCAGACGCGGGCGGACGCGCCAGCGGCCGCAGGCCAACTAAACCACCCGCGGCCCCCGTTGCCGGGGGCCGCGAGCGTTGAAGCTGAGGCTCGACGCTACGCGTCGTAGTAGAGCATGAACTCGTACGGGTGCGGCCGCAGGTTGACCTCGTCGGCCTCGCGCGTGCGCTTGTATTCCAGCCAGGTGTCCACAACGTCCTGGGTGAACACGTCGCCAACCAGCAGGAACTCGTGGTCGGCTTCCAGCGCGTCCAGTACCTCGTAGAGGGAGCCCGGCACCGACTGGATCTTGGCCGCTTCCTCGGGTTCCAGCTCGTACAGGTCCATGTCGGCCGGCGGGGGCGGCTCGATCTTGTTGCGAATCCCGTCCAGCCCGGCCATCAGCAAGGCCGCGAACGCCAGGTACGGGTTCGCCGTCGGGTCGGGCGGGCGGAATTCCACGCGCCGCGCCGCCGGGCTGCTGGAGTACGTCGGAATGCGAATGCAGGCACTGCGGTTTCGCATCGAATAGACCAGGTTCACCGGGGCCTCGAAACCCGGCACCAGGCGCCGGTACGAGTTGGTGGTCGGCGCCGCGAAGGCCAGCAACGACGGCGCGTGCCGCAGCAGGCCGCCGATGTAGTGACGGGCCGTCTCGCTCAACATGGCGTAGCCGGTCTCGTCGTAGAACAGCGGCGTGCCGTCCTTCCAGAGGCTCTGGTGGACGTGCATGCCCGACCCGTTGTCGCCGAAGATCGGCTTGGGCATGAACGTGACCGTGTACCCGGCCTTCTGGGCCACGTTCTTCACGATGTACTTGTACAGCATGATCCCGTCGGCGGCCTTGACCAGCGGCGCGTACACCAGGTCAATCTCAGCCTGACCGGCCGTGGCGACCTCGTGGTGGTGAACCTCCACGTCAAGGCCGACTTCGCCAAGCGCCAGCACCATCTGCGTGCGCAGGTCCTGCAGCTTGTCGTTCGGCGGGACGGGGAAGTAGCCCATCTTGTGCCGCGGACGGTGGCCCAGGTTGGCCATGTGCATGTCGTCGGCGCCGGTGTTCCAGACACCTTCCTCGCTGTCGATGAAGAAGTAGCCGGTGTTGGCCGTCTGGTCGTAGCGGATGCTGTTGAAAATGAAAAACTCGGCCTCGGGACCCCAGAAACTGGTGTCGGCGATGCCGCTGTCGATCAGGTGCTGCTCCGCCTTCTTGGCGATGTTGCGCGGGTCACGGGTGTAGGACTCACCGGTGATCGGGTCGCGGATGTCGCAGGACATCACCAGCGTCGGGACTTCCGGAATCGGGTCCACGAACGCCGTGGCCGGGTCCGGCACCACCAGCATGTCGCTTTCCTGGATCTGCTGGAAGCCGCGAACGCTCGAACCGTCGAAACCCAGGCCGTCGTCGAAGAGGTCTTCTTCGAGCTTGTCGATCGGCAGCGAGAAATGCTGCCAGGTGCCCGGGAGGTCCGTGAACCGGAGGTCGAATATCCGGCAATCGGCGTCGCGCGCCTTGCGCATCACGCTCTGGATGAGATCGTCTCGAGAGGGCTCAGACATCGCTATGTCGCTCCTCGCGTTGGCAGCCCGCCCGCCTCCTGCGGCCCGGCCTGCCGGCTATATGAAAAACGCCCCGCGGCATCACTGCCATACGGGGCGGGAGGATCAACGTCCCAACGCTCCCACGCTGGAGCGCTGATTGCCGACATGCGTCGCCGGCCTGGGCAATTGTAGGCGGGGGCCCGCCGGACTGTCTACGGAAACCCGCGGCGCGCCCGCCGTGCGATACCGTGACCCGGCAACATTGCACCCGCGGAACGAACCGTGAGTTTCTGGGACCGCTGGGCTCGCGAAAGCCCCCTGGCCCTGGCCATTGGCCTGCTGGGATCGCTGGCCGTGCCGCTGGTGGGCATTGTGATCCTGCGCTTCCTGCTGTCCGGTCCCGAAGTCGAGCCGGTCATCAGCCAGCGGCCGGCCCCGCCGCGGCCCGGCGCCGAAGTCGGCGTGACCATTCCCGGCCCGGTACCCACGGTGCTGGCGCCCGCCACGCCCACCACGCCCACGCCGGACACCCCGGCGGCTACACCCACCCCGGCGCCCACGCCCACGCCCACGCCGTCCCGCACCGGCGAGGTGAACGCCACCGATGGCCTGAACGTACGCACCGAACCCACCACCCAGGGCCGCGTCCTCCGCATCCTGCCGTTCCAGACCCAGGTCGACCTCACCGGCCGCTCCCGCCAATCCGAGGGCCTCACCTGGGTCGAGCTCGAAACCGGCGGCTGGGTCCAGGAACGCTACCTCGACCGCCGCTAGCTCCAACTCCGGTCGAAGCCGGGCTTCAGGGCCGTCGCCAGACCGCCGACGCCGTCCCGCCGACCGCCCCCAGCCAACGCTCAGCTTGCCTCATCAGCCGCGTCCCGATGCTCCGCCGCCGACGCGCCGGCGTGACAACCAACGCCTGCACCATCGTGCACCGTCGCGGCCTCAGTGCCGGGACATCGGACACTTCGGCTCGCTCAGGCGCTTGCACCCGTACCAAGCCCGCGATGGCGTCGTCCACTTCAGCCACAAGAGCAGCGCCTGCTCCGCATCACCCGGTGCGCGTCAAACAGGTCTCGCGAGCGGGCCGGTTAAGCGGGCGCGTGATCACGCTAAAATTGACTTGATTTGCGCACAGGGGCCGACGAGCGTGGAGACTTCCTTGAACGAGATTGTCGGGCTCACGCTCATGGTGCTCGGCCTGGTCCTCTTCGGCGTATCGCTGGCCGGCATGCTGGGATTCGTGCCGCCGCCACCGTGGGGGCGGGACGCTGGCCCTACCCGCGGCGATCACTCCTAGCGCCGCGACGTTCGCGTGAACCGTCGGGAAGTGCCGGCGAGCTGGGTGTTCATTGGCCTGTTCGCCCTTGTGGTCATCGGCATCGGCATCATGGCCTGGCTTGCCGACGTACCCGCCGACAGCTTCAACCCAGCGCAACGCAGCCTCCTGACCGTTGCCGACTGGATGGTCAAGGCATCGATCGGCGCGATCCTGGGTTTTGCCGGTGCTCGAGCAGGATCCAGCCCTTCCGTCCCCGAATCCAGCTAGCCAGCGGCTTCACACACCGCGAGGCCTTGAAGATCAACCGAAGGCTGACGGCGCGAGCTGAAGCGGACCTTAGCGAGCAGCAGCCGGTGCCTGCTCCAATTCCGAGTCCAACCGGTCCGTCACAAACATATGCCCCGGCGCGTGCGTAATCATCAGCGTGGGGCGGCTGGCCTGGGCGACGGCCTGGGGGGTGACGCCGCAGCCCCAGAAGACGGGGACTTCGCCGGGGCGGATGTCCACGGGTTCGCCCCAGTCGGGCCGGTTGATGTCGCGGATGCCGATGGTGAGCGGGTCGCCGGCGTGGACGGGTGCCCCGTGGACGCTCGGGTAGCGGGCGGTGATCTCGCAGACCTCGGGCACGCGGTCGGCCTGCACCGGGCGCATGCTGACGACCATGGGTCCGGCGAATTCGCCGGCCGGGCGACAGGCCATGCTGGTCCGGTACATGGGCACGTTGACGTCCTGCGTCTGGTGGCGCAGCTCAAAGCCGGCGCGGGCCATGGCGCCCTCGAAGGTGAAGCTGCAGCCGAGCAGGAAGCCGACCATGTCGTCCCGGACCTGCTGCAGCACGTCGGTGGGTTCGCCGGGGTCCTGGACGCCCTCGCGGTAGACGCGGTACCGCGGAGCATCCGTCCGCACGTCCGCGCCGGGAGCGAACCGTGTGGGTTCGAACGTGCCGGGTTCCGTCCGCTCAAGCAAAGGGCAGGGGATGGGGTTGGCTTCGCAGAAGGCCTGGAAGTCGTCGGCCGAATCGGCCGGCAACATGACCAGGTTGGCCTGCACGTGGCCGTCGGCCATGCCGTGCGTGGGTCGGTCCCACGCGCCCGAGCGGCAGGCTTCGCGGACCTGGGCGCCGGTGGCCTGGTTCCAAGGTTGGCTCATGCCGGGACTCGGCCGTTGGTCCGGGCGTAGGCTTCGCAGACATCGGCCAGGCGGTGCAGGACGCTCGCCGTGCGGTCGTAGTGGAAGGTGTCCACGGTGGGCTCGCAGCGGGCGGTGACGCCATCCACGGCGCCGGCTCGCACGATCGCGCGCATCCAGCGTCGGTCGTCAGCCTCGGTCGGCATCAGCGGCCGCCCCGCCAGCATCTCCAGCATGGCTGTGAAGCCATAGGCGCCCCAGTTGCTGACCGACGCCAGCAACACGTGCCGGGCGCGGGTGACGCAGGGCGCCGGCGAGATGCGGCGCCGGCGCATGAAACTGGCCAGCGACCCCAGGCCGAGCTCGTTGCCCCCATCGCCTACGCCAATGCTGATGGGCACACGCAGCAGACCATCCATGGGGACGGGTGAGGGGTCCAGGGTCTCGCCGCGCATGTTGGCCAGGCGTCCGTCCGCCGTAAGCCCCGGCCGCTCGATGGCGATGGCGGCGTGGGGACGAATCCGATCCAGCAAGCGGCCGGTGGCTGTCTCGGCCTGAGCGAGGCCGACCGCGTCAATCTCCTCGATTTCGCCAAGGTCGCGGCCCAGGGCTTCAATCACGGGGCGGGTCATGGGATCGACCACGGTCACGACATGCCAACTCAGCTCCCGCAGGGCTCGGCCCACGGCGGCGGCGCCTGGAGGCCCGTCGGTCTCGGCGATGCCCTGGATTGGAAACCCCGTGATCAGCAGGACCACGCCTGGACGCCGGTCCAGCAGTTCCTGCGCGGCGCGGGCGTACGAATCGGCGGGCACACGGGCCAGCGCGGGCCGGACGCCGCGGTAGTCGTACGGGAACACGGCGTTGGCCACGTCCACCGCGGCGGTCTGCAAGGGATCCGACGACTGCCACATGGGCGGCCCGCTGCAACTTGGCGTTCAGGGACGGCCATGATACGAGTGACAGGCAGTGGCCGCTCTTGCCGGCGGCAGTGACTGCGCGTGCTGACCGATGGCGGCGGAGACGAGGTGTCCGGTCTGCTGAGCGCCTGGCGCAGCCTGAACCCGCGGGATTCGGCCCGGATGTGTACACCATGTCTCCGAACGCGCGTCCGGCACGTGTCCCATTTGGACGAACGAGGCGGCGTTGCCTGGCCGGTGCGCTTGTGATGGGATGATGGCGAATCGCTATTCACAAGGCGAACTGTGATGTTCTACGAGCCGTACCCGCCGTCGGAGGTGGCCGACGGGGTTTGGGTTGGCGGTCGGCCCACCCCGGCCTCGCTGGGGGCGCTGCAGGCCGCCGGCGTGACGCATGTGCTGAACGTGAGCACGGACCCGCACGGATCGCAGGTGCGGCGAGATTTCAGGGCGACGTGGGTTCCAGTGGTGGACGATTTGGAGCCGAAACCGGCGTCATGGTTTCGTCGCGGGCTCTCGTTCGCGCGACGGGCGTTGGCGGACCCTTCGTGCCAGCTCTACGTGCACTGCCGCGAGGGCGTGCACCGCGGGCCGCTGATGACTTACGTGATCCTGCGCGCGCTGCGCGGCCTCTCACAGACCGAAGCCAGGCGAGCCATCATCGGCAAGCGCCCGGTAGCGGGCTTCCCCCAGGTGTACCTGGACTCCGCCGAGGCGTTTCTCCGTGAGGAGTCCGCCCGGAATGAGGCTGAAACCTAGCGCCGGACGCCTGGCCTGGCCACCCTACGTCAGGACGATGGCGTCGGCGTGGCGTCGTACAGCGAGCCGGGGGCCTGCTGGTAGTTCACACCCTGGCCGCGGCCGCTGCCGCTGGGCTTGAACTCAAACTCGCCGCCGCAGCCGGCAAACAGGGTGGCCGCGACGGCACTGGCGACCAGGAGCGCGGCGGCGGTGCGCCACTTACGGATCGACACAGGTAAGCCCTCTCTCTCCATGCCCCGAAGCGAGGACGGGTCTGTCGGCATTCGAGGCACATTGTAGGGCGTCCCGCGACACGCTCAGGACCAACGCGCGGGCGTGGGACGGGGCGGCGTTCGGCTTCGCGGCATAGACTCAGCGCATTCGCGGGACAGAGAAGCCAGCCATGTACGACCCGCACCTGCACCTGTTTGTAGACGACCTCGAGGTGGACGCCTCGCGCAACGTGACGCCGACGATCGGGCGTCCGGAACGGCGTACCCACGATCCGATCGTGGTGTCGGACCAGCCCTGGGAGGGCGCCGGCATTGGGATGGACTGCTCCATCCTGCCCGGCGAGGACGGCGGCGGCTTCCGCATGTGGTACCGCAGCTTCAACGCCGCGCGCGACAAGACCGAGCAGAACCTGCTGCATTACGCCGTCTCGGACGACGGCCAGACCTGGACCAAGCCGATCCTCGGCCAGATCGAGGTCGACGGCGACACCAACAACAACGTCTTTCACCGGCCGGGGCTGATCCCGGACTGCCGGGCGATGGAGTCGCACGGGTTGATCGTGGACGACGTGGGCGGGCCGGAGCGGCGGTACAAGATGCCGGTGTATCACTCGTTCCACGGCGACCGGGACAACGGGCTGTTCGTGCTGTTCAGCCCGGACGGAATCACCTGGACGCAGCACCCGGAGCCGATTTACTCGCAGGCCGGCGACCGGCATTCGGCGATCAAGGACCCGGCCAGCGGCGAGTACTGGCTGTTCCTGCGGCCGCCGCGCTACCACTCGCGGATGGGCAACGGCGCACCGCCGGGATCGGGCGCGCTGCCCTACAAGCGGGTCGTCTCACGGGCGACGAGCCGTGACTTTATGTCCTTCTCGGACTACACCACGGTGCTGCGCAACGACGCCTTCGATACCCGCGGGACCGAGTTCTACAACATTGCGCCGATCGCCTACGGCAACCGCTACCTGGCCTTCGTGAACCTGTACGACACGGACGTGGAGCGCATGTGGGTCACCCTGGCCAGCAGCCTGGACGGCCTGCACTGGCACCGGCCGTTTCGACGCGAGCGGTTCGTTGACCTGGGCGCGGAGGGCGGCTGGGACGACTCGTGGGTCAACATGTCCGACAGCCCGCCGGTGCGCGAGGGCGACCGCATGCGCTTCTGGTTCCACGGCCGCGGCGAGGCCCACGCGCGGCCCTATCGGTCGGGCGGAATCGGCACGTTCGTGCTGGGGTTGGACCGGTTCGCGGGATTGTCAGCGGGTCGTGAAGCGGGCTGGATCGTGACCGATCGCGTGCAGGCCGGCGGCAACCGCCTCTTCCTCAACGCCAATGCGCGCAACGGCTCGGCCAGAGTGGAGGTGCGCACGAGCAACGGCACGCCGATCCCCGGCCTGACGCTGGACGACTGCGACGAAATCCGCGTCGACCACGTGGATCACCCCGTCACCTGGAACGGCTCACCTGACCTCGGCCCCGCCGCCGGCGAACGGGTGCGGATCCACATCGAGCTCAGCTACGGCCAGGTCTTCGCCTACCGGTTTGGCAACGAGGCGCGGGATCTGAGCTAGCGAAGGTCGCTCCCCAGCCCATTTGGGACCGCCACAAACGCCTCACGGGCGACCAGGCGCCCCGCCAACTGCACAAATTGAAAGTACTACTTGCAAATTGTGCAGTTCAACCGTAGCGTGACCAGCATGATCGAGCGTGAAATCGCCCCGCACCTCAGACGGCTCTTCGAGCAGTACCCCTTCGTCACCGTCACCGGGCCGCGGCAGTCCGGCAAGACCACCCTCTGCCGAGCGGCGTTTCCCGACCTCGCCTACGCCAACCTGGAGGCGCCAGATCAGCGCCAGTTCGCCGAATCGGACCCGCGCGGATTCCTCGCGCAACTCGGCGAAGGCGCCATCATCGATGAAATCCAGCACGTCCCCGATCTACTGTCGTATCTGCAGGTGCTGGCGGACGAGCGGCGGGGCAACAGCCTGTTCGTGCTGACCGGCAGCGAGCAGTTCCAACTCTCCAGCGCCATCAGCCAGTCACTGGCCGGACGCACGGCACTGCTACGACTGCTGCCCTTCTCGCTTGCGGAGCGGGAGCGCATTGGCGCCAGCCTCACAATCGACGAGATGCTGTTCTCGGGCTTCTACCCCCGGATCCTGGATCAACGACTCGAGCCGCGGCAGGCCCTGGGCGACTACTTCGAGACCTACGTCGAGCGCGACGTGCGGCGAATGGGCGCGATTCGCAACCTCACCAGCTTCCGACGCTTCGTGCGCCTCTGTGCGGGACGCGTGGGCCAACTGCTCAACCTCAGCGCCCTGGGCTCGGACGCCGGCGTGTCGCACACCACCGCGCGCCAGTGGCTGACGGTGTTGGAAGCCAGCTACATCGTCTTTCAACTGCCGCCCTATCACGCCAACATCCGCAAGCGCCTGGTCAAGTCACCCAAGCTCTACTTCTACGACGTCGGCCTGGCCAGCTTCCTCATCGGCATCGAGCACGCGGACCAGGTCGTCACCCATCCCCTGCGCGGCCCACTGTTCGAGACCATGGTCGTGGCCGAGACCCTCAAGTACCGCTTCAACCGAGGCCTCCAGCCCAACCTCTCTTTCTTCCGGGACTCCCGCGGCCTTGAGTGCGACCTCTTCTACGAAACCGGCCGCGGCATCGGCGCCATCGAAATCAAGTCCGGCGCCACCATCGCCAGCGACTACTTCACCTCCCTGCACCGCGTCGCCGCCCTGATCCCCACCATCTCCACCAAAACCGTCATCTACGGCGGCGCCACCCCCCAATCCCGCACCGACGCCGAGGCCGTGCCGCTGAAAGGCTTGCGCGACGTATTGGACCGGTTTGAATCAGCCGAAGTTCCGCCAAGGGCACCGTAGCCACGCCAGACCAGCGATCGCCGGGGTCCCTCGCACATCGCCCCCTTTGGGACCTGAGCGAGTGCCTGATGCTCGGCAGTTCAGAGCGAGACGATACGCAGGCCATCCATGCGCTCGAAATGCCGCCTGTTGTTGGTGAGCAGGGTCAGATCGTGATTCAGGGCGGTGGACCCGATCAGTAGGTCAAAGTCGTCGATGAGTGCGCCGGAAGAGCGCAGCCGGCCCTGCTCGCTCGACCCCGTGGAAGTAGTCGATGACCCGGTCGGTATCTACCAGATAGCGCACGGACTTACAGGTCGGGTCGCGGGCGAGAGGTGATGCGGCGAGCGGCGTAGATCTCGCGCTTCAGCCGCTCCGGATCGTGCGTGCCTTTCCACGCGCCGGCTGCGGCTCGCACGCCTCGTCCAGGGCGGCTGGGCGTCCGATCTTCGATTGACACCGTGACTTCCTGACCTTCGTCGAGGTCGAGCGTTTCCAGTGGTTCGAGCACGCCGTTGGCGTATCTGGCTCGTACGGTATGCATGGTCTCCCGTCCCTTGAACCGCCCAAGCGCCGCACCGACCAGCGGGCTGCTGAGGACCGCTGAATCCTACAGGCGCCCGGCCGTCACTCTCGCGGAAGCTGAGGCCCGGAGGGTTGTTCTCTCGGCGGCTCGTCGGCATCCACGGCGGGGTTGAGCGTTTCCTCAAGGCGCGACGCGCGCTCTTTGCGCCGCGAGTAGTTCCCATGGACGAACACTCCGGCGAGCGTGGTGATGGGCGCCAGCAAAGCGACGATTCCAAACCACGGCTGTCCCTGGAGCACGAAAACCGCCGCCACCGCCAGCGCGGCCAACACAGTGACGACGCCAGCTGCCATGCCAACCATGCTTTGCCGTGCATCGTTCCTGATGACGGTCATCTCGGCAGCCTGCCGGTGCGCCGTCTGGCGCTCGGCCTCTGCCATGATGCGGTCCGCCAATCCAGGGAGAATCTTCTCGTATTGGGCCAGCATTTCGGGCGGGGGGAGCGGTCCCGAATGCAGAACCGATGCCTGAATTGCGGCTTCTATGACTCGCGGGACTGCGGCACTGGGGTGGGAAGGCTCAATCACTTCCTCCCGCTCGTCCGCCGGCTGTTCGCGGCGCGAAGGCGCTTCGTCCTCAGTCACGCTGGCGCTGTTGCAGGCGGGGCGGATCAGCGCGTGGGGCGGCGGTGCTTGGGTAGGGCGTTTTCGTAGGTTCTGATCGCCGACCACATGTCATCGCCGACCGCCAGCCAGTCACTCCAGAGGGCCAGCGTGTCGGCCTGCCGTGGCGAGTTTGCGGTGTTGTATTCGTTCAGCGTGCCCCCAAAGTCCAGAATCCTGGCCATGCCCTCAAGCGCCGACGGACGCGCAAACAGGTGAAAGGCCCGCAGCTTCATCTTTTTGGGATCGGTCATCGGGGGATCCCTCCTCAGCGACCGGTCATCAGCCGGCCGCCTCTCATCTATCCCCGAGTCGGTTATCGGGGTGAGGCCCCTGCGACTCAGATCAGATTATAGCCGTCAGGTTCAGCCTCGATTTCCGGCGTCGAGGTCGCAGCAAGGGTGAGAACTGTCCCTCGCAACTTGGCGAGCGAGCAGCGTCAGTGCTCTGGCTCACCTTCAACCGGCAACCAGCCACTAACCACTCGCCGATAACCCCGACAGGTCCACCGCCTCCCACTGCCGTGACTTGGCGCTGCGGTACGCGGCGTCGATAACGGCATTCGAGATATAGCCGTCCTCAAAGTCCTCCGCCGCCGGCGTGCCGTCTTCCAGGCAGCGGACGAAGTGGTACATCTGGCCGTGGTAGCCGTATTGCCAGGCTTCGTCGGACTGGGGAAAGGTCCAGCCGGTGTCGGAGTCGGCCTTTTCCTGCACGTAGCCCATGGAGTGCAGGCTGAAGGCCTTGATGGGGACGCCGTGGGTGGCGTCGATGTGAATCAGGCCGTCCTCGCCGTAAATCTCGGTGCGGACGTCCATGCCGCCGTGGTTGCTCCAGCCGGCCTCGATCTGGCCGAGGGAGCGGTTCTCGAAGCGAACCAGCGCCACCGCGTTGTCCTCGAAGGGCACGTCGTGTTCCAGCGTGTCGGCCCAGCACATGACCTCCTGCGGCATCACGTCCTTGCCGATGAACAGGCGGCAGGCGGCGACGGCGTGCACGCCCATGCCCAGCAGCGGCCCGCCGCCGCTGGTGGAGGCGTCCCAGGCGTAGCTGGCGTGGGAGCCGGTGTGAGCCTCGCGCGCGCGCACGATCAGCACCTTGCCGATGGCGCCGTCGTCGACGGCCTGCTTGGCGCGCAGGACGTCGGGCATGAAGGCTTCGGTTTCCAGGTAGCCGTTGAAGACGCCGTGCTGGCGGACGGCGTGCAGGATCTCGGCGGCCTCGGGGGCGTTGCGGCCCAGCGGCTTGGTGCAGACCACCGCCTTGCCGGCCTCGGCGGCGGCGATGCAGGCGTCGCGGTGGACAAAATTGGGCAGCCCCACCACCACCAGGTCCACGTCGTCGCGCTCAATGGCGGCCTGCATGTCGGTGGTGGACTCGGGCACCTTCCAGCGCTGGGCAAAGTCCCGGGCCTTGGCCTCGGTCTTCGAGAAATTGACCACCACGCGCTGATCGGGCACGTAGCGCAGGGCATTCATGTAGAAGTCGCAGACGAAGCCGCTGCCGAGCATTGCTATTCGAACCACCGGAACCGGCCTTTCCTGGATCGGTTAGTCGCGGGTGTTTGGGGAAGGCTACCGAACGTGGTTAGGCCTCGTGGCAAGTCGGAAGTCCTGCCGGCCATCTACCAACGGATCAGTCGTGCTCGGGATCAGTCAGACGCCGGTGGAAGCAGCCGCTCGATCCGGGCGATCAGGTCCGGTACTTCCTCACGCACCGTCCGCCAGAGCACATCGAGATTGATGCGGTAGTAGTCGTGGACGATCCGGTGGCGCATGTTGATGATGAGGCGCCACGGAACGTCCGGCGCTGATTCCCGAGTTGTTTCGCTCACCCGGTTGGCGGCTTCGCCGATGATCTGGATGGCGTGAGACAGCGCGAGTACGAGCTGTCGGTCACTGTCCAGGTCTTCGCGCGTTCGGCCTTCCGCAATCGACACCACGTCGCGCGCTGAATCGCGCATGTGCAGCAGACGGATGTCATCCTTCCCGTACGTACTGCACCTCTGCTTCTGCCAGCACTGCGGCGCGAAAATAGCGGCTCAGATCCTCAGGCGTGCGCAGGTCGACTTTGCGTCCGTCCAAGAGGTCGGAAAGTTCCAATTCCATGCCGGAGATTCCAAGCAACCCGGGGATGCGGTCCGGATCAAACTCAACGAGCAGGTCGATATCGCTGTCGGTCCCGAAGTCCGATCGCAGCGCCGAGCCAAAGACGGCCATCCGGCGTATGCCGTGCGCCCGGCAGAACGCCGCCAGTTTGTCGTTAGGAATGGGTAGCTGCGTACTCACGGTGCGACGGTCTCACCACGCGGCATGAAGCGTCTGGGCCGCTACCAGCATAGAGAAAGATGCGGGTCTCAGATTCGCGACATGCAGGGAACTGGGGCCAGGGAATCAGCCGGCGAAGATCAGGGACAGGAGGAAGAAGCTGCCAGCCAGCGTGAGCAACCCCAGCGGCAGCCCCATCCGCACAAAGTCGCTGAAGCGGTAGTTGGCGGGGCCCATGACGAGGAGGTTGCCGGGATGGGCGTAGGGGGTGGCGAAGCCGGAGGTGGCGGCGAGGGCGACGCCAAGGGCGAACATCCGCGGGTCGGCGCCCATGCGCACCGCGGCGTCGATGGCCAGGGGCGCCATCAGCACGGCCGTGACGTGGTTGCCCATGATGTGGGTGAAGAAGAAGGTCAGCAGCAGCACGCCGGCCAGCACCGGCAGCGCGCCGAAGGCGCCCAGGCTTTCGGTGGAGCGCTCGGCCAGGAAGGCGGCGGTGCCGGTGGTTTGCATGGCTTCGGCCAGGGGCAGCATGGCGGCGATGAGGAGGATGGCGCGCCACTCAACGGCTCGCCGGGCTTCCTCCATCGTGATGCAGCCGGTCAGCGCCATGGCGGCGGCGGCGGCCACGCCGACGATCGCCACCGGCGCCAGTTGCAGCATCAGCGCCAGGACAAACAGCGCCAGGATGGCCACGGACACCGGCGCCCGATGCCCGCGCGGCGCCGTTTCCGCGTCCTCCGTCAGCACCACGAAGTCTTGCGAGTCGCGCAACTGCCGCAGGGCTACGGGCGGTCCGTGGACCAGCAGCGCGTCGCCCCCCACCAGCGGCAGCTTGGCCAGGCGAGTCCGGCGCGGCGCACCGTCGCGCCAGATGCCCAACACGGTGGATCCGTGCCGGTCGCGGAATTCAATGTCTTCCAGGGTCTGTCCCACCAGGCTCGAGCGGGGCCGCAGCACGAGTTCGGTCATGGAGAGCGCGCCGCTGCGAAGCGCGTCGGCGCCCAGACGCCGACGGTCCTGCACTTGCAGGGCATGGACCTCCCGCAGGCGCTGGATGTCATCCTCACGCGCGCCCAGCAGCAGGTAGTCCCCGGCCAGCAGCACCTCGGAAGGCCGGGGCGCGGTGGTGAGGTTGCCATCGCGCTCAATGGCCAAGACCGCGATGCCGAAGGCTTCGCCAATGCCGGCCGCCAGCAGGCTCTGGCCGACCAGTTGGCTGTCGACCGGAACCACGGCTTCGAACAAGCGTTCCTCCAGCCGGTAGGCCTGGTGCTCAACGCTCGATGCGGCCGTTTGCGCACCGCCGCTCCGCATCGGGAGCAGTCGGGGTCGTGCGAGCAGAACCAGCCCGATCCCGAGCACGAGCGCCAGCAGGCCGAATGGCGTGAACTCGAAGAGTCCCAGGGGTTCGTAGCCGGCCTGCTCCAGGACGCTGCTGGTGAGGATGTTCGACGGCGTACCGACCAGCGTCAGCATCGCGCCCAGCAACGACCCGAAGGCCAGCGGCATCAGCACGCGCGACACCGGGGTGTTCATTTCGCGGGCGGCGGCCACCACGGCGGGCAGCAAGACGGCGCAGGCGCCGACGGAGTTCATGAAGGCTGAGAGCACGGCCACGCTGGCCATCGTGAGCGCAATCAGCCTGACCTCGCTCTGGCCGGCTACGCGGCGGATCCAGGCGCCGAGATGGGCTGCCACACCCGTCGCCTGAAGGGCTGTGCTGATGACCAGGATCGCCCCCACGGCAATCACCGCCTGGTTGGAGAACCCGCTCAGCGCCTGCTCGACCGTGATGACCCGGCCGAAGAAGAGGGTCAGCAGCACCCCGAAGGCGATAAGGTCCGGCGGAATGCGGCCCAGCGCCAGCAGCAGCAGGGCCACCAGCGTGACCACGAGAACAAAGGCGATTTCGACCGTCACGGGCGGCTCCCGGGGTGCCCTCTACTCATCCTCGCCCTCGTCGGCCAGCAGGGTTTCGACACCCTCCACGTAGGTCGGGTAGGCCAGGTCGACTCCAAGCTCGCCGCGGATCTTCGCGTTGGAGCAGGTGTAGTTGCCGGTCACCAGCGCGTAGAGGTTGTGCCCCAGCGGGGCGTGCCCCTTGGTCAGCTTTGACGTGAGCCCGAATCCCGAGATCATGGCCCGCGCCAGCCACTTGGGCGTCGACCCCGGCGCCGGCACGTGGGCCCGGTCGGCCAGGTGGTCGAAGTACGCCGCCATGCTGACCGGCTCGTCGTCCACGGCCAGGTAGACCTCGCCCGCGCGACCGCGTTCGGCCACCGCTGACAGGACCATTGCCAGGTCGTCCACGTGGATCCGGCTGGAGTAATTGGATCCCCCGCCCAGCATGCGCAGGCGCTTGTTGCGCAGCGCCTCCACGGTGCGCCGGCCCGGCCCGTAAATCGTTCCGGCGCGCACAAAGCGGGCGGGGAACCCTCGTTTGCCCAGGGCGTCGCGCAGGTGCTGCTCGGCCAGCAGGCTGATCCGCCCAAGCTGGGAGTCGGGCCGCGTGGGGGTGTCTTCCGTGATCGTCTCGTCCGAGCCGCGGCCGTAAGCCGCAAGGGTCTGCACCAGCACGAACGAGGCGATGCCGGCGCTGGCTAGCGCGGTCTCCGCGTTCACCACACCGTCCAGCCCCACCCGCTCCGTCCAGTCCGGATGGCCGCTGATGCTGCCCACCAGGTAGAAAACGTGGTCGCCGGCCCGCCCAAGCCCCGTCAGTTCCTCCGGCTCTCCGACGTCGGCTATTTCGACCTCAACGCCAAGGGTTTCGAGGTCGCCGGCCGCCGATTCGCTGCGGCCGATCCCGCGCACGGTCCAGCCATGGTCGACGAGATGCCGGGCCAGCGCGCTGCCGGCGTAGCCTGTGATTCCAAATATCAGCGCCTGGGACATTCGCCACCAACCCACCGGCCGTTGCCGCGCCATGGTGAACGGGTACGGGCAGCCGCCGCAAGCCGAGACCGCGCGGACTGCTAGGCTGAGTACGTGGGCGCCGAAACTCCAGCCAGCATTGACACAGCCTCGCTGGCTTCCCGCATCGTTGACGCGGCGTACCTGGAAGGCGATTTCGTCCTTCGTTCAGGCCGACGCAGCCGCTACTACCTGGACAAGTACCGCTTCACGACCGAGCCGTCCCTCTTGCGCGACATTGGTCAGGCGCTGGCGGCGCGTCTGCCCACCGATACGCAGCGAGTCGCGGGTCCGGAACTGGGCGCGGTGCCGTTGGCCACGGACGTCTCGCTTGCGACCGGGCTGCCCAGCGTGTTGGTCAGGGGCGAGTCGAAGTCCTACGGCACGCAGCGTCGATTCGAAGGGCTGCTGCACGCCGGCGATAACGTCGTGTTGGTCGAGGACGTCGTGACGACGGGCGGCCAGGCGATCGACTCGGCGCGGGCTCTGCGCGACAGCGGCGCGAACGTGCTGCTGGTGCTGGTCGTCGTGGATCGAGAGGAAGGCGCGGCCGAGGCCATGGCCGAGGCGGGATTTCAATTCGAGGCGCTGTTTAGCACCACAACACTGGGATTGAAGACGTAATGGCCGAGCGAAAACTGCGAGTGGGCGTGCTCTTCGGCGGCCGCTCCGGCGAACACGAGGTGTCGCTGCGGTCGGCGCGCTTCGTGCTGGAGTCGCTGGACCCTGACAAGTACGAGGTCCGGCCGATCGGCATCACCAAGACCGGCGAGTGGCTGCTGGACGACGATCCGATGCCGCTCCTGGAAGGCGCCGTGGAGCCCGAAACCCAGCCCGCCCAGGCGCCGGTCAGCCTGCCCACGCGCATGCCCGATCGTCCCGCCGGCGCGCTCGATACGCCGTTGGACGTCGTATTCCCGGTGCTGCACGGCACCTACGGCGAGGACGGCACGATCCAGGGGCTGCTGGACCTGGCCGATGTGGCCTACGTGGGCAGCGGCGTCACCGGCTCCGCCGTCGGCATGGACAAGGCAATCCAGAAGCGGGTGCTCCACGCCCACGGGATACCCGTGGCCCCGTCGCGTGTGTTTACCCGGCGCGCCTGGCGCTCCCACCCGGACGCCGTCCGGGCTGAAATTGAGACTGAACTGGGCTACCCGGTATTCGCCAAGCCCTGCAACCTGGGCAGCAGCGTCGGCATCAGCAAGGCGCACAACGCGGACGAGCTCGGCCCCGCCATGGACCTGGCGGCCAGGTACGACCGTCGGCTGATCGTGGAGGCCGGCATTCCGCACGCCCGCGAGATCGAGGTCAGCGTGCTCGGCAACGACGAGCCCGAGGCTTCCGTCTGCGGCGAAATCATCCCCGGCAACGAGTTTTACGACTACAACGCCAAGTACCTGGACGACACGTCACAGGAGTGCATTCCGGCCGACATTCCGAACGAACTGGCGGCGCATATCCGGCAAATGGCCGTCGAGGCATTTCTCGCCATTGACTGCGCCGGCTTCGCCCGCGTCGACTTCCTGGTCAACGGCGAGACCTTTGACGTGGTGCTGAACGAGATCAACACCATCCCCGGATTCACCGAGATCAGCCAGTTTCCAAAGCTGTGGCGAGCCAGTGGAGTCGATTCACGCGAGTTGCTGGACCGGCTGATCGAGCTGGCCCTCGAGCGCCACGCCGACCGGCGCGAGAACAGCACCAGCTACGACTGACCGCGGCAAACCAGCGCTTTCGCTGCGGAGATGTGGTCTGAGCTTCCCGCGCCAGGGCCGTTACAGAAACTCCATGTGTTGACTTGTGTAAATAACGGTGTACCATGACTGTTCTGAGCCATGCGTGGACGTCGCACTTTCCTCAGGCACAGCCTGAGGCTGCTGGCGGGAGGCACGGCAGGCACAGCACTAGGGGGGCTGGCCACCGCTGTGCACGCCGCCGGGTCGGAGGCTCCACCCGCTGAACCCGCGCTCGGTCAACCTGACATCGCCGACGCGCAACCGCCGTTTGAGGTCCCAACGGCCCCGACGCTGGCCGAGCTTGACCTCCCGGTCAAGGGATACACGGACGGACTTCCGCCGCACTCGATCGTCGACTCGTCGCCTGTCATCACCGTCTACGGACGCAGCTTCGGCGTGGCCCCGATTCTTGGGCTGCTTGGAGACCTGAATTCGTTCGACGAACTCGAGCGCAGCATCGCGCCCTGGGTTCAGGCCACCGAGGAGCTTGCCGGAGCCCCGGTAACCGTGGCGCCGCACCTCATCTACGCCCTGGCACGTCCCTGCCAGGGCGCGGACGACTCATGCCTGATCTTCCTGGACGGCTCCGGCGTTGATCTGGTCAACGACTACATCTTGCCGGCCCAGGAACGCGGCATGGGGGTTGTGCTGGACGCACAGATGGGCCGGCTGTCGCCCTCGTTCTTCGTGCGCCGCATGATCGACATGGGATACATGGCCTATCCCAACGTCCACATCGCGCTCGATCCTGAATTCGCCACCAAGCCGAATCAGGACATGCCCGGCCACCCCATCGGATGGCTCTCGGCCAACGAAATCAACCAGGCCCAGCGCATCCTGGCCGACTACGTGCGCAGCGAGCAGCTGTCGCACAAGAAGATCATGATCATCCACCAGTTTGTGGATGAAGTGTCGGACTCGTGGTCGATGGTCTACGGCAAGCGGAACCTGGAAGTCTTCCCGGAAGTCGATCTGGTGCTGGATGCCGATGGCTTCGGCAGTCCCGACGCCAAGATTCTCAAGTACAACGCCATCACCAATCCCGAGGCGTATCCGCACCTGCAGTGGCGGGGCATCAAGATCTTCCAGCACAACAAGTACGCGCCGCGGTTCTCGGACTCGCCGGTGCTGACCCCGCGCCAGTTGTTTGGACTCGATTCCACGCGCGCCGGCTGGCGCATGTGGGCGCCGCCGCACCTGATCGTTCTGGCCTGACCAACCGCGCCAACGTCAGCCGAACGGCGCCGCCGTCAGGTTGCTGAACGACTGCGCGGCGCCCGAGTTCAATACGCGCAGGGCGCTGGCCACGGGCTCGGTGGCCGCCGCGTCGGCGAGTTCAATCTCGACCAGGGCGCCGGCGTCCAGACCGGCCCACACCTCCGCGTCGCGCGCCTCCGACGGAACCTGGATGCGTACGCCGTTGAGCGTCAGCGCCTCCGCGCCAATCTCGCTTACGAATCCCTGCCACCGCGTGGTGACTGAACCGTCGGGCTGATGCGCCGGCGCCACCTCATGCGCCACCAGCACGTACGACGAAGCCGCGCGCAGCGCTTCAAAGGTCACCAGCACCACGTCGCCCGGCGCCATCTGGCCGCGCAGCACCAGGGGCGTGTCCAGCGGCCGGCTGAAGACGATACCGCCGGCGCGGACGCTGAATGAGTCGATCGTCACCAGCACGCCTTCCAGCGTGGGCGCCACCGGCGGTTCGGCGTCCGGCGCAGGCGTTGGCGTCGCTGTGCTCTCCGGGGTTGGGGTCGGCGTGGCGTCAGGCGGCGGCTCGGTTGGCGTCGGCGGCTCCGGCGTCGCCGTTGGCTCACCCTCCGTCGGCGTTGGCGTTGCGTCCGGTCCCGGCGTCGGCTGCGAATCGTCCGCGGGCGTCGGTGTGCCATCCGCGGCCGTCGCTTCAGGGCCGGGCGTCGCCTCGGGCGTCGGACTCGGCGTCCCTTCCGCAACCGTCGGCGTCGGTGAGACCTCGGATGCAGGCTGCGTCGGCGTGGGCTCCGTTGTCGGCGTGGCCTCCGGGGTCGCGGTTGGCGAGGCGTCAGGCGTCGGCTCGCCTTCGCCGGGGGTGGCTGCCTGGGTCGGCGTCGTTTCGGCAGTGGCCGTGGGCTCGCCCTCGGCGGCGGTCGGCGTTGGCGAGGCGTCGGCGGCCGGCGTGCTCTCGCTCGGCGTTGGCTCCGCGCTAGGCGACGCCTCGGGGGTCGCGGTCGCCTCGCCCTCGCCCGGCGTTGCCGTCGTCGTCGCCTCCGGCGTCACGGCTCCGTCTGCTGGCGTGGGGCTCGGGCTGGGCGAAAGTTCCGGCGCCGGGGTCGGCTGGCTGTCCGCCTCGGCGACAGCCACGGCGGCCGCCGGTTGCACAATCGCTAGTTCAACCAGCTTCAGGCTGCCGTCGTCGTCGACCTGGGCTTCGGCCCGGACCCGTGCCGTCAGGGGCACGGCCTCCACCGCCGCAACGTCGCCCCTGGCGATCGAGATGCCCGCCACGACCACCGCAGAGTCGGTCACGGCATTGAGCTCGCCCGTCACCACCACGGCGCTGCCCGTCACGTCGATGGTCGGGGCGGGCGTGGCCGTGGCCGTCGGCTCGGGTGTGGGTTCCGGCGTGGGAGCCGGTGTCGGGGTCGCGGGTGCGGGCGTCGGCGCGGGCGACACTGGCCGCGTGGGAACTTCGGTAGGCGCGGGGCTCGGTATGGCAAGCGTCGCCGGCGCGGTGACCGTGGGCGTCAGGCCCGGATCGGGCGCCGCGGTGGGCGCGGCGGCCAGGATCGGTCCGCTATGCACGTCCTGCAGGCCGGCCTGCGCCAGCGATTGCGCCCGCGTAATTGGCGCGCGCTGCGCCTCCGCGGCCGAGTGCGTCAGCGAGTTGAATCTCGTGTCGTGCTCGGCCAGGCGCCGGCGGTAGTCCTCGGCCACGTCCCCGGTGCGCTCGGCGCCCGGCTCGGTGCCGCGGGCCACGGCCCCCAGCACGTCCACGCCCTTGCGCACAACGTCCTCGTACGCCGTGCTGGCGCGAGCCACGGCAACGGAGTCGCCGGCACCGGCCGCCGATTCGATCTCGCGCAGCCGCTGCTCGGCCGTATCCAGGTACAGGTACGCCTTCTCCTCGTTCGAGGCGAACCCGATTCGCAGCTCCTCCAGGGTCAGTCGGTAGCCGTACAGGGCGCTATCCGGTCCGCTGTTCACGGCCGCCAGCGTCACGCCGCCGTAGGCGACCAGCGCGATGGCGAAGGCCGCGGCCAGACCGGCCATTCGCACCGGCATGAATCGCGGGAACCACCAGGTCAGGCGCTCCCAGGCGCTGGCCGGCTCCGGCTGCTGGTCCAGCCGCGCGCGCAGGTGCTGCAGCTCCTCGTCGATCAGGCGCGCGCCGCGCTCCACCGCCGGCCGCTCAAGCGGCAGCGGCGCCAGCGCCTGCAGATCCAGCGCCATGACCAACATGTCGCGCAGGCGCTCGTGGTGTTCCGGGTGCTCGGCAAGGCAGGCGTCAAGCGTCGCCTCGCCGCGCAGCAGGCGGTCGAGCGACGAGTGGAAGGCCGTCTCGATATCCATGCTCACCGGGCGTCCTCGGCCATAACCTTGCGAAGAGTGGCAACCGCCCTGAATTGCAACGCGCGGATGGCTGGTTCGTTACGGTCCATGATCTGGGCGATTTCCCGGTGGCTCATGTCCAGCGCAAACCGGTAGCTCAGAACCTGGCGCTGGTCTTCAGTCAGCGCCTGCATCGCCTCCCGTAGCTCTTCGCGACGGGCCAGCGACTCAAAATGCGCGTCCAGCGTTTCGCCCCGCTCGGCCACCAGCGCCTCATCCAACGGCACGGTGCTGCGGGTGGCGCGCCAGTTATCCACCACCACGTTCTTGGCAATGCGGTAGATCCAGCCGTTGAACTCGGGAATCGAACGGTGCTGGTAGCGCCCGATCGCCTGCATGGCGCGCAGGAAGACCTGGTTCGCCAAGTCCTCGGCCAATACCCGGTCGCTCACCTGGTACGCGATATAGCGGTGAATCCGGTCGACATACAGTCGATAGAGTTCCCCGAAGGCCTCGCGGTCCAGCGTGGCGGCGCGGCGGATGACCTCATTCAGCTGCTCTTCGCTTGGCTCAGCGTCCAATAGCACGGCAACGGTGGTCCTGGCGCTCTCTGAACGCCGGTGGGTAGCGGTCTGTTACGGGGTGGCGCGGCGGCAGGCCGCCGCCTGTCAGCGCGCGGCCAGTTCGGCGAACCAGGCGCGCGTGCGCGCCAGGCCTTCGGGCAGGGCCACGCGCGCACGCCAATTCAGCAACTCGTGGGCGCGCGCCGCATTGCCAAAGTAGCGCTCCACCTCCGCCTGCGGGTGCGGATGCGGCACCTGGCGGACGCGACCCGCGCCCGCGTCGATCAGCGCCGCCAACTCGGCAATGCTCGTCTCTCGTCCAGTCGCCAGGTTCAGCGTCTGCCCCACAGCCGCCTCCACCGACGCATCGACAATGCCGCGGGCCGCATCCTCAACGAAGAGGAAGTCGCGCGTCTGCGCCCCGTCCCCGTGCACGTCCAGCGTCCGATCCGCCATGGCGGCCTGCAGGAAGCGTGCCACCACGCCGCCTTCCAGGTCGCTGCGCTGCCAGGGGCCGTAGATGTTGAAGGGCCGCACGATCGTGTCGCGCAGGCCAAACGCCCGTCGATACCCCACGGCCAGGTCGTCGGCCGCAAGCTTGGACGCAGCGTAGGGCGAAGCCGGAACGGTCGCGGCCCCTTCGTCCAGCGGGCCGGCGGCCGAGGCGTAGACGTGGCAGGTACTCACCAGCACCAGGCGCAGATTGGCCGCCCGCGCCGCTTCCAGCACGTTCAGCGTGCCCAGCACGTTGGCGCGAACCGCCGGGACAGGCCCGTAAACGCTGGCGCCGACATCCACGGAAGCCGCCAGGTGGAAAATCGTGTCCACGCCCAGAAGCCCGCGCCGCAACGCCGCAGGATCGGTGATGTCGCCTTTCGTCAGCCCCAGGAAGCTGGGCCGGCCCTCGAACGCCTCCAGCGAGCCCGGCCGCGCGCGCGAAAGATCGTCCAGCACGCGCACCGCCACGCCCCGATCCAGCAGTTCGGCCACCACCTGCCGGCCGATGAACCCGGCGCCACCCGTAACCAGCGCGCTCATGCGTCCGCCGCGCGCAGCCACTCCACCGTGCGCCGCATGCCCTCCTCGAACGGCGTCACCGGCTTCCAGCCGGTCGCCTCGCGAATCCGCGTGGCGTCGGCACGCAGGGCCGGCAGATCGGTACGCCGCCCCGGCGTTTCCACGATTTCGCTGTTGGACCCGGTCACCGCCAGCACGGTCCGGGCAACCTCGCGGATCGCTGTCTCACGCCCGGTACCGATGTTGAACACGGAGCCGGCCAGCCCCGCGCCCTGGGCAATGACCCGTGCGTAGGCGTCCACCGCGTCGTCGATGTACATGAAATCTCGCGTTTGCCGGCCGCCGTTCTCCAGCGGTAGCGGGTCGCCCCGCAGCGCAAGACGGGCAAAGGCCACCGTCACGGCCGGGTACCCCACGATGTTCTGGTGCGGGCCAAACGTGTTGAAGTTCCGAATCACCACCACCGGGTGACCCCACCAGCGATGCAGGGCCAGGCAATGCAGCTCGCACGCGGCCTTGGAGACGGCGTACACCGTGACGGGACGCAGCGGATGGTCCTCGTCCATGGGCACGCGGATCGGCGCACCGTACACCTCGGGTGACGAGGCGTAGATCAACAGTGGCGGCCGCGTCATATCGGCGATGGCGTGGGCGAACCGAAAGGTGCCCGCCTCGTTGTTGGCGAAATAGGCGTGCGGCCGCACCATGGACTCGGGCACTGAGATGCGGGCGGCAAAGTGCACGATCACGTCCGGCGCCCAACGGTTGAGCTCGGCCGTTGTGAGGTCCGCAAAGTCACGGCGCACGATTTCCAGCGCACGCCCGGCTTCTGCCTCAGGCGTCAGCGGCTCCCCGCCCGGAAAGTGGCGCGAAAAGTCGTCCACGGCCACCACCGAGGCGCCGGGATCGTCGCCCAGCAGCCGCCGGGTCAGGTTGAATCCGTACATACCCGCGGCGCCCGTGATCAATGCACGCATGAAGGTCAGTCTCGATTGTGGGTGGCTCGCAGGGCCGGGGAGTGGAAAGGTAGGCCTACGAAGCGCAGATTATAGGGGCGCTCGAAAGGGAGATTCTCATGGCACTACTGGCGGACGACGACATCCAGGCACGGTTGGCCGAGCGGTCCGGCTGGACCTGCGAGGGCGGCGCCCTGGTCAAAAAGTTCGAGTTGGAAGATTTCATGGCCGTCGTAAACCTGGTCAACGCCGTGGCGCCCGAGGCCGAGGCCGCCGACCACCACCCCGACATGTTCATCAACTACCGGCGCATCACCTTCACCCTCTCCACCCACAGCGAAGGCGGCGTAACCGAAAAGGACTTCGCCCTGCTGGACGAAATCGAGCGGCTGGCGGGTTAGTAAGCTGAAGCCAGATACAGGTGCCTCTGCGGGCGGTCAGAGCCCAATGTTTCACGTGAAACATTCGCCTGCCCTCTGATCAGGTGCAGGCGCCCACGGAAGTGACCCGTGGGAAGGAGGGACCATGGCCACGGCGGAAGAGCGTGTTAGCCGGCTCGAGGGCGGTTTCGACCACCTGGCAACCAAGGCCGACATCGCGAACCTCAAAGTCTGGATCATCGGGCTGCTCCTGACCGCCGTGGTCTCGGTATTCCTCTCCGCCGCGAATCTGATCGTTCGACTCGCGGCCTGACGATTCGTCGCCGAAACGCTGACTACTCTCACCACCCCGTCATCGAGAACACGGAGAGCGATTGCGGGCTGCGCGAGTCGCTTGCCTTTTGAGACTCCCCGCCTGGTCGTACTATGAGGGCACGGGTGATCAAGCCTGAGGTCTAAGCGGCACCCCGCCTAACCTGATCTCGGCGGTTCGTCCTACGTAACTTGGGCGGTCACGGTTGGAGTAGATGCCGCCATGAACGCAGACCTCATTCCAATTCTCGTCGCCATCATTGGCGCTGCGGTCGCCATATTGCTGGGCCTCGGGGGATTGACCCTCGCGCTGTGGCGCGAAGTCCGGGCGGATATCCGGGCGCTGTCCGGCCGAATGGACACATTCTCGGAGCGCTTAGCGCGGGTCGAAGTGCGTGTTGGTCGGCTCGAAGAACGCGTCGGTCGCTTTGAAGACCATGTCGGCTCGAGTAGCGCGTAACTGGAATTGAAGGGCGCCTAAACGCGGCCTCCGCCTGAGGGCCGTTTCCGGCCGGCCGCAGGCCGAAGCCTCAGCCCCCTTTGGCTGGATCTTTGACCCGTCCGCGGGCGCCGATGAAGAAGTTGTCGGTCTGGATGACTTCGACCTCGGTGCAGACGAGGCCCAGCAGGGAGTGCAGTTCCTCGGGCGACCAGTAGATCTTCCAGATCGTGAACTCGCGGCCGTCGTTGAGCCGCCGGTGCTGCCGCTGCACGCGGTCGCCCTTCACAAATTGGTCGGACGCGCCGGAGTGTTCCGCCTGCTTCGAGTCCACCAGCACGATCCAGCCGCCCGGCCGCACGATGCGCGCCGCCTCGCCGATGAACTCCTGGGAGCGCGCGATGGGCACGTGGCTCAGCCAGAACCCGAACATGCAGGCATCCACCGAGCCGTCGCCGGCGGGCAACCGGTAGGCGTCGGCCCGGCAGCGGCCGAGCGGCAGATGATCCTCGTCCCGCCGCCGTGCCTCGTCGAGCATCTCAGGCGCGTAGTCGGAGGCGATCACTCGATTTCGCGCGGCCAGGAGGCGCGTCCACCAGCCGGTGCCCGACGCCACTTCGAAAACGCTGGCGTCGGTCAGCGACCCGGCGAACTGTTGCAACTCGGCCATTTCCCGATGCCAGGCGGCGTCGGCCTCGGGACCGTGCGCGTAGCGGCCCTCGCGCAGGATCCACTGCTCGAACTCCGGCGCGCGCGCCCGGTAGTAGTCCCTGGTGTCGGCTTCGACCTCAGCTTCGCTGGGTATCTCCATCGGACGGCTCCTCTGCGGCCGGTTCATCGTCATCTTCTTCGGGGAGATCGACCAGTTCGGCCTCGTGCAGCCAGTCGAGGGTGGTGTTGAGGCCATCATCAAGCGCTGTGTAGTCAAGACCAAGCTCGCGCTCGGCCTTCGAACCATTGAGCTGGCTTCCGTGCAGTGCAATCTGCACGGCAGCGCGTGAGATCACCGGTCGCTGGCGCCTGATCCAGGCCGGCAGGCTGTAGATCAGGCCGAAGGCCTGCCAGGCCAGCGGCGAGGCTGGTTTGATCTGGTACTCGAGGTCGGCCAGGTCGACCGCCCGCTGCAGAAAGGCGAGCCGCGACAGGTTGTGGCTGGCCAGGATGTAGCGCTCGCCGGGCCGCCCGCGAACCAGGGCCAGCGCGATCCCGCGCGCCACGTCCTTGACGTAGACCCAGGCCACGGGCTCGTCAACTGAAACGCCCAGGCGACCGCTCAACGCCCCAATCAGCGCCTGGCCCGTGCCCGAGGCGTCCCCGGGTCCGTAGACAGTTCCCGGGTTGACGACGACAACGTCGAGCGGCGACCCGTCCTCAAGCAACGCCGCCTCAGCCTCGACCTTGGAGCGTTCGTAATCGCTGAGCGCGTATTCCCGCCGCTCGGTGGTCTCGGACCCAACCTCGCCTTCCTCTTCGCCGATGGTGGACCCGCTGCTGACGAACACCAGGCGATGTGCCCCGGCCGCCCGGGCGGCGTCGCGCACGTTGCAGGTGCCGTCCACGTTGGCCTCGAAGAAGTCCTGCGCCCGCGGGGCCCAGGAGTCGTGCAGGCCGGCCAGGTGGATCACCGCGGCCATGCCGTCCACCGCCGCGCCCAAGGTTCCCGGCTTCAAGATGTCGCCTTCCACCGTCTCCACCCGGTTGGCGTTGAGCCAGGATCGGTCGCTGGATTCGCGAACGAGGGCGCGAACCTCGTGGCCATCGTGGCGCAGCGCCTGGATCACAAAGGGACCGAGATTCCCGGTCGCGCCGGTGACCAGGATGCGCACGTCAGCCGGCGGCGGTGGCGGCGCAGTCGTGGATGATCTCAGCCGCCCGCTGGATGTCGTCCGTGGAAACCTGGTGATACGTCACCGCGCGGCAGCGGCCGGTCTCGTCGAAGCCAACGACTCGCACTCCCGCCGCATCCAGCCGGGCCTCGAACTCTGTCGGAAGACCCAACTCGGGCGCGATGTCGAAGAAGACCAGATTGGTCGCCACGGCGTCGGGGTCCACCGTCAGGCCGGGCGTGTCGCTCAGCAGCTCGGCCAGCAGGCGCGCGTTGGCGTGGTCCTGCGGGAGTCGCTGGGGAGTCTCGTCCAGCGCCACGTGCCCCGCCGCCGCCAACACACCTGCCTGCCGCATGCCGCCCCCGACCATCTTGCGTACGCGCCGCGCTTCGTGGATGTAGTCGTGCGATCCCACTAGCAGGGACCCAACCGGCGCCCCCAAACCCTTGGAGAGGCAGAACTGCACGCTGTCGGCGCCCTGCATCAGGTCGGCGACCGAGCATTCCAGCGCGGCCGCCGCGTTGAAGATGCGGGCGCCGTCCACGTGGACCCGCAAGCCCAGTTCATGGGCCGTCTGAACCAGTTCGGCCATGCGGTCCGGCGGGGTGCAGGTGCCGCCCGCCGTGTTGTGGGTGTTCTCGATCCAGACCAGGTGCGTGTCCACCAGGTGCACGTTCGGCGCCTTGACCGCGCCGCGAATCAGATCGGACGTCAGGACGCCGTTGGGCGCATCGACCGCAGCCATGGTGACCCCGACCAGCGAGGCCCAGCCGCCGACTTCCCAGGTGACCACGTGGCAGCCGCGTTCGGCGATGACTTCCTGCCGCGGACGGCAGTGAGTGAGCAGGGAACAGAGATTCCCCTGCGTGCCGCTGGCCACCAGTAGCCCGGCGTCCATGCCGAACATCTCGGCGCAGCGCTCTTCGAGCGACTGCACGGTGGGGTCTTCACCAAAGACATCGTCGCCGACCTCCGCCTCCGCCATGGCCCGGCGCATCGCGGGCGTGGGGCTGGTGAGGGTGTCGCTGCGGAGGTCGATCGTCGAGTTGGGCACGGCGCCCCCAGCGGGAAGTCGGACTGGTGAATGGTACCGGCGCGTCAGACCGATTCCAGGAAACGCGCCAGTTCGTCGCGCTCAACCGTTGGGATAGGCACGTCGCTCCCGCCGACCGTCCAACGCATGCCTTCGGCTGCCGCGGTGACTTCGCCGATGACGGCGGCCGTCGAGCCGGCGTTTCGAAGGGCCGTCAGCGCCGTGCTCGCCTGAGCGGAGGGCAGGCTGGCCAGCAGGGCGCCGGAGGCCAGCAGCGCATAGGGGTCGAGCCCCAGCGCGCGACAGATACGCCGGCACTCCGGCAGCACCGGCACCGCGTCGCGATTGACCCGCAGTCCCACGCTTGCCGCCTCGGCCAGCTCGCGCAACGCGGCGGCCAGCCCGCCTTCCGTGGGATCGTGCATGGCGTGGATTTCAGCGGCGGACCGAAGGACGGCAGCCGCTGGCCGCACGGAGATTCCCGGCGCCTCTAGCCTCGAGGCTCCAGCCTGGATGTCCGCCTCGCTGACTCCGGCACATCGAAGCGCGTCGGCCTGGTCGCCGGCCAGGATGGCCGTGCCTTCGACGGCAATCTCGCCCACCAGCACCAGCGCGTCGCCCGGGCGCGCGCCGGAGGTACGAACGAGCGAGTCGCGTGTCGCGGTTCCCAGCAGCGTGCCCGCCACAACCGGGGAGTTCACGCTATCGGTGATCTCGGTGTGCCCGCCCACCAGGGCCACGGCGGCGGCGGAACAGGCTTCGGCCACCTCAGCCAGCAAAGCCTGGATCTGGTCGGCCGTGGTACCCGCCGGGGCCAGCACGGTAGCCAGCAGCCAGCGCGGCTCGGCGCCTGTGACGGCCAGGTCGTTGCCGTTGACCGCCAGCAGATAGGTCCCGATGTCGGCGGCCGCGAAGGTAATCGGGTCGGCGGCGGCGACCAGGAGTTCAGGGCCGCCGACATCAATCACGGCGGCGTCCTCACCCGGTTCCGCGCCGACCAGCACCGCCGAGTCGTCGCGTGGGACCCGGTCCAGCGCCTGGCGCAGCAGCGGCAGCGGCAGCTTGCCGGTCGGCAGGCTCATCGAGCCGCCAGCCCGGAATGTTTCACGTGAAACATTTCCCGCGACGCCGGCGTCCGGGGCGGCGCTAGGATGAGCGGCCCCATTTCGCGCCGGGTTCCGCCGCGTCCGTTCATGCCACAAGTCTCCCCGCCCGCTGCACGCGCCGGCGACATCGTGCCTCGACTGCACGCGAACGGACAGGCCGGCCGTGTGCTCCGGATCGACGGGTTGCCCCCGCTGCGCCTGCTGGCCGATGCGTTTCGCGACCTGCCGGCGATGGCGGTGCTGGAAGGCGGCTCGGACCTCACCGGCGAGGGACGCTGGTCCTACCTGGCGGCCGATCCGTTCGACACGGTCCGCTGGACGGCCGGAGGGGTCGCCTCCGAGGCCCGGGGCAAGCTGCCGGGCAATGGCTTCGCGGCTCTCGACCAGGTCGTGCCTTCCGGGGGGACGCTGGGCGACGGCTCGCTCCCGCCGTTTGCCGGCGGAGCGATTGGGTATATCGCCTACGACGCCGCCTATGAGCTTGAGGTCCTCCCGGGTCGCTGTCCGGGACCGCCGCCCACCGACCTGATGTGGTTCGGCGTGTATGACTGGGTGCTGGCGCGCGACGCCCGAAGCGGCGACGGCTGGATTGTCGCGACGTCGCACGGCGGGCGCGACCCGGACGACCTCTGCGCCCAGGTGCAGTCACGCCTATGCGTGCGCGAAATGTCGGCCCCACCACCCGCGCCGCGAACCGCCCGCACGAACGCGGACCACCGCCAGTTCGGGCGCTGGGTGACGGCGGTGAAGGACTACATCGCCGCCGGCGATTGCTACCAGGTGAACCTGGCGCGGCGGATCGAGTTTGACGCGCCGGAGCCGGGGCTGGAGCTCTTCCAGCGCCTGGCGGCGGCGCATCCCGCTCCGTTTGGCGCCTACCTGGAAGCCGATGGCGTCGAACTGGCCAGCGCGTCGCCGGAGTTGTTCCTGCGCGTTGAGCCCGCCGGTCACGCCCGCACGCGACCGATCAAGGGCACCGCCCCGCGCGGCCGCACCCCCGCCCTGGACGCCGCCGCCGAGGCGCGGCTGCGGGCCAGTCCCAAGGACCGGGCGGAAAACGTGATGATCGTGGACGTGCTGCGCAACGACTTCGGGCGGGTGTGCCGCCCGGGCTCGATCAGCGTGCCTGAACTCTGGCGGACCGAGGCGCTGCCGACGGTCTGGCAGCTGGTCTCGGAAGTGCGCGGCGACCTGGGATCCGGGGTGTCAGCCGCCAGGCTGCTCGAGGCCTGTTGGCCCGGCGGTTCGATTACGGGCGCGCCGAAGATCCGCGCCTCCGAGATCATCGACGAACTGGAGCCGGTGCGGCGCGGCGCCTACTGCGGCAGTGTCTTCGCATTGGGCTTCGACGGCGGCCTCACCGCCAGCCTTGCGATCCGCACCGTGCAACAGCGCCAGGGCGTGGGCCACTTGCACGTGGGCGCCGGGATCGTGGCGGAATCGGACGCGGCCCTGGAATACGCCGAGACCCAGCACAAGGCGCGGGGCGTGCTGCAAGCGCTGGGCGTCGCGGAGGACTCGACCGCCTAGGTCGGTTCTTCGCCGCCCCAGCGACGGTCGACGAGCAGCGCGGCGGTGACGAGGCTGGCGGCGATGGCGAGACCGAGCGGCGGCGTGAGCAGGGCGATCATCGCGACGATGCCGCTGCCGAAGTCGCCGTAGGCGCCGAAGACGATCCGGCCGAAGCCGAGCATCCGCCACTGGACACGGCGGCGGGTGCGCAATCGCAGGGCATGGGTGGCCAGCGCCGCCAGGGCGCCCAGCGCAACCCCCAGGATCACGCCGGGTCCGGCAATGGCCATGGCCGCGCCGCCAACCATCCCACCGGCGACGGGGCGCAGCACCCAGCCCAGGCGGTCCATGAGGCCGCCGCTGCCCGGGAACTTGTCCGCGAAGATGTCGATGGGCAGCAGCAGCAGCGCACCCACAAACATCCACGTCGAGGCGACGAAGGCGAATGCGGGGGCCGGCGTCAGCAGGTCGGAACGGGCCGCGACGACCGAGGTAATCGCCACCGTGACGTAGGGGTTCAGCCCGCTGGAGACGCCAAGCGCGAGAGCCAGGACGACGCTCATGATTCCGAGGAGCCTCTAGCCGCGGGCAGGGCTGGTGTCACCCGCCGAATTCAGCCTGGGCGCGCGCGTACTCGTCGGGGCTGCCAATATCGATCCAGCGCCCCGAGAAGACCTGTCCCAGGACCCGCTCACGGGTGTGCAGCCACGCGATCAGGTCGCCGGACTTATCGGGATCGCCGCCGGCGTCGAGGTACGCATGCACGACGCCAACACGTTTGCGCGGGATTCCGTAGACAACGGTTGAAATCAGCGTGCTGACGGGATGCTCCGGCTTTTCGACAAAGCCGGTCACCACGCCACCATCGTCGATTTCGACCACGCCGTAGAGGGGCGCGAGTCGCAACGAGCCACAGTCATAAAGCCCAATAGCGAAGTCATGCCGCGCGGCTTGCGCAACGGGCGCGAGGTCGAAGTCGAACAGATTGTCGCCGGCGACCACCAGCAAGTCGTCGTCGATGCCCGACTCCCTGATGAAGTAGGCCATGTCCCCGACGGCCCCGAGCCGGGTGTCCAGCGAGTTGGTGCCGTCGCTCATGACGGTCACGGGAGGTCGGCCCGGCCGAGCGGCCGCCCACTCCACGAACAGTGGGAAGAACACGTCGTGGGTAATGACCGTGACGTGCTCGACGTCGGGGACTGCGCCAAGACGGTCGACGACGAAGTCAATGACGGTGCGCGAGCCGATGGGCAGCAAATGCTTCGGCCCGCCGCCGGTAATGGAACCCAGCCGCGTGGCCCAACCCGCCGCCAGTACAAGCGCCTGCATCCGCGCATGGTACGTCCGATTCGGCGGTCGCACGCCTATACTCGCCGTGTGTCGGCCAGCCGCCTGAAGGGTTTGATGCCCGGAAGCGCCGGAGGTGGGTAGGCCTGGACAGTTCGCGCCGGGAGTTGATTCTGGGAGTGCTCGGGCTGCTGATCCTGGGCGCAGTGGCGTATGTCCTCTACACGCAGGCGACCGAGGGCGGCGGCATAGGCCTGCCGACCGAGACGGCCACGGCTACCCCCGAGACTCTGGAGAGTCCGACGCCGACGCCGACCCCCACGCCCGCGGCGACCCCCACGCCCACGCCGGCCCCGCAGACATACACGGTGCAGCCGGGCGACACGCTGCTTGCCATTGCCGAGCGCTTCGGGATCACGTTGGACGACCTGCAGGCCAAGAACGAGTTGGTCGATCCCAACAGCATCTTCGCGGGGCAGAAGCTCGAGTTGCCGCAGCCGGGCGAACGCGTGCAGCCAGAGACGCCGGTCGTGGGCGGGGCAGAAGGCGACGACGTGTATGTCGTGCAGGCAGGCGACACGCTGTACGCGATCTCGCAGGATCTGGACGTGACCGTGGAGGATCTGGCCGAACTGAACGAGATCACTGATCCGTCGCAGCTATTTGTCGGGCGTCGACTGCTCATTCCGGCACGCCGGATCACCCCGCCGACGGTGCGGCCTACGCCGGAGGCCGGTCAAAGCGGCGCGTCGGCCTGAGCGGGGAAGGCCGGCGCGTGCCCGCCCATATACTTGATGGCACGAACTGCCCGACGGGTCCTCGTACGCCGTGAACATCACGCAGATCACCGCGCAGCGGGCCTTGCGCGACGCCCCGGTCCAAGCCTTCACGTTGGTGGAGCGCCTGGTAAAGCGCCCGCTGTTCGGCTGCCAGATGTGCGGGCACTGCATCCTGCAGGACACGGCCTTCATCTGCCCGATGGCCTGCCCCAAGGGGCTGCGGGACGGGCCGTGCGGCGGGACCGACGTCTACGGCATGTGCGAGACCGACCCGACCCTGCCCTGCGTGTGGCTGCGTATCTACGAGCGGGCCGAGCGGCTGGGCCGCATGGACCGGCTGATGAAACTGCAGGATGACCTGGACTGGCGCGGCCACGGCTCGTCGAGTTGGCTGACCCTGATCAAGCGAGTGGTGGGGCGCAACGGACGCCTGAGCGAGGCCGAGCGAACGACGACCTAGCCGGGCGTCGGCGGGGGCTCGTCGTCGCCAGGCTGCCGTGGCCCGATCTGCCGAAACAAGCGCCGCCGAAGCCTGAACACAACCACGGCGCCGACCACCACGACGGCGGCCAGGACGATCCCAAACCCGACGCGCGGGTCGGCCTCGACCGCCGACGCCACGCGCTGGTACTGGTCGCCCAGGCCCCAGCCGATGCCCATATAGATGCCCGCCCAGATCAGCGCGGACAGGGCGGCCGACGGCAGGAACTTCCAGAAGCTGGCCCGCGCGGCGCCGGCCACCACGGTGATGACGATGCGAAAGCCCGGTATGAGCCGTCCGATAACAATCGCGGGTACTTCGTAGCGGTGAATCCAACGCTCGGCGCGCTCACGTCGCTCGGGCGTGATATGGAGCGTGCGCCCGAAGCGGTCGATGAGGCGCGGTCCGACCAGCCGGGCCAGCCAATAGAGCACCGATGCGCCGGCTGTCGCCGATACGACGACCGTGGCCACCACGGCGACGGGATTGGCCACGCCGCGGTACACCTGATATCCCATCAGCACAATGGCCGTGTCGGCCGGCACGGGAAACGGAACGCCGGCCTCTTCCACGCCGACATAGATGGCCAGCGCCAGGTACTGGTTGGCTTCCAGGAACTCCAGCAGGAACTCGCGCGTGGCGGCAATCAGGTCGCCCATGGCGGCTAGGCCGTGCCGCCGGTCGTGGCGGCGAGGGGGAGGCAGCGGGGAGGACCCATCGGCTGGCCTTAGGCGGGTGGCCCGGGCGGGCCGTAGCGGCCGATGAGGAAGCGCCAGCGGATCCGCGCCAGGTCGCGCGTCATGCGCAGCGTGTCCACGGTCAGACGCAGACGCGAGTCGGGGTCATTTGTCCATTCAACTGGTAGCTGGTGGACGGTGTAATTCCTGTGCCGCGCCAGCCGCAGGATCTCAAGGTCGAACATCCAGCGATCGATCACGGCCGCGCCAAAGAGGTCGTGCGCCACGGGTCCCCGATAGAACTTGAACCCGCACTGCGAGTCAGGCGTATCCGGGAGGCCTCCAACCCGGCGAGCCAGCTCGCGGAATATCCGTGCGCCGGCTCGTCGATATACGGGCTGCCGCAGGACGGTCTGGCTGCGGCCGAGCGCCCTTGAACCAATGACGATGTCCGCGCCGTCCCGGATCGCGGTCACAGCCTGCGGTACGTGTTGAAGGTCGGTTGACAGATCGGCGTCCATGAAGCCGACGATCTCCGTCGAGGCCGCGAGCAATCCTGCCCGCACGGCGGCGCCCTTGCCGCTCTGCCGTGAAAGCGTCATCAGGTCTAGGTTCGGGTGGGACTGCATCTGCGTACGCACGGCATCGCCGGTAGCGTCGGTACTGCCGTCGTCAACGACCAGGACTCGCCCGCCGCCGGCAAACGTCGCCAGCCAGGCGAGGATCTGCGGCAGGGTACGGCCAAGGCGCTCGGCCTCGTTGTAGGCCGGCACCACAATGGTTAGAAGCATGGAGGCCATTTCGATTGCGTGACGGCGCACTTCAGGCGTTGACGGGTCTACGACCCAGGGGCCCTACCAATCACCTGCCGCGCCACGCCGTCAGCGCCACGAACTCGCGCAGTTTAGGCGAGCGATGGCCGCCCATTGCGGACCACGGGCGCCCTCGCCACACTCGCGGGTCATGATGTGGCTCAGTCTGACCGCGCTGATCTTGTGTCTCGCCGCCGCCGGCGGGCTGGGATACCGCGTGGCCGCCAGCGTGCTGGCGGCGCCCTCGCGGCTGAGTCGCGCCGCCCTGGGCAGCGGGATCGGGTTGGTGGCGCTGGGGCTGCCGCTGCTGTGGCTGCCGCGGGTAATGCCCGTTGGCAGCGCTTTGCTGGTGGCGGGGGTCTTATGCGCACTTGGCGCGCTGGCCCTGCGGCGACTGCCGGCGCCCGCACCGCGCCGGGATCATCGTCCGGCGGTCGCCGGCGTCGCGGCCGCCAGCTTGCTGGCCTATCTCTCCGCTCTGGCCTTCTGGACCGAGGGAAGCGTGGGACGCGCGGATGCGGGCACGCTGTACATGCACAGCGGGCTGGTAGCCGGCATCGCCCGCGGCAACTTCCCGGTGGTCAACCCGTTCGAGCCGGACTACCCGCTGCAGTACCGCGTTGCCATGCACACGCTGGGGGCGGGCGCGGTGGACCTGCTGGACGTGCTGACGCCCGCGGTAATGCCGCACCTGGTGGCGTCGACGGCCGTCGTCCTGGTGCTGACGCTGTACGGGGCGCTGGCCGGCCGTATTGGTCCGGGATGGGCGCTGGCGGGCGCGGCCGTGGCCTACGCCTGGGGGCCGCTGTACTGGCTGCTGACGCCGGCGGCGATCCGGGAACGGGGGCTGGGCGACGTGCTGGGCGTGATTGTGGGAGCGCCGGAGACGATTGCGTGGAGCGGACTGTTCCTGGGCGGCCCCTTTGCCATGGCCACGCACAACATCACCGCGCTGCACGGCCTGGTTCCGGCGGTTGTCGCCATCGCGGCCGTCACGCGGGCCTGGCGGGGGCCTTCGCCGGCGGCGTGGGCGGTTGCGGCGGCGGCGCTCGTCTACCTGGCGCCAAGCAATGAGTTCCTGGTTCTGACGGCGCCGGCCGGGTTGGGCCTGTGGTTCTGGGTGCGGCGTCCGTTGCGGGCTCGGCGGGCGTTGGCCGCCTCGGCCGCGCTGGCTGCGATCACCGTTCCGGCTCTGCTGCTGGCCCAGACCACCAGCGGCGTCCTGGCCGGGACGTTTGGCGACGACCCCGACCTGGGACGCCTTGAACTGGCGCCGAACAGCGCCCATTTCGGCCATCTCCCGAGTTGGGGGTTCAACAGCTCGGGTCCGTGGGTGACGTGGCCCTTGCAGGGTCGACACGACACGCCAATCCTGAGCGCCGAGTTCCTGGTCGACGGCGGGTTGCTGTTCTGGGTCCTGGGGGTGGCGTTGGGGTGGGTGGTCTATCGGCGAGGCGCCAGCGGGGCCGCGCCCTGGCTGCTGATTGCGGCGATGAACGTGGCGGTGGTGATCGTGTTGCGAGCGGAAGAGTCGGCACCGAATCTGAACCGGCTGGCACAGATCGGGTTGACCCTGACCGTCCCGGCGCTGGCCATCCTGGGCGCCGAGGCGCTGCCGGCCACCGGGCTGCGCCGGAGGTTGGCCGCCGGCGCCGCGATATTGGCGGCGGGCGTGTTGTGCGGGGCGTTCGTGTTATCGGCCATGGCCTGGCCGCGCATGGTGGGGCAGCCGCCCGCGACCGAGGACCGGCTGCCAGCGGGAGCGCGTGAGTTCCTGTTGCAGGAAACCGAGGTGCACGAGCGGCTGCTGGCTTTGCATGGCGCGCAGACGACCGTGGACCTGTTTGACCGCGGTGCGCCCGGGATCACGCTTGACGTCTCCGCCCAGACGGGCCAGTTCATTCCGTATGGGTATCACTCGCTGTCGCAGGTCGACCAGTACCGGGACGTCTACTGGCGCGCGCAGCAGGAGTTGAGCGACCACGCGCTGAGGCGGCTTGACATCCGTTACGTCCTGATCGATCCGGCCCAACTGACCGAGGCGCAGGCCGTCGACATCGAGACGAAGCTGGTGGACGGGCGCTTTGTGGAGGCCTTTCGCGACCCGTCCGGCGAGGCGGTGATCTACGAGGTCCGCTTCGAGGCGTAGCGGAGAGGATCAGTCGGGAACGACGTCCCAGGCGTGGATGCGGGCGACGGGTCCCAGGACCGGGTCGACGGGCTGCAGCAGGCGGCTGATGCGGGTGAGGGTCTGGCCGGCGAGTTTGACCTTGCGGCCCTTGCGGCCGGCGCGGAATTCGATCTCGTCGCCCGGGGGTATGGCGAAAAAGTGGCGGCGGTCGCGAACGCGCCAGCCGGTGGCGTGGAGGTCGGCCCGGATTTCGCCAGGCGTGGCGGCTTTGAATGGTCCCAGGCTGGGGTCGGGCGCCAGGGCGTATTCGACGCCGGAGTGGCCGATGCGTCCGCGCATCCAGCGCAAGGGGCGGTGGTAGGAGCGCCGGTTTATAAAGGCCAGGAAGAGCTGCCCGTCGTCCTTGATGCGGCGGCGCATGGTGGTGAGGAACTGGCGGCGTTCGTCGCGCGGGTAGCCCTCGAGGCGGAAGACCAGGGACATGACGTCGTAGCCCTCGGGGCCTTCGTGGAAGGCGTCGGGGTAGAGCTCGTGGCGGAGGGTGCGCGGGGCGCGGTCCTGGACGAATTCGAAGACCTGGTCGGTCATCTCGGCGAAGGTGAGGTCGACTTTGGGGTAGCGGGAGGCGATTTCCTCGGTGTAGAGGCCGGTGAGGGGTAGGACGTCCAGCCAGCGGCCCTCTTGGACGTCCACGAAATCCTCCAGGGCTTCCAGGACGGCGTCGCGTTCGGAGGGTACGGGCTTGTTGTAGCGGGCGCCGTTGCGGATCTTGGCCATCTGGAAGTCGCGGATTTGTTCGAGCGTCCATTCCTCGGGGTCGTCGCTGCTGGGCCAGTTGAGGCGGCCCTTGTACTTGTCGTAGTGCAGCAGGATGTCGATGGCGCGGCGGCGGGGGGCCTTGGGGATGAGTTCGGGGTAGCCGAAGAGCACCAGGGCCAGGATTTCGCGTTCGGCCGGCAGCCCGAGAATGCGGCGAATGCGGTCGACGTCGCCCAACGTGTCGACCCAGCAGCTGGCCACGCCCAGGCTGTGGGCCATGAGCATCATGTTCTGGATGGCGGCGGCGGCGCTCTGGACCCAGGCGTAGTTCTCGCGGGTGTAGTTGTTGCCGTAGGAGACGAAGAGCGAGACGGGGGCCAGGTGGACGTAGCGGGTTTCTTCGGCGACCTCGGCCTTGGTTTCGGGGTCGTTGACGAGTACGAAGTCCCAGAGCTGCAGGTTGCAGGAGCTGGGCGCGTAGCGCGCGGCGTCGATGATCTTGGTGAGGGTCTCCGGCGACACCGGGTCCTTGCGGAACTTGCGGCAGGTCCGGCGCGTGAAGATCGCCTCGTCGACCGACATGAGGGTGTCGAGCATGGGGCGGGGATTCAGCGGACTCGTCGGGGGTCATGGTAACGGTGCAGGGGTGGGTGTGGCGCCGCCGGCGCTCTCTCTGGCCAAATGACCCAGTGCGTGAAGCAGGGTGGATTTCCGGAGCGCCGGAACGGACGACGGGTACCGGGACGCGAGTGGGAGATGAAAGGGGGAACCCTCCCTCGCCAGCGCCACCCCCAGAGGGGGTGGCGCTGGCGAGGGAGGGTTTTAGGCGATTTTTGGGGTGGAGGGACGCGGTTGAGGGGACGTGAGGCCTGGGAGCCGGGGCGCGGCGGGCGCTGGGGCTGGGGGCGGCGGGGGGCAGGCGGCCGGGTTCAGGACGGGTGGGCCGGAGGCGCAGGAGGACGGCGAGGGAGGCGCGGAGAAAGCCTGTCCAGGGAGGACGCCAGAGGCGGGGAGTGCGGGGTGGCAGGCGGGGGACGAGGGCGGGCACGCGGGGGCCTCAGAGGGGTTGGGTGAGCGAGACGCCCTATTGTACACGATTCGATTACAGAAGGCGTAGGGGTGGCGGGGGTGTGTGGGCGGGCGGATGCCGGGCACCCGGATGTGTTCAGGCGGTGAGGCCCAAGTGTTCACTTTTTGGGGTGATGTGTTCAGTTTGGTGGCCAATGTGTTCAGTGAGGAAGGGGAGAGGGCAGGGAAGGAAGGCGAGGATTCTCTCCTTCGGCAGGCGCAGGACAGGTCTGCGGGGAGGCGGGGATGTGTCCACTCTGTCAGGCAAATGTGTCCCGTTTTTCGCCTGATGTGTCCAGTTTTTGGGGCGATGTGTCCACTTTTCGGCCGAATGTGTCCACTTTGGCGGGGGAGGTGTCCATTGGGGAAGGGGAGAGCACCTGTGTTGGGGGTCAAGGGTTAGGCCATGGTGGGATCCCACATGGTGTGGTCGCGGCAGAGGGCGTTGCAGAGCACCAGCAGCTTGCGCATGCAGGCGACGAGGGCCACCTTGGCCGGCTTGCCGGCGGTGATGAGGCGCTGGTAGAAGACCCGGAGGTGGGGGTTGCGGCGGGCGGCCGTCAGGGCGGCCATGTAGAGCGCGGTGCGCACCTGGGCGCGCCCGCCCCAGCAACTGCGACGCCCGCGCCAGGCGCCGCTGTCGCGGTTGAAGGGCGCCACCCCGACCAGGGCCGCGACCTGCTGGCGGGAGCAGGCGCCCAGTTCGGGCACTTCGGCCAGTAAGGTGGCGACGGCCACGGGGCCGATGCCGGGGATGCTGCGCAGCCAGGCGGCGCGGGCCTGCAACTCGGGCGTGGTCTGGACCAGGGCCGCCAGCTGGCGCTCGACCTTGGCGAGGGCCGCGGTCCGTGCGGCGGCCAGGAGGTCGACGCCCAGGTCCAGATGGGGGCGGTCGTGGCGACGCCGCTGCTGCTCGGCCGCGCGGTCGTTGACCAGTTGGCGCCGCCGGCGACTGAGGATCTGGAGGTCCTCGACCACCGCGCTGGGCTGGGGCCGCACCGGCGGCCGCACTTCAGCGGCGAAGCGGGCCAGGACCTGGGCGTCCAGCCGGTCGGTCTTGGCCAGGCGCCCGAGGGCCCGCGCGAAGTCGTGAGTCTGGCGCGGATTGACCACGACCACCGGCAGGCCGGCCGCGGCCAGGGTGGCCACCACCAGCCGCTCGTAGCCGCCGCTGGCTTCCACCACGATCCGGCTGGGCCCCAGCGCCTGGAGTTGCTCCTGCAAGCGGCGCAGGCCGCCCCGCGAGCGCGGCACCGTCCAGGTCGTCCCCGTGGGCTCGACCGCGATGTCCAACTGCGCCTTGGCCACATCGATCCCGACCGCCACGTCCGTGGGAGCTGCCATTGGGTACCCTCCGGCCACGCTGGCGACACGCCCTGCCTTGCCGATGCGGGCTCGTGGTTACGGCCCCGGCACCTGTTCGGGCTCTGCGCCAGCGTCAGGGCCGGGACGACCCTGCTCTCTCACGGTCTCTCACGACCCAGGGCAGATCGGTCTGTCCCGGCCCCTGCACTGTCACCCTGGCGAATCC
>JAJEDE010000016.1 GCA_022821645.1 Chloroflexota bacterium
GAGACAGCTTGGGGCGGATTTTCGGGGCGCAATGGGGACGAGTTGCGGGGCTTTGGGCAAGCCGCGAAGCGATGGTCGCGCCAGGTTGGTAGGGCAAGCACGGGCGTAAGGAGGGCGGCGAGATAACCGGAGCCGGGGAAGCGAGGGGCAAGGGGCGCGAACAAGGGGACTCGGGGATGGGGTGGAGATGGCAGATCCAGTGTACACGATATGCTTACGACTGGCAAGGGCGGGGGCAGGGACGAGAATCGGCGCCCAGAAGGAGCGGCCCTAGCGGACGGCGACGGACGGTTCAGCCGGGTTTTCGAGCCAAGTGTTCACGGTTTGCGGCGAATGTGTTCACCGTTTGCCGAAATGTGTCCACTTTTTTCGCCGATGTGTCCACTTTTGAGGCCAATGTGTCTCGTTTTCAGGCCGATGTGTCCACTTTTCGGGCCGATGTGTCCAGTGCTTCTCCGCAGGCGTTCGACGTGATTCCGGGCCGAGCCCCTGGTACCTGGAGCGAATGCCGGCGCTCACCGGCAGGCAGGTCGCGAGAGGCTGAGCAGCGCAGGCTGGTGGTTCCGGCCGTCGGCCTCAGGCGAAGCGGTCCGGGCCGAAGGGTCTGAGGAGCGGGTCGGGACGGCCGTCGCATATGAGGTCGGCGACGAGTTCGGCCGTTACGGGCGCAAGGGCGATGCCCTTGGTGAAGTGGCCGGTGGCGACGACAAGTCCCTCGACCGGCGTCGGGCCGATCACCGGGAAACCATCGGCCGACTGAGGGCGGAACCCCATCCAGGTTTCCACGATCTCGGCGTCTGCGAGTCCGGGGACGAGGGCGGCGGCATCGCCTTGTACCTGCCGGATGGCGTCGGCCTCGATGTGGGCGTCGAACCCCACGTCTTCCTGCGTGGCGCCCAGCGCAACGCGCCCGTCGGCGCGCGCGACGATGACGCCTTCGGGAAAGTTGATTGCGCGGCGCGGTCCCTCGGCGCGCACGGCGCACATCTGCCCCTTGCAGGGACGCACCGGCAGCCGGAAGCCCGGCGCCAGGCCGGCGCACCAGGCGCCGGCGGCCAGGATCACCGCTGGGGCGGCGATTGATCGGTCATGCAGGGCGACGCCGGTGACGCGGTTGCCGATGACCTGGATGGAGGTCGCCGGTGAGTCCGTCAAAACCTGGACGCCAGTCGACCGAACGGCTTGCTCCAGGGCCGCGGCCAATGGGCGCGGGTCCAGCGAGGCGTCAGCCGGGAACAGCGCCGCCGCTTCAACGGGACCTATACACGACGGTTCCAGCGCGCGCAGTTCCCACGGCGCCAGGAGTTCGGCCGGGTATCCGGCATCGGTCAGCCAGGACACTCTCAACGTGAGTTCCGTGACGTCTTCGTCGGTGCGCGCGACTGCGAGGATGCCGTCGGGACTCCAGCCCACCGCATCAGCCCCAACCTGATCCAGGAATGCCGGATAGGCCGCGAGCGAGCGGCGCAGCAGGTCGAACAGGGGTCCGGGGCCGGCCCCGTAGTGGTGGGCGGCGATGATCCCGGCGGCGGCCCAGGTCGACTCCCGTCCGGGGCGTCCGCGCTCGATCAGCGTGACCCGCAGGCCGCGCCGTCGCAGTTCCCAGGCGCAGGCCAGGCCGACGATGCCGCCGCCGACGACAGCGACATCAGTGGTGCGTCCGCTACTCACCGCCCCGATGACCCGCTGCGGATCGGACTCCGCCTAGGCCCCGTCCACCGCGGCGCGCAGGGCTTCGCCGTTTTGGGCCCACCAGCTGGAGAGGATGCCGATGTCGGTGCCGATTGAGAAGTGGGTCACGCCCATGTCCAGGTAGCGCTTGGCGTGGTCGGGCGAGCCGATCTCGGCGCGCGGCTGAATGCCCATGCCGAGCGCGGTCCTGATGACGTAGGCCTCGGCTTCGCGGACCTCAGGGGACCCACCCTGGCCGGGCTTGTCGATGCTCATGGCGTAGTCGGTGGGACCGAACTGGACCATGTCCACGCCGCCGACGCCAATAACGTTCTCGAGATTGCGGACGGCTTCGTCCTTCTCGATCATCAGCATCACCACGGCTTGTTCCAGCGCGTCCACGAACGCCTGGCTGCCGCCCTCGCGCACGTAGCCGGTGTCGCGGCGCGAACCCGCGCCATGCCGACCGCCGGTGGACGGGGTGCTGGCCCGGACCGCCTGCACGCACTCGCGCGCTTCCTCGGGAGTTCGCACGTCCGCAAACAAGAGGTTCTGGATCCCCGAGCCGATGGCCCGAACCGTCAGGTACGTGCGTGGCTCCTGCTCGATCTTCATCATGCCGCTGAAGTTGTCGAACAGATCGATGGCGCGCCCGATGTTCTCCAGCGCGTACAGGTCATACGGCGCGTACTCGGCCACGAATTCCACGTAGTCGTACTGCCCGGTCTGGCCGACCAGCTCAACGATCGCGGGCCAGGAGATGAGAACGTGCGTGCTGTAGCTGGGCTTGCCGGCATCCAACAGTTCGCGAAGACGGTTCGGGCGCATGAGGGTTTACCAATTCGAGTCGGCTGCCGCGCAGTGTTTCACACCGCCGCGAGCGGCGTCGCAGCCCGGTTCGGCGCTCAGGTCACCCGATACTCGCTCAGGGCCTCCCAGTTGACGTTCATCCCGAGGCCGGGGCCCTGCGGGAGACGAACCGTGCCGCGCTCGGTCAGTTCCAATTTCTCGTGGAACATGACGTCGTTCAGGCCGGCCACGTTGGGGTTGTAGTACTCCAGGATCAGCGGCATCGGGAAGGCGGCCAGCAGGTGGATGTGGATCTCCTGCAAGCCGTGCGGCGCGATGGGAATCTCGTAGGCGGCCGCCAGCGCGGCGACTTTGCGGTACTCGGTAATCCCGCCCAACACCATCGCGTCGGGATTCAGGATGTCCACGGCGCCGGTTTCAAGCAGTTCGCGGAAACCCCAGCGGGTGTATTCGTTCTCGCCGGCGGCGACTGGCACCGTCGAGGAACGGGCCGTCGCGGCGCTGCCGCGCATGTTGTCGGGCGAGACCGGCTCCTCGAACCAGAAGGCGTCGTATTCCTCAAGGATGCGGGCCATGCGAACCGCGTCGGCCTGCACGTAGGCGTTGTTGGCGTCCACGAGCAGGTCGATGTCGGGGCCGATGGCGTCGCGGACGGCGCGAATGCGTACCTCGTCTTCCCGAAGGGGGACCGCGCCGACCTTCATCTTGACGGCGTTGGCGCCCTGCTCCACGTAACCGAGCATCTCGTCCTGCAACTCGGCCAGGCCCTTGCCCGCGGCGTAGTAGCCGCCGGCAATGTAGGCGCGCACCTCGTCGGTGAATCCGCCCAGCACTTGGTAGAGCGGGCACTCAAAGGACTTGGCCACGATGTCCCAGAGCGCGATGTCGATGGCCGAAATGGCCCTGGTCGTCAGCCCCTTGCGGCCGAAGATCTTTGGCTGGTAGAGCGACTCCCAGATGCGCTCGACGTTGCGCGGATCCTCACCGATCAGGGCCTGCCGCATGTCGTTGACGGTGGCAATGGTGGCGTCACCTTGCGCCGTGGCCGCTATGCCGCCGGCACCGCAGATTCCAAAGCCTTCAAGCCCATCGTCGGTGGATATCCGCACGACCACGTTCTTGGATGCGGTGTAGGTGTACTTCCCGTTGCTGATTGGCGTGTCGTACGGCTTGGCGTACAACTCGGCGGTGACGTCAGTGATCTTCACGCGGCGGCTCGCAAGGGCTGAAGTGATCGCGCGCAGCAAACCATGACGGCGGGCAGGCGGTCAATCACTAGCGGGCGACGCTCGGCTGGTCCACCACCATGAACGAAGTCTCGGCCGCCACGGCGCCGTCCACGGTGATCGCAACCGAGTGTTTGCCAACGCAGTTGGTTTCATCCACGTAGAACGCAAAGTACCCACGGCGCAGCGGCTGCTGGGGGTCCGTCTCGTACTCGCCGCCGCAACTGCCGGAGCTCCAGCGGAAGCCAAGCCGAGCGCCTTCGCGCACATCGCGAAACTCGACGCTGATATAAATCCGGTCGTCGAGCCCAAACGTTTCCGACACGTCCTGCGGACGCTGGAGGCCATCGACGGACAGCGCGGTGGCGATGCGGCCGATGTTCGCGCGCAGCGGGGTGGGCGCCCGCGTGGGCGTGGGTGAAGACGGCGCCACCGTGCCTGCGGTTGCCGTCGGCGACGCCGTCGCGGGCGGCGTGGTTGGGTCGGGCGAGGGTGACGGCGATGCCGCTGGCGGCGCGGTGGGTGACGGGCTGGGCGGCGGCGCCGTGGGCGGCGGATTGTCGGGCGCCGTCGTCGCCGCGGGCGTTGCCGAAGACGGCGTGGGTGTCCGTGCCGGCGCCGCCGGGGCCGTGGGAACCGACGTCGAGGCGGGGCGGGGCGCGGCGGCCACGGCAGACACGGTGGGCGTGGATTCGGTCGATTCGGCGATTGCCGCCGGGCGCTCGTCGGCGGGCGGCGCCCGCGTGGGCACCGTCACACTTGGCGTCTCCGCGACGTCGCCGTTGCAGGCGGATATCAGCACGAGCACTATCCCCAGAATCCCAAAGCGAATCGCCACTCTGGCGGGGGATCGCGATCGTGTAATGCAGCGTCGCACGATGGTTGTCATCAGTCGCCGCAGCCTTTATCGAGCATCAGGCCTCGGCTGAACCAGGCAGCCATGACGCTCGCTCAGCGTGCGATAAGTCTAGCAACGACACGTTCCCAACCGTTGGTCACTATGAGACCGGAACAGACCGTGCCTGCGTTACGCGCGTTTACGACCTATCGCCCGTCGAGCGCCTGGCCCAGGCGCGCCAGCACCTGTTCGGTTGCAACGTCCAGCGGCCCGTCCACGGTCGCGCCCGCCGCCAGCGCGTGCCCGCCGCCGCCGAAGGCCGCGGCTACACCATCGATTCGCGGGCCCTGCGAGCGCAGGCTCACGCGCGTCCGCGAGGCATCCAACTCGTAGAACACAGCCACCGCCAGAGCATCCGCAACGTCTTGCAGCGCGTTCGGAATGCCCTGCGAGTCGGCAATGCGCGCACCCATATCGGCCGCCATCCGTTCGCTGACCTGCGTCCAGACCACCCGTCCGTCCTCCGACCGCACCGCCGCGGCCAGCGCGGCGCCCAGCAGGCGCGACGCCTGGAACGTTCGCACGTTTAGCACGCGGCGCGGAATGTCCGACGTGACGCCGCCCATTGCCTGAAGCGCCGCCGCGGCGCGCAGCGTGCGCGGGCCGGTCTCCTTCGTCTGAAACCCCAGCGTGTCCGCCACCAGCCCGGCCTGCAGCGCGATCGCGCCATCGCGCGAGATGCCGCTCCCCAGCGTGCCCAGCAGCATCCAAATCACTTCCGCCGCGGCGGCGGCGTCCGACACCACGTAGTTCACGTCGCCGTACCGTTCGTTGGTGACGTGGTGGTCAATGTTCACGATCGGTCGAATCGCGCGCAGCGCCGTTCGGACGTCTTCGTCGGAGCTCAACAGACTCATGCTGGCCGTGTCGACCGAGAAGAGGACGTCAAACGACCGTCCGTCCGGGGGCGCGGCCAGGAAGTCGGTGGTCAACGCGTGGAATCGCTCCGTCCCCGGGATCGAGGCCATCACCGCATCAATGGTCTCGGGCCGACTCACCGCCAGGACGGGCGACGCGCCCAACCCCTCCAGAATCGCCGCCAGCCCAAGAGCCGACCCAAGGCTGTCAGGGTCCGGGTTTCGATGCGAAACGATGAGCGGACGCCTGGCCCGACGAATCTGCGCCACCACCGCGCCGCGCACGTCAGGCTGGCGGGATGCGTCGCGGATGGCTGAGGGTCCTTGGGCGGGGAGGCACGGGCTGCGCCCATCTTATCGGCGCGCAGGACCGTTTCGGGATCCCGCTACCAGAAGATCGCGTTCGCGTGCTAGGTTCAGGGGAGCGAACGGAATTCTGTGCTGCACGGTTTCTGGGGGATCACATGAGCGCGGTTGAAACACGCGATCGCATAGGCCTGCCGCAGGACAAGCCAGCGGCCGAGCGGATGTCGCTGCCGATGGCGGCGCCGGCGCCACCGGAACCGGCCGCCGCAATATCCCTGTCGCAGCGCGCCGCCCGCGCGTTTCGGGAGATCCTGGACGGCAAGGGCGAGTCCTACGGCGCCCTCAAGGTGGCCGTCATGGGCGGCGGCTGCGCCGGCAACCAGTACGCCATGGCCATCGCCCGCGCCCCGGAGCCCACCGACATCGTGCTGGAGTCTCGCGGCGTGGACATCTTTGTGGACAGTTCCAGCGCCCACATGATGGTCGGCGCCGAGATTGACTTCATCGACAGCATGATGGGCCGCGGCTTCACGGTCAGGAACCCGAGCGCGGAGCAAACCTGCGGCTGCGGCAGTTCCTTCAACACCAACGGCAGCGGCGTCAAGCCGGGAGGCTGCACCGCCTGACCGCGGGCTCCGCTCACGCCCCGTAGCCCAGGTTGGCCAGCGCCTCGCGCGCGGCCCCGGCCTCGTCCCACGGCTCTTCGTGGTCGGCGAATTGAATTGACCGTTCGTGGCCTTTGCCGGCGAGCACCACGGTGTCGCCCGCGCGGGCAAGGTCGAACGCTTGAGCGATGGCCTCGCGCCGATCGTGAATCGCCTCGAAACGCGCCCCGCCGGGGGTGCTTCCCGCGATCACGGCGCGCGCAATGTCCTGGGGGCGTTCGCGTCGCGGATCCTCGTTGGTGACGATCGCCACGTCGGCGCCTTCCGCCGCGGCCCGGCCCAGCAGCGGGCGCTTCTCCGCGTCCTGGTCCCCCGCGCTGCCAAACACCGCCAGCACCCGGCCGGGGGTGAACGACCGGACCTCCGCCAGGCAGGCGGCCAGCGCCGCCGGCGTGTGTGCGAAGTCCACGATCACGTGAAACGGCTGGCCCGCCGCGACGGTCTCCATCCGTCCCTTGACGGGAGCAAACGAAGCCAGCCGGTCCACGCCCGCCGACAGGTCGCCGGTGATGCTGCCCACGCAGGCCACGGCGGCCGCCACGTTGGACACGTTCCAGCGTCCGCGCAGGCGCGTCCGCGCCTCCCAATCGCCCCACGGCGAAGAGCCGGCGACCACCAGCCCCCCGGACGTGAGGCCGGCCCAGCGCGCCGACACGTCGGCCGGATTTCTCTCGCCAAAGGTCAAGACGTCAACCGCGCATCCATCGGCAAATCCAGCCGTCACCGGATCGTCGGCATTGAGCACCGCGACCTTGCCGCGTCCGTCGTCCGGACCCTGAGCCAGCAGGTCCAGCAACCGCCGCTTGGCCGCGCGGTAGGCCTCCAGCGTCCCGTGCAGGTCCAGGTGCTCGTGCGTCACGTTGGTGATCACGGCCCGGTCAAAGGCGAAACCGTCCACGCGCGCCAGTTCCAGGGCGTGGGAGGCCACTTCCACGACGGCCCAGGCGTCGCCTTCCCGGACCATCCGGGCCAGGAGCCGGGCCACGGTGGGGGCTTCAGGGGTTGTCAGCCGACCGGACTTCTCCAGATCAGTCCCGCCGGCCCGCGTGTTGACGGTCGTCAACTCGCCGACCCCTGGCACGTACGCCCCGAGCATCCAGGCAATCAGCCGCGAGGTGCTGGTCTTGCCGTCCGTTCCCGTGACGCCAACCAGTCCTAATCGACGATCCGGCTCTCCCCAAAACCGACGGGACAGGCTGGCCAGCGCCATCCGGCCATCCGGCACGATTGCGAGGCCAACATTCGCCGGCGTCTCGACCGGACGCTCGGCCACGATCGCCGTCGCTCCCGCAGCCAATGCCGCACCTACATACGCGTGGCCGTCGACCCGGAACCCCTGTCGACAGACAAAGCATGATCCCGGCTTCACGTCCCGGGAGTCGTGCGCCACGTCGCGAATGCGGGCGCCGGAGGCACGTTGCAGCTCAGCGCCCGGCAGGCCCGCGATCAACTCGTCGAACGTGGGATGCACCTGCGCGGCCTTAGCTTTGCGGCTGTCCGCGCCAGCGCTGGAGCGCGGTGCGCGCGCGCAAGACGCCTGACGTCAGCACCCAGGAACGAACGCGCTGCAGCGGCAGGTCAAAGGCGCCGGGATATTCCACCAGCCGCGGATTGAACCCCAGCTTGAACCGGTGCACGCCGGCCATCGGATCGTTAGCGTCATTTGGATCCGCCATGCCCCAGAGGTCGTAGCGCCGGCAGCCGCGCGCACGCGCCCACTGCATGGCCGCCCACTGCACGGCGTGCGGGGCCATGCGACCGCGTTCGGCGTTCGACGACGCGCCGTACAAGTACACCGCCTCGGGACCAAACGCCACGGCCATCAGCGCCGCCAGCGGCCGGCCTTCAAACCGCGCCACAAACAGCGCGGCGTCATCGCCAAACGTACGCGCCACGTCGCGGTAGTAGGACGCCGCATGAACGGCGAATCCCTGGCGCCGCGCCGTCGCCCTGGTCATTTCATAGAACTCACCAAACGCCGTGTCGCTGGAGTCGTTGGCAACGCGGACGTCGCGCCGCGCCGAGAGCCGGATGTTGTAGCGCATCTTGGACTTGAACGACGCCAGCAACTCCTCGTCGTCCGCCCCGAGGTCGATGACAGCCGTCCGCGGTATCTGAACGAACGCCTCGGTCTTCCGAAACCCCCGAGCCTCGAGCACCGCTGCATGCGCGGCGCCCACGGGTTCAATCCGCAGCAGCGAAGCTCCACGGCGCCGCGCTTCCCCGATTGCCCCCTCGATCAGCGATTCGGCATCCGCGTCCGACTCCGCCAGCGGACCCCGCGGGACGTAGGCCAGGCCAACCGACGGCCCCAGCGGCGGAATCCGGCGGGTTCGCGTCAATACCTGGACTCCGCCGCGTGGCGCGCGCATATCGCCCATCGCCAACCGGGTAACCCGCCAGCCGTAGCGGGCCTTCAAATCCCCCCATGAAGCCGACTGCAGCAGGTTGGCGCCCTCCATCCGGGCCGCCAATCTATTCCACTCGTCCGCATTCGCCACCGACCGCAGGGAGGCCACGGCTAGACCCGCGTCGCCGTGTGGATGGCCACCGAACCAAGCCCCAGGCGGCGCACGCGGACATCCGCGAACCCGGCCGCCGCGATCACCGCGGCCAGCTCTTCGGCGCTCAGAAACTCGTCAACCGACTGCGGAAGCCACGAATACGCACTGGCATGACGGCTCACCAGGCGGCCCATCAACGGAACCCAGCGATTGAAGTAGAGGCGAAAGACCTGACGCAGCAGCGGGTGACGCATGGGCGTCATCTCCAGGATCACCAGGCGGCCGCCCGGCCGCAGCACCCGCGCCATAGCCGAAAAGACTTCCGGCAACCCGTCCACATTTCGTAGCAGAAACCCGCTCACCACCACGTCAACCGACCTATCCGCCAGCGGCGGGCGCAAGGCGTCGCCCATGACGAACCGGGTGCGTTCGCTGACCTGCGTCCGTTCGGCGCGATGCTTTGCGACATCGAGCATTGCCCCGGCGAAGTCCAGGCCGACGACCTCAGGACCGGCGCCCGCACGTGCGAGCGCCAGCGCCAGATCGCCCGTGCCCGTGCCGACGTCCAGCACCACGCGCGGCTTCGCCGCCAGGGCCTCCCGAATGGCCCGCCGCCGCCAGCCGTGGTGCATGCCGAGGCTGATCAGAAAATTGAGCAGGTCGTAGCGCGGCGCGATCGCGTCAAACATCGGCCGCACCCAGGGGGCCTTACGCTCAGACACGGCGTGAGCCGCGAATGCTAGGAGTGCCGATCCGTCGCGTACGTGACGAGATCGGCCAGGGCGTCAAACGCCGGATCGGACGGCAGCTGTCGCAGGGCCGCACGCGCCTGGTCGGCAAATGCCTCGGCCGCCGCGCGCGCCGCGTCCACCGCGCCTGATACACGCAGCGTTTCGATGGCTTCCTCTACCTCGGCGTCGGAAAGTCCCTCGCCATCCGCCAGCCGGGTCATCACCGGCGACGGCGCGGCGGCGCCCTTGAGGTATTCCACCACCGGCAAGGTCAGCAGGCCGGCCCGCAGGTCGCCGCCTACCGGCTTGCCGGTCTCATGCGAAACACCCGCAACGTCCAGGACATCGTCCGTTACCTGAAACGCCATGCCGAGCGACCATCCAAGATCGTGCAGCGCCCGCGCCTCGTCGTCCGGCGCGTCCGCCAGGACCGCCGTGGCGTCGCATGCCAGGGCGATCAGGGCGGCCGTCTTGCCACCGATCTTTTCCAGGTACTGCCGGCGCGTCGCTTCGGAATCGCCGTTGAAACTGGGGAAAACAAACTCGCTGCGCGACATCACGTGGATGGTGTCCGCGAACTGCCGCACGATCTTCGGGCGGTTGAGCCTGGCGACCAGGTCCGCCGCGCTGGCGAAAAGGTAATCGCCCGCCAGGACCGCGACTTTGGTCGACCAGGCCGCGTGAACCGACGGCTGCCCGCGGCGCGAGTCCGCCTCGTCCACGATGTCGTCATGCACCAGCGTGGCGCTGTGGAGCACCTCCGTGCCCGTCGCCAGCAGCACGACCTCCTCGGGGTCCACCCGGTAGGCCTGCCCGATAAGGAGGGCAATCGCCGGTCGCAATCGCTTGCCCGAGCCGCCCAAGACCGACGCCAGCACGCTTTGCAGCATGGGGAGCTGGCTATCCGCTACGCAGCGGTCCAACTCCGCTTCGACCCGGGCCTGTCCCATCTGTACCGGGGCCAGGATCTCCGCGAGGTCACGCGGCGGCCCTCGGTCCGTCACGGCGGAGGAACGCACCGAAACAACTCTCGAGCGTTGTGCGTCGTGGTTGCGCACAGCGAGGATACCGAGACATTTCGTATGGCCGCGACCACGGCCGCGGTATGCGGCAGGTAGGCCGGCTCGTTGCGGCGGCCGCGCATCGGGGTTGGCGCCAGGTACGGCGCATCCGTCTCGATGAGCAGCCGTTCGGACGGAACCTTGGCCGCCGATGCCCGCACGTCGTCTGCGTTCTTGAACGTCACGATGCCCGAAAACGAGACATGCAGTCCCAGGTCCACGAACCGCTGCACGGTCTCCGGCGGTCCCGTGAAGCTGTGCATGACGCCGCCGGCTGGTCCCAACTCCTCGCGCAGCACGGCTTCCACGGCGTCCAGGCTCTCGCGCTGATGCACCACTACAGGCAGATCGAGTTCCGCCGCCAACCGGCAGTGGGCGCGGAACGCGTGCTCTTGCAGCGCCTGCGGCTGGTGATTGCGGTAGAAGTCCAGGCCGGTTTCGCCGATGGCCCGGACGTTGGCGGCCCCGGCCAGATCGCGAAGAGCCTGGACGGTCGTCGCGTCGAAGCCGCCGCAGTCATGCGGATGGACGCCCACCGTGGCGTACCAGCCGCCAAACGCTCGACCAAGCGCGATGGCCCGGCTACTCGTATCCAGATCGCTCGCGACAACCAGCGCCTCGGAAACTCCAGCGCTTCGGGCCCGCTCGTGGATGGCGTCCAGATCGTCGGCAAACCCCGGATCGGCCAGGTGGGCGTGGCTATCGAACAGCTCGGCTATCCGTCCAGGCGTGGGAACAGCGGCGGACCGCCCGGTACTCGCTGCCCCGCTGCAATCACGCCGGCGTCCTCGCCCCAACCCGCCGGCCGTCCCGAGATTCCCAACTGCTCCTCGATTCGATCGGCCGTATGCGGCGTGGCCGGACGAATCATGGTGGCGATGCGCGGCAGTGCGTCCATGAGCATGGCGAGCACCGTCCGCAGGCGCGGCTGCTGGGCCTCGTCCCGCGCCAGCCGCCAGGGTTCGGTCCGTTCGATGTACTGGTTCACCGCCGTGATGTAGCGCCAGACCGCGGCCAGCGCCAGGTGAAAGCGCCAGTTCTCGTAGTGGTGGGCCGCAAGTTCCCAGGCCGTCTGCTCGGCCGCCCGCAATTCGGACTCCTGGCTGGTCAGATCGGTCAACTCGGGCGCGATGCCGGCCAGGTAGCGGTGCAGCATGGAGGTGCTGCGCAGCACCAGGTTGCCCAGGTCGTTGCCAAGATCGTGCTGGTAGCGGCGCGCCATGCCTTCCCAGGTGAAGTCGCCGTCGCGCTCGTAGGCCACTTCGCGCAGCAGGAAATAGCGCAACGCATCCGAGCCGAACCGTTCCACCACCTCGGCCGGCCGCACCACGTGACCGCCGCTCTGGCTCAACTCCTCGCCGGCAAAGTTCACCCAGCCATGCACGCACACCTGCCGCGGCACCTCGACCCCGGCCGCCATCAGCATGGCCGGCCAGTAAATCGCGTGGAAGCGCACGATGTCCTTGCCGACCACGTGCGCGTCGGCCGGCCAGCGCCCGGCGAAAAGCTCGTCGCCGCCGGGCTGACCGAAACCAATCCCCGTGATGTAGTTGATCAGCGCGTCGAACCAGACGTAAATGACGTGCTGGGGATCGTTCGGCAGCGGCAGGCCCCAGCCGCCGCTGGCCCGCGAGATGCTGAAGTCCTTCAGCCCCTGGCGCAGGAAACCCAGCATCTCGTTGCGCCGCGACTCCGGCCAGACAAAGTCCGGGCGCTGCTCGTAGAGCTCCAGCAGCGGCTCCTGGTAATTAGACAGGGCGAAGAAGTAGTTGTCCTCTTCCACCCATTCGGGCGGTACGCGATGCGTCGGGCAACACCCGTCCACGAGTTCCTCGTCGCCGTAAAACGCCTCGCAGCGCACGCAATACCAGCCCTCGTACCTGCCCTTGTAGATGTCGCCGTTCTCGTACACGCGCTTGTAGAACGCCTGAACCGTCTTCAGATGCCGCGGTTCGGTGGTGCGCACGAAGTCGTCGAACTCCACGCCCACCAGGTCCCAGGCCGTCTGGTAGCGCACCGCCGCCTGATCCACGTAGGTCTGGGTCTCGATCCCTTCCTCGCGCGCCGAACGGCTGACGCGCTGGCTGTTCTCGTCCAGCCCGCCCAGGAAAAAAACGTCCTGGCCCCGGAGCCGGCGATACCGCGCCATGGCGTCCGCCGTGATCATCTCGAACGAGTGACCCACGTGCGGCTCGCCGCTGGGATAGGGAATCGATGTGGTCAGGTAATAGCGCGACAAGGTGGCGACAGTGACCTTGAGGTGGTCGACCGCGCGATTCTACGCGCTGCCGTGGGGCGGTTCGCGCAACTCCCGCGCAATTCGGTAGACATCTTCCCGGGGCAGCGAGAGGGCGCGCGCCACGGCTCCGGCCGCCTTGCCCGGACGCATTCCGGCCTCCAGGCGGCTTCGCAGCTGCTCCTCCACCGTCGTCCGGTCGACCTGGGGCGACTCCGTCACACCGCCAACGTCAACCACGATCGTCAACTCCCCGCGCGCGCCCACGACCGCCGCGTGGTTGGCAATGTCCGCCAGCGTTGACTCACGGATCTCCTCGTGCAGCTTGGTCAACTCGCGGCACATCGCCGCCGGCACGTCGCCCAGCCACGCCTCAAGTTCGGCCAGGCGCTCCGCCGCGCCGTGCGGCGGCAGGTAGATCACCAGCGTCCGCGAGGTGTCCGCGGCCCGGCGCACCAGGCGTTCGCGACGGACCCGCCGCTCCGGCAGGAACGCCAGGAAGGCCACCGGCTGGCGCGCGAAGGACACCACGGAGAGCGCCGCCGTCAGCGCGGATGGTCCCGGGATTGGAACCACCGGCAGCCCTTCGGCTCGCACACGCGCCAGCAGGTCCGGCCCCGGATCGGAAACGCCCGGCGTGCCCGCGTCCACGATCAGCGCCACATCGCCGGCGCGCAGGCGCTGGATAATCGCGTCCTCGCGGCTCTCGGGGCTGTCCTCCCGGTAGGTAATCACCTTGGGGGCGCCGCCCACGTGACCCAGCAGCTTGCGGGCGCGCTGCGCGTCTTCGGCGACGACAACATCCACCGAGCGCAGCACGCGCACCGCCCGGAGGGTCAGATCCTCCAGGTTGCCAATTGGCGTGGCGACCACAAACAGGGTGCCCATGCGGCGAGTCTACGCAGCAACTCGCGCGACCGGTCGAAATGGCAAGGGGCCGGGCCCGGACGAAAGTCCGTGGCCCGGCCCCTGTACGTACGTCCGCCTACTTGGGCATCGCCCTGATGGCGTTATACGCCGGTCGCGGCGACAAGTCGGGCCTCAGGATGCCGAAGGCCCACTTCTCGTCCGTGTTCGGCACAACCTGCTGGAAGTTCAGGTTCCACATGATCATGTGGGTGACGTACGGGCTTTCAGCCCGGACCTTGGCGAAGGACCGCGTCAGGAACGCCGCCTGATCGGCTTCCGAGTTGCAGCGCGCGTACTCGTACCCCGCGGCTGGCGCGGCTGGCCCGCCCGGTCCCTGAATCGTGGCCCAGCCGAACTCGGTGAACCAGACGGTCTTCTCCGGGTGCCCGCGAGCCGCCATCAGGTTGTACAGCTCCTTGTAGCGGTCGAAGAAGAAGCTGGGGTGATTGGTCCAACCGCCGTTGCACTTGGCGTTGCTGTTGCGCGCCGCCTCGTTGAGCCAGTCATCCGGAGCATTGGGGCCGCCGTTCGGGTGTACACCCAGCGCTTCGAAGTAGTTGAAGACCTCGCCGTTGTTGTGGTCGAAGACGCGCTGCAGGTAGATAGCGTCGTCGATGCCCACGTTGTTGTTGAACACACCCGTCGGGGTCGGCGCGCCAAGGATGACGATCGCGTTCGGGTCCGACTCCTTCACGCCCCGGTAACCATTCTTGACCAGGTCAACGAACTGTCCGTACGAAGCGTTCGAGAAGGTGCCCCACTCCAGCGAGAGGTTCTCCTCATTCCAGATCTCATAGGCCTGTACGCGGCCCTTGTAGCGCGCGGCGATCTCACGCATGAAATCGCGCAGCTTCGTCGGGTCGGCGGGTCGCCCGTGTCCGGTGCCCCGCTTGCTCGCTTCGGCCTTATAGAAGTCCGGTGACTTCACGACGCTCAGCAGGATATTCAACCCCTTGGCGTTCATCGTATTCACCAGGCGATCCGTCGGACCCCAGTTGAAGACGCCGGGGCGGTTCTCCACTTCCTCCCACGGAATCTGCTGCTTGACCCAGTTCAGCCCGGCGGCCTTGACGATATCGGCCAACTGGCCGTCTTCATTAAGGCGATATTCGCCCTGGATGCCAAAGCCGGTCAGCCCGCGCGGAAGGACGCGCGGTGCGGGTATCGAGCCAACGGTCGTCGGACGGGTTCTCGGCGTGGTGTCCGGCGCTTCAGTCGGCGCGGCAGTCGGCTGCGGAGCCGTCCTTGGCGGGGCCGTCGCCGCGCGACCGCCAGCCTCGGCCGCGGTAATCGGCGGCTTGGCCGCGTTGGGAATGATCACGTTGCTGAGCTTCTTCACCTTGTCCGGCACGTTTTGCCGACCCACCGCCCCGATCGACGTCCCGGGGGCGGGCACGTTCCAGACCTCGAACACGATGCGCTGCGCGCGCAGCAACTGGAGCCCCTGCGGGTTGCCGTTGACTTCGCGTTCCTCGTAGCGGATCGGCAGCCCGTAGAGGTTCAACCAGTTCGGTTCTCGCAGGAACTCGGCCCGGATCTTCGGATTCGCGTCCAGCAGCGCCAGGTGATTCCGAACGATGACCGAGAAGTCGGTCACGCCCCGGTCCGCGGCCAGAACCTGGTGCGGCGGCACGTTGGGCAGGTCAACGTTGGGATAGCGGTTGGCCAGCGCGTCCAGCGTGTTGTACCAGTTCATGCGCCGGTTCGTTGAATCCCATTGCAGGATCACCTTCTGGAAGGCCTGCAACGTGAACGGACCCTCCACCCAGCGTCCGCTGATCGGGTAGCCCAGGGCCTGGAGGTCCTTGTCTTTCGTGAAGTCCCACATCGGGACCCCGCCGGCATTCGTCACGGCGTAGCCGTCGTCGTCGCGTTCGGGCGTGTCACCGCCCGTCGCCGTAAACAAGCATCCGTCGTTCAGTGGAATGCCATCGCATTCGAAGGCCTGGACTGGAGCAGCCATGGCCAACACGACCAGCAACACGACCACACCAACGACTAGCTTGCGCATCTCGACTCCCCGGGGCGACGGCCGGCGGCAAGGCCATGTCATAGCGCCGCCACGAATATCAACGCTCGGGCATCCAGTCTGTTACGTGAACTTCACCGGCGCAACACCCCGAGCCCCGCGCGCCCCGGCGGGCATTGACGGGCGGACGACGAACGATGGGGCGCGTACCGTCCCTAGTTCGAGTGGAAGTGCGTCCGGATGACGTGGTTCAGCAGATCGGCCGTGCATTCGGCGCAGTAAATCGTGCGGGTTTCGTGTTCCTCCCGCGCATAGGCCAGCAACTGCCCGGCGTCGGCGGCAAAGCGCAGCGCGCAACGGTTCAGGCACACCGGACGGCCAAGGGCCATTTCCACGTTTGACCCACGGTCGGCGGCGGGTAGCTCCAGCACCTGGCCAAACGCGTTGATGGCCAGCCGCCGCAAGGCTGCCTGCCGCTCCGACGCCCGCGCGATCGCGCGCAGGCGGTGCACCGACATCACCGCGGCCAGGTTCGGCCGGCAACTGGCGAACACATGCGGATCGCTCTGCGGCGAGATGTTGTGCTCCGGCGCGTCCCGCAAGTCGTGGTCCAGGATGGCCACGTCATAGTGCGGTCCGGCCTGCTGCCACGGCTCCTGCTCGAACGTCCGGATGTAGCGCGGTCCCACGATCTGTCCGTTCTCGACGTCAAGGCTCTGTTCCACGTACCAGAGCGTGCTCCAGTATGGTGAGCCGCGCGGAAGCTGCGGGATCACCCAGGTCCCGAACGGCCGCAACTGGCCGCGCTCCACGCTGAACCCGGCGCGCTGGCCCAGCACCAGCGCGACCTCCTGCAGGTGCGCAATCGTGGAAACCACGGTTTCGGCTTCCCAGCTTTCCACCCCCGGCGTCCATTGAAAGGAGATCGACTTCATGGACCACACCGGCCGCTGGCGCCCGGCTGCCGGACCGCGCGTATTCGCTTCGCCTCGTTCATACTGATACGAGTATGCGACGCCTTCCCCGATGCGTGTGAAATCCGACGCGGAACGCCTCATGGTCGTGGACCTGGGACCATATGTGCGTGCGGGCGTCTATGCCCGCGGTCCGGGCGGGTACCGGATCCTGGCGGCCGGCTCGGCGCCGTCCACGCTCGATGCTCCACACTTCGACCTCACGCCGGCCTTTGAGGGTGCGCTGGCCGATGTCGCTGCCCGTGCCGGCAGCTTCGCCTTTCCGGGCCCGCCGCGCGCCGGCCCGCTGCTGGATCGCGCCCCCGCCATTTCGGCGGTCACGGGCGACGAGGCGGTCCGCCGACCCACGGCCTTCCTGCTGGGGAACCTGGTGCAGCGCGATCTCGACGAGCTGACCGGCGTGATCGCACAGGCCGGATTCGAGCAGATTGGCGCGGCCACCACGTCCGTCCGCGCCTTTCGAGAACGCGTTGACGGGCCCGCGGCCCTGGAAGTCATCCAGTCGCGCATGCCCGCCGCCATCGTCGTCGCGCTCACCGGGGATGACACTGGCGAGAGCCTGGAATACGCCGCTGACCTGCTGACCCTCGGGCTTGCCAGCCATGAATCCGGCTATCTCCCCCGCGTGGTGCTGCTCTACGGCGGCGCACCGCCGGCCACGGCCGTCGACCGCCTGCGGGCCGCGCTGCCAACCACCGTCTTCCAGGTGTACGGCGGGTCGCCCACCGAGCCCATGGACATGGGCACGCCGCTGGCCGCGCTGCAGGATGCGGCGCGCGCCGTGCAGCGGGCGCAGTCGGCGGATCAGATCGTCCCGCCAGCCCTGAGTCGCGCGGCGCAGGTCCCCAGGCCGACGGCCCTTGGAGCGGCCGCCCAGTGGCTGAGCCAGGGCCAGGAACTCGACGTGGCGCTTATCTCCTTTGACTACGGCGATGTGACCGCCGCGACGGCGCACGGTGAGCGATCGGTGATCACGCGGCTCAACTCGGACCGAGCGCACGGTCGCCCGTTCCACCTGGGGCTGAATACTCCCGTCGACCGCGTGGCGCGTTGGACGGCCGACGAACCGCTGCCCGAGGCCTTGCAGGTCTTCGTACTGGAGCGCACGGCCCAACCAACCGCATTGCCGAGCACGTCGTCGGAACTGCAACTGGCCCATGCCATCTGGACGGCGGCGGCGCGGCAGACCCTCGGCGAATCCGGCGGTGACCGCGGCCAGTCGCCGTCCGTTGATCTGGCCGTGATCACCGGCGACATTACCCGCACGCTGGCGCGACCGGTGCAGGCGGCGCTGGTTCTGATCAACAGTCTCGAGGCCGCCGGCGTCACGCAGTTGGCCCTGGACGCCGCAAACGCGCTGGCGATGAGCGGCTCCCTCATTCACACCGGGCTGGCCACGGCCGTGGAGTCCTCGCTGGTGCGCCTGGGCGCCTGCGCGGCGCTGCGCGGCGATGCCTCCCTGGGCAATGCGGCCGTTGCCGTCGAGGTCCATCCGGCCGGCGCGTCCGTGATCGAGCGCGAAGTGACCGCGGGCTCCATGGATGTCATTCAGTGGGATGCGGACGTGGAAGCCGACGTCCGCATCTGGCCGGCGCCCGAATTCGATGCGGGTCTGGGCTACGGGCGGCCGGTGCACCTGCACGCGCCAATCGTGGCCGGCAGCGTCGGCCTGATCGTGGACGCCCGGGGCCGGCCACTGGTGTGGCCCGATGCCTCGGATGCGCGCCAGGCCTGGGTCGCCCAGTGGCACCGGGCCTTGAACGCCTACCCCGCCGGCCGGCCGCGTCGTCAGGACACTGTGCATGTCTCCTGAGCCGCTGACCCATCCGGCCCCGCCGCGCGGCGTGCTGGTCGGTCGCCTGCGCCGCCGGCACGCCCTGCCGTTTCCCGGTCGCATCCTGGTCGACGTTGGCGACACGGTCGCCCCTGGCCAGATCTGGTGCCGCGGCCACATCCGGCGCGGCGTGGTCGTGGTCGATCTTCCCCGGCTGCTCCAGGTTCCGCCCGACGAGGTCCACGACTTGCTGGTCGTCCAGCCCGGCGAAACGGTAGAGGCCGACACCCTGCTTGCCGGGACGCCCGGCCGCCTGCGCGGCAACCGCAGTTGGGTGGCGCCCACGCGCGGGATGCTCGCCGAATTCAATGCTCGAACCGGGGTCGCGGCATTTGTCCGCGAAGAGCGCGAAGCCGCCCTCGCCTGCCGCCTGGGCGGCGAAGTTGTGAGCGCGGATCCGGACGACGGCATCGTCGTCGAGGGCGATGGCGTCGCCGTCGTCGGCGCTCTGGGCGGCGGCGGACGCGCCTTTGGCCCCCTCCGGTTTGTGGAGTCCGGCGAGCGCGCCGACGCCCGCGCCGACGATCAGGAACCGGGCATTCTGGTCACTCCGGACCCGCTGCGCGCCGAGTGGGTGCGACGCGCCCTGGAAACGCGGCCGGCCGGCATCGTGGCCCCGTCAGCCGACGCCGAGATGGTCACAGGCCTCGGGCTCGCCCAGCCCATCGCCGGTCTTGCGCCGCCGGAGGGCAGCTACGGCCGTCCCCCGCAGGCCATCGTGCTGACGGGTGGCGTCGGCTTTGCCCGCATGCCCCACGCGCTGCAGGACCTGTTTCGCGCCGCCGAGGGCGAGATTGGCGTTGCCATTGGTGCGCGGCGGCCCGGGCAGTCGGAAGTCCTGCTGCCGCCCCTGGCCGCCGAAGGCCTGGCGCGTCGCCGGGCGCAGGGTCGGCCGGTTCGCCTGACCATCGGTACGTCCTCGGGCGCGGAGGGAATCATGCTTGGCGACGCGCCCGACGTCGGCCGCCTGGCCTCGGGTATCGCGACGCAGTTCGTGCGCGTCCGGCTGGCCGAGGGCGGGGTGGCGACCTGGCCAACGCCCAACCTGGTCACGCTCGCCTGACGCCGACCTACATTCGTTCCGGCGCGTTGATTCCCAGCAGGCCGAGGCCGTTCGCCAGCACCTGCTGAACGGCCCGGACCAGTTCCAGCCGCCGGGCGGTCCGGTCGGCGTCGTCCGTCACCACGCGATGCTTGTTGTAATAGGAGTGGAACACGCGCGCCAGGTCCAGCAAGTAGTGGGTCACCCGGTGCGGTTCGCGATTCTCACAGGCGTCGGCCACGACCTCCGGAAAGGCGAGCAGGCGCCGCGCCAGCGCCACGTCGTCGTCCGTCAGGGTCGCCGCTCCGCCGGCCGTGCCAGCCGTTGCCGCGGTGCGCTGAATGCCGGCGCAGCGCGCATGCGCCATCTGGATGTAGTAGACCGGGTTTTCCGGGTCTTCGCGCTTGGCAAGGTCCAGGTCGAACTCCATCTGGCTGTCGATGGCTTTGGAGAGAAAGAAGTACCGGGTCGCCGCCGGTCCAACCTCGTCCAATACCTCGCGTAGCGTCACAAACTTGCCGCTGCGCTTGCCCTGGCGACCGAGTTCGCCGTCGGTGCGGATGCCGACCATCTGCGTGACCAGGATCTCCAACCGTCCCGCGTCCGCGCTCGCATCCAGCGCTTCCATGGCCGCGTGCATGCGCGGCACGTGGCCGTGGTGGTCGGCGCCCCAGACGTCGATCACGCGCTCGAAACCGCGCGTCTCGAACTTGTCCCGGTGATAGGCGATGTCCACCGCGAAATAGGTCGGATCCCCGCGCGAACGCACCAGGACGTTCTCGCGGTCGTCTTCGCCGGAACCGCCGATGAACCAGACCGCCCCGTCGCGCTCGGCCACGAACCCCCGCCCGTCCAGGGCTCGCAGCACGTCGTCCACGGCGCCCCGATCGCGCATGGCCTGCTCGGAGTACCAGACGTCAAAGTCGATCCCCAGGTCATCCAGATCCCGTCGAATCTCCGCCAGGCCGATCTCGACCGCCCGGGCCTCGAATGCCCGCGCGTCGCTCGGAACCCCATTGCCCAGCCAGCGCGAGCCGTCGTCGCGCGCGATCTGCCCGGCCCATTCCGCGACGTAGTCGCCGCGGTAGCCGTCCGCCGGGAACGGCGCCGCTTCCCCGAGCGCCGCGGCGTAGTGGTGATAAACGCTCTGCCCCAGGATTTCCACCTGGTGCCCCGCGTCGTTGACGTAGTACTCCCGGGTGACGTCGTAGCCGCAGGCGTCCAGGAGCCGCGCCAGGGCGTCGCCAACCACGCCGCCGCGGCCTGCGCCCGCCGTCAGCGGTCCGGTCGGATTGGCGCTGACGTATTCGACCTGCACGCGAGAGCCGCCGCCCGCATTCGAACCTCCAAACGCCGCGCCGGCCTCCACAACCCCCGCCAGCTGCCGCAGCACCCAGGCGTCGTCTATCCAGAAATTGATGAACCCCGGGCCGGCGGTTTCAACGCGGCTCACAACGGGCGATGCCGGCAGATTGGCCACGATGGCCTCGGCGATTCGTCGCGGCGGTGCGCCCACAATCCGCGCCAGCCGCAGGGCCTCGGAACTGGAATAGTGCGCCAACTCGTCGTCGCGCCGCTCCAGGCTGAACCTGACCTCGGGCGTGGCGGCGACTGCGCCATCGGCCTGGGCCGCCGACAGCCCTTGCGACAACAATGCGGAAAGCCGACTGCGAATCATGGTGGTTGGCCCGCGAGTGCGTGGGTCGTGCCGTGCAGGTACGCGCGGGATGCCCGGCGAGTATAGCGAGAGCGTCGGAGGCGAAACGCCGTCAGACGCCTCACCGCGGGCGGCTGGCGGCATGACCGATTCCTCACTTTCTTGCGTGCGTTATGTCACCTTGTTAACATCTGTAAGGCGCGCCCGGGTTGGCCTGAGTCGGCTTGAGCGGTGGCCGCCTAGGGAGTGGCGCAAGAGTTGCAGTGTCCGCGGTGCTGGACGCGGCAGTATGGTGCTGTCGCCCGCTGTAGTAACTGTAGTAAAGATCTCCTGCCCGGTCGGTCGCCCCGTCACCGCTATTACGCGTTCGTCCTCGCCGTCTTCTGTTTCGCAATCGCTGGCGGTGTTGCGCTGAGCGCCGAGCGCATTCCTCTTGCCTACCTGATCGTAGGGCTGGGGTTGGTGGCGGCCGGCAGCGCCGTGGTGTATGCGGTGCTCCCCGTCTCAATGTCCAGCCGCTATCGGCAACGGGCATTGGCCCACCTGCGCGGCAACCCCGAACTTGCGCTGCTGGACTTGACTCGCGCGATCGAATTGGACTCGAACGACCGCAGCCTGCTGGTCGACCGCGCCCGCGCCTATCGCCTGCTGGGCCGGCACCGCAAGGCGGCCCTCGACCTGCAAACCTACCTGCGGCACACGCGCGGCGAACCGCCCGCACGCGTGGACCAGGCGCGGACGCTGCTAGAGCGCGTTGAAGCCGGCGGCGGTCTCCGTCTCTGGGAGGTCTGACGGCGGCCGACCCGCCGCCCACGCGTCGCCGATCCCTCGCAACAGCGCCGCGGTAGCCGCCGGACCAGCGGCGCCGGTCCCGACTTCGAACGTCCACGCGCCGTCGAACCCAATCTCGACCAGGGCCGCGGCGACCCGGCGCCAGTTGATGTTCCCCAGCCCCGGCGGCCAGTGCCGGTCCTCGATGGCGTCGGTGTCTTGCAGGTGCAGGGCGATCAGCCGCTCGCCCGCAATCCGCGCCTCGTCCGCCGGGTCCAACCCGTTGTTGTTGGCGTGGCCGGTGTCCAGGCAGATGCCCACCGTCGACGGGTAATCGTCGATCACACGGCGCAGATCCTCCATCGGGCAGAGCGGCCGCGGCTGTCCCTTGTGTTGCAGGTTCTCGCAGGCGAGGCGGACGCCCAGCTGCTCGGCTCGAGCCGTGAGCGTGTCGAGCGAGCGGCGGAAGGCGCCGATGTGCAACTCCGCATCGACGTTGGCGTTGCGACCGGTGGGATGCACGATCACCGCAAACCCGCCGAGTTCGGCAAGCGGTTCAAAGCATGATTCCACTGACGCGACGGCCCGGACGCGTTCGTCGTCATCCAGCGCCGCCAGGTTGACGCCAAGGTCAGAGTGAATCGTGCGGACCCCGACGCCGTGCCGGTTCAGGATGCGGCGGCGCTCCCCGGCCGTGCGGTCATCCGCCATGTCTTTGGTGTCGAAAAGCTCGCACTGCGTGAATCCGGCGGCGGCAACTTCGGCAATGACCTGGTCGAAGGGCACGCCGTTGGGCCACAGGGCGGTGGCCAGGCTGAAGACAGGCATCGGTTAGCGTCCCCAATCGCGCGGGTAACGGAAGTCGCGGTCAATCGTACGGTTTGAGAGCTTGGCGATGAGCGGCAGCCGACGTTTGAACTGCGAGCGCACCACGCGTCGCTGCAAGTCGTGGATCAGATCAGCCTCGAATCCACCCGCGATCAGGTCCTCCGCCGCGTACATCTCGTCGATCAGCAGGTAGAGCGCCTGGTCGGCGGTCTCGTAATCAAACCCAAGCTCATCCTCGTCCGACTGCCCTTCCCACAAGTCGGCGCTGGGCGCCTTCTCGCGGATCGCGCCGGGAATCTCCAGCGCCGCCGCCACGGCCCGCACCTGGGTCTTGTAGAGGTCCCCGATCGGGTTCACGGCGCTGGCCATGTCGCCGAACTGGGTACCGTACCCCAGCAGTAGCTCGGTCTTGTTGCTGGTGCCCACCACCAGTCCGCCGAACGCCTCGGACTGGTCGTAGAGGGCGATCATGCGCGCGCGGGCCATGATGTTGCCGCGCCGCAGCGGGCTTGGGTCCTCATCCAGCTCACCCAGCAGACCGTCGACCGACGCCGAGATCTCGATCAGCGTCGAGCAGATGCCCAGTTGATCCACCAGGGTCTCGGCATCGGCGCGGCTGGCCGGATTGCTGGTGCGATAGGGCATCAGCACGGCCAGCACCCGCTCGGGACCGAAGGCGCGGGCGGCCAGCGCGCAACTCACCGCCGAGTCGATGCCGCCGGACAGCGCGACAACCGCACGCTGGATGCCGAATTTCTCGATCTCGTCGCGAATGAACGCCTCAAGGACCCGGCAGGTCAGCCCCGCGTCGAGATCGAGCCCGCGCCGTGCCCGTTCGCGCAGGCTCACCTCAACCGTCATCCAGCCAGTGCCGTTGGGCGGCGATGCGAGCGAACTCCAGGCCGTTCAGCGTCACGTTCTCATCGCGGCGCAGCGGCAGGCGCGTGCGCTGGCGCCGCAGGGGGGCGTCGGCCAGGGTGGCGAACACCAGGGCCTCCTCGAAGTCCGGCGCTCGGGCCAGCACCTCGCCGTCCGGGCCTACGACTTCGGACCCACCCCAGAAATTCACCCCATCCTCGAAACCGACCCGGTTGCAGTGGACGACGTAGCCGACGTGCAGCGTGGCGTAGAGCCGGTTCATGGCCCGCCAGGTCTCCGCGGAACCCAGTTCGTTCGTACCGCCCGCCACGCCGCGCCCCGGGCTGCTGGAGAGCCCGTAGATCACGTCCGCGCCATCGGCGGCCGCGATGCTGGCCGTGGTGGGGTGCCACAGGTCTTCGCAGATCAACATGGCCTGCCGGCCGAACCGCGTGTCGAACGCGCGCACCGTCCCGCCCCCGGCCAGGTCGCGCGCCTCGTCGAACAGGCCGTATGTCACCAGGTAGACCTTGTGGTGGACGTGGACGAACTCGCCGTCGTGCAGGTAGCCGGCCGCCGGCAGAAACCGGTGGTCCGTGGTTTCTTCCACGAACCCGAAGATCACGTCGATCTTCCTGCTCGCCTCGCGCAGCGGGTCCAGCCGCGCATCGTCCCGCGGTAGGGCCACGTCCGGCACCAGGTCGCTGAGGAAGTACCCGGTCAGGGACTGCTCGGGAAACACCACCACATCCGCGCCCGCCGCCGCGGCTTGGCCGATGTAGTCCAGGTGCAGCGCCAGGTTGTGTTCCAGATCGCCCAGGGCGGGACGAATCTGAGCCAGCGCCAGCCGAAAGTCCTGCACGGCGCCTCGCCGTTCGCTCGGTCGGCGCCAGTCTAGCCGCGTAGCTCGGCCGCTACGCCGCTCGTAGCGTTTCGTACAGAGGGCGCCCGGTCCCTGCCTATACTCGAAATCAATCGATTGGTTGAACGTCCCATGTCACAGTCGCCGCCGGGCGTTTCGCGCTGGATCATCGGGCTCCTGGCGCTCACCGTCGTCCTGGGCGCCGGCGGCGGGGCGGTTACCGGGTACCTGGCGGGGCGCGCGGCCGTTCCGGCGCCGACACCGGCGCCCGTCGCGCCGCAACCACGGCCTTCTCCCGTTGCCACCGCCGCGGCCATCCCGGCCGCCGCGCCCACCTCCTACGTCAACCTGCTGGAACAGCTGATGCCGGCCGTCGTTACCGTCGAAGCCCGGCAAGGCGTGCTCAACCGCGGCGTCGGTATCGGGACCGGGTTCTTCTACAGCGAGGACGGCCGCATCCTCACCAACGCCCACGTCCTACCCGAAAACTCCAGCGGCGAAGTGCGCGTCACCCTGTCCGATGGACAGCGCATATCGGCGCAGATCCTTGGTCGCGATGTCTGGGGCGATGTCGCCGTTCTTCAGGCCGAGGGCGGGCCGTTCCCCGCGCTGGAACTGGCCGAGAATCTCGACCTCCGCGTCGGTGAACCCGTCCTGGCCATCGGCAGCCCGCGCAACTTCCGCAACACCGCCACGTCCGGCATCGTCAGCGGCCTTGACCGCCTCATCCCGCGAACCGTCAATACCGACAGCGGCCCCATGGCCATTCCGCTGCGCGGCCTCATCCAGACCGACGCCGCCGTCAACCAGGGCAACAGCGGCGGCCCCCTGGTCACCACCGACGGCCGCGTTATCGGCATCAACACCGCCGTGCAGTCCAACGCCAACGACATCGGGTTCGCGCTGCCCATCGTCGACATCATCCGCCGTCTGCCCGAACTCGAATCCACCGGAACCGTCGCCCGCGGCTTGCTGGGCGTGCGCTACCAACTGGTCGATCCCGAACTCGACAGCTTCGCCGGAACCCCGTATCCCTACGCCGTCGCGGTCAGCGCGGTCATGCCCGATACAACCGCGGAAGCGGCCGGCGTCAGGGCGGGCGATCTGATCGTCGCCATCAACGGCCAGGCGCTGACCCGCGACTTCAACCTCTCGCACGCCATCGACGGCGCGTCCGTGGGCGAGCCGCTAACCCTGTCGGTCCGGCGCCTGGGCCAGTTGATCGACCTCCAGGCAACCCTCACGCCGCGCCCTCGCGCCATAAGCACCACGCCTGCCGGTTTCCCGCCCAGCTGACCTGCCCGCCCTTTAGGCGCCCCAGCCGGCCGGTGCGTGGCCAGGCTGAACTCGAAACCTTCGACACGCGGCCTCTGACCGGTAGGCGCGCCGGATCAAATATGCTCCCTGCCTTGATTGCGCCCGCCGCAAGCCACAATCCGCATTCGGCAGACCGACGACTGGCCGACCGACACCTAGGGGACCTGTGGACGACCTGAATCTCAAGCTGGGTATCGAAGAAGAGTTCTTCCTCGTCGACCCCGAGTCCCGCGACCTCCTCGCCGATCCCGACGTCCGCATCTTCGAAATGTGCGAAGCGGACCAGGGCCCGCACAAATTCGTCAGGGAATTCCTCCGCACCCAGATCGAATCCAACTCCCGCGTCTGCGACTCGGTGGCCGAAATCCGAACCGCGCTGCTGGAAACACGCCGCGTGGTCATCAAGGCCGCGGAAACCTATGGCGCCGCCGTCATGGCCGCCTCAACCCACCCCTTCGCCGACTGGAAGGAACAGGCCCCCACGCCCCGCGAACGCTACGAGCGCTTCGTCGTCACCTTCCAGGACAGCGTCCGTCGCTTCCTCATCAGCGGCATGCACATCCACGCCGGCTTCGGCGATCCCGACTCGCGCATCCGCGTCATGACCGCCATCCGCTGCTACCTGCCCGTCCTCCACGCCCTATCCGCCTCCTCGCCCTTCGTCGAAGGCCGCGAAACCGGCTTCAAATCCTTCCGCCTGAACCTGATGACCAATCTTCCCCGCACGGGCCTGCCGGGCCCGCTCCGCTCCCGCGCCGAATTCGACCGCCTCGTCGCCGACTACCAGCGCATGGACTTCATCGGCGACGCCAGCGAACTCTGGTGGGACATCCGCCCCTCCGGCAAGTTCCCCACCGTCGAAATGCGCATCGGCGACGTCTGCACCCGCGTCGACGACGCCATGTGCATCGTCGCCCTCTACGCCTCCCTCATCCGCTACCTGCTCCGGCAGGACCGGGAGGGCAAGCTCCCGCCCGAGCCGCCCACCGAGATCATCGCCGAGAACCGCTGGCTCGCCCAGCGCTACGGCGTCCTGGCCTTCTTCGGCGACGTCCAGGGTGGCGGCCGCAAGGACATCATCGACGTCACCGAAGAACTCGTCGACACCCTCGCCGACGACGCCCGCGCCCTCGACTGCGAACCCGAAGTGCGCCACGCCCTCACCATCATTGCCGAAGGCGCCGGCGCCGACCGCCAGGTCGACCTCTACCGCCTCCGCCGCCTCGAAGGCGACTCCCACCAACAAGCCCTCCGCCAGGTCGTCGACCTCGTCCTCACCGAAACCCGCGCCAGCATCACCCCCGCGGCCTGACAATTACTTGCGAGCCCTTGGGATCCCGGCGCACGCCTCCGGCTCAGCCAGCGTCGCCTAACCCGAGTTCCTGGTCGCGCCGCCTCCGTTCCTCGGCAATCAGCGTCGCCGCGTCAACGCCAAGGTCAGTCTTCGGGAGCCGAGCCAGCCGCTCCGGCCACTCCAACCGCGCCAACTCCCGCTCCAGGGCGCCAATAACAACCGAACTCATCGTGCGGTCGTTCTCGCGGGCATACCGCCGAAGACGTTCGTACACGTCGTCCGGGAAGTTCCGCACATGCAGATTGGCCATGCCTTGAGCTTAGCCCGATCAGCACATAGCCATCAGCGCTGGATGTGTAAACCATGTCTCCGAACGGGTGTTCATGATGTCTCCGGTCTACACAGGGAGAGGGTTGGGGTGAGGGTCTTCCGGGCAACCGACCCTGGATTAGGCAAAGGTCTCTTCTTGACTGAGCCTCAATGCCACGTCTCTCCCGGGAGTCCGCGGCAGCGCGTCGCTAGACCGTCTCGAACTCCAAAGCCGACAGGTTGAGGTCCGAGGACCGCTTCGAAAGGTGCAGCAGCTCCACGCCAATTACCTCATTCGCCGCGTTGTAGTCCAGCACCACGCCCGGCGAGACTTCCTCCGACTCGACGATCTCCGAGTCGTCCAGCCGCAGGTATAGCGCGTCCGCTTCTCGGTCCACCTTCAGCTTCATAGCTCACCTCGCATGCCACGATCAGAGACTACGCTGACCACCCGCCACGTCCCATCGTCAATCGCGCCTTCTGCTCCCTCGCCATAAATCTCCATCAGGGCGGGCTTGCCCACTAGCGCGTGCGATCGGCGCCACTCGGTACCGTGGTGAGCAGACACCGCTCAGGCCCATCAAGGAGATCAGGATGCTCACCAAAGCCACCTTCAAGATCCTCAGCTGGGATGAAGAACCCTTCGACGAACCGGAAGAAGGCCCGAAACTCACCCGCGCGCACATCAACAAGTCCTTCCACGGCGACCTCTCCGGCACCGGCAACCTCATGTACCTGATGACCCACTTCGACGATGGCACGGCCTCCTTCATCGGCCTCGAGAAAGTCGTCGGCAGCCTCAGTGGCCGAACAGGCAGCTTCGTCCTGCAACACGCGGGAACCTACGATGGCGAGACGGCCGCCGCCGATTACGAGGTCGTCCCGGGCTCCGGCACCAACCAACTGACCGGCCTCACCGGCGCCGGCCACTTCTCCGCCGGCCACGCCGAGCAACACGACCTGACCCTGGACTACCAGCTATAGGTCTCGTCCAGGTTCGCTGCTTCCCTCAGTCCCTTGGCAGTCCGGACACCACCCGATGTCACGGAAACCAGGAGCTGACACCGCCAATCGCTGAGCTACTCCGGTAAGTCGGGTGGCGTGTCCTTCCTGCGAATACGTCGAACGATGGACTGGCCGCCCCTGCCGATCCCACGGCCGCCCTTGCCGATCCCACGTGCCGCGAGCACGAGGGCGGGTAAGACGATCGGGAGGACTTTCAGGAGCGTTTCCCAGGCGGTCTTGAGTAGTTCCCAGAGAACCTTGACCAGGCCGCCAGCGAGTTTGGCGACGGTCTTGAGCACCTCCCAGAGAACCTTCACCAGGTTAGTGGCCAGCTTGAAAATGGCATTCAGAAGGGCCCAGATGCCGAGAAAAGGGAGAACAAGTGCCTTCATCATGCGACAACCTCGATTCGGCGCGAGCCTTTAGCCATGCCGGTACCACTCTCAATGTCCGCTCGTGCCGTTCGGCTCACCGCGGGACTTGACCGGACTTAACCGGTCCTTATCAAGATCGGCGATTGGCATGCTCAGGGTCAGGCAATCTATCCACAACCCGCCTCGCCCCATCATTCGATCCCCGCGCATTGAGTCTGCCGCTTCGTCTTCGTCGCCACGATAATACGGTTCCCAGACTACACGGCACCGAAAGACCTCGCTGATTCCCGGACGACCTGGCCAGCCCGGATCAATCCTTCCGGCTACCCACCAAGCCCTGCGCCCGTCGACTCTGACCTTGTCTTAAGACGTCCCGACGTCTAAAGTCCAGCCCGAGATGACCGACGAGCACACACGCCAGGCGCCCGGACGAGTTCGCGACGGCATCGTGCAGGTGCTGTCGCACACCTCGCAGCCCCTGTCGGTCAAGGAGATCGAGGAGCGCGTATCCCAGGTCGCGGGACCTGCGCGAGGTTCCTCGATTCGTTCCTACCTGCGGCTCAACACCCCAACCGTGTTCGCACGCGAACGACGCGGTGTCTACAGGCTTCGGTCATCGGCCGAATCCGGCGTCCAGCGCGAATTGCCGGCCGTGCGCGAGTGGGAAGCCCCGGCCTCGTTCGGTCGGGCGACGCTCTACCACGCTGACTGTTTCGACTGGCTGCGCGAGCAAGACGACACCAGCATTCACGCCGTCGTCACCGACCCCCCGTACGGCCTGCACGAATACACCTCGGAGCAGCAGGCCAAGCTGCGTCAAGGCAGGGGTGGGGTCTGGCGGATCCCACCGTCGTTCGACGGGCATCGACGCTCCCCGTTGCCGCGCTTCACAACCCTTACGCCAGAGCAACTCAACGACATCAAGACATTCTTCTTCGTTTGGGCGCGTCTTCTGCTCCCCAAACTTGTGCCCGGTGCGCAGGTCGTCGTGGCCTCCAATCCCCTGCTGTCATACCTCGTTTCGGGCGCGCTGGCCGATGCGGGACTGGAGCGCCGCGGTGAGATCGCCCGCCTCACCATGACCATGCGCGGGGGCGACCGGCCCAAGGCCGCGCACAAGGAGTTCTCGGAAGTCAGTGTGATGCCGCGCTCGATGTGGGAACCCTGGGTCATCTACCGCAAGCCCATCGAGGGCCGCGTCCAGGACAACCTGCGAACCTGGGGAACGGGCGGCTTCCGCCGGCCGAATCCCGACAAGCCGTTCGGCGACGTCATCGCCTCCGCCCCCACCCGAAAGGCCGAACGCGACCTGGCGCCGCATCCCAGCCTCAAGCCCCAGGCCTTCCTGCGCACGCTCGTTCGTGCCGTCTTGCCCCTCGGCGAAGGCATCGTCCTCGACCCCTTCGCCGGCGCCGGCTCCACCCTCGCCGCCGCCGAAGCCGTGGGCTACCAGAGCATCGGCATCGAACAGGACGAACACTATTTCGCAATGGCCAAAAGAGCGATTCCAAAGCTAACGGCCTATACGCCCAACGACGGTCAGTCCAGCCGGTAGGCCCGACGCTCGTGAATCTTCAGAATCCACTATCAGCGAGGCGCTCGCTCTGAGTGCAACAACCGTTCCCCAGGGTGCGGCGATTGCATCGCCTTTCGACCATCCGGCAACCATGGGATATGCTGCCTCTAGTATTCGCGGGGCATCCATAGTCATAAGTGCAGCTAGAGTGATCTGCTCCTGTAAACTAATCAAGACTGACAATAAACTGCGGTTCCGCAACTGTTTAACATTCAGTTTCGGTGTTTTCCTGTCAGGTACGCAGTGCCCTGCTTTGCTTACCGAACACGATCGATTCACAGACTCACGTGAGGCCTGAAGTGGAGGACACGTGGGCTGTCATCGTCAATCCCACAGCCGGTCGAGGCAAAGCTGCCAGGGCTGCGGAACTTCTGATGGCAGCCCTGGAAGAACGAGAAGCAAGAGCTGACCTCTTACTGACAAGCGGTCCGGGACATGCGGTGCAACTTGCCCGGCAGGCGAGTGAATCTGGCGCAAACACAATCGTCGCGTGCGGTGGCGACGGCACCATTCACGAAGCCATCAACGGCATCATGTCTTCAGGCTCGAGGTCTACGCTGGGCATTCTCGCCGGCGGCACCTGCAATGATCTTGCCTATGCCCTGGGTCTACCCAGTGATCCAGACGAAGCGATTGCCAGGATTCTTGAACTGAACGTACAGAGCATTGACCTGGGCCGGGTCGATCTGGGCGGGAATAATTACAAGTACTTCGCCACCATTGCCACGCTTGGCTTTGATAGTGAAGTCAGTGAATTCGTCGACGCCGGCCGTTGCCCGTCGTTTCTGCGAGCTTCAGCGGCTTACCTGTACGCGGCGGTCATGAGTCTTTTCGCCTACAGGTTTCCCCGAGTGACCTTGCACGGCGACTTCAAGACATTCAGCGGGCCGCTCCTCCTGGCGGCGATCGGCAACACGGACCGATACGGTGCCCGCATACGAATCACCCCGGCGGCGCAGCCGGACGACGGCCTGCTCGACGTGTGCATTGTTCGGCAAGTATCCAAGCTTGAAGTCCTGCGCGTCCTGCCGCGAACCTTCAGCGGCAACCACGTCACACACCCGGCCGTTCGCATCGAACAAATCCGCCAACTTCAAATTGATACCGAACGCCCCCTATGGATCTGGGCCGACGGCGAACGCCTCGCTCAGACACCAATTACCGTCGAAATAGTGCCAGAAGCGCTACAGGTTTTAAGGTGACTTACGCACATCCGCACAGTTGAATCCTGAGACTCCCGTGATACGTCTCACCGATCTAACGGAATAAGATATCGGATAGTCTCTATCTCATCCCTCTACTGAGACCGTTGCAAAACACTACGCCACACTGGTGCTGCGCCGACTCGCTCTGCCTCTCCCTCCTCATCCCCCTCTCACTTCTCTCCCCTCTCCCCTTCCGCATTGGGGTCTTCCGGGCAACCACCCATCCCCTACCGTGCGGGGAGTGTGCGGCAACCATTTCGATAAACCGCCCGTCTTGATCGCCCTCCTGGGAGACCTCTGTAAAAGGCCCCGCGTTCCCGAATGGGCGCCCCTTTCTTGCCCCCTCTCCCCGTGGGAGAGGGTTGGGGTGAGGGTCTTCCGGGCACCCAACGATGAGTGTCGCCAGGTTTTCTTCTAATGATGAAGTTTAGGATGAGGGGTCTTAGCGGCTCTCAACCGAACACAGCCCACTATCAGAAAAACCGTAGACGCAACGCATATACGATGGCCGGAAGTCATTCCGTCCACCGACCACAGGAGGCGACATGAAACGCATGGCCAAACCCGCAGGCCGGGGCAACGTGGTCCTGGAAGACGCCCCAATCCCCGAACCCGGCTACGGCGAAGTCCGCGTCAAAGCCGTCCGCAGCCTCATCAGCCGCGGCTCCGAAATCGGTCGACGCTACGTCCTCGAAGAGGCCGTCGATCCCCAGATCATGGGCTATTCCATGGCCGGCGTAGTCGATGCCCTCGGTGAGGGCGTGCAGCACCTCGCCATCGGCGACCGCGTCGGCGCCGTCGCGCCCCACGCCCAATACGTCGTCGGCGCCGCCATCCCCGAGCGCCAGGCCAAGCTGCCCGAAATCCTCCCGCTCTCCCCCAGCGTCACCTGGGATCAGGCCCCCTACTGGATGCTCAGCGCCTCCGCCGTGCGCTGGACCGACATTGCCCCGTTCCAACCCGGCAACGTCATCGTCGTCCTCGGCCAGGGCCTCGTCGGCAGCCTCATCCTCCAGGTCATGCGCGCCATCGACGCCGGCCGCCTCATCGCCATCGACGCCGCCCCGCTCCGCTGCGAGCTTGCCGCCAAACTCGGCGCCGACCACGTCGTCAACGCCGCCGACGAAGATCCCGTCGCCGCCGTCCGGCGCCATTCCGAAGGCGTCGGCGCGGATCTGGTCGTCTACGCCGTCGGCGGCCCCGCCGGCCCGAAGGCCTTCCGCCAGGGCATGGAAATGCTCGCCGAGGGCGGCGCCCTCCACCTCATCGGCAAATACGAACAGCAATACCTGCCCCTCAGCTCCGAGATCATCCAGAGCCGCCGCATCGTCGGCGGCTACTTCGGCGGCCAGTGGCACATCGGCTCCGCCCGCCGCGCCCTCGCCCTCATCGAATCCGGCGCCATCACCCCCGACCGCATGACCACCCACCGCTTCCCCTACACCCGCGCCCCTGAAGCCTTCCACCTCCTCCACGACCACCCCCACCAAACCCTCGGCGTCCTCCTCCACTGGAACATCGACGACAGCTAGCCGGCCTCAGGTCTCAAGCGGCGCCCTGGCAAACCAGCCCGCAAGAACGCGCCGACGAGCGTTCAGACGATGCCTGTGCGTTAGACGGAGAGGACGACCCGCGCCACGCACTCTCGATCATTCCGCAGGCCGTAGCCAGCTCGTACGTGTTGAGGCCACCTCAAATACCCATATTATCCTGTTGTACGATTAGCCTATGAACGCGATAACCAGTTGCAATCCCGGTCGCGAGTATGAGCTACCTACCGCACTTATCCTGCCCTTACACTAATGCATCTCACATGGGCTATAGTCTCTAGGTTTGACTTGTAACTAGAAGGGGAGGATCAGTGGTCAATTCAATACGTAAGTGCTGTCTTTGTACCCAGCCTCCACCCCGCAATTCCACCCAGGATATATCAGCCTCATGGAACCGTCCGGTCAGGTGAACTTGCTCTTCAAATGAAAGGAGACGAACGCTGCGTGCCCAAACGTGGGGTTTATCAAATGAAAGCAACCCATCAGGTGCCATCACTATGACGCGCCCGAAGAAATAAAGGTATTGACCCTGAACCCATTCGCCACTTGTGAGTTCGAACCATTCACTTCCGTTGTCGTCTTTGCTGGCACCTGTGAGGGTGAGCCTGCTTCCCACCAATGCTACGCGCTGGATTCTACCGTAAATGCTGGGCGAATCGCGTACATTTAGACCAGACTCGGCATTGACAACCGCTACTATCGTATTGTTGAGCATCTTGCGATGTTCAGTGATGTGGGCGAGGTGTGTAGGAATACGCAGTACCTTGTCGGGAAAAATGTCGCTAGGATCGAAAACATCGTTGAAGTCCATTAGTATCTCCGCTGAAATGTTAAATCGGTTAGCGATGCCATCATACGTGTCACCATGCTGTACCGCGTATCTGCTAGGTGTTGGTATTGGAGCCGGTGTAGGGTTGAACGGTGTAGCGGTGGGACTAGGGAAAGGTGTGTGTGGGGGTGTCGGTGCTAGAGTTACTCGCGGAGTTGGCGAGGGCATGCTTACTTGTGGTGTGGATGTTGGTGATTCCGTTTCCGAAACGAAACTCTCCCCGCACTGTGACACAAGAAAGATAATGACCGCTGTAGCAAATGATCCGAGTAGGAATTTGGACAGTTCAAGAATCTGCTGCGTCATTGTCTGCACGATCCTCGAACGTAAGACCCTTCGGATCGAATGGCTGAGTCGGTTCCTTATGTGACGGTTCTCGATATCGCGGAACTGTATGTCGCGTTTGCTAAACTTGTCAGCCAAGTATATAATACCCGTAATTACATTGGTGATTCCCGTAACAATGACAACGATGGTGGAAACGAGATATAAGTCCATTAATGGACGCCGACTATGAATAGAGCAAGCTTATTTTTAATACGCATCCATCCACCCCCGTGGCAATGAAGTGACAGGGTATCGAAGAGGCCCGTCGACTGGTGTGATTGGCAGAACGAACACATTTCAAAGCACTGATTGCCACATGGCAATCCTCCTCAAATCTGCTCACCAGGAAAATCGCCGTTGATCCAGACTCCAGCGAGCCATGAACCGGGAGGATCATTAATGCCATTCTCTTCATGAGATGAATCAAAAGTGTAGCTCAGGTCATCTTAGGTCGAACAATCGGTTCCCGGCCCTCATCAGTTCCGGCGCCGCGAACCGCGGCCTCCTGACCACCCACCGCTTCCCCCACACCCGCGCCCCTGAAGCCTTCCACCTCCTCCACGACCACCCCCACCAAACCCTCGGCGTCCTCCTCCACTGGGACCTCGAAGACAGCTAACCGGCCGAACGTATCGATCTAGCCCAGCAGGACGAAGGGAGGACCGGGGATCACCAGGTCCAAGATGGTCAAGATCAGCACCAGGACCACAACCAGCACAAGGGCGCGAATCACGACCTTCGCCTTCCACGCGCCCGCTTGATCTGGCGTACGCCAGATGATGATTCCGCTGCCCAGCAACGCGAGCGCCGTAAGGATCAGCGGAAGTAGTGGGTCCCAAGCCAACATGCCTAATCGACTTTCGGTCTAGGTCCGATTAGGCATGGTGTCGACATTGCGGATGCTCACCGGCGGAATGCGATGCGGATGATCGCCACCCCAATCACCGCGAGCATCACGATGTTGAGAACGACCCACAACTCGATGGGCATCGTCTAACCTCCCTCGTGCAGATTGTGAACCTCGGGTCCGCTAAAGGGATCCGAGAACCTCGAAGATGCTATTTGCGTTTATGATACTTGCTCCTGATCCAGTCCCGCAGTTCGAGTTCCGTCAGGATTAGAACTGCGGTCACGAACGCTTCACAATTTCGACTTCTTATCGTTTCCATCGCCTTTGAAATCCTTCTTGATGGTCACTTAGTCGTCGCAGACTACAATATACGGGCCAGCGCAAAATTGCACGGTTATCTTATCTCTTACACGGTTATTGGTCGACGCCGCCGTGATTGAACCGCTTCTCAGCGCACCGATTGAAGGGGGATTTCCCAGTCTGATGCACCAAGAGAGGTTGTAGCCACGCTATCGCCGCTTGGGCTACCGATGGCGGTGGCTCAGAAGTAGTTGATGCTTGCCATCACCGGCCAGGCATGTATGACCGTGACGTGGCTTCAGGCCATCTGCTTCGTGACTAAGGCCTTGATGACTGCTGTTCCAGGTCGTGCATGTGAGTTCTCTCGGTTCTTCATTGGGCGTCTCCGAGGGCTCCGTTGTGGGCTCCAATACCACGACGTCGACTGTGCCGCTGCTGCTTGAACGACCTGGTTTCTTGGTTTCTCGGTTTCTCTTTTCTCCTCCTTCGTTTAAGGCGCCAGCGGGCAGGCGGCGCTGCGCTGCGCGCAATGGTGTTCCCCGTACACAACATCCAGGGATATACCGTTCAGGAAGTCCTCGGTCGCACCACGCTCAACTGAATCCTTGACAACAACGAAGTTAGCTATCTGCCGTGCCACGTCTTCGCTGGCGCCCCTGGCAATAGCAGCATCGTGGACGCGCTGCCAGCCCTCATAGGACATTGGGTTGACTGTGGGTGTTTCTGTTTGACCGACTTCGACAGTCGCGGTTGGCGTGGGCGTCATGAAGTAAACCAGCAGGCAGTTGTATTCCCAACGCCAGCGCTGCCATGCGAGATCCTTCCATGCTTCGAGAAACGCCAATTGCACGTCATCCGGCTGATGGCCGAGTTGCTGGCCGTCAATGGCGACAACACCGGTGTCCTCGGCATCCCAGGTTGGATGGCAATCGCCCAGCACGCTGTAATAGGCGCTAAGGGACAACCTGGGTGCTTCGATGTTCGACTGTGAACTGGGCTCGTCCCCGGCCTGCGCAAAAGTCGTCAGTGCCAGCAGGCTCAGAAACACGGCAACCGGAATCAGAGGCAAGGCAAGTCGGCGAATCTGCACGGACGATCTCGCCTGATGGTACGCCGGCAGGTACTCATGATATCACGGATTTCTCTTCGGGAATCGAATGAACGCTCGGAGGAATCTAAGTGCGCCGAGTACCTGCGGCTTGGAACGAAAGCTGGATTAAGGTACTCAACCAATGTTCTGCCGGCCGGATATATCGAATAGCAAAAACTCGAATTGTCGGATTGGTATGAAATGTCGACCGTTGAGCCTCGGCTAAGTTTCGGCGTGCCTGTGCCTTATCTCTCCGTATCTGACTCATGGATGGCAGGCGCACCCCACGCTGGACGCTCGACAATTGGTCAGACACCGGTCCTGTCTTAGTTCTTCAGTTCACGAGCGGCGGCTGTCGTAATCCCCGCCCCTCTTTCATTTGTGTTTCATTCTGCACGTGAGATGGACGGCAATGCGAAAGTGCGGCCCGGCGGCGGAACACACTCTTCATCGTCGATCGGGCACGAAATGCCAATGCCTGCGCGTCGTCTCGTGCGTCTAGTCCGAGTACCGCCGGTAGGCCTGCGTACTCCTCGTTCGGCATCCACCCGCGTGAGTCGTCGCGTTCGCCTCCCGCGGCGCTGGCCTCACGCGGGAATTGCCTGTATTGACCGCGGACGCGTGCCGCTCGCCTGAGGGGCGGCCGCTCCACGACCGCCAACGCCGCGACCCGTCCCCCCTCGGCGCGTCCCCCGGTCCCCAGCGAACCGGCGCCCGCAACACCTGGAGCCTTCATTGCCACTCGTTCTCTGCCAGTGTACACTATCCGCAGACGTTCAGACGACCATTCCCGGAGACCCCCTCGTGCCCACCCCGCCAGCCCGAATCCCAAGCCCCCGCCGAGGCCATCCCAGCACGCCCCGGCTCGGGCGAATTCCGGCCCCGCGGCGCCTCAAGAGTTTTTTGGAAAAAACTCTTATGTGCGCACGAGAGCGCTTTTTCGGCCGCCGTCCGCGCTCAGCCCGTAACCTTCCCCGCCCGCCGGTCCCGCTCCCGCGCCGCAGCGTCCCGCTGCTCCGGCTCACCCCACCCGCCGCCCCCCGCCGTCCGGTGCTCGAAGACGTCCCCCCGCCGCAACGCCGTCGTCCCCTTCCCCGCCAGCTCAATCCGCTCCCCGTCCCGCACCAGCACGCTGCTCGAGGTCGCCCCCGGCTCCCCGCCCTGCAGGCCGTACGGCCCCCGCGTCCGGCGGTCCGAGCGCAGGTTCAGCGTCGTCTGCTCCGCCAGCATCCGGTAATGCCGCTCCACCGCCAGCCCCCCGCGGTACTCCCCGTCGCCCCCGCTGTCCGGCACGAACTCGTACCGGTCGATCGCAATCGGATGCTCAGCCTCAATCACCTCCGCCGGGTTGTTCGCAAAGTTCACCACCACGCTCGACACCCCATCCGGCCCATCCGCGAACGGCCGCCCGCCCCACGACCCGAACAGGAACTCCAGCATCACGAACGGTTCGCCCCGCGCGTCATAACCCGCCAGGCTCACCCCCGTGTCGCCCCCCGCCTCCGCCGCCGGCACCCGCTCCGGCACCGCCTGCGCCAGCGCCCCCAGCACCGCGTTGGCAATCCGGAACCCCGTCAACCCCCGCGCCGCCACCGGCGCCGGCGGCCGCGGATTCACAATCGTCCCCTCCGGCGCCCTCACCTCGATCGGCCGGAAGTGCCCCTCGTTGTTCGGAATATCCGTCGGCATCGCGCACCGAACGCAGGCATACGCCGCCGACTTGGTAAACGGCATCGGGCAGTTGATCGACCCCCGCACCTGCCCGCCCGACCCCGTGAAGTCCACCGTGATTCGGTCCCCTTCCACGTGCAGCGTCGCCTGGATCGGAATCGGCTCCGGCTCGATCCCGTCGTCGTCCAGGTAGTCGGTGAACTCGTAGACCCCGTCCGGAATCTCCCGGATTGCCAGGCGCGCCCGCTCGGCCGCGTAGTCCAGCACCGCGGCGCCCAGGTCGGCCAGCCGCCGCGGTCCGTGCTCCTCGGCCAGCGCCAGCAATCCGCGTTCCCCCACGTGTCCAGCCGCCAGTTGCGCCCGCAGGTCGCCCAGCACCTGGTTGGGGACCCGCACGTTGCGCTCCAGCAGCCGCCACACGTGCTCCACCGGCTGCCCTTCCGCCATCAGCCTCACCGGCGGCAGGCAGATGCCTTCCTGGAACAGTTCCGTCGCGTCGCACCCGTTGCCGCCCGCCGTCTTGCCCCCCACGTCCGCGTGATGCGCAATCGTCACCACGTGCCCGATCACCCGCCCAGTGCGGAATACCGGCTGCGCCGTGTAGATATCCGGCAGATGCGTGCCGCCCGCGTACGGGTCGTTGAGCGCGTACACGTCGCCCGGCCGCATCTCGCCGCCAAACCGCGCCAGGAATGCCCGCATCGCGTCCGGCACCGACCCCAGGTGCAGCGGCAGCGTCAATCCCTGCGCGATCAGCCGCCCTTCCGGATCGCAGAGCGCCGCCGACAGGTCCATCGAGTTCTTCAGGTGCGTCGACCGCGCCGTCCGAACCATCGCCACCGCCATCTCGTCCACCAGCGCCGCCACCGCATGCCGAAACAGCTCCCGCTGCACCGGATCGACTCCGCGCCGCCGAGCGCTCATCGACTGGACTCCAGCAGCAACGCCCCGTCCACCTCGCGCGAACAGCGCCAGCCCGGCGGAACCACGGTGGTGGCGTCATAGTCCTCCACAATCAGCGGACCCGGCGATGGCCTGCGCCCCAGGTCCCCGCGACGCACCACCGGCACGCTCCGCCACCGCCCCTCAAACCAGGCCCGTCGATGCTCCCGCTGCGGACTGCGGTCCAACGCTTCACGCAGCTTCACCGGTTCATTCGCCCGCACCGCGCTCACCCGCAACACCGCCGCGATCACCGGGCTCGTCGGATCCCTGTGCCCATACGTGGCCTCGTGCAACGCCTCGAACAGGTCTCGAATGGTGTCGAGAGTCCGAGCTGTTACCGGCCCACCCGGAATCGCTGCCGGAATCTCGAACGACTGCCCGCGGTACCGGCACTCGGCCACGGATTCGATCTCCAGCTCGGCGGTCCCAAATCCGCCCGCCGCCGCCAGCGCCACGCAGCGCTCACGCAGGTCGCACAGCGCGTCGTCCAGCCTGCTGGCTGCATCCGGCGCACCCAGATCGATCAGCGGCGAATGCGTCGCCATCCAGCGCAGATCCGCGCCCAGCAACCCGGTCGCGCTGAACACCCCCGGCCCGGCCGGCGCCAGCACTCGCTTGATCCCCAGCAGGTCGGCCACCGCCGCCGCCATTCCGGGACCGCCGCCGCCGAACGCCACCAACGTGAACGCCGCCGGGTCCACGCCGCGCTCGCTCGTAACCGCCCGCAAGGCGCGCGCCAGTTCCGCGGCCGCCACTTGCCGCGCGGCATCCGCCGCCCGCGCAACGTCCGTCCCCAGCGGTCCGGCGAGGTGTTCCGCCACCGCCCGCTCGGCCCGCGCCGCATCTATCGCCATGTCGCCGCCGAGCAACCCGGTCGGGCTTACGTGACCCAACACCACGTTCACGTCCGTCAACGTCGCTTCCCGTCCGCCGCGCCCATAGCAGGCCGGCCCCGGGTCCGCGCCCGCGCTGTCCGGTCCCACCGACAGCCCACCCGCCCGGTCCACCCGCGCGATGCTGCCGCCGCCCGCCCCAATCTCCGCCAGGTCGATGGTCGGCGTCCGCAGCAGGTAGCCCGAACCACGCGTCAGCCGCGTCCCCGAGCTGATGCCGCCGCCCAGTTCCAACTCCGGCGCGATCGCCGGAGCGCCGTCCAGCACCACCGCCGCCTTGGCGGTCGTTCCGCCCATGTCGAAGGCCAGCACTCGGTCCAGCCCGCGCGCACGCGCCAACTGGGCGGCCGCCAACACGCCGGCTGTCGGTCCAGACTCCAGGCAAAAGGCCGGCAACTGCGCCGCCTCCGCCGCCGGCATCACGCCGCCGCTCGACTGCAACATCAGGATCGGCGCCCGCGAACCCGCATCCTGCAACGCCTTCGCCAGCCGTCCCAGGTAATCCCCCATCACCGGCTGCAAAAACGCGTTGATGACCGTCGTGCTCGTGCGGTCGTACTCGCGGATCAGCGGCAGCACCGCCGAACTGCGGGAAACCGCCGCGCCCGGCAGCCGCTCCCGCACCAGTCGCTCGACCTCAATCTCGTGCTCGCCGTTGACGTACGAATTCAGCAGGCAGATCGCCACGGCCTCCACGTCGGCCTGCTCAAGCACGTCCAGCGCCCCGGCCACGCTCCCTTCGTCCAGCGGCCTGACCACCGACCCGTCCGCGTCCATGCGCTCGCGCACGCCCAATCGCAATCGGCGCTCCACCAGCGGCTCCGGCCGCGACCAACTCAGGTCATACAGCCGCGGATACCGCAGCCGCCCGATCTCCAGCACATCGCGGAAACCCTCGGTCGTGATCAACCCGGTCCGCGGTCCGCGCCGTTCCAGGATCGCGTTCGTAGCCACCGTGCTGGCGTGCAACAGGCTAGCCAGCGCTGCGAGCGAGCCGCCGCAACACGCTTCCAGCCCCGTCAGCACTCCGGTGTCAAAACTCGGCGGCGTGGACAGCGTCTTATGCCGCGTCACGATGCCTTCGGCATCCACCGCCACCAGGTCGGTAAACGTCCCCCCAACGTCCGCCGCAGCGCGCAGGCCACCGGGGCTTGGACTAGCAGCCTTCAAGCTTTGTCGCTACGTAAGAACGGCCGCCGCCGCTCGTCCGGCCAGCGCTCCCAGCGTGGCCGGAACCTCCCAGCCAAGCCGCCGCGCGATTGCCGCAAACGTCGCGCTATTGCTGCTGACCACCGGCATCCCGTACTTCTGTTCAAGCGGTCGGATGACCTCGAAGGTCGCCATGTTCGTGCACGAGAGGAAGATCGTGTCTGCGTCGGCCGGTGGCGGTTGCGCGTCGACGAAGTCCCGAAGCTCGTCCGCGGTCACGTCAGCAATCTCCACGGCCGCGGTGATCCCCAGTCCATACGCGCACAACGTGTCAACGCCGTGCGTGGCCAGGAACTCCTCCTCGTGATCGTTCAACTCGGCCGGATACGGCGTATACAGCGCAACCCGCCGACTCTCCAGTTGGTCCAGCGCCTCGGCCACAGCTCCCGAGGTGGTAATGGCCGGCGCGTTCGCGGCCGCCGCTATGGACTCGCGCAGCGCCGTCTCACCATCGCGTCCGTCCACGAAGCTGCTGGCCGTGCAGGCGAACGCCACAACGTCCACCAGCGCGCTCCCAACCTCGTCCGCAGCCCGCTCGGCGTGCGCCAGCATCTGCCGGGCGTCGTCCACGCCGCAGACCGAGTTACGCATCCGCGCCGAATGCACGCTCGCGTTTGGCGGCGTCAGCCGCCAGAACTCGGGCTCCACCACCGTATTGACCGACGGAACCAGCAGCCCCACCCGTTGCATGGCAACGTCCTCTGTCGCCCCTCGCGGCTATCGTCAGCGGGCGACTGCGTTGATGTCAACGCTAGCGACTCCAGACCTGTCGACGCAGTCCCACGACCGTTCTACGCTGAACGGACTCGGCGGGCGAGGAGACAGTTAATGTCCCGTCTAAGGGTGGGCGTCGTCGGTTGCGGGGCGATCGCTCAGATTCAGCATCTGCCGCACCTGCGCGACGGGCGCGACCGATTCGAGATCGGCGGCATCTGCGACATCGCGCCCGACCTGCTGCGAAGGGTCGGCGACGACTTTCACGTGCCGGAGCAAGCCCGCTTCACCAACGTCCACGACCTCGTGGCCTCCGACATAGACGCGGTGCTGATCTGTTCGTCCGGATCCCATGCGCCCCAGGTGCTGGCCGCCGCCGCGGCGGGCAAGCACGTGCTGGTCGAGAAGCCGGCATGCGTCACGATCGCCGAGGCTCAATCCATGATCGACGCCTGCGACGCCGCCAGCGTGGCCCTGATGGTGGCCTACCCCAAGCGCTACGAGCCCAGCTACGCCTACGCCGCGAGCCGCGTGCGGGACATGGACGACGTCCGGCTGATCCAGATCAACCACCTGCACCCGTCCAACGACCTGCACATGGCCGAGTTCTCGTTTCACCGGGCCAACCTGCCGGACGACGTCGTCGCGCCGTTGCGGGCAGCAGACACGGCCCTGATCGCGGAGGCGCTGAATCTGGATGCTCCAGCCGACCACCTGGTTCGCGCCTACCAACTGTGCAACGGCAGCCTGATCCACGACATCAGCGTCCTGCACGGCATGTTCGGCCCGCCCGAGGCCGTGTTGAACACCGAAATCTGGCGGGACGGCGCCGGCCTTACCACCACGCTGCGCTACCCCAACGACATACGCGCCGTGCTCACCTGGATCGACCTGCCCGACCTCTGGGCCTTCGAGGAGACCTTCGCCGTCTACGGACGCTCGGAGCGCGTAATCGTCTCGTTCCCTACCGGCTTCAGCCGCGGGCTGCCGACGACGGCGGTCATTCAGGAACCGGACGCCGACGGCGCCCCCTCGCGTCGCGAACTCTCGTGGCACGAGAATCCGTTCAAACGCGAACTCGAACACTTCCACGACTCGGTTATTTCCGACCGCACCCCAGACACGCCCGGCACCGAACTGATCGACCACCTGACGCTCGTACGCGACATCGTGCGCGCGTCGTTCACCGGCGGGAGTTGAGCATGGCCTTCCGAGTCTTCGATTCACGCACCGACATCCAGAACCTGATCGTTCACCCCGACATCCGCGCGCGGTTTCTCCAGATGGAGCCGGGCGAGGAGAACGTCCCGCACACCCACGACCTGGGCGCCGAGATCTTCCTGATCCTCGAAGGCCAGGCCGAGTTCGTGATCGAGGGTCACACCGAAGTCTTGGGCCCGGGCCAGCTCTGCTTCGCCGACCGCGACGAAGTCCACGTCGTCCGCTGCGTCGGCGACTCGACGATGACGATGTATCTCTCGGTCACGCCCCACATCGACCCCACGCACACCTGGTGGGACGAAAACGGCGAGAAGCTTCCGCCGCGCTACGGCGGGTCAACGACTTCCGAGCGCGCGGCAATGGACGCGGCAACCCTGCCGCCTCCCATCGCCGACCTGGCCGCCGCGCACGCGGCTGCCGCCGACGAAGCGGCTCTGGCGGCACAAGCCGCCGCCAAGGCCCAGCGCACGGGCGTCGCGGCGCTCGAGCAGGCCCTGGCCGATGGCGACCAATCAGCAGCCGAAGCGGCCGTCGACGACATGTGGGCGGCCCTCTATCGCAGCTTCAGCGCAAAGCGCGACCTGGCCGCCGCTTGGAACGCGCTCGCGCCCCGAGTCGGGAGGCAGTGACTGACAGGTGGTTTCTAGTCCGTCCCCGCCGCCCAGGCGCCCAGCGCCATGTACCCGCCGTCCACGTTGACGAACTCGCCGGTCATGAACGACGCGCCCTCGCTGGCCAGGAACACCGCCACGGCCCCGATCTCCGAGGTCTGCCCCACCCGCCCCAGCGGATGCGAACTCCCCCACAGGTTGAGCATCTCGTCCTCGTCGCCAAACGCCCGCGCCGCCCCGCGCGCCAGTGGCGTGTCGATCGTTCCGGGGTTGATGGCCAGCACGCGGATGTTGTCCTTGGCAAAGTCCAGCGCCATGTTGCGGGTCAGCGACAAGCTGCCGCCCTTGCTGGCGGCATAGGCCGGAACCTGCGGCTGCGACTGCAACCCCTGCACGCTGGCGATGTTGATAATCGTCCCGCCGCCCCGCTCCCGCAGGTGCGGGATCGCGAACTTGGACATCAGGAACTGGCCCTTCAGGTTGATGTTGATGATGCGGTCCCAGGTCGCCTCGTCCATCTCCTCGGCCGTCATGTACGACGCCGTCGGCTGAATGCCGGCGTTGTTGACCAGCACGTCCAGACCGCCGAACTCGGCGACGGTCTCAGCAACCATCCGTTCCGCGTCCTCGATTGAGCTGACGTCACCGACAACCGCACTGGCGCGCTGACCGTCGCTTCGCAGGCGCTCAACCAGGCTTCGAGCCGCCGCCTCGTTCACGTCGGCCACACTCACGGCCGCCCCGGCGGCGGCGAACGACTCCACGATTCCGCCGCCAATGCCCATGGCCCCGCCTGTCACCAGCGCTACCCGTCCATCGTGCTCGCTCATCAACTCGTTCCCCGCGGATACGCCGCGAACAGCCTAGCGGGCGCGGCAGGTGAACCGGCGCGTAGACTCCCGTCCAACTCATGAGCACGCCTGCGGCGTCACCCGCAATCACCGAAGCCGGCCGGCGCCGCATCCTCGGCGCGTTGTTTGTGGCGCGCGGCAGCATCGGCGTTGGGTATCTGGCCGGATTCATCGTGCTCACCATCGCCGGCAAAGAGCTCAGCGGACACACGGAACTGGCCGGAGTGCCCGCCGCGATTTCGATGGTCGGTCGGGCGATCGGGCCCCCGCCGATCGCCCGTGCGATGGATGCGTTTGGGCGACGGCCGGCAATCGCCGGCAGCTACGCGGTGGGTGCCGTGGGCGCTGCGACGGCCGCGCTGGCAATTGCGTCCGGACTGTTCTGGCTGCTGTTGGCCGGGTCGTTGCTGATGGGCGTCGCCCGGGCCGGCGGCGACATGTCTCGCTACGTCGCGGCCGAGGTGTACGAGGCGAGCCGCCGCGGTCGCGCCATTGGAATCGTCGTTTGGGGCGCTACTGCCGGCGCCCTGGGCGGGCCGCTCCTGGGTGGATTCGCGCAGGAACTCGCGGCGGCGCGCGGGCTCTCGTACTTAGCCGGACCATGGGTGGCGGCGTCCGGACTGCTGCTGTTCTCCGCCTTGGTGACCTGGGTGTTTGTGCGGCCTGATCCGCGTGAGGTGGCCGATACGACCCTGGACGCTGCCCCAGAAGCGGGCGAGGCCCTTGACCTGCGCAGCGTATTGCGCGACCGACGCGTCCAACTGGGCATCTGGGCAATGCTGACCGGCCAGGGCGTGATGACCCTGATCATGGTGGTGGTCCCATTGCACATGCACAGTTTTGCCGAGTTGGGCGAGTCCGTTCCGATAGCAATGACCGCGCACGTGGCTGGCATGTTTGCGTTGGCCCCCCTCACCGGGCGGCTGGTGGACGGGCTGGGACCTCGGCCGATGGTGCTGCTCGGTGCGGTGCTCCTGATGCTGGCCAGTGCGCTGGCGGGGCTCGACGCTGGACTGGGCACGGTGCTGCCGGCCATGTTCCTGCTCGGATATGGCTGGAATGCGTGCTTCGTGGCTGGATCGACCATGCTGGCGCGAGGGGTACCGCTGAACGTTCGCGCCCGCGTTCAGGGGCGGGTTGAAGTCCTGATTGGCGTCGTCGGCGTGTTCAGCAGCTTTGCGTCTGGGCCGCTGCTGGTTGGTGGCGCCGGCATGGGCTGGCTGGGGGCTGCCGGGCTGATCTCGGCACTTCTGCTGCTAGTCGCCCTCGGCTGGGAGCGTGCGGCAACGCGAGCACCGGCAGGCGCATAGGGTCCTCCCGCCTACAATGGGCGCCGCCTGCTAGCCACCAACCGAGAGCCGTCATGCCGAATCTCTGGGGTCGCCAGTTCAGCCGCGCCGAGTTGATGGCGCGTGTCGGAGACGTGTCGCAAGTCGGCGGGGTGCGCGAGTACCGCCTGGACGGCGGCGCCGGTGACGGACTTCCGGTTGTCGATGTGAATACGGGCTCGGGTCTGCGCTTCAGCGTCATTCCAGGTCGCGCCCTGGACATTAACGGCGCCTGGTTCAACGGCATTCCCCTGGGCTTTCGCAGCGCCGCCGGCGAGATGCACGGCGCGTATTACGAACCGGAAGGCTGGGGCTGGGTTCGCAGCACCGTGCTGGGTCTGCTGGTCACCGGCGGCCTGGACAACGTAGGCGATCCCGCGGTCGATCCGGATCGGCTATACACCGACATGGGTCTACACGGGCGCCTCTCCAATCTGGGAGCGTCCAACGTCCACGCCGACGGCGAGTGGCGGGGCGACGAGTACGAGATGTGGGTGCAGGGCCGGGTGCGCCAGGCCGCGCTGTTCGGCGAGAACCTGGAACTCAAGCGGCGGATATCGACATCGCTTGGTTCGACCTCGATTCGGATTCACGACGAGGTCACAAACCTCGGTGCAGAGCCCGAGCCCGCGATGATCCTCTTCCACTTCAACCCCGGCTATCCGTTGGTCGATGACGGATCCCGGCTGCACGTGCGCAGCCGCTCGCGGCGTCCGTATGACGACCATTCGGCGTCGCTGGAGCCCGGCTGGGACTTGTACGGTCCGCCGACCCCGGGCTGGCAGAACACCGTCTGGATTCATGATGTGGAGCCGGACGACGACGGGATGGTGCACGCCGCGCTCGTCAACCGCTCATTCGGCGATGGAATCGGTCTTGGCTTCACCTACCCGAAAGCCCAGCTGCCATTCCTGAATCAGTGGAAGTTCCTAGGCGTAGGCAACTACGTCACCGGCATTGAGCCGGCCAACTGCACCGTGCTGGGCCGCGCCACCAACCGCGCGGACGGGACGCTGCAGACGCTTGAGCCCGGCGAGACGGCCGAGTTCGATATTGAACTCTCGGTCCTGTCCGGATCCGACGCCATCGGCGCCTTTCTCGCCAACATCGGTGAGTGACGCCTGCGATCACATCGAGACCCTGCGCGTTCGCTACTCCGATACGGACGCCCAGGGCATCGTCCACCACTCCAACTACTTCCGCTGGCTGGAAGAGGCGCGGATCGGCTGGCTGGACGCCATCGGCCAGCCATATGGCGACTTGACCAGACGCGGCATCTACCTACCGTTGACGACCTGTAGCTGCACCTTTCATTCGCCGGTCTACGCCGGGGAACGGGTTGGCGTGCAGTTGATGCTCGACGAGGTCTCGCGAGCGCGAGTTGAATTGACCTACCGCATCGTGAGCGGCGCGCAACTCGCGGCCACCGCCGCGACCACGCACGCCTACGTCGATTCAGCGGGGCGTCCGATGCGTCTGACCCGCGACGATCCATTCTGGCTTGCCATCAAGAAGGAGCCCTGATGCCTGCGATCGATTCCGCCATCACCGATGCCGCTTCAGTTCAAGAAGCGCCAGGTTCGGCCGAGAACAGCCAATTCGTCGGAGCACACGCGTTCACCGTATTCCTGTCCGGCGTCATGCAAGGCTCGAACGTGGAGAGCGTGCTGCACGCCCAGGACTACCGGCAGCACTTGCGCGAGATCATCAGCGCCGCGCACCCGGAGGCCGAGGTGGTCTGTCCCGCGGAACTCAACCCCGACTCGGTGGCCTACGACGACGGTGCGGCGCGCCGCGCGTTCATGGATGAGCTTGATCTGGCGGCGCGATGCGACGTGCTGGTGGCCTTTGCGCCCGTGGCAACCATGGGCACGGCGGTCGAAATGTATAAGGCCCATGAAGCCGGACGGCTGGTGTTCACAGTTTCGCCAATGGCGTCCAATTGGGCCGTCCGATTCCTCTCGGACCGGGTCTTTGGAGACTTCACTGAGTTCGAGACCTTCGTTTACGACGGGGGGTTGGGTCGCGCCGTGTCTGCCAGTCTGGCGGTCACGGAGAGGTCGTCTGGCTAATCGCCGTGCATAACGGCGCTTCGCCGGTTCGGGCGCCCAAACCCGGAAGGCGTGGCGAGCTCGGCAGCAGGCCCAATGTCATCGTGGTGCTGACTGACGACCAGGGCTACGGCGATCTCTCGTGTCACGGCAATCCGATCCTGCAAACGCCCAATCTCGATCGGCTCCATTCCGAGAGCGTTCGGCTGGAGGACTTTCACGTCGCGCCCATGTGCACGCCGACCAGGAGCCAACTCCTCACGGGTCAGGACGCGCTACGCAACGGCGCCACGTTCGTCTGCATGGGCCGGTCGCTGATGGATCCCTCACTGCCCACGATGGCCGATATCTTTGCGGCCAACGGCTACCGAACCGGCCACTTCGGCAAGTGGCACCTGGGCGACAACTACCCCTACCGGCCGCAGGACCGCGGGTTTCAGACGACGATCCATCACCCCTCCTGGGGCATCACGTCCGCTGCCGACCACTTCGAAAACGACTATTTCGCCCCCCACGTCCGGCGCGGCGATGCCATCGAACAGTTCGCGGGGTACTGCACCGACATCTGGTTAGACGAGACAATCGCCTGGATTGACCAGGACCGCGACGCACCGTTCTTCGCCTACCTGGCAACCAATACCCCGCACGGCCCGCACTGGGTGCCGGACCAGTACCGGCAGCCGTACCTCGACCACGTCGACTATGAAGTCGCCAGCTTTTTCGGAATGATCGCCAACATCGACGAGAACTTCGGCCGGCTCGACGACTTCCTAACGGAGTCGGGACTTCGCGACAACACCATCTTCATCTTCATGGGCGACAACGGAACGGCCACGGGCGAGAACGTCTTCAACGCCGGAATGCGAGGCAAGAAGCGATCACTCTATGAGGGCGGCCACCGGGTCCCATGCTTCATCCGCTGGCCGTCGGGAGGATTGGTTGGACCTCGCCAGGTCGATCAGCCGACCCAGTGCCAGGACATTCTTCCGACGCTGATCGACCTGTGCGGTCTGGAAGGTCCGGTGCCCGAAGAGTTCGATGGGGATTCGCTGATAGCGACCCTGCATGACGGGGAGCCCATCGCCGACCGGATGCTCTTTGTGCAGTACGGCCACGTCAGCGACGGTTGGTCGGGGGAGACGCGTCGTGCCGATGCCGCGGTGATCTGGGCCAAGTGGCGCCTGGTTGGCGACGAGCTCTTCGACCTCACACGCGACCTGGGACAGGAGACCGACCTGGCCAGCGAATACCCGGAGATTCAGGCCGCGATGCGAGGCGAGTACAACGCGTGGTGGGATCGACTTGGCGGCAACCTGGACAGCTACCACCCGATCACGATCGGCTCGGACGAAGAGAGTCCCACGCGGCTGTGCAGCTGCGACTGGGCCTACGTCTACTGCGATAACCCCGGCAACGTCCGCGGCTGCGTGATGGACAGCGGCACCTGGCACCTCCAGGTTGAACAGCCCGGAACCTACGAGTTTTCGCTCAACCGATGGCCGCAGGAATCAGGCCTGCCGATCTCGGCGCCAGCTCCAGAGATGCACGGAGTTGACGGATCACTTCCCGCAGGCCGAGCGCTGCCTGTTGCACATGCGTGGATCAATGTCGGGGACTTCGAGGCCGAGGGCGTTGTGGCGCCAGAGGATCGGCGCGCGACCTTCTCGACCCACCTGCCCACCGGCCCCGCACAACTCAAGACCTGGTGGCTTGACGGCCACGGCAATCGGCTAGCCGGCGCCTACTACGTCTCGGTCACGCGGCTCGCCTGAACGCGGTGCCTGCGGTCACTAAACGTGTGGCTGGCATCAGGAGCGCGGGAACGGCTTAGACTGGTCACATGTCCCTGCAAGCCCACTCGCAACGATTTCCCGCCCGCTCGCCGCTGATTCTGGCGGTGGCTGTCGGGTTGCTGACGGCAGCGGCCTTTGGTCTCAGTGTCGGCGTCATCACCGGCGCCATCGACACGCCGATCTTCGAGCGGGCCACACCGGCCTATGCCATTGACTACCCCATCTGGGCACTAAACGCCCTTCTGGTCGGCGCGCTCGCAGCGGTCAGCGTGTACGCCATACGCCAGCGCCAAGACTTCGGCAGCGGCCCGATCTACGCGGGCGGCTTCGTCTCGGCTTTTGCCATTTCCTGCCCGCTCTGCAACGGGCTGCTGGTGGCCGCCTTCGGTACGGGCGCCGCGGCGAACGTCTTCGACCCAGCGCGTCCGTTCATCGGTGGGGCGACGGCCCTGTTCATGACGTACGTGCTCTACCGCCGGGTTCGAACCCTGCGTGCTGGCTGTGTCACCTGTGAGGTTGTGGATGAACCGTCCGCTAGCTGAATGACCGGCGCCTAATAACGGTCCGGCCAGTAACAGTAGGCGTCGATCGGCGGGAAAAGCGCATCCAGGATCTCGCAGTCGCGGACAGAAAGCTCCACGCTGTGGATCTCCTTCAACTCCTCGGCCGACCGATAGCCAAACAGGATCTCCGCCAACCGAGCCGATGGCAGCCGCACCCGGTGCCGGGGTAAGTCGCCTCCCAATGGCAACCTGCCCGACCCCAGCTCGGTGTCAATCACCAGATCTGAAGGCCGCTCGCTACCCAAAACGCCAGCCCGTTCCTGCGCGTACGGCCCAAGCGCTTGCAGTACCGCCCCCGGCAGGCTGAGCCTCACCATCTGCGAGCGGCCGATCGGTCGCTCCGAACGAGCAGTCACCTCCAGGTTTCGCAGATACCTCCCGACGCGGCTTGCTGGATACACGTGAAACACCAGCGTGCCCACCCGATGTCGGATCGCCTCATCCGCCATGGCCCGGATCAGCGAGGCCGCCACCCCGCTGCTGGTTGCCTGCGCATCCACGATGTCCAGTTGCTGCGCGTCGTGGTCGACCTGATCGCCAACGCAGTAGCCGACGATCTGACCGCGATCGTCCAGCGCCACCTGCATCCAGGCGTCCAACCGGCCGAAATACAGACCCTGGCGTGGACCCAGCCAGCGCTCAGGCTCTCGCACGCGCATGCCGCTGATCCCGCCGGTCTCGCGGTTATAGAGGCGAGCGATCGCGGGACGGTCCTCGGGTTCCGCCCTGCGAATCCGGTGCCGGCGCGTCAGGGCTTCGGCGCCACGCGTGGAAACGGTGAAGTTGAACTCTGGCATCACCGTGGCGTAGGCCCAACGGTGATACAGGCCGGGGACGCCGTAGAGCGTGGAGATGGGCACGCCGCGCGCTTCGGCCCGCTCCAGCACCGTCTCCAGCATGAAACGCATGTGCCCCTGCATCTGGTGCGCGTCGTCCGTGTGCACGCCAACCACCCCCGCGCAATCGAGCGTCACGCCGCGCAGGCGGTGTCCCACCGTGAACGTCTGCATCCAGCTGACCAACTCGCCGTCAACCTCAACCCGCACCTGCTGCCACGGCGGCCCGAGTTCGTGCGGGAGAAACTGAATCGTCCGGTCGAGCACCGGCTCAGGCGGCGGCCAGCTTGGCCAGACCGGCCAGCGCGCGCCGCAGCCGATCCCGGCAGCGCTGGCGCCCCAACACCTCCATCGTGGCAAACAGCGGCGGCGTGGCGCGTCGGCCCGTGACGGCAATACGCACGGGCATGAACAGGTCGCCGGCCCTCCAATTCAGGTCGGCGGCCAGCGCCCGCATCGCGGCTTCCAGCGTCGGGTCGTCAAACAGTTCGGTTTCGTCAACCAGCGTGGCCACCCGCTCCAGTGCCGAGGCCGTCTCGGCCGCCGAATGCCGTCGGAACCGGACTTGCCCCATGTCTGGATCGAGTTCGTCGTCAAAGAAGAAGTCCATCAATTCGGCCGTCCGGTTCAGATGCGACAGTCGCTCGTACTCAAGTTCCAGCGCCGCTGTGAAATACGGGCGTTGATCGGAGCCAAGGTCCAATCCGCCCGCAGCCGCATAGGGCCACGCGCGCTCGGCCAGGTCTTCGAGATCCAGCCGTCGAATCCAGACGCCGTTGAAATGGTCCAGCCGCTGCGGGTCGAACACGGCGTCGGCGCGGTTCACCCGCTCCAGCCGGAACTCCTGCACCAACTCGTCCAGGCTGAAGATCTCGCGCTCGTCGCCCGGCGCCCAGCCCAGAAACACCAGGAAGTTGACCAGCGCCTCCGGCAGATAGCCCTGCGTTCGGTATTCCCCAACCCACTGCGCGCCGTCCCGCTTCGAGAATTTCTGGCGCCGGCGATTCACCACCAGCGGCAGGTGGGCAAAGACAGGCGGCGTCCAGCCAAGCGCTTCATACAGCAGCACCTGCCGAAACGTGTTGGAGACGTGGTCCTTGCCGCGAACCACATGGCTGATCTGCATGTGGTGGTCGTCCACCACGACCGCCATGTTGTACAGCGCCGAACCGTCACCGCGCGCAATGACGAAGTCATCAATGTCGTCCGGACCTACCTGGATGGATCCAAGGACGACATCCTCATAGCGAACGGGCTGGGGCTCGTGTCGAAATCGGACAGCTGGAATCACGCCGGCTGCCTGACGCTCGGCGATCTCGGCTGCGGTGAAGTCTCGGCCTATGCCTGAATATCGCTGTGGCCGGCCCTCGGCTCGCTGTTGCTCGCGCTCGGCGGCGCGTTCCTCGGCCGTTGTGTAGTCGTAGTACGCGTGACCACCCGCTACAAGCTCTTGCACCGCCTCGCGGTGGACGTCGTTGCGTTCGCTCTGCCGGTAGGGACCGTAGGGTCCGCCCACGTCGGGACCTTCGTCCCAGTCAAGCCCAAGCCAGCGCAGGCCGTCGAATATCCCGGCTTCCCGGGCTGGATCGCTGCGCTGCGCATCCGTGTCCTCGATACGCAGCACAAATGCGCCGCCAACCCGTCGGGCCATGAGGTAGTTGAAGAGGGCGGTTCGGGCGCTCCCAACGTGCAGGTCGCCCGTGGGACTCGGCGCCATGCGGACGCGAATGGGCTGGCTCATGGCGCGCAGTATCTCACCGGCAGTCGTCGAATTGGCCGCGGTGAACGGCTCAACCGTCGTAGTAACCGATGATCGTGTCCATCGCCGCCGAGAGCTCGGCGACCCAGGCTTCCGGAGCTGCGCTGCTGGGACTCACCTCGGGCGTAATCCAGCCGCGATACCCCACGCGCCGCAGCGTCTGCATCACCACGGGCCAGTCCACGTCTCCGTGCAGCAACTGCGTGAAACCCAACCATCCGCCTGGCGTGAGCGTGAAGTCCTTGACGTGCACGCGGGCAATGCGCTCAGCCCCCAGCGCCTCGATCCAGTGCTGCGGTCGCCCGAACTGCATCACGTTCCCGACGTCGAAGTAGACCCGGAGATTCGGGCTGGCAAAGCCGTCCACAAACTCCAGCATGTCCCGCGGGCTCAGGATCAGGGCGTTCCAGACGTTCTCGACCGCTAGCGTCACGCCGGCCTGTTCGGCCTGCGGCAGCAGTGCCTCCGTGGCGGCGCGCGCGGCGTCCCAGACCTGGGTGAACGGCTGGTCGTCGGTGACGACACCAGGGATGTAGAGCAGCGTGTCCACCTCCAGGTCAGCCGCCAGGTCGATGCTGCCCCGCACCAGCGCCTGCCCCTCCGCACGAGTTTCGGCATCCAGCGATGACGCCGAGTACTGCCAGGGCAAACCGGCGTTGAGGCAGAGAATCGGCGGTCCATCGGCCGCCAGGCGCCGCAGTTCTTGCCGTTCGGCCTGCGTGGCTCGCAGCGAAAAACGACCATCAGCCGGCAACGTAAGCTCCACGCCTTCAAAGCCGCCGCGACGGGCCAGACTAAAGACCTCGGGAAGCGGCGTGGCACCGCCGAGACAGCTATCGCGCAGGCCTTTACGTAAACGAGGCGCGGTATTCATTGGCATATGTGACGGATGCTCAAGACGCGGATGGCGAGTGTAGTGATCATCCGCCGACGAGGCACCCTCCAGATCCCAGGCTAGGGCTTATACGCGATGGCTTCGCCAAAAGCAATGGCGCCGACGGCGCCGGGGTCGGCCTTCCACTCGTCAATGCGGGCCTGCCAGTCATCGAGCTGCTGCTGGGACGCCAGCCCGAACTGCACGATGGCGGCGGTGACCTTGGGCGAGTAGAACCAGTCGTTGATGAAGCCGTGGAAGAAGGCCACGTCTTCGGAGGCGCCGAAGAAGTCGAAGGAGCCGGACGCCTGGATGTTCGAGAACCCGGCGGTCATGAGATGAGCCTTGAGTTGCAGCCCCATTTCAGGATGGCCGCCGTTCCCGGCCAGGAGCCTGGCGAAGGTGGCCCAGGCATGCACGGTCTCGTCATCGCCGGGATGCAGGAACGAGGACGAAATAATCGACTCGCGGCAGGCAACGATGCCGCCGGGCTTCAGAACCCGCTTGACTTCGGCCAGCGCCGCGTGAGTGTCAGGCACGTGCATCAGCACCGCATGGCAGTGGGCGACATCGAAGGAGTTGTCGTCGAACGGCAGGTCGGTTATATCGCCGACGTGAAAGGTGGCGTTGGCGTGGCCGGCAGCCTGGGCGGCCGCCCGCGCCATGCCGATCTGCGATTCCTCCATATCGATGCCGTGAAACTCTCCCGGCTCCACCGCCCGCGCCAGACCCATTGAGATGGTGCCCGGGCCGCAACCAAAGTCGAGCACTCGCTGGCCGGGCTTGAGGTGAGGCAGCAGGTGAGCCGCGTGCGTTTGGGCACTGCGACGATCAAGCATCTGCTGAAAGTCATCGCTGTAGCCCATGGTGTAGGTGGATTCTTGTGACGCCTGGTCTGACATTGCCGCCCGCTCTCTGATTGCCAGCCGCTTGTCCGACATCGTATGCCAGCAGCGAGAGACCCGGAAATCCTTGACTGTTAGAGGCGGACTCCTGGCCCGCCGCCGTGGAGGCGCCTACCGGAAGCGGGGGACGTCGACGAATTCGTGCCGGCGGGCCGACGCGTAGGCGGCCTCGGTGCAGGCGACGCCGGCCCAGCCGTCATGGCCGTCGGCGCAGGGCTGACGGCCGGTGGCAATGGCGTCTGCAAAGTCGCGCAGCAGGCCGACGTTCATGTTGGAGGCGAAGGATTCCTCCCGGTAGGGAGACTCGGGATCAGCCGAGGTGACGCGGACGACGTAGTCGGTTATGTCAAATTCAATGACGCCGCCATCGCAGACGATGCGGCCGCTGACATCACCCCAGCGGCGCCAGTTGGGTGGCCGATTCCAGCTGGGGTCGCAGGTACCGATGACGCCGGAGTCGAACACTTCGATCAGGGCGCCGGTGTCCTCGACCGGGATGTCGCGAGCCAAGGTCTCGGTCTCGCAATAGACCTGTGCGACTTCGGATTCGCTGAACCAGCGCATGAGGTCGGTGGCGTGGACGATGTGGTCGCGTATGGCTCCCCCGCCGGAGCGTGCCGGGTCGATAAACCAGCCGCTGGGCCGCGCGCCCAGCACATTGGTGAGCGACATGGCCTGGATGGCACCCAGTTCACCGCTGTCGAGACGGCGCTTGGCCTCCCAGACGGGAGGGGCGTGGCGAACGGGGTAGGCGGTGGCCAGCGTGATGCCATGCTGGGTGCAGCCGCGCACCATGGCCGTCGCGTCGGCCAGGGTAATCGCCAACGGCTTCTCGCACAGCACGTGCATGCCCACCTCGGCGGCGGCCAGGGTGAGATCGTGGTGTGCGACGTTGGCGGAGCAGATGCTGACGGCGTCGATGTCGTCGGCCCGAAAGACTTCCGAGTGGTGTGCATGGATCCGCACGGAGTCGCCGGCACCGCCCTCGGCAAGCATGTGCTCGGCCTGGGCGCGGAGTTCAGGGTCGGGCTCCGAGACCGCAACCAGCTGAATCCCGGGCAGGTCGAGCATGGCTCGCAGGTAGGAGTACTGATGGCCGTGTTCGAAGCTAACGGCGGCGATGCGGACGGGCGCGCTCATAGCGCCACCGCGGTCTCGGAATCACACGCGCGAAGGAGCGCGCGGTAGGCGTCGTGGGCTTTGGCCAGGACGGATGCCAGCTCGGCCGACGGCCCAGGCCGATCGGTGCGACAGAGATCGGCGACAAATCGGGCATAGGGGTGAATGTCCGTGGCGGGCAGCGGCGTGGCGACTCCGCGACTTGTGACCCGATTGATGTCAAGCCGCGAGTCGTATTCGCGGATTCCGCCACGGCCGAGGGCCTCGTAGAAGCGGAGGTCGGCGCCCGCCGGCGCTCCGGCGACGGCTTCGAGGTAGGCGATGGAGTTGTCGCTGAAGCGTCCAACGGCGTAGACCGACTCGAATCCGGCACCGCACGGCTGGCGGCGCGCGGCAAGTCGATCCAGATCGCCTCCCAAAGCGACGAGCGCCAACACCGCCTGCCACACCGGGGGACCGATGCCTGGCGACTCCGTGACCACAATGGCTTTGGTCATGCTGCGCCGCCCCAGTGATCCAAGGTCAGCTGCCATGGCCGCCACCGGGCCACTCAGCAGGTCGGGCCACGCCGTGAGTATCCGTCTACCCGCACCAAGCCGGAGCGGAGCGCTCGACACGACAACTGCATCGGACGCAAGCAGGCGCTCTCGCAGCTCTGTCGGCAAGGTCGCAGAATCTTCGAGATCCACGACTACGTCGTCGGAGAGGCAGGTGTCGGCTCTCAACCAGTTCACCTGGCTGGTGCCCAGGACATCCTCGTAAGCGGCGCGACGTATCGCGCTGGTCGGGCCGTGACCAATGAGCGCACGTCTGATCATTCGGGGAGCAGGCCGCGCTGGGAGGCGGTGAGCACGGTGCTGATCATGCCAGCGTGGTCGTGCTGGTCGGACAGGATTTGCTCGTGCAGTTCTCGAATGGGGACGCGGACGACTTCCAATATTTCCGACTCGTCCAGCGCGGCCTCGCCGTCGGACAGGTTGCGGCCGATGAACATGTGCATGCGGAACCCGCTGAGGGCTGGAACCGGGACGAAGGAGCCAAGGGACTGCAGGTCGCCGATACGCAGACCGGTCTCTTCCTCAAACTCGCGGTGGGCGCAGGCGCTGGGCGTTTCGTTGCGATCCACATGGCCGGCAGGTAGTTCCAGCATCACTTGCCCGGTGGGGTGTCGGTACTGCCGCACGCAGATTGCGCGGTTCTCGTCGTCCAGCCCAAGCACCGTGACGGCACCACCTGAGAGCTTGAGGTAGGTGTAATCCATCTCGCGGCCGTCTTCGCGGGCCCGAAGCCGATCGATGACCACCGGGAATCGGCCACGCCAGGCCAATTCCGACGCAATGACGTCCCACTTGAGCTTCATGAATCTCTCGGGGCGAACGGACAAACCATTGCAGAGATTACGGCAGGGGCCAGGATGGAGGTGCGACGTGAGGCCTGATGAGATCGGGCAGTTCGGCGATTGACGCGATTACCGGGACCGGCGAGTCGTGCGGCCGAGCCTGGCTAACCCAGACGGCGTCAATGCCCGCGCCGAGCGCACCTTGCACGTCCGGCTCAAACCCGTCGCCGACGTGCACGACGCGGTTGGGTTCGGTCCCGGCGATGGCGAGTCCGCGTTCGAAGAAGAGGCGGTCGGGTTTCTCGACGCCGATGTCGGCGCTGACCACCTGGGCAGCGAAGAATCGTTCCAGATCAAGCAGGGCGAGCAGTCGTCCAAGCCAGCCTTCCCAATTGGAGGCGGCAACGACGCGAAGGCCCAGGCGGTTCAGCGCCCGCAGAGTGTCAACGGCGCCCGGCATGGGTTGGTAGGCCTCGAACGAACTGAAACGCCGGTAGAGGACCTTGCTGAATGGTCTGGGGTCAGACATGCCGAGGAGGGCACCGATACGTGCGTAATGGGTGTGCCAGTAGTGGGACGAGGCGGAGGTGGTGAGGGAGTGACCGCGGGAACGGCTGGCGTGGACGTCCTGGCGCCAGATTTTGGTGGCTCGCTGCTCAAAATCGTCGGGTGGGTGCTTGATGCGAAAGTCGGCGGCGATGGCGAGAACGGTCTCGAGAAACGGCGGGTGGATGTGGACGACGGTTTCCCCAATGTCGACAAAGGCGGTGTCGTAGGGGCCTCGGAGAGGGTGGGGGCATTGGGTGGTGGGGTTCACGGGGCGATTATCCGAGTTGCGGTTCGGTTGCGGCTACGAGCCTATTTTGGGGTACTCGTCCCGCCGGGCCCGAACTCCTTTAGGGGGTCTTTGGACCCAGTGGAACGAGATTTGGCGCGATCTTTGGATGGGGTGGGCGGGAAAGGGGACGTGGGTATGGGATGGGGGTTTGAGCGGTGGGTGCATAGGGTGCACACTGTTGGAGGACAGGGTACCTGGTGGGCTCGCAGCGCAGCGCACTGGACGCCCGGGGGCACGGCGCTGGGCCGAATCACCATCCCGTTGGGGGTTAGATGGTTGGGGATGGTCTGCCGGTTATGAGAATGTCCGTTAAGTGAATCTCAGGAGTATCTTCATAATAGTCGGGGTCAATGCAACCGATGCCTATTGATATATCGTCGAGGTAGGGATATCCAGTATCCTGGTGCACAGTGTTTCCGTTGACGAAAAGCGCAACCGCACCGCCGTTGTAGACAAACTTAACATCGAACTCCGCACCCCTCTTGAGATCACCATGGATCTCGTCTCTGAAGATTTCGGGGCTATATATGTGGCCTCTTTGCCAACGCAACGTTGAATATGATTCATAGTCATAGTATTCCCCGAGGATGATCAGGTCGTTCCTAAAGACTAAATTGTAAAAGCCGTCACCGAATTCGATGAAGGCCGCCGAGAACGCGTTGTCATTCAAGAACACTGTTGCCGTAAGTTCGATTTCGCGGCCCTGGACTTGAACGGCGAGCGGCCAGTCCCAGACGCCACGATCGGTCGCTCCCGCGGGGCAGACCAGGGCGTCCAGCTGGGCCAGGACGGTTCTCTCGTAACTTTGCTGCGGTGGACGGGTGGCTGCTTGGCCTCGGTCGAGGTCGGCGATCCAGGCCGAGATTCGGGGCTGAATCTCCTCAGCGGGAACGAAGGCCTCCGCACTCGGGCGCTCCGGCGTTCCGCCGGCGATAAGACCCGCAACCTGGCCGGACCTGAGGGCGGCAGGGCCGCCGCTGTTGCCAACATCGATTGGCGGCCGGAAGTCGGAGCGCTGGTGTGAGGCTACATGGGTATACGAACGAAGCTCGGCGGTGGGCCATGCCTGACAGGCGGTGGCCCGCCCGTTAAGGATGGAGGTGCTGCGGTAGCCGTGGGTGACAAGATCATCGCCGACGGCTGCGCTGCCAGCGTCGTCCCAAACCACGGGGAAGTGCCCGTCGCCGTCGATCTTGATCAGGGCCAGATCGAACGCGACGTCGCCGGCGACGAGGCGCGCCGGCGCGGAGTATCCCCGGGGACTCTCGACCGTGATGGACTGAGCGTCCGACGCCAGGGTCCAGGTGGTGAGGGCGTAGCCGTCGTCGGTGACGAAGAAGCCGGAGCCGCAGGCCCAATCGGTCTGTACGCGCAACAGCGACAACTCGAGAAACTCCCCCACGGCCTCCACGCTGGCGCCCTGCGGGCCCCGGCGAGCCAGACCGAGATTCAACTGGTCGCCGACGGCCAGCGGCGCTTCCGGGCCGAAGGCGAGGTAATGCCGCCACGCGCGCCGAGGGTAGCGGTGGTCGCGGAGGGTGTCGCCCAGCAGGCTGAGCTTGACGGGGGCCCCGGGCGACTCCGGGTGGTATTCGAGGACCGCGGATTGGAAATACTGGCGGATGCGACTATCGACCGGGCGGCCGGGGGTATGCAATTCGGCCTGGGGATGGTCGTCCCGGCGCGCGTCGGTCTTGGGGAAGCCAAACGAGGCGATGCCGCCGAGCCGGTGGAAGAAGTCGGCGAAGCCGATCGGGACGCCCTCCACCGAGGTGTTCGCGACCTTGTGGCCCCAGGGACCAAGGAGATCGCCGGGGTTGGGGTTGGTCAGGTGCAACTCGACGCCCAGGTCGGTGGAGCCGCCAAGACCGCCGCCCAGGTAGTCCCAGGCGAGGCGGCGCTGGAAGCTGTGGGCACCGCCGCCGGGGGGCGGCTGCCAGTCGACCACGCCGCGCTGGTAGTACTGCGTGAGACGGCCGGGGGATTCCTCGAATACGGCGCTGGTGGGGTAGCCCCAGCGTTCGATGCCCCCCGTGGCGGTGAAGTTCGCGAGAAAGTCGGCGGTGTAGGGCGGGCCCTCGGCGAACTCGCCGGCCACGTCGACGACGTTGTGTTCGAGGGGTTCGAAAAAGTGGGTGGCGGTGACCTCGGCAGAGCGGAAGCCGGAATCGACAGCGCCGGCGGACGCCGGGACGGCAAGGACGTAGGCGACGAGGGCAAGCACGGCGATATAGAGCCGGGGTCGCACGCGGAAGGCTGAGGCGACGAAGCGGAAGGTTGGGACAGTCACGGCTACCTGAACCTGCTTTCGTCGTGGACCACCGTAGCAATTGACAGCCGAACCGTGGCTGGAGGGTTGGGCGGGGCGGCAGGGTGCGCCGCAGCTGCCGGGCGCCGCCAGGATGACAGTGCCGACGAAGACTGTTAGTGACCATGGTCATGACTATGGGATGATGGGGGTCCACAGGGCGGGCGGGAGCGTGGGATGGGTTTGGATGTGGGCGGTGGATCGGGAGTAAGAACGATGAAGGCTTCGGAGTTCAAGGCGAAGTGCCTGAAGTTGATGGATGAGGTGGCGGAGACGGGGGAGGAGATTGTGATTACGAAGAATCGCCGGCCGATAGCGAAACTGACGCCGCTGAAGCAGCGGCCGGAGACGCTTTTTGGCATGGGGCGCGGACGGATGAAAATTCTCGGCGACCTGGATGAGCCGCTAGAGATCGTGTGGGAAGCGGAGCAAGGGCTGCTGGACGGAAAATGATGGTGCTGCTGGATACGAGCCCGTTGCTGTGGCTCTGGTGCGGCGATGCCCGGTTAGGCAGGCAGGCGCGGAAGACGATCGACATTGCACTCGATAATGAGCGACTTGCGGTGTCGGCGATTTCCTTTTGGGAAGTCGCGATGCTGAGGGACAAAGGCCGGTTGGACTTCCCGGAAGACGTAAGCCTGTGGCGGCGAGAGCTTCTGGGGAAGGGACTGATTGAGATTCCGGTTACCGGCGACGTCGCAGCAAGAGGCGGCGCCTTGTCGGGAATCCATGGCAATCCCGGGGATCGTCTGATTGTGGCAACTGCACTTGAGGGGCATCGGCTGATTACCAGCGATACGAGGATCCTGTCGTGGGCGGGGACATTGGATCGGCTGAATGCGCGGGTCTGATGCCGAGTTCCGGCTGTGATTGGCGAAGTACGGGCGAGACCGGGTTGGGGCGGTCGTGGATTGGGTCTTTACGATGAGTGCTCGGGAAGGATGCCTGCACTCATCAGGCCCTGGAGGGGTTAGACGTGTCGAGTGATGGAGGTGGCGCGGCGGGTGAGCGGACGATGTCGGCGACGGAGTTTCGGGCGAAGTGTCCGGGGTTGATTGATGAGGTGGCGGAGACGGGACGGGAGATTGTGATTGCGAAGCGGGGGCGGCCGGTGGCGCGGTTGGTTCCGTTTCGGCGAAGAATGGGCGCGCCGTTCGGTTTCTTTCGGGACGAGATTCGGATTCACGGGGACATTGGGTCGCCGATTGATGTGGAGTGGGACGCGGAGGTGTATCCGGACCGGGTGTTGAGTCCGTGAATCGCTTCGATGGGACAGTGGTCTTGATGGCTGGTCAGGTTCACATGTTGGTGCGCTTAGCGAATAGGGCGTAGCTCTCTCGACGGTGAATCCGCATCGCTTCCGCGGAGGATCGGCGCGAACTACAGCAACCGAGTCAATGCCCGGGCATGCAATTCAGACGAGGATTGACGTCAGAAAACGCTAGAGATTCACCGGTTCGGTTTGGCCGGAGAGCGTGGATTGGAGGAGGGCGTCGAGGGCGCCGATGATCTGGAGGTTTTGGGGGCCGCTGGTTTCGGGTTCGGGGCCGCCGTTGATCCAGGTGCCCCAGCTGCGCATGACGATGACGTCGAGGGGCGGGCGTTCGGGGCCGCCGTCGATTGGGACGCTCTCAAGCTCGCCGGAGCCGGCGAGGATTCCTTCGACGCCGCCGAAGCCGTGGGTGTTGCGGTAGACGAGGGCGTCTTTGCTGCATTCGATGCGGAATTCGTGGGCGCCCTGGCGGGAATCGGACGTGGAGACCATGGCGACGCGGGCGCCGCTCTCAAACGTGAGTTCGGCGGTGGCCGTTGACTCGCGGCGCCAGGTGGTGGCGGGCGGGCGGAAGCTGTGGCCGGCGACTGCAACGATGGGCTGGCCCATCATGGAGATGACGGAGTCGATTTCGTGGACTGTCATTTGCCAGAGCTGGGAGTGCTCGGAGTCGGGGTATTCACCGCCACGGGGCTTGTAGGTGACCATGTGGCCGACCTGGGGTTCGCCGTGGACGCGTTCGGCAATGAGCCGCCGCATGGTGCGCTGGCCGGGCATGTAGCGCCATTGCTGGTTGACGACGACTTTGAGGCCGGCTGCGTCGGCTTTGTCCTGCAGGGTTTTGGCGGCGGGCAGGGTGAGGGTGTAGGGCTTTTCGACAAGGACGTGTTTGCCGGCATCGAGGGCCTGGCCAACGAGGAGTTCGTGGGTGCGGGCCCAGGTGGCGACGACGACGGCGTCGACGTCTCCCTGATCGAGGGTTTTATCAAGGGAGTCTGAGGCGAGGCTTCTGGGGAGGCCGGCTTCGTCGATGCGTTCGTGGAGGAGGGGGAGGTTGAGGTCGACCCAGGCGACGAGTTGGAACATTTCGGGCAGGGCCTGGATAGCGTTGAGTTGGGCGCGGCCGCGGCCGGCGCCAACGATGGCGACTCTTATTGGATTTGCCATGCGTTTTTTCTCCCTGCGCTGATTCTGGGGCCGGCCGTCCGTGCTTTGGCCGGAGGCATTCTCGCAGGTTAGATGGGATGGTGTTGGCGGGGCTTGGGCGCCCGGAACACCTCTCGCCGAATGCCGGCGGGGACGCCGGAGTCTGCCTCTGCTTTTGGAGAGGGTGAAGAGCGGCGGATCCGACGCGGCGCGTGTAACACCGGTGGTTGCTGGCGGCGAGGGTGATGCGGCCAGGTCTGACGTGGGGCGGGGCCCCGGGTTGGTGGGGGCGCGTACGATGGCGGTATGCCCCTGAGATGCTGCCTGCCGACGCGTGCCCCGCGAGGGATGCCGTACCTTGCGCGGCTGGGCGCCGTGACGGCGCTGCTGGGCTTGATGCTGGGCGGATGCGAGGCGGAACCGACGTCGCGGGTACCGACACCCTCAGCGATCGAGGCAGAGGTGATGCAGGCGGCGCAGGTAGCACCACCGAGTCCGGCGGCCGCCGAGAGTGAAACGGTCGAGCCCGCGCGACGCGATACCGTGCCACCAGCGCCCCGAGAACCAGCCCAGCCAGGCTCGCGACCGGCTACCGCGGCTCCGGTTGCGACGGCGACGCCGAGCCCGACGCCCGCGCCGCGACCGGAGCCGCTGGACGACTCGGCGATCAGCGAGCGACTGGAGGAGGCCGCGGACCTAATCGAAAGTGTGACGGGGTCGCCGGCGGCGGTGCGGGCAGGCGCGGATTTGCGGGCGCCGCTGGAGGGGGCGGTGCTGGCGTTTCTGGATCGATACGGGGCCGATCCGGAGGCGGCGGCGCAGTTGGACTCCGCGATCGGGCAACTGCCGCCGCTGGTGTATGACGTGGATCCCCAGGGCGCGCGGATTGCGGCGGCGGACGTGGACGGGGATGGGGCGAATGAGCTGATCGCGGCGTGGCACATCCTTGGGTTACGGCCGGTTTGGTTCGATGAGGTGGAGGGTGGATTCGCCGCGAAGGCGTTTCCGGTAGGCGGGTCGGTGGAGACTGCGCCAGGTATGGCGGTGGTGCATTCGTCGGCGGATCTGACTGAGGATGGAATTGCCGACGTGGTACTTGTGACGACTATGCCGGGGACGAGTACGCAGACCGAGAGGGTGCGGGTGTACCGGTGGAACGGCGAGGCGCCGCGGCGGGTTTTTGACGTGCCGGTGGTGTTGGGGGCAGGGCCGGCGGGTTGGAGCCTGCGTGACGGGGCGTCGCCTGGTGAGATCGAGACGATGTGCCCGGCGCTGGGGCATTTCGACGCACCGCTGCTGCCGCATCCAGGGCTGCGCCGGACGTTTGCCTGGGGCGGGCAGTTTTTCGAAGACGTGGGAAGGCGATTGGAGCCGCCGGTGTCGCGGCAGGATCAGATCAACCGCGCGGAGGCGGCGTTCTGGGCGGGTGAGTACGAGACGGCGGCGGCGGGGTATCGGGAGGTCATCGAGCGTCCCGTTGACGGTGGGAACGCGACGGAATCTCAGCCGGATTGGGAGGGCCTGGCGCTTGTGCGACTGGCGCAGATCGGGCTGCTGGGGGGCGAGGCCTTCAATCCGGCGCGGCTGCAGGCGGCATTTGAGCGGGGCGGGGAGATTGGGCTAGTTGCTGGCGCGATGCAGGAGGCGGTGGCGACGCCGGACCCGCTGCGGACGTTTGCGTCGCTGCAGCAGCTGGACCTGACGAGCGACCCGCCGCCGGGCAGGTATGGGTCGATCGATTTTCCGATGGAGCCTGGGCTGGTGCTGGCGCTGGGGAAGGCGCTGGAGATCGGGCTGCGGGGGCTGGGGGGCGATGAGCTCTCGGAGGCGGCGATCACTGGCGGACTGTCAGCGCGAGGCGTGGAGGTGCGACGGGCGACGGTGGGCGACCTGAATAGCGACGGCGCGCTGGAGGCGGTGGTGTCGCTGGTGCGGCACAGCACGCGGGTGGTTGGGCCGCCGGTGAACGAGTTCTGGTTCGTGTATCGGCACGGTACGCGCTGGGTGGCGCAACCGGTGGGGCCGGTGAGTGACAACGCGTACCCGAATGGCGTTCGATCGGTGAGCCAGGGGCGGGCGGTGTTTGTGATGACCGACTCGTCAGCGGGGATTGAGGGCTATCTGAGCTTTGATGGGCGGCGGATGGAGCGATGGGACGAACTGCCGACGCTGGAGGATTTGTATCCGGTGAATCCGTTTGATGGGCGGGGGATTCGGAGTTGCGAGGTTTCGGCGTAAGTCGGCGGGCGGGTGGTGGGTTAGAGGTTGGCCAGGAGGATTGCGGTGGCGATGCTGATGACGGCGGTGAGGAAGGCAGTGGCGGCGACCAGCATTAGGCCTATGAACAAATACAGCCGCTGTTCAAAGGCTCGCATGTCAGCGATCAACTCCGACATCATGCTCTAGTTCGAGGCGCGGATCGGTCTGGTGTCCAGGTGGGTCGTGCCGCCCCGACGCAGGAGCGCCCGCCCTTCGCCGCGCAGCACTGTGATGCCCTGAGCGAGATCGGTCTTGGTGGCCAGGCGTTCGGTGAAGACTTCGGCGAAGGTTGACGCGAGGACGGCGGCCTGCTTCTCGTCGAAGCCGGCTTCGTCCTGGAGGCGGCGGGCTGCCTTGAGAGTGTCGAAGGTCACGGCCATACAGTCACTCTAGCGCTCCCCGGCAATCGGCCCACCGACCCCGGACGGCATTCGCGGTCTACGCGTTTGCGCTCGACAGGGAGGGGGATTGGCGGCTGGCGTGGGTTTCGAGGGAGTCGATGCGGCAGGCGCAGATCTTGTATTCGGGGATCTTGGAGATTGGGTCGAGGACGTTGATGGTGAGGAGGTTGGCGGCGGCTTCGGCGAAGTGCCAGCTCATGTAGACGGTGCCGGGAGCAACGCGGCGGGTGATCCAGGCGCGGGCTTCCACGGCGCCGCGACGGGTGCTGACGCGCACGAGGCCGCTCTTGGGGATGCCGAGGCGGTCGGCGTCTTCGGGTGAGATTTCGATGAGGGGTTCGGGGTAGGCCTCGTCGAGGCGTGAGCGGCGGGTCATGGCGCCGGTGTGCCAGTGATAGAGGACGCGGCCGGTGTTGAAGATGAAGGGGTAGTTGCGGTCGGGGACTTCCACGTTCTCGCGCCAGTGGACGGCGTGCATGGAGGCCTTGCCGTCGGCCGTGGGGAAGCGGTCGCCAAATAGCCAGAGGGCGCCGGGGTCCTCGGGAGTGAGGCAGGGCCAGCGGAGACCGCCTTCGCGGTCCAGGCGCTCGTGACTGAGGCCGGCGTGGCTGGGGGTGACGCGGGCGATTTCGTCGAAGATCTGGGACGGGGTGTCGAGGCCGAGGTGGCGGCCCATGCGGCGGGCGAGGTCGGCGATGATTTCCCAGTCTTCGCGGGCCTCGCCGGGCCGGGGGAGGATGGGCCGGACGCGCTGGACGCGGCGATCGGTGTTGGTGTAGGTGCCGTCCTTTTCGGCCCAACTGGAGGCGGGGAGGACGACGTCGGCGATTTCGGCGGTTTCGGTCATGAAGATGTCCTGGACGACCAGGAAGTCCAGGTGGCGGAAGTGGCGGCGAGAGGCGTGGAGGTCGGGGTCGGCCATGAGCGGGTTCTCGCCCATGATGTACATGCCGCGAACGTCGCCGGCACCGGCGGCCTGGCCGATTTCGATGGTGGTGAGGCCCTGCCTGACGGGTAGTTTGGCGTCCCATTGCTCCTCGAAGTAGGCGCGGAAGGTCTCGTCTTCGACGGAGCGGTAGTCGGTGAAGTACATGGGGATAGCGCCGACATCGCTGGTGCCCTGGACGTTGTTCTGGCCGCGCAGGGGGTTGAGGCCGGTGCCGCGGCGGCCGACGTTGCCGGTGGCGAGGGCGAGGTTGATGAGGGTGAGGCAGGCCTCGGTGCCGTGGGTGTGCTCGGAGATGCCGAGACCCCAGTAGAAGGCGGTCTTGTCGGCCTTGCCGATGATGTGGGCAGCGCGTTCGAGGGTGGCCGGGGGAATGCCGGTCAGGGCTTCCTGGCGTTCGGGGGTCCAGTGCTGGACGGCAGCGGCGACGGACTGGAAGTTCCTGACGCGGTTGGCGACGAATTCTTCGTTGACCAGACCGTCGCGGATGATGACGTGGAGCAGCGCGTTGTACATGGAGACGTCCGCGCCGGTTCGGCATTGGAGGTGGACGTCGGCCCAGCGGGTGAGTTCGATGGCACGGGGGTCGGCGACGATGAGCTTCGCGCCGTTGCGAACGGCGGCCTTCATCTTGAGGGCGGTGATGGGGTGGGTTTCAGTGGTGTTGGAGCCGGTGACGTAGATGACGTCGTTTTCGGCGATCTCGTCCAGCGAGTTGGTAAAGGCGCCGGTGCCGATGCTCAAGCCAAGGGCGGCGACGGAGGAGGCGTGGCAGAGGCGGGTGCAGTTATCGATGTTATTGGTGCCCAGGACGACGCGGGTGAATTTCTGGAGGAGGTAGTTGTCCTCGTTGAGGCACTTGGAGGAGCCGTAGACGGCGAGGGCGTCGGAACCGTGGGTGTCGCGGATTTCGGTCAAACGGCGGGCAACGTGGTTGAGGGCTTCGTCCCAGGTGGCGCGGCGCCAGCGGCCGGCGCCGCGCTCGCCGGTGCGGATGAGGGGGTGGGTCAAGCGGTCGCCGCTCTGGGCGTAGTCCCAGCCGAAGCGGCCCTTGACGCAGAGCCAGCCCTGGTTCACGGGGTGGTCTTCGGGAGACATCGCATGGGTGATCTGGCCGCCGCGGACGTGGACTTCGAGCCCGCAGCCGACGCCGCAGAAGGAGCAGGTGGTCTCGACCACACGGTCGTCCTTGACGATGCCCTGCTTTTCGAGCTCCCACTGGGCGCGGCTCTTGAGGGCGCCGGAGGGGCAGACCTGCACGCAATTGCCGCAGTAGACGCAGGTGGTGTCCATGATCCCGTCGTACTCGCGGGTGGAGATGCGGACGTGGAAGCCGCGTTCGCCGGGCTCGATGGCGTAGGTGAGCTGGACTTCGTCGCCGCAGACGTCGACGCAGCGCCAGCACATGACGCACTTGGCGTAGTCGCGGATGTAGTAGGGGTTGTCGTCGATGACGGGCAGGTCGGCGCGGGAGGACTGACCGTTGGGCTGGACGTTGTATTCGGTGAGGAGCCCTGCGAGATCGGGGGCTTCGCTGAGGTCGACGCCGGAGAGGAGGGCCTTCAGGGAGCCCTTGCGGGAGCGGCGGACGCCTTCGCTGTCGGTGAAGAGGTTTTGGCCCGGTTCGACGAGGGCGCGGCAGGCGGAGAGGAGCTTGGTCTCGCCGGTGAGGGAGGCGTCAGCGGGTGGTGGTCCGGCGTCGGGGTCGGCGGCCTGTTCGACCAGGCAGAGACGGCAGTTGGCGGAGGCGGTGATGTTGGGGTGGTAGCAGAGGGTGGGAACGTCGATCCCGAGCTCGGCGGCGGCCTGGAGGATGGAGGCGCCGGCCGGCACGGTGATAGGACGACCATCGATGGTGAGCGTTACCGCGTCGACCGCCGTCGCCATGCAGAATCGCCCGCTGCTTTTGGGGAGCCGACTAGCCTACGTTACCGGGCTGATCGGGCGGGTCAGGGCTTCTGTTGGGCGGTCGCTGGTCGCGGTTACCGGGAGGCGCTGGACCGCCCGAGCCGACGTTCTCGCCCTCGTGGAAGATGAGCCAGAAGATGTAGCCCATCCAAATCAGGGCCAGCAGGACCACGGGGATCACGACGACGACGAGGATAAAGCCGGGGTCGGTTTGTGCTCCGGTGGGCGTTGGATTGGCGGTTGGACTGGCGGGCGGGTTGAGGGCCAAGACGGAAGGTGTCGCGACCAAGAGAATCGCAGCGCCGATAAGGGGGGCCAGCTTACGGCGCGGCATTTCAGGGTGAGGGTTCAGGATCTTCGGGCCAGGGGGTGAGGTCGATTTCCCAGCCGATGATGCCGGTGTATTTGAACCATCGGCTCGGGCCGCCGATTTCGCGGTGTTCGATGTTGACGATGCCTGAGAACACCTCGGATGACGTGCCGGATTCGTGGACCTCGATTCGCACCAGGGGAATGACCTGCTGGATCCAAAGGCTGGCGGACTCCGGATGGAATCGTGCGACGTTGAGCGCCAGGAGGTAGGACAGGCCGGGCACGACTTCCGACGATTGCACACCGGGGGCCCCGTTGATTGTGAGGGTCCGCGGGTCGAACTCGATCCGAGCCATCTGGGTATCGAGAGCCAGGGTAAGGGGAGCAGACCACCACCAGACTGAATCGCGCGGGTCGGTTTCGACCGGAACCACGCCGGAGGGTCCGGCCCGATAGAGCCGAAACTCGGTGCCCGAGGTAATCGGAAGTCGGTGGGGATTCCGGTACCAGAGATTAACGACGGCGCGATCGCCATCACTGCCGCCGTCGAAGCCCAGGCCCGCGACTCGCGCCTGAGGCTTGTCGTCGGGCGCGGGCACTGCAGGCCGCAGCTGAGCAAAGGGCGCCACGGAGGCATGGGCTGAGATAGCCAGCTTCCGGCAATCGCGCACGGGCAGGTCGGCGACCTGCGGAGCACCGGTCAACTCGGTATCAGCCAGTCCCGCGGTTACCGCCGTGCCCGGCTCGCCAAGCAACCGAATTTCCAACTGCCCATCCCCTGAGGACTCGCAGACCTGGCGGAGGGGCACGGGGAGGTCGGCGAAGTCCGATCCGACGCGCCAGACGGGCGACCATGCCGAGGCGAGGTCGTAGACCCGCATGCCGTAGCCGGCCCAGATGGCATCGTCGCGTCTCAGATCGAGGGCGGTGGGTTCGACGTGGTCGAGCAGAGCTACGAGGCCATCGTTCGGCGTATTGATGATCGAGTCATAGCGTGGGATTCGAGTCGCTCGGTCCAAGAATGACCCCGGTGCGTACAGGTCTCCGTGATCGATCAAGGCAAGAAGCAGCATTGAGCGCTGATGCCCCGTGAGACCACTCAGGACGTAAACGTTCGAGTCCTTCGGCGCGACGTCTCTTAGGCGTCGGTAGCTTGACTTTGAAACTTCCCTCGTTCCAGCACCCGGCATTACCTCGAATACGCGGTGCCTTTGGCCCGAGACTGAGCGCAAGTCAGCCATCAACCTGAAGTGCGCCGGGTCGCCTAATAGTTCTCGCGCTTGCGACGTAAGTGCCTCGTCAAGACGATCGGTCATGTGCAGATGAGTGATTCCCATCTCTGGTAGGTCGTCGCGATGCAAGAACCGAAGTGCGTCCTGGTACACCGGTGTGTTTCTCGCCGACAAGATTTGCAGGCTGCGGCCTGAAGTCGGAGAGGCCACGCCGGCAGCTGAAGTCGCCACCACGGGGTAGGGTGTAAGCAGACGCGCGTCATTTGGCAATGTCCGGGCGAGCCAAGCGTAGAAGTCCCAGTTCTCGTCGAGTTCCCTTTCGAAACTCGTCTGGCCCACGTACGGGAAACCCGTGCCATGCATGACTGGCTGCTCCACTGCGAATCCCTTGGCGGTAAGGCGCGCTCCCTCAATTGCACGCGGCACCACCGTGGGCAGCACGCCGAGAAGCACGACGGCGAGGATCGCCGCGTTGCGCTGCCAGCCTCGTAGTCGCCCGGTCAGTACGGCGACACCCACAAGTGCGGCAAAGCTGGCCGTCACCGAGGCCAAGTAGAGGATTCGCGCGTCGTTGAACGACAGCGCCGACTGGAGAGCCATTGCCTGTACCAGACCCAGAGCGCTGGCCACCGTGAGGTAGGCAAGCCCCCAGCTTCGTCGCCAGTAAGCGCTCAAGGCGCTAACAACGATCAGCGGCACGATCCCGACTCGGGTCAGCACCGGCCCCGCGAGGCTAAGTGGTGCCAGCCTCTGCCAGTCAGGTTCAAACACGATCCGCACCATCCCCGTTGTGCCACCGCGCCGAAAAACCTCGTCGGACACGGGCCCTCCAGCCAGGGCGGCGAGAAGGGCGGCAATCGCGAGCGCAGCTGCCAATACAAGGCGATCGCGACCTCTGATCCGAACTAGACGACCAAGGCCAACGAGTCCCAGCCCGAGGCTTGCGAACACGAGCACTGCGGCCTCGGCGAGGGCCATGACTCCTGCTGCTGCAGCGATCACGGATGCCTGCCGCCGACCAATGCCGGCTTCCAGAGCCGCGGCCACGAGCAGCACGATGCACACAGCGAGTCCCCATGCTGGCTTATGCACCCACTCGAACGGTACTTTCGCTCCACCGGACGCCAACCCGGCAAAGAGGACAAGAAGGCCTCCCGAATCCCCCGAAATCGCCACGTAGGGGGGCAGTCCGAGGTGAAAAGGCTGGACGACCACCCCCAGCACCGCGCCAGCTCCGATGGCCAGCGGCAATGGAGCGCCAATGTCCCAAGCCAATCCCACAGCCGCCGTTACCAGCGCGACGACCAGGAGCGCGGTGAGTACCGCGACTGCCGTCCACGGCGGAACGGCGGCCGCGTTGACGACGCTGGCAGCCAGCAGATCCGGGCCGTAGTGATAGCCAATGCCGGCGTCCTGGCCGTAGGGCGTGACGGGCGGAAACACACCTCGGGCCATGCGAAGGGCCAGCGGGAAGTGCCAGGCCTCCTCGGCGGCGCGCACCTGCGTGCGAGTTGCAAGTGCCAGTAGGAACACGCCAGCAGATGCGGCCAGAAGAGCCAGTGACGCCAGGGCTGTTCGGCGTGACGTGAGGTCGATTTTGCGGCCGCGCCAGGCGACGTATGCGGCGAGGGCTGATGGGGCGAGGAGGCCGAACCAGGCGCTGGGGGCGCCGGGGATGAGGTAGGCGGAGAGGTTGGTGACGAGCAGGACCACGACGATGCCGAGGGCCGGGGCGTAGAAGGGCCAGACGGGGCGTGGGCGGTCACCGAAGACCGCCCTGGACAGCGGCGCGCCGATGGCGGCCATCCAGAAGCAGATGCCGGTGGAGGCGACGATGCCGATCCAGGGCGAGACCGTGGGATCCAGGTTCATGTCGTTCGAACCGCACCGTGCGGAGGCGGTGTGCGGTCCTCGTGCCCGACGCGTTCGCGATCGCCTGGCCGATTAGCCTGCTGCGCCAGACTGTTGCCTGCCCGAATCTCCATCATGGCTACGGCCACGTGCTAGCGGATGGTGCGCCAGGCAACGAAGCCGAGCCAGACAATCAGTACGAGAAAGAGCCCAAACGTGCCCACGACAGCAATGACGGCGGGATCAGGTGGGCCTGCCGTGTCAGGGACGGGTGTTGGATTGCTATTGGCCGGGCTGAGAGCGGCAAGGAATGACGGTGCGCTGAGCAGAGGCAGCATGGTCAGCGGCAGTGCGGGTTTGCGTCTGCAAGTGCCTGGTCGGTGACGGCGGTCGCCAGCCCGAGGGGCGACGTTCCGTGCGCCAGTCACTCGGCAGGGTCCTGCCGCGAGGCCCGATCCAGGAGGCGGCGGAGGGGGGCGGCGTCGGCGAGGCCGTCCATGAGGAGGTTGAGGGTGGCGAGGCCGACCAGTGCCCAGCCCAGGGGCGGGACGCCGGCAACGACGAAGACGGCGCCGGCGAAGGCGATGACGCTGAGGAGGGCGTCGGCGCGCAGAAACGAGGTTGGGTCTTCGGCCGGTCCTTCGGGCTGAAGCGGCGCGACGAAGTAGCGGTGGAACCGACGCGTAAGGCTCCAGCCAGGGCTTATGGAGCCGGCGGCGACCACCAGGACGATGAGCGTGACCAGCCAGGGGGCGGCCTCGATCCAGGCCATGATGAGCGTGAGGCCAAAGCCTCCGGCTACGGCAAGTTGGTGGAAGCGGCGTTCGCCGCGATCGGTCATGAGCGCGGGCCTGTTTCAGCGGTGGGCCCGGGTCTCATGGGTGCGTGGGGCGATGGTGGCAAGGCCAACTGCGGTGTTGCATGCGCTGCGGCGCCGCGTGGCCGTTGAGGACGGTAGGCGCGGGTTGCCAAACTCTCGGCATGGCCGATCAGGCTGGAGTGATCAAGCGACTGCACAACGCATGGTAGCCAGCGCGAGGCGGGCGACGTTGGGCGCGCGGTGTCTTGGGGCGCTGGCAACGGCGCTGTTGCTGTTTGCCGCGTTTCCGCCGCTGCAGTGGACGGCGTTGGCGTTTTTCGCCTGGGTTCCGCTGCTCATCGCCCAATCAGGGGCTTCGCCGTGGGTGCGTCGAGGGCTGAACGGCCTGATGCTGGGTGTCCTGTTCGGGCTGCTTGCCGCGACGGTGAATCCGCCGGAGGTGGTGACCGGCGCCGCCTGGTTTGGGATTTCAGCGGGCGCAGGCGTGGCCGCGGGTTTGGCGGCGACGGCGCTTGACGTGCCGGTGGGTCCGGCGCGCGTGATGCGGGCGCTGGGGCCGTGGGCGCGGATATGGGTTCCGGCGGTGGCCTGGACGGGTATTGCGTACCTGCGGCTGGTGACGACGGCGGGGCATCAATGGGGGATGCTGGCCACGACGCAGGCGGACACGGCGCCGCTGCGGGCGTGGCTGCCGGTGGCGGGGATGTGGCCGGTGGCGCTGCTGACGGCGGCGACGGGTCAGGCGATTGGGTTGCTGGTCCTGGTGGCTGCCGGCCGGTTGTCGCTGTCGCGGAGCCTGGTCGTTGGCATTGGCATTGCGGCGCTGGGCTGGCTGGCGGGGCTGGGCCTGGCCGCCGCAGAACACGCCCCCGACGGCCCGACGATTCGGGTGGCGACGGTGCAGACGGGTGACCACGTGCCGTCGCACCCGCGGACGCGCCCGCTGATCACGACGGTGCGCTACCGGGAACTGACGGACACGATTTCGGATATGCACACGCCGGCGACGCTGGAGGCGGTTGCGCAGGGCGCGGAGCTGGTGGTGTGGCCGGAAGCATCGGGCTGGGTGGCGCCGGACGATCCGAACGCGACGGCGCAGCTTGACGGGGTTCGCGAGGTGGCGCGGCAGGCGGGTGTTCCGATCGTCTGGTCGTACTTCATCAGGATCGATCCGAACCGCACGCGCAACGAACTGGTGGTGGTGACGCCGGACGGGCAGATGTCGCGTCCGACCACGAAAGATCACCCGGTATACGCGATCGGCGAGCGCAGCGTGACGGCCGGGCTGTACGAGACGTACGAGGTGGCGGGGACGCGGCTGGGACTGGCAGCGGGGCCGGACGGGACCTATACGGACACGCTGGCGCGGCTGGCGCGGATGGGCGCGGCGCTGGTGGCTATTCCCACGCATGACTGGGCGGCGTATACGGCGCCGCACATCGGGCACCTGCGGGTGCGCGCCGCGGAGCATGGGCTGGCCATCGTGAAAGCCGACTGGCGCTACGGGTCGGTGGTGATTGCCCCGGGCGGCGGGGTCGTGGCCGCTACCTCGCTTGACCAGGAACGGGAGGCGTTGCTGGTGGCCGACGTGACCGTGGGTCCACCAGGGACGCTGTACACAGAAACCGGCGACTGGTTGGGGGTGGTGGCGCTGGGCGGGCTGGGGGCGATGTTGCTTGGGGGTGCGGCCCTGGGCGTGCGAGACCGCTGGATCAGCGGCGGCCGGCGGGGATCAGCGACGCGCCCCAGCTAAAGGCGAGCAGGCCGACGACCGCCAGCACCAGGGTGACGACGGCGGTGTGCCAGCCCAGATTGTCCAGGGTGGCGGTGTAGGCGGCGGCGGTGTGCAAGACGCCGGCGAGCAGGACATAGGCGGCCAACCGACCGGCCAACCAGCCGCGCGCCAGCATGTAGGCCGTCCCGAACTGCAAGGCGATCCACGCCCATTCGCGCACGAACGCGAAGGCCAGGTCGGGCGCCGGCAGGTCGGCCTGGAGGGCCCGGGTGAGGGTGAGTTGGGCGGCGAAGAGGGCATAGCCGGCCGTGGGCGCGATGGCGGCCGCGGTAACCGCGCGAGGGTTGGACGGACGGGCCATGACGAAGCCGACGACCAGCAGCATGATCAGCTTCGTGAACTCGTCGGCATACGCGGCGACGCCGGCGGAAATGAGACCGGCCAACTGGACCTGATCGCGAATGGACGCGGCGCCGGCGTTTTCGGCAACCACGTCGAGCACGGCGCGGGTGAGCTCATCGTGAAGCCAGATCTGGGCGAACGGGTAGACGACAACGCCAAGCAGCAGGCCGAACCAGACGCCCGGGCGGCCGAGCAGCAAGGGCGCGCCGGCGCGTCCCCAAAAGAGCCCGAAGGCCAGCGTCGCCGCCACCGCGACCGGGTGGGGCGCGACGAGGAACTGGCGAAGGAGGTCGGCAGGGTCGGCTAGCGCGTCAATTGGTCGAGGGACGGGCGCCGGTGGCGGGCAGGCGGCGGGAGGGGCGGGCGGCGCGTGGCGGCAGGGGGCGACTGGTAGGATTGGCGCAGCCTGCGGGCTCTGGCGCGAGGCGTCCAGGGTCCGCCTGATCGTTTACAAGTGCAGAGTTGGGGCGCGCCATCAATTGGGTCGGTGGGTGAGTGGTTAATACCACCAGACTGTAAATCTGGCGCCTTTACGGCTACGTAGGTTCGAATCCTACCCGGCCCACCGGACGCCGCGCGATGGAGCGTAGGCTAGTATCAGGCGTCCGGCGCGCCCAATCCAACGCGGTCCCGTGGTGCAGCGGCCTAGCATACCTCCCTGTCAAGGAGGAGATCGCCGGTTCGAATCCGGTCGGGACCGCCCGGCGCGCCCGCCGAGTGGCGCCGTGGGCCCATAGCTCAGCGGTCAGAGCAGCCGGCTCATAACCGGTAGGTCCCTGGTTCGAATCCAGGTGGGCCCACCGGACGGACGGCGGAAATGGCGGAGTAGCTCAGAGGTAGAGCAGGGGACTCATAAGCCCTTGGCCGCAGGTTCGAATCCTGCCTCCGCTACCAGCCTGGCCGAGGTGGTGAAATTGGTAGACACGCAGTCCTCAGGAGGCTGTGAGCTTCTGCTCGTGCGGGTTCGAATCCCGCCCTCGGCACCCATCCAAGAGCCGCCTATTGCGGGCTCAGCGCTTCATGGGTTCGGTTCACCGAAATGGTTCTCACTCAAGTTCAGGCGTCTGTCTTCAATCAATCCAATGCCCAAAGTGAAATAATAGTCCAAAATATATCTAAACACGTTGACCAGGCTCATTGATTCGTAGATACCATCTTCGCCCCCGTGCGGCAAGTGGACGGCGCTTAAAATGGAATGCACGTGTTCCGCTCCCAACGAACCTTGAACCGCCGATTCACTCACATATCCATGATCCGCGGCAATCACAATAATCGGAGGCTCAGCGGAGGATTCCAGTATCGAGTCGATCATATCTATCGTAAGCTTATTGATGTATATCAATTGTCCAACATACGGGATTGGTACACTTGGATCATGCAGGATGTCGAAGCCGTCGTTGCCCACAAGAAAATTGCCGAACTGATCGAACGTTGCGGGAAGGTGAGGTTTGACAATATGCGCAAACACGAATCTCGGTTGGTCTGCCGTCGTCGGACTTGAAAGGAATTCAAACATCCGCAGTGCGCGAGACGCGGAATACCATTCATAGGGCGTCGTATCCGTCTGCCGTCCACTTCCGAACAAAGGCGCTAACAGCGTCGTCTGTACAAGGCTTCCCAAGAACCTGTTGGAACGTCCATTGGTCCCTTGTTCGCTTGAGACCCCTGGTCGATTGTCGCTCCGCATCCGCGCGACAGTTCCCGCGGGCGAAAAGCTGATGAGCTGATCGGCAATGGAAGATGTTCCGGTGTGTATGCTACCGGATTCAAGATGCGTATAGCTGTAGCCGATCGATTGCAGAATAGCGGCAAGCGCAGGCGCTTGAGACAGCCTCAATAAGTCTCGTTTCGATTCGGGTGTCCGGGAACCAAGATCGTCAAGATAGGCCATGTTGAGGCTCGACGGTATTGAATGAATGCTCCGCCTGTAGTTACTGGTGGACTGTCGGGATACGTAGAATCCACGTTCTTTTAATTGACGGATGAAGTCCGAATTGTCGAAGCCGTAGAGCTGCTGCAGCGCGTCGCTCCGAGCGTATGCGTCCAGGATGATGTAATAGATATCCGGACGCGGGCCGGTCACCGCCGGCACGCCGGAAGGTAGAAGATGCGCCGCAAGTTCCTCCACTCCCGGCGGCTCTCCGGTCGGTGTCTGGCGCTGCGTCCTGACGATTTCAGTCGCAAGGCTGGCCAGGGGGAACAGCAGAACGACGGAAGCCACCAGATTGAGAAACGGGGTGAACCGAGCCGACCTAGTCTTCCGGCGCGCGCCCAGGATTGCTGCGAATGCCGCCGCCACAACCGCCGCAGCGAAAATCCCACGCTCGTCAAGTCGCCCGTCAAGCGCGTCCCTGACATGCCCATATCCAAAGAAGACCACGACAGACGCGGCGCACCCTGTGGCCGCTCGATGCCAGTCGCGCAATCCAATGCACAGGACGCCCATAAGCACGGTCGCTGCCATCAGGGCAGCCGCCAGCGGCGCCAGCAAGTCGATCACGTCAAAGTGCAAAGTGTTGCTGGCCATAAAATGCACAATCGGCGCCGCCACAGCGGGCCATGGGTACCAAGGCGTCTCAAGGACGCGCTGAAAGCGCGACGGCGTCTTGGCCGGTGTTGGAGCCACTCCTGGTTTGAGACCGGCGGCAACCCAGGCAAACGGCCGGGCGACTCGACTCCGAACTGCGCGCGCGGCCCGTCGCGCCGTCCTTGCGATCCGCGGATGCGTCAGGACCGACGCAGCGCCCAACACCAAAGCTAACGCGACCCGAACTCGACTGGACAAGTCCCCGTCAATCGCCGCCCGCAGTCCGCTTCCATTCCGCAAATGCGCGTAGGCCAGCGGACCGTTCCCCGAATCCGGAACCCCATTCAGCATCACGTTCGGCCGCCCAGGCTCGGGGTGCGCCAAGCGGTAGATCACATGGCGCGTCTGAGATTCCGAGATCCCGACTTGCAGCATCAGGGGCTGATCGCTGCGTGCAATGTAGCCCGGAAACGTGACCGTGTGCGCCGCCGGGATATAGCGTCTTGAAACCAGCACCACGGCCTCACGCAGCACCTCGCGACTAGACGCGTCGATCAGCGAAGCGTTCACGTTAAAGTCTCGGAAAGCACCCGGATCCACCGACATCCAAATACGGAACGTGCCCACAGTTCCGCTCAGCGGTCCCAGGTCTTGCTGAATGGACCATCCAGGCCACGCCACGATCACGTCACCTTCGGGCTCACCACTGGACGCCGATGCATAGGTGACCTGCGGAACCAGACTGGCCAATAGCCCAAGCATCGCCAGTGCCAGCCCAATCCAAGCCAACCTGGTCATAGGCTCGCCATGTTCCAGGAGGGAATTATCTGCACCACGGTAATTCCCTAGAAGAAACGCGCGTCGGATGCGATCCAACCTCCGCACTCCCCCAACACTATCGACATACTATCCAGCCTGGCCCTCTGCGGATTCCGTGAAATCCCAATGGACCCCGCTGTGGGATATCGTCCGATCCTCAATCAGCTCGACATTCAAATTGAAGGCGGCTCTCAAGATATATCTAAAGTGGTTTACCGAACTGATTGACGGAGACGGCTTTTCGTTCAGCGTGTCTGGTAGATGGAAGGCGGCAAGTATTGGATGCAATGGCTGATGCGTACCGCGACGATTGTGATCACCGGCGATTATAATGATCGGATCATCATCCTTGCTTCTCAGAATATCGTCGATCGATCTCAGCACGAGTGAGTTGATGTAGATCAGTTGTCCGGCGTATGCATCAGGCACACCGGGATCGTGATCATCGCTGAACTGGTCAGTCGCGAGTGTTCCCAGGACGAAGTTGCCGTGGCGATCGAATGTTGCCGGGATTTTGGGCTTTGAGATGTGGGCAAAGACGAATTTCGGGCCCTGAGCGCCGATCGGCTGCGACAGGAACTGGAACATATCCAGCGCGCGATGCGGCGACCACCAGTCGTAGGTTGACGCATCATCCGCCAGGAGTTGGCTCTGAAGGATTGGTCGCAAGGCGGTTGTACGGATGAGTTCACGGACGAAGATCCGGGAAACAAGCGGATTGACTGCGGAGGAAAGCTGATCCTGGTTTGAAACGACGCGAACTCCGGACGGGCCGAAGGTGACATATATGTCGGCTAACGGGGCCTTGCTGGTGAACTGGTGCCCGGACTCCAGCTTGATATACGTGTAGCCAAGGGTCTTGAGGATTGCCGCAACGGAGTTGTAGTAGACGAGGTTCATCATGTCCCAGTGATTTGCGGGAGTTCGCGACCCGAGTTGGTGGAGATATGACATGTTCAGGCTTGACGCCAGTGAATGGGGCGTCGAAACGTAGTTGCTTGTTGCTTCGGAAGCAATATAGAAGCCGCGATTTTCAAGCTCATCCAGAAACGCGGAGTTGTCAAAGTCCACGAGGGCATCGTTTCGACCGTAGGCATCGAGGATGATGTAGTAGATGTCAGGACGGTCCCCACTAATCTCGGGAATACCCGCCGGGAAGAGATGGGCTGTCAGGTCGTCCGCGGCAACCCGGTTGGCCGGCGATCCGAACTGGGAGGCCGCACCACCAGCCAGGTTTGCCACCTGCAGGACCAGCAGGACCGCGGCCACTACGTTGAAGAATGGTGTCCCACGACTGAGCATGCCGCCGGCCCGAACGGCCTGGACAACAACCGCCGCACCCAGAACAATGGCGACGCTAAAGAAGAGTCGCTCGTCAATCCGATCGTCAAGCGCCCTCTCTACGTGTCCATATAGAAAGAACACCACGGTGATGCCCGTGGCCGCGGCAGCGGGCCGGTGCCAGTCTCGTAGAAGTAGCCGCAAACCGATGACGGTTCCAGAAATTACCAGCAGCGCAATTGCCAGCGGGAGTAATGCCTCGCCAGCTGAGAAGTGAATGTCGTTGTTTGCGAGGAAATGCAGGATTGGTATGGCCACGGCCGGCCATGGATACCAGGGCGTCGCGAGCACTCGAGCGAATGCGCCCGATGATTCGGTGCGGTATGTCCGCCGAACAGCGATCAACTTCCGGACGCTGGTTCCCACTCGCCCGAGCCGAATTGAGCTCCAAGGATGGGCGACGACGGCGAGGACGCTGAGCGCGATTGCCAGGGCCAAACGGAGGCGCTCATGCTGCTGGCCGTGGAGCGCCGCGCGGAGGCCGCTGCCGGTCTCAAGATGTGCGAATGCAAGCGGCCCGTCGGCGGAATCCGGCACGCCGTTGACTTTCAGGTTGGCGAGTTCAGGGTGCGGGGCAGCAAGCTGAAAGGCGACGACGTGGGTTTCAATGTCGGCTACCTGTAGCTGCAACAGGAGCCGCTGGTTTTGCGGTACGACGTACGTGGGAAACGCGAGGGTTCGTTCGACGGGGATGTAGGCCGGCGTAATGATGATCGACTTTTGCCGTACGACCTCCAGCGTGGCGGCGTCCACCAACGAGGCGTGCACGCTGACTTCGGGTCCGTTGGCCTGGGCGGACGCCCGAAATTCGAAGCTGCCGACAGGCCCGCTCAGCGGTCCAATATCCTGCTGAATGGCCCATCCAGGCCAGACAATCAGCACGTTATTTGTAGGCTCGCCGCTTGAAGCTGACGGGTAGACGATCTGGGGGACGAGGCTGGCCCACAGGCCGAGGGCCGCCAACGCGATGAACGTCCAGACGGCCCTAGGCATAGGCTCTAGATTTCAATGAAGCGAGACTGTTCGTTGCGTAGATTCGCGCCGACGACTGGCGCATCCGACCGATCTTGGTCTCAACGCGCGGTGGATCAGCGTATGTCCCTGTCTCACGGAGGATTGACGGCCGGCATATTCCTGAAAGCGCCCGATACGAGCGACGCGCGGCCGCGTCACTCAGTAGCAGCGCAGGGGATCTCGAGCCTTTTCGCCGACTGTATGAGACTTGTCTGCGCTGCCGGTGTCTTCCGGGCGGGGGCGGCGATAGCGAACCAGATCGATGGGATCCGTGCGCCTTTGTACGAGCCAAATCGTCATGCTCCGTCCGCGTCACAGCGATGTCAATATCATGCCCACTACCTTCGGAAGTCAACCGTCTCACTGGGATACCAGAGTATATGGTCCTCCAGTAGTCCCAGTTCAAAACCGAAGTAGTAATCAAGGATATAGCGAAAGTGATTGACCACGCTGATGGAGGGATAGAGACCAGCATTGCCTCCGTCCGGCAGATGAAATGCCGAGAGTACCGAATGCCGATTGGCGCCGGACGTCTTCTGTGCATGATCTGACGTGATCACAATAATCGGAGCGATAGGACCGCTATGCTGGAGGATTGCATCGACCATCTCCAATACTCGCTTGTTGATGTATTTCAACTGACCTATGTAGGCGCTGGGAACGCCCGCGTCGTGAAAGTCATCGAAACTTCTACGTCCGACGAGAAACTTCCCGTACTGATCAAACGAATATGGATGATGAGGCTTGACTACGTGAGCAAAGACGAATTTCGGACGCTCGGAATTTATCTCACCCGACAGGAATTCAAACATAGCGGTCGCGCGACGTGGCGACCACCAAGCGTACGGCTCCGTTCCCCCAAATACGAAGTGATCTCCAAAGACCGGGCCTAGCATCGTGGTCCGAATGAAACCGCGTATAAACCTGGCCGAAAGCCACAGACCGCTTGAGCCTTCAGAGGTTTGACTATTGGAATCTGCGCCCGGTCGGGATAGCGTTCCGGATGGCGTGAACGAAATGGAATTATCGGCAAACGGCGATGTGTCAGTGAAATGGTACCCCGACTCAAGGTGTATATGATCGTACCCAAGGTGCTTGAGCGTAGCAGCCAACGCGTTGTATCTGAAAAGGTTGATGAGATCGTCACTCGAGGTTGGAACGCTGGGTCCAAGTTCGTGAAGATAGGCCATATTCAGGATGGAAGGAAGGGTGTGGTTGGTGTTTGTGTAGTTGCTTGTGGCCGCGGTTGCAACATAGAACCCTCTGCGCTCAAGTTCGCGGATGAAGTCGACGTTATCAAAGTCATAGAAGTCTAGAAGCACGTCATTTCGAGCGTACGCATCCAGGATAATGTAGTAAATGTCCGGATACTGTCCGCCTGATTGCGTCTGCCCTGAAGATTCGGGACTTGCCGTGCGACCCTCGACGGCTTCAAGTCTGACCGGCGGGCGTGGTCTCTGAGCGACGGCCGCCTCGGTCAACAAGGTCGCGATCGGAAACAGTAGCAGCGTGGTCGTCATGAGGTTCAGAAATGGGGCGAGACGAAAGGCGGTGGAGCCGCGGCGAATGATCAAGCCGGCAACCAGCGCGGCAAGGGCCACCGCGAGGCCGAACACAAGACGGTCGTCAAACCGTCCGGCGAGAGCGGTCTGGAGATGGCCGTAGGCAAAGACGATCACGGCAACGGCTGTGGTTGCGGCAGCAGCGCGATGCCAGTCCTTGAGCGCAACCCACAGACTGACCACAAGAAAAGTCACCGCCACGAGCACGACTGCCAGCGGAACGATCGCTTCCCGCACGGCGAAGTGCAGTGGATTGCTCGCAAGGAAGTGAAGGATCGGCACCGTCGCGGCTGGCCACGGGTACCACGGCGACTCCAGCAAGCGATGGATTCGAGACGGCGGCCCTCGGGCCGTTCGACCGGCAGCAGCCCTGGCCTTGCTCCCCAGGCGAACGATTCGACACCTGACGCGGCGCCAGGCAGCGGCGGCCAGTCGGCCGAGAATATGCGCCAGCCGAGGATGCGCAAGCGCCGCCAGCAGTCCTGACAGAAGCCCGAGGGTGAGACGAAGACGACCTGACGTGTCGCCATCAAGCGCGGCCCGAAGCCCGCTCGCCGTCCGTATGTGCGCAAAGGCGAGCGGCCCAGGACCCGAATCCGGGACACCATTTGCCATGACATTCGCGCGTGCGGGATCAGGGTGCGTCAGGCGATATATCACGTGACGGTCCTGCGACTCGGGCACCCCGAGTTGCAACATCAACCGCTGACCCCGCGGCACGACATAGCTGGGAAATATCAGCGTATGGCCCGCCGGTATATATCTCCTCGAAACGCTGACTAACGCCTGCCGCAGCACCTCGCGAGTGGTTGCGTCAATCAGCGACGCATTCAGCGTCACGGCCTTGAACCCCGAGGGATCGCTTGAGACCCAGACGCGAAACGTACCCACCGTTCCGGCGATGGACCCGAGATCCTGCTGCACCGACCAGCCCGGCCAGGCAATCAGGACGTCCCCCTCGGGCTCGCCGCTGGAAGCTGATGGATAGGTGACTTGCGGGATGAGGCTGGCGAACAGCCCGAGTGCAATCAGCGCCGGGGCCAGCCACGCGGATCTAGGCATGGACTGACCACATGCATGGTGACCGGCCTGAATGCGTGTGCAACTGATCGCTCGAGCGACACACGACCCGCGTGGCAGAAGGAAACCGCGGAAGCCTTCGGAGCCTCTGCGGCAGATCTGTGACGTGCATCAATCGATCGACTAACACCTCATACCGTGCGGCCTCGGCCACTGCTGTTGCGGGGCCGCCATGGCGCACGGCATCAGGGGCGTGCGGGCCGTTCACAGCCCCGACCCGCATCCGCGCAGCGTCAGGCGGCGCGGTATATAGTACGCGGATGCCAGAGATCGCCCATCCGACCAAACCTCATCGGCGCGCCGCTGACGCGCGGAAGCCACACGCCCGTACTCGCGGGCTGGCCGCCGTGTACCTGTGCTTCTGTTTCGGGCTGCTGACGACTGCTCTGCTTGCCGGGCGGCGGTATATCGATCCGGGGAGTGGGAGCTTTGCGATTCAGATCATTATCGCGGCGGTGCTGGGTGGGCTGCTGACGGCGCGGCTGTGGCTGCGGCATTTTTTCTGGCGGGTCGCCGGGCTCGTACGGCGGAAGAAGCCGGAGGAGCAGCCCGCGGGTGAGGAGGCCGACCGGTAGGGTTGGATGAGCAGCAGGGCTGACGGGCGCCTGCCGGGTTCGTTTCGGGATCCGGCGGGCTTCGTGTTTCAGAGGGACGGAACGTTCTTTCGGCAGGTGAACCGTTCCTATCAGCCGACGTTCGAGACACTGACGGACTCGGGTCTCTGCGCAACGCTCGTTGAGCAGGGCCTGCTGATTCCGCACGAGACCGCGGATATCGGGTTGGCGCCGGAGCCGGACGCGGCGGCTGTTATCAAGCCTGAACAGCTTGGGTTCGTCTCATATCCGTTCGAGTGGTCGTTCTCGCAGCTGAAGGCTTCAGCACTGACGACCTTGCGCGTGCAGCGCCTGGCCCTGGACCGCGGCCTCTCGCTCAAGGATGCGAGCGCGTACAACATCCAGTTGCACAACGGCCGGCCCACCCTGATCGACACGCTGTCGTTCGAGCCGTACGAGCCGGGGCTGCCGTGGGTGGGGTACCGACAGTTCTGCCAGCACTTCCTGGCGCCACTGGCGTTGATGGCTTACCGCGACGTGCGGCTGGGAACGCTGCTGCAGGGACACCTGGACGGGCTGCCGCTTGACCTGGCGGCCGCGTTGCTGCCGTGGCGATCTCGGCTGCGGCCCGGCCTGCTGATGCACCTGCACTTACATAGCCGCGCGCAAGCGCAACACGCGGACTCCTCGCAGGTTCGACAGAGCCTGAAGGGCCGGATGAGTCAGCGCCGGCTGGAGGCATTGCTGGAGAGCCTGGAATCGGCCGTCCGCAAGCTCTCCTGGAATCCGGGAGACACGCCCTGGGCTAGCTATGGAGACCAGTCGAGCTACAGCGACGCCGGGCAGTCGGACAAGGAGCGGCTGGTTGCCGGGTATCTCGCGCAGGTCGGGGCCGAGTCCGTGTGGGATCTGGGCGGAAACGTTGGGATTTTCAGCCGGATCGCGGCGGCCGGGCACGTGCCGGTGGTGTCGATCGACAGCGATCCGGGCGCGATCGATCTGAACTACCGACAGATGGTCGACGAGGGCGAACGGAACCTGTACCCAATCGTGGCCGACGTCACCAGCCCCAGCCCGGCGCTGGGCTGGGACAACCGCGAAACCCGGGCACTGACCGAGCGGGGACCGGCCGGCCTGGTGATGGCGCTGGCGTTGATTCATCACCTGGCCATCAGCAACAACACGCGATTCGAGCGGCTGGCCGCATTTTTCGCCTCGCTGGGCCGGAGTCTGCTGATCGAGTTCGTGCCTCCGGACGACCCGATGGTGGTCCGTCTGCTGGCGATGCGGAATCACACGTTTCCGTGGTACACGCAGGCCGAGTTCGAACTGGCCTTCAGTCGGTTTTTCCGGATTGAGCGGACGGATTCGGTTGCGGACTCGCAGCGCCGGCTCTATTTGATGCGTAGCCGCTGACGTGTCCGCGACGCGAGAGATTCCGCGGCTCACGGCGTGGCGTAAGACCGAATGAATGTCGAGCGAGCGGTGATCAACGATTGCGAGGCCCTTTTCTTTCCGCCGCACGAAGTCGGAGCCGGCGAGACCGTCGGTTTGCTCGTCGCGGGCTTGCAGTCGTCAACGCTGCTTCGCAGGTTCAGCGACTGGACCGAAGCCTGGCGGACGGCTGGATATGCGATTGCTTCGTATGACTTCAAGGACGATCGCTATACGTGGGGCGCGGACGCGGGCGTGGCGACGTTTACCGAGTTGCTGGCCGAAGCGCGCCGGCGCTGGCCGGTCCGGCGACCCATCGTCTGCGGCTCATCGCGCGGGGGCCTGACCTCGCTGGTGTGGGCGCACCGCCATCCGGGCGTGCCGGTGGCCTGGTTCGGGATGAATCCGGTGATGAACCTGGGGCCGTTCTACGACCTTGAAGGCCGAGCGCAATCGCTCAACGCGGCCTACGGCGTTCAATCCAAGGCCGAGTTGATGCGGGAGGTATGTCCGCGAGTGAATCCGCTCAACCTGGCGAGTGACCTCACCTGGTTGCCGTTGCGCACCTGGCAGGGTCAGGACGACCGGGTGACGCCGCCCGAGGAGTTGGAGCGGTTCGACGCGGCGACCCGAGCGGCCGGGGGATCGCACTCGATTGTGTACGGGCCCGGCGGCCATGCGACGCCGGAAGGGCCCCGCCACCAGTTTGACGCCGCGGCCCAGATTGCCTTCGCGCAGGTGGCTGAAGACCGCGAGGCAACATCCGTATGAGCAGGTCCATTCCGTCGGCAAACTCCTGAGTTGGATTGACCTGTTGGGGTTTCCGAAACCGTGCCGTGCACCGCCAGAACGATCGGTGCTCGCTGATAGGCTCGGCGGCCGGTCGGCGTTTCGACCGGCGGGATCCGAATATTGTCCGCACTAAACCGTCGTCGTTTCCTGCGCGCCGCGGCATTGGCCACGGGCGGGTTGGCGCCAGCCATGGCGGGGCGCCCGGTGCAAGGCGCGCAGCAAACGTTGCCGCCCAACGCGATTGAGACGGAAAACGGGGCGTTCTTTCCGAGCGGCAGTAGTTCAGGAGGATTCCACGTCCACGACCAGCCGGGCGGGCCGAGATTCTGGACGTTCTATGACGCCGCCGGCGGCCACTCGTGGTACGGCCCGCCAATCAGCCGCGTCTGGGAATACGCGGATAGCTGGTACCAGCTCTTTGCGTGCGCGCTGTTCGTGCAATCGAAGAATGGCGGTGGAGCGACGCTGGCGCCGCTGGTCGACTTGATCGTCAGTGGGCCGCCGGTCTCGAGCAGCTTTTCCAATGTGACCAAGCTGGAGTTCGATGGCTGGCCCAGATACGGCAGCGAGCCGCGGGTCTATTCGTCCATCCAGTCATTCATCAACAGCCGGCCCAAGCTGCAAACAGGCACGCCACGGAGCGCGCCTCGCAGTGCCGCTGGCCATGTGCGAAACCTGTTTGCGAATGTCGGGCTGGAGCAGGTTGGCGGACAGGTCCGACTAGGCGTATTGGGCCAGCGCTACCGGGCGTACTTTGCAGGCAAGCCCAGCCGGCTGCCGGCCGCCGCCTCGGTGCCGGAGCGACTCACCGTGGGCGCCGAGACGGAGAGCGTTTCGGTGGGCACCCCGATCGGCCCTTTGGGTAGCGCCACCGGCGACCTGGCCGGCCTGACGAGAGGCTTTGACGCCGGGTTTGGCTGCACGCTGGGGAGCGAGCCCGGCCCGGCAGGCGGCATCGCCCACATGAACAGCCTTGGCCTGTCGTGGAGCCGCGAGCAGTTCCTGTGGAACACCCTGCGGGGCTACAGCCCGCCGGCGCTGCCGACGATTGCCACCGACCGGAATTTCCGGGTCACCAAGGAGATTATTGGGCTGCTCCAGTTCACACCGGCGTATGCGGGCGGGGGGCTCTACGCACCGGCCAAATACAACCCGCCACAGGGATTGCACTTGCCGGCCAGTCATTCCCGGAATCACTTTGGACAATTCGTCCGAGGCATCGTGGAGAGCCGCAAGCCACTGCCCGGGGGATTCACGGCTTCGGGGCTGAACCCCATCAGCCGCTGGATTCCGTGGAATGAACCGGATATCTGCCGCCCGGGGATGCCGGGGTACGCCTGGGGCGGTCAGCCGCACGCGCGCTGGGTCAACCGCACCGGCGCATCCGGCCCGGCGGGCCCCGGCGAGCTTGACGAGGCGGGACGGCGACGGCGGCTCTATCGCCTGGTGCAGGTGGCCTATGACGGCATGATCGCCTCCAACCCGAACGCGCGCCTGATATTTCCCTCGCTGAGCCTGGTGGACACCAGGTGCGACAGCTCCGACCGGCGCATGGCGTTCTGGGACGGATGGACCGGATTCCTGGCCGGCCAGCGCAACCGCCAGGCGCTGGTGGAGAACGGCTTTTTCTTTCACGACGTCTCACTGACGCTGCACAAGGAGCCGGAACGTGTCGCCGAGATCGTCGGCCGGTACCGCGAGGCGCTGGACAACCTCTCGGCAACGGTAGGCGAAACGGATCCGCTGGCCGGGCAGCGCAAGATCATCCTGATGGAACTGGGGTTGCAGGACGATCCCGGGCTGGGCGCCTACTTTGACGATGAGGACGTGGCGCACTTCACGATTCAAGCCGTGGCCAACGCTTTCGTCGCCGGCGCCGACGAGGTGGCGTTCCACAAGCTGGTGGACTACCCGCTGTCCAGCCTGGCCGGCAAGGGCGCACGAACGGCCGTGCGCTACATGTCGCACGTCACACGGCAACATCCCGACCGGCGCAAGTGGCCGGACATCAGTGGCGAACGGGCGGCCAACGCGTATTTCGGCCCGGTGCGCATCGACCTTCCAGGCCAGGGGTTCGTCACGAGCGTGATTTACAACCGCCAGCGCAAGCCCATGGACATGACGCTCACGTTCAGCGTGACTGACTCCGCGCCCGACCCGGTGATCCACCTGGCCGACCACACCGGCCGCGAGCGCAGGATGGAACCAGGGACCTATCGGCTAACGCTGGATCCACCCCGCAGCACATTCAACGCCTATGGCAAGAATTGGGCCTGGGTGGGGGGCGGCACGCACGTGGTGCGCTACTCGGACAGCGTGAGCCTGACGACGGACCCGGCGATTCCGGAGACCGTGGACTACTGAACGACTCCTGCTCGAGTCTGAACTGCCTGGGGACGATCAGCGCTCTGACAACGACCGAAAAGGCGAGTGGGATTCGCGCCAAGACGAAAGAACTGGTCGTCGAGCGTTAGTCCGTCGACTCAGGCGCGGAAGGTGCGTTGGGGGCCGCTGAAGCCATCTCGGTGGGCGCGCTGGCCGCCGACGAGGCCGCGCCAGAGCCAGACGCGGCGGGGGGTGCCGGAATCGTCGCGTTCGACGAGGACGCGAACGCCGCGGCCCCACATGGCGTCGTCGCCGTAGAGACGGGCAAGGGTGGTTTCGAGGTCGGCCCGCAAGGCGCCGACGTCGTCCTCCGAGGTCACGTCCACGGCGTGACGGTGTTCGGGGTGGTCGTAGAGGCCGCGGACGATGGGCTCGAGGTCGCGTTCGGCGGTCATGGGCAGTCAGGGTCTCAGCCAGGTTCGTGCCGGGAGGGATGGTAGCAAGGACGCCGTCAGCCCGGTCGCTTAGCATGGCTGTGTCCAGGCGTGGTCGGCGATAAGTGCGAAGGGACGGGTCGGATGTACGACGCCAACAAGCGCCGCGTACCAGTTGACGTGCTGACCGCGTTCACTCGTGATCTGCTGGAGCGGCACGGCATGTCGCCGGAGCACGCGGAGATCATGACCGCGAACCTGGTGGAAGCCGATATGCGGGGCGTGACCTCGCACGGTCACTGGCTGCTGCGGCGTTACTCGGGCTTGCTGGACGACGGCGAGATGAACCCGCGGCCCAACGTTCGGGTGGTTCGCGAGACGGCGGCGACGGTGCTGGTGGACGGGGATTCCGCGCCAGGCCACGTGGCGGGCGCGCTGACCATGCGGGCGGTGATCGAGAAGGCGCGCGAGGCGGGCGCGGCGACCGGCATCACCCGCCGCAGCCGGCACTTCGGCGCGGCGGCGCACTTTGCCCTGATGGCGGTTCCGCACGACATGGTGGGATTCGCCACGACCAACGCCGGGCCCACGATGTTCGCGTTCGGGGGCCGCGAGCGGGTGGTGGGCAACAACCCCATCGCCTACGCCATTCCGGCGGGACGCGAGCGGCCGCTGGTGCTGGACATGGCGATGTCGATGTCGGCCAACAGCCGCATCGCCATCTTCGAGCGCCTGGGCCAGCAGATACCGGAGGGGTGGGCGCTGGACAATCGCGGGCTGCCCACCACCGATCCCAAGGCGTTTGCCGACAACGGGGCCGGCGCTCCGATCGGCGGTCCGAAGGGCATTGGGCTGGCCCAGATCGTGGACGCGATGACGGGCGTTCTCTCTGGGTCCGCCTACGCGCAATCCGTGGGCCGGGCGGAGGGCGACAAAGGCGCCATCTCGCACATGTTCCAGGCCACGGACATTGCGGCGTTCATGCCCGTGGAGACGTTCAAGGCGCGCATGGACGCGCAGATCGAGGAATTTCACAGCTCGGCCGCGGCCGAGGGCGTGCGCGAACTGGTCGTGGCGGGGGAGATGGAGTGGCGCGCCTACGACGAGGCGAAGACCGAAGGCGTGGCGTTACTGGAACCGATCATCGCCGACTTGAACGAAGTGGCAGCGAGTAAAGGCGCGCCGACCCGGCTCTAGCCGCGCACCTGCCTAGGCTACGGGGACGGGTTCAGGCTCCGGCTCGTAGGCCTCGATGAGTTCAATGACCTGGCGGGTGACGCGCGCCGGGGTGGACGCGCCGGCCGTGACGCCGACGCGCATGCCGGGCTTGAACCAGGACAGGTCGACATCGTCGGCGCTGTCGACCAGGTAGGCCGGGGTTTGCTTGACGTTTTGCACGACCTCCACGAGCCGGTGGGAGTTTGAACTTCGGTCGCTGCCAACCACGACCACCAGGTCGCAGACGTCGGCCGCCTGCACGGCAGCTTCCTGCCGGTCCTGGGTCGCCAGGCAGATGTCGTTGTGAACCTCGACATGGGGGTACCTGGCAACCACGGCGTCAATCACGTCCTGGGTGTCCCAGATGCTGAGGGTGGTTTGGGTGGTGACGGCAAGGCGGTCGTTCTGAAGATCCAGCCTCGCGACATCTTCCACCGTGCTGACCAGGTGCACGTGGCCGGGCGCCTCGCCGATGGCGCCGTCGGGTTCGGGGTGTCCTTGCTTGCCCACGTAGATGATTTCGTAGCCGCGGGATACCAGGTCGATGATCAGGTCGTGGGTGATATAGACGTCGGAGCAGGTGGCGTCGATGACGGTGAGGCCCTTGTCGATGGCGCGCTGCTTGACGGCGGGCGAGACGCCGTGGGCGGTGAGGATGACGGTGCCGTGCTGAATCCGTTCCAGACCGGCCATGCGGTCGTCGAAGTCGACCAGCTGGACGCCGTTCTCCGCCAGTTCGTTGACGACGTGGGCGTTGTGCACCAGGTAGCCCAGCATGTAGACGGGACCCTGGTGCTGCGCCCCGGCCTCGTTGGCGAGGCGAATCGCGTCGACGACACCGTGGCAGAAGCCGCGAGGCGTTATGCGTAGAACGTTCATCGAGTAGTCAGACCGTCAACGGGCAAGGCGGCCAATACAAGAATTGCATACCTGCGCGTTGCGCGTTAGCCCTCAGCCAGCAACTTTCGAACGACTTCAGGATCGGCCGTTGGCAGCTTGCAGACGAAACCGTGGCAGACGTAGGCGGCGGAGTGGCCGTCGAGCGGCTGGCGGCCCTGGAGCAGCGGGACTTCAGTGTCGGCTGCGGCGTCTGTCGCGGCCACGACCGAACGGGGCCGATAGGTTTCCCGAACGACGGCCAGCAGATCGTCGCGTTCCGATCCATCGCCAACCACCGCGATGCCAGCGGGCTCGCCCACAAGAAAGTCGGCGGCGCTGAACCACTGGGCGAAGGCCGTGGGGTAGGTGGCCGCACCGGGGCCAATCTCGGTCAGCGCCCGCTCGGCGGCATCCAGGTAGCGGGCCTCGCCCGTGAGCGCATGCATGCGGCCCAGGACCGTGACGGCCATAGAGCCGCCGGAGGGCGTGGCGTTGTCCTGGACGTTTCGGGGGCGGGTGACGAGTTGCTCGTGGTCGTTGCTGGTGTCGAAGAAGCCGCCCTCGGGATCCGGGAAGTGCTGGAGCATGGCGTCGGCGAGACCGCGCGCCGCGTCGAACCAGCGTTCGTCAAAGGTGGTCTGGTAAAGCTCCAGCAGGCCTTCGGCCAGGCAGGCGTAGTCCTCCAGGTAGGCGTTGAAGCGAGCGCGGCCGTCCTTCCAGGTGCGCCGGAGGCGGTTGCCCTCGCGCCGGAGTTCAGTGCAGCAGAACTCGGCGGCGGCCGTGGCGATTGCCTCGTAGTCGTCGCGATTGAGGGCGCGCGCGGCCTCGGCGAAGGCCGCGATCATGAGGCCGTTCCAGGCGGTGATGATCTTGTCGTCAAGGCCCGGGCGGATTCGACCGGCGCGGCGCTCGAACAGGCGCGGAAGGGCGCGGTCCGCCGCGGCCTGGATGTCGGGAGTTTTCACGTCGTGCTGATAGGCCAGCACGTCCAGGTCCTTGAGCCGGCGGAGGACGTTGACGCCTTCCCAGTTGCCGCGTGCAGAGACGTCGTAGGTGTCGGCCACGAGGTCGGCGTCGTCGCCCAGCACCTCGCGCACTTCATCCAGCGACCAGACGTAGAACTTGCCCTCTTCGCCCTCGGAGTCAGCGTCCAGGGTGCTGAAGAAACCGCCCTGGGGGTGCGTCATTTCGCGCACGACCCAGTCCAGCGTCTCCTCGACGACGCGGCGGTGGGCCGGATCGCCGCCGATCTGCCAGGCATGCAAGTACACGCGGGCGAGCTGGCTGTTGTCGTAGAGCATTTTTTCGAAGTGAGGCACGTGCCAGGCGGCGTCCACGCTGTAGCGGTGGAAGCCGCCGCCAACGTGGTCGTAGATGCCGCCACGGGCCATGCGGTGCAGGGCGCGGTCGGCGATCTCCAGCAGCAGGCCCTCACCGGTGGCCAGGTGGCGGCGCAGCAGGAACTCAATGGCCATGGCCTGCGGGAACTTGGGCGCCTGGCCCCAGCCGCCGTGGGTGCGGTCCTCGCTGCCGGCCAGGGCCTGCGAGGCGCGGCGCAGATCGTCGTCGGTGACCAGCGCGGCAGGCAGATCAAGGCTGTCGGCCGCTTGAATGGCTTCGGTGAGACGGCCGGCACCGGACTCCAACTCGTCACGGCGGTTCACCCAGGCGTCGTTTACCGCCGTGAGCACCTGGCGGAAGGACGGCATGCCGTGGCGCGGTTCCGGCGGAAAGTAAGTGCCGCCGTGGAACGGCTTGCCCTCGGGCGTCATGAAGACCGACATGGGCCAGCCGCCGTGGCGGGTGAGCAACTGGACGGCGGACATGTAGATCTGGTCCACGTCGGGGCGCTCCTCGCGGTCCACCTTGACGGATATGAAGTGCTCGTTCAGGACATCGGCGGTTTCCTGGTCCTCGAACGATTCGCGCTCCATCACGTGACACCAGTGACAGGCGGCGTAGCCGACGCTGAGGAAGATGGGTTTGCCGCTGGCCCGGGCCTCGGTGAAGGCCTGGTCGCCCCAGGGGTACCAGTCCACGGGGTTGTGCTGGTGCTGGAGCAGGTAGGGGCTGGACTCGGCGGCGAGGCGGTTGGGCATCAGGCGACGATCGGGTGGTGCGTCAAGTCTTCTATTGTGCGGGCCAGACTCGCTGTCGCCAACGCCTGGCCGGGGAAGGACTGCCGGGACATGCAAGGCTAGATCAGATCCAGCAGTTGGTCGCGCAGGCGCACCGTTTCGCCCAGGACGTCTTGGCGATCCAGGTTCATCCAGCCGACGTGCACGACTTCCAAAGCGATGATCCCGCGGTAGTCGGCCGCCTTGAGGTCGCCGATGATGCGGGGGAAGTCGATCTCGCCGTCGTCGAACCCGGCTTGCAACTGTCCGAGGGCCGCCTGGCGGGCGTGCCAGTGGGTGCCGTGCGGGTGCATGACGGCGATCTGCTCGTAGGTCATGCCGTGGAAGACGAAGTGCGAGTGGTCCACGGTCAGGGACAGCCCCGGCACTTCGTCGAGCATGCGCAGGACGAGTTCGGGGCTCCAGGTGACGCTCTCGACATGCGGCTCGATGCGTAACCGGACACCTCGTTCGGCCGCGTGGTCGGCCAGGGGCACGAGCTGGTCGCGGCCGCGTGCGAATGCGGTCTCGGCGTCCAGGCCGGGCCAGTACTTACCGGGGCTGAGGGTTATGCCGTCGAGTCCGACCTCGGCGGCGAAGTCGATCCAGCCGGCGTAGACCTGGCGCTGGTGGATGTACTCCTCTTCGTCGGGCGTGTTGGTGATGTGCTTATCGGTGGCCTGGGGAAAGGCGTCGTAGAAGCGCATGCCGTGGCGTTCACCGATGGCACGGACGCGTTCGGCTTCGCGATCAGGGTTCATACCGACAACATCCGGATCCAGGTCGGCGCCGTTGCCCAGGTCCATGACCGAGATTCCAAGCGCCCGCCACACACGAACCGCCTCTTCCAGCTTCAGGTGTGGCGTGGAGAAGATGTGGCCGCCGAGTTCGATGGACATAGGTGAGTTCAGGGGATTAAGTCTCGGCAGTACAACCAGCGTCTTACCGCTGTGTCAACTGTCGGAACCTACCGGCTCAACCCAGTCTGGATGGATCTCGGGGATACCTTGACGAAACTCAACGTCGACGCTCCCAACAAGTCGTCCGCCGGAGGGCTGCGTCAGTTCCGGCGCGCTGCCCCGAGTTCGCGCTCAAGGTTCTCCAGCAGAGTCCTGATCTTCGGCTCATCTTCCCAGCGCACGTGACGCGATCGGCTTTCCGCCAACGCCTCGGCTGCCTGTTCGCGATTGCCGAGGACGAGTTCGGCGGAAGCCAAGCCCACCAAGTGATCGGCGCTCATTGAAATGTGGCCAATGTGCTGGTCAATCTCGATGAAGTCGTCGCGGGCCGCTTGTGCGTCTCCGACTTGAAGGAGCGTCAACCCGCGCCACTGGCGCGCATGTAGCGTCGTTTCCTCGAATTCAAGGGCCTGATTCAAGGCATCCAGACCCTCGAGGATCTGCCCCTGATCGACAAGCAGAACCGCCAAGCCCGCCCTAGCGGCAATCCAGTTTGGCCGAAGGGACACTGCTCGATCGAAGTCCTCACGTGCCCTTGCCATGTCGCCCAGTCGACGATGTACGAGGCCGCGAACAAAGGGGGGCTCCCAGTTCACTCGGTTGCGCTCAATGCTGGCGGACAACGGAACCAGGGCTTCTTGCAGGCGTCCAAGCTGGGCCAGCGCGAAGCCCTGGATGATCTCGGCCTCATGCGGGGATCCGGACGTCAATTCAGCCGCACGGAGAGCCGCGTTAAGCGCCAATTGCGCATATCCGTGGACGACGAACTGCTCAGCTGCCTGGAGGAGCGCCCGGTCGTCGTCCGACGACGACACCAGCGGCCGCATTGCTGCAATCTCGTCATGGACATACTGCGAGCAGTCGGCTGCAAAGAAGATCTCCACCCGTTGCACGTGTGCCCACAGGTCACTCGGGTCAAGTTCCAGGCCCCGCTGGATATCGGCGAGCGCCCGTTCAGGCTCGCCGAGTGCTCTCAGGAGGGACGCCCTCCTGAAATACGTTTGCGCTCGTTCGAGGTCGTCTCCTGTCGCGCTAAGCCGTCGCAACCGCCCCGTGTTGGCATCCACGGCATCGGCGTAGTCCGCTAACGTTTCGGGTGTGGCGTTTGCCGCGTACAGGGCTCTGAGTTGCTCCGGCGAGCAATCACTCGGCAGCGGAATCGGATCCAGTTCGCCCAGGCGCCCAATTGACGTGATCGCGATAAACACGGCCAGGCCAGATACCGCCCCCGCGCGAGTCAAGCGGATTGGAAGCGAGCCATGCCACCGCAGGTAGTCCAGCATGAGCGCGGCAATCAGCCCAACGGTCATCGCCGCGGCAAAGATGACCAAAAAGGGCTCGTCATCCACGCGGGTGAAACCGCCGACCAAGATGGCGGCCAAGACGAAGCCGGATGTAACCAGGAAGTCGACCCGCGAATCACGTTGCCGCAAGTCCGCTCGGGGTCTGAGGATTCCACGCAAGGGGCCGATACGCGTCCGGTTTCGCAATGGTTCTCTGTATGGGCGTTCCTCAGCGCGGGCTGCCGCATCCCCTTGCAGCTGGTCGCGGACCAGGGCCGCCTGCGCTTCTACGGCTTCCTTCGAGAGTCGAGAATCCCGCGGCTCGGCCGCTGAGGCCGTCTCCGCTTCCATGGCTCGGCGAGCCTGGCGGAAGCGCCGCACTTCCTGCTCGTCCCGCCGACGCGCCTGGTCGCGATTCAGCAACGGCCGGGCTCGATCCGGTCGGACACGCGGTTCGGGAGTTCGTGACGTTGGTTCCCGGGTTCGGTCGCCGGGGGACCGGCCCCAGCGGTAGCCCGACCGCGGACCTGCTCGTTGCGTTGCTCGCGGCCCCGTGGCTCGACGACGCGGCGGTGGATGCCGCGGGCGGTCGCGCTCAGCGTCATCCCCACGCAATGGCTGGCGGGCCAGTTCAGCCCCGGGCGACAATCGAGAGGTTCGCCGTTGATCTGTCGGTTGCCCGGACCGCGTCCCGCCGGCCGGGGCTGATCTCCCGGAGTCCGCTACGTTGGGACTTGAATCGTCGATTGGCCAGCCGGTGACGAGTGATACCAGCGGGCCGAAGATCCGGCGGAACAGGGCCGTCACAGCAGACTCAGTTCAGCCATGTGACTGAGGCGGCAAGCTCGCACCGCAACGCGGTCACCAGGATGACCTCGGTTGGAGCATCCGCCCGACTGGGCTCTGGAGTCTATCGCCGGACGTGAAAGGCGAGCCTCGCCCGAAGACACGCACCAGCAAAATAGAGACTCGCCACGCCCGCCCGAGCGATTAGGTCGAGAGTTCGGCAGCCAGCCGCGTCAGAGCAACGCGCCAGAATCTGCGCTTGGATTCAACATCGTCTCGATCGGTCAGCCTGGAGTGTTGGACCTGCACGGAGCTCTTTTCCGGGCCCTTGTCCCAAAAGCTGATGTCCAGATTGGTGTGGCCGTCGCTCCAGGTGATGCGCATGGACTTGAGGCGGGTGGCTCGTCGGATGGTGATCGGGTCGTCGCCAAGCCAGCGCTCACGCGAATTCTCATCCGCCCAGGCCGAGAACAGCACGTCCACGGGTACGGGGACGGTCTTACTGACGCCGACCTGGTAGCCGCGGGAGGTCTGGTGGGGTTCACGACGGCCGCGTGCTTGTTCGTAGGCCACCGTCACCATCTGGCTCCACCAGCCGGACAGACCATGTCGATCAGCAAGAGCAGCGGCGATCTGGCGGTGGGTCATCTCGGCCGCACCTTCGGCGTCAAGGAGCGTGAACCACGCGGCCCAGACTCGACCGGTCTTGGCCTGGACGGCGGCATCGCTGATGGTCGGCTGAGTCATGGATCCTTCTCCCGAGCAATCCGTGGGGTGGAGTTGCCACACCTTCTGTAAACCGTGATTCACTGGACGCAACTGCCCGCGCTCGGTACGGTGCTAGCAGGATATGCCGAGGGTGAACCATACGTGAGCCGCATTTTCGGCGCTTTTGCACAATCCACACGGCAGCAGCATGCCGCCAGGTTTCTGGTCGGTTGCCTAATCCTTGGCGGAGTCGCGGCCTGCGGCGAGTCGGAGCCGGAGGCAACGCCCACGCCGGCGCCAACACCCGCAGCGATTGTTACGGCACCCGTCATGTCGCCGAGTCCCGCGCCGATCCCGACGCCCGCCCCTGAGCCGACGCCCACGGCAACGCCAGCCCCAACGCCGACGCCCGCGGCTCAGCCCGCCCCACAGCCGGTTACTCCGCGCCCAGCTGACGCCGCGCCTCCACCCGCAGCCACGCCTGAGCCCACCGAGCCGCCCACGGCCATGACGGATGAGCCGGCGCCCACCGTATTTGGCGTGGTACTCCCGCAAGTTGGCCTGAATGTTCGAGACAATCCCAGCGTCGACGAAGGCACGGTCCAGTACGTGGCCCTGCAAGGCGAGGAGCTGGAACTGACGGATGTGATCACTGAGGTCGACGGCGTCGTCTGGCGCCAGTTGGCCGACGGGAACTGGGTACAGGTCCAGTATCTTGAGATCAGCGAGGCTGCGCCGGAAGTCATGGCGGAACCTACGGCCGAATCGACGCCGGCGGATACGACCACGCAGACCATTGGTGTGGTGATCCCCGAAATTGGTCTGAACGTGCGCGACGCGCCGAGTGTTGCCGAGGGCGCCGTCCAGTACGTGGCCCTGCAAGGCGAGGAGTTGGTCCTCACCGGGCAGATCGTCGAGGCCGAAGATGCTGTCTGGTACGAGCTTGAGGACGGCAACTGGGTGCAGGGGCAGTACCTGGAGTTCAATCCCTAGGCTTGAGCGTTTCCGGCGCGAGGCGAACGGGTCGTATCCCGGCGGGCAGTAACCCGGAGCACACGCGGGCGCGACTTCGGCGGGCCCGTAGACTGGCGTAGTCGCTCCCGGGATCAAGTCGCGTGATGGTGCTGCTAGGCGAACTGGCGCGACGGTTGCTGACCAGCGTCGTCACACGCTACGTGTTCCTGTTCGTCTCGGCTGTACTCATTCCATTCAGCCTGCGACACCCAATCATGACGGTGGGCGTGGTGCTGGTCCTGACGCTGGTTGGATACCTCTTGTTCAGCGCCAGTCGCCAGGCACGCGACGAGGACCGCCGCGATTGGTAACCGCGGCTTAGAGCACGCCCTTGGTCAGGATCAGGTTTCCGTAGAGGCGTCGTTCACCGGTGGCCACGATTGCAAAGGCATGGCTGGCCCGCTCATAAAAGGCGAACCGCTCCACGCGCTCAAGACCGACGGGACCACCGTGAGCGGCCTCGGCAATACGTTGAAATTCCACCCAAATCTCGGGTTCAGCGTCAGGATCGCCGACCACGGCCATTACGGCAGCCGGCTCGTCCACGTACTCGTCCAGCGGGAGAAGCGATAGGATGGCCTCGGCGGCGCGGGTCGCGGGCACGTCGTCAAGGCGTATGAGGCGCCGGGCGTTGGCTTCGGCAGGGAAGTTTGCGTCGACGATGACCAGTTCGTCTCCGTGTCCCATGGCCGCGAGGATCCGCAGCAGATCCGGGCCCAGGAGCGGATCGATTCCTTTCAACATGAGACGGTGTCCCGATGCGTGTGCGCGGCGGCATGGTGTCACACAAGGGCCTTACGAAGGTGTGGTTCGACACGGATCACGGGAGATGGTCGCGCTACGCTAAGCAGCCCTGTGGGATTGAGATGATTGTGCGGAAGCCAGCCGACTACGCCGAGATCACGGCGCGAGTTGAAACCGCCGCCGCCATGGCGGGCCTCGAGTTGACTCGGTATCCGATTGCGGAGCTTGGCCTGGACCTGTTGCGGGTCGACATTCCAGCACGGGAACCCGCCGTGGCCCGACTCGCGGTGTTCGCCGGCACGCACGGCGATGAGCCGGCGCCGGTAGTGACGATGCTGGAGTTCCTGGAGCAGGACCTGTGGAAGCGCAGCCCGTCGGTTGCCTTCAGCGTCTTCCCCTGCCTGAACCCAACCGGCTTTGACCTTGGGACGCGCGAAAACAAAGACGGGATTGACCTGAACCGACAGTACGCGCGCGACGAAGTGCCCGAAGTCCGCACCCTGCGCGCCGCCGTGGCGAACGACTCCTTTGACACCTTCGTCGACGCCCACGAAGACCCCGAGGAAGTGGGGTTTTACACCTACGCGTTCTTTAGCGACAGTTCCTGGCCGCGTCTGATCGTGGAAGCAGTGGCCGAGCATGGCCCGATCATCGACACGCCTGAGGCGGACGACCATCCGGTGGAAGGCGGGGTGGTGGCGCACGGCGATGAAGAGACTCGGGACGAACGGTTTCGCGAATACATGGCGGACGGCGAATGGCCATTGCCCTTCTACTTCTATGATCGCGGGATCCGCGACTTCATGACGACCGAGACCCCGGGGATGATTGCTCTCTCCACCCGCGTAGCCATGCAACACGCCGCGCGCGACCGCCTGGTGGATCTGCTGACAGCCTCAAGGAGCGCCGACACATGACGGACACCAGTCTTCCGGTAATCGACGCTCACGCCCACGTTGGCGTGCAGCAGTTGCAGGACCACATGCCGGGCTACTGGCCCGAAGGCAAGAACGGTCAGTCCGAGGCCGACATGCTGGCCTGTATGGACGCCACCGGGGTTGACTACGCCGTGCTGCACACCTGCAACATCTGGGGCATGAAGTACGCGGCACGCATGGTTCGCGAGCACGGCGACCGTTTCATTGCCGTCATAAAGGTCGAGGGTGGAGAGGCGCACCTCCCGCCCCAGTTGGCAACCATTCAGCGTCACGTGGAGGACGAAGGATTCAAGGGGCTGTATTACGACCCCTGGCCACCGTCGGACGACGCCTTCGCCAACTTCCATGCGCCGAGATTCTGGCCCGTGTGGGAGCTCGTCGATCAGATGAAGCTGCCGGTCTGCACGGTGTCCTACGGCACCGACTCGCCGGACCACTTCCAGGCCCTGATCAAGCTGCTGGATGCGTGGCCCGACCTGACGATCACGGTCGTGCACGGGCTGTACGTGGGAATGAAAGCGCCGGAAGGACTGATCGACGCGAACGGCCGGGTGACATTCGACCAGGGCATCGTTGATCTGGTCAGGAACTACGACGTCAACCTCGAAATCCTGGCCGGCTATCCGGGCGCCTGGTGGGGTCCCGACGACGTGGTGCTTCGCGCGCTTTACGACACGTTTGGGCCGCGCAAGTTGATCTGGGGATCCGAGTTCACCAAGGCCAACGCGCTGACGCAGGAGCAAGCGCGGTCGCCCGCCTACTACGCCCCACAGGTGAACTACCTGCGAGACCACTGCGCGTACATCCCGCCCGAGGACCGCGCGTGGATCATGGGCGGGAATACGGCGCGGATTTACGGCGTCTAGCCCGCGAACGGACGACCACGCGCACCGGACCGCTCGCTCTGATTTGGAGCCTGTGTAGGGAGCCTTACCGAGAGCACCCACCACGTGCCGCATAGAATGCTCAGACGGCGTGGCGCAAAGGTGGGCTCATGCAATCGTCAAAGGCTCGACGGCTCATTCGACTGCTAGCGATATGTCTCTGGCTGCCGCTGGCGATCCTGGTGCTCTCGGTGATCCGCTTCGGCGGCTTGCCGACCGACTCCGGCTTGGGCGGACCATTGGCCGTTGGCGCCATGATTGGGTCCATGGTCCTCTTCACCTGGATCGCAGCGATTCCCCTGACCGTGGCTCTGGCGCAGTTGCATCGTCGCGCACGCATCCTGACCTACGTGTGCGGAGCGGTACTTGGCCCGATCACGGTGTTTGGCGCGTTGATCGGCGGGCTGTTTGGCCCGATCGGCATCGTGGCTTATCCGCTGGTGTTCTCGGCACCGGCCTGGATCGCCCTGGGCATTACCGCCTTGGTTCAGCGGGGCCGCACGAACGCAAGGCCGGCGGAGAGCGCCTAGCCTCGACCAAACCAGACCCGGGCCATTCGCAATCCGAGACTGGCCCGGCTAAAACGTAAAGTCAGGTCGTTCCCTGTGGTGGGTCGTGACTTGCTGGAAGGCGTGGCCTATCTGGAGGATGGTGGTGTCGTCGTGCATGCGGCCGACGATCTGCAGGCCCACTGGTAAACCGTCGGCAAAGCCCATCGGGACAACCAGCGCCGGATGGTGCGACGAGTTGAACAGCGAGGCGTGCAGGGTGTCGTTGGCGCGGGCGTCAAAGCGTTTGATGGGTTCGGCTGGGTATGGATAGGCGGGACTGAGCAGGAAATCGCGGGATTCCAGAGCATTCGATACCGCGGCCTCGACGTCGGCACGGGCTTGCAATCCGCGCAGGTAGTCCAAGGCCGACGCGTTGGCACCGACGTTCAGCCTCGAATGGATGGTCTCGTCAATGGAGCTGAAATCGCCATCGAACATCTCGTGGATGCTGACGTAGCCTTCAGAGCGGGAGACCACCTGCGCGGCCTTTGGATCAAGATCTGTGGGTAGCGACCATGTGTCGATTGCGACGCTGAGACCGCGAATGACCTGAACCGCATCAGCGAATAGCTCGCGGATTCGCGGCTCCGCATCGTCCGCGAAGTCCCGGACGATTGCGGCACGATAGCCACCAATCGGGTCGTCGAGGGCGGCGGTGAAGCTGCCGGCTGGCTGGGTGACCGCATCCGGATCGTTCGGATCGGGTCCGGCCATGGCGTCCAGCATCAGCGCGCAGTCGGCGGCGGATCGCGTCATGGGTCCGATGTGGTCGAAGTTGCGGACCAGCGGGCGGGCGCCCGTGCGACCGACCAAACCGTGGGTTGGCTTAAGGCCGCTGATGCCGGTCATATGCGCGGGAATCCGTACCGAACCGCCGGTGTCGGTTCCCAGCGCGCCGAGAGCCATACCCGTGGCCACAGCCGCACCGGAACCGCCGGACGATCCGCCCGGATGCCGGGTCAGGTCCCACGGGTTTCGGGTAGGACCGAAGTGCGGGTTATCGGTGGTGATGCCGCGGGCCAACTCGTGAGTGTTGGTCTTGCCCAGGATCACGGCGCCGGCGTTCCGCAGCTGCTGTACCACATGCGCATCTGCGTCCGGACGATGGTCGCGATACTTGATCGATCCATAGGTCGTCACCACGCCTGCGGTGTCGATGACGTCCTTGATTGCGATGGGTATACCGTCCAGCGGGCCAAGCCGCCCGCTGGCGGCGCTGCGAGAGTCAGCCGCTCGCGCATCCGCTCGTGCCGAATCGGCCATGACGAAGGTGTAGGCGTTGAGCGTCGGATTGAGCCGCTCGATGCGGTCCAGCAGGGCCTCGGCCAGGTCCAGCGACGACAGTTCGCCGCTGGCGAGCGCCGCCGCGGCCTCACCGATTCCGAGATAGCCCAGGTCCTGTTCGCCGGCCATTGGCGTCGCGCTCCGTGCGTCCGGTGAAGCGCGGTCTACGGTATCAGCCTGCGACGGCCGTTGTTCGGTCCGGTCTGCGAGTGCCAGAATCGGCTGGCCGACGCTCGCGGATCCCAAGCTCCATGTCCAATCCCCACGCCGACGAACTTCTTGAGCGTGGAATCACCCTGATCGAAGGCGTGATTCCATCGGACGAGGTGCCCGGAATCCGCGATCGCGTTCGGGCCGACATTCTTGCCAACAGCGACATCGACATCCCGGCGCTGGGCAAGACCTCCAACCTCTTGCGGATCAACCAGGACCTGGCCCCCTACCTGGCCGAGCCGCGGCTGACGGCCGTGCTGGACGCCACGCTGGGCCCGGGCTTTCGACTTTCGTTCTTCACGGGATTCGTGACCGGGCCGGGGCGTCAGCGCGACGTGTGGCACGCCGACTGGCCATACAACCAGGAGCACAACACGCGGATCCCAGCACCGTATCCGGACGTCCCGCTGCACTTCACCACCTTCTGGATGCTGACGGACTTCAAGGTCGAGAACGGGGCCACGATCATCGTTCCCGGCAGTCACAAGCTCAGCGACCACCCACGCGACGGTGGTCCTTATGGCGACGCGATGACGCCGCGCGGCGACGAAGAGCGGCTGATCGGTTCGGCCGGGTCGGTGGGAATCGTGGACAGCCGCATCTGGCACGCCGTGTCGCCGAATCTCACGGACCAGGACCGCGTGGCCGTCGTGATCCGCTACGCCGCCTGGTGGCTGAACCTCAACCCCACGCGCACGAGTTCACAGGAATACGATCCGGCCTATCACAAGTCGCGGATCGATGACCTGCCGGAGGACGTGTACCTGAGCCTGCCCGCCGACGTGCAGCCACAAGTCCGCCACCTGCTCCCACCCGGGGCGGCCGCGCTGGCTTAGTACGCGCAACCCGGCGAGGCGCCCGGCTATCCGACGGTGCCTTCGTTGCGCTGGTGCAGCCCGACAGTCGTGTCGCCGGCCTGCAGTTCGCCCCACATGCCGCTCATGCTAAAGACAGGCGCGAAGCCCAGCATCTCGCGGTACAACGCCGTGGCTCTTTCGAGGTCGGGGACCGGGAAGTGCACGCGGTCAATGCCCAGAACTTACATCGCATTCCCCTCGCGGTTCACCGAAGCTTGCGAGTTCAGACGCGCAGCTTCCGCCACCGAATGCCGGAGCACTCAGGAAGGTTTGCAACGGTGCGCGGCGGGCACGGCATTCATCCTTGCATCTCGTATACACGACGAGGAGCAGGCAGGTGGCAAATCCTGTGGTGCACTGGGAAGTCAACGGGAAGGACGGCCCGGCGCTGCACAAGTTCTTCGGCGATCTCTTTGACTGGCAGGTCCTCACCGATAACCCAATGGGCTATGGCGTTGTCGGCGCAGACCCCGAGTGCGACAACAGCATCGGCGGCGGCATCGGCCAGACATTCGACGGCTCATCCGGCTTCGTCACTTTCTATGTAGAGGTGGTCAACGTCACGGCAACCCTGGAAAAGGCCGCCAGCCTGGGCGGCAAGATCCTGATGCCCGATACCAACGTCATGGAAGGCGTGACCATCGGACACTTTGCGGATCCGGAAGGACACATCATCGGCTTGCTGAAGAAGGAGCCGATGTAGGGCGTCTCGACGCCCTCCTGGCCTGCCTGCGAATGCGTCCGCGGCAGGGCCGTTGACGGCTAGACTGGCACTCTGGCCGCAGGCTTGGAGGGAACCATGGTTCGCGCAGCGTTCATAGGCGCAGGCCGCAGGGCCACCAGCGCGCACTATCCGGCGATCGACCGAGCGCATAGTCGCGTCGAGTTGGCGGCGATGTGCGAGTTGGACGAGGACCGGCTAACCACCACCGCCGACCACTACGACGTCGAAGGTCGCTACAGCGACTTCCGGGAGATGCTGGAGCGGGAGACCCCCGAGGTTGTCTATGCAGTCACGAGGCCTCCCGACATTGCCGACATCGCGGTGGAAGTGCTGGCCTCAGGCGCGCATCTCTTCGTAGAGAAGCCGCCCGGTGTCGGATCGGCGGATGCCGAGAAGATCGCCGCCGCAGCGGAGGCCAACAACCGCATCGTCTGCGTGGGCCTGCAGCGTCGCTGGACGCCGATGCTCCGCGCGGCGCGGGCGCGCGTCGAAGTCAACGGCCCTGTCATGTTGGCCAGCGCCGGCATGAGCAAGAACCTCATCGAAGACGATCAGGGAGGCCGTGTGCTCAACCGGCTCTACGAGCAGGACATTCACATGGTGGACTGGCTGCGCTGGCTCTGCGGCGGAACCTGGGACCAGGTGCTGACCCGCGGCGATGACACCTACACAGGCTGGATGAACACCTACAACTCCATCATCCACTTCACCAATGGGGCCGTGGCGGTGCACTCGGTGACCGGCCACGCGGGGGCTCGCCACTACCGGATCGAGATGCACGGCAACGGCGTCAGCGCCTATCTGTTGCCGCCCATCCACGGGCAGATCTACGCGGACGACCGACCGGAGCCGGAGATCATCGAAGGCCAGCCGATTCCCGGTCACCCCGGCGGAAATCTGGATGACGGAGTTGATGCGCTGCACGCCGATTTCCTGAACGCAATCGCGGAAGGCCGGCAACCGCTGACGAACATCCACGACGTGATTCACAGCGTGCGCCTGCTGGAGGAGATCGGGCAGCTCGATCCGGCCGGCCAACCGCTGAAGACGTAGGTCCGCGCCGTGGCCCTGAAGATCGCGGTGATCGGCGCCGGCAGCGTGGGCTTCACGCGCCGGCTCATGCGGGACATCCTGTCGGTTCCGGAGTTGCAGGACACGCACTTCGCGCTGACCGACATCTCGCAACCCAATCTGGATCTGGTTACGCAGCTTTGCCGCAAGGACATCCGCACCAACAAGCTGCCGGCCGAGGTTTCAGCCACTACGAATCGACGCCGGGCATTTCGCGACGCCGACTACGTGATCTGCTGCGTTCGCGTGGGCGGGCTGGACGCGTTCAAGCTGGACGTGGAGATACCGCTGAAGTACGGCGTCGACCAGTGCGTAGGCGACACGATCTGCGCCGGCGGGATCATGTATGCCCAGCGCACCATCCCGCAGCTCCTGGCCTTCGGCGACGACATCCTGGACGTGGCCAAGCCGGGCGCATTGCTCCTGAACTACGCCAACCCGATGGCCATGAACTGCTGGGCGCTGCTGGACCACGGCGTCAACGTAGTGGGGCTGTGCCACGGGATTGAGCACGGCTGGAACCAGATCGCCGAAGTGCTGGGGGCCGAGCAGCGCGAGGACGTGGACATCATCTGCGCCGGCATCAACCACCAGACCTGGTACACGCGCATCGAGCACCAGGGCCGCGAGATTGGTAGCGAGGAGTTGCTGGCGGCCTTCGAAGCGCATCCAACCTTCTCCAAGACTGAGAAAGTTCGCACCGACGTGCTACGGCGGTTTGGCTACTACTCGACCGAGTCCAACGGACACCTTTCCGAATACCTGCCGTGGTACCGGAAGCGTCCGGAGGAGATTCAGCGCTGGATCGACCTTGCCAGTTGGGGCAACGGCGAGACCGGCGGGTACCTGCGCGTGAGCACTGAGAAGCGCAACTGGTTTGAGACCGACTTTCCTGAATGGATGGCGGCCGACGATCCGCCGATCAGCAGCGAGGACCGGTCTGACGAGCGCGGCAGCCGCATCATCGAGGCGCTGGAGACCGGGCGGCCCTACCGGGGGTTCTTCAACGTCCGCAACGACGGCGCCATCAGCAACCTGGCTGACGACGCCATTGTGGAAGTCCCTGGGTACGTGGATGCCCTGGGCATTCACATCCCGCGGGTTGGCGACTTACCGCTGGCCTGCGCGGCCACGTGTACTGCCTCAATCAACGTGCAACGCATGGGCGCCCGCGCCGCCGCGACCGGCGACGCGACGCTGCTGAAGCAGGCCATGCTGCACGACCCGCTTGTGGGCGCCGTGTGCGACCCGCCGGAGGTCTGGCGGATGGCCGACGAGATGCTCGTGGCCCAGGCCGAGTGGCTACCGCAGTACGCAACCGAGATCCCGAAGGCGGCCGAGCGGCTGGAAGCGCCGTCGGACGTGAAGACGCGGGACTGGCAAGGCGCCGCCCGAAAGCAGGTGCGCTCACTTGAGGAGATCCGGGAGGCCGACGAGCGACCTCCGATGCCGGTAAGCCGGCGGCGCTGATCAGGGGCCCTGCTCGTCGGGTGAGGTAGGATTTCGGCAGTGACTGGGCGGCACTCCGAGAGAGACTGCTTGCCCATGTGCCTCACCTACGCGCGAGCCGCCGGCACAAAGAGCCGGTGCGCCCCATGAGCGCCGAACTCGCCGCCATCCTTGCGACCGTAGTAACGGTCGGCGTCGGACTGGCCGGACTCATCGTGGCTCTCTGGCGCGACTTGCGCGCCGAGGACGCCGAGCTTAGAGCCGATATACGCGCAGTACGCGCGGCTATTGACGCTGAACGGGTGTCACACGAGGGGCTGCATGCCGCGGAGCGGCAGGCCAGGTCCGAGGAACGGCGCGAACTGCTGGCGGCCATCGATGCCGACCGTGCGGCACATGAGGCATTGCGTGCGGCACATGAGGCTCTGCATGCGGCGGAGCGGCAGGCCAGGTCCGACGAGAAGCGCGAATTGCTGGCAGCCATTGCCGCCATCGGGGAGAGTGCGGGGTGAGCGCGGAACTTGCTGCCATCTTGGCGACTGTACTGACAGTCGGTATCGGCTTGGCCGGACTCATCGTGGCGCTGTGGCGCGATATGCGCGCGGAGCTTCGCGCCGTGGAAGCCGCGCTGCGCGCGGAGGACGCCGGAATTCGGGCTGACATTCGTGTGATGGACACCGATCTTCGAGCCGACATCCGCGCCGTCCATTCGGCCATCGATGCGGATCGCGTGTCGCATGAGGCGCTTCACGCGGCCGAGCGGCGCACCCGCGAAGAAGAAGCGCGTGAATTGCGCGCGACAATTGCCGCCAGCCGAGAGGGCGCTCCCTAGGGCGGTTGCTCGGTAGCGGCCGGCGGTACCGCCGCTTCGCTAGAGGCCGGCGGCGTCGGCTTTGGCGGAGACGATTTCGGCCATTTTTAGGGTGGCGGCGTCGACCATGTCGCCGTCGATGGCGATGGCGCCGAGACCGTCGGCCAGGGCCTGCTTGTACTCGACCATGATGCGGCGAGCCTTGTCGACGTCGGCCGCGGAAGGCGAGAAGACGTCGATGGCCACGTCGATCTGGCCTGGGTGGACGGCCCACTTGCCGTCGCAGCCGAGGGCCAGGGCCATTTCGCAGGATTGGCGGTAGCCCTCAAGGTTGCGGTAGTCGGCGAAGGGGCCGTCGGTGACCTGGAGGCCGGCGGCGCGGGCGGCGACGACGATGCGGTGGATGGCGTAATGCCAGACGTGGCCGGGGTAGCGCTCACTGGCGCCGATGGAGAGACCGCGGGCCTGGACGCTGGCGGAGTAGTCGCCGGGGCCGAAGATGAGGGATTTGAGGCGGGGGCTGGCGAAAGCGACTTGGTTGACGTTCATCATGCCTTCGGCCATTTCGATCTGGGCCTCGATGCCGATGCGGCCGATTTCCAGGCCGTTGTGCTCTTCGATCTGGGTCAGGAGCATGTCCAGCATGTAGACGTCATGCGGCTTGTTGGCCTTGGGCAGCATGATGGTGTCCAGGTGCTGGCCCGCGCCTTCGACGACTTCGATCACGTCGCCGTAGAACCACTCGGTGTCGATGCCGTTGACGCGGACGCAGGCGATCTTGCCGGACCAGTCGAAGTCCCTGAGGGCCTGGACCACGATCTGCCGCGCTTCGACCTTCTGGTTGGGGGCGACGCTGTCCTCGAGGTCGAGGAACACGTGGTCGGCGTTGCTCTGGCTGCCGCGCTCGAGCATGCGCAGGTTGGATCCGGGACTGGCGAGCTGAACGCGGCGAAGTTCCATCAGGTTTCCCTCCTCAGGGATTGCGGCAAAGTCCCGGCGTCGGGCCGGGCTTAGTTGTCCTCCAGGTTGACGACCAGCAGCTTGGGCTCGGTCATTTCCTCGATGGCGTATTTCAGGCCTTCGCGCCCGAAGCCGGATCGCTTGACGCCGCCGTAAGGCATGTGGTCCACCCGCCAGCGGTTGGTGTCGTTGACGATCAGGCCGCCGACCTCGATGTCGCGGTAGGCGCGTTCGATGATGCGGATGTCGTTGGTGAAGATACCCGCCTGCAGGCCGTAGTCGGAGTCGTTAACGAGGTCGATGGCCTCGTCGATCGAGTCGTAGGCGATGACGGCGATGACGGGGCCGAAGACCTCGTCGCGCACGATGCGCATGCCGTTGTCGGCGTTGGCGACGATGGTGGGTTCGATGAAGGGGCCGTCGGCGCTTCCGCCCGTAACCACGGTGGCGCCGGCCGCCTGGGCCTCGTCCAGCCAGGACATGATGCGGGTGACGGCGTCGGCGTCGATCATGGGGCAGAGGGTGGTCTCGAGGTCGTTGGGGTCGCCGGGCTTGAGGTCGTCGAGCAGTGGCAGGACGGCGTTGACGAAGTCGTCGTGCACGTCGCGGTGGACGTAGACGCGCTGCACGGAAATGCAGTTCTGGCCGCTGTAGAGGAAGCCGCCGAAGGGGATGCGGGCGGCCACGGCGTTGATGTCGGCGTCGCTGTGGACGATGAGAGCGCCGTTGCCGCCGAGTTCCAGGGTGACGCGCTTGAGGCCGGCGTTGGCCTTGATGCCCCAGCCGACTTCGGCGCTGCCGGTGAAGGTGACGACCTTGAAACGGTCGTCGCGGACCAGGGATTCGGCCTGGGCGCCGGCCATGGGGAGAACTGAGACCGAGCCGTCGGGGAAGCCGGCTTCGCGGGCGAGTTCGGCCAGGCTGAGGGTGGTGAGGGGGGTTTTGCTGGCGGGCTTGATGACGATGCTGTTGCCGGCGGCGAAGGCCGGGCCGAGCTTGTGGGCGGCCAGCAGCAGCGGGAAGTTGAACGGGGTGATGCCCAGGATGGGGCCGATGGGAAAGCGCTGGACGCGGCCGGTGCGGTCGACGCCGGTGGGGACGGCGTCCAGGGTGAGGATCTCGCCGGGGATGCGGAGGGCTTCCTCAGCTGCGCAGTGGAGGGTGGCGACGGTGCGGTCGATTTCGCCGTGGGCCTCGCTGCGGAGCTTGCCGGTTTCGTCGATGTCCTCGGCGATGAGGCGCTCGCGGTTGGCCTCGACCAGGTCGGCGAGGCGGTGGAGCAACTCGGCTCGGCGGTGGGCGGGGATGGCGCGGGTGACGTTGTGGAAGGTGTCGACGGCGAGCTGGACGGCTTGCTCGGCGACTTCGGGGGTGGCGCGGTGGACGACGGCGGCGACGGTGTCGTCGTAGGGGCGGCGGACTTCCAGCAGGTCGCCGGTTTCTACTGGTTCGCCGCCCAGAATCAGCGCGCGTTCAGCCACGGGGGCGGTGGTTGCGACGGCCATCAGCACATCCTTCGCGGGCCTTCGGAGTTCGAGGTGTGAGTGTAACGGTCGGGCGGGGTGGGGCCGGGTGGCGGGGGTGGGCCGGGAGGGTCGAATCGGAGGGGTCTGGGGGGTGTTGGGAAGGGCGCCTCGCGCGCAATAAGAGTTTTTTCCAAAAAACTCTTGAGGGCGGGGGGCGTCGGATTTGGGGTGAATTTGGGCGGTCCGGCAGGCACTTGCGGCGGGGCGAACAGGGCGTGCTTGCGGGGCTGCGGAAGGGGCGCGGCGGAGCATGGGCGGACAGGGGGTTGGGGCGGGGCTGCCGTGGCTGGGCGCAAAGCAGGCCCATTCGACAGGCTCAGGGCAGGCGGCGGGGAGGTCGGCCACCCGACGGCTCGACCGGACCGGCGCCTGGGGGCCGGGGTTGGGGACTTGGGGTTGCGTGCTCATTGGGCCCATGGTACTCTCTTAGAGTACCGATGGCAAGTAACAAGTGAATAGCCGGGGCGCCCGTTCCGTACCCGACACGGAACCGGGTCTCGCTGAGGGGCTATCGGGCTGGGGGCGAATAGCTCCGGCCGGGCATTGGCTTGGAGTGGGCTAGTTGCCCGGAAGACCCCTCACCCCAACCCTCTCCCCGAGGAGAGGGAGCAAGAGCGGATGCGCCCTGGGGGCGAGGGGTGTCTTGCAACGGTCTCCCAGGAGAGGGAGTAAGAGCGGACGCGCTTTCGAGGTTGAGAGGTGTCTTGCAAAGGTCTCCCTGGAGAGGTGAAGAGGGGCGTAGCCTGAGTTGGCGGGCTCATGGACGGGGCCTGGTTGGGGTTCGGCGTGTGCTGGGGCGGCCTCGCTCTTGGCAGGAGGTATTTGGGCGCCCTTGGCTGCCCATGTTGTCACTAGTGGTACACATGGAGGCTTGCGGCAGCCATATTGTCGGCAAGTGAACATATGGATGGCGGAGGTGTCGAGGTGGACGGCAGGCGGAGATCGGCTGGTGTTTGATCGAGTTGGCAGTGGGTTGAAACCTGATACGTATCGGGTTACAATCCGGGGATGATTGTTCGGTTCCGCCATAAAGGGCTGCGGCGGCTCTATGAGCGAGGGGATCGGCGGTTTGTGCCGGCGCGGCGCGTCGGCAAGATCGAACGGATCCTGGCGCGGCTGGATGTGGCGTCGGAGCCGGCGGACATGAACCTGCCGGGGTTCCGGCTGCATCCGCTACGCGGCAACCTGGCCGGGTTCTGGTCCGTCAGCGTTTCGGGGAACTGGCGCATCATCTTCCGCTTTGAGGCGGAAAATGTTCGCGACGTGGACCTGGTGGACTACCACTAGCGTCCGAGACCTGAGGGAGATTGCGATGCCTATGCACAACCCGCCCCATCCAGGGGCGTCGGTTCGCTATGACTGCCTGGAACCGCTGGGCCTGAGCGTGACGGACGGGGCGCGGGTGCTGGGGGTGAGCCGGAAGCAGTTGTCAGCGCTGGTGAATGGTCGGGCGGGGATTTCGCCGGAGATGGCGATCCGGCTGGACAAGGCGTTCGGCGGCGGCGCCAGCACCTGGCACCAGTTGCAGGCGGCGTACGACATGGCGCAGGTGATGCGGAGGGCCGGGGAGATTCAGGTGGATGTGCCGGAGGCGGTGCTGGCGTTTCGTGAGCGGGCGGGGCGGTATGAGGTAGGCGAGGAGTCTGAGGGGAAAGCGCGGTCCCATCGCTTAGAAGACGAAGCAAGCGGGGGTGCTAAGGGTTAGACCACGACCGGAAGAGCCCCTCACCGATTGCCGCAGACGGCATCTGCCTCTCCCCTCGGAGAGGGTGAAGAACGGAGCCGCGCGGAGCGGATTCGCTACCGCGCTGGTGGACGGGCGGGGCGTCGATGCTCTGTAGGCAGTGCGGGCGGGGTTAGCGGTGCGTGCGTTGCCGGCAATGCCAGCAGTGATGGCAATGCACGCGCAGGCAACCGAGGGCGGTGACTCAGACGTGTTTCTTGTCGGTATGGCGGAGGGCACGTAGTCGTCGGGTGGCGGGAGTGTGGTTCGACACGGGCTGCCGAGGACGGCGGCCCGGCTCACCACGAACGGGGGCAGCTAGGGGTTGGTTGCGCGGAAGATGCCGGTTTGAAACGCGGCCCCTACGAAAGATGGGGGGTGGGTCGCGAGTGCGTTAGGGGGTGTTGGGTTCGAGGATTTGGAGGTAGGGGGTGTAGCGGTAGACGCGGTTGCGGCGATCGCCGGTGATTTCTTCGAGGATGCCGAGGTCGACGAGGCGGGCGACCAGGCGGTTGGCTGGGGGATAGCTGGTTCCAGTGATGTCCTGAACCCTGGTCACTGTTACAAGCGGTTGCCGGTAGAGACGCTCCAGCAACCGGAGACCATCGCCGGCAACGCGGCCCAAACGCTCGGTGACTAGCGTCCGGTGGCGCTCACGCAAGCTCAGGATGCGTCGGACGGTTGTCGAGGCCTCGGCGCTGACCTGGGCGACGCCGCGGAGGAAGAAGGCCAGCCAGCCTTCCCAGTCGCCGGTGTCATGGACGACCTGCAGGCGTTCGTAGTACTCGGGGCGGTATCGCAGGAAGAAGTGCGAGAGATAGAGGACCGGGGCCGACAGGATGCCGCGTTCACACAGGAGGAACGTGATGAGGAGGCGGCCGACGCGGCCGTTTCCGTCGGGGAATGGATGGATGGTTTCGAACTGGGCGTGCACCAATCCGATCTGAACCAGGTCAGGCAGGTCTCTGGGACCGTGGATGAAGTTCTCCAGATCTCCCAGCGCGTTCGGCACCTCGCGATGCGGCGGCGGGACGAAGGTGGCTTCGTGGAGCGTGCAGCCGGCGGGGCCGATCCAGTTCTGGCTGGTACGAAATTCGCCCGGATGCAGCTTGTATCCGCGGACACCGCGCAATAGTCGTTCGTGGATTTCGCGGATCAGGCGGCTGGAAATCGGCAGCGTCTGCAAGCGTTCCAGGCCGTAGTCCATAGCTGTGACGTAGTTGATGACCTCATCCGTGTCCCGTGCGCGATTGGGCGTGCGAAGGTCAGCCTCTGCGGCCAGGATGTCCTGCAGGGAACTCTGGGTGCCCTCGATCCGGCTGGAGAGGACGGCCTCCTTGCGCGCGTACATGGACGCAAAGAGGTGGGGATCCGGCAAGGTCTGGATCGAGCCGTCCAGCCGGCCCAGGGCTTGATCGGCCTGGGAGAGCAATGCCTGCAGCTCACCCTCCAGGCGAACGGGCGGCTGCGGGGGCAACGGGGCCGGAATGAAGGCTCGGTAGCCCTGCGGCTGGACCACGTATTGACCGGCGCGGTGGGCGGCGTTCGCGTGGAGTCGTTCGGACGCGGACACGTGGCCCGGCGCTGAGGAACCTTCCATATGTTCGGCTACCGACAATATGGGGAGAATGGGCGCTCCATATTATTGGCAGATGGACATATGGGCGAGCATGTGCGGTCTTATAGTCGGTAGCCGAACATATAGAGGATCGGGGACAGCCATATTGTCAGTAGCTGAACATATGGCGGACTGAGAGCCCCATATAGTCGGTAGCTGGACATACGGCACAGCCAGGGCAGTCATATTGTCACTAGGAGTACATATGGAGACTTGGGGGCGGGCATATTGTCGGAAGTGAACATATGGACGGGTGAGGGTGGCCATATTGTCGGTAGACAACAGTATGGAGCGGGTTGGCGATGGTCTTGGTGACGGTGGGTGCAAGAGCGGAAGAACCCTGACCGAATGCCGTGGACGGCGTCCTTCGGCAGGCTCAGGACAGGTTCTGCCTCTCCCCCAGGCGAGGGTGAAGAGCGGCGGCGTCGGGGTACGGGGTGGTGCGTGGCCCTTGGGTTCCAGGGTGGGCATGCGGGCGGTGTGGGTGAGACGGAGAGTCGGTGGGGTTGAGAGGGGTTGAGGGATGGGGATGGTTGGGGCGCGGCATCCGGGTGGGATCGTGAGGCGTGAGTGCCTGGAGGCGCTTGGGCTTTCGGTGACCAAGGCCGCGGAAGGGTTGGGGGTGAGCCGGCAGGCGCTGTCGGCACTGGTGAACGAGAAGGCCGCGGTGTCGGTGGAGATGGCGATTCGGTTGTCGAAGGCGTTTGGGTCGTCTCCGGAGACGTGGCTGGGTCTACAGACGGCTTATGACCTGTGGGAGGTTCGGGAACGAGGGAGCCAAATGCAGGTGACGCGGTTCGCGCGGGCGTCTGCAGTAACTGATCGGTAGCGCGGCTTCGCTCAGAATTCTTCGTATTCCCGGCGCCTAATGCCCTAAGCGCGAAGCCGCGTCACTTAAGCTAGGCACATGGCAGTTAGAGAATTGTCGGGGATGGGCGCTGCGTCCGAAGTGCTATCTCCGAGCCCCCTTCGCTCGCTGCCAGCTGAACTGAGCGCCTTCGTGAGCGCGCCATGGTCTACTCCTGTTGAGTGCGCCGAGGTTCTGGGGGAGGCGTATCTCTCCTTCGCCAGGCGCAAGCACCGGAAGAGTGTTGGGCACTACCTGACGCCTGCGACGGTCGCCAGGTTTATGGCGGAGTGCTCGACCTACTCGGGGCCGCACATGCGAGTGCTGGATCCTGGGAGTGGATCGGGGATCCTGTCGGCGGCCGTATGTGAAGCAGCCTCAGCGCAGGGCAAGGTCGAGAGCCTGCACGTTGACGCCTACGAGACCGAGCCGTTGCTGGCGGATCTCACTTCGCGAGTTCTTGCGTTTTCGCAGGCTTGGCTTGGTGAGCGCGGAGTTGCGCTGACCTTCGAGGTACGGAACGAAGACTTCGTGCTGGAGAGCGCGGGTTCCATCAAGTCCGCGACTGAGGCCAACTGGTTTCGAAGCGATGCCGGGCCGAGCTCTGAGTACGACCTGGTGATTTCCAATCCGCCCTACTTCAAGATAGGCAAGGACGACCCGAGGGCCGTTGCATGGTCGTCGGTCGTGAACGGGCAGCCCAATATCTACGCGCTGTTCATGTCGATTTCCGCGGAACTCCTGTCGAAGTCGGGGCAGCTTGTGTACATCGTGCCCAGGAGCTTTGCGTCGGGGCCTTACTTCAGGAGATTTCGAGAGGTCTTTTTCCGAAAGGTCGCACCAACGGCCATTCACCTGTTCGATTCCAGAAAGGACGTATTCAGGAACCAGACAGTGCTCCAGGAGAACCTGATCATCGCGGCACAGAATCGAACGGGCAGCGAGGCATTGGATGTGCCTCAGGTTCTCGTTTCGCACAGCAAGGGGGCGCACGACCTCGGTGAGCGTGAGCGGCACCTAGTGGACGTTGACTCCGTGCTGGACCCGGCAAGCGAGCAACAGGAACTGTCCATTCCACTCAGCGCGGAGGACCTGCAACTGGTCAAGGTCATGCGGTCCTGGCCGAATACGCTCCGCTCCCTTGGCCTGGAGATTTCGACCGGGCCGGTCGTGCCGTTCAGGGCCACCGAGTTTCTCGCCGATGCCGCGACTGAAGACTCCACCGTGCCGCTGTTGTGGATGCAGCACGTTCGGCCCATGCGAACGTCATGGCCCTTAGGGGTGTGCGACAAGCCGCAGTGGATCAAGGTCTCGGCAGATTCCACGAAGCTGCTGGTTGCGGACAAGACCTATGTCCTTACCCGGCGTTTCAGCGCGAAGGAGGAGAAACGGCGTCTTGTGTCGGCGCCGCTGATTCGAGGCTCGCTGAACGCGGACATGGTGGGTTTGGAAAATCATCTGAACTACATCAGAGGGGTTTGGAGAGACTTCGACGAAGAGTTGGCCTACGGTCTTTCGGCGCTCCTGAACTCCGCCTGCCTGGACCGTTACTTCCGCATCTCGAACGGAAATACCCAGGTGAGTGCGACCGAACTGCGGGCAATGCCGCTGCCGGCCGAAGAGAAGATTCGCTCGATTGGCTTTGAAGTTCAGCGGGGACTCGGCTCGGCATGTGACCTTGCCGGCATCGACGACCTGATAGCCGAGACTCTGACTCTCGCGCGCGACATTGGGATGGAGCTCGAGACGGCGGCGGGATGAGCAAGATCGATGACGCGCGGGACATCCTGGAGCAGTTGGGGTTACCACCGGCACAGCAGCGCGACATTGCCTGTTTGACCCTGCTGGCTCTCTGCGACCTGTCCGAGGATCAGATCTGGAGCGAAGCGGCCCAGCCGTCGCTGACCATCCACCAGATACTCGGATTCATGCGGGATACGTACGGGAGGGATTACGCGGAGAACACTCGAGAGAACGTACGGCGTCAGGTGATTCACCAGTTGGAGCAGGCACGGGTGGTGGACCGCAACCCCGACGAACCCGACTTACCCACCAACAGTCCCAGGACGCACTACGGCCTCACCGACGAAGCGTTGAAGGTGCTCAGGCTCTACCAGAGCAACGGCTGGGAGACCGAGTTGGCGGCCTTTCGATCCAGTCACGGCGCTCTGCTGGAGGTTTACCGGCGGCGTCGGCGAATGCGGGAGATTCCGATCCGCACATCAACGGGAGAAGAGATTCGGCTCTCGCCCGGCAGGCACAACGAGCTGCAGTCGCAGGTGGTGACGGATTTCGGACCGAAGTTCGCGCCGGGGGCGGTTCTGTTGTACCTGGGCGACGCTGCGAAGAAACTCCTGCACTTGGATGAGAAGAGACTGTTGCGGCTCGGTGTTCCGATTACCGAGCATGACAAGCTGCCGGACGTGGTGCTCTACGACGAGGAGCGAAACTGGCTGTTCCTGATTGAGGCCGTAACGTCTCACGGGCCGGTGACGCCGAAACGAATGCAGGAGTTGGAAGTGACCTTGCACGACTGCGTTGCGACACGCGTGTACGTGAGCGCCTTCCCAGATTTCCGGGAGTTCAAGCGGCACCTGGAAGACATCGCGTGGGAGACGGAGGTTTGGGTTGCGGAGATTGCGGATCACTTGATTCATTTTGATGGAGAAAAGTTCCTTGGATCCGATAGAGACACATAGGAGCAGACAAGAATCAACAAAGTGCCGTTGAAACAGCCGGATATGCTTACCTATCAAGCGGACTTTGGCCAGACAGGCGGAATGCGGGTTGATAGCTCAATTCATCCTTGACCAGACAAGCTAGGAGTTCAATCGTAAGCCGTAGCAAGGAAATCTCCGAGAAATCGCTGGAGCTAAACGTTTGTGCAGAGTTTCTCCAGCGCATAAGAACGTGGCCTGGATGTCAGCGAGCTTTGTGGCTTGGTCTGACTCAAGCTCAAGAGCGTCGGATGGGACTTGACGAACTGATTCGAAACGTGGGGGCCGGCTTCTCAATAATGCTCCAATTCAAGGCCCCCTGGCCGACTTCTGTTGTGGACAGGCTCTACAAGTTCAGTATCAACGAAAGGCAACACGAAGCCCTCGAGCAACTCGCTTGCCGCCATCCCGAGGCTGTGCACTATGTTTTTCCGTTGTATAGCAAGTGGCGCAAGGCTGATCAGCACGCGCCCGATCTTGCCCAGGATACTTGGCTTGTTCCTGTGTCATCTATCCCTCTCGCTTATCTCACCTCACTTTCATGCCCAGCTACTGGTCTACACAGAGTGGAATTGGAACGCTTCAATTCAGGAGTGACTGTGACGGCGCACTCACCAGAGGTCGTAGGTCAAGCGGTTAACGCTAAGGAGTTATTCGTCGAGAGAGGTGAACAATTGCGGGATAGGGAGGCATTCGGCGTGTCATCTGCGGACTTGAAGGAGTGGGTTCAGATCTGGGACGAGAGGAGTTTCTCCTTGCGCTTCAGGGGACTGCATGCTCTTTATGTTCCACAAGGCTAGTAGGTCGTTTGCCTCTATCAAGACATGGGTAAGGCCTGCACGGCCTCGATGGAGTTGGACAGACTTGGGGTCCTAGCGGGAACGTAGGAATGTCTGGGCCGGAGCATTACGGGCGCGGATGGCGGGCCCGTGTTGAGTCAGCGGCGGCGGGGGAGGGGGTGGGTGTTGGTGCAGGGTTGGTCGGAGGCGTATTGGGAGCAGCCGAGGAATGAGCCACGGCGGGCTTTGCGGATGACCATGACGCCGGCGCGGCAGGACTGGCAGACGGGCGGGGTGGCGTTGCAGGAGGGGTTGGTGCAGCGGGAGGAGCGACCGGTGATGACGAGGAAGCCGCGACGGCAGCGCTGACAGCGGGGGGCGCGGTAGCGGCAGAAGGGAGCGTTCAGGCAGGTCATGCTCTGGCCGGTGCTCGACACGTCGAGGGTGCCAGTGCGGCAGCGCGGGCATTTGGGTGTGTTGTCCCGCCGGAACTCGCCGAGGCGGCGAAGGCCGGTGGATTCCCGGAGTAGCTCGTTGACGAAGGCGGAGGGACGCCGCGCGTCGGCCACCAGGTAGGTCCCGCGGCGGGCGCGTGTGATGGCGACGTAGAAGAGGCGGCGTTCCTCGGCGTGCGGGAATGAGGCTCCGGGAGACTGTTGACTAGCCTGGGGGTTGCTGTCCGGAATACCTCTCAACCTTGCCTCTTCCCCAAGAGAGTCCTTTGCGTAATCCGGGCTTGGTTGCGCGGAAGACCCCTCACCCCAACCCTCTCCCCCTGGAGAGGGAGCAAGTGTGGACTCCTTCTGGGGGGGCGGGGGTGGGAGGACGAGGTGGAGGAGTGGGTCTTCCTGGTGCTGTGACGGAAAGCCGAGGCGGGCGTCCCTGAGGTCGAGGACGACGACGTAGTCGGCCTCGCGGCCCTTGGCGGCATGGACGGTGCTGAATTCGAGGCGCAGCCGGCCCTGACGTGGCGAAGGGAGCGCGCCGCGGCTGCGCCGGTAGCGACCGAGGACGAGTACGGAGACAGGCGTGCGGCCGTCGTCCTCGCGCGCCTGGATGTCGTGCAGGGCGTCCCACAGTCCGCGGGCGGGATCTTCGCTGGCGATGACGGTGACGCCGCCGTCGCGGACACCCCGGGCCGGGCGCAGGGTGCGCTGCGTCTGCGCGGGGTTGCGCACGACGAACGCGGTGGAGGGTTCCATGATGCCGCGGGCGAAACGAAAGGTGCGGCTGAGCGCGCGCTCGCGTACGTGCCCGAGGTAGTGCCCGCACTGGCGTACGAGGGCGACGTCGCTGCCGGCAAAGCGGTAGATGGACTGCCAGTCGTCGCCCACGAGGAAGTAGGCGACACCGCGGCCCCTGAGCGCCCGGAGCAGCGCCATGCGGCCCGCCGAGATGTCCTGGAACTCGTCCACCAGCACGTAGCGGTAGGGCGACTGCCAGCGGCCGTTACGGATGTGGGCGGCGGCGTGGTTGATGAGGTCGTGGAAGTCCTTCTCCTCGCCCAGCAGCTTGTCGTAGCGCTCGCTGACCTGTTCGAAGATGTCGAGGAAGGCCTCGCTGCGGGTGCGGTCAGACGAGTCGCGGGCACGCTGACGGAGGGTGTCGAAGGAGACGCCGCTGGTTTTGACGTGGTTGAGGAACGTGGCCATCAGCTGCGCCAGCCATGAGATCAGCCAGCGGCCCAGTTCCAGGAGCAGTGACCGGATCGGGATGCGCTGGAAGGTTACGCCCGCCTCCTCAAGCCGCTGGCGCAGCGCCTGGCGAAGCACGCCCTGACGTTGCTGCCAGCTGAAGGTCTGGATCAGCCTGGTCCCGTACTGCTGGTGGATGTGGCGCTTCCAGCGGACGCCGTCGACGTACCCGGTCCAGCCATCGGGCGGGCGGCCCTGGCGGTCCAGGGCGAAGTGTTCGATGTATATGTCGTGGTCGGGGAGGTAGAAGTCCGGGCGGTACTGGCGATGCCGCGGGGAGGCGGTTTCGACCGGAAAGGGCCGCTCGTAGTGAAAGTCGACGCCGTTCTGGGTGAGGAAGTTGGCGATCTCGAGTTCCTCGAAGCTCTTGACCAGGTCGCCGCTGAGCGTCCGCAACTCGGAGCGGCGGACGTGGTCGTAGTACTGGCCGGGGGTCTTGAACTCGAACTGGGAGCGGTAGCCGGCGCGGTGGTGGGTGATGAAGTCGGCGAGCCCGCGGCTCTGACGTGGGTCGTCGATCAGGTCGACGAGGATGCGATCGATGAGCGCGGGCAGCATGGCCTCGTCCTCCGCCAGCTTTGAGAGCGTGGGGGCGGATTCGACCTGGGCGATGACGCGGCGGCCGAAGGCGTGGAAGGTGGCGACGTGGGCGCCGGCGAGGTCCTCGGGCAGGCGCTCGCGGATTTCCTGGGCGGCCTTGCGGTTGAAGGCGAGCACGAGGATCTGACGCGGCGGGACGCCCCGGTTGCGGACGAGGTGGGCGACTTTGCCGGTGATGACGGCGGTCTTGCCGGTGCCGGCACCGGCGAGCACCAGGGTGGCGTCCTCATCGGTGGCTATGGCCTCCGCCTGCTCGGCGGTCGGCGGCGCGGAGAGCACGCCCCGGGCGGCCTGGATCACGGCGGGAACGGTGGCGGTGACGAAGCGAGCGTTGACCTGTTCCCGGGCCGCTTCGAACGCCTGGGGGCGGGAGACCGACTGGATGCGCGTGATCGCTTCGGTCGTTTGGGCGGGCAGAAATGATCGGGTCAGGGCGCCGCCGCCGCGCTCGACGGCGCTGGCGATGTCGGCCTGGAGCCCGCTGGTCTGCGATTCCCGCGCATAGCGGCTGCCGGCCTGGAGACGGTTCAAGCGGTCGTCAAGTTGCGTGAAATGCGATGCCAGCGTTCGGGCGACGCGGGCGGATTCCGCAAGGACCGCCGCGGTGAGCCGCTCGGCCTCCTCGCGGTCGAGCCCGCCGATGGCGTGCTCGGCGCCGCCGGCCTGGCGCACGATGAGTCGCGTCCAGAACCAGGAGCGGTGCGTTTCGATGCTGTCGATGCCGCCAACCGGGGCGCCCTGGGTCTCCCCGAATCGCAGGACGCCGTCTTCGAGCGAGACATGGTCCGGGCCAGCAGTGAGCAGCCGGACGAGGGGTGTGCTGGTGGCGCTGATTGGGGTGGTGCTTGGGGGCATGACTGGGTGGGACGCGGGACGCTAGGGAGGGGGAAGCGTGGGCTGAGAATAGCGAGCGATCAAAGGAGAAGGGGGACGAGGCAGACGCGGCGCCGGGGTGATGGGGTGGGGAAGGAGTGAGCGTTGAGAGAAGGGGCGGAGGGGGGAAGAGGAAGACGGGTGGGTCAGGGCCGGCGTCCCGACGGGAGACCTTTGCGTAACTCGGGCGTGGTTGCGCGGAAGAGGCCGGTTTGAAACGCGGCCGGCACGCAGGATCGGCGGATGGCGCGGAGGTGGATCGACACGGGCCGCCGGGGACGGAGGGACGGCTTACAACGAACTGATAGGCGGGAGACGCTGCACAAGTGGTCGATGGCGACTGAGGTATCGAGCAGCTTCACTCCATACCAAGCGCGCGGAGACGTTCATTCAGGTCGCCGCGGATGGCGTCGACGTATTCCGCGCCGGTGAAGTTGCGTCCCGACCAGCTGCCGGCGCTGGCCTCAAGGGCCCGCAGCTTTTCGGCCTTTGCGAGGGGGCCAAAGGTGCGGCGCACGGCCCGGCGAATCAATGCCGAGCGCGAGGCACCCGTGGCGCGGGCGGCTTCATCCAATAGAGCGAGTTCTTCCTCGCCCAGGTAGACGTGGGTTCGTGTCATGGAGCAAGCGTATACGTCAGCCGGTGAGCGACCGAAAGGAGGGGATGGGTTGGTTGCCCGGAAGAGGCCGGTTTGCAACGCGGCCCCTACCAAAGACGGGGAGGACGGCGTGAGAGTGCGGCGGAAGTGGTTCGACACGGGCCGCCGAAGACTCTGGCCCGGCTCACCGCGAACGGTTCTGCGGGCGGCCGCGAGCGGAAGACGGGCGGGTCGGGGACGCCGTCCCTACGAAGGCTTCTGTTGGTAGTCCTTGGTGGCTTTGTCGAGGGATTTGGTGCGGAGGGCCATGAGGTTGTGGCGTTCGCGGGCGGCCCATTCCTGAGAAGCGGTGAGGTTGGTGAGGGAGTTCTGGAATTGGGGCATGACGTAGCGGGCGATGAGTTCGTAACTGTGGCGGACCTGTTCGCGGGTGCCCCACTCGGTGGCCATGACGAGCAAGCCGCCGAAGCCGCCGCTGGATTCGTCCAGCCGATGGATAGCAGCGATCAGGTCATCGGGCGTGCCGACGCACCAGGCGCCGCTATCGACCATGTGGTCGATGAGTTGTTCGGGCGGGCCGTCGAAGGTCTTTTCGAAGCCCATGGTGTCTTCGAAGTAGTCGCGCTGGAAGCGGGCGGCGCCGAGGCGGGCCTGTTCGATGGCTTCGGTGCGGGATTCGGCGAGGTGGACGGGCATGACGAGGCGCCAGTCGTGGCGGTTCATGGTCTTGCCGTGTTCTTTGGCGACATCGAGGGCGATTTGCCAGAAGGAGTCGAGCTTGACGGTTTCGGCACTGCCGGGGCGGATGCCGAGGGATAGCACCGCGGCGCCGTGTTTGCCGGCGAGTTGCATGCCGGAGGGGGACTGGGCGGCGGCGACGGCGATGGGGAAGTGGGGCTGGGTGTAGGGGCGCAGGTGGGTCATGGCGCGCTGGAGGGTGAACCACTCGGCGTGGTGGGTGATGGGTTCGGTCTCGGTGAGGAGGCGCATGATGACGCCGAGGGCTTCGTCCATGCGGGGGCGCTGGGTGAGGGGTTCGATGCCGAGCATGTAGGCATCGGACACGAGGGCGCCGGGGCCGACGCCGAGCATGACGCGGCCGCGGGTGATGTGGTCGAGCTGGATCATGCGGTTGGCGACCATGAGGGGGTGGTGGTAGGGGAGGCTGATGACGCCGGTGCCGAGCTTGATGTGGCGGGTGCGCTCGGCGGCGGTGGCGATGAAGAGTTCGGGGGACGAGATGGTCTCCCAGCCGGCGCTGTGGTGTTCGCCGATCCAGGCTTCGTCGTAGCCCAGGTGGTCGAGCCACTGGACGGTTTCGAGGTCGCGCTCGAGTCCGAGGGTGGGGTTTTCGCCGAGCCAGTGGAAGGGGGCCAGGAAGATTCCGAATTTCATGCGTGGGGGGAGAGGCATTCGGAGGCTCCTGTGGCTGGGTGGGGGCTGGCAGGGGTTGGGCGGAATGATAGAGGAAGAAGGGGAGAGGGGAGAGGGAAGAGGAGTGAGAGAAGAGGGAGAGGGGAAGATGGTGGGGTTGCCTGGGGTGCGTGGTGAGAACGTGGATGAGGAGGGGAGTTTGGGATGCCGATTGTTCGGATAGCGGAGCAGGCGGTGGGGGCTTGGCGGCCGGGGCAGGTGGTGCGGGAGGTTGTGGGGGAGGCGCAGGGGTCGCGGTCGGTGTCGATGCAGCATTTTGAGGTGGAGCCGGGGGCGGTGACGCCGTTGCATCGGCATGACGTGGATGAGGCGATTTTGGTGTTGAGCGGGCGGCTGCGGGTGCGGATCGAGGACGAGTGGTCGGACGCAGCGGCGGGGGACGTGTGCGTGTTTCCGGCGGATTCGCCGCACGGGTTTGTGGGGGCCGGGGACGGGGTTTCGGAGATCATGGTGGTGTTTCCGATTCCGGCGGCGATTACGGCGGAGCACACGACGTATCTGGAGGGCGGGCCGCCGGTGACGTGGGGAAACGCGGAGGGGTGAGCGGATGCCAGGGGCGGTGGGGCGAATGGCGGCGTGGGCCATTTACGTCGAAGAGTCGGGGGTACGTGTCGGTCTATGAGCGGGCGTGAAGACCTGGCGCGGGGGTATCCTGACGGTAGACCAGAGTTGGCGAGGGAAGGAGCGTGGGCGGTGCTGAGATTTCCTGAAGAGATCATGCTGCTGCTGCTGGACGATGAGGGCGGCGATTTCGTCCGGGTGCCGGAGTGGTCGGTGCAGTGCGCGCTGGCGGGCGCGGTGCTGATGGACCTGGCGCTGGAGAACCGGATCGACACGGACCCGAACTGGCTGACGGTGATTGACCCGACGCCGGTGGGCGACGACCTGCTCGACCCGACGCTGGAACGAATCACGCAGGCGGACGGGGAACGGGACACGCGCTTCTGGATTCAAGACATTGCCCAACGCGCGGGCCCGATCCGCGAGCGGGTGCTGGAGCGGTTGGTGGAGCACGGCATCCTGCAGACGCGCGACGAGAAGTTCCTGTGGGTGTTCCAGTCGCGGCGCTACCCGGCGGTGGACGGCAAGGCCGACCGCGAAGTGAAGCTGCGGATCATGGAAGTGCTGTTCAGCGACGAGATTCCGGACCCGCGGGACATCGTGATCGTGTGCCTGGCGGAGGCCTGCGGGATCTTCCGCGAGCTGCTGTCGCGGCGGGAACTTGAGCACGTGACCGGGCGGATCGAGCAGGTGCGCAAGCTGGACCTGATTGGCCGGGAGGTTTCGCAGGCGGTCTGGGACATCGAGACGTCCCTGGCGCTGACGATGCACCCCATGATGTAGGCGGCCACAGGCCGCTTTTGCTGAGGGATCCAGTTTCAGCCGGGGTGGGCTGCTGGGGCTGTGGCACGAGTGCAGAGGGCAACCACGAGGGTTGCGCCCAAATGCAGGCCTGACCAGCGGGCTTAGTTGGTGGTGACGGCGCCCTGGCTGGCGGAGGAGACGAGGGCGGCGTATTTGGCCATGGCGCCGGTGGGATAGCGGGGAGCCGGGGGTTGCCAGGAGGCGAGGCGTTCCTCAATCTGGTCGTCGGTGAGGTGGACGTCCAGGGTGCGGTTGGCGACGTTGAAGGTGATCAGGTCGCCGTCCTGGACGGCGGCGATGGGGCCGCGGCGGAAGGCTTCGGGGGCGACGTGGCCGATCATGAAGCCGTGGGAGGCGCCGGAGAAGCGGCCATCGGTCATGAGGGCGACGGAATCGCCCAGGCCGGCGCCCTGGATGGCGCCGGTGACGGCCAGCATTTCGCGCATGCCGGGGCCGCCGGCGGGGCCTTCGTTGCGGATGACGATGAAGGAACCGGGCTCGATGTCCTGGTCGATGACGGCCTGGAAGCAGGCTTCCTCGCCGTCGAAAACGCGGGCGGGGCCGGTGAAGGTGTCGCGTTCCTGGCCGGAGACCTTGATGACGCAGCCGTCCGGGGCCAGGTTGCCGCGCAGGATGAGGATGCCGCCGGTGGGTTTGAGGGGGTTGTCGGCGGGGTAGATGACCTGCTGGCCGGGGGTTTCCACGGCCGCGTTGGCCACCTCGCCGATGGTGCGGCCGTCGACGTAGCGTTCATCGCCGTGGAGCAGGCCGAGCTTGTGGAGTTCGCGGGCCACGAGGGACAGGCCGCCGGCCTGGAAGACGTCGGTGGCGACGTAGTTCCCCCAGGGCTTGAGGTCGGCCAGAATGGGGACGCGGGCGGCGATGCGGTCGAAGTCTTCGAGCTCCAGGTCCACGCGGGCCTCGTGGGCGATGGCCATGATGTGGAGCACGGCGTTGGTGGAGCCGCCGGTGGCGGCGACGGCGGAGATGGCGTTCTCGACGGACTCGCGGGTGATGATGTCGCGGGGGCGGACGTCGCGATCAAGCAGGTCCATCACCAGGCGGCCGGCTTCGAAGGCGGTGTCGGCCTTGCCGCCGTCCATGGCGGGCACGACGTTGGCGCCGGGCGGGCTGATGCCCAGGAAGTCGAGGGCAGTGGCCATGGTGTTGGCGGTGAACTGGCCGCCGCAGGCGCCGGCGCCGGGGCAGGCGGCGTTTTCGATCTCCATCAGTTCGTCGGCGCTGAGCTTGCCGGCGGCGTGAGCGCCGACGCCTTCGAAGACTTCCTGGATGGTGATGTCCTGGCCGCGGAACTTGCCGGGGGCAATGCTGCCGCTATAGAGAGCTAGTCCGGGAATGTTGAGGCGAGCGAGGGCCATGGCGCCGGCGGGGATGGTCTTGTCGCAGCCGACGATGACGACGAGGGCGTCGAAGGAGTGGCCGATGGCGGCGACTTCGATGGAGTCGGTGATGACCTCGCGGCTGATGAGCGAGGCGCGCATGCCCTCGGTGCCCATGGAGACGCCGTCGCTGACGGAAATGGTGTTGACCTCCATGGGGGTTCCGCCCGCGGCGCGGATGCCCTCCTTGACGCGCTGGGCCATGCGCCGGTGGTTGAAGTTGCAGGGCATGGTTTCGATCCACTGGTGCGCCACGCCGACGATGGGCCGGGCCAGGTCTTCATCGGAAAAGCCGATGGACTTGAGCTGAGAACGGGCCGGCGCGCGGGCCGGGCCGTCGGTCATGGCGGCGCTGTTGCGCTTGCGTGGATCGGACATTGAGGAGTCCTTGTGGTTTGGAGACAGTGGCCGTGTCGGGCTACATGGTGGGGGCGGAGGCGTGGGGATTCAAGGTTGACGGCTTGCGGCTCGTCGCTATCGTTCGGGCGAGCGGAAATCCCGGCGTGCGCCGCGCCTAGCGGTCAGTCCTGGTGGAAGAGTTCCTCCAGCATCTGGAGGGGGACGAGGCCGGAGGCGGTGTCGACGTCGAGGATGTCCTCGTGCTCGGCCTGCCAGCGGGCCTGGACGTCTGACTTGTCAAGGTAGGCGGAGGCGGCGTCCCAGTCCTCGCATTCCAGGAGGCCGATGGCGTGGTTCATGAAGAGGACGATGGTGAAGTTGCGGATGCCGGCCTTCGTGTTTTCGTCCTGCAATTCCTGCCAGACGGCGGCGTGGGTGCGGCGGTAGTCGTCGACCCGGTCGGGCTTGATGGGCAGAGCGAAGGCGATACGTTGCATGATGCGCTCCGGGAGAGACGTATGACGCCTGGGAGCATGCGCGGATTGCCGTGAATCGTCCACACACGTTTGCGGGAAACCCGCTGGATCGAGCGGAATACCAGCGGCGCGACGCGGACTGGCTGGCGGCGCGGGAGCAGGACGCGGCCAGCCGGTTTCTGCCGCTGCGACAGTTGGACGTGCTGCTGGAGGGGGAGGAGCCGGCGCGGCTGACGTGGGTGAGCGGCGACGAGGCGGAGGGTCTGGTTGGGCCGCGATTTCTGCTGGGGCTGCGGGACGGTCTGGCGCACTTTGCGGTGGACGTTAGTGACACCGAAGACGACCTGACGTTGGTCGGTGAGCGGCGGTACGTGGAAGTGCGAACGGCGGCGACCCTGCTGTCGGCGGAGGATGCGGGGATTACGGCGCAGGCGCGGGCGCAGGTGGACTGGCACGCCCGGCACGGCTATTGCAGCGTGTGCGGACAGCCGACCGAGGCGGTGCGGGGCGGCCAGCAGCGGACGTGCGTGAGTTGCGGGGCGGACCACTTTCCCCGGACCGATCCGGTCATCATCGTGGTGGTGACGGACGGGGAGCGCTGCCTGCTGGGGCAATCGCACGGGCGGCTGTCGCAGATGCGGATGTTCTCGGCGCTGGCGGGATTCATGGACCAGGGGGAATCGATCGAAGAAGCGGTGCGGCGGGAGGTGTTGGAGGAAGCGGGCGTGCGGGTGGGTGAGGTGCGGTATCACTCGTCGCAGCCGTGGCCGTTTCCGTCGTCGCTAATGATCGGCTGCCATGCCGACGCACTGACGACGGACCTGCGGCCCGACAAGGTGGAGATGCTGTCCGTGCAGTGGTTCCAGCGGGCCACGGTGCGGCGGGCCTTGGCCGGTGAGGATGCGGAGCTTCGGGTGCCGGCGTCGTTTGCGATCGCGCATCACTTGATCAGGGCGTGGGCCGAAGGCTCGGCGTGACTGACACGCTGCTATCACGCTGCCCAGCACGCGATTCCGCCCACGAGCAGCGCGTTGGTCACGGGTCGACCGCAACGCGGAATCCGTGGCTGGCCAGGCGGCGGGTTGGGTCGCCGCGGTAGCGACGCGACGACAGCAGTTGATCCGGGCGCAGCTTGCCGAACGACCCGCCGCGCAGGATGCGTCGGTCGGATGACGCGAAGCGGTCCTGGCACCACTCGTTCACGTTGCCGCCCAAGTCGTAGAACCCATAGGCGTTCGGCGTGAATGACCCAACAGGCGAGGTGAACAGATGGCCGTCGTTGAAGCCCGCGATGCACGGCAGCGGGTCGTCGATCTTCTCGATCTCGGCCGCCGTGCGGTCGGGATAGTAGTGCCGGTACTCGTGTCGGAGTTCGCGAAACGCGGCCGCGTTGCCGCGCCACTCTTCACCCTGATAGTTGCCCGCGCCGCGTGGTGGCGGCCACGACTGGCCCCACGGGTAGACGCCGGCCAGCCGGCAGTCCTTGCGCGCGGGTTCGGCCGCTGGATTCTCCAGGTGCCCGATTCCGACCGCGCAGCTCCATTCGTGATCGGTCGGGAGGCGGTGGGTTCGGCCCTCGCGTTCGCTGAGCCAGGCGCAGAACGCCTGCGCGTCGTACCAGCTGATGTTGCCCACCGGGTGGTCCGGGCTCTCATGACGGAAGGACTGAGGCCCGTGGTACTGGCGACCCGTGGCAATCCAATCTCTGATCCGCACGGGCCATACGCCAAGCAGCACGTCCGTGCCCGGAACCGGTAGAAACTCCACGCCAAGCAACCTCCCCGCAGGCCGGTCGTGCGCCTTCAAGCGCGAGTCTGTCTTCTGGCGCCGGCGTCCTGCAACGAACCCCCATCATCCCGCGACGCGCCCGTGGTTCGATTGCTTGCTTTCGCGGATGATTTGGCACGTTCATGACCGTCGCCAAACCGCCGACCAGTGCTGACGGATGACCTGCGGCCTGATGACGCGGGGCGGCGGGCCTTGCGGTGGTTCGAGCGAGCGGCGGTGCGGGTGCGCTGGCGGGCGAGGACGCCGAGTTGCGGGTGTCGGCGTCGTCTGCGATCGCGCACCACCTGATCTGGGCGTGGGCGGAGGGTTCCGCCTGGGACACTGGCGCTCGCCTGAAGTCGGCGCTTCGACGCATCGGCCATGCAAGCTAAGTCGTTGCAGGCGCCCGCACAGTGCCAGTCCGTCCACCCCGTCCTCGCCGTGCGTCCGCAGCCACCATCGCGGCAGTGGACAGGCCCCGCGGATCAGTGCTCAAATCAGCACGGCCTAGCCACCGATGCTGCGGGGCGTGAGGATGGGGATCCATCGTCCTGTCGGTCCTCACGCCATTCGCTCGCGAAGCGCCCCAGGCCAGCGAGGGGGACGGCGAGGCGGAGGGATGGGCGCCGTCCCGCCCGGTCGGGTGGCCCGACCCGTCGTGAGTCCGCTCGACGCCGCGCCGCTTGGCGCGTACGAAGTCTTGGTGCATGAGGCCGGGCACCTCCTGGGTATTCGTGACGCAAGGAGCGCGGCCCTGGGGTGGGACGGTGACATCGTGTTGCATCACCCTTCAATCTACGAGTCCGTGATGAGCTATGAACGTGAAGCGCTTAGGACTGGCGTTGCGGATAGCAAATTCCCCGACGATCCGGACTGTGCGCCGCATCCGCTGGACGTACTGGCGATCTATGCGCTGTATCAGCAGGAATCAAGCCCGTGATTACTGCGTGGATGCGTCGGGCTGTGTCTATTGCCGCGTTGTTTGGTTGTCTCTTCCTTTCAGGTTGTGAGGTGGGGAATCCGACACCTAGCGAGGCGTTGAAGACTCCGACACCTGTCGATGGGACGCGTGTCGATGGTGTTTTTGAGGCCGGCGGCTCTGTGTGCGGGCCATTCGTCGGTCGGCACCACGACATCCCACCGCACTTCGTCAACTGGAGTCCGGATGGCGCGCTGCTCATCTTTGACGATGAGACGTCGGTGCTGATGGTAAGCGTCGACGTGAGGCGGTTGCGGCAGATCGTCGATGCGAATCCGGGCTACCGATTCCGTCCAGGGATTGGCCTGTACGCGCAGTTTTCGCCGGACGGCCAAGCCATTGTCTATACCAGCTGCGAATACACGACGGGAGGGGGATATTTGGTACGGAACCCGCGCGCGTACTACAGATTCGAAATAGTGACGGTGCGCGTGGATGGGACGGGTACGCAACGGCGCACGACAAACCGGTACTACGATCACCTGCCGGCGTGGTCGCCCGACGGCCATCGTATCGCGTACTTGTCGACTGGGAGCCCGCACAGCAATTGGGGAACCGACGACCTTCATATCCTCTCGGTGGGTGCGGCGGACGGCGAGCCCGAATCGCTGGTGCGCGACCTCTACGTTGCGGCGCCACCCCAGTGGGCACCGGACGGAACGCAGTTGGCGGTTCTCAGGCTTGGCGACGACGTTCAACTCGGCGACACGTTCGCCATGGAGATGGGCGTCGTGATCGCCGCGCCCGACGGCTCCACACCGCGCACGGTGGCGCACACGGTCAGCACGGTGTCCTGGTCGCCGGACGGCCAGCGCCTGGCGTTGGCGCGGCTGCACCAGGACGCCGTGCAACTGGTGACGATCGCGCCCGATGGGACGGACGTGCACGTCATCCGGCAGCTGACCGATCGGGCGGGGCTGGCGGCGTACGTCGATGTCCAGCACTCCATCTATAACGCCCCGCTGCTCCACGTGGCGTGGTCGCCGGACGAGTCGCACCTTCTCTATTCGTGTGGGCAGCAGTTTTGCGTGGTGGACCTGGACGGTGAGCTCGTGGGTCGGTCGCCGGAGTCGTTCGCCAAGGAACGGGGCCGGGCCGCGGCGGCCTGGGCGCCGGACGGGTCGCGGATCGCCGTGCGGGCGGCCGGCCACCCCGCGCCCAGCGGCACGGCGGTGCTGTACACCATGGCGCCGGACGGCTCGGACGTGCGGGTGCTGGTGCGCGGCGCTGGCGATGGAGAACTAGAACTCGCGGGACGTGGAGGCACAGAAGGACGCGGTCCGTGAGGGGTTACTTAGTGCCGGCACTGAACCATGCCCGTCGACTGGTGGCGGACTGCAAGACGCTGCTGGGGCTGCGGGACGGGCTGGCCGGGCAGACCATTCTGAATTGGGGCGCGGGGACGCCGCTGGCGCAGTGGGCGGGCGTGCAGGTCAGCGGCGAGCCACTGCGGGTGACAGGGCTAGGGTTCAAGCTTCGGGTGAGGGTGCATGGGCACGAGAGCCACCGGCTGCAGTTCGGCCGGTTAGCTCCAGCGATCGGCAACCTGGACCAGCTACAGACGCTGGACCTGTGCTGCCACAAGCTGCTGGGCACATTCCCGCCCGAACTCGAGCGCCTGCGGCACCTGCGGGACTTGAATCTGTGGCTTCATGGGGGCGCGCGGCTGGACGGCTGCCTGAGCGCCGCCTTTGTGGAGCAACTGGAGGTGGCCGAGGGCGTGCGCGTCTGCGGGCAGGAGGAGCGCAGTTCGTGAGGATTCGTCGCGTCCACGGGCGCTCCATGCGCCAGCCGCTCGTCCTCGGCAACACCGTCGGCCCGCACCCTCCCATCGCGAACCCAACCACCCCATCACCCCTGCCGCCCCCACACAGTTGCTCAGCCGTGCGCGGGAAGCGTGTAGATTGACGCGCGGTTCGAGGTCTACGGGCGGAGTGGTTTTCGTGGTCAAAATGTTGAGTAAGCGCGCGGTGATGCTGGCTGTCGGATTTGCGATGGCCATGGCGGCGATGGATTGCGGGGCCGAGGCGCCGGCGCCGACGGAGCGGATCGTCACCGTTCCCGTTGAAGTCGAAAAGATCGTCGAAGTCGAGCGCGTGGTGACCGTGCCGGTCGAAGTCGAGAAGATCGTCGAAGTCGAGCGGGTGGTGGAAGTGACGCCGCAGGCGACAGCTACGCCTGTTGCAACGCCGGCGGCTCCCGCCGGGCCGGCCATCTACAAGATGGGGCTGTTCGAGGATCCGATCTCGCGGAACGTCTGGAACTATCTGGGTGGTCCGGCCGGGTCGGTCTGGACCGGGTACGTAATCGGCGGCTACAGCACGTCGCTGTACGGCTATTCGCCGCAGCGGTTCGACTGGGTGCCGGCGGTAGCCGACGGGCTGCCGACGCCGCTGACCAAGGAAACGGTTGACGGAACCGAGTTCTGGACGACCGAAGTCGCGATCAAGCAGGGCGTGGAATGGAGCGACGGGGAGCCGCTGACGGCCGACGACTTCGTGTTCACGGTGAGCACGGTGCGGGAGCTGAGTCTTGGTTCCAACTGGTCGTCGCTGGTACACCCGGCCTTCGTGGAGCGAGCGGAAGCGCTGGACGACCACCGGCTGAAGATCTACTTCAAGTCGACCGACGCCGACGGAAACGCCCAGACGCCGGGCTTGAGCATCTGGCAGTTCGGGCTGGCCTTCATGCCGATCCTGCCGGAGCACTACTGGGCGCCGGTGGTGGAGGAGGCCAGGAAGGCCGGCGACGTTCCGCAGCAGATCGAAGCCCTGTTTGCGCACGTGCCGGACGGCGAACCCACCGCCGGGGGCCTGGAGTACAGCCAATGGGAGCCGGGCGCGTTCTTCGAGAACGAGACGGTGACGGGGTACTACGGCATGGGCACGGTGGTCAACGAGTACGCCAACGGCGCGTACGAGGCAACGAACGAGCGGATGGGCTACACGGAGGTCTACTACGGAGACCCCACCGGCGACAAGGTGCTGGAACTGGTGACCGGCCCGCACTTCGAGTCGGAGATCTTCAGCATCTACGGCAACCAGGACTCGGCGATCCTGGCCCTGACCAAGGGCGACATCGACTTCCTGTTCAACCCGCTGGGCCTGGAGAAGGGCTTCCTGGACCGGGTGCGGCAGACGGCGGACCTGCAGGTGGTGGAGAACCTGGACAACGGGGTGTTCTACCTGGGGTTCAACACCCGCAAGCCGCCGATGGACAACAAGGCGTTCCGGCAGGCCGTGGCCACGGTGATCGACAAGGAGTTCGTCACCCGGACCATCCTGCAGGACACGGCGATTCCCATGTACGCCATGGTCCCGGAGGGGAACGCGTTCTGGTACAACGACGCGACGGCCAAGATCGGCCAGGGGCTGGGCCGGGGCGAGCGGATTACCGCGGCGGTTGAGCTCCTGAAAGGCGCCGGCTTCACCTACGAGAAGGAGCCGGAGGTCAGCGAGGACGGCGCGTTCGTGGTCAACGGCGGCGAGGGCCTGCGCATGCCCGACGGCAGCGAAGTGCCCGAGCTCGAGCTGATCGCGCCCAGCGCCGGCTACGACCCGCTGCGGTCGACCTTCGCCATCTGGATCGAACGCTGGCTGAACGACCTGGGCATCCCCACCAAGGCGCGGCTGCTCGGGTTCAACCTGATCGTGGAGAAGTTGTTCAGCGAGACCGTGGACAAGGACCTGGACATGTGGATCCTGGGCTGGGGCTTCACGATCTTCCCCAACTACCTGGAGAACATCTTCCACAGCCGCCATGCGCCCGAGAACGAGGACGGCGGCGTGAACTGGGGCGGCTACGCCAACCCCGAGTTCGACGACCTGGCCTTCGGATTGCTATCCGAGACCACCATCGAGGGGGCGCGTGAGAAGGCCTACCAGATGCAGGCGCTGCTGGCGGACGACCTGCCGTACGTGACGCTCTTCACCACGCCGAAGATCGATGTCTTCCGGCCTGTCAAGGTCGAATACCCGTACACCACGGTGCTGGGAGGAATGGCGCAGGCCCAGGGTCTGCAACACGTGGTGCTGATCAAGTAAGACCAAGCCGTGCTTCACCGCCGGGTCTGAACCGACGACCCGGCGGTGAGCACGCAATAGGAGCTCGCGGGTAACAGGAATGGCTGCGTACATCGTCAAGCGCGTTCTGCAGATCGTGCTGACGCTGTTCGTATTCCTGACGATCGTCTTCTTCCTGGTGAACGCCCAGCCCGGGGACATCAGCCGCCTGTATGCGCTGGACCCCAACCTGCCGCCGGAGACGCGGGCGCAGATGCAGGAGCTGTTCGGGGTCAACGAGCCGCTGTGGAAGCAGTACCTCGTGCACCTGAAGAACACGCTGACGGGCGACCTGGGCGTCTCGTTCAGCCTGTATCCCAGGACCGTGGCCGACGTGATCAAGGAGCGACTGCCGCGGACGCTGGTGCTGTTCCTGACGGCGACCGTGGTGTCGTTCTATCTCGGCTTCGGGCTGGGCAAGATCATTGCCTGGCGGCGCGGCGGATGGGTCGAGTACACGTCGACGCTGGGCGGGGTGACGCTCTACACGGTGTTCACGCCCTGGTTCGGGCTGATGATGATCTGGCTGTTCGCCTTCAAGGCCGGCTGGTTCCCGATCGGGAAGTTCCTGGACCCGGTGGTGTGGCAGGACGCGCCGTCGGACGCAAATTCGATCTTCAACCTGATGCTGGCGACGGCGGTGATCCTGTCGGTGGTCGCGTTCGGCGTTTTCCTGGTGACCAGCAAGAAGCGGCTCGGCATGGCGCGGGTGTTGCAGGTCGGGATCATTGCGGTGTCCGTCCTGATCGTGGTGGGCGTGTGGCTGTCGTCGGGCGTGGGATACCTGGCCTGGGACATCGTGAAGCACATGGTGCTGCCCATCGCCACGCTGACGCTGATCAGCTTTGCCGGAACGATGCTGCTGACGCGCAACAGCATGCTGGAAGTGATCCGGGAGGACTACGTGCTGGCGGCGCGCGCCAAGGGGTTGCCCGAGAAGGCGGTGCGGGACCGGCACGTGGCGCGGAACGCGCTGCTGCCGGTGGTGACGAGCTTCGTGTTCAGCCTGGCCTTCGCCATTGACGGCGGGGTGATTATCGAGTCGATCTTCTCGTGGCCCGGCATGGGGCAGACGCTGGTGGCGGCGACGGTGAGCGAGGACCTGCCGCTGGCGGTGGGCACCTTTGTGTTCGTGGGGCTGTTCGTGCTGCTGGCGCACCTGGCGGCGGACATCCTGTACGCCTACCTGGATCCGCGGGTTCGCTACTGATGGTTGTGGACTCCGCGCCGGTTTCCGATGCGCCCTCGCTGTGGCGGGTGCGGCTGGGGCTGGCGGCCCGCAGCCTGAAGCAGAACTGGTCGCTGTTCCTGGGGACGCGGATCGGAATCCTGGGGCTGGTGATCATCTGCTTCTACATGCTGCTGGCGCTGGCGCATCCGATCCTGATGAACACGGTCTGGGACGAACGGATCTACGACCCGGTCATCGGCTTTGCGTTTGACGAAACCGAGCAGCCGGCGCCGCCGAGCCTGAGCCACCCGCTGGGCACCGATCCGCTGGGCCGCGACATCCTGAGCCAGCTGATGTTCAGCGCGCGATCCGAGTTCCTGCTGGGGCTGCTGGCGGCGGTGGTGACGGTGTGCATCGGAACGATGGTCGGAGCAACGGCGGCGTACTTTGGCGGACTGGTCGACATGCTGCTGATGCGGCTGGCGGACATCATGATCATGATGCCGGGGATCAGCATCCTGATCGTGCTGAGCGCGCTGATGGAGGTGGGGCACCTGGAACTGGCGCTGCTGATCGGGATCCTGTCGGGATTCGGCGGGACGGGCGTGGTGCTGAAGTCGCAGGCGCTGTCCGTCGTGGTCAAGCCGTATATCGAGGCGGCCAGGACGTCGGGGGGCGGAACCCTGCACATCATCCTGGTGCACGTGGTGCCGAACCTGTTGCCGCTGTCGTTCCTCTACATGATGTTTACCGTGACAAGCGCGATCTTTTCGGAGGCCGTGTTGAGCTTCCTGGGACTGCTTGACGTGCGGATGAGCTGGGGGCTGATGATCCACACGACGGAGTCGGCCGGCTACCTGCTGCAAGTGGGCGAGTACTGGTGGCTGATCTTCCCGGCCAGTCTCTCGATCACGCTGCTGTGTTCGTCGTTTTACTTACTGGGGCGGTCGCTGGACGAGGTCGTGAATCCAAGGTTGCGACGCACATGAATCGGTCTCCCCAGGTCGCGCGGCTCTGGGGCCTGGCGCGGCAGCACGGGCTGGACCGGCGGCGGTTTCTGCGGGCGCTGACGGCTGGCGGAGCGGCGGCGGTGCTGGCCGCGTGCGGGGAGCCGAGCGATGCCGAACGGGTGACGGCGACCGCAAGCCCCTTAGCAGAGACATCGCCCGAGCCGGCGCCGGCATGGTTCAAGGACACGACACCGTTCATCGTCCACGATGACGGGAAGAGCCTGGAAGCGCGGCTGGAGAACATGCAGGGGTTGATTACGCCGGTGCGGTACTTCTTCGTGCGCAACAACTCGGTGAGCCTGGACGTGGACGTGGAAAGTTGGCGGCTTTCGATCGAGGGCGACGCGGTTTCCAACCCGATTCAGTTGACGTACGACGACATTCGTCAGATGCCGAGCCGAACGCTCGTGTCCTACCTGGAGTGCGCGGGGAATCACCGGGCGATGTTCGACCTGGTCAACGGCCAGAAGGCCTCAGGCACGCAGTGGAGAACCGGCGGCGTGGGGAATGGGGAGTGGACAGGAGTCTCGCTGCGCGACGTGTTGCGGCTGGCCGGGGTCACCGATGATGCCGCAAACGTGTTGCTGATCGGACTGGATACGGAATCGCCGGAGGAGGGCTTTCGGCGGGTGCTTTCTGCGGAGAAGGCGCTGCACCCGGACACGATGCTGGCCTACGGGATGAATGGCGAGACACTGCCGCGGGATCACGGGTTTCCGCTGCGGGCCCTGATTCCCGGCTGGGTGGGCAGCACGAACGTGAAGTGGTTGGGACGGATCGTGGTGTCAAAGGCGCCGATCTGGACGCGGAATAACACGACCTCGTACGTGCTGATCGGCGACGACTATCCGCCGGAGGGTGAGGCCTCGGGGAAGGTGACGACGACGCAGGTGATCAAGAGCGCGCTGGCGCTGGCGTGGCCGGCGGAGCTAGAGGCTGCGTCGCAGCGGATCCACGGGTTTGCGCACTCGCCGGACGGGCCGATCGAGAAGGTGGAGTGGAGCGTGGACTCGGGGCGGACGTGGAAACCAGTGGAGGCGCTGACGCCGCAGGTGCAGTACTCGTGGGCGCGCTTCGAGTTTGGGTGGGATGCGCGGCCGGGCGAGTACACGATCATGACGCGGGCCACGGACGCGGTAGGGAATACGCAGCCGGAGGAGATTCCATTCAACGAGAAGGGGTACCTGTTCAATCAGCCGCTACCGCATCCGGTGCGGGTGACCTGACGTTGGCTGGCGGAGAGCTGCAGGAGACATGAGCGACCAGTCGACATCAGTACCGGTCCTTCGCGTCGAAGACCTGGGGATGTATTACGGGACGCGGTCAGGCGACGTGAAGGCGGTGGACGGCGTTTCGTTTGCGGTGGGACGCGGGGAGTCGGTGGGGCTGGTGGGGGAGTCGGGCTGCGGGAAGTCGTCGATTGCGATGACGCTGCTGAAGCTACTGCCGGAGAACGGGCGGATCGTCGGCGGGAGGATTCTGCTGGACGGGACGGACCTGGCGCCGCTTTCGGAAGACCAGATGCGGACGCACCGCTGGAACCGGATTGCGATGGTGTTTCAGGCGGCGATGAACTCGTTCAATCCGGTCTATACGGTGGGCGACCAGATCATCGAGGCGCTGGAGACGCACATCGAGACGAGTCCGGACGTATCGATGGGGCGGGTGCGGGAGCTGTTTGAGCTGGTGAGCCTGGACCCGGGCTTCATCGGGCGCTACCCGCACGAGTACAGCGGGGGGATGAAGCAGCGCGCCGGGATTGCGATGGCGCTCGCGTGCGAGCCCGACCTGCTGATCGCCGACGAGCCGACGACGGCGCTGGACGTGATCGTGCAGGACCGCATCCTGAAGGAACTGCGGGACGTGCAGCAGGTGCTGAACATGAGCCTGATCTACATCTCGCACGATATGGCGGTGATCGCCGAGGTGAGCCATACGGTGGGGGTGATGTACGCGGGGCGGATCGTGGAATGGGGCGAGACGGTGGACATCTTCAGGAACCCCATGCACCCGTATACGCAGACGCTGATGTCGGCGTTTCCTAGCGTGACCGGGCCCAAGCACGAGCTGGCGATGCTGGGCGGCGAGCCGCCGAATCTGCTGAATCCGCCTTCGGGATGCCGGTTCCATCCGCGGTGTCCGTACGCGACGGATGTTTGCAAGGCCGAAGAGCCGCCGAAGGTTGAGGGGTCGGACACGCACTGGGCGGCCTGCTGGCACCCGTTGGAGGCGTAGGCGGGATGGCAAACGCGACCGCGGTGGGGACGAAGCCGCTGATCAAGGTGGAGAGGCTGGAGAAGCGGTTTCCGGTGGCGTCGCACTGGTTCCGACGCAGTCATAGCTCGGTGCACGCGGTGGATGGGATCTCGTTCGAGCTGGCGCGCGGTGAGAGTTTTGGGCTGGTGGGGGAGTCGGGCTGCGGCAAGACGACGACGGGACGGCTGCTGGTGCGGCTGGCGGAGCCGACGGGCGGGCACGTGCTGTTCGACGACGGCGAGGGCGACGCGACCGATATCACGACCCTGCGCGGCGAGGAGTTGAAGACGTTCCGGCGCAAGGCGCAGATGATCTTCCAGGATCCATACGAGTCGCTGAATCCGCGGCGGACGATCTTCGACACCGTGGCCGAGCCGCTGAAGGTGCAGGACGCCTGCCCGCCGCTGGAGCGGCTGGACCGGGTGTCGCGCATGCTGGCGATGGTGGGGCTGACACCGCCTGCTACCTACCTGTTCCGGTACCCGCATGAACTGTCGGGCGGGCAACGGCAGCGAGTGGCGATCGCGCGGGCGCTGATTATCGAGCCGATCTTCGTGGTGGCCGACGAGCCGACCTCAATGCTGGATGTCTCGATCCGCACCGGCGTGATGAACCTGATGGAAAGCCTCGCCGAACGCCTGGGCATCAGCTACCTGTACATCACGCACGACCTGGCCGTGGCGCGCTACATGTGCTCGAGGATCGCGGTGATGTATCTGGGCAAGATCGTGGAGATGGGCGACACCGAGGCGGTGTTGCAGCAGCCGAAGCACCCGTACACGCAGGCGCTGCTGTCGGCCGTGCCGATTCCCGATCCGACCGCTACGCGGGCGCCGGTGCGGATCTCAGGCGGCGTGGCCACCCCGTTGGACCCACCACCTCGCTGCCGCTTCTACAGCCGGTGTCCGATTGCGGATGACTTCTGCCGGGACAGTCCGCATCCGGCGTTGGAAGAGAAGGACGGGGGACAAAGGGTGGCTTGTTACAAGGCCTAGGCCGCCTCGGATTCTGACTCCCGCGTATCCGGCATGAGGTTGCCTCGAGCGAGGGACAAGTGCAGGAAGTCGTCACGCTTGACAATGTGTAAACCATAGTTCACAGTTGCCCTGTGTTCGAGATCGTCGAGAGCGCCACTTTCAGGCGTTGGGTTCGAGGCCTACGTGACCGGCGGGCGACGGCCCGAATCAACGCCCGCCTGCGAAGCGTCTCGCTGGGCAACCTTGGCGATTTCAAGCCTGTGGGCGGGGGAGTTTCCGAGATGCGAATCAACTACGGCCCGGGATACCGCATCTATTTCGTGCGCAGTGGACCGACAGTCGTTGTCCTGCTTTGCGGCGGCGACAAGGGGAGCCAGCAGCGCGACATCGCAAGCGCAAAGAGACTGGCTAGGGAGTGGAGATGAGCTATGGCTGAAACGTTTTCCCGCTGGGACGCGGCGGAGCACCTGCAAAGCAAAGAGGATGTCCGGCTATATCTCGAAGCTTGCGTCGAGGAGGATCCGGGCGACGGCAGCCTGATTCGGGCCGCGCTGAACGATATTGCACGGTCACAGAACATGAGCCGCCTCGCTCGTGAAGTTGGCATGACACGGGAGGGGCTGTACAAGGCCTTGTCCGAGAACGGCAACCCGTCGTTCGCCACCGTCATGCGCACTTTCCGAGCGCTGGGAATGCAGATCCGGATCACGGTCTAGCCATTTGCCGCTCACGCTATACGCCCTACGACATCTGGCCGGTACGCCGCGCGAGCATCACCGACCTGAGCCTGCGCCGGTTCGAGGAGGAGTACTTGCCGCATGCCTTCAGCCCCGAGGCGCTGGAGGCGAACGAACGCAGCCTGGAACAGCAACTGGCGGCCACCAAGATGATCGTCGCCGACGACGATCCGACACCAACGATCCTGGGCCTGCTGGTGTTGGGCAAGCAGCCGCGATTCTTCATCGAGAGCGCCTACATCCAGTTCCTGCGCATCGATGGACTTGACTTGGCGGCTCCGATCATCGACGAGCAGGTCATCGACGGAACAATTTCCGACGTCCTGCGGCGCACCGACGACAAGCTGCGGTCGCACATCCGCACGCGCGTGGACATCACCAGTGCCGACCTGGAACGGCGCACATCCACCTACCCGCTCGAAGCGCTCCAGCAAGTCACGCGAAACGCGGTGATGCACCGCGCCTACGAACAAACGAACGCCCCCGTGCGCATCACCTGGCTCAACGACCGTATCGAGATCATCAGTCCGGGCGGCCCATTCGGCGCCGTGACGCAGGAGAGCTTCGGTCGGCCCGGCGTAGTGGACTACCGGAATCCAAACCTGGCTGAGGCCCTACGCGCCCTGGGCTACGTCCAACGCTTCGGCGTCGGCATCCCCACCGCCCGGCGCCTGCTGGCGGAGAACGGAAACCCTGAACCGGAGTTCGACGTCTCCGATGGATTCATCCAGACAACCATATGGAAGCGGCCAGGATTGAGATAAAGGGCAACGCCACCCTCAGTACGCAACGCCCCGGAACCGCTTCCATCTTCGATTCCCCTTCGCCAACGACTTCTGCCGGGACAAGCCGCATCCGGCGTTTGAGGCGAAGGGTGATGGACAGCGTGCGGCTTGTTACAAGGCGTAGACGGATCTCCCGACTGACCGGCCTGACCGGCGGCTGGCATTCGTCAGCGGTATATCCGGTCGCGGCCGCCGACTCTTAGGACCAGGACTCGAAGCACATCGTCCTGAATGTCGCAGATGACGCGGCAGCGGCCGACGCGGTAGCGCCAAAGGCCGCCCATGGGGCCGGTGAGTGCCTTGCCGCGGTCTCGCGGGTGAGCCAGGGTCGCAACCTCGGCGTCCATGTAGTCGAGGATGCGTCGCGCCATCCTGCGATCGAGCTTGCGGAGCTGACTTCGGGCCGTGTCGGTGTATTCAACCGTCCAAACCAAGGTCGGCTCTCACGTCCCGGCCAGAATGCAGACGCTCGCGGCCACTGCGGACGCGTTCGAGAACGTCGGCGGCCAGGTAGTAGTCCTCCAGGTCGTCCAGCCCGGATTCAATGAGTTCGCGCAGGTAAAAGGCCTTGGAGCGTCCGGTTTGGGACGCGAGAAAGTTCAGGCGCTGCTCGGACTCCGGTGACAGGCGGATCGAAGTGGGCAAAGCGGACACCACGCTTCGTCCTGAATACGTGTATTCACTGTATTCCAGCGCAGCGCGCTTCGCAACTTCGACGTTCGAGGTGGATGTGACCGCCGGAGAGCCTGAGGCCTATGGTCGCAGCGGCCGCTTGAAGTGCCACCGAACTCTTCTCCGTGCCGCCTGGATCGACGCAACAGAGGCAGGCATCACCGCGGGCAAAAGACGAGAGCGAGGAACTTATGTCAGGTACTGTTCCCGGACTGGGAACGGGTTCATCCGCTGCTGGTGGCGGAGGAGGTGGGATTCGAACCCACGACCGAGGGGAGCACCCCCGGTAACCGCTTAGCAGGCGGCCGCACTAGACCAACTATGCGACTCCTCCAGGCGTTGGTGAGACAGGACAGGGACTTGGCGGAGGGGGTGGGATTCGAACCCACGAGGCGGTTGCCCGCCTAGTGGTTTTCAAGACCACCTCCTTAAGCCACTCGGACACCCCTCCAATTCACCACTGAATTATAGCCCCGCCGGGGCCTGGGATGGTCATACTCTCGAAAGGCCGCCGCACGGAGAGCCACGGGAGCGCAGACGATGGGCGGGGAGCGACCTGGCGGCCCGCGTGGGAAACATCCGCCTGGAGGCGCGGCGACCTGCAAGGGTCCGCTGCCAGAGAAGGTGCTGGAAGGCATCCGCCTCTTCAACGCGCGGGAGTTTTTTGAGCAGCACGAGGCGCTGGAGGAGGCTTGGCTGGCAGAGCCTGGGCCGGTGCGGGACCTGTACCGGGGGATCCTGCAGATCGGCGTGGGCTTCTATCACCTGGAGCGGCGGAACTTCCGCGGCGCGCGCAACCTGCTGACCTACGGGATGGACCGGCTGGCGCCCTTTGAGCCGGCCTGCCGGGGCGTGGACGTGCGGGGTCTGCGGGCGGCGGCGCTGCGGTGTCGCGAGGAGTTGGAACGCCTCGGCCCGGACCGAATCGCCGAGTTCGACATGGACCTCATTCCGCTGGTGCGGGTGGATGAGGCCGCGCAGGTTGCGTCCGGGCAGGGCGGGTCGCAGACTTCGGCTGCGTCAACAGATTCGATCGGCTAGCCGCCCATGCCCAAGCAGTTGCGCGTCGGAATCGCCGGGATCCGTCACAGCCACACGCCCACGCTGGTCCGGCAATGGGGCGAGCTCGAGGACGCCGAGGTGGTGGCGGCGGCGGACAGCTTCCCGAGCGCGCGAGCCCTCGCCAGCGACGAGTGGGGCATTCCGTCGATCTACGAGACCTGGGACGCGATGTTCGACGCCGAGGACCTGGACGTGGTCACGTCCACCCTGCCCAACACCCAGCACGCCGACATCGTGGACGCCTGCGCGGCGCGCGGGCTGCCGGTGCTGATCGAGAAGCCGATGTCAAGTTCGCTGGCGGACGCCGACCGCATGGTGCAGGCGGCCGAGGCTGCCGGGATTCCGGCGCTGATCAACTGGCCGACGCTGGGGCAGACCGCGTTCGAGACCGGCGCAAAGCTGGTTGCGGACGGAGCGATCGGGACGCCTCGGCAGTACGTCTTTCGCGGCGGCAACCCCATCGCCACCCGCAAGGCGGAGCAGCCCGACTGGTTCCAGTGGCTGTTCGACGCGGCGCAGGGCGGCGGATCGTGGATCGACTACGCGGGCTACGGCGCGGCGCCTTGCCTGCTGTGGATGGGGCGGCCGCGCCGGCTGGCGGCGCGGGACGCGTCGGTTACCGAGCGCAACGCGCGGGCGGACGAGAGCGCGGCCGCCGTGCTGGAGTTTCCTCGCGGCCTGGGAATCATCCAGACCTCGCACGTGCAGGTGGGATACCCGGGACCTCAGGGCACGATGTTGCACATCGAAGTGAGCGGCGAGACGGGCGTGCTGGTCATGACGCCGGGCGCGGACGGCGCTGAGTTGCGCATCTACGACGGCGACAAGCGTCGAGCAGGCGAACTGATCGAAACGCCGCCGCCCGCTCCTGAACGCCGCAGCGGGGTGGCCTACTTTGCGCACTGCGTGCGCGAGGGCGCGCCGATCGAGGGTCGCGGGAGCTTCCGGTTCAACCGGGAAGTGGTAGCCATTATCGACGCAGGCGTGCGCGCGCTCACCACCGGCGCGTCGGTAGGCGTACCGCCGGCGCTGGACGGATAGCGGGCCAGGCAATGACCGGATCGGTCGCGATCACCGGCGCGGGCCGAGGCATTGGCCGGGCCACGGCGCTGAAGATGGCCGCTGACGGCTGGGCCGTGGCGGTATCCGACATTGACGGCGACTCGGCGGCGGCCGTGGCCGAGGAGATCCGGAGCGGCGGCGGAACGGCGTTTTCAGCTCAGCTGGACGTGACCGACCACGACGCGGTTCGCGCGTGGGTCTACGAGGTCGACGACGAGCTTGGCGGACTGACCGGCGCCGTCGCCAACGCCGGAATCATGCGTGTGCAGAACTTCCTGGACCTCACGCCCGAGATCTGGCGCCAGGTCATGTCCGTCAACCTGGACGGCACGTTCCACTTCGTGCACCCGGTGGCCGAGCGGATGGCGGAACGCAAACAGGGGAGCATTGTCATCATCGCTTCGGCCTCATCGCGCCTGCCCTCATTCGCCACCAACGTCTACAACACCAGCAAGACGGCCCTGCACGGGTTGACGCGCGTGATGGCGATGGAACTGGGTCCGCTCAACGTGCGGGTGAACGCCGTGAGCCCGGGCGTGGTGGACACCCCGATGTGGGAGTACATCGACCGGGAGCGGGCCAAGCTGCTGGGCAAGCAACCCGGCGAAGTAATCGCCGAGGCGATTTCCCGCATTCCGCTGGGCCGGGTGGAAACGCCGGAGGACGTGGCCGGGTTCGTGGCCTACCTGCTGTCCGATGCGTCGGACTACATGACCGGCCAGAACATCAGCTACGACGGCGGCTTCGTGATGCCGTAGGCGTCTCGAAGAACCTGCCGACGTTTCCTGAGCCGTTGATATACTCAACGAGGCAGCCGCCCCCTATAGGCGGCGCCATCCCCAATACTTCGAAAGGCATCTCCGCTTGAGCGCGACTCACGACGCTGCGGCGCCAGCCGACGTCTCGGTAGCCGAACCAGAACCAGTCGTTGAGCTGGAGTCGATGGAAGACCTGCTGAACGAGCCCGGCGGCGCGATGCAGGGGATTTCCCGAGGCGACGTGATCGAGGGCCTCGTCGTTGGGGTCGACCCCGACGAATTGCTCGTGGACATCGGCTTGAAGTCCGAGGGCGTGGTGCCGCAGCGGGAGTTGTGGGACTCGCGGTCCGAGGAGCCGAAGCCCGTCTTCAGCGTTGGCGATGTCGCCTTCGTGTATGTGGTTCGGCCGGAGGGCGACGGACCTGCGGTGCTCTCGGTACGCCGGGCAGCGCAGGAGAAAGTCTGGCGCGCCACCGAGGAACTCTTCGAGAACGGCACGATCATTGAGTCCACCGTCCAGGAATACAACAAGGGCGGCGTCCTGGTGGACGTGGGACCGCGCGGCTTCGTACCCCTGTCACAGCTCACCAGCCTGCGGCGCGGGCCTGCCGACGAGACCGAAGAAGAACTGAACGCGAAGCTGTCGGAGTTGGTCGGCAAGATGATCTACGTCAAGATCATCGAACTCGACCGGCGCCGGAACCGCCTGATCCTCTCGGAGCGAGTCGCCGAGCGCGAAATGCGCGCGCAGCGGCGCGAAGTGCTGCTGGACGAGTTGCAGGTTGGGCAGGTTCGCAAGGGCATCGTCAGCAACATCTGCAGTTTTGGCGCATTCATCGACCTGGGCGGGGCAGACGGGCTGGCCCACATCTCCGAGCTTTCGTGGAGCCGCGTGGAGAGCCCCGAGGAAATCCTGCGGCCGGGCGAGGAAGTAGACGTTTACGTACTGGCCCTGGACCGCGTGGACAAGAAGATCGCGCTGAGCATGCGGCGCGCCACGACGGACCCGTGGGCCAATCTGACGGCGCGCTTCCAGGAAAACGAGGTTGTGCCGGGGGTCGTCACCAAGTTGGCGCCGTTCGGCGCGTTCATTCGGCTGGCGGACGGTGTTGAAGGACTGGCCCATTCCTCGGATCTGGGGAACGCGGCCCTGCACATGGTGAACGAAGGCGATATCGGGCAGTTCCGCATCCTCAGCATCGACGCCCAACGGCGGCGCATCCGGTTGACGCCGGTCGAGATCTATCCGGCGCCCGACGAGGACTACCTCGACGAAGAGGCCGAAGGCGAACTGGCCGCGGTGGCGGAAAGCCCGGATGCGGACGTAGCCGAGGAGTTTGACGACGCGGACGCAGTTGTCGCCGAGGACGCCGACGACCTAGATGAAGCAAACGTTACGGATTCCGACGGCGTGGATGCCACAATAGAGGCGAGCGACGAGACCACGAGCGGTTCGTAAGCTCTGGGTCGCCGCCACCGGAGGTTGCCGTGAACGACAGGCTCGATAAGTTCACGGAGCGCGCGAAAAAGGTCCTGGTCTACGCGCAGGACGAGGCGACGCGCTTTAACCACAACTACATCGGCACCGAGCACCTGCTGCTGGGCCTGGTGCGCGAGGGCGAGGGCATCGCCGCCCAGGTGCTCAAGAACCTGGGCGTCGAACTGAACAAGGTTCGCAGCGCGGTCGAGTTCATCATCGGCCGCGGCGAGCGCATGGTGGTTGGCGACATCACCCTGACGCCGCGCGCCAAGCGGGTCATCGAGCTGTCGATCGAAGAAGCCCGGCGGCTGGGCCACAACTACATCGGCACCGAGCACCTGCTGCTGGGCCTGGTGCGCGAGGGCGAGGGCATCGCCGCCGGCGTGCTGGAGAGCCTGGGCGTGAACCTGGAGAAGGTGCGCTCGCAGGTCGTGCAGGTCGTCAGCCAGAGCCAAAGCGAGCGCCCGCGCGAGGCCGCCACCACCGCCCCGTCCAAGCGTTCATCCAAGACACCGGTCGTCGACCAGATGGGCATCGACCTCACGGCGGCGGCGCGAGCCGACAAGCTGGACCCGGTGATCGGGCGGCATGATGAAGTCGAGCGGGTGATCCAGATCCTGAGCCGCCGCACCAAGAACAACCCGGCCCTGATCGGCGAACCCGGCGTCGGCAAGACAGCCATCGTCGAGGGCCTGGCCCAGCGCATCATCGAAGGTGAAGTGCCCGACTCCTTGCGCGACCGGCGCGTGCTGACGCTGGACATGGGCACGCTGGTCGCCGGCACCAAGTACCGCGGCGAGTTCGAGGAACGCCTGAAAAAGGTGATCGACGAGATCAAGGGCTCCACCGATTCCGTGCTCTTCATCGACGAGCTACACACAGTCGTGGGCGCAGGCGCCGCCGAGGGCGCGGTGGACGCCGCGAACATCCTCAAGCCGTCGCTGGCCCGTGGTGAGTTGCAGGTGATCGGTGCGACGACGCTGGACGAGTACCGCAAGTACATCGAGCGCGACGCCGCCCTGGAACGCCGCTTCCAGCCGGTCATGGTGCAGGAACCGTCGATCGAGGAAACCGTGGACATCCTGCGCGGCGTGCGCAGCCGCTACGCCGACCACCACAACGTGGAGATCACGGACGACGCCCTGGTCGCGGCTTCCGAGTTGGCCGGCCGCTACGTCACCGACCGGTTCCTGCCGGACAAGGCCATCGACGTGATGGACGAGGCCGCCGCCCGCGTCAAGATCCGCTACGGCATGCCGCCCAAGGGGCTGCGCGAACTCGAGTCCCGCGCGGACCAGGTGGCCGCGGAGAAATCCAAGGCCATCGACGCGGAAGACTTCGAAGCCGCCAACCAATTGCGTCAGGAAGAAGAGCAGTTGCGCGGCAAGGCCAACGCCCTGCGCGAGGAGTGGACCAAGTCCAACGAGGGCCAGTCGCCGCGCGTGACCGAAGAGGAAGTCGGACAGGTTGTGTCCATGTGGACCGGCATCCCGGTCACGCGCATCCGCGAGGAGGAGTCCGAGCGGCTGCTGCACATGGAAGACGAGTTGGCACGGCGAGTGGTCAGCCAGAAGGAAGCCATCGAGTCCATCTCGCGCGCCGTGCGCCGTGCGCGGGCCGGGCTGAAGGACCCCCAGCGACCCATTGGCGCGTTCATGTTCCTTGGGCCCACCGGCGTCGGTAAGACCCTGCTGGCGCGGGCGCTGGCCGACTTCATGTTTGGCAGCGAGGACTCGCTGATCCGCATCGACATGTCGGAGTACATGGAGCGCCACGCGGTATCGCGGCTGGTCGGCGCGCCGCCGGGCTACGTGGGCTACGAGGAAGGCGGCCAGTTGACCGAGGCCGTGCGCCGGCGCTCGTACGCCGTGATCCTGCTGGACGAGATTGAGAAAGCCCACCCCGAGGTCTTCAACATCCTGTTGCAGCTCATGGACGATGGCAGATTGACCGACGCCAAGGGGCGGTCGGTGGATTTCCGCAACACCATCGTGATCATGACGTCCAACGTGGGCGCCCAGCACATCAAGCGCAACGCCACGCTCGGCTTCCACAGCGAGGACGCGTCAACCGAGGACACTTATTACCGCAACATGCGGTCCAAGGTGCTGAACGAGCTCAAGAAGGTCTTCCGGCCCGAGTTCCTCAACCGGGTCGACGCCAGCGTGGTCTTCCACGCGCTCACCCGCGCCGACGTGGCCGACATCGTGGACCTGGAACTGGCGCGCGTTCGCCTGCAACTCAGCGAGCACGACCTGGAGCTGGAAGTCACGGCTGAAGCCAAGGGCCTGCTGGCCGAACAGGGATACGACCCCGACTTTGGCGCCCGTCCGCTGCGCCGCGTGATCCAGAACCTGATCGAGGACCCGCTGGCCGAAGAACTGCTGCGCGGCGCCTTCGAGCCGGGCGCCCAGGTGATCGTGGACAAAGATGGCGACGACGTGGCCATCACATCGCGAGAGCCGGTCGAAGCCTAGTCTTCACGTCCTTCTGACAGAACAAGGCCTGACGCTCGTACTTGTGGCGGCCTACTCAACAGCCCAGATCCTCTAGAGCCGTCAACGCGATCGACCGAGGGGCAGCTAACACGCCTCTGTGGCTTGCCTTGCTTCTGAACTCTTCGCAGCCGCTACCGTGCGCGGCGGGCTGTCTTGGCGTCTCGCCGGGACTTGTGGCTTAGTCCCAGCGTCGTCATCCAGAGAGTCACGCCGACGGGAACCAGGGCCCCGGCGGCGGGCACGGGCACATGGCCGACGGCGCCGTTGGCTACCGTCCATACGCGGTCCACGACCGACATCTCCCCCCAGCGGTCCGAGTAGTCCTGATCAATAGCGGCCGTTTCGTAGTTGTGGTCGAAGTGCCGCCAAGTACCAAGCAACGCGCTGACGAGAACGATTACCGCAATAATCCGAGCGATCCGAACTGTCGCCCGAGACGTGCGAAGCACGAGCGCGGCCAGGGCCAAGCCGCTCAATATCACGGCTGCCCACGGCACCAACTGCCAGAAGTCTCCCCAGTGCCGTTCATAAGCAAGTGCAACGGCGACGCTCAGGATGCTGATAACGCCGAGCAACGCCATGGCGCCCCGCAGCGTCCCGGCTACCCCCTCACCGGCGAAGGATCGAATCACGGCAGCTTGAGTAGCCCGATAATCGTCTCCACGACATCGGGCGCGGCGTTGTGCTCCTCGAGCCCCCGCCGAAGCTTCGCAAACTCCGGGTCGTCGGCCGGGAACGGGCGGTGGTGCTCAATATCGTGAGCCCACGCCCCGGGATTGCTTATCCCGGCCGCCGCAAGCGCCGCCTCCAACTCCTCAACGGTGGCGTTGTTGGCAGAGATCTTGCCGGCGGTGGCGGCATCGCCCGCGGCTGGCGTTGCTGGGGATGTTGCGCCGGTCGTGGAATCGCCGGATTCCTCACCGCAGCCGGCGATCGCCACGGCGAAAGTGAGCGCAAGCAACAGTGGGATGAACCTGGGAACCCGCATATGACTGCCTCCGAAACTCGTCGACGCTGGGGGGATCCGCCCGACCGCCAAAAACTCCGTCTCGCCGACGGAGGATACTCCCATCCCGTTGCTCACGACATTCACGGAGCCCACGGTCATGCGCGAATCCCGAATTGCAGCACAGGACGCGGCCTTCGACACCTGGCCCGGCTTCGCCCGGCGCTACCATTCGGGGCACCCGGTCCGAGGCTGACGTCCATTGGCCAAACCCCGCCGCCTGTTCGCCTGCGCCGACTGCGGCGCCGAGCATCGGCAGTGGATGGGGCAGTGCAGTGTTTGCGGGGCCTGGAACTCCCTGGCCGAGCGGCGGGTGACGGAGGGGCCGGGCGTTTCGCGCGCGACGCCGCAGGCGGTGGCGCTGGATCAGATCGATACGTCGGCCGACGACCGGTTGCCTTCCGGCATGGGCGAAATGGATCGGGTGCTGGGCGGCGGGCTGGTGCGGGGGTCGCTGGTGCTGCTGGCGGGCGATCCGGGCGTGGGCAAGTCCACGCTGGTGCTGCGGCTGGCGGCAGAGCTGGCGTCGCCCGGGCGTCCCTGCCTATACGTGGCCGCGGAGGAGTCGGCCGCGCAGATCCGGATGCGCGCGGAGCGCATGGGAATCGGCGGCGACGGGCTGTTCGTGTACGCCGAGACGGCGATGGACGGGGCGCTGGCCGAGGCCGAGCGCCTGAAGGCCGGGATGCTGGTGGTGGACTCCATCCAGACCGTTCGCGCGGACGGGTTGGCCTCGGCGCCGGGCAGCGTCACGCAGGTGCGCGAGTCCACGCTGCGGCTGTTGCAGTACGCCAAGGCTACGAACACGCCGGTGCTGATCGTGGGGCACGTCACCAAGGAAGGCATGGTGGCGGGACCGCGAATGCTGGAGCACATCGTGGACGCGGTGCTGTACCTGGAAGGCGACGATCACCACGCCCACCGGCTGCTGCGCTCGGTGAAGAACCGCTTCGGGCCCACGTTCGAGGTGGCCGTGTTTGAGATGGATGGGTCGGGCCTCCGCGAAGTGACCAATCCCTCGGCCATGCTGCTGGCGGGACGGGATGCGACGGCGCCCGGGTCGGCCGTGGCAGTAGCGATGGAAGGCACGCGGCCGCTGCTCGTCGAAATCCAGGCGCTGGTCGCGCCCACGACCTACAGCCAGCCGCGTCGGCTGGCCAACGGCCTGGACCTGAATCGCCTGAACATGCTGCTGGCGGTGCTGGCGCGCCGGGCCGACGTGGGACTGTCCTCGCACGATGTCTACGTGAACGTGGTGGGCGGGCTACGGCTGCGCGAGCCGGCGACGGACCTGGCCGTGGCGCTGGCGGTGGCCTCCAGTCATAGCGGCCAGCCGCTGCGCCTGGGAGCGGCGGCGGTGGGCGAAGTCGGCTTGGCCGGCGAGCTGCGTACCGTCCCTTCGGCCGCGCAGCGTGTGGACGAAGCGGCGCGGCTGGGCTTCACCCGCTGCGTGGTCCCCTCCGGGGCGCAAACCAACGGTCGCCAGACCACGGCCGTACCCGTTGCCAATCTTCGCCAGGCGTTGGACGCGGCCCTGGCGTGAGCGCCGACGCGGTGGTGCTGGGCGCGGGGTCCAGCGCCCGCATGGGCGGCAAGGACAAGCTGCTGGCGGACCTGGAAGGGGAGCCGGTGATCGTGTGGAGCCTGCGGGCCTTCGAGGCAAGTCCGGGCATCCGGTCCGTCGTGGTGACGACCTCTGGCGACAACGAGGCGAACATTCGCGAAGCGGTTGAGCAGGCCGGGTTGGCCAAGGTGCGAGCCTTCGTGCGCGGCGGCGCGTCGCGGGCCGAGTCCGTGCTGCACGGTCTTCGCGCCCTTGATAGCGAGCCGCCCGACTACGTGGCCGTGCACGATGGGGCGCGCCCGCTGGTCACACCCGCGCTGATCGAGGACGGCCTGCGAATGGCGCGGGTCTACGGCGCGGCCGTGGCCGGCGTTCCCGCCACGGACACGCTGAAGATCGTCGACCGCGATCGCCTGGTCGTGCGAACACCGATACGGTCATCGGTCTGGCACGCGCAGACCCCGCAGTTCGCCCGCTTTTCCGACCTGCTGGGCGCGCACGAACGGCAGACGGCCATGCTGGACCTCTACACGGACGATGTCTCGGTGTTGGAAGCCGAGGGCCTGCCGGTCCGAGTCTTCGAGGGCAGCCGCGAGAATCTGAAGATCACGACGCCGGACGATCTGGATGCGGCCGCGCGCATCCTGCGCCAGCGCCGCGCGGCCACCTCCGGGTAGTAAGTCACCTTGGTCGCGCCCTTCTCCACGAAGCGAGTTGCAGTCTTTCCCCTCTCCTGAGGCCATTGCAAGACGCCCCTCGCCCTCGAAGGTGCGGCCGCTCTTGCTCCCTCTCCTCGGGGAGAGGGTTGGGGTGAGGGGTCTTCCGGGCGACCACGCCGGGGTTACGCAAAGGTCTCTCCTGGGGAAGAGGGCGGAGTGAATGCTATTCCGAGCAACCGCCTCTGGGTTTTGCAAAGGTGGCTCTCAACGAGACCAACGTCTCCGAAAGATCCACCGGAAGAGAACCCGACGCTATGCGTCGAAGAGGTCGCGCAGCGTGCAACGGAAGCCCGGCAGCGCATCCAGGCCGTCCAGAACGTCGCCTTCGGTCAGCGTGGCTACGTCCCCGCCCGCGCGATGCGCGTCGACCGTGCGCGTAGCGGGATGCACCACCCAGACCAGCCGCACGCCGTAGCTGAGCCACATCAGCGCCTTGTCGTGCAACTCCCGCCGACTG